>NZ_BAABWL010000003.1:0-605794 GCF_040371315.1 Ruegeria sp. HU-ET01832
CTAATGGCTAAGCCCCCATGAACACGTAACCTACCCCGTGAACGGTCACAAGAATTTCGGGCGCTTTTGAATTCACTTCAATTTTGTTCCGCAGCCGTCCAATGATCACATCTACGGTGCGATCAAAGGGTTGCCAGTCGCGACCTGATAGACAGTCCAGCAACTGATCTCGTTGCAGCACGCGCTTGGGGCGTTGGGCGAGATAGCTGAGCAATTCAAACTCGCCTCGCGTGAGGTGAACGTCTTCTCCATTTGCTGCTGTCAACGTGCGTGCGCCGCGATCAAGAGTAAGCCCGTTGAACTCGAGCACCTCATCCTGTTCCGAATGAGGAACGGCCGGCATTGCGACCCTGTGCAGTATGTTCTTTGTCCGCACCAACAATTCGCGCAGGTTGACGGGTTTGTGCAAATAGTCATCAGCACCAATCTCCAACGCGACGATCCTGTCCACGTCCTCGCCGCGCGCGCTGGCGACAATTACAGGTACATCCGATTCTGCCCGCAATTCACGCAAAAGGGTCAGCCCGTCCTTTCCGGGCAGGCGAATATCCAGGACAACCATATCAATCACGTGCCGCTTAAGTTCGCGCTCCATTTCGTCGCTGTCGTGGGCACGGACGACTCGGTAGCCTTCGACTTCATAATATCCTGCCATCGCCTCAAGGCTGGTCGGATCATCCTCGACGATCAGGATTTGCTTGGCTTGCATGTTGTCTGGCTAAGTATATCGACAGAAGGATACCCAATCCTGGCGAGGTCACGTTCTGTCTCGCCTTTGACATGTACATAGTAACTGGTAGACCCGATCCTTGCTCCCATTGAAGACACTAAAAGAAACCGCGTGGCCCCCTTTCGATACGCAATTTGGGCGCAATGCAGTACATAGTCATGGTCGATCTCGCGGAATGCCTCACGACCCCGGCCACTTTCTGAGTTGTTCCAAGGCAAGAAAACACTGTGTCCGCACAAAGGCGCGCGGCGACCGCTTCGATAGAACCCTTGTCCGCCAGAACCTGGACAACCTTATGTCCTTCGTACCTAATTGGCTTGCGATCGACACAAACAACGCGTTCCTAGCGTTCGTCACGTATTAGCAAGTCGACCAGTGCTCTGCCGACAAGTCCGGTTCCTCGAAAAACAAGAGCAGTCCCAGACATGAACGGAACCTCCAGCATCCATGGTTTGGGTTATGGTTTTCTTTCGATAGACGATCACCGGTCAGTGCCGCTAAGGAATAACCGAACATCGGCGCGCGAACCTAAGTGGCACCTTGGGATCAAGATACCGCTTAGGTCTTTTTATTAACTGGGCAGGTATTCCCTGCTCCAGCTCTCGCTGACCGTGCCATCGTTTAACATTCCGTCAATGGCTGCGTCGTCATAGCCCAGTTCCTGCAGAACCGCCCGCGTGGAAGTGCCGAATTTCTCGGCCGGGTCCAGCGCATAGACCGTTCCGCGCACAGGGCGGATGGCAAAGGGGTCCAGCTGCGTGACCGTGTGGCCGCTGGGGTGATCTTCGCGCACCGAGAAGGAATAGCTGCCCCGGTCGATCCCCGGCGTGCCATCCGCAGGCCGCGCGTTGTAATAGCGCAGCGATTCGATGTTTTCGCAGATCGTTCCACCCACATCCGCCGCCTGCAGACGTTCCGCCCAGTCGCTGGCGCGAGCCTGATAAAAGGCGTTGGCCAAAAAGGCGTCGCGATCCTCGGGGGCGACTTCTTCGAACCCTTCCAACCCCTCGACCGAAGCCAGACGGGGCACATCGTGTTCATAGGCGCTCAGGAGGATGAAACGGTCGGACGAGGTATAGTAAAAGCGGGTCAGCGCGTCATAGCCGTTGAACTCACGGCCCGCCGGTTCGTCAAACAGCCCCCGGCGTTCATGGTCATAGCAATAGGGGATCTGCGCCAGACCGCTGAGCGCCGCCAGCGAGGTGCGCGGACGCCCGACCTGACCGGTTTTAAGCTTTTGGTACAGCGCCGTCGCCACACCAAGCGAGCCGCCAAAGCCGCACATGACGTCAATGGTGCCCACATGCGCGTGTTCCTCGGGCGTCTCCATCGAGCCGCCAAAGCGCAGCATGATGCCTGTGGTGGCCTGCACCAGATCGTCATAGCCCAGATAGTTCGACCGCGGCCCCCGGCGGACGCCGCCAAAGCAATCCATCTTGCAGAAGATCGCATCGGGGTTCATTCTGGCCAGGTTTTCGCGGTCCAGACCCATCGACTGCACCTGCGCGTCGGTCGCATTCCAAACGATGACATCGACGGATTTCACCAGTTTCTCAAAGATCGCGCGACCTTCGGGCGATTTCATATCCGCCAGAACCGAGCGTTTGCCCGAACCATGTGTCAGGCTGAAAATCACCGTGTTCCAGCAGTCATAAAACGGCTTGGCCGGGTCCAGCTTGATCACCTCGGCCCCGAAACGGGCCAGATAGGACACGGAATGCGGCCCGGCAATCACATTGCACAAGTCCAGAATGCGGACGCCGTCCAGCCAGCCGGTTTTCTCTTCTTCGGGCACCGGGTCGGGCACCGCTGTTTCATGCGCGCGCAGCGAGGCCAGAGCCGTGTCGAAATCCACCCATTCCCGGCCGCGCGGTTCGAGCATTTCTTCGCCGCTTTCCTCAAGCCAGACCATCGGGCCGGGCTGGATCATGGTGCCAAACTCCGGGTCTTCGACCTCGACCATCAGTCCGGCGGTTTCGGCGTGGTCATCGTGAATCCACTCCTGCAACCAGCGCTGGGGCGCGCCGGGGAATTTGCCGCGGCCGAAAATCCGCTCCCATTCCTTTGAGGTCCGTGTCAGGAACACTTCTTTCATCCGCTCGGCGATCTTGTCGGCCCATTCCTTTGGCAGCGGATAGACGCCCAGCGACACGTCGTTCTTCCACTCGGACATGGGCAGATAGGTGTCTTCTTCCTCGGTCAGCCCTTCCTCGACCAGCTCATCATAGATGCCAAGCTTCTTGAGGCAGCGCTTGGCGTGGTCCTTGTGGCTAGGGCAGACCACATAGAACATCCGCCCGTCTTTACACTTGTAGGACCGGTAGAACGGGTCCAGCAATTCCTGCAGGTCTTCGTAGCTGACATTCATCGGCAGACCTTCGACTCGGCGCCGCTCGATCTCAAGCTCGCGCTGGGTCTTGTAGCGGTCGGGATAGTCCTCGATCTTGATCGAGTTGTAGCTGAGCCCTTCCATCACGGCCGAGGCCAGCGGCACCTCGATCTGGTCGCCGTACCCGGTACGCTCGCGCGATTGCAGCGCCAGCACCACCGAAGACGCGGCCAGCATCGTGCCATAGGCCGAAGCCAGCGGCAGCGGCGAAAAGGAGGGGTTGATCCCCATCAGCACCCGGTTCAGGCCCATATCGGTGAACACGCCCGAAGACGCAGCGATGACGCTTTCATAGGCCCGCCATTCGCGGCGCAGCTCGTCATTCGAGGCAAAACCGGGGATCGACAGAGTGATCAGTTCAGGGCGGGCTTTACGCATCTCGGCGAAATCCAGACCCATGCGGGTCATGGTGCCTGGACGGAAGCTTTCGACCAGAATATCAGCCTCGGCGATCAACCGGCGGACCTGATCCATACCTTCGTCGGTTTTCAGGTCCAGCGTCACAATCTGTTTGTTGCGATTCAGCGTCGCATTGGCCGGGCTCTCCCACAGCGGACCACCGGGGATTTCCACCCGGATCACGGTCGCGCCGAAATCGGCCAGCACCATGGCAACGGCCGGGCCAGCGATATATTGACCAAAATCGATCACCTTGACACCGGCAAGCGGCAGCTCCGTGGACGTGTGACGTGTCATGTGCATTATCCCTGCAAAATGTCGGACCCGCAGCCCGATATGACGTGAAAAGCCCCGGGTCCGCCCATGAACCCGAGGCCAGATTTTTATGAGCGCCGCGTTAGCGGCCCGCCTGAATCCACCGCGCCGCCTTTTCCGCGATCATCAGGGTCGGAGCGTTGGTATTGCCACTGGTGATCTCGGGCATGATCGAGGCATCGACCACGCGCAATCCCTTGATCCCCTTGACCTTGAGCTGAGGGTCAACCACGGCCGTCGGATCATCCGCGCTACCCATCTTGGCAGTGCCGACGGGATGGAAGATCGTGTTGGCGATATCGCCCGCCAGCTTGGCCAGTTCCTCATCGGACTGGTACTGGATGCCCGGTTTCCATTCCTGCGGGTTATAGCGCTTCATGGCCGGTTTCGCCATGATTTCACGCACCTGACGCAGGCTGTCGGCGGCGACCTTGCGGTCATCCTCGGTGTCCAGATAGTTCGGCGCGATCATTGGCGCGTCAGTATATTTGCCCGACCGGATGCGCACATGGCCACGGCTGGTGGGGTTCAGGTTGCACACGCTGACCGTAATCGCCGGGAAGTCATGCAGGTCTTCGCCAAAGGCCTCAAGGCTCAGCGGCTGGACGTGATATTCCAGATTGGCATGGGTGCGGCTGGGGTCCGACCGGGTGAATGCGCCCAGCTGGCTGGGCGACATGCTCATCGGGCCCGAGCGCTGCAGCGCATATTGCAAGCCGATCTTGGCCTTGCCCACCAGGCTGTTGGCCAGCGTGTTCAGGGTCTTGGCTCCGTCCACCTTGAACACGGCGCGGATCTGCAGGTGATCCTGCAGGTTCTCACCCACGGCGGGCGCGTCCAGCACCACGTCGATGCCCTGCGATTTCAGGAATTCACCGTCCCCGATGCCCGACAGCTGCAGAATCTGCGGCGAGTTGATGGCCCCGGCGGACAGAATGACCTCGGCCTGCGCCTTGACGGTCACCGGCTGGCCCGCACGGCGGACAACCGCACCGGAACAGCGGGTCGCGCCGTCATCGGTGGTGTCAAAGGTCAGACGCTCGACCTGCGCTTCGGTCCAGATGGTCAGGTTCTGACGGTCCTTCGCCGGACGCAGGAATCCTTTGGAGGTGTTCCAGCGCCAGCCCGATTTCTGGTTGACGTCAAAGTAACCGACCCCGGCATTGTCGCCCGAGTTGAAATCGTCGGTCGATTCAATGCCCGCCTCATTCGCGGCCTTGGCAAAGGAATCCAGCACGTCCCATTGCAGGCGCTGCTTTTCGACACGCCACTCACCGCCATGACCATGCAGGTCGGAAAAGCGGCTGTTGTCGCCGGTCGCCGGGTCCGCCCCGCCATCCAGCTTGTAGTGGTTTTCATGCGCCTTGAAGTCGGGCAGAGAGTTCTGCCAGCTCCAATCCTCTTCGCCGCTCAGCTTTGCCCAATTGTCAAAGTCACGCGCTTGACCCCGCATGTAGATCATGCCGTTGATCGAAGAGCAGCCCCCCAGCGTCTTGCCACGTGGATAGCGCAGCGTTCGACCGTTCAGGCCCTTGTCGGGCTCGGTCTGGTACAACCAGTCGGTGCGGGGGTTGCCAATGCAGTACAGATACCCGACGGGGATGTGAATCCACGGGTAATTGTCTTTCTTACCAGCTTCCAGCAGCAGGACACGTTTCGACGGATCCTTGCTGAGACGATTGGCCAGCAGGCAGCCGGCGGTGCCGGCCCCCACGACGATATAGTCAAAGGTTTCCATGGTCAGTGCTCCGATCTCAGCGCGCGACGGGCATAGTGAACTCAGCGCCTTTTGAGATGCTTTCAGGCCAGCGCTGCATGATGGACTTCTGCTTGGTGTAGAAGCGGACGCCCTCTTCGCCATAGGCGTGGGTGTCGCCGAACAGGCTCTTCTTCCAACCGCCGAAACCGTGCCAGGCCATCGGCACCGGGATCGGCACGTTCACACCAACCATGCCCACCTGAATCTGACGCCCGAACTCGCGCGCGGCGTTGCCGTCGCGGGTGAAGATGCTGACGCCGTTGCCGAACTCGTGGTCGTTGATCAGCTGCACACCCTCGGCAAAGCTGTCGACGCGGATACAGGACAGAACCGGACCAAAGATTTCCTCTTTGTAGATCGTCATGTCCTTGGTGACATTGTCGAACAGCGTGCCGCCCATCCAATAGCCATCCTCGTGACCTTCAACCGTGTAGCCACGGCCATCGACCACCAGATCAGCGCCTTCTTCGACACCTTTGGCGATGTAGCCGGTGATCCGCTCATGCGCAGCCTTGGTGACGATCGGGCCCATTTCGGCGTCCATCTCGACCCCGTTCTTGACCTTCAGCGAGGCCAGACGTTCCGCAATCATCGGCACGATCTTGTCGCCCACGTCGCCCACCAGCGTGGCCACCGAGATCGCCATGCAGCGCTCGCCGGCCGAGCCATAGGCCGCGCCCATCAGCGCATCGACAGCCTTGTCCAGATCGGCGTCGGGCATCACCAGCATGTGGTTCTTGGCCCCACCCAGAGCCTGCACGCGCTTGCCGTGACGGGCGCCGGTCTCGTAGATGTAATTCGCAATCGGGGTCGAACCGACGAAGGAAATCGCCTGCACGTCGGGGTGCTCCAGCAGCGCGTCCACGGCCACCTTGTCGCCCTGCACCACGTTGAAGACACCATCGGGGAAGCCGGCCTCTTTCATCAGTTCCGCATACATCAGCGACGGCGTCGGATCGGTTGGCGAAGGCTTCAGGACAAACGTGTTGCCCGCCGCAATCGCTACCGGGAACATCCACATCGGCACCATCACCGGGAAGTTGAACGGGGTCACGCCCGCCACCACACCCAACGGCTGGCGCAGGGTCCAGTTGTCGATGCCGGTCGAAACCTGATCGGTGAAATCGCCCTTGAGCAGCTGCGGGATGCCGCAGGCGAACTCGACGATATCGATGCCGCGCTCAACCTCGCCGCGGGCGTCGGTGAAGACCTTGCCATGCTCGGCGGTGATGGCGCGGGCCAGCTCGTCCTTGTGCTCGTTCAGCAGGTTCAGGAACTTGTTCATCAACCGCGCGCGGCGGATCGGAGGCATGTTCGACCACGCCGGAAACGCCGACTTGGCCGCCGCAACCGCCTTGTCCACATCCCCAACCGAGGCCAGATCAACCTGCCCCGACAGAGCCCCCGTCGCCGGGTTGAACACGTCCTGAGTGTTGGTGCGCGCACCACCATAAACCTCGCCATTGATATAGTGGCCGATTGCAGTCGTCGTCATGGATGCCTCCTCCTTGGGTTGACCTCAATCTGCCAAATCCAAACAAAACAAATCCAATGACTAATAATACCAAGTGATATAAGCAGCGTTAATATAGAACCGACAGAAAGCGTCTAATAACTTGTTTTTAAAAAATTAATTTACGGGAAAACGAGTAGATTATGACTCCCTCAGCGCCCAAAGGTGACGCTCGATGCACTAACTGTCGGGTCGAATACGCGCGGCCGTCTTGTTGGCAAACGCCTCAAGTCGCGCGCGGGCATCAGTTTGAGTATTCACCACACCGGCAACGACCGATTCGGCATAGGCCGCGTCCAAAGGAGACATGTTCTGCATGTGGCTGATCGCAGAGCAGATGGCAAAGTTAGTCAACGGCAGGTTCTCAGCCGCGCGGCGCGCAAGGTCCAACGCTTTGTCAAAGCTGGACCCCTCGACACGGTATTGCGCCAGACCGATTTCAACTGCCTCCTGCCCCTGATAAACGCGGCCCGTCAGCATCATGTCGACCATGCGGGCCTTGCCAACAAGATCAGCCACCCGAATAGTGGCCCCTCCGCCGGTGAACAGCCCACGCTGGCCCTCGGGTAGAGCGAAATAAGTGCTGGCGTCGGCGACACGGATATGCGCCGCACTGGCCAGTTCCAATCCGCCGCCCACAACAGCGCCAGTAAGGGCGGCGATCACGGGAACGCCGCCATATTCCATTTTATTGAACGCTTCATGCCAACGCAGGCAGACATGCATGAAATCAGCAGGACTACGATCGGCCTGATGGTGCTCGACCAGATCGAGGCCAGCGCAAAAGTGATCGCCTTCGCCTGTTAGGACAATCGCCGCGGCGCCAAGTCGAGGCGCGCTGCTGAACAGGTCAACCAGTTCATCAATCGTGGCAATATCCAACGCGTTGCGTTTGTTCGGGCGGTTCAGTCGCACAATCCAGACGCCATCTTCGTGTCGCTCAACGACCAGATTCTTCAGTTCACTCAGTTGGTCGAGGTTCAGCATCGTCTATCCTATGACTTTTTTTCTGGGTCAAACATCTAACGAATTCTGGGTCCCGCGAAAGGGCGGGCACAAAAAAAGGGCGGGCGTTTTTACGCGCCCGCCCCGATTTTCAGACCTTACTCGGCCGGTTCAGCGGCGTGAACGCTGGTCACGCCCAGCTTTTCACGGCGACTGTCACGGATGATGCCCTTGATCAGTGCAACACCCATCAGCGCCATCACCAGGCTGAACGGCAGCGCTCCGATCACCATTGCGGTCTGGATCGCGCCCAGTCCACCGATGATCA
This sequence comes from Ruegeria sp. HU-ET01832, assembly GCF_040371315.1. NCBI lineage: Bacteria > Pseudomonadati > Pseudomonadota > Alphaproteobacteria > Rhodobacterales > Roseobacteraceae > Ruegeria > Ruegeria sp. HU-ET01832. The sequence goes on from NZ_BAABWL010000003.1 coordinate 8,379, forward strand.
ACAAGGCACCCACAACCAACGCCAGAGCCGTGCCCCAGAAGATGATGTGCGGACGGCCTTTGGGGCCTTCGTCACCACCCGAGTTGATGGTGTTCACGATCAGAACAGCCGAGTCTGCCGAAGTGACCAGATAGGTCAGCAGCAGGATCACAACAATTACCGCCATTACCCAGGCAAAGCCAGACGACAGGATCACGTCCAGCATCGCAAACAGCTGTGCCTGCTGACCGGCACCCGAAATCGCGTCACCAGCGGTGCCGTTCAGGGTCAGGTCGATGGCGGTGCCACCAACGATGGTGAACCAGACGAAGCACATCATCGAGGGGATGATGATCGCACCCAGCACGTATTCACGAACGGTCCGCCCGCGCGAGATACGCGCCAGGAACACACCCACGAATGGTGCAAATGCGATCCACCAGGCCCAGTAGAAGACGGACCATCCGCCCTGCCAGCTGGCCAGCGCATCGCCGGTTTCGGTACCATCAGCTTTCCAGACGTTGAACAGCATACCCGGCAACGCCACGATATAGTCGAACAAGCCGACAAACAGTGCTTGCAGGCCGAACAGAGCCGAGCCGAAGATCAAGAAGAACGCCAGCAGGAAGAAGCTGAGGCCCATGTTGATGTTCGACAGCCATTTGATGCCTTTGCCGACGCCCGACAGAGCAGACAAGGTGGACGCACCCATGATGACCAGCAGAGCAACAACGATGGCAGCAGTGGTGGCTTTGCCATCTTCATTCAACAACCAATCGCCAACACCAATCCGGTGCAGACCGGCGACGAACTGTTCAACGCCAAAGCCCAGCGTCTGCGCGACGCCTAGAATGGTGGCAACAACGGCAACGATGTCGATCGCGTGACCCAGCTTACCCGACAGCGCACTGCCGAACAGCGGTGCCAGACCCGAGCGGATGGTCAGCGGCAGGTTGCGGCGGTACGAGAAATACCCCAGCGACAAGCCAACCAGCGCATAGCACGCCCAAGCCGAGAAGCCCCAATGCAGGAACGACCACTTATAGGCATTGCGAACGTTATCAGCCGACGACCCTTCTGCCAGACCCTGAATAACCTCGGGGTTATTGGCAAAGTGGTACATAGGCTCTGCGGTTGCAAACGTCAGCATTCCGATGCCAATCCCCGCCCCGAACATCATCGAGAACCAAGAAAAGCTTGAAAACTCAGGTTTGTCACCGGGCAGGCCCATTTTCAGACGGCCAGTCGACGGGATCAGCGCCAGCACCACACAGACGATGATGAAGAACGCCACGACCCACGTGTACCAGGCCGCAAAGTTAGACAGCAGGAAGCTGTTCATTGCGCCCAAAACACTCGATGCGTTCTCTGGGAAGGCAATCGCCCAGAAGATCAGCGCACCGACTAGGATTTTTGACGCGATGGTGACGTCTTTGCTGAAGCCATCATAAAAGCCGCCTTCGCTGACTTCGATGGGCAACTCCATCAGTGGTGGTTCTTTTGCCATTTATGTTTCTCCTCCGTGATTTCGTAAAACTCGCACTTAAAATAGATGGTCATTAAGCACGATCCGCCCGGCACCTAGGTCTCCGTCTTGTGTATCGAGCGGTGTTTTGTGTTCGAGTGTCTCTCACCCTAAACCCGTTTTTCGCGCCTCAGAGCGTTGATCGCGCAAACGTGCTTCTGGTGTGACTGTATCCATCTACTCCTTTGCGGCTTTGGCGGTTTCCCGCAGCTGGAATTTCTGGATCTTTCCGGTCGATGTCTTGGGCAACTCAGCGAAGATCACCGATTTAGGGGTCTTGAACCCAGCCAGATTTGCGCGACAAAAGCTGATGATTTCTGCTTCGTCAGCCTCATGACCCGGGCGCAGTTCAACAAATGCACATGGCACTTCCCCCCATTTCGGGTCAGCCTTCGCAACAACCGCCGCTGCTTGAACTGCCGGGTGGCGGAATAACACGGCCTCAACCTCGACCGACGAGATGTTTTCGCCCCCCGAAATAATCACATCCTTTAACCGGTCGCGGATTTGGATATAGCCGTCCGGTTGAATAACGGCGGCATCACCAGACCAGAACCATCCATCCTTGAACGCCTTGGCCGTGGCTTCGGGATCTTTGTAGTACCCCTTCATCACCGTGTTGCCCCTAATTGCAATCTCGCCTTGCGTTTCGCCGTCGCGCGGAACTTCTTGCCCGGTCTCGCTATCCAGAACCGTCACATCTTCGACCATTGGGAAAGCGATACCCTGCTGGGCTTGCAACTGGGCTTGCTCCTCGGGGTGCTTGTGATCCCATTCTTCCTGCCACAAGCACTGCGAGATATGGCCATATGTTTCGGTCAGGCCGTAAACCTGCATGACGTCCAGACCCATCGCCTTGGTCTTTTCCAAGACAGAAGGCGGCGGCGGCGCACCAGCGGTAAGGACACGAATTGCGGGATCAAACGGCGCGGCATCGGTATCTTCGTGCTCCGCGATCATCTGAAGTACGATAGGCGCCGCTCCCAAATGGGTGACACCATGGGTCCGGATCGCGTCCAGAACTTTGTCTGCTGCGGGCGTCCGCGTGAAAACCTTGGTTCCGCCCAGAATAGCCATCATCCACGGATGGCCCCAGCCATTACAATGGAACATCGGGACCACAGACAGATAGATCGGATAGTGCGGCATTTCCCAAGCGGCAACAGTACCCAAAGCCATCAGATACGCACCGCGGTGGTGATACACGACGCCCTTCGGGCGCCCCGATGTGCCCGACGTGTAATTCAGAGCGATCGCATCCCATTCACTGGCTGGCGAGACCAACAGATCAGGATCGACAGGAGCAGCGGCGAGGTCCTCGTAGTTTCTGCCACCCAACGTGTCGAACCTTGGCGCATTCACATCGTTGATCTCGACCACTGGGACCGTGCGGCCAAGCCGCTCGAAAGCCTGCGACAGGAGGGGAACGAACTCACGATCAACAATCACCAGTTTGGTATCTGCATGATCCAGAATGTAAGCGATCGTTTCGGCTTCCAACCGTGTATTGAGCGTGTTGAGAACCGCGCCCATCAGCGGGATGGCGAAATGAAGCTCGAACAATTCCGGGATGTTCGGGCTTAGGATCGAAATTGTGTCGCCCTTGGACAAACCCAACGCCTTCAGGCCGCTTGCAAAAGCACTCGCCCGAGCGGCTATATCGCTCCAATTGCGGCGAACATCCCCATAGATAACCGCGACACGGTCTCGATGGACCGAGTTTGCCCGCGACAAAAACGAAAGCGGTGAAAGCGGTACAAAGTTCGCTGCATTTTGCGCCAATGCGTCATAGTTGTGCTGCATGGCCTTTCCTCCCAAACGACCAGATCAGTTTTTTAGTTTGCCACCAACTGTTGGCGGCTCAGAACGTTCAGGAAGAAAGCTCAATGGCACTGTCAGCGCCGAAACAGGAACCCGTCAAGCCACCACACGCCACGAGAAGACGTAGTTAACTTTTTGGAAACCAACCCGGATCACTTCTGGCGCATTGTGTCTTTTTCTGTCTGACTAATTTCTGGTCCGCGTTGTTTAATTAGAATGCGGATTCTGTAAAATATGGAAAAATTTTTAAGGGGTATCGAATTTTTCAATGTCACGACGTACACCGACACTCAAAGGCCTGCGCGCCTTCGAAGAAGTCTACATTCTGGGTAACTTTACTAGGGCCGCCGATGCCCTGAACGTCCAACAGCCAGCAATAAGTTATCAAATCAAACAGTTAGAAGAAGACTTGGGGACTCGTCTTTTCCTGCGAAAAAACAGCAAGCTTGAGCCCACGCCGCCAGCGCATGATTTGTTTCACTCGGTTTCACGAGCTTTTGATGGAATCCGCGAGACATCGGCCCGGATTCGACGTGCCGATCAAAAGCAGGTCTGGACGATCGCGACATATGCCGGTGTCGCCGCGCATTGGGTATCACCCCGCCTACCGGCACTGTCCAAACACCTAAACGTGCGCACCAAAGTCGTAACGCTAGTAACGGATGCTGACTTGTTTCGAGAAGAGGCAAATTGCTGGATTGCATTCGGGGACGGATACTGGCCCGGGTTCGAGGCCCGCCTGTTGATCCGGGAACGTGTTTTCCCGGTCGCGTCGCCCAGCGTCGCCCGGCAGATTCTTAAATTGAAGGACCGGGTTGAAACCGGAGGCGTTCCCTTCATCGAGCTGGAAGACACCGAGCACCGCTGGTTGGACTGGCAATCCTGGCTTGGAGCCAGTTCCGAGAACTGGAACTTCTTGGACAACCGGATCATCGTAAACGATCATGGTATGGCGCTACATCTGGCGCTGGCAGGATCAGGGATCGCACTGGGATGGCACGGCGTTTTACAAGGCCACCTGAACGCCGGCAGTCTTGTTCAACTTTCCCAGTACGAGGCTACCTCCTCCAGTGGATATTGGCTTTTGGGTCGCAAAGGTTTTTTTCAATCCGAAGAAGGTCAGAAAATCTACGATGCCCTCGCTCCAGAAACCGACTAAGGACTGGATAGTGGTTCCCAACACTACTATTGGAGAACGTAACTTTTCTGCAGGATCAATGTCTGTACAAGTCGACATAGTCTATGTTTTGCAAATCTGCCGCTACAGCCCTAAATGCCGGCCAATAAAATGATGCAACAGGACGCGCGCATATTATTGACGCACGGCTTTCAGCGAACCCTCTCGGCTGCTCTCAACAAACACTGCCCGAACAAAAACGCCTAACCGAACCCCGGCGACTGAGCGTCCCAAATCAGATTGTTATCTGTTCATCTGTTGGGCTATCGTGAAATCATGTGCCAGACCCGCATGACCATCGGAATACCCATCATTCTACTGTGTTTGGCTTTGAGTGCGGCACAATCCTACGCAGCCGATCGCGTCGCATTATTGATTGGCAATTCGGACTATGCCACGCAGGAAATGTCACTGCGCAATCCCGGCAACGATGTCGAAGCTTTGGGCAACACGTTGCAAGAGCTTGGTTTCACAGTCATTCAGGCCACAAACCAAAACGCACGAACCATGCAAGAGGCGGTAGACAAGTTTGGTGCTATCTCAAAAGGCGCTAAGATGGCCGTGTTCTTCTATGCCGGGCATGGGGTACAGATCGGCGGGGCAAATTACCTGATCGGCACCGATTTCAACGGAAATAGCCTGCAGGCACTGAAACGCAGTTCGATCACCTTGGACCGAGTGCGAGACGTTATGACCAAGGCCGGGCCCGATGTCGGCGTCCTGCTTTTGGATGCATGCCGTAACAATCCGTTTTCCGACAAGGGCCTCGTCGAACATGGCCTTGTCAGAATGCGTGGCGGAGCGGGTTTGTTGATAGCCTACGCGACAGACCCAGGAAACGTGGCGTATGACGGGCAAGGTAAGAACAGCGTTTTCACCAATGGGCTACTAGACCATATTGCGACACCGGACCTGGACGTTCGACTGATGTTGGGTCGTGTCCGCCAGCAAGTGGTTTTGGAAACCGGTGGGCGCCAGATCCCTTGGGTCGAGGAATCTGTGCTGGACGAACACAGCTTTGCACCCGGCCTGCCCAAAAGTTCGCCCAAAGACGAAATCACTGCCGATCTGGAACATTGGAGACGTATCTCCTCCAGTTCGGACAGCCGGGAATTCGAGACTTACCTGAAAACCTATCCCGATGGGTTGTTTGCCTCATTTGCCCGTGAACAGCTGGCATCCCTTGAAACGCCGGCGGCGACTCCGCTGACACCGGTCAGTGCCACATTCACACAGGCCGATCCTCAGAAGCTTGCGACCGCCTTGATGGCATTGGGGCATCTCAAGGAACCGCAGTCACCTGACCTTGGCCCTGCACTGGACAGGTATAGGAGGGGTTTGCCAGCTGCGGAAACAGCCACGCCGGACCGGCTATTTGAAGACGCGGCTCAGGTTTCGGTGTATCTGGCGGTAACAACGATGCAAAGGCTGCGCACCGACATTATAGCCCTTCGCAGCGTCGAGCGCACGCTGACCATTGCCGAAGATGCTTTGAAGCAAATAGAAGACATCGCCCGTTCAAATGCAGACGCATTGCCGGTTTTGCAACAGGCACGCAGTGATATCTACGACATCTACCGGTCACGCGGGATTATCCTGCGCCGTCTGGACCAGAGCCGCAGTTATTATGATGAGGTACTGGCCCGCGCTGTTACTTTTTTTCCACCCGACATTGATGCTTCGATTGTCAATGCTGCATCAGGGTCACGTGATCTCGATTTTGCCAATGCGCAACTGACGCAGGACGCGGGCTTGTTCCTACGGCATGTATCGCAAGCAGATGATAGCAGAAAAGGAAGTTACCAATGGCTGGCCGATCTTATCCCTCCCGAATAGGTGCAAGCCTTGTTGTTGCGACCTTAGTCCTGGCGGCCTGTGGCGACAGCACTCAGACGTCGGCTCCAGCAACCACCCCCTCGGGCATGACACAAGCCGAGGCCGATTTGGTCAAACAGGCCGCAGCCATGCAAAAAACGATCCTGCAGGGCGCAGTCGCCGGTAGCGCGGTAGGCGGAGGGATCGGCTTTGGTCTGGGTGGCAGTGATGATGTGGGCACAGGCATCTCGATCGGTTTTGGCGCCGGGGCTTTAGCAGGGACTTACGTCGCCTTCGTCCAGCGCAGCTATGCAGGGCGCGAGGCGCGTTTGCGACAGATCAAGAAAGACCTGGATCGCAACACAACTGAAATGCAGACGACACTAACCGTTATGAACCAGGTTCTGGCTGCACAGAAAGCCGAACTGGATGCACTGAACGCAAGCATCGCCGCAGGCACGGCCGACCCATCGCAGATCGAAAGAGAACTGGCCGAAGCCAACGGAAACTTGACCCAGATGGAACTGGCCATTGACGGTGCCGCCAAACGACAGGCCGAATTCACCGAGGCCCGCTCTCTTACAATTGCCCGCGGACAGACAACTTCACCAATAGATGCGGATCTTACGGCTTTGTCGAACCAGATCACTCAGATGCGCGGGATCGCCAGTGATCTGGCATCGTCGTTGTGAAGGGTGCACGAATGATCCGCTTTGCCGCCCTAGCCTGCCTGTTTCTTACTGCGTGCCAAACCACGACTGATCCTGCAGACGGTGGGTTCTTCGCCGGTGTTTCTGGAATTACTACCGGTGCCTACGACGATCGTATCACCGCAGCCGAAGGGGATGTGGCCACGGCGCAGGCACGAAATGATGCGCTTGCTGCGCAAATTCGATCGTCGGAATCTGAACTGGCCAAGCTCAAGCTCAAAATTCTACAACAACGTGACGCGACCAGCGGAGGCGACGCAGCAACGGCGGCTCGCATCGACCGTATTTTGAACGACACGCCTGGAGGTGCTACGCCGGAAGCCAGACTGACGGCCCTGCAAAAAAGCATCTCGGACGCGCGCGCACTCAGCGCCGATTTAGCAAAACTGTCGGGCTAAACGTTTAGCCCTGACATCCGCCCAATGCCCAACGGCGCAGGTTGACTTTCAAACCGCCGCCAAAGGGGTGTTGCTTGGCGACATTCCCGGCCTCGGGGCGGTTGACATAGGTCTGGGCCTGATTGCACAGGTCCTCGGGCGTCCACTGGTGGCAATTCGAACAGGACTGGTCTTTCCACAACTCATCCGGCAAACCTTCGATCGGAGGGAACAGTGGCGCGCCTGCTACCAGTTGGTTAATCGTTTGCCCGCGTACATGGTCGTTGCCGAAATCCAATACAGAATCGAGCGTCATCGGGGTGTTGCCCTGTGGTCCTGTTTCTGACAAATCACCATCCGCCTCGGTCTTACGGGTCACGGTTTCCTCACCGTATTTCAAGGCAGCCAAACGTTCGGCTGCTTTGCCCGAGAACACCCCTTCAGGGAAACTTTGCAGATAGACCTCATATGCGTGGACTGTGTCATCAGCCAACGCCAGTTCGTACATCAGGCGTTCGGTTTCATTTGCTTCGATCACCGTTTGCTCCGGCACTTTGGGTTGCGGCGCGGTTCCAAAGGATTCGGCTAGAACGGTCTGCAAAAGATCGCTTGCTTCGGTAGCATAAGCGCTGTCTGGAAAGGCGCGCATAAACAGCATGATCTGAACCGGATCACGCGAAGTCGTTGCCTCCTGCCAAAGCTCCTCTTCGCTTCGGGTCTGGACGGTGGGCGTCTGAACCTGCGATGAGAAGGCAAAATCCTGTGTCAGGGACGAGGTATCCCAAGGCGTTTGCAACCCTCGGGTCTGATCCAAAACATCCACGCGGACTTTCTTGAACAAGTGCTCGATAGCCATTCCCGGCGTTTCAATGTGTTCGGCCAAGCTCAACGTAAACGGGCTGTTGCCCTTCTCACCATCCAGTGCGACGCCGCCGGGATCCGTGGCGTAGGCTAGAAATGTACCTGTGGGGGCTTTCATCTCGGCCAGGCCGTTGTCATCCATATCGGCCAGATTTTCGAACGGGTTGTTCCGGCAGGCATCCAGAATGACGATATTGGTCTTGTTATGCGCCGAGGCCATCTGGTGCAGGACCGAACGCGCCTCGACCGCCATTAAATCAAGATCAGCGGGGTCGCTCAGCGAGATATCGACAGGTAGCAAATAGTTCGACCCAAAGGACTGCACCCCGTGGCCCGCATAGTAGAACAACCCAACCGCATCCTCGCCACCCTGCCGCAGATCGCGGCCAAACTGGGCAATGGCGCGCTTCATCTCGATCTGCGTGCTGTCAGTCAAATTGCGAACGTCGAACCCAAGGCCCTTAAGTTTCCGCGAGATCAGCGTGGCGTCATTGACCGGATTGTCCAATGGCGACACCGACGCATAAGCCGAATTGCCAATAACCAATGCGATCCGCGGCTCGGCCATCGCCGGCGCGGCCCACGAGATCGAAATCATCGCAATCAGAAAGTAAAAAATGCGAAGCACGTCGGGTCCTTTGTTTCGGGTCCTTTATCACGCCCGTGACGCCATGGCATCACGTAAGCCTGATTATATTTAAATATGTCATTTGACTTTATTGTGGCCATCGCCTGACATATCCCGAATTGACCAGCAAGCATAGGAAGAGGTTCACACATGCCAGGCTCAAACTTGATGCGAAGCATTTGTGCCATAACCGTCATTTTGCTGTCTAACGCAGCATGGGCCCAAAGCGCGGATCCGTTTGAACATGGCTGGACGTTGGATGCAGGCGCCTCGGAATTACAATTTCTATCCGTCAAGAAAAGCTCGGTCGCAGAGAACAGCGGTTTCGCCAGCCTGTCGGGCGTGATCGGCCCCGATGGTGCCGCCGAGATACGGGTGCAGATGGACAGCGTGGACACCAAGATCGACCTGCGCAACGTGCGGATGCGGTTTTTGTTCTTTGAAACCTTCAAGTACCCCGAAGCCATCATCACCGCCCAGCTTCCCCCCGAAAAATTGGTCGACCTGCATCAGGCGCGGCATAAGATCATCGACCTTCCCTATTCTCTGTCGCTACACGGTGTGACCAAGGACGGCGTTGCGCAGGTTGCGATCACTCTGGTCGACAACGACCGCGTGGCCGTGGCCAACACCACACCGATTGCCATCGCCCTGCCCGATTTCAACTTGGAAGAAGGCCGCGGCAAGCTTCAAGAGGCCGCGGGCGTTGATATCCTGCCCTTCGGTTTTGTCAGCTTTGGCTTCGTGTTCGACCGCGCGCAGGCGGGCACGCCGCCGCAACTGGTCGCGGCCTCGACCACCCCCGGCGCTGCGGCGCTTGAGACCAAAGGCAATCTGGACCGCGAGGCTTGCGAAGGCCGGATGGAGATCCTGTCCCGCACCGGCAATATCTATTTCAACTCGGGCAGCGCGCGCTTGTCCGACGCCTCGATCCCGCTGCTAACCAACCTGCATGACATCGTGAACCGCTGCCCGGACCTGACGATCGAGATCGGTGGGCATACGGATAGTGATGGATCAGATGCGGCCAACCGGGTGCTCAGCGAACGGCGGGCGCAGGCGGTGAACGCCTATCTGGTCGATCAGGGGATTGCGCCGGAACGTCTTGTAACCGTGGGCTATGGCGAAAGCCGCCCCGTGACCTCGAACGACACGGCAGAGGGCAAACGCCGCAACCGCCGGATCGAATTTGTGCCGGTGAACTAGAGGCGTCAGTTCGCCGCCAGGATGATCGGATCGAACCCGCCGCTGCGCCATTGTTGCAGGGCCGAGATGAAATTCGGCCCCGGCACACCGTCGATGGTGCTGTTGTAGTACCCGGCCTTTTGCAGCAGCTTTTGCACTTCAATCACCGTCTCGCGCGTCCACTGGTCCGAGGCCAGCGACAGTTGGTTCACGATCGCCCCGTCATCCTCAGCCGCGCCACGCAGCAACATGCGCGCGGCCTCAAGCGGATCGCGGGGCACGCCGCGCCCTTCGTCCAGCAGGATCGCCGCTGCCAAATAGCCCTGATATTCGCCTTCACGTGCGGCGCGCTGGAAATAGCCAAGTGCCTGATCGGGCGAGCCTGTAATTCCATCCTGCGCCAGAACGCCCAGATTGAAAGTCGCCTTGGCTGACCCCCCATTTGCTGCCTGTTGCAACAGCGCGATTGCGCGCGCTTCGTCCTTGGGGACGATCTGACCTTCAAACAGAGTTACGGCAATATTGATCATCGCATCAAAGCTGCCCCCTTGGGCGGCTTGTTCATACAAAGATAGCGCTTTGGCTTGATCCTGCGACACGCCTGTGCCGCCCTCATGCAGCTGTGCCAGCGAGACCATGGCCCGCAGGTCCCCGGCTTCGGCCGCTTGCTTGTAAAGCGTTACCGCCCGATCCACGTCACCGGCGGCAATCGTCGCTCGCGCCAACAGTGCCACGTAGTGCGTCAAATCAGGCGTTTGCGCCGCTGCAGCGCTGCACGCCTGAATGGCCGTCAGGGCATTTTCCTGAAGACGGCTAAAGGGCACGCCGGGGATGCTGGCCGTGCGGTCGCGTGGATGCGTTGCCAGACGTTCGCAGATACCGCCGGGCGTGCTGTCCTCGGGGCGCGGGATGGATGCGATCAGACGCTGCGCCTGTGCCGCATGGGCACCGTCGGGATATTGCTCAAGGTAGAACTCCAGCAACGGGCGCATCCGGCTGCGCTGTGCCAGCTTCCAAAGACGCTCAGCCTGTTCGTCTTTGTCCTCGACCGCCACCGCGCGGGTCAGTGTCTGCCCCTGCCCGGCCCGATCCAGAAAGGCCACGACCTCATTCACATGCGCACCCTGCGGGTAGCGGTCCATATAAAGCTGCATCAGGGACGCATCCTGCGCGTTCGCTGCCACCTGCCACAGCAGCGTCTCCTCGGACGCAGTCACGGGGCTGTTGTCGAACCGGAACTGCCGCGTCAGGGATGAGTTGTCCCACGGAATCTGCCGTCCCCCGGTCGAGGCCAGCACGTCTTTGCGCACCGAGATCATCAGGTCCGAAATGTCCTGACCCGGCGTATAGATATGGCTCAGCAGCGCCTCGGTGAAAAAGCTGTTCCGGCCGGTGCCGTCATAGGCCACGTTGTCCGGCTGAGTCGCATAGGCAAACATGAAATCCGCCGCGCTGCCAACCCGTGCCAACCCCTCGCCACCAACCTCAAGACCCGTTCCTTCGAACGGGTTGTCGCGACAGGCATCCAGAAACACCAGACGGATACCGTCCGAGCGTTCCATCCGGTTGACGAATTCCTCCATCTGGACTGTCTGCTCGGGGATGTCTTCGGGCTTGGTGATCTGCGCATCGACAGGAACCAAATAGTTGCGCCCGTTCACCTGAAACCCGTGCCCGGCATAAAACAGCAGCGATACGTCGGAATCCGCAGCAGTCGTGCCATAGGATTCCGCCAGCGACAGCATCTCGTCCCGTGTCAGGTCGGTGCCCAGAAACACCTCGAACCCCAACCCCTCCAAAGCGATGGCGAGATCAGAGGCATCGTTGATCGGGTTGTCCAGCGGGCTGACAGACACGTAGTCGGAATTGCCGATAATCAGCGCAACCCGTTTGTCCGCCAGAGCGATGGTCGCACTGAACAGCATCAGGAAAAGCGCTGCGAAGCACCGTTTCAGAGCCAATGGTCTACTCTCCGACGTATCAAAGGCCGATGGCGCGGGTCAGTCCGATATCCGCCTGACCGACCGCTGCCACAATCGTTTCTACCTGTTGGTTCTGAACGATGGCAAGCTCGGGATCGGTTGCTCTAATCAATGTGATGGCCTTGCGGATCTCACGCTGGGCCTGACGGATTTGCCGCCGCGCCTGCTGTACCGCCTCGCGGCGGATCGCGTTGCGCTCTTCGGCGGTAGTGGCCAGCGACAGGCGACGATTGGCTTCGTCACCCGCCTCGCGGATACCCGCGCTGGCGCCGCGAATGATGTCACCGACGGATTCGAGCCCCGGTGGCAAACCCTTCACGATACCGTCAAGTTCGGACGCGTAGTCATCCATCGCTTCGGCAAGACAGGCCAGGTATTCACTGACATTCTCACCGCTGCTGGCGCAGGATGCGATCTCGCCTCCGAATTCCTCGGATACGTTTTCAACAGTCCCAAGTGTTGCTTCAGCCTCGGCGACTGTTGTCACAGCAGTGCCACCACCTCCGCCGCCTCCGGTTATAGTGGTATCAACGGTCGGAGTAACTTCTACCTCGGGTGTGGGCGGAACGGGTATCGGCTCCACTACTGTCACAACCGAACCGGGCAAAGACACAATTTGATATCCTATTTCGGCTGAGCTGAGCAAAAACGAGGTCGACAGCGTAAATGTCGTGGTGCCATCGTCGTTTTCGATGAAGTTCAACCCCTCAAATACTGTGGACGTATCCAAAGAATCAGATGGGGGACCAAACAGGTAAACGGAAGGCCCACCAAAAATCGTGCCCGTCGTCGCATTGGGCGGCTGTTCGCCCTCAACAACCGCGATATCGTCTGGAATAGCAAACACTACCGGCGAGGTCGTGTAATTTGCCGGGCCTGTCCCACCCGATCCCGGAGCCCAGGTGTTTTCAAAGTCCCAGCCTTGTGCCGAAGCAAGGTTGAAGAACGTCACTGTGTCGTTCAGTTGGAACGTGGACAGTCCCGTGCCACCGGCGCTGGTATTCTGCCCGGAACTCTGCGTGTCCCAGAAAGATGCGGTGACGGTCCCGGAATTACTGCCGATCAATCCGCCTAACATCGGAGTGTCGCTGCCGGAGAAATCCACACTGCCGTTCGAATAGCTGCGTGTGACCGAACCACCGTCGTTTATTCCGACCAAGCCACCGACGGCTACGGTATCCATCGGGCTGGAAAACTGGCTTACACCCCGGACGTCCGAGTTAGAATACGAGTCAACGATCGAACCGAAGTTCTCGCCGACCAATCCGCCCATGATAAACTCGCCAAAGCCAAGTCCGGTCACCGAACCACTACTGAACGAACGCTGAATGACCCCAGAATTCTCTCCAACCAAGCCACCGACCAAAACGAAATCAGCCTCGATCGGATCAACCGTGACACTGGCAGTCGAGAAACTGTCACTGATTGTACCGCCATCGTTAATGCCAACCAGCCCGCCGGTCACGTCGTCACTGCCGGTGAAGCTGCCCGACACACTAACGCCCGAGATTGTCCCAAGGTTTTCACCGGCAAGTATGCCACCACCTTGAGCGGTAATATCCGCATTCCTGATACTCAGGTTACGCACTGTACCGTCCAGAGTGCCGAAAAGGCCGCCGAAGGTGAAGTCGTTGTCTATGAACAGGTTGTTGATAGAAAACCTGTTACCTTCAAGCGTTCCTGAAAAATCTGCAGGGACAAAACCAAATGACCAGCTGGACGTGGGCGAGGCATCGATGTCGTTGACCAGCGCAAAGGATTGGCTAGAGCCGTTGAGACCCTGCAAACCATAGATATCGGTTAACTGGAACGGGTTCGCGCCCGACCCGTTGCCGCCCGTGGCGCGCAGGAATGTGGCGTTTGGCGAGACGATGAAATCGCCCGCGAAAAAGCTGGGCAGCGTGGCCGAAACCTGATCCCAGAATCCTGCAACCAAGTTGAACGTGGCCACACTTATGCTACCGCCGGGGCCGGTGGTGATCCGGCCTACTCCGTCGACCGCCCCCATTGCATTCAGCAACAACCCACCGTTGACAGCGTTGATCGCACCGTTGATCGTGATCATGTTATCCGCGATCAGGAACAACGTATTTGCCGCCATCCAGTCGATATCAGCGTTGATCGTGATATTGCCGTCATCTGTGCCGGTCACAGACGTAGTCAGAAACACATCCGCAGATTCAAGCTGGGCTTCCAGACCCGCTTCGGTAAACGTGCCCGGAATCGTTATGTTCACCGGATCGATCAACAGATCTCCGGTTTCCCCATTCGGAGCGCGCAGGTCGGTAAAACCGCGATACACCAGATCGATCTGCCCCGAGACCTCGACAAAGCCGCCATCGCCCGCAGTATCCCCGCCACGGGCCGATATCTGGCCGTGGAACTCGGTCAGGTCATCGGACCAGATAATAACGCGACCGCCATTGCCTTCGTCTCCGCCGTCGGCTGAGATACTGGTGCTCGCATCTACGAAGGTTGTCTGCGCCGTAGGCAGCGTGCCACCACCCTGAAAATCGCCGCCGACCAGAATGGCTCCACCATCTCCGCCACCCGCCCCGTCGGATGTCAGCGTGGCCCCTGCCAGCGTGATCGCCTCACCAGTTATGGTAATAGACCCACCGTTCTGAGTACGCACCTTTGGCCGAAGCGACGTTTCGACAAGTGTTTCCTGAGCCGACGTATCGATCGTGCCACTGACCCGAACGCCGCCGCCGCTGCCACCCAAAACGACAGCTCCGGATACTCCGCCAACCGATTGGGCCTCGATCACGCCAGACATGTTGATTACCTGTCGCGCCGCATTCCGAGCACTGGCCGCTTTGAGGTGAACAGAACCGCCATTGGCTTCGATCCGCCCTGAATTGGTAATCAACGCCTCCATCATGGCGTCATCGCTATCCGAAGGAACAGCGACCTGCAAAAAGCCATCGCCAGAAATATCCAGTGTTACTTGTTCACCCGCACCAAGCCCCACCTTGCCAAGAGGCACACGGATCAAGCCCGAATTGGAAACTTGCCCACCAATTAGCGCTGCATACCCGCCCGGAACAATCGAGATTGTTCCCGCGTTTTCCACTGCGGCTGAACTACCATTTCCGGCAAAGCGATAGCGCCCGTTAAGGAAATCTTCATCCGTTACATCCAGAGTCGAGGCCACGAAGCCACCCGCATTGACTGCGCCGTTGGGGCCAATAAAGATACCGTTAGGGTTAACCAGAAACACCTGACCATTGGCATTCAACTGGCCGAGAATTGCGCTGGTCGCATCCCCTGTCACTCGGTTCAAAATCACGCTTTCTTGCCCGGGCTGGAAGAAATTAACTGTCGAGCCAGAACCGATCGAAAACCCGTTCCAATTCACTACGGCCGCGCCCGACCCCTGCGTAATGTCCAGCTGGTTGCCGCTGGGTTGCGCAATCGTAACAGTTCCCGCCGCCACGGTTCCGCCATTGGGCAGCGTTTGTGCCAGAGCTGTCGTGCCCCATAGCGTTGCCGTGGCTGTCAAAATTGCGCCGCGGATCACTGTGGCGCGAGCCCTAAAATCTGCGACTTGCAACAATAGTGAAGCGGTTTTCGTCTGCCCCCAGGTCATCGCGTTCACCCCTCCCATATTCAACTCGTAACGATCCCGACTTGTAGGTCGAGTCTTCAATTGCAATCAAATCAGCACCGATCCCATAGGCGTAGGCCGTAGTCGTGCTTTGCTCAAAAACTGTAGGTTGTTCTATTCCCAATTCGCCGTAAGCACCAAACACATAAGGCTTCAGGATCAGCGGCAACCCAGCCACTTCGACCCGCTGCGATCGACCCACTTCGGACCGCACGACCCATCCGTCATCGCCACGCAACGAACCCGCATCAAAGGTCGACAATTCGCTGGTGCTTGCGATACTGAATTGCTCGGACGTCACCAGAGCGTCCCCGAAGCTGGTTTGAATTCGGCCGTTCAAAGCCAACGACCAGTTGGCATTCAGAGGACGCTGATACTGGCCAGACAGAACGAGTTTCGTAAATTCCGGTTCAGCGCCCTGGCGCGAGAATGGAGTTTCTCCGGGGCCGACCGAGGTTCGCGCGCCGAGGATGTCCAAACCCCTTGAAAGCACAACACTCCCGCGCAGGAAGCCACCATTATCATAGGCGCGTGTGCCATCCAAAGTGGCGCGCAGCACGCTGATATCGTCGTCAAAGACCGGAATCTCAAAGGGACCGACCAACAGGTTCTGCGTATCGCTGATACGATCCAGGATCAGTTGCGATGAAAGATTAACCTTCCTGGATCTAATCCACGGATAATAGAGCCGCAGCGAAAACCGTTCGAACTCGCTTTCGTTAGGTAAAAAATCCGTGTCGGGGCGCGCTTCGCTAGAGGTCACCTCGGCGTTAATCGTAAAGCCATCATACCCGATCGGGAATACCGCACCTGCAGCCAAAATCCGATACTCAGGGTCACCCGAGAAAAATCGCGTCGGAGACCCACCCAGGTTAAAATAGAATGTCTCACCCAGATCCAGCAGGCCATTGAACTCAAGTCCAAGGCTCAGATTCAACGGACCAAGATCGTCCGACAGCGTATTGTCGAACCCATATGAGCCGGTAAATTCCTTGAACTCTCCATCCAAGGTCAGAACGGTGCCGCCATTGCTGTCACCTGCCGACAAGGTCGACGCCAAGCGAACTCCGAACGTATCACCTGCAAGCAGCAAGGCGCGCTCGATCTGCTGCAGTTTGATGCCACGCTTGCCGATTAACGGCTGGGTAATCTTGACCACGCGGTCCCGGACCTCTTCCGGAACTTTTGTTGCGTCAATACGCTCGACGAACCCGTCGACTACAACGATCCGTAACGTTCCTCCATCCCGCAAAGTTTGCTGCGGCAGAACGACCCGACTCAGAACAAAACCGGCATTGCTATATGCGCTTTCAAGGCGATTTGTGGCCGCAAAAATTTCAGAGGCAGCAACACGCTTTCCCGTCAGTCGTTCAATAAAGGCAGCGTTGGCGGCCTCCATTTGCGGCAGAGCGCCTTCAATATCCACGCGCCCGACTGTCACAAACAATCTGTCCGCACCTTCGGGAACCGGCGCGCCAGGGTCTCTGGCGACAGTAACAGGGCCCGTATTGCGTTGATTTTGCGGCTGAAATGTTGACGGCGCCAAATTCGATGCGCTTTGGGCCAGCACCGCGTCCGAAAGGACAAGACTGCCACCGGTTGCAAGAGCAAATATCATGCTGAGACGCGGAATCCGCATGATCGCCTGAGGTAGAGTCTTTGGCATTCGTAACCCTTAGTGAAACTTTAAAACAGAACCTAGCAAAGCCCAGCCCGCAGGCCAAAGCAAGATTGTATTTCCCAATACAGGATACCCGTCTGGATTGAGGTCATCCATATCACGATTGGTTCCGAGACTGTCCGTGTCCTAGTTCACAGAGCGTCGTATCATTCGACGATTTTACAAAAGTCCCTGCTCCAACCATTCTTCGATCTTGTTGCGGCTAACCTCGAAATGCATCGAGTCTTCTCGACCCCAGGCCGCACCCCATACCCAGCCCTCCTGCCGGAAGAAGTCGGCCAGAATAGTCAGGCCCAGCTGGGTTTTACCATCGCCTAGCGTGTCCAACACTCCGTCGATATTCAAGTCAACAGCCAGGCCATAGGCATGGGCCGATGCGGATGAGGTCGCGCCACGAATCCGCCGCACACACAAGGACCCGGCTGTATTGATACGTGCAAAGAGGTCGGGGTCCGTGCGACGGATGTTTTCGAAAACAACGCGCAGAGAGTCTATTGCCGGTTTCAACATGCGTACCCGTACCGGGCCGACTTCTTCTAATACAAGGTTTTCTTCTAACCGCGGGTTGGTCATGGACTGACAATTGTCTGTTAAGTCTTCGCGCGGCAGCCCGAATTTCTCTTTCAGAAACGACGAACTCGCCAGTTTGAGTTCTTGATTAACGTCGTTGCGGTTGGCGATAAGGACAACCTGAGCGTAAGCATCAATGATCTCGTTTGGGCTGGTGCTGTCATATCCATAGTCGTCCGCCCCGTCTGCGCCTTGCAACACGGCCGAACCGTCGCTTTGGGATCGCGATATCTCCAGCGACAGCCTCTCAATCTCGTTGCGCATATCTTCAACTTGCTGGCTCAGCATTTCGATTTCGATCCGCGCGCCTGAATCGATTGCCGGCCCCTCAAAATCACTTTCCATTGGAACGATCAGTGGGAAAACATACCAGATAACAGGGGCCAACATAATCGAAACCCCAAGAATTACTGCCGGAACTATGCGCATCTGATGTGTTTACCTGTATCTCAATTCAATTGCGCCCAAATCTAAAAGTCGCCGCGCAAGATGTCACGTGCTCGGCTTTATTTCTTAATCACAAATGTGACTTTCTTCATTGTCGCACACCTGAGGCACGGGTACTCTTTGTCCCAAACAGGGAAGGACTCCGGTAATGATTACTTTTTCTCGACTTAAATTTTTTGGGGCTTCGGCCGTGGCCCTCGTTTGCACGACACAATTCGCTTTGGCCCAATCCAATGAACTAACAGCCGACGAAATCACCGATGCATTCAACAAGCAAAAAACGCGCGGCTTGGTGATCGTACCTTCAACATCCGCGACTGAAGCAACCGACGAAGCTGTGGAAACCACAGTTGCTGCCGCCCCGGCCGAATATCAACCGGTGGCCTCGGAAGATCAGGTTAATATACAGGTTCGGTTCGACTTCGCCTCGGCCGCCTTGCGCGATGATCAAAAACCCAAGCTGTCCTCCTTGTGCCAAGCGATGAAAAACGTCGACGTTAACGTCTTTCAGATC
Organism: Ruegeria sp. HU-ET01832; assembly: GCF_040371315.1. Classification (NCBI taxonomy): domain Bacteria; kingdom Pseudomonadati; phylum Pseudomonadota; class Alphaproteobacteria; order Rhodobacterales; family Roseobacteraceae; genus Ruegeria; species Ruegeria sp. HU-ET01832. The sequence goes on from NZ_BAABWL010000003.1 coordinate 27,261, forward strand.
ATCGGCCACACTGACAGCGCAGGATCTGCGGACTACAATCAAAATCTGTCTCTGCTGCGCGCGAAAGAAGTCAAACGCTTTCTGGTCAGCGATTGCGGTATCGCCGAAGGGCGACTGGAAGTACTGGGCGTAGGTGAAGCCGAACCTCTGAACAAAGACGATCCGCGTGCTGACGAAAACCGCCGCGTTGAATTTCAGGCGCTCGGCTGATTTAGTCTCCTCATAAAACACAATTTCGAGGGCAGCATGACTGAATCCCGCGCAGGCGACCTGTTTCAGCCGGGCGATCTGGTGAACAATACATATCGGATCGAGGCAATCCTTGGGCGGGGTGGTACCTCTGACGTTTATCGTGCGCGCTCCGAGATATCGGGGCGTCTGGCCGCGCTTAAGGTTCTGAAGGCCGAATTTTCCAGCAACGACGATTACCTCGTTCTGTTGACCCGTGAGGAAGAAATCCGCGACATCCGCCATGATGCGGTGGTGCGCTATTCCGAAAACAACCGTACTGCCGACGGACATGTCTATCTGGTGATGGACTATGTCGACGGGCCGGGGTTGGACCGGAAACTGGCTGATGGTCCCATGTCGGCAGACGATATTCTGACCATCTGCAAGCGCGTCTGCGAGGGGCTCGAGGCCGCGCATGCGCGCAACATCGTCCACCGTGACCTGAGCCCCGACAACATCATCCTGCGTGACGGTGATCCTGCGCAGGCAGTAATCATCGACTTTGGCATCGCCAAGGATACCAACCCCGGCGCAGAAACCATCGTGGGCGGAGAGTTCGCTGGCAAATACGCCTATGCCGCACCCGAGCAGCTGTCGGGAAAGACTGACCAGCGTACCGACATCTATTCCCTGGGCGCGCTGCTGCTGGCGAACTTCCGGGGCGAAAAGGCCAATTCCGGGCGTAACTTGCTGGAGGTTGTGGAAAGTAAAAAACAACCGCTGGATACTACAGATGTGCCCGAGCCTCTGAAAACCGTGCTGGACAAGATGACAGCGCCGGACCCCGATGACCGGTATCAGTCGACCAGCGACGTATTGAGGGCTTTGTCCTCGGCCCGGTCGGGACAGGCGGAATCCCCCCCTGCCGAAACCGATGACGACGCAACCATAATCGTACCCAAAAGCAAACCTGCGGCCCCTGCGCAGCCTACCCAGGCCGTCGCAGCACCCGCTGCACCTCCGGTCGAAACGCCCGAGAAATCGCGCACCGGGCTGGTTGCCGCCCTTGGCGCGCTGGTCATTGTCGGCGGTGGCGCAGGTGCCTATTTCAGCGGCGCATTCGACAGCTTTACTGGGCCCCAATATCCCGTAGCCGCACCCTATACGTTGGTGGCGGACAAGCGCGAGGGCCTGCCGCCACGCGCCGTCGGTTTTGTTCCTTCGGAAGACACACGGGACACGATGACACGCGAGATCACCGATCAGGGTGGGACGGTTGATCTGACGTTGGCGTCTGGGGAAATCTCGGAAAGCTGGGGCGCTGCGGTCAGTGACGTCATCGAAACAGTGATGGAGCTGGATGAATGGCGGCTGGTCGTGAACGGAAACGATGCTCAATTGACCGGACAAACCACGGATCAGGCGCTGCATGACAAGCTGGAACAGCTTTATTCAGCAGGACTGCCCGCCGGGTTGCAGGGCTCAGTCGAACTAGAGCTTGAGCCACTGTTCCTGCCCGCTGCCGATATCCGCCCGATCCTTGCCGGTCTAGCCGATTGCGGCGCACTGAAACTGGAAAACGCCCCCACCGCCGGGTACGGCCCTGAGACCCCTGTTCAGGTCAGTGGCACTCTGGCGTCTCAGGACAGTTTGGTTGGGCTGAATACCGCTTTGACCGCACTGGTCGGTGAGCGGCCGATTGATCTGGACGGTGTGAACGTGTTGAACCCGACATTATGCCTGATCGAGAACTACCTACCCAGTGCTCCGGCCAGCGACATCTCTATCGCGTTTTTCAACGGTGAACAAAACGACGCCCCGAACCCAACCGGAGATTTTGTCGTAGGACAGAACCCGGTGATTGACGTGGACTTACCGCAGGATGTGCAAGACGGGTTCCTGTCTGTCTCGGTTCTCGATGTGTCTGGTAACGTGTTCCACTTACTGCCAAACGTGACACGTCAAGAAAACGGGATTGCCGCGCTGCGGGATGGAGAAAGTGGGCCATTGTCGGTTCGTGTGGCGTATTCCATCCCCGAAAGTCAGGAAAACGGCGGCATTGCCTTTCAGGTTGATGACAGCACCTTGGGCAAAAGCAAGGTAATCGTGCTGCATACCGACAATCAACTGTTCGACACACTGCGCCCCACCACGGAATCCGCCGCCGGATACGCCGAGGCGCTGCGCGAACAGGATCGCAACGTGGAAACGCAGATTTTGTCACTGGACAGCCGTATCCTGACCACCCTCGCGCAATAGCGCGGGGTTCAGGGAATATCGACCACGATCACCGAGATATTATCTGCCCCGCCCCCGTCCAGCGCGATCTGGATCAACTGATCGGCGACGGTTTCAATCGGCATCTCTGACAGAGCCTTTTCCAGCATCGGGAAGGTCGCGTATTTGCTCAGCCCGTCCGAGCAGATCAGAAACCGATCGCCCGGCTGAACCTCGCCCCGGATCTTGTCCAGTTCCAGCACATCCCCGACACCAACCGCACGATTGATCGCATTTGATTGGGGATGCTGTTCCGCTTCATCCCAGCTCATCTGGCCCGCCAACACCAGATCGGCCACAACCGAGTGATCGGTGGTCAGCATTTGAATCTGGTTGTCACGCAGCAAATAGATGCGGCTGTCGCCCGCCCACAAACCGACGAAATGGCCGTTGGCCAGCATCATACAGGCAACGGTCGTGCCCATGGTTTTACCGCCACGGGTCTCAGCCTCTTGACGGATTGCCGAATGCGCTTGCTGTAACACATCCCGCAACTTCACCAGTCGATCCGCTGGTGGCAGTCCCGGCGGGATTGCCGCGACCATGTCAGCAACAAGACGGCTGGCGTAGTCGCCCCCTTCGTGGCCTCCCATACCGTCCGCGACCATCCAAAGGCTTTCCTCGGGCAGGGCCAAAACGGCATCTTCATTTAGCTTGCGCTTGAGGCCGACATGGCTGCGGGCGCTGTACCGAACGCGGTGACTTGAATTCATAGTGGCCTTGCCTCGGTCCAGACTGCAGCGTGAAGATTAAACAAACCTTGCATGTTTGATCCTTGCGGTAAACCTTCGCAGACCATCATCCGAGGGACGCCGCCGATGTCAGTGCTCCAGATTGTCGGCGACCGATAGCGATGCGCGACTAACCCCGCCGCGAGGTCGGGCAACAGACTGTCAGCGACTTCCCCGCGCGTCAGAACCAGCGTGTTTCCCTCGGCCCGAACCGGAGAAGTCGGCTCTTGTAATGGAACCACCAGCGCCCCCAATCCCTCGGCCAGTTTGTCCCGCGTCATGTCATCCTCAAGCGCAGCCAAAGCCAAGTCTTCAAGCTGGCGGTATGTCGCCTCGGCCCGGAAGTGAGACAGAATTGCCGAACCTTCATTAGAGACGCCCGATACCAAAGTCAGAGGAAACCTTCGTCCGACCCGATCCACTGATGGCATCAAAACGCCCAACATCTTTTGCGGGCCTGCCAATCCCGGAGCCAGACAAAACCGCCAAATGGGTGCGGACATGTAATGCGCGTCCCACACAGGTCCCAGAGCTTCAGCCGCGTTTAACATGCTGTGCTGAATCCAGGTATCCCAGGGCTGTACGAAATCCTGTGAAACCCCCAGCCGAAAAAAATCTCCGACCGAAGGCATCTTACCAAACGCGCCAAACCCAGTCCGCTGCATCAGAACGATTTAGGGCAGCTGAACTTTTGCAGCGCCGGAAGGGCAAAGGGATTGATGACCGAGCCAGATTGCAACTGGAAGATCGCAATGCGGCCACCGACGTTGAAGATCACCTTCTTGCGGTCCGATACATTGGTCCGCCGCACCTCTGCCGCGTCCAACAGACGGAACCACGCCCATGGGCCATCCTTGGACAACACACTTTCGATGTTGCGTTTGTCGGGCTGGAACGTGACCCGCGCCAATCCAACCTGCCCTGGCCACGTGACCGCCATGGGCGAAGGCAGCCCGCCGCGATGGCGGAATTCCAGCGATTGTCCGTCAATTTCAAGCGTGACGCCCTTTGCCTTGGGGTCCAGCGCCTCGGGCATGATCTGGAACTGAATCTGGGGTTGTGGGCCCGCGGCAAAGAAAGCCTCACGGATTTCGGCGGCGTTCTGGAATTGGGTCAGAACGGCCTGACTAATGCCCAGATCGGCCTCGTTTACGCTGCTTTTCCAACTCCACGGGCGCGTGCGCATGTCCACGTGTTTGGCGAGGTTGTCGGTGAAGAAGGTGTCGATCAGACCTTGCGGGCCGAACAACCGGCTGAAATCACCCATCGCCACATCTGCCCCGGATCTACGACTGAACGGATAGCGGTCAGTGACGACCTGCTCGCAGAAGGGCAGCACATTGGCCTGCCAGCGTGCGTTCAGCGAGGCCCGTGTACTGTCAGACGTGATCCCCGACGATCCGTCGATGATCTGCACCGCCCAGCGTTCCATTGGGCCGGGAATGCGAGCCGCTTCTTGCTGAAACTGCTGCAGCGCCTGCCCGGACTCGCCGCCCGAGGTGCCGCTGAAGGACATCTTGTTCAGCTCTTGATAGACGCCCGTCAACGACCCCATCAACTGATCCAATTGCGAGGGCTGCCCCTCGGGCCGGTCAACAAGCTGGTGCAGCCAGGCAAACCGATCCTCGACATATTGGCCCGGCTCTTGCACCGGCTGTGACGCAGTCGCGCCGCTGGATTTGGCCAAGGCCTCAAGCAGGATTTGCGTCTGGACCGAGGTCGCCGACTGCAACTCGAGGCTGGCCGCGCTGGACAGCCCTTCACCCAGAGCATCCGAATTGGGCAGAACCGATCGGCTTTCGGTCAGCTTCGTCTCGTCCGAGATCGAGTTCAGGATGTTGACGATAGGCGAGGTCGGGCCGGACAGCACATTGGTCACTTCGACAGCGTGGCTGAGGCTTTCCATCGGCACGATGTCGATATCGCCCAGCATCGCGTCATAGCGCGCAATGTAGTCGTTGTAATACAGGTCCAGCACATCGCGGCTGAGCGCGGCCAGCGCCAGTTCGGTCTGTTCCGCCTCGCCGCGCGGGCCCAGAACCCAGCTTTCCTTTTGCACCCGTTTGGCTACGCCAACTGCTTCGCCGACAAATACGTCGTTGAAACCGCGGTAGGTAAAGATCCCCTCGATCCCGTCATTCAACGGTTTGCCCGAGGACCGCACCAAAACGCGCGCAACCGCTGGGCCGCCGACCTCGGTGATCCGCCATTCAGGCAGAGCCGTCGCGGACGGACTTGAGATGATCCCGTTATACACGCGCTGCGCCAGCGGCAGTTCCGACAGCAGGCCCTGTATCTGCTCGACCATGGGCCCGTTCAACGCAACGGCCTGCATCGGCTGGCTCAGCAATGCCTCAAGATGGTCGTTCAGATCAGCGCGAAATTCCTCGCGCGATGGGCCCGGGAAGGACACCGTCCAGTCGATATTCATCCATTCCTTGACCAGATTCTGGTTCATCGGACCTTGAAGACCCAACATCAGATAAACCTTTAACGCCTCATACAGCACATCGGGGTTGTTGATATTGGCGCTCATCTGTTCTTCGAGACGCAACAGCAGCCGCGGTAGAAGGCGCTGGTTCAGCGCCGCGCGGTAGGTCTGCGCCGCCTGCGTGCCAATCACATCCCCCTGATACAGGCCATAGGTCAGGCGCGTTTCAGGGTCCGGGTCGGACAGGGTCGGGTTCGCGGGCAGATCGCGCAGCGTGTTCAGCGCCTGCACCACAGGCACCAGATCGGTATCGCCCACCGGGCTGGGTGGCAGCGTCGCCGCTGCAGCCTGATAGGCGGATACGCCCTCTTGCGCCTCAGCGATCAGTTCTGAGTTGCCCGAAAAGCTGCGAACCAGCAGGGCACCCACTGCAACAGCGGCAATCAGCGTCGCCGCGACCGAGGCCCATTTGGTGATCTTATAGCGCCGCTCAACCTTGTCATCGGCGCTGACCAGACCGGCCTCGCGGAAGATCACCTGATCAAACAGGCGGGTCAGGAAATACGACCGGCCCGAGCCCTGACCCGAACCAATCGCCTGACGTCCGATCCCGAAGGTACGCGCCATGCCCAACATCAGCCGGTCAATCGGAGTGCCTTCTTGGGTGCCGGATGTGAAATAGACCCCGCGCAGCATGTGGCGGTGTTGATAGCGGCTGTCCTGAAACACCTCGGTCAGGAATTCATGCGCCACTTTTCGGAATGAGGCCACCTGCATCGGGAAGCCCGCAACCAAGGCGCGGCGCTGGGGGTCGGTCTCGGTCTGCATCCGCTCCAGCGATTGGGCGTTCAAACGGCCCAGCAGCAACGCGAATTCTTCGTCAAAGGCGGCGACCGGGGATTGTTCAGACCGGGACTTGTCCAATGGCAAGGTAAAACCCCAAACCTGTTCGCGATCTTCCTTACCCAGATTGTCATAGAACTCGGCAAACCCGGCAATCAGGTCGGCCTTGGTGAACAGGATATAGACTGGAAAGCGCACGCCCAGTTTTTCGCGCAACTCTTCCAGACGACGACGCACGGCCTTGGCGTGTTCTTTCTGGGTGATCTCATCCTGCAAAGACAGATCCGACAACGAGATCGCGATCATCGCCCCGTTGATCGGCTGGCGCTTGCGGTATTTCTTGAGCAGCCCAAGGAACCCAATCCACGCCGCGTTATCGATCTGAGCGTCGCTTTCCTGCGTCGTGTACCGCCCGGCCGTATCGATCAGAACGGCGTTTTCGGTGAACCACCAATCGCAGTTGCGCGTGCCGCCAACACCGCCAATCGCGGTTTTACCCATCTCATCGGCCAGCGGAAAGTTCAGGCCGGAATTCACAATGGCAGTGGTCTTGCCCGCGCCCGGCGGGCCGATCATCACGTACCACGGCAGCTCATTCAGATGCCGCCGTCCGTTCTTGGACTTGCGCAGCTCTGCCATAGCGGTTTTCAACTTGCCGCGCAGTTCCGAGATTTCGCTGTCGATCATGTCGCCGCCGTCGCTGACGGCTTCGGTGATTTCTTCGGTCAGCTTCTTTTCGCGACGACGACGAACAAAGAAGATGGTTAGCGCAATGATCAGGAAAAACGCATAAATCACACCGCACCAGATCAACCGCGCCGTCATCCCATCCAAAGGACGCCATTCATCCGACCCAATAAGTGGTCCGAAAAAATAAAGGCACAAGGACAACGCCGTCGCCGTAAAAAACAGCACGGTGTAAATCGACAAGAAGATGAATCTCAGGATTCTACGGGCGGTCATTGAGTATCCTCCTGCACCAACAGGACTTCGATCCGGCGGTTGGTGGCGCGGCCTTCACGGGTGGAATTGTCGGCAATCGGGTCACTGTCGGCCCGGCCCTCAGCGCTGAGGCGATTGGGGTCGGTCAATTCGGGTGACATCTTATTCATCACCGATTTTGCGCGCGCCAGCGACAAGGCGAGGTTGGACGGAAAGCGCGCCGACCGGATTGGTACATTGTCCGAATGCCCGGTCACGATCACCGTGCCCGGCTCGGCATTCAACGCCACGGCAACCCGGCGCACCGGCTCTTGGAATTTGTCTTGCAGACTGTCCGAGCCTGAACCGAACATGCCCGACCCCTTGATGCGGATGACCAGCGTATTGCCTTTCTCAAAAACCTCGACCAGCCCCTCATCAATCTCGGGTTGAAGGAATTCGACGACCTTCGCGATCTGAGGTTGCTGTTGCGGAGGTGGCGGCGGAGGCGGAGGCGCCCGGCGCTGCAACTCGGTCACGGGGCCCGCGTCGATCACCGACATCTGACCCACAAGATTTTCCGTCTTGTTAGACAGGACATAAGACAGACCACTGAATTCAATCACCAGCAAAAGCGCCGTCACGCCAAGCGCGATCCAGACCGGTTTCCACATGCTAAGCGCACGGTATGGCTTGTCCACACCTTCCCAATGCGGGGCCAGATCATGCTCAACGGGACCGCGCTGCGCCCGGATGACCCGAGCCAGACCCTGCCGGATTTGCAGATGCTTGTCCGGTCCGCCTTGTTCGACCCGCAAGCGGCCTTCAAAGCCCAGCGACAGGCACATGTAGACGAATTCCAACAGCTCGATATTGTTCGCAGGCTCCTGTTCCAGCCGCGCCAGAAGGTCGTAGAAACGGTCCCCGCCCACCGTCTCGCGGTGGAAGGTGCCAACAAGTGATTGCGTCGCCCAACTGGACTGGCCGCCCCACGGAGTGTTCAGCACGACATCATCCAGCGTCGCACATAGGGCATAACGCGCCACTTTGACCGATTGCGCCGGGATGCCCGCCTGTAGGGCGGAATTTTCAAAGCTGCGCACCTCGGCGACCACGCTTTGGCGCAGCTTGTCCGGGTCCATGTGCTGCGCGCGGTTGCGGATGCGGCTGATCAGCGAAAACAAAGGCGCGGCGCAGCCGTTCAACCGGTTCATCCCGGTTGCGGCCACCTGTTCCCCACCGCCTTGTGGCGGACGCGACTGTGGGGCCTGCGCCGGAGGTACGCCATATCCGTCCCCTGCCGCAGCGGGCTGCGGCTGAGGCGCTTCCATCGGCTCGGGGTAACCCGCCGGTTGCTGAGGCGCGGCGGGTTGTTGCGGCATGGTCCCGGCCTGACGTCGTCCACCCGGGTTGGGGCGAATGACCGTCTTATCTGTATCGTCCGGTTCGGCGAAAGGATCGTTGTCGGACATGATCTACCTGCTTCCTCACAGCGCCCGCATGGTCCAGTGGTCCACGCAGGCAGCCCCATCAATTTGTTTCGTACCAATCAACGGCCCGGACGGCTACTGATTGCGGATCGCCCAAAGCTCCATCTGCAATCCGGGATATTGCCCCGACACATGCACCGCGATCCCGCCCGAAGTGGTCATCTTGCTCCAATATGGGCTGGCTGCGTCCAGTTCGAAATAGACCACGCCCGAATGGTACGGGATCTGGCGCGGCGCGACCGGCAGCGGGCGCAAAGTGATGCCCGGCAGGGCCGAATTCACCAATTGGCGGATTTCCTCAACCGGGCCGGTCTTGGCCTGACCCGCGAAGTGCCGCCGCACGTCTTCGGCGGGGATATCCGCATTAACTGCCAGCACAAATCCGGCCGAGCCGATCAGCTTGCGATCAGCAATCACACCGACGCTGATGCCGTATTTGCGCGGCTCCAACGGGATCGAGATCGCCGTCTGTTCCAGAACCGAGCTGAGATATTGGCGCAGCACTCGGATTACTGGGGCAAAGCTTTCGGTCAGGTTATCGTGCTGATAGGCGGGGAATTGCACGGCCTCTTTCTCGGCACTCATGAAGGTGGCCAACTCGCCAGCCAGTGCAACGCAAACGCGGTAGGCGTGTTCGGGGTGCACGTTTTCGATATTGGCGAAATGGCGCACCAGCGGCAGGTTGCGGTTGATCACCATCAACAGCAGGAAATCCGAAATCTCGGCAGCACCCTTGGCGGGTCCACCTTCGGACAACCGCCCGGCCAATGCCTGCATCCGGTGCGACAGCATCCCCTCAAGCTCGTTTATGAACCCCGCCAATGCCGGGGCTGCGCGCACATCCAAGACCGAGGGCACAAAGCCGCGATCCAGGACAATCTCTTTGTCCGGACGCACTTCGATGATGCGGGCAATCGGAATGGCCAGCTTGTCGGCCAGATCGTCTACCGCCAGCGCAAATTGCAGCCGTAGCTTGCCAACGCCCAGCGTCACCGGCTTTTTCTGCTGGCTCATCACGTCGGTGATTTCCTGTTCGGCGGGACGCAGGCGGCTGACGGATTGCTCCGCCCCGCTCAGATCTACCTCGGACGCGCCTTGCCGCCGCTGCGGCACGGTCAGGTAAACAACGCAATCCTTGATCGTTTCGGGCACTTCCAGCGCGGGCGGATGGTCTTCGGCCTGCGGTACGCGAAACACCTGCCCGTCCGGCGTCAGCCCTGAACAGGATTTCAGCGCAATCTGCCCGACCTTGAGTACCTCGTCATCCAGCTCAAGCGCACTCAGCCCCCAGGCATAGGGTGTCACCCGGCGCGCAAGCCCGGCCACCAGCGCCTCGGTATACCGGTCGGCCTGCTGGAAATGGTGGGGCTGCAAAAACAACCCTTCGGTCCAAAGCACCTTGCTGTCCCAGGACAATGGCTGCCCTCCCTTGTTATTGCGCCCGATGGGGCGTTACTTCAGCTTTTCCAGCTGTTCCTTATACGCACGCGCGAATTCCCGGCTGAAGAGATCGTGAAAATCATTCTCGGCCTGATCCGAAATTTCCGCATACATCTTTTCATACACTTCCCAATATTGGGCCTTCTTACCCTTGAAAAGTGACCCAAGTTTGCCGGAGCCTTCGATTTTCCCGGCCAGCACCTCGGGGTCGAGCCGCGACAACACGCCTTTGAGCGCGGCCTCCATCCCTGTGACCATGGCGACCTCATGGGCCTTGATATCGTTCAACGCCTCGGCGGTGGCCTCCTCAGAAGCGAGGTAGCCTTTGACCCGCGGTTTCACCAACGCCTCGATCGCCTGTTCGGCGCTGATCGAGAATTTCAGCGGGTTGTTTCCACCAGCGCTGATCATCGTCTGGTCAATGCGGAATTCAGACTTGATCGAGGTACGCGTCATCAGAATTTCGCGCAGACCCGTGATCATTGCCCGTAACACGCGCCCCATCCGGCCCATCGTGGCAGGCAGGTCCGCATCGTCGATGCGCAGATCGTCCACCTCAAGCGCCTCAAGCAGCGCGCGGGCGGCGGATTGATCGCCGCTTGAAGCAGCAGGCGCAGACGTTTCGACCACTGTGGGCTCATTCGCAGGCTCGGGCGCAGGGGCCGGAGCCACTGGTTCCGACGGCGGAGGTGGCGCCGCACGCCCGCCCGGTGTTGGCTTGGGCGGTGGAGCGGCCAGTTCCGGCGGTGGCGCAGCAAACGGGTCCGAAGAGGACGGCTCTTGCGGCGACAAGAAATCGTCATCCCAATCGTCGGGGATCAGGTTCGCGCCGCCGCCACTGGCGGGTGCTGAAAACGCATCCGTGGCCGAGGGGTTGTGCATGGGGTCGCTCGCCCCCAAGCCCTGATGCGCATCGGCAGGTTTGGCAAAGAACGGGTCATCATCACCGAGCGGTGGCAGCAGTTCGTCCATGGGATCAGGTGTTGCGATCTGACCCGGTCCTTTAGGGGCTTCACCGCCCAGCAGGTCATCCAGAAAATCCCCTCCCGGCGAGGACGCGTCCAGCAAATCCAGCGGGTCCGGCGCGTTTTGCGACTGTCCGGGCGAGACATTGCCCTGCTGCATCGGCTGCGGGATCTTCTCTTCGAACGAGGGCAAATCGGCGCCGATCTCGACCACCATCTCATAACCGCCCGCCGTCAACACATCGCCATTGTTCAGCGGTGTCGGCGTTCGACCCAAAGCAATCTTTGAATAGTTCAGAAAGGTCCCGTTGGTCGACAGGTCCACGATCACCACGTTGCCATTGTGATCCTCGATCACGAAATGGTTCTTGCTGAGCGTCCGCTCGGGGTCGGGCAGTACAAGATCATTGGCCGGACCACGCCCTACAGTCAGCGATCCCCCCTGCATCGATACAGGACGCCCGTCGCCCGGCACGACGCCAGTGGATTGGAATTTGAGCGTGACCGTCATTCTTCTGTCTTCATCCTCCGACCAGCACGGTAAATTCACCTTTGACGATAGGTCCGCCACAGGCGCAGGTATCCATCACCCGCGCAGCTGGCATCTTGCCAATCAGTACCGTCGCCGAGCCTTTGATGATCGGGTGCGGAAAGGCGGGTGTGGCCATGTCAAAAATGCGAGCGGCAGGCATCTTGCCCACCAACACCGTGGGGCAGCAGGGCGGCAGGATCGGCATCGGCGCAGGCACCGGCGCGGGAGGCGCAGGCGGCGGGGCCAGAAACGTACAGGTGTGTAGATCCGCGACGCGGGCTTGTGGAAATCCCATGTCTATTCCTTCGCCTCAAGATTGCCGTTTCCACCACGAGCGATATCAAGGCCACGGTCGATCAGCAATTGCACATAAGCGTCGAAATCGCCCTCATGATAGCCCATCGCTGTGACATTCATCGCGAATGCCAGCGCTTCGGCTGCGCCATGCGGGGCCGGCATCGACGCAAGCTCGCCCGTGCCAAGCGTGCCGTCGGCATAGAGCACGCCCATGGCGCAATTTATGGTCTCATCATCGGGCTCGGCCAGATCAATCGTATGCTCGGCCTTTTCGCGATTTTCCTGCGTCGGGCGAAACACCCAAGCCTCAGACGCCGCCAGAGATGGCGTGTTGTGATCGGGCGCGGCTCCGATATAGTCGCGCGCAGCCAGACACGACCACCAGACCCGTTCGCGCGGCGGCAGAGCCACGCCCAGCAACCGCAACATGTCAATCGGTGCACCTTTTTCTTCAAGCTCGGCCAGAACAACGTCCAGAGGCGCACTGGCCGGTGCATCCAGCTTGGTGCCCAGCCGCGCATTGGCATCCGCCAGCATCCGGGCGGCAGGCATCTGGGGTGTCTTGGTCAAATTGGCAAATCGTTCGCTCATCCGTTCGCCCCTTAGTTAATCATCGTCACGCCACCCTTAAGGGTCAGCATAGCATCGCCACTGACCGTCGTCAGTGGGCTTTTTGCGTCCATCTTGGCGGTCGCCTGCACATTGATCATTGTGCTTTTGATCGTCACCGAGGTCGGATCCAGCTTAATTGACGAGGTCCCGACTTTCAGCTCGATTGACTGCATGGCTGTCATGGTGATCTTGCCCGCCTTGGCATCGACCTGAATGTTCCCCAGTTTCACAGTCGTCGTTTTGTTACCGGAATCGACCGAAGTGACCATGTTGCCTTGCTTGATCGTTTCGGTGTCGTTGCCGGTAACGGTGCGGGTGGATTTGCCCTCGATCGTTTCAGTCTGGTCAGTCTTGATGCTGACCTTCTGGCTGCCGGTTTCAATCGTGAAGGTATGATCCCCTTCCTTGATCGTTTCATTCACGTCTTTCTTCACCACCTGGCTCAGGCAACCGTCGCCGCCGTTGCCGCCCGTGTCCAGCTTGTCGTAGCCTATAGTGACCGTAGACTTGTTCTTGACGAGCTTCTCATGATCCTTTTGCGCCTGAAAGCGCACCAGTTCCGCATCCTTCTTGTCTTCGAACATCAGCTCGTTGAACGTGTCGGGTTTGCCCTTTTCAGACGACCGGGTCCTGATCCCGGACTGCGTCTGGTTTGCCGGCAGATCATAGGGCGGCATCGTTTCAGCATTATACAACATGCCGGTGCAGATGGGTCTGTCGGGATCGCCCTCTTCAAACTGGATGACGACCTCTTGCCCAATCCGGGGGATATGGATCATGCCCCAGTTCTTACCGGACCACGGGGTGACAACACGCACCCAGCAAGACGTCTTCTCGTCCTTCTTGCCCACACGATCCCAATGGAACTGAACTTTGATCCGGCCATATTTGTCAGTGTGGATTTCCTTGCCCGCAGGGCCGGTGACGATGGCCGTGTGAAGCCCTGCAATCTCGGGCCAGGGCGTAGTGCGGGCGTTACGATATTGAACCTTTTTGGGCTGAACGTCGAATTCAACCATATACATTTCGCTATTGTCTTCGGGAAATTCCAACGCGCCTGTATCCAGGTCTTTGGAGTTCTTTTCAAAACCGTAGCCTTCGGTCGTCTGTAGATAGAAGGTAGCCGCCGTGACCAGATATTCCTGGTTCTGATCTTTGTCGGGATGTTCCTTCAGGGTGAAGGTCTTGCCCACCTCCATCGCCCGGACCGAGGCACGGCCCCGGCGGCGGTCATATTCGGTTTCTTCAGCCTCCATCCGAACCTGCGCGCGGGGCTTGCCCTTGTTGGCGTCAATATAATGACCCGGCGTGTCATACAGCTCGTACTTGTTGTGCTTGTGATCGGGCGAAAGGATGGTTTTCGACACCGAGGCCATTTTGGCACTGGGTGTCTCAAAATTGAAATCTCCTAAAGCAACGACACCAGGAACGATTTGCTGCGCGCTGGCCCATTCGGTCACGCTGTCGGGCAGGCGCTGTTCATAATCGTCGCCCGCCCGGTAAAACAGGTCTGAACTCCCGGTCAGCGGCGTGTGTCCCGACAGCCCGTCACACAGGACCAACGTTTCATATTTGTTATTCGCCTTCGCATAGTCGAAGAAGTAATAGATGCCCTCTTCCTGCATCAGGCGGGAGACAAAGTCGAAATCGGTTTCCCGGTACTGAACGCAATATTCCCGCTGTTCATAGGTTCCGCTCAGCTTCTTCTGGAAATCCGAGAACCCGTGCCCTTTGAAAACATCTTCGATGATCTTGTCGACCGTCATGTTCTGGAAGATGCGGCTGTTGGTGGTCTGTTGCAGCATCCAAAACCACGGGCGCAGCTCGGCCAGCAGATGCACGAACCCATCCCGCAGCGCCAGCCGTTCAACGCGCACAATCGTACCCGTGAACTTGCGTTCTTCCCCCTCAGCCGCAGCCATATGGATTGTAAGAATTTTACCCAGCAGCTCTTCCAGCTTGATGGTTTTGTCGGGCGACAGCATCTCGACCTGGATCTCAGTCAGTTCACCCATCTTCTCGGTGATGATCGCGCGACGAATGACAAGCTCGTCTTCCTTATATTTGTAACTGCCCGTGATCCGAAGCGGCCATTCCTTACTTTGCAGACTGTCAGACATTTCCTAATCCTTCCAAATCGCGTTGGATACGCCGTTACAGATCAGCCAATAATGCGGCCAATTCCGGGTCCATTTCATCGTCATCCTCGTCTTCTTCCGCATCGTCATCGAAGGAAGCAAGGAAATCATCCAAATCGCCCGAGTCACCAGAACCGGTATCGTCCTCCAGCCCCAGATCATCCAGATCATCCAGATCAAAGTCATCCTCGGGCTGAGATGCTACCATCTCGATTTCGTCGACTTCGGGCTCATCAGGAACATCTGCCGAAGGCGCCGGGGCTGGAACACCCGACCATGGCCCCAGAAGCTCTTGCCCGGCGACCGAGTTGAACGAGCCCAGCCGGATCTCATCCCGTCCCTTGACGGACAGCACCGGCATATAGCCCCGCTGAACCGAGTGTTCGTGCTTGTCCATTGTCAGGTTGCGTTCGGTACAGGGCAGCGCCACCTGGTCACCGTATCGGTCGTTGACGAAATGATAGGGCACCCCACCAAGGCTCATGACGGACCCCAGATTCATCGCCTTGCCATTTTGCTTAAAGGACTGCGCCAACAGGATTGTCACCAACACCGCCGGATTGGCCCACAGCATACCACGCAGACCTTCAGCTTCGGTGAATTCCTCAAAGTCGAACTCATATATCGGCTCGGACTTGGCCCCATAGGGCCGTCGCAGCATAAAGCGGGGTGAGGCAAGCCCGACATGCCCGGCCTCGGGCATCGCGCGGAACGTATCCCAGGCTTTAACCACCAGCGGGTGGCGATCCTCTTTCTTGATGTCCAGATAGGCGGGGGTGATCGCGCTAATGAAAGGCGCATCCACATGGGCCGCGACCCGGCCAATACGTCCCAGCAACTCGGCATGGGGCGGGGTTTCCTCGAACGTATAAAGCCCGATCAGGGCGGAATAGCCGCCGCGCCCGTTTTCCTCGTCCAAGGGTTCCTCGGTCAGAAGACGAACCAACCCAGTCTGGGCCAGATCCTCTTCCGACGCCAGATCGGCCGCAATCTCCTCGGCCGAAACATCATAGAGGATCACGTCCAGCGTATCGTCATCCTCAACGCTGCGCGCAATCAGGTCCAGACTGCGCCACTGCGCCTCGATCGACTGGAATTCGGGATGATGCAGAACCATGCGCATCGCCGTACTCAGCGCCTCATCCACCGCTGTTTTCATCGCCGCTACGTCCGGGCTGGGCAGTTTGCGAATATGCGGCCCGACCACCCGTTTCAGTAGATCATCCACCGGAGAAGGCTGCGCCAGCTCTCCGCTCGTATCTCCGATGAGCTTCTGAAAATCACTGAGTTTCAGATCAGCCCGCACGGTATTGCCACCCGACGTTTTGCGCGGCGGCACCACGGCCTGCCCGAATTCCTCGCCCCATGCGGTCAACTGTTTCGCCGCGTGATCGGCGGTTGCCCCGGCCCCAAGCTGGCCTTTCAGGCCCGACAGCCCTTCGAATAGCGCGACCTTTTCATACAGCTCGTCGGGGTGCAGATCGTCCTGTTCGGTCAGCTTGACCTCAATCCCCGCGCCGTCCTTACCGATGGGCAGAACCAAGTTGGTGGCAAAGCTTGAAATCACATCTTCGACTGTATCGGCGTCCAGCAGAATCGGCGCGCGCGCAGCCAGCGCATCGCCAGTTTCCATCTGCCCCCGCGCCGCACGGCCCGAGAAATCACCGAAGATTGCAATGCGGAACCGGCTGCGTTTCAACTGTTCCGGCTCGGGCCGGTCGGCGCTCATGCGGCCAAAGGCCAGCACCGGTTCGCCATCCGTCTTGACCTCTTGGGAAACGGATGCGTCATCCAATTCGTCATCGCCTGAAAGCAAGTCATCCAAATCGGCATCGCCCTGTTCTTCGGCTTCGGATACGTCATCCAAATCCCCCAACAGGTCGTCCAGATCCAGATCATCCAAGTCAACTTCGCTGCTTTCCTCGGTTTCAGTCTCGTCTTCTGCCAACAAGCTGTCCAAATCGAGGTCATCCAAGTCGGGCTCTTGCGCCTCGCCGTCGCTTTCGGTGTCATCAGCACTCAAATCGCCCAGAAGCTCATCCAAGTCTATGTCGTCCGAACTGTCCGGCTCAGTAGCGGTTTCAGCCAAATCGTTCAGCAGCGCGTCAAGATCATCGTCATCCTCCGCGTCCTCATCCGGGGCAGCTTCGGCAAGATCGCCGAGAACGTCATCTAAACTGTCTGCGTCCTCATCCTCGTCAATGTCAGGCAGGGACGCCAGGACGTCATCGGTGTCATCACTTGCGTCAACCTGCTCAGAGGGAGCCTCGGCAAGATCAGCCAAAAGGTCATCAAGATCAGAGTCCTCATCGTCAAACTCGGCCACATCGGGCAACGACGCCAGAGCCTCTGCCGCAGAGCTTTCGTCAGACGTGTCCTCATCGGGAGCCATGTCGGCAAGATCGCCCAGCAAGTCATCTAAACTGGTGTCTTCCGGATCGTCATCAGGAACTGCATCGGCCAAATCGGACAGAATATCGTCACTGTCATCGGAATCCTCGACTTCGGCCACATCGGGCAATGACGCCAAAGCCTCTACCGCAGAGCTTTCGTCAGACGCATCCTCATCAGGAGCCATGTCGGCAAGATCGCCCAGCAAATCATCTAGGCTGGTGTCTTCTGGGCCGTCATCAGGAACTGCATCGGCCAAATCGGACAGAACATTGTCGCTGTCATCGGTATCCTCTGCTTCGGCCGCATCGGGCAACGACGCCAGTGCCTCTGCCGCAGAACTTTCGTCGGCTGTGTCCTCATCAGGAGCCATGTCGGCCAGATCGCCCAGCAAATCATCCAAACTGGTGTCCAACGCCTCATCCTCTGGCGCCGCATCGGCGAGGTTTGACAAGAAATCCGAGTGATCGGCCGCACTTGTGTCTTCGACCTCAGGCAACGACGATAATGCGTCTTCGAGAGTATCATCCGCTGTAACTTCTTCCGGTGCGCGATCCGCCAGATCAGACAAAACACCCGTGGTATCATCCTCGACGTCTTCATGTGTCACCTCAGGAACCGAAGACAAGGCCTCTTCGACAGACCGGTCCTGTTGTGCGTCGTCAGGAGCGGATTCCGCCAAATCTGAAAGCACATCCGCAAACTCATCCTGCGGATCGTCGGTTTCGACGGCGTCGGGCAAAGAAGCTAGGGCGTCATCCACAGACCTGTCTTCCGGTGCGTCTTGCGGGGCAGCAGCGGAAAGATTTGATAAGACATCTGACGTGTCATCTGTGGGCTCTTCAATTTCAGCGTCGGGCAGAGAGGCCAAAGCATCGGCGACCGAGCGATCATCAGAAAGTTCCTCTGGGGCCATTTCGCGCAGCGCATCGAGTGTTGTCTGTGTATCTTGCTGATCAACCTGACTGCTGGCCAACGTTGCCAACAACGCAGGATCAGCCAAGATCTTCTCGATCAGCGCCTCTGCACCTGCCTTGCCATCCATATACGCCATAAGAGTAGCCAACTGCGTTCGTGCATCCAGCAGCTTCTGCAATGGTTCGATCTTGGCGGCGATCTGGGCCGGGCTAAAATCGTCCATTTTCTCGAATGTCAGATCAACCGAAAGATTGCCCTCGCCGGTCAGCGTGTTCGGCACCGCGAATTCGACGCGCGGGGCCATCGCCTTCATGCGGTCATCGAAATTGTCGACGTCAATCTCAAGAAACTTGCGGTCGGAAATCGACGGGGTCTCGGCGTTGGATTTTCCTGACAGGTCGCTGAGCACGCCCATCACAAACGGAAGTTGGACCTTTTTTTCGGCCCCGTACAATTCCACGTCATATTCGATCTGAACGCGCGGCGCCCGGTTACGCGCAATGAACTTTTGCGAGTTGTCAGCCATTGCCTTGTCCTTTCAATTCCGCGACCTCGCGGCGGAGGGCTTTAACCTCGACCATAAGCTCCATCACGTGTTCGTCCACGATATCCGTTTCACTGCGAACAAGGTCCCGAAGGTGCGAAAACTCTTCCACTGACTCGTCTTCAACCGCCGACTGCATCGTGTTGACCAGAAGGCCAATGAACAGATTCAATACCGAAAAGGCAGTTATGACGATGAAGGGGACAAAGAATATCCAGGCCGTCGGATGCACGTCCATCACCGGACGTACGATGCCCATCGACCAGCTTTCCAGCGTCATGACCTGGAACAGCGTGTAAAGCGACCGGCCCAGCGTACCGAACCAATCGGGGAAATCTGGGCCGTACATCAGCGTGGCCATGACGGCAAAGACATAGAACACGATCGAGATCATGATGATCACCGCGCCCATCCCCGGCAGCGCGTCCAGCAGCGCCTGCACCACCGACCGCATCTGCGGAATGACTGACAGCAATCGCATCGCGCGAATAACGCGCAACCCCCGAAGCGCCGACAACCCATCACGGTTAGGCAGCAGGCCGAGCGTTACAACCACAAGATCGAAAATATTCCAGGCGTTATTAAAGAAGCTCAGACGGTAAGCGTAGAATTTGAGCAGCAATTCAGCCACAAAAATTCCCAACACGACAGTATCGATAACCCGAAGGACATGACCAACATTGGCCTGAACCGAAGGTGAGGTGGACAGTCCCAACGTGATTGCGTTGAAAATGATCACACCCAGTATTGTGTTGGTTACCGCCTTGCGTTCGACGAACGCGCGCACGGTTTCGCGGAGCGTTTCGCTCTTCTCGATACCGTCTTCCACCCTTGCCTCCTGTCGTCTTGCTGGTGCCGAGCGCTCGTGTGATGCGCCCGGCCTTTTTAGATGTCGATCATCCTACAGCATCACTGATATTGTCGATCATACCTTTCACGGTCTTGATGTTGGTGAACATGTTCTTGGCTTCTGTCGCGATCGTTTTCTTGTCCAGCGCCTTGATCTTGTCGATGATCGCTGTGTCATCCACCTTTAGTCCGTTACCTTCCATCAGAGTGTTCATTTCGGTCAGGAAATTTTCCCGATCTTCCAGCTTTTTCGACAACTCACTGGCCGAGCGTTTAACATTCATACACTCCGCGCCCAGTTTGATACCCTCCTTCAGGGTTTTCGACCCTCGGGCAGCCTTCATAAGCTTGTCTGCAGATGCGCCCAGGTCATCAACTTTATGCCGCGTCTTCGTCGTGTGTTCGCGATATTTCTCTCTGGCTTTCTTGGCGTCATCCGCCTTGCCTTTGACTGCCTTGGCCGCAAAATCCAGCATGTTCTTTGCGATTGTCTTGGGGTCTTTGCCTTTGGTGACTTCCTCACCCATCGCCACCGCTTTGGCGGTGAACTTCTTAATCGCTTCCAGAGGCTTTTTCACAGAAATACCCGAAGTATCCGTAATGCCCTGACGCTCTGCCGCCTGCATGATGACGCTTTCGCGCAGCTTCATGTAGTTCTGGATAGCCTTGTACAGATCCTTACGCAGCTTTTCCTCGCCCTTCAGCTGTTGCTGAAGCTCTTTGCCCAGGGAATAGACCTGCTTGGCAATGGTCTTATACGCCATCGCATCCGCACCTGAAGTTGCCACCAAACGCGCGACGGCTCCGCTAATCTTGACCACACCCATGGTCACTTTAACCGTGGTTTTGACGCGCGCTTCTTTCAGCAGCTTGTCTTTGTTGGCCTCATCTTTCAGCTTTTTTTCAATAGCCACCTGGGCCGCGCTTTCGGCGGAAGCCATGGCATTCTTGATCGACTGGTTGACGCCTTGAATTAGCTTTTCAGCTTCAGCCTGGGACTTTTTCCCAGGCGTCTTCATCAATTCGCCGACCTTCTTGTCCAGCTTGATAGCTTCTTGAGTGATGGTCTTTTCGTAATCATCCAGCACTTGCCGGCCGGCGTCTTCCAAACGTTTCAACGCCGTCGAGGGCACCGGATCGGGTTTCTTGAGCTTGCCCGATTTCGTGATTTCAAACGCCACATCGACCCGGTATTTCGGGATTTCGATGTATTCCAGCTTGGGCTTCGATCGGATCAAATCGACGACGTAAAACTTATGTTTGGTGACTGTTGTCTTTGCCATCTAGGGGGTCCTCCACTGGCGAAATTCTATTGGTTTGTGATCCGTCAAAAGCGCGGTCTCGCTCAGTCAAATCCATAAGTGAAGTCGCCGTCTGTGACATTGATCACGACTTTGCTAACTTCTTGGCCTTCCATCATTCTTTTCAGGAACTCAGCCGAGATATCGGGCAGCATCGTGTTGGTCACAATCGCGTCGATCATACGCCCTCCGCTGTCCAATTCCTGACAGCGGTTGACGATCTCTTCGACCACCGCATCCGTGTACTCGAACGGCACACCGTGCGCCTCTTGCACGCGTTTCTTAATGCGGCCCAGTTGCAGCTTGGTGATCTCGCCCAGCATATCGGGGCTGAGCGGATAATATGGGATCGTCACCAGACGTCCCAGCAGCGCAGGTGGGAACACTTTCAGCAGCGGGTCGCGCAGCGCCTTAGCCATGCCTTCAGGTTCCGGCATCAGGTCGGGATCGGCGCACATATCCATGATCATTTCGGTGCCGACGTTCGAGGTCAACAGGATCAGCGTGTTTTTGAAGTCGATCACGCGGCCCTCGCCATCCTCCATCACGCCCTTGTCGAAGACCTGAAAGAAGATCTCGTGCACGTCGGGGTGGGCCTTTTCGACCTCATCCAACAGCACAACGGAATACGGCTTGCGCCGCACTGCCTCGGTCAAAACGCCACCCTCGCCATAGCCGACATAACCCGGAGGCGCGCCTTTTAGGCTGCTGACCGTATGGGCCTCCTGATATTCGGACATGTTAATGGTAATGACGTTCTGTTCACCACCGTAAAGCACCTCGGCCAGCGCCAACGCGGTTTCGGTTTTACCGACGCCCGAGGTACCTGCGAGCATAAAGACACCGATGGGCTTGTTGGGATTGTCGAGCCCCGCGCGGCTGGTCTGCACCCGCTTGGCGATCATCTTCATCGCGTGGTCCTGACCGATGACGCGTTGGGCCAGACGGGTTTCAAGGTTCAGGATCGTCTCGATCTCATCCTTGACCATTCGACCCACGGGGATGCCGGTCCAATCGCCAACGACACTCGCCACCGCCTGATGATCAACGATGGGCAAGATCAGGGGGCTGTCGCCCTGCAGATCTTCCAACTCGGTGTTCTTGGCTTTTAGCTCCGCCAGCAGCGCATCGCGGTCGATGGGTTGTGCATCCGGCGCTTCTTCGGTCGCGGCTTCGCCGTCTGCGGTGCCGGAGCCTTCGACCTCCTGCCCGCCTGCGCGCAGCTTAGCTCGCAGGTCGAGGATTTCCTCGACCACTTTCTTCTCAGCCTCCCAACGCCCGTTGAGTTCGGCCAACCGCGCCTCTTCCGCCTCTTTTGCGGCATTCACCGCCTCGCGCCGGTCGGCCACGTCATATCCGGCGGTTTCATCCCGTTCGATGATCTCCAACTCGGTGGTCAGGGCCTCAATCCGGCGTTGGCTGTCATCCACCTCGGCAGGCACCGCGTGCTGAGACACCGCGACCCGCGCACAAGCCGTGTCCAGCAGGCTGACCGACTTGTCAGGCAATTGCCGCGCGGGGATATAGCGGGCGGACAGAGTCACCGCCGCTTCGATCCCCTCATCCAAAACCTGCACGCGGTGGTGTTTTTCCAGCATCGAGGCAATTCCGCGCATCATCAGAACCGCCTTGGGGATATCGGGCTCTTCGACGTGCACAACTTGGAATCGCCGGGTCAGTGCCGGGTCTTTTTCGATGTATTTCTTGTATTCGGCCCATGTGGTCGCGCCAATGGTGCGCAGCGTACCGCGCGCCAGTGCCGGTTTCAGCAAGTTGGCCGCGTCGCCAGTTCCTGCAGCACCCCCTGCCCCGACTAAGGTGTGGGTTTCATCGACAAACATCACGATGGGCGTCGGGCTGGCCTGAACCTCGTCAATCACCTGACGCAGACGGTTTTCAAACTCGCCTTTCATGGAGGCACCGGCCTGCAACAGGCCCACATCCAGCACCAACAGGCGTACATCTTTCAACGCGGGCGGCACGTCGCCGCGCGCAATCCGCAGAGCGAACCCTTCGACCACGGCGGTCTTACCTACTCCAGCCTCACCCGTCAGGATCGGGTTGTTCTGACGGCGGCGCATCAGCACATCGACGATCTGTCGAATTTCTTCGTCACGACCCACGATCGGATCAATCTCACCGTTGCGAGCCTGTTCGGTCAGGTCGGTGCAGAACTGCTCCAGCGCCTCACCCTTGCCCATGGCACCGGGGGCCATCGCGCCGCTGGCCTCGCCGGGCTCGGCCCCGCCACCGACGTTTGAACCATCCTGCGCGCCCAGCGTATCCTCGGGCGAGCCATCGGTGGCTTCGGCAAACTTGTCGGCCAGATCATCGGCACCGATCTTGGCCAGTTCTGGCGACATGCTGGCCAGAATGTTGCGCAACGCAGGCGTCTTCAGCATACCAAGGATCAGATAGCCGGTGCGCACCTTGCTGTCGGAATACAGAAGCGAGCCCCAGACCCAGCCGCGCTCCATCGCGTCCATCAGATGATCGCTTAGGTCCGAGATCGAGGACGCCCCACGCGGCAACATATCCAGCGAACGGGTCAGTTCGGACGCGATCTTGCCGGGATCCAAATCATAGTGCTGGATGATGCGGTGAATATCGCTGTCCCGACCGTTCAGGATCTGATGCAGCCAGTGCTGGATTTCGACATAAGGGTTGCCCCGCATCTTGCAGAACACCGTGGCCCCTTCAATCGCCTGATAGCCCAGCTTGTTCAGCTTGCCGAACAGCGACACGCGGCTGATTTCCGTCATCTTCATTACCTCTCGTTATGGACCGGTTCAGCGGCCTCAAATTCTTGGTTCATATATCCGGGGTAGAGGATCAGATCGTCGACATCCGGACGCATTTCATCCGGGTCGTCGCGGGTTCTGATCCAGCTTGTATGGCCCAGCTGCGTTGTACCGCCTAGCGAGGCGCGTGGGACTTCGTCACCGGCCAACACCAGATTGACCTCCCAATCCAGTGTATCACCGACATACGTGCGAAGAATGGACTCGAGCCGTTTTTGCGACAAACCTCCGGGCAGAAGGCGTTTGTAATCCTCGAAAGAGACCGGCCCTAGTCGAATGCGAAACTTGGCAGAGCGCGACCAGACCCGGTTGCCAATACTTGTGGACTGCCCCAGACGCGCGGGTCCACCCAACTGCCATGTATCGTCGGGTTCAAGTTCAAGCCAGCTGCCGACGAATTGTTGCACATGAGCCTCGACGCCGAAATAATCAGACAGAATCGCGATAAGCCCTTCGACGGTCTTGGTTCCTGATCCCAGATGTCCGGCGAAAAACCGGCGCAACATGTCTGGCATTTCGTCCCGGTCATCGAACCCGTCTCCCTTGAACCCGGCCAAAGCGGCAACGCGTTGTTCGAAGGGATCATCCCCACGGTCAAAACTGGGGGCTGGTTCAGCAGCCGACCATGCCCGATAAAGCAAACTCATCATTCGATGCGTCAGCATGTCGGTAAAGGCGACAAAGGTCGGATCTCGGTGGTTACGCAACCGGTCGCGAGCGAATTCCGTCAGATGCAGCGGTAAAGGCCCTTGCGGGCCGAAATAGCCAAAAAACAAATTGCTCAGCTTACCGGGTGCGCTGTCCGTTGCCGGTTCGAACCGGGTCAGCGTGGTGGGCGGAAAGGCCAACGACACGTCCTGACCCAGTCGCACCTTGTCTTCGTGCGGACGGCGGGATTCACCCAGACGCGGTGCGTCGGCGTAATGCGCCTCGATCACGCGAAGCGCCTGAAAGACGTGATGCCTTTCAGGATGTGCCGCCAGAGCGGCAAGCAGGTTCAAATGACCCTGCCCAGGCCCGCCGCTGGTCGCCATCTGGCAATCTCTCCTCGTCTTTCTGTCTTAAGAACAGTTTCCGTAAAGCTGTTGATGGTTGTGTACTTTCGAAAAAACCGTTCCAGTACCGCGCCCAGAACATAAACACTGGTGCCCTCATAAAAGCTCTCGTCAAAGCCCAATGTGATCTCAAGCCCGCGAACGGCAGTACTGAGAACTTCGTCGCTCATGCGCCGTACAATCGGACGGCTGCTAACGGATACAACACCTTCTAGTTGCTTTTCCGTCACGCGGTTGCCCAGAGGGGCGTAAATTCCCAACAATTCGCGCAGCGCCCCAGCGCCGCCTTCCTTGCCGTCGCCGGCGATGGACAGGTAGTTCAGGCTCAGATGGCTGATCAGTTTCCAGGCCGCATCGCCTTGTGCCAGCGTTGCATGAGGGCGTGTGGGCGTCACCGGAGTGCGTACGGATTTGACTGGGCCCCCTTCGGGTAAGTGGAAAACATCCGCGCCACCTGCTGCCAGAAGCATAGGAAGATCGCGGTTCGAACACAAAGCCTCGACCGCCAACTGATCCAGCGTTCCCGGATAAGGTGCTTCGGCCCGGTCTACCAGCGACAGATACACCTCGGATCCAAGATACGAGGTGCGCACGCCGCGCAGACGTTCTTTTTCATTGCGCTGACGCATACGGCGTTTGATCGTGTAGTAGGCCGAATGATTATCGCCCGCAGCCGTCAAATCAGTTTCGCTGTAGAAGGCACGAAACGGGATGTCCCCTTCCTCGTCAGACTGAATTCCAGTTACCCGGTCTATCGCGAAAATCTCAAAGTCCAGCCCTGCTGTTCGGTTAGGAACGACGTGATGTTCGATATCCATTTGGGTAATGTGCACCCGGTCGCATCTGCGACGGAACAAGTTGACGGCAGGAACAGCATTCAACGCGAACGCTGCAGGTGCGACCGCCGGAGCAACATCACGCATCCCGTCGCGCAACAGAACGTAGATGTCGACATCGGTACCCGTTGATTGCCGCAACGCTGGTCGCAACTCTGTCAGCTCTACGAACAGAAACCGTTCAGGCATTGAAAAATATTCTTGAAGCAACCGGTAGCCATCAAAGGATTGGCGCGGCGTCGGCAAAAGGGCCTCTTCCCGTTCAAACCCTTTGGGAACCGTATCCGCTCCAGTCAAGCGAACGGTCCAGTCAGCACGTCGATCCGTCGACCGTCCTGTCAAACCGACACATTGTGTCGCCAGAAGTTCGTGCAGCGCCCAAGCTTTGCCGCTTTGAGTGTCCAGATGCAGTACAAGCCTGTCCAACGCCAGCTCTGACATGGGCTCGCCATCGGTCCGATTGAGACGAAGCCTTATACCAGCCCGTGCGTCAGTTTCTTTTGCGACCCCTGCTGCGACCAGTTCACCTCGACCGTCGATATACTCGGCCTCGGTAATCTCGATGGGCCACAGCGTCATATCGGCTGAGGTCGTGAACTCACATGCTGTCTGTTCGCCTTCGGCCAAATGCGAACGCAGCGTCGTACCACGCGGAATTTCATAACCTTCTTTTAACGCAGCATTGCCAATGTCAGGCTCGAATTGGGCAATCATCATCGAGGGCGTAGGGGCCAGATAATGCGGATACACGATTTCGAGAAGGTTCGAGGTAAAGGCTGGGAACTGCATGTCCAGTTCCAACTGAACCCGGGCCGCCAGAAAGGCGCTGCCTTCCAGCAACCGTTCTACATAGGGATCGACGACCTCAATCCCCTCCATGCCCAGACGCGACGCGATCTTGGGGTAAGCGGCCGCAAACTCGGCCCCCATTTCGCGCAGAAAGGCCAGTTCGGTTTCGTAGTGCTTAAGCAAACGGGTGTCCATTACGTCAACTCCGCTCGATTGCGACTTCGCCGGTCGTTATATCTACACGGCTGCGCAAATAGAGTTCCAAGGGCATCGGTTGCGCCCACATGACGGCACGGATGTCATATTCAACATGCATTTCACCCGAGCCTTTTTCAGAACGCAAATCCACTGCAACTGAACCCTTAACGATCCGTGGCTCAAAAACCTCGATGGAATCGGAAATCGAACGCTGAATACGTTGCGCTTGCCGCAATGTGGAAAAGGCGCCCGACGTCTCGCGAATGCCATAGTTGAGGACAGATTTCGCCGCGTGCGGGTAAACGTCTTCATCGATCAGATCGGACTGATCAGTGGTGTTCAGAAGCAAAGACAAATCGCGCTGGATGATTTCCCTAAGCCTTCCGACGTCGATCACACGTGCGTCGCGACCCTCTTTTTGCTGGTCCGGCGCATCGTCCGTCAGCCGATCAAGAAGCGAAGGCTGCAGGCGTTCGGCAAGGGTCTTCTCAGCCATCTCCTGCCGTTTCCCCGGCCTCGGTGGCCACGTTCAGTACCAGTTCGCGCACATCCAACAAGGCGACATCGGATTGATCTGTTGTCAGCAGACGCTGACCCACGCCCACAAATGTATCAGAGCCCGCATCCATCCAACTTGTCGCCCGCGCCAAACGTGCTGCATCATCACCCTGCTGGGTTGTACCGGGATACCGTGTCGGGATCAGCGCAGCGACTTCTCCGCCGCTGGCGACAGTCAATGTGCACGCCGTCCAGACGGCATCGCGCAGATCACTGGGGGCTTCGATCTCTAACCGGGCAACTTGAGAAAACGGGAGCCAGAAATAACGACCGTTTACAATAACTTCCAGAACCGGACCCAGACGCATATCTGCATCAGCGATCCATTCAAATGCCTCACCGTTGACAGTTCCCGAAGTTGCAGGGGCTGCATCAAAGGCTTTCGCCCGCATTTCGGCAGCTTGCTCGAAATTACCTCCGGCAGTCAGTTTCTGCGCTTCGATCAGATGGGCCAGCCACTCTTCGGGCTCGCCGAAAACCATGGGAGTCTTTTCGGCTGCAAAGACCTTTTCGCGGTACACTTCGCAGATGATCGCCTCGCGGTAGGTCTTGGCCATCATCGTGGCCGCCTCATCCATTTCGGCGCTCAGTTTCAACTGCGTGATTGCGCGTTTCCAGTCGCCCATAACGCACAAAAGCTGAAACAGGAAAATCCGCAGTTTGGCATCTGCGGGATTGGCGCGGATTTTGTCTTGCAGCGCAGTAAGCGTGGCAGTCAGATCGCCTGTTCTTAGATGGTCTTCCGGCGTCATGCGGGCCTCGCGTCGTCAGGATAATAGTTAAAGAGGGCTTGGGCGACATGCGCCGCCAAAGCCCGGATCGTGGTGAAAATCAGCTGACGTCGCCGGTTTCCAAGTTCCACTTGAACTCGTTGCAATCGCTGAGCTTGCCGGATTTGAAATCGGCGATCTTGTACTTGATCGAGATACCCCGATAGGCGACGGTCCAGTTTTCCGACGGGATCGTTTCCTCACCGCCCGTAACCGAGTAGCTGTCCACAATGGCGTCCCGCAGAGTGAAAATCAGATAAGGCTCCATGCCTTTCTTTTCGTCATCGCCCGAGCGGCACAGGTGAATGGTCATTTCACCATTGGCTTTGCCCGATGCAGCATAAGTCATCAACTTGGCAGACGCTTTGCTGAGTTCGGTTTGCAGAGAAACCTTGCCGAAGTTTGCATTCGCATAGCCGCGTTGGGTGGTGCCCATGTCGCCCATGTCCAATGTGCGCGAAACTTCCCAGCTGACCTCTTTACAAGCGATCCAGTCAGTGTGCTGTTTTTCGCGGGCTTCACCCGGGAAGTCCATTTTGATAAAGATGTTTTCCATTTTCGTTTCCTTTGGAGATTAGAGATAGCACTGAGATATTTGAGGTTTGGATCGGCGGCAGTGAAGCACTTCACTCGCCGCCGATCTTTCTCAATTTTAGCCAGCTTTTTCAGACGGTAGCTTGGATACCAGTCGAAGGGATACGGACAGACCTTCCAGCTGGTAATGGGGACGCAAGAAGAACTTGGACGTGTAATATCCGGGGTTTCCTTCCACGTCTTCGACCACAACCTCGGCCGAGGCCAGTGGCTTGCGCGCTTTTTCTGCTTCAGCGGAAATGTCGGCGTTGAAGTCAACATATTGGTTGATCCAGTCCTGCAACCAGCTTTCCATGTCCTGACGGCTTTTGAACGACCCGACTTTGTCGCGCACCATACATTTCAGGTAATGCGCAAAACGGCAGGTCGCGAACAGATACGGCAGGCGCGCGGCAAGGTTTGCGTTGGCGCTTGCATCCGGATCATCGTATTCCGCAGGCTTGTGCAGCGATTGCGCGCCGATAAACGTCGCCGAGTCGCTGTTCTTACGGTGGATCAGGGGCATCATGCCGTTTTTGGCCAGTTCAGCCTCGCGACGGTCCGAGATTGCAATCTCGGTCGGGCACTTCATATCCACGCCGCCATCGTCGGTTGGGAAGGTATGCGCGGGCAGGCCTTCGACCGTACCGCCGCTTTCCACCCCGCGAATACGCGAGCACCAGCCATATTCCTTGAACGACCGGTTGATGTTGACCGCCATGCCATAGGCCGCGTTCACCCAGCTATAGCTGTCGCTGTTGGCACCGCTTGTGTCTTCCTCAAACGCAAATGCCTCGACCGGTTCGGTTTTGGAACCGTAAGGCAAACGCCCCAAGAAGCGCGGCATCGCCAGACCGACATATTTGGAATCCTCGCTTTCCCGCAAGGAGCGCCATGCGGCGTATTCCGGCGTCTGGAAGATCTTGGTCAGATCGCGCGGGTTGGCCAGTTCCGACCAGCTGTCCATCTGGAACAGGCTGGGCTTGGCCCCGGTGATCAGAGGGGCATGGGCTGCGGCGGCGATCTTGGACATCTCGCCCAGCAGCTCAATATCCTGCGGGCTGTGGTCGAAATGGTAATCCGCCACCAGCGAGCCATAGGGTTCGCCCCCGAACTGGCCGAATTCTTCTTCATAGAGTTTCTTGAAGATCGGCGACTGATCCCATGCGGTACCTTTGAACTTGCGCAGGGTTTTGTGCATGTCTTTCTTCGAGATGTTCATCACGCGGATTTTCAGCATCTCGTCGGTTTCGGTGTTGTTCACCAGATAATGCAGGCCGCGCCACGCGCTTTCCATCTGTTGGAATTCTTCGTGGTGCAAGATCAGGTTGACCTGTTCGGTCAGTTTCTTGTCGATCTCGGCAATGATCCCTTCGATCGAGCGCAAAGCGTCATCCGAAATCAGGCCGGTATTGGCCAGCGCCTGTTCGGCCAGCGTCTTAACCGCGCTTTCCACAGCCGTTTTCGCCTGGTCCGATTTCGGACGGAATTCCTTGGTCAGCAGCGCTTCGAATTCTGAGGATCCAAACGCTGTTGCGCCTTCGGCGGCTTCTACATTGGCTTCTTGATCGGCCATCTTTTATTCCTCCTCGGCAGCATCGCCGCCCGGTTTGGGCTGGGCTGCAAGCGTTTTCAGCAGGCTGGGGTCCTGCATGATTTTCGAAATCAGATCCTCGGCCCCGGTTTTGCCATCCATGTACGTCATCAGGTTGGACAGCTGCGTCCGCGCATCCAGCAGCTCTTTCAGCGGAGCAACCTTGGCGGCGATGGCAGCAGGGCTGAAATCGTCCATGCTTTCGAAAGTGATATCCACCGCCAAATTACCATCACCGGTCAGCGTGTTCGGCACGGTAAACGCTGCACGCGGCGCCATCGACTTCATCCGGTCATCGAAATTGTCGACGTCGATCTCCAGGAATTTCCGGTCAGCGACGGCAGGCTGTTCCACCTCGGACTTACCGGCCAAATCGCTCATGACGCCCATAACGAAGGGCAGCTGCACCTTTTTCTCGGCTCCGTAAAGCTCCACATCATATTCGATCTGAACCCTCGGAGCCCTGTTCCGAGCTATGAATTTTTGTGAACTGTCAGCCATCTGTTGCTCCTCGATTCATCCGTCAGTTTTTTGTTTCGGTCCCCGCCCCGGCGCTGCCGGGCGCGGATTAAAATCCATCGTCATCATCATCTTTCAGGCCGCCAATCTGGCGTACTTCGTCCAGACCTTCCTTGGCCATGTCCTCGATGATCGTAAGAAAGTCGGCATTGACCAAGCGCTTGGCCCGCTCCAGCAAAATGGGAAGCGGGCTGGATGGCTCGCACCGCGCATAGTAGTCCATAATGCGATCCAGCATCCGGGTCACATCGTCGGGCGAATTGATCGCACCACCGCCCGCAGGTGCCGGCGCTGCCGCACCACCAGTCGGGGCCACAGAAGGCGCTGAAACGCTTGCATCTACCATGTCATCGGCAGAAATCTCACCAACATCGGCATATTGTGCCAGTGCTTGCTTGATGCTCTTGAGCGCTACAATCAAAGGATCCAGATCGGGGCCTTCGCCTGGCGTCTTGTCCGAGAACACAGCGTCAATCGCGCTGACATCCTCTAGCGCTGACGAAACCGCATCGGCATTTGCAGACAGCACCTCATCATCGGTGTCTTTGAAAGCTGCAGCAACGCTGTTGGCGTCCGGGATGTCGTCCAGATCGGCGGGCATATTGATCCGACCATCCACAACGTCCAAGTGACGCAGAGTCATGCGCCCAAACATACGGCTGTCCGTCAGACCCGTGCGACGCAGCGCTTTTACCATGCGATCCGACGAAGCCAGACCACGCACCGCGTTGATCCGCATTGTCGCATCGCCATCATCTTCGTCCAGCTCGGGGTGACATGTCTCCCAGAAATCTTCGAGCAGGGATTTGATATAATTCAGAGAGGTCGCAAATGCAGGCAGGCCCTTGGTGTGCAATACGGCCTCGGCCAGATAAACTGCGGCACGCAGGTCGTGGCTTTGCTCCATGATCGCCAGCGCTTTGGACTCGACATCGCCCCAGTCCTGTTCTTCGGCAGCGACGACCTCGTCACCCATTTGCCGTTCTTCGCCGGGCTGCGCGGCTATTTCCAGATCGGTAAACGCCGGATCATATTCCAGGTTTTCGCCGCTCGGCTGGTCTTCGTTTCTGGGCTCCAGATAAGACGATAAATTCATACTCTCCCCAATAACGTGGCGGTTGAGAACCGCTTTTTCGTTTGTTGGCACCGCTTAACGTGATGTTCCCGACTACCAATATGAACTATTTCACAGAGTGACAAAACTTGCACACATTTCACGTTTTAAGCCCAGTCATTGTGTTGAATCAGCCGCACACCCGGCACAAAGTCAAACCTTAAAAATACGTTTTTTTTACGACATTGCTTGGCCGCTACGGTGGGCAACAGCGATTTTTCTTTTGGCTGACAGATTTAGATGTAGTTGCAATGTATTTTTTTCTTCTTGCCTGCGGTTCAATGCTGCAATGATTGCTCAAAGTCGGACGACGCGGTGTTTCGGAACTACGGCGCAAGGCCGCCAATCGGGAATGGGGAGAAGAATGAGAACAAGACTTATTGCAGCCATCGCGCTTTCATGTGCAGCTTTAATGGCGCAGGCGGACGAAAGCAGGCTTTCAATCGAGCTTAACAAATTCGAACCCGGCGAAGCAGGAGGCTGCCGCGCATTTTTTCTTTTTCGCAATCAGACAGACAATAGTTTCGAAGAATTTGAAATGTCGCTTGCGATCCTTGATAAAGATGGCGTGATAGACCGGCTTCTGTCGATTGACGCCGCCCCTCTGCCCGTTCAGCGGACCACTCTGAAACTGTTCGAAATCCCCGAAATTGAGTGCTCGGATATTTCTGAAATTCTGCTGCACGACCTGCCTGCATGCAAACCGCAGAATTCCGACCCTGTCGATTGCTTCCCGCTTCTGGCGCTGGACAGCAAGACCGCTGCCAATCTGGCGCAATAAGTCATGCCGGGCTTGGAAAACTTGGGCACCGGAGGCCCAATCATCGCCATTCTGGGGCTGCTATCCCTGCTGTCTCTGACCGTAATCGTCGTCAAAGTGATTAAACTGGCCCCTGTCAATTCGGGCGGACCAGTAAGGGACGCAGCTTTTGTTCAATGGTCCAAGGGCGAACGGCAAGCAGCGCATCAGGCTGTCGCTGCGGGCAAATCCCCAGCGGACAGGGTGTGTGCCTACGCGATGCAGGGGCTTATCGACGGCTTCAAAGGCCCCGCCTTAATGGCCGAGCTGACACGGCGCGGAAATTTGGAATTTGCCACAATGAACAGCTGGATTCGCGTGCTGGAATTGATTGCAATGATCTCACCCCTGCTGGGTTTGCTAGGTACAGTGACCGGCATGATCCAGTCTTTTCAAGAGCTTGAGCTGGCACAGGGCGCTGCCAACGCCTCGGTTCTGGCAGGTGGTATCTGGCAAGCACTTTTGACGACTGCAGCAGGGTTAGTGGTCGCCATTCCAGCCGCGATTGGGGCTTCGTTACTGTCAGGGCGGGCCGAAGCCGGCGCGCAATCCATCGAAAACGCAGTCGGCCAACTCATGGTATTGGAGGAGCGCGGCGCGCATTAGGAAGGTGTCGATGGACAGCGATCTCAGCCTGAACAGACGCAAGCCAACCCGGCCATTGATCTCGCTGGTGCCGATGATCGACGTCATGTTGATCTTGCTGGTGTTCTTCATGGTTACGTCGACGTATTTGAACCTCGACATGATCCCGGCGCTGGCGCAACGCGACAGCCCCGCACAAGGGACGACCGGAGAGGGCACAGCTGAAACGTTACTGATCCGCATAGGCACGGACGGAGCCCCGTTTCATCAGGGCCAAGCGGTATCTCATGATGATTTGTCCGACCTATTGACCCGACGCCTAAGCCGAGACCCCGGTCTTCAGGTCATCGTGCTGCCTACCGGAGGGGCCAGGCTACAATCTCTTGTATCGGTCATGGATACAGTCACCCAGGCCGGGACAGTGAACATGCGCGTGGTTCGACTGGAGGCTAGCCCGTGAAAATCACCCGCCCTGCCCCACGCCACCACCCCGAAACGATCATTGCCCTGATCGACGTTGTTTTCTTTTTGCTGGTCTTCTTCATGCTGATCGGACGTATGGATGCCACGGCACCCTTTGACGTGGCTCCGCCTGTCGCGGTGACCGGTGCGGACATGCCCGCAGGCGGCATCACAATCTCGGTAGCAGCAGATGGCACAATCGCATTGGACGGTGAGACCGTAGCGCCGGAAGACATCGAGCGTCGCGTTCAGTCATTGCTGGTGGCCCAACCAGACATTCTGATCCGCATCAATGCGCATCGCGAAGCAACGTTACGATCAATCCTGCCCCGTATTGCTCAGTTTGAGGCTATGGGCGCCCGCGATGTGGTGTTGGTCGTAACCCCTCCGGGACCGGCGCAATGATCCGGGGTGCCGCCTTATGGGGTATCGGGCTGGTCGTTTCACTCGCCCTGCATGTCGGAGGCGCCATCGCCCTGATTTGGAGCGTCGAGCCCGAACCGGTTGTTGAACAGCAGGTTCCCGAAACACAAATGCAGCTGTCGGCCCACCAGGTAAAACAAAGCGAGGCCGTTGAATCCCAACCAGACTCAGAAACCGCTCAAACCGAGGACGCTTCGGGCGCGCAGCTGGGCCAAAGCACGATCCGACAGTCAACAGCGACTGCCGCTCAGCTTCCCCAGCAGCTGGTTGCAGTGACTATTCCGGACACCGATACTTTGTCAGCGTCTGAGGCAAAGCTAGAACCCGCGCAGTCCGTTTCCGCCACATCTCAGCCACTGCAAGCGACAACATTACCCGTTTCGCAGTTGGTCTCTGCCGCGGTACAGGCCAATCCGGTCTCATTGAAGCAACCGCTGGCGCAAACCGTGCCTCCGGCGCAACCCACTGCGGACGTCTCACAATCCGTGCAACTCCAACCCGTCGTCCTGACACAAACGGTTCCCGACATCCCGCAAACTGCCGCATCCGAGGTGTTTTCCACCTCTGGCGACGGACCGATAGACCCGGTCTCATTAGCCGCAATCCAGAGCTTTATGCAGCCGGAAGATGCCGGAAAATCGGCCGAGAACCTGCGCGACGGGATCGATGGACTATTGGCGCAAGTCCCCTGCGCACGGCTGCAGGTTCAGTTTCAGCCAGACACAAACACTTTGCAGCTTATTGGACATATCCCCGAGGATGGATTGCGCAATCCTGTTCTGGCCGCCCTTCAGACGCAGATGGGTACCAACATCCAGGTCGAGGACAAGTTGCGCATCCTGCCGCGCCCGCAATGCGGCGCACTCAGCGGAATAGCCGATATTGGCTTGCCGCAATCAACGGACCAGATCACCAATCCACTATTGATCGGGGAAGATGTCCATGCCCGCGCGTTTCGGTATGTGAACGGTCAACAACTGGTTCTTGACCTGACCGGAGCAGACTACGACGCATACGTCTATGTCGACTACTTTGATGCCCAAGGGCAAGTCATCCATTTGCGACCGAATGCATCGACCCCAATGCAGCCGACACTCGCAAAGTCCGCATTGCGCGTGGGCGCGGCCGCGCCGGGTGATCCCGGCCTTTTCATCACGATAGGTCCACCTTACGGACAGGAAATCGCCGTCGCCTTTGCTGCGTCAGATCCGCTATACCAAGAGGATCGCCCACTAATCGAACCGGCAGATGCTTACCTTAAGTTCCTCAAATCTCGCGTCGCCGAAGCTCGGGCCGTTAACCCCGACTTCAAAGGAGAGTGGGTCTATTTCTTTATCACCACAGCCGAGCGTTAGAGACGCATCAAATCCGTGATCCAAGCAGAAGGAGCTGCTGCCTTTACCCCGATGCTAATCCTGAACGCTGGAACTTTGGATCTCCGCAGACTGTGCCGCTCTGATCTTGGCAACTGTTTGCTGAATATCCAAAATTTTGTTTTCCAATTCCGGGGCATTCAGAGAACCCTCACTGGTCAAGGTATCCTCTACAGCGCGCAGCCAGCAATCGAAGTAAGCCGTTTCCACGGCCCGTGCCGTACCTGCACTGTTGCGCCTTTCCATTTCAGTGATCAGGGCCGAAAGGCGGGATTGGAACGTCGTCCAAGGGAAATGCCCTTGTTGGACCATGGCCACGACAAGAGCAAATATCCGAGTCTGCCATGGAGCAAGGAACAAAGGGCCGTTTTCATCCAGCCCGGGGATCGAGCGGCGGACGTTTTGCAACGCCACGTCATGGGCGTCACACATCGTCAAGATAACTCTCCCAAAGATCAAGACAGACGCAACCATTGGCGTCTGCAGCACTGCCCCACAAATCCTTGGACGAAAATTCAACCGTATAGCAATGCTGAGGATCAGGGCCTTGCCCGCTTGCCATCGAGTCGGCGAACTGAAACACCCCCATATCGGCGATGACCTTCCCGACGTGGTTGCGCACATAACGAGGCACCCTCGTGTGACCAACGGGACTGTTGGCCAGAACGCGCACTGACTGACCGATGGCAAAGCGTGGCGTGGCGGTGGTTGGGGGGAATGTCATCTCGGCCCCTGCCTTGGAGGCCGCCAATATGTCAGCCGGACCGACCGCCGGATGATCACCCTGCGGGATGTCGAACCGTTTCAGACCCGACGCGACTTCCTGCGGGTCAACCAGACCCGCAGCTTGTACCAGCGCAGTCGCGGCCACGGTCCATTTTTCAAAGTAATCCAACCGCAGGTAATCCGCGGGGGCAATCCGTTCGATTGCGGCGCGGTGTTCATCGGCGCAGAAAGGCACCGACCACGCCAAAGCCTCGGTCAAGGCAAAGGCCCGCTTTTGCCAGTCGTGGTCAAAAGCCCGATCCTGATCGCAGGGAACCGGGCCAAACCCGTGCATCCCGCCCATATCATGAATGCCATCCATCCCCTGCCCCTAAACCAAAGCCGTGCCGATCATGCCGTTGCGGGTGACACGATCAGCCAGTTCTGCAGTGGAAAGCCCCTCGGTCCCGTCGGGGCGGCGTGGCAGAACCAGATAGCGGATCTCGGCCGTGCTGTCCCAAACCTTGATCTGCACCTCTTCAGGCAGGCTGACACCAAATTCCGCCAAAACCGCGCGGGGTTCACGCACCACACGCGACCGGTAGGCGGGGCTTTTATACCATGTGGGCGGCAAGCCCAAAACCGGCCACGGATAGCAGGAACACAAGGTGCAAACGATGACGTTGTGAACCGCGTCCGTGTTTTCGACCACCCGGATATGTTCGCCCTGGAACCCGCTGAACCCCATCGCATTGATCGCCGCGGACCCGTCGCGCAGTAGCCAGTCTTTGTATTCCGGATCCGTCCACGCACGCGCCACCACAGCCGCGCCGTTGCGCGGGCCGGTTTCGCGCTCATAATATTCAACGATGCTGTCCAGCGTTTCGGGTTTGACCAACCCCTTGGCCACCATCAGCTCCTCCAGCGCGCGCACGCGCAGGGCGGGGCCTTCTTCCAGAGGATCGTGATCATGGGGCATGGGTCGGTTACTCCATCGCGCCGAGAATACGAGCCAAGTTTGAAAACCGTGCGATCAGGGCGAAAATCACGATATTTATCACCATGAAGATCACCGCAATCGACGCAATAACCGGCGTGTAGCCATAGCGCAGGGCATTGAAAATCTTGATCGGCAGAGTCTCGACCGAGAAGCCCACGGTCATAAGCGCGATGATGTATTCATTCAGGCTGAGGACAAAGCAGAACGCAAACCCCGCAAAGGCAAAGGGGGCGGCAATCGGCAGGATCACCGTGCGGAAGACAACGGCGTTTGAGGCGCCCATGGTCTGGCTGGCCTCGATCAGCGCGTGATCGACGCTTTCCAAACCCAGCGAGATCGTGACCAAAGGCAGCGCCAGCAGGAAAACCGCATGGGCAATGATGACGTTGATCATCAGCCCGTTCAGCCCAATCCCGGTGAAGAACAACAGGAAGGCCAGCGCCATGATGACGGGCGGCAGGATGAACGGTGCCACCCCAAGCGCCAGCAGCGCCTTGGCATAGCGCAGCCCATAGCGCCATGCGAAATAGGCCACCGGCATCGCGATCAGAACCGAAAGGCTGGCCGAGGCGAAGGCGATGAACAAAGAGTTTTTCAGCGCCGTGAACCAGTCATTTGCCACGAAAACCTCGGCATACCAGCGGAAAGAAAAGCCGCGCGGCGGGAAGGCCAGGAACTTTTTGGCGTTGAACGAAACGGCCGCAATCACAAGGATCGGCCCGATCAGATACAGCGCGAACAGCGCCAGATAGATACTGCGCAGCGCCCTCATGTCTTTTTCCCCGAGAATTTCGTGACCAGCCAAATCACCGTCGCGCTGAGAACCAGCAACACCACCGCCAGCGCTGAGGCAAAGGGCATATTGAAATTGAATATCGCCTGATCCGTAATCAGCACCGACAGCGTCCAGTGTTCGGGCTTACCCAGAACCTGCGGCACAATGATGGCCCCCAGCGTCAGCACGAACACCGTCACCCCGCCCGAGATGATCGCAGGCCGCGTAACGGGAATGATCACCGTGAAAAACGTCCGCAAAGGCGAGGCCCCAAGCGTGCGCGATGCCTCGATCAAGCTTTTGTCCAATCGGCTGAGCGCGGGAAACAGCAGCAGAACCGAAAACGGTACGGTCAGATAGACCAGCGCGGCGACCACAGCGCCTGCCGAGGGGGTCATGGCAAAGCTTTTCTCAATCACCCCGATCCAGACAAGTATGTTGGCCACGCCTGCGGTGCGGGACAAAAGGATTTGCCAGCTGAAGGCGATCAGCACTTCGGACAGGGACAGCTGCGCCAGAATGTAGATCAACCAAAGGGTCTGCGAGCGCGGAGGGAAAGTGGTCAGGAAATAGGTGAAGGGATACGCGATCAGCAGGCTCAGCACTGCGATCAGCGCGCACAGACCTGCTGAGAACAACGCCCGTTCGATATAGAACCAGGTCAGAAATCGTTCAAAATGCTGGAGGTCAAAGCTGGTGGCATAACCTCCGTCATCGGTAGGCGTGGACACACTGGTCAGCAGGATCAGGACGAAGGGGATCACAAAAAACGCCCCGATCATCACCGAGGACGGGATCAGCCCGATATAGCGGGAAAGCGCGCTTGTCTGCATTTCTCCCTCCTATACCGCCAACACGCTGCAGGCCGTAGCAGGCATTTCAACATGGACCTGATCGCCGACTTTCACATTGGGCCAGTCCTTTGGTGTCAGGACCGAGATCACCTCATGCCCGGCGCAATCCACCAAAATCTCGATCGTGGCGCCGATATCGCGCACGAATGTCACCGTGCCGGTGACTGAGTTGGCCACATCCACGTCCGAGGGATGATGCACGAACACCTCTTCGGGGCGGGTCATCAGCAGAACGTCATCACCCTTGGTGAAGGTTCCAGTGTTGCCGTCCACCGTCAGATTGACCCCGTTCACATGTACACGGTCAGGCCCTGACATCTTGGCAGGCAGCAGGTTGCTGGTGCCGATGAAACCGGCCACGAATTTGTCGACCGGGGTCTTGTAAATCTCCATCGGGGTGCCGGTCTGCAGCACCTGCGCCTTTCCCATGACCACGATCTGATCGGCCATCGTCATCGCCTCGGTCTGGTCATGAGTGACGACGACAGTGGTGATCCCAAGCTCTTGTTGCAGCTTGCGCAGCTCAATCTGCATGACCTCGCGCAGATTGGCATCAAGCGCCGACATCGGCTCATCCAACAAGAAAACCTGCGGGTTCAGCGCCAAGGCCCGCGCGATCGCCACGCGCTGACGTTGACCGCCCGACAATTGCGAGACCTTGCGGTCCTCAAGCCCTGGCAGGTGAACCATATCCAGCAACTGCCGCGCGCGGTCTTCGCATTCCGACCGGGAATGGCCCCGAATGCGCATCGCATAGCTGATGTTTTCACCCACATTCAGATGCGGAAACAGCGCAAAAGATTGAAACACCATGCCAATATTGCGCTGATGCACAGGCACTCTGGTCAGGTCTTGATCCTCGAACCGGATCGTGCCTTGCGTGGGTTCGTCCAGCCCGGCGATCATCCGTAGGAGAGTGGTCTTGCCACAGCCAGACGGGCCCAGAAAACAGATCATCTCGCCTGTATTGAACTGAAGGTTCACATCTTTAACGGCCGTCACAGTGCCGAATTTCTTGGTGACGTTTTCGATGCTTAAACCGGGCATTGGGCTCTTTTCTTTCAACAAGGGAAATGGCCCGCCCCACCTGCGCGGGGCGGGCCAGTGTCGTGAGTGGTGTTAGCCCGCGATCATCTGGTTCCAGGTGTCGGAAATCCAGTTGGCATGCTCTTTGTAGACATCATACCGCGGAACGATCGGAGCCTCGGGGCTACTCACCGCGGCGAGTTCTTCGGCGGTCAGATCGGTCAGGCTCGGATCGATCACAGGAGCGGTGCCGACATTGCGCGACAACAAAGCTTGCGTTTCGGGCGCCGCGATGAAGTCGATAAATGCGTGGATCTCATCCAACGGTTTGGCGTGTTCAGGCACAATCCAATAGCCCGAGTCTACGATCCCACCCTCTTTCGGGAAAGTCGAGACAACCGGGAAGCCTTCGGCAGCGGCCAGACCGGCCACGTCGTGATAGTACTGGCCCATCGGAATCTCACCGTCCTGCAGCGCTTGCTGGAACGCGCCTTCGTCCTTGTACCAAAGCCGCACATTGGGCACTACTTCGGACAGCTTGTCGAACACTTGTTGGATGCCATCTTTGGTATCAAGAATGTCCGTTCCACCAAAGAAGGTCGTCGCCGTTACCTCAAGCATGTACGAGTTCGAGGCCAGACCCAGAAGACCAATCTGATCCTTGTATGTCTCATCCCATAGCGCGGCCCAGCTGTCAGGAGCCTGCGGGATTTCGTCCGAATTGGTACACAGCGTGATATACCAAGACACCGCGCCAACACCGAACAGGTTTCCGTCGTCATATCTGTCCTGGAACGTGTCGGACATGTTGGCAAGGTTCGGGATTTTGGAATCGTCCAACGCCTTGAACACTTTCTGATCCGCCCCTTGACTACGCGGAATACCCGCCATCAGCG
Organism: Ruegeria sp. HU-ET01832; assembly: GCF_040371315.1. Taxonomy (NCBI): domain Bacteria; kingdom Pseudomonadati; phylum Pseudomonadota; class Alphaproteobacteria; order Rhodobacterales; family Roseobacteraceae; genus Ruegeria; species Ruegeria sp. HU-ET01832. The sequence continues at coordinate 67,817 of NZ_BAABWL010000003.1, forward strand.
ACACATCTGCCGGGGCAGTCTTCGCGCGGGCAGCGTTCTTGATCTGAACCAGCCATGTCTCGCCGGTAGGAACGGCGACCGAGTTCACTTCGATCCCGGTGGCCTTGGTGAATTCGGGGAAGATGAACTGCTTGAAGCTGTCTTCAAAGAACCCACCATAGGTTCCAACCTTGAGCGGCTGCGCCGCCTGAACGATGGCCGGCGCAGCTAGCGTGGCAGCCCCAGTTGCGGCGGCGGTACCTAGAAATCGGCGACGTGAAAGGGTGGTTGGCATTGTGATCTCCTGTTGGTTTTGTTCAGTTGGCCCGGTTCTTGGGCAGGACGCAAAGCATTTCATAGGCCAGATTGGCCCCGATCAGCGCAGTGCAGCCGCTGACATCATATTGCGGCGAGACCTCGACCAGATCGGTTCCGACAAGGTTCAGCCCGGCACAACCGCGCACGATTTCGAGCGCCTGAATATTGGTCAGCCCGCCCATTTCGACCGTCCCGGTTCCGGGCGCGTAGGCCGGGTCCAGACTGTCGATATCAAAGGTCAGGTAGGTCGGCACATCCCCGATCCGCGCGCGGATATCTTGCATCAGGGGGGTCAGGGATTTGTGCCAGCACTCCTCGGCCTGAATGACAGTAAAGCCTTGATTACGGCCCCAGTCAAAATCATCGGGCGCGTATCCCGTCCCCCGCAGACCGATCTGGAACACCTTGTCATTCTGCAACAGCCCATCTTCGACCGCGCGGCGGAACGGAGTGCCATGGGCGATCTTTTCGCCAAACATTTCGTCATTCGTGTCCGAATGCGCATCCACATGGATCAAGGCCACCGGACCGTGTTTGCGGGCGATCGCGCGCAGCACCGGATAGGTCAGCGTGTGATCACCGCCCAGTGTGATCGGAACCCCATCGTGGCTGAGTATCTCATCATAGGCCTCGGTGATGATGTCCATGGTTTTCTTCAGATCAAACGTGTTGATCGCCACATCACCAATATCGGCAACCTGCATCTTGGCAAAAGGTGCCGCGCCCGTGGCCATGTTGAAGGGCCGCAACATGCAGCTTTCGGCGCGGATCGCACGTGGCCCGTGACGCGTTCCCGTCCGGTTCGAGGTGCCGATATCCATCGGAATGCCCACGAAACAAGCGTCCAGCCCGGCGGCGGTTTCCTGCGCTGGCAGGCGCATCATTGTCGTGCCGCCTCCGAAACGGGGCATGTCGTTGCCACCCAAAGGCTGGTTGTAACGCGGCGCGGTCGTGTCTGGCATTATGGTTCCTGCGGCTGAGGTCATACGAAAGTCCTTTTGACCCTAATTGGCTCGGTTGGGCCAAAAAATAGCGATGCGCAAACCCTTACATTGTCATTTAACAATGTATTCCCCCTCATACATTTGTTGAAGGGTCTGGATGAACAGTCCATTTACCTTAGGTACAGCTCCGGACCGTGTGACGATCTGCATGGGACAAGAATAATCACGGCTGCTGTTGGGCAAGCGCCGCAACCGCCCCTGCTTTTCCCAACCCGAGGCCAGATGCAGCGGCAACAACCCGATATATGCCCCACTGAGGATCAGGATCAGCTGCGCTTCGATTTCTTGCGCAAAAAGGTCTCGGTCCGAGGAATGCTGGGACTTTTGCCTTTGCTGGTTCCAATACCCGCGGTGGACCCAAGCCTGCTGGGCAATGGCATCATCACCAAGGGCGTGTTCCGGAACCCCAAACAACAGATGAGTGTCCGAACAATAGAGTGCGTGATGTTCGCGATACAGGTCGGTCAGACTTAAGCCATTGCTTACATTGTCAAAACTACCAAACCCGATATGATAGGTACCGTCCAGTACACCTTGCTGAATATCTTGCGGTTCGGAAATCACAAGGTCGATACGCACGGCCGGAGCAGCCTCGGTGAACTGTTTGATCGCCTGCGGCAGCTTGAATGCCTCATCGGTTGTGGTGGCGTCCACAACGGCCAGTTTTAGACGCCCAACCAGATTGCCCTTTAACTCGGCCAGATGGGTCGAATGCTGATCCAGCGAGTCCATCAGTGCCAGACCGATCTGATGCACCATCCGCCCTTTTTCAGTCAGCAGAAACCCGCGCCGCCCGCGCTGGCACAGACGCACGCCCAGACGTTCTTCAAGCGCGGTTATGTGGTTCGAGATCGTGGGCTGGCTGAGGCCCAGCTCGACCTGCGCCGCCGAGAAGCCCCGGTTCCGAACAACACTGTCGAAAACGGTCAAAAGATGGATATCTGAACCCGTGATTTTCATCCTTGCATTGAGCCAGAGAAATGTATCGTTTTGCAACGCACTATTTGCAAAATCGGGCGCGCTGAATACGGTCGCGACCGCGGGCGCTGAAAATTTGATCGAACTGCGCCGGAACATAGGGACGAGTGCCATGAAGATCGCCGCATTTCAGATGCAAGCCGGAGGCAGCACCGAGGATCGGTTAGCCCAAATCGAACAGGCCCTGCACGATTCGGATGCCGATCTGCTGGTTGCGCCCGAACTTGCCATCACCGGATACGGGCGAGGTGCAGTTCTGCGCGATCTGGCGCAACCGAAGGATGGGCCATGGGTGCAACGGATGACCCAAGCCGTACGCGACAGCGGCGTCAGCCTTGTCGCGGGTTTTCCCGAGGCCGATGGCGACGCCCGCTATATCAGCGCCTTGATCATCAACCGTGATGACCCTGATAGTCCGCTGATCTATCGCAAAAACTGTCTGTATGGCCCCTATGAAAAAGGTATCTTCCAGACGCCCGAGCGGTCCTTGGTGATGACCACAATGGCCGGTCTGACCCTTGGTTTTCTGATCTGCTACGATATCGAATTTCCTGAAAACGTGCGTCGGTTGGCGCATGCCGGGGCGCAGGTGATCATTGTGCCAACAGCGATGGCCGAAGGCCCAGCCGGAGCGTTCATCACGCAACAGGTTGTGCCGGTGCGCGCCTTTGAAAATCAGGTTTTTGTCGTCTACGCCAACCACGCAAGCTCTGACGAAAACTATGCCTATCAGGGTATGTCCTCGATCGTGGCCCCGGACGGTCAGCAGCTGGGTTTTGCGGGGGAAGGCGGACAGGTGATCTCGGCTTCGATTGATCCAGATGCCTATGCCCAATCGCGCGACGAGAACCCCTATTTGTCGGACGCCGTGACACTGAACCTTGCCCACCCTTAGTCGAAAGCCGCGCGCATGACCTCTTCGCTTGCAATCGTGAATGCCGATCTGCGCACGATGGAGCCCGGTGGCCCTCGACAGCAGGCGATATTCGTGTCGGGGGATCGGGTCGCAGCGGTTGGATCAACGGAAGAGATCAAGGCATTATGTACCGTCGAAACTCGGGTCCTCGACGCCGAGGGCGCAACGGTTCTGCCGGGCTTTATCAAAAGCCATATGCATCTGTTTTTCGGCGCCTATTCCCTGAAGGTATTACGGCTTGAGGCGATCACGGGCACTGCAGCCCTGACCCGCGCCATTCGGGAGTTCGCCGCACAAAACCCAGATGACAGCTTGCTTGTGGCACAGGGTCTGGCCTATGCGAGTTTTGACGGTGGTCAAAACCCAGACCGGCATATTCTTGACGCGATATACCCCGATCGCCCGCTGTTGCTGCAAAGCGCGGATTTTCACAACGGCTGGGTAAATACCGCCGCGCTACAGGCTGCAGATGTGTTGCGGGGGCGCGATCTGGGACCGGGTTCGCATATTGAATTGGACGCGGACGGGATCGCCACTGGCACGCTGATTGAGCCTCCGGCCGTTGCCACGATACAGGCGCTTGGCCGCCATGGTGGGCGCGAGGTTCTGGGGCTGGAGGGGGTCGAACCGGCCCAAGAAGTGACGCAAGCTCAGCGCGAGGCCGACAAGGCATTGATGCGCGAAGGGCTGCAACACTGCGCCCAGCACGGTATCACGACAATCATCAATATGGACGGCAACCTTTATCAGGCCAGTCTTCTACAAGAGATCGAGGCCGAGGGCGATCTGTGTTGCCGGCTTGAGCTGCCCTATCACTTCACGCCCGGCGAACCCGTCGAAAACATCGAGATTGCCGAGCAGATGTGGCGTAAGCTGGACAGCCCGATGCTGTGGTGCAACCGGGTCAAATTTTTCATGGACGGCACGCTGGATGCGCACACCGGATACCGGGTGCGGGACTACCCCGATACACCCGGCCACAAAAGTGCGCCGCTGCATGACCCGGCCCGATTTTCCGATCTGGCGGTGGAACTGGACAAGCGCGGGTTCCAGATCGCGGTTCATGCCATTGGGGATGGGGCCGTGCGCGTGGTGTTGGACGGTTATGAGGCCGCCCGCTCTGCCAACGGCCCGCAGGGCAATCGGCACCGGATAGAACATATCGAGTTGCTAGACCCTGCAGACCGGCCCCGCTTTGCCGCGCTTGATGTGGTCGCCTCGTTCATGCCGCCGCATCCGCCGGGATGCGGGGATTTCCCGCTAGAGCCTCTGGCCTCGATCATCGGCTGGGACCAATGGCCTGACGCCTATGTGTGGCGGACGCTCAAAGAGGCGGGTGCGCGGGTCTGTTTCTCAAGCGATTGGCCGATTGCCGCCCTGCCACCTCTGACCGGCATTGACATCGCCCTAACCCGGCAGGTCTGGGACGCCGATCAAAAGGACGAGCGACTGAGTTTTGAAGATACCCTAGCCGCCTATACCAGCGAAGGGGCGTATGCCTGCCGCCGCGATGATCAGTTCGGGCGTCTGGCCCCCGGCATGCTAGCTGATATCGTAGTTCTGGACCGGGTGCTGACGGATAGAAACGCAGGCGACACCGCCGTTGAGGCTACGATCTGCAACGGGGTCGTGACCTACATGGCGAAAAACTGAAAGCCTTACGCCGTCGTCGCGTTCTTTCCATCCAACCACGCGCGAATGATTTCGCGGTGGCGGTCTCGACCATAGCTGGGGAAGTGACCCCCATGCACGGTTTCCACCGGCAAATCATACAAGCGCACCATCGAGCGGTAGTAGTCCTGGGCATTGCTGTGATAGGTGTCTTCGATCAACTCGCCATCATAGACAATATCGCCCGAGAACAGGATGCCCGTCGCGGCCTCCCACAAGGCAATTCCGCCCGGCGAATGACCCGGCGTGTGGATCACCTCGAAATGCCTGTCCCCAAGATCGACGATATCGCCATCGTCCAGCAGTCGCGTCGCCTGCGCACCGCTGACCGCATATGTGTCGGATCGGTAGGGCAAGGGCGGCAGGCAGTCGAAAATCTCGTCCGTCACGTAGGGGTCGGCCAGCGTAGCGACGCGCGTCGGGTTGGCCAGAATATCGGCCTCGGCCCTGTGGACCGCGCGATCCTCGAACTCATGATGACAGCCGATATGGTCGAAATGGGTGTGGCTTGCGACCGCCGTCAACGCACGTTCGGTCACCAGAGGCACCCATGTCCGCAGTGACACAACGCCCATGCCGCTATCGACCAGTATATCGCGGTCGCGCCCGCGCACATGCCACATGTTGCAACGATAGAAAGGCGTGATGAAAGGCTCATCGATCAAGGTGACGTCTTCACCTTTGCGGGTGGTGCGGTACCAATCCTGCGGTTGCGCGCGTTGCATCAGGGGGTCTCCGGTTCGAACAGGCGAAAATTCTCGACATCTGCGGACAACGACACCACATCGCCCTGCGCCCAAGGGCGGTCAGGGGCCAGATAGGCCGTCAGGCTCAGGTCAGGGGCACAGGCCGGCGACAGATGCGCCCGGCAATAGGTTCCGAAAAACGCCGCCGCCGTCACCGTAGCCTGCCCTATCGGGAACGAGCCTTGATCGTCGGCGCGGATATCCTCGGGGCGCAGGCAGATTGCGGCTTTGGTCGAGGCCGGGGCGTTCAGGGTTGGCAAAAGTCCAAACGGTGTTTCTACACCCGCCCCGGATTTCACACCTGAAATGTGGTTATTTTCGCCCATGAAATCCGCCGTGAACAGGGTTGCCGGATAGCGGTAGACCCGGTCCGGGGTACCGTGATCTTCGATCCGGCCCCGGCTCATGACCACGATCCGGTCGGCAATCGCCATGGCTTCCTCCTGATCGTGGGTAACATGGACAAAAGTTGTGCCGATCTGTTGCTGAATGCTTTTCAACTCATCCTGCATGGATCGCCGCAGCTTAAGGTCCAGCGCGCCCAGCGGTTCGTCAAGCAGCAGAACGTCCGGGTTGACGGCCAGCGCCCGCGCTAGGGCGACGCGCTGTCGTTGCCCACCGGACAGGGCATGCGGACGTTTGAGCGCCGCATCCTTCAGGCCAACCAGATCCAGCATCTGTTCGGCGCGTGCGTGGCGGTCTTTCCGACCCATACCGCTCATACGCAGGCCAAAGCCAACATTGTCGCGCAAGGACATGTGCGGAAACAGGGCATAATCCTGAAACACCGTGGTCGTGGGACGTTTGACCGGCGCTACACGGGTCATATCCTGACCGCCGATCAGCACGCGGCCCTGGGTAGGCTCAAGAAACCCCCCTAGGATCGACAAAAGAGTGGTCTTACCGCAGCCGGACGGGCCCAGCAGAGTCACGTATTCACCGGCCTCGATCTGCAGGTCGATCCCGGACAGCGCGTGAAACTGACCGAACCAGTGATTGAGACGCGAAAACGTGACAGACGCGGTCATTGGCAGCCTTTCCGAAAGATGGTGAGTTCCAGCAGCAGCACAACCGCAACTGAAATCAAGAAGACAAAGCTGCCGATTGCGTTCAGTTGCGGCGACAGGCCCGACCTGAGCAGCGACCAGATTTCAACCGGCAAGGTGACGTCAAAACGGGTCAGAAGGAAGGAGATAATAAACTCATCCCAGCTCAGTGTGACCGACAAGAAAAAGGCTGCCGCAATCGAGGGCAGTAACATCGGTATTGTCACCAACGCGATCACCTTGGGCTCGGACGCGCCCAGATCACGGGCGGCGCGTTCGGCGTTTTGCTGTTGCGCTCCCATCGAGGCATAGATGATGGCGAAAGCCAGCGGCAAGTTGATGACCACATGCCCGATCGCTGCGGTCCAAAGCGAAACGCCAAAACCCGAGCGCGTCAGAACGATCAGCAGGCCCAGCCCGACGATCAGGTAACTGACCGTCAGGGGGGCGATCAGCAGTCCTCGGATCAGGGCCGATCCCGGCAGAACGTGCCGCGCAAGCCCGTATGCCGCCAGAAACCCAAGCGCTACGGCAACCGCAGACGACCCGAACGCGACAAGGATCGAATTGCGCAGCGCTGCCATCAAATCCTCGTCCCCAAGAATGGTCTGGTACCACTGCAGGGACGGCCCGTTGAACGGTGGCACAGGCAGCGATCCTTCCTGAAGCGAGAACAGGACCAGCACGCCCACCGGAAGGTAGATAAAGACAAAAGCGGCGATCAGGTACGCCCAGGGCAGAAAGCGCATCATAACCGGTCAAGCCTTAACCAGCGGGCGGACAGCAGATAGGCCAGCGCAACGATGCTCATCAAGACAATGGCCAGCGCCGAAGCCAGCGGGAAATCCGCACGCCGTCCCAGTTGCACCATGATGACCTGTGGCACGGTCAATTCGGTATTGCCGCCCAGAATCTGCGGCGTGACGTAGTCGCCGATACACAGGACAAAGGTCAAGAATGCTCCGGTGACGATACCGGGCAGGGTCAGCGGCAAAATCACATGCCGGAAGGTTTGAAACGCGTTGGCGCCAAGGTCCATTGCCGCCCGGCGATAGTTCGGGGACAGCTGGATCAGGTTGGCATAGATCGTCAGGGTCAGAAGCATGACAAAGAAATGTACAAAGCCAGTCACCGTAGCAAAGCGCGTATTGGCCAGCGTGATCGGCTCGGCGATGGCTCCGATCCACATCAGCGTTTCGTTCACCACACCCTCACGTGCCAGTACCAGCAGCCACGCATAGGATCGCACCACATAAGATGTCCAGAACGGCAGGATTGCCAGCAGCAGGGCAAGACGCTGCCAGCGCGGTGACACACGAAAGGCAATGATCCAGGCTAGCGGATATGCCAGCACGACCGAGATCACCGTCACCGTCAGTGTGATTTCCAGCGAAACCAGGATCGCCCGCCATAGATATTTCTTTTCAAGCAGCATGGCGTAGTTGGCCAGTGACAGATCCCAAACAAGCGTTCGCCCTTCAAGCGAAGCAAGGCTCATCGCGCCCATCACAACGAAAGGCACGATGAAAAAGGCGATGGTCCACAGCAGGGCCGGGGTTACAAAGCCCCAGCCGCGGACCTGGTCCTTGGACATGTTCACTGCTGCAGAGTTTCCAGCCACAGATCCTGCATTTCGATGTCCAGATCTGCATCCGGTGCAGGGTAAAGCTGTGTCAACGCCAGATAGTCAGGCTGTTGATCCCAGCGCAGGATGTCTTTTTGTGCGTCGGTCAGAACGTCTCCGGCCTTGGCATTTGCGGGCATTCCCCAAAAGCACGAAGACGTCGCCAGACGGGCCTGCCCTTCGGGGCTGGTGATGTACTTGATGAACTCAACCGCCAGATCGGGGTTACTGGCCCCCTCGACCACGCCGATGGATTGCGCCCAGCGAACCGCGCCCTCCTTGGGGATGGTCCATGTCAGTTCCGGCTGTTCCGAGGCGAGCACGGCCGTCAGCCACTCACCCCCACCCACAACGATATCTACTTCGCCTGTCGCCAGTGCCGTTTGCGCCGCAACCACCCCCGCGACCGAGGCAGCTCGGCTTCGCATGGTTGAAAGGACACCATCGATCTTTGCCAAATCTCCCGCGCCAATTGCGTCCGTTGCAATGCCTTCGGCAATGGCGGCCAGCCCCATCACGGGCAGGTAGTAGTCATAGATCGAAATCCGCCCGTCATATTTCTCGGACCAGACAGTGCTCAGGCTTTCCATATCTGCGGGATCGACCTTGGCCGAGTTGTACGAGATCGTGTTGTAGCCAAATTTCTCAGTCACGGCATAGGTCACGCCGTCAACTGTGTTGTTTTCGGCCATGACAACTTCGGGGAAGTAATCCGCAGTCGAGACCGCGCCCTCGGGCAGCGGGGCCAGAACACCGGCCTCGACTGCGCGGAACACATCGATCCCGTCGACCACAAGCACGTCCCAGTCGCCGGGTCTGGATTGCTCCAGCAGCGCAAGTGCCGCCCCCGTTCCCTCGTATTCCCGCAGATTGACCTTGACGTTGTGCGTCGCCTCAAACGGAGCGATCAGTTCGGGATCGGTATGGTCGCACCACACCAGAGCATTCAGTTCGCCTTCGGCCCAGGCCGTACCAGCCATCAGGGCCAGCGCCGACGCACCAAGGATTTTACGTCCAATTTGCATTCGTTTCATCTCCTGTTGATTTCGGTTTGCCCTGTTTTTTTCCGGGTCTGTCACAAAAAACTTGAACAGCCTCACCTTTGTAGTCAACTCTAAACTTAGATTTATGCCAAACGAGGTCGTTTTTCCAAATGGCAGGATTAAGAGAGCGGCAAAAGGCGGCGCGCGAGCGGCGCATCCTGGAAGCTGCGTCTGCGAAATTCCGGTCACACGGGTATCGGTCCGTGAAAATCGAAGATCTGGCTGAGATGGCCGAGGTCTCGGTCGGCACTGTTTACAACTACTATGAAACCAAAGGGGACATCCTGATCGCCACGGTCGCCATGGAGGTCGAAGAGGTCATCACAGCGGGCGCGCCGATCCTGGCGAATCCACCTTTACGCGTCGAGGACGCGATCCTAGGTCTGATTTACCAGTATTACGACCACTCCCTCGAATATCTCTCGAAAGAGATGTGGCGTACGGCGATCGCGCACTCAATCGAGCACCCCAATACGCCAAGCGGTCGGCGCTATGCCGAGCAGGATCGCCGCCTCGCGGCACAAGTGACCGAGTTGATCGCCGCCCTGCAAGACCGGGGCCAAGTGCGCCAAAGCCTTGTTGCGTCGGACTTGGGTGCGCTGATCTTCAATGCCCTGAATCAGGCTTTCGTCGAGTTCGTCAAGAATGACGATATGACACTCGCGCAACTCAGAGATCAAATCGCGGCGCAAATCCTACCAATCGCTCATTTGATTGCGGTAAATTCTGATTAGACGGGCAATGCAATCGCGGCTCGTCTTTGATGAATCTCGGCTCTAGTCACGTGCAAACCCTGAATATCCTGAAAACTCTTGTTGCCGCGTTGCAAACGTAGCAACATCGCAAGCAAGGATTGCAATAGTATTAAGGGATATCACATGGCTGGCAAATTTGAGATTTACAAAGACAAGGCTGGAGAGTTCAGGTTTCGGCTGAAAGCCGGAAACGGTGAGATCATTCTGGCCAGCGAAGGCTATGTCCAGAAAGCAAGCGCCGAGAACGGTATTTCATCCGTCAAGACAAACGCACCAAGCGACGAAAGATTCGAACGCAAGGAAACCAAATCCGGTGGCCATATGTTCAATCTGAAAGCCAGCAATGGTCAGGTAATCGGCACAAGCGAAAGCTACACAACCACCTCTGCACGCGACAACGGGATCGAATCCGTTAAACGAAATGCACCTGACGCACGGGTTGAGGATTTAACCTAAATCAACTGCGACCCGCAGACGTTGGCCGGGCTGGTTATTACCCCAACCAGCTGGCTAAGCATAGCTGACTAGAGCTTTCGGGAACGACCGAGCTAGATACAAATGAGGGCTTCATCAAAATCCCGACCAACGCGTACAAATGACGAAGGCCGCAGCTACCTGCGGCCTTTCTTCCTGTTCATCCAGAAAGGCGGCACATCACCAGCCATGATACAGCCGTAGGGGTCGATATAGTCCTCGATCTCGGCCAGATCATAGGATTTGATCTGGGCCACAACGCTGTCCGCGCTTTTATAGCTGGACGGCAGTTCCGAGGCATCCACACCGCCGGCATGGAAGCGAATATCCAGACCTTCGGTTTCCGCCTTCAGCATCTCATCCGGCGTGACGGACCCCATCCGGCGCTTATGTTCGGAACGCGAGAAATTCCGCCCCGCCCCATGTGGGCTGAAGCCCAGACCGTGACCCGCATCCTTGCCGCGCACGACCAGCACCGGCTCGGACATGTTCAGCGGGATCAGTGTCAGCCCGGTCGCATCGGCGGCATAATCACCCCACGCTGGGGTTGCGCCCTTGCCATGATAGAACAGATCGCCCCGTTTGAAGACGAAGTTGTGTTCGTTCCAATACCGGTCCCCGACATCGCCCACACGCGCGACCTCAACCGTTGCTTGATGGATCGCGTTGTGGTTGGCTTTGGTCCATTTGCGGATCAGTTGCAGGGCATCCCAATAGTCGCGCCCTTCCTGCGTGTCAGCCGGAATCCAGGCGTTTTGCTTCGGCGTACCCGGCGACAGCTCCTTGCGGAAGCGATGCGCGGCGGCCATGCCGTTCTTATACAGAACTGCCCCCGGCCCGCGCGAGCCGTGATGGGTCACAATCGCCGTCCGCCCGGTTTTGCGCGACCGGCCGACAAACAGGAAATGGTTCCCGTCGCCTTGCGTCCCCATATGCTCCTGCGCCATGCGCAGCGATTTCGGGTTGTCCAGAAACGGATTTTCACGGAACGCATCCAGCAGCTTTAGCGAGGTTGTGAAGCGCTTGCCCTGCGGTCGACCGCCTGGTCCGAAATGCGTCACTGACTGCGCCGCATCCAGCACGGCCTTTGGGTCAGCATTCCCCAGATCGGTGATCATGACCGAGCAGCAAATGTCGGCCGAATGCATCCCGGGATGGATCGCATTGCGCGACGCCGCGACGCCGCCAACCGGGATCGTGCCGATCGGACCGGCCGGACAGGCATCGGGCATAATCGCCCCGGCCTCAATCGTCGGGGTCCGCATCAGCGCGGTCATCGTTTCGCGGACTTTGTCGACATTGTCTTCCTCATCCGGGTCACTGGCGTCGATATTCTCGTGAAACTGCACCTCACCGGGCGCGCGCAGGTCCATAGTTGGCGGGATCGGAGGGATCTCGCCCTCCAGCTCCTGCCGGATGCGCACCAGACCGAAGCCTTCGGCCCGCATCTCATTCGCGCGCGCCAGCAGGGCGGGGAATTGCTTGCTCGGGCGATGTCCCCAGTCTTTCAGGTGTTCGCCCGTTACGGGATCAAATGTGTTTTCCATCATCATATTCACTCAAATTCAGGCCCCGGCGACAAGTGGGGAAGAAACAGTTCGGGAGGCCCGCCCCGCATCTGAATGGGCAGATGCGTTTGCCGTCTGGGCGCCGGCACGGAGGGGAGTTGAACCCACTCGACCTATCCCTGGTTAGAGCCATGTAGTTCCTTCGGCATTCGCCGAGGGTGTCCTTTCGTTTTGGGTCTCGACGACAAGAGTTTGGTGAAACGCCCTGCTCTACCCGACTGAGCTACCGTCCGTCCCCCGTGGGGCTCGGACGAGCGGGATTCGAACCCGCGACCTGGAGATTCATAATCTGTAGTTCCACCGGCATTCGCCGAGACACGTCCATTTGTTCGGGTCAGACAGACAAGGGGTGGTGAGACAGCGCCCTCAACGGGCGCGGATCGGTAACAGCGATGTAGTCCCACCGGCATTCTGCCTGATGTTGTTCTGATGGCCGGGGCAGCGCACTGCCCGAGCCTTGTTTATATGTCGATCTTTTCGATCTCAGCGACCCAATGATCCGTGCCGCTTTGACCGCTGGCAAAAGCCGCGATCTGTCCATAGACCGCATCCGAGAACCCGCCGATATTCAACACATCGGCACGCGTCTGCGCCTGCGTGGTCCCGTATGGGGCGATGTCGATGCAGACCAGCTTTGCCTTCGGGTTGCGACGCTTGATCACCTCCCACTCCTTCAACATCGGCGTGGCCTGACCACCAGCGCGGGCATCCACCCACGACTGGTTGTCAGACACGAACACCACCAGGTTCGGTGCGCGACCACGCTTGTTCAGCCAGGCCAGCGGCGCGGAACAGTTCGTCCCACCTCCGGCCAGTGCGGCCAGACGCTCGGCATTGGTCAAGATCGTGTCGCGCGGCTCCAGACGCACATCACGCACGTCGAAATCGAACGGCAACACCTGACACCCGCGGTTCATCCGTTGGAAGGACGCCGCCACCAGCGCCGCCACATCCACATGCCGCACGGCCGAGGTCGCCCCCGGACGATACCCAGTCACGGACCACGTCATCGAACCCGACACGTCCGGGCACACAACCACCTGCCCCGCAACCTGCGGCACGTTCTGCACGGCGATCTCCATCGCGTCGTGCAGCGCGTCCGCGATCAGGCGCGGCATTTCCGGCACCACGTTTTGCGAGGCCACCATCAATTGGTACGGAAAGGCCCGTGCCTTGGCGATGGCTTTTGGGTCGCGCAACAAAGCAACCACGTGATCCACGTTGAGGGCCACGTCGAAAACGCCGTGACGCTGGAACGTGTTCAGGTTCTGCCGCACCATCTGCCACGAGCCCTTGCGCGCAATCCGCGCCCATTGGGCCTGCGTCAGCTCCAGTTGCGTCAACATCTGAAACGGCACATCCGGCAACGGACCCTTGCCGGTTTCCCGAAACGCGATCCAATCCCTCAGGGCCTGCGGCAGCCGTGCCAGATTGCACGGCCGCCCGACGATCCAGGCAAACAGCGCCTCCCGCTCGGCCGAGGCCGGTTTCGGGTGCACCATTTTGATCACGTCCGCCAAAGACGGGTCATTCCCGATATTGGCATTCAGCAGCGCTCGGTCAGACGCTGTGTTCAACCAGGTCTGCACCATCGCTTTCGGTGCCGACCCCAGAGATTTACGCCCCGTTTGACCCGACCGGATAACTTGCACGAACGTGCGCAGCATCTTGCCGTTATCGACCACACGAGCGAAAGCTGCCCGAAACAGAACCGGATCACGCCGGGCCAGAACAGCCAGCAAGACAGCGGGCATGTCCTTCATATATCCCGACTGACGGGCATAGATCGCAGCCTGCGCCAGGTACTTTGGCTCAACGGTTACAGCCACATCCAGAACGTATTCCAGTTCTTCCTGCGGCGACTGATAGAACATGCCTCCGAAGGTCCCGGTCACGGCGACCTGTGCCAGAGCATGGGCATCGGAATACGCATAAGCCGGAGCGCCATGAGCGTTCACTGCAGTTGCCTTTGGCAGCAACCGGCCCTTCAACGATGCAAACACGGATTTGTTCGCCATTTCCTTATCCTCATTGGTTTGTGAGGATGTTTTGGCACGGAACGGCTCACGATAAGAAAAGAAAAGAAAAACGTCGTATCTTATTGTTTTTAATTAATATTTATGACTATTGATGAAATAGACAACCAGCGTTACGATACAACAAGATCGTAAGATATAAATTTAGATAGACTATGAAAAACGTTGTCATTGGATTCCTAGGAACGCAGCTGGACATGGGCAAGAAGCGGCGCTGGAAACCGACGCCCAGCTTGACCATCCATGACCAATTCAACGTCGATCGGCTTGAGTTGCTGCACGACCACAAGTTCAATCGCCTCGCCCATCAGGTAAAACGCGAGATCGAAGAGCTGTCACCCCAAACCGAGGTTCTGTTGCGTCGTATGGACCTGGCCGATCCTTGGGATTTTCAGGAGGTCTACGGCAAGCTTTTCGACTTTGCCCGCGCCTATGGGTTCGACGAAGATCGCGAGCAGTATCACGTCCATCTGACCACCGGCACCCACGTGGCACAAATCTGTTGGTTTTTGCTTACTGAAAGTCGCCATATCCCCGCGCGACTGATCCAGACCGGGCCACCCGGACCGGATGACGCCATCCCTAAGTTCGACATCATTGACCTTGACCTCAGCAGGTACAACGCCCTGCAGCAGCGCTTCGACCAATTGTCACGCGAATACAGCGACCAATTGAAGGGCGGAATTGAAACGTGCAATCCGCGATATAACGCGCTGATTGACCGGATAGAGCTGATCGCCAGCAACTCGAACGAACCCATCCTGTTGCTAGGAGAAACCGGCACCGGAAAGACAGAACTGGCCCAGCGGATCTATAACCTCAAATTGGATCGGCGGCGGGTCAAGGGCCGGATGGTTCACGTCAATTGCGCCACATTGAATGGCCCCGATGCCATGGCAACACTGTTTGGGCAGCGGCGCAGTTTTACGGGTCAGGCAGGAACAGAACGCAGCGGGCTATTGCGTGAAGCGGATGGGGGTGTTCTGTTTCTGGATGAGATTGACGAACTTGGATGGAACGAACAATCAATCCTGTTGCATGCAATTGAAACGGGGCGGTTCTATCCTTTGGGCTCGGATCACGAGGTGTCCACCCGGTTTCAGGTCATAGCAGGCGCAAGCCGAGATCTGCGAGGGTTGTCCGCCGAAGGCGCTTTTCGCTCTGACTTGCTGGCTCGTCTGAATATGTGGAGCTTCACGTTGCCTGCGTTGCGCGACCGCCGCGAAGATGTCGAGGCCAATCTTGCTTTCGAACTGGGGCGGGCTGAACGGTCAATGGGTACTCAGGTCGGCTTCAATGTCGACGCACGCGACGCTTTCGTCCGGTTCGCCACCAACCCCGCGACTCCGTGGCCGGGAAACTTCCGCGATTTTAGCAGTTCAGTGAAACGGTTGTGCACCCTAGCGCCCAGAGGGCGCATAACGCGTTCCATGGTGACCGAGGAAATCCGGACCCTGCAATCTGACTGGCGCGCCTCGGCGCAGGATGCCGAGTTTGCATTGGTCAGGGATCTTCTGGGACCGGCGGTCGACGATATCGATCCGTTCGATCTGGCCCAACTGGCCAAGGTAATTCAAACATGCCGCAATTCGCCTAGCCTCAGCGCGGCAGGCCGCACACTATTTGCCGTATCCCGTCAAAAGAGGACAACCCAAAACGACGCAGATCGTTTACGCAAATACCTGCAAAAGTTCGGTTTGGAATGGGACGCATTATCGGCGTGAAAGACAGACGTGCCCGTGACTCTTTTGTTCGTGAATGTCCTGCGTGCAAACACTGCCGAATTATAGCCCAATAGACGCCAAGCCCGCTGTGGCGCATTTAACATCGTCAGGTCCGGCCGCCCCCGACACACCGATTGCACCTATCAACTCGCCATCCTCGCGGATCGGCAAGCCACCGTCCCAAGCACATAGACCCGGACGGTTGACCATGCCAAGGTTCAATTCGGCGCTGGACAACATACGCTTGGCGAATTCGGTTGTGGGTTTCCCCAACACAGCTGTTCGGGCCTTATCCATTGCGAAAGCCATAACGGCTGCGGGGGTTTTGTCCATGCGGCCCGCCGCGATCATATCCCCGTTCAGGTCGACCACGATCGCAGCGACATTCCACCCGTTTTCATCAGCAAACGCCAAGGCCGTTTGGACAGCCTTATTTGCCGCCATCTGGGAAATTACGCGCCTAGGGATCGAAACAACCATATCGCCTCCACCTACAGGTCAAAAATCAGATCATTGGTGCCCGATTGCACTATTTGATCGTGCTGATTGAACACACTGAACTGAAACGTGATGATGCCACGGCTTTGCGATGACGTCAGGCGTTTCGCGGTTACAGTCAACTCGGCTCTGATTTCATCTCCGGCAAAAACAGGCTGCTCAAAACGCCAGTTCCACCCAAGCGACGCCAGACCTGCCGGCTTCGCATCCGATTGAAACTTGAGCCCATCGACAACCGATAGCACCAACAGCCCATGAGCAACGCGGGCCTTATACCCAAGCCCGCGCGCCACGTCGTCGTCGATGTGCAAGGCGTATCTGTCTCCGGTCAGGTCAGCAAAGGACGATATCAAGTCCGTCGTGATAGTCGCAGAACCGGTTTTCATCACGTCGCCGACCTTTAGGTCGTTATACCCGTATTGCCCCGCTGAAAGCCCTTTGGTCATTGTGGAACAGGCGCGTCCTCGCGCAACAACCCTTTGGCTTTCAGATCCGCCCAGAAGGCAGCCGGAATGTTGTGGCTGAACCAGTTGAGATTCTGGTCCAGTTGTTCGACCGTGCGGGTGCCTGCCATAAAGGTGGGAACTGCCGGGTGCGCTACAACAAATTGCAATGCAGCGGCGGGCAATGGCACGTCGTAGTCTGCACAGACCGCCTCGATCTTGCGAACTTTTTCCATAATCTCGACCGGGGCTGGAGCGTAGTTATATTTGGCCCCGTCTTTGGCGCCCGTTGCCAGAATGCCCGAGTTGAAACCACCGCCTACAACCACGGCAGCGCCACGTTGTTCACACAAAGGCAGGAACTTATCCAATGCATCCTGTTCTAGCAGCGTGTAGCGCCCGGCCAACAGGAAACAGTCAAAGTCTCGCTGCTCGAGTGCGGCGTGGCAGACCTCCCATTCATTCACCCCAACGCCAATGGCTTTGACGACACCCTGATCGCGCAAAGAATCCAGTGCTTTCCAAGCCCCATCCATCGCCTGTCTGAACACCTCAGGCTGTTCGTCGCCGCGGGTAAAGACGTCGATATCGTGGATGAAGCAAATATCCATCCGCTCCAGCGCCATGCGCTGCAGGCTGTCCTCGAAGGATCGCATGACACCGTCATAGGTATAATCGAAATGCATCGTGAATGGGGCCGCATTGGTCCACGGTTCAAAATTGATATCACTGCGTTTGGCCGGTTTCAGAACGCGGCCAACTTTGGATGACAACACATAATCGTCCCGGTTCTTCCAGCGCAGGCTTTGGCCTGTTCGCAACTCCGAAAGTCCGTGGCCATACATTGGCGCGGTGTCGAAATACCGAACGCCTTTGTCCCACGAATGCTGGATCATCGCATCCGAAGTCTCTTCGTCGATCTCACGAAAGATGTTCCCGATGGGCGCGGTACCAAAGCCAAATGCGGTAACCTCCAGATCGACGCGGCCAAATTTGTTTTTTGTGTACGGATTCATGCAAGCCTCCTTAAAGCAAGCCTACGCCCGCCCAACTGCACTTCAAATAAGTAACTGTTTGGTTATTTATCGCAATCGACTGACGCGATCAACCCACTTGACGCAGCAGGGGTGCAACGCATATTAGTAACTGATTAGTTACATTATGGGGCGCAACTATGTTTCTCACGGAAACCCACATTCAGGTCCGGGACATGACCCGCCAGTTCGCCGACAATGTGATCCGACCACTGGCCGAAGAGCTGGATCGGGATTCCCGCTTTCCAGCCGAAATCTACGACCAAATGGCCGAGCTGGGCCTGTTTGGAATCTGCGTTCCAGAAGAAATGGGCGGACCCGGCTTTGACACGATCACCTACGCACTGGTGATGGAAGAGCTTTCGCGCGGCTATGCGTCCATTGCGGATCAGTGTGGATTGCTGGAGCTGGTCACCACCTTGCTGGTGCGCCACGGCACCGCGGACCAACAGGGTAAGTGGTTGGCTGACCTGCTGACTGCCAAATTGCGCCCCGCTTACTGTATCACGGAACCGGAGGCTGGCACGGATGTGTCCGGCATCCGAACAACCGCCGTACGCACTGGGGACAGCTGGGTTCTGAATGGCGGTAAAATCTGGATTCACAACGCGCCCGTGGCTGATCTGGGCTTTGTCCTTGCAAGAACGGATCCCGAAGCCGGTCATCGCGGCATGTCGATCTTTGTCGTCGATCTTCACGCAGCAGGTGTGACGCGGGGACCGAAAGAGATCAAGATGGGCCAGCGCGCCAGTCAGGTTGGCCCCTTGTCCTTTGACGATGTCCGACTACCCGCCGACGCATTGTTGGGCACTGAGGGGCGCGGGTTCCACATGATGATGAGCGTGCTGGACAAGGGTCGCGTCGGCATAGCTGCGTTGGCCGTTGGGATTGGTCAGGCTGGCTTGGAGGCCGCCACTGATTATGCCCAACAACGCAAGCAATTCGGCAAGCAAATTGCGGATTTCCAAGGCGTTCAATGGCTGTTGGCCGATATTGCCAAAGATGTTGAAGCGGCCCGGCTGCTGGTACATTCAGCTGCTTACAAGATCGACGCTGGGCTGGATGCGACCAAGGCGTGCTCGATGGCCAAGTGTTTTGCTGGGGATATGGCCGTGCAACGATCGTCGGACGCGGTGCAGGTGTTTGGCGGATCAGGTTATATCCGGGGGTTCGAAGTCGAGCGCCTTTACCGGGACGCCAAGATCACGCAAATTTACGAAGGCACAAATCAAATTCAGCGTATGATCATCGCACGAGAGCTATTGGCGAAAGGGGCCGCAGCATGACACCTCAGGCCGCACTTGTGACCGGGTCGTCCCGTGGGATCGGTTTGGCCGCTACGGTTGCACTGGCGCAGGAGGGGTTCTCGATCGCCCTGAACAGCCCCGTGGCGGATGACGAACTTGCAGCTGCCGCAGAAACCATTCGCGCCATGGGCGTACCGGTCGTCACGGCACCTTTCGACGTGTCCGATATCGGCTTGCACGATAGCAAGCTGGCGGATATCGAGGCAGAAATCGGCCCGCTTACGACCTTGGTAAACAATGCAGGCGTTGGTGTTATGCAACGCGGTGATCTTCTTGAAGTGACCGAAGAAAGCTATGATCGCTGCATGGCTGTGAATACCAAAGCGATGTTCTTTCTGTCGCAAGCCTTCGCCAAGCGGCTGCTAAGCCGCACGCGTGACGCCGACGCGTTCCACAGCATCGTTAATGTCACCTCATCCAACGCCGTGGCGGTGGCGGCCCCGCGTGCGGAATACTGCGCCTCGAAAGCAGCCGCTGCGATGATCTCGAAAACCTTTGCAGTGCGATTGGGCCAAGAGAATATCGCGGTCTATGACGTGCAGCCCGGGCTGATCTCAACCGATATGACCGCACCGGTGATCGAGATGTATGATCAGCGCGCCAAAGATGGCCTGACCCTGTTTCCCCGCGTCGGCCAGCCCGAAGATATGGGGCGCATCATAGCCTCTTTGGCCAGCGGCAAGCTTCCCTACACAACCGGACAGGCGATCTCGGCGGATGCCGGTATGCTGGTCCCTCGGTTCTAAGGTGTTTCGATGAAAATTCAGCTTCCCGATACAACCGGCGCTTTGCAGGACTATCACCTGACAGGCACGCCGGTTGCGCCCTCGAAACTGACGCCGAATTCCGCACGGGTGCTGTATTCTGCGGCGCATGTGGTTGCAGACCCGTTCGGCGACCACGACCCCACGGGTCCAGCCCATGTGGACTGGGAAAAGACGTTGGAGTTCAGACGCTATCTTGCAGATATGGGGATGGGCATTGCCGAAGCGATGGATACCGCCCAACGCGGCATGGGTCTGGACTGGACAGGCGCATTGGAACTGATCCGGCGCACCAAAGAGGAACTGCCGGATGCCTTGGTTGGGAATGGGTGCGGCACCGACCACCTTGATCCTGCAGATGCCAAGACGTTGGACGACGTGCGCCGCGCCTACCTGCAGCAGGTCGAAGCTATCCAAAAGATTGGCGGTCGCATTATCCTGATGGCATCGCGTGCGCTGGCCAGGGTTGCCAGGGGTGCAGAGGACTATATCTCGGTCTACAGCGATGTTCTGGCCGCCTGTGACGAACCGGTCATCCTGCACTGGTTGGGAGAGATGTTTGATCCACAACTGACCGGGTACTGGGGTTCCGACGCGTTTGAAGATGCGATGAACACCACTTTGACCGTTATCAGCGCAAATGCAGACAAGGTGGACGGGATCAAAATCTCGCTGCTAGACGCTGAAAAAGAGGTCATCATGCGTCGCCGCCTTCCCGCTGGCGTTCGGATGTATACCGGCGACGATTTCAATTACCCCGAACTGATCGAAGGTGATGATCAGGGATATTCTCATGCCTTGCTTGGAATCTTCGATCCACTTGCCCCAGCGGCCGCCTATGCGGTCAGCAAACTGAGCGAAGGTGACGCGGCAACCTTTCGCGCCACGCTGGACCCCACTGTGCCGCTAGCGCGTCATATCTTTCGGGCACCCACACAATATTATAAAACGGGCGTAGTATTCTTGGCCTGGCTGAACGGGTTTCAGGATCACTTCATCATGCTGAATGGGGCGCAGGCAACGCGGTCTCTGCCCTATTTTACTGACTGTTTTAAAATGGCTGACGAATGCGGTTTGCTGCGCGATCCCGATCTGGCAGTCGAACGGATGCGCCACATGCTGAAACTCTACGGGGTCTGATCCAGATGCGCGATTTCTCGCAGGATCATTCTGCACTCGCGCTGAATACCGCGACGCTGGGCCATAATCTGGACGGGTTTGGTGCGGGATGGTCACCCGAGCAGATCATCGACGCCTGTGCCGCGCGTGGGTATGGAGGCATCACCTTCTGGCGGCGAGAACTGGGCGGACGCGAGGCCGAGATCGGCGACAGGGTCCGCGCTGCCGGGCTGCAAGTGGTTGGCCTATGCCGGACTCCGTTCCTGACCGGACCACTGGCGCTGCCCTCGGACCAGCAGATCATGGATGACTTTTACCTCTCCATCGATCAGGCCGCAGGGCTTGGCACGGATGTCCTAACCATTGTCACGGGCGGACCAGAGCCTGGCACCAAGGGCGTTCTGGACAGCCAGAAAATCCTGGCGGACCGCGTCGCACGGGCCGCAGCTTATGCGGCCGACCGCGGCGTAAACCTGGCGCTTGAGCCGCTGAACCCCGCCACCGCGGGCAACCGCACTTGCCTGATGACAGCAGCAGATGCTTTGAATGTCTGCGATGCGATAGGCGCACCGAATGTGGGCATTGCCGTCGACGTTTATCATGTCTGGTGGGACACCACACTGGCCGATACATTGGCGCGACGCGCGAACGGGCGCATTCTGGGCTATCACCTGTGTGACTGGCTGGCCGATACCACGGATATCCTGCTGGATCGCGGCATGATGGGCGACGGTGTCGCGGATCTTCGGGCCCTACGCTCCGCTGTAGAACACGCAGGCTACAAAGGGTTGTGCGAAGTCGAGATCTTCTCGGCCGGCAACTGGTGGAAACGCGACCCAAACGAGGTATTGGACGTAATCGTGGACCGGTTCCGCACCTGTTGCTGACCTTGGTTTAGCCGCGTCTTCTACACCTCGATATCACACACGAATACACCGTCCGGGCCATTGACTGTTTTGGCCACGATCCGGCCTCCGACCTCCTGATGCGCAGGGTCGACCAGATAAACATCGCGCACGGACTCGTCGCGGAAGTCAAACCAGAACATGTCATTGAAGCCCCGCACCAGATCGGTCTCGACCGACACATTGCTTCGGCTTTGAAAATCCAGAATGCCCTCGATATGACCCGAAAGACCGGCCAGATCCCGATAGAGCGTGGCCTTTTCTTCGTCGGACACGTCGTCCTCAAAGCGCAGGTGAACAAGGTGACGTATCATATTTAGGCCCTCATGATTTGATGCTTACCAGAAATCAGGTTTTTTGCGATCCTTGAACGCGGCCAAACCGGTTTTCAACTCGGGTTGGACGGCGGCGATCCGACCTGCCAGCGCTTCGAAAACACGCTCACGTTCCTCGCCCTCAGCGGCGTTGATCAGCATTTTTACAAGCTCTGTCGCCACCGGCCCTCGATGGCGCATCCGGTTGGCCAGCTCATCCGCAGCGGAAAGGCCGTGCCCTTTTTCGACGACCTGATCCACAATCCCCGCGGTCAACGCATCATGGGCCGAGAGCTGCTCGCCGAACAGCGCCATGCGCCGGACAAGCTGGGCACCGAACCGCCGGACCGCGCGCTGAGTGCCGGACCAGCCGGGAATGATCCCCAGCCCCGGTTCAGGCTGTCCGATCTGAATGTGATCCTCGGCAATGCGGTAATCGGCGCACGCCGCAAGTTCCAGACCACCGCCCAAAACATGCCCGTTCAACACCGCAATCACAGGCTGTCGCAGCCGCGTCAGGGCATCCAGCGCCTGATGCCCATCGCGGAGCCAATGGCGGCCGAAGGTGTCCGCCGATTGGCTGGACCACGCGTCGATATCGCCCCCTGCGCAAAACGCCTTTCCCGCACCGGTCAGGATCACAACATGCGCGTCCTGGGTGTGTTCGATCTGACGGCACAGCGCCATGAGCGCATCCATCATCGCCTCATCCATGGCGTTCAGGCGCTCGGGGCGGTTAAGGGTCAACCGCGCGATGCCGTCCCGAATATCCAGAAGGAAATGCTCCATTAGCCCGCCGCGAGTTGCAGGCCCATCAGGGCCGGGTCAAACAGGGCCGCGTCCATCCGGACAAGGTCATCTGAAACTAACAAGGGTGTCGCCGCCTGATCCAGAATATCGCGTTGCAGGTCCAGCCCGGGCGCGATCTCGGTCACCATGAGGCCCTTTTCGGTCAGCTTGATCACGCAGCGCTCGGTCACGTATGTCACGTCCTGCCCCTGCATCTGTGCCCGCTTACCTGAAAATGAGATTTGATCGACCTCATCCACAAACTTGGCCACTTTCCCCTCTTTCAGAATTTTCAGCTGACCATCCTCAATTGTCATCTTGGCTCCTGCGTTGAAGTTGCCAGAAAAAACGATCTTGCGCGCCCGCGCTGTGATATCCACGAACCCTCCTGCTCCGGCGGTCCGGTGCGGAATGGCTGACAGACGCGAGACGTTGACCGAGCCGTGTTTGTCCACCTCGAGGAAAGACAGCAGCGAGGCATCAAACCCGCCCGCCTGGAAATAACAGAATTGATGTGGCGACGGCACAAAGGCCTCGGCATTGGCGGAACAGCCAAATTTGAAATCCAACAATGGAACCCCGCCAACCGCGCCCTGCTCGATCATCCATGTGACCGAGCCATGCAAACCCTCTTCGACCAGAATACGCGGAACGTTGGCCGAGATGCCGAACCCGATATTTACGGCCCAACCATCCTTCAACTCTTTCGCAACGCGGCGCGCTATGACTTTCCCGACATTGAAATCGGCCGTTCGAAAGCTTTCGATCGGGCGGGTCAATTCGCCCGAAATTGCCGGGTCGTATTCCGTAGCCGTGGTCTGTAACTGGTCGGGCGCTTCGACAATCGCGTCGATCAAAATACCGGGTACGTGCACGTCATGTGGTCGGATACTTCTTGCCGCCGCGATGCGTTTGGCCTGAGCAATCACCACGCCACCGTTGTTGCGCGCCGCCAGGGCCATCTCCATCGCGCCCAGATAGGCCCCCTCGTGTTCGAAACTCAGGTTACCTTTTTCATCGGCTGTGGTAGCCCGAATAATCGCCACATTCGGCGCCATTGATTTGAAATACAGCCAGTCTTCGCCTTCGAACTCCATCCGTTTCACGATGGGCTCGGCACGGGCAGCGGCGTTCATTGCGCAGCCCTCGATCTCGGGGTCAACAAAGGTTTCCATACCAACTTTGGTCAGGACACCCGGACGTTTGGCGGCAGCCTCGCGCAGCATATCAAAGATAATACCCGACGGTACGTTATACGCGCGCACCTGTTCGCCCGTGATCATCTGCCAGACAAGCGGCGGTTCCGCATTGCTCGGCCCCGATGGGTAAGAACCACCAATGATCCGACTTAGCAGACCCGGTTTGGCAATATGATCTACCCCCTTCGTGCCAAAAAAGTCACCTGCAGCTATGGGATGAATGGTCGTCAGATTTGTTGGCGCACCCTCTTCATCAAAGCGCTCGCCAAGGCCTTTCAGAACTGCATCCGGACAACACAAACCACTTGAAGAATTCACCGCGACCGTCGCACCATCGGGTACAAGATTTGCCGCTTCGCGTGCCGTCATCTGCTTGCTCATGCGATCCTCACGAAAGTAACTAATTGGTTATAAGTTATGCCTTCAGGTGCACCGAAAAGCAACAAAAATAACCAAAACAAGGGAATTGACCGAACCTCAAGTAACTAATAAGTTACTTACTGAGTTTGTTCTTTGGGAGGATCACCGTGAACATCTATTTTCAAAACACTTATCAGCGTACCTTCGGCACATTCCCCCTGACCGGAGCAGAACTTCGCGATTCGATGGCGATTGCAGCCGAGATCGGGTATCGGTCCTTTGACACCGCTCAAATGTATGAAAATGAAAAGGAAACCGGTGACGCGCTGGCCGAAATTAGCCTGAAACGAGATGAAATGTGCGTCACGACCAAAGTGCATCCGGACAATTTCAGTGACGACGCGTTCCTGCCATCCGTGGAAGAAAGCTTGAAGAAGCTTCGCCTTGATTACGTGGACGTCCTGCTGCTGCACTGGCCACCTATAGGGGGTGACATCGCGCCATCTTTGAAATTGCTTGAACAGGCTCATGCAAAGGGTCTGGCAAAGAACATCGGCGTCTCAAACTATACCGCGCAGATGATGCGAGACGCAGTCAAGATAATCGAAACACCGATCGTGTCCAATCAGGTCGAATTTCACCCGCTGCTGAACCAAGATGTGCTTCTGGCAGCCGCCTCTGAAACGGGCATCCCTTTGTCGTCCTATTGCTCAGTGGCGCGTGGAGAGGTTTTCAAGCACCCGATTTTTGCCGAGATCGGTCAAGGCTACGGAAAAACCGCCGGACAAGTCGTGTTGCGTTGGATTTTGCAAAAGGGTGTTCCGATCAACACCATGTCTACAAAACGCGCCAACATTCAGGCCAATTTTGACGTGATGGATTTCATCTTGTCCAACGTCGATATGGATCGGATCGACGCCATGACCCAGGTAGGTTATCGGATCGTCACCGAGGACTTGGTGCCTTGGGCCCCCGATTGGGACTAAAGAAAAAAGCGGCGCCCATTCAAGGCGCCGCCAGTTCGGGGAGGTAAATCGATTTCAGTGATTGCCCCGGATCATGTCCGCCGCTTTTTCGGCCATCATGATCGTCGGTGCGTTCGTGTTAGACCCAATCAGGCTGGGCATAGCTGAACTGTCGCAGATCCGCAGCCCGTCAATCCCGCGCACCCGCATTTGCGGGTCAACGACAGCCATCTCATCCACACCCATTTTACAGGTACATGTCGGGTGATAAGACGTCCGGCCATATTGGCGGGCATAGGCCTCGTACTCGGCCTGTGTTTTCACAGTGTCATCCGGGAAGTGGATCTTACGAATATAGTTTTGCAGACTCTTCTGCCGGAAAATCTCGACACTGTGTTTCACCCCTTCGACCGAGATTTTCAGATCATCCGGGTGACCCAGGAAATTGGGATCGACCAGCGGCATATCCTCGACCTTGTTTGACCGCAGGCGCACTGTCCCACGGGCCTTGGGACGCACAGTGTATGAGTTCAGCGTGATGCCTGAGCTGCCCTTGGGCACACTGGGCACCCCGGCCTCGGCACCGGCACCTGCAAGGAAATGAAATTGCAAATCCGGCACGGGGGCCGTGTCGTCGCCATACCAAAACGCCCCGCCCTCAACCACGTTCGAGGCCACTGGCCCCGATCCGAACAGGTAATACTGTATTCCTGCCCAAGCCGCCCAATGAGGCTTGTTGTACCTGTCCAGACTATAATGCCCGTTTAGTTCGGCCACGATATCGATGCCGAAATGGTCATTCAAGTTCTCACCCACTCCGGGCAAATCTTGTTTAACCTCGATCCCGTGCTCGCGCAGATGCACGGCGGGGCCGACACCCGACAGCATCATCAGCTTGGGTGTTCCGATCGCGCCCGAAGTGACCAGCACCTCCTGATCCGCCGATGCGGTTTCAACCTGTCCGCCCTGATCAAATTCCACTCCGGTCGCCCGCCCATTTTCGATGACAATCCGATGCACCTGACATCCTGTCTTGACCGTCAGGTTCCCGCGCGACATCGCCGGTTTCAGATATCCCACAGCAGCCGAGCATCGTTTAGCATTCCAAGTGGTCGTCTGGTAAACGCCTGCACCTTCCTGAACCGCCCCGTTGAAGTCGGGGTTATACGGGATGCCTGCCTCTTGGCACGAGCGTACAAAGGCGCGGGTCATCTCTTGCGGGTCCGGGATGTTGGACACACCCAAAAGCCCTTCGGTCCCGTGCCAGTCTCCGGACAGGATTGCATTGCGTTCGGACCGAATGAAGTACTTCTGGATGTCCTTGAAGGCCCAGCCTTCGCACCCTTCCTCATTGGCCCAACGGTCATAGTCGACCGGGTTGCCGCGCGTGAACACCTCGGCATTGATCGAGCTTCCACCACCGATCACCCGGCCCTGAGCATAGGGGATCTCGCGGTTATTGGCGTTGACTTGCGGGACGGTGTTAAAACCCCACGTATGCGGCCCGTCCGTCATCTTGGCAAAGCCCACAGGCATGTGGATCAACGGGTGATTGTCCTTTCCGCCGGCCTCCAGCAGCAGCACCCTGACGGCGCCGTCTTCGGTCAGGCGATTGGCCAAAACACAGCCCGCTGATCCGCCGCCAACGATGATATAGTCAAATCCGTTTGCCATTACTCTACCCAATGCGACCGCTTGCCGATCTCGACATGGATCGACTTGATCTGCGTATATTCCTCAACGCCGTGCATCCCAGCCTCTCGGCCCCAACCAGATGCTTTGAACCCGCCAATCGGCAGTTCGGGCCCCCCAGCCAAAGTTGTGTTGACCCAGAACCGTCCGGCCTGAACGCGACGAGAGATGGTCAGTGCCTTGTCGATATTCTTGGTCCAAACACTTGCCGCCAGACCGTATTCAGTATCGTTGGCAATCGAGATCGCTTCGTCAATCGTATCAAACGGGATCACAACCAGAACCGGGCCGAAAATCTCTTCGCGCGCTATGGCCATGCCGTTGGTCACATCAGTGAATACCACCGGGTCGATATATTGCCCGCCCGAGATTTCGGGCGTTCCGCCCCCGATCAGCAGGGTCGCGCCCTCTTCCTGACCCTTGGCGATGTAGGACAGAATGGTGCGGTTCTGCGCGTCTGTCGTGATCGCGCCCGCCTGGGTGCGCTCGTCCAACGGATCGCCCACGCGAACCTTGCGCAGTTTGTCAGCGACCATGCCTGCAAACTTTTCTGCAATCGAGCGTTCGACCAAAAGGCGCGCACCGGAAACGCAACACTGGCCGGTGTTGAACGCGATGCCGAAGGCCACACCATCGGCTGCATCTTCAAGGTCCGCATCAGCAAAGACAATCTGCGGGTTCTTACCGCCCAGTTCCAACCCCAGCTTTTTAAAATTGCTCTGCCCCGCCGCCGCAACGACCGAGCGGCCAACAGCGGTCGAGCCGGTAAAGGACAGCATATCCACATCCATGTGTTCCGCCAGCTTCTGGCCGATCACGCTGCCTGATCCGGTGACCACATTGAACACACCATCCGGCAAGCCCGCCTCGGACAGGATTTCGGCCAACAGCAGAGTCGTTGCGCTTGTCACTTCAGAGGGTTTTGCGACAATGGTGCAACCAGAGGCCAGAATATACGGCACCCGCTCGCACAGGATGAGGAAAGGGAAGTTCCAAGGCGTGATCAGACCGACAACGCCAACCGGCTCACGGGTGACAATGCCCAACGCGCCATCGCCGCTGTTGTTGAAACTCTCCCCATGCAAAGCTCGCGCCAGACCGGCAGCGAATTCGAACATACCAACGCAACCGCCAATCTCGCCCCGCGCCTGCGCGATGGGCTTGCCGTTCTCCAACGTTTCCCAATAGGCGATCTCATCGGTGCGCTGGCGGATCAGATCGGCCGCTTTCAATAAAACAGCCGCGCGGTCCGACCCGGACAACCCGCACCAGCGGCGATCATCGAACGCCGTGCGCGCCAATGCGACGATCTCGTTCAGATCATCCTCGGTACAGCGCGGGATGCGCGTGACCGGCACGCCATGACCCGGCGAGGACCGCTCGAACACGTCGCGATCACCGGCGGGAACCCATTTGCCGTCCATGAAGAACCCAAATTCACGGGGCTCGGAAGGCGGTGTAAGTATCTGTGCGTTTTGGTCCATTGTTGGGGCTCCGAAAAATGCGTCAGGCTGAGGCGTCCAGGCCATCGCGGAAATCGTTCCACCCACCATCCACCGAGGACGGCGCGTCATGCCATTGGTGCAGAATTTCACCGGTCGCAGGGTCTTTATCCGGAATCGGCAGCATCATGATCCGTTTGGCGGCCGCCTGGAACATTTCCGGAGTCAAAAAAGCCTCTTGAATATTGTCCCAGTCGCGGCCCCCGGCGTAACCGCCACACATCATGATGTCGTCGGATCGTCCGACCATCTCATGACTGACACCCGCAGGCATGACGATAACATCGCCAGCCTCGATCCGGACCCGAGTCCAACCTTCCACAGATAGGTTAAACTCCATCCAGCCTTGCGCACATCCCAGACATTCATGAGATGTCGAATGGAAATGCGGGTACTCGTAAACGCCCGGGTATTCCCAGTTGTTGCCCCAGCCATTTGCGCGGAACCGGGCCTTGACGGCATCCACGCCGCCACCTGGGATCGCTCCTCGATGGATCAGCAGGGGAAAACGGCTGTTTGGGATCATGCCTTCTGGTTTGGATGTATAGACTTCGACGGTCATGCTGAGCTCCTCCCTCTCTGGCGTTTACGTCATCGTTATTTGGGTTTTCAGATCAGTCGGACGATCCTGGAAACTGTCGAAGGCTTCCTGAATGCGATCCAGCGGATAAATCGCTTGGATAAAGCGTTCAGTTTTTATCCGACCGTGGGTCAACAGGGTCAGCGCGTCATGCATATCCTGCCCCATCCCAGCGACAGAACCTTTGATCGAATTCTCTTGCAGGATGGTTTGCAGGATATCGACAGGCAGGGTCTCTCCTGCACCAGTCAGTCCAAAGGCCGCGATATGACCCCCTTTTCGAGCCAGTTTGGTGGCCTGTTTATAAAGAGCAGGCAGGCCAACGCTTTCGATCACCACATCAGCACCGCGCCCATCCGTATGATCCCTGACCACCTGTTCCAGTTGGTCTGGATCGGTGACACCAACATCCGCTCCGACCTCGAGCGCCATGTTCACACGCGCCTTGGACAAATCCGCAACGATGATCGGCGCCGCCCCGATCGTGCGCAAGAGTTGTACGTGCAGGTTACCGATGGGGCCCGCGCCCAGCACCACGACCGACTGGCCGAATGTGATGTTGGCTTTACGAGCACAGCGCACAACACAGGCCAAAGGTTCGGTCAACGCCAACACTTCGGCAGCTGTGTCCTGCGGAGCTGGAATAACAAGGCGCGCGGGGACGCAGATGTATTCGGCAAAGGCGCCATCCATGGTGATACCCATCTGCTGCATCTCGGGGCAGTTCAGGATTTCATTCCGGCGGCACCAATAGCATGTGCCGCAACCGATATTCATATCGACCACAACCGGCGCACCAACCGTCAGGCCGGCTACGCCTTCGCCCAACTCGGCAATTGTGCCCGTAAATTCATGACCGGGTATCAGGGGCAGGCTGTCGGCCGCGTAGTGGCCGTTAAAGATATGCATGTCGGTCCCGCAAATCCCGACCCGTATGATGCGAACCAGAACTTCACCCCGGCCTGGGTTGGGGCGTGCGACGTCAGTGACCTCGAACCGACCGGGTTCGGTCAGCACCGCCGCTCGCATGGTCGGGGTCATTTCACAACCCTCAGCTTGGTTCGGTCGATGGTCAGTGCGATGGCCACAATCAGAATAAGGCCAAACACCATCTGCTGTTGCGTCGCGTCGACCTCAAAATAAAGCATCGAAGACCGGATCACAGCCACGATCAGAGTGCCAATCAGGGTGTTGATCACTCCGCCCACACCACCTGTCAGCGGTGTCCCACCCACCAAAACCGCGACGATCGCAGGCAGCAGGAACCCGTTTGCCAGAGTGGGAGAGCCTCCGGACAATTTCACCGCAAACAGCAAGCCCGCAATCGCCGCCAGTCCACCGGACAGAGCGAACGCCATGATCTTGATGCGATTGACATTCAGGCCCGAGGCCACGGCGGCAGGTTCCCCCGCCCCCACAGCCTTGAGCGCACGGCCAAAGGTGGTGCGTGATTGCAGGAACCATGCACCCAGAACCAACGCGGCGGCGATGAACAATTCGCTGGGGATGCCCGCCAGCGATCCGGTCATCCAACCAAAGGTCGAATCCCGAAGCGAAGCGTCCATGAACAGCGCGCGCTGCCCTGACATGTATTGTGCGGCGGAAAAGGCGATGCCGCCAACCGCAAGGGTCGAGATAAAGGACGGCACAAATAGACGCGTCGTGACAAAGCCCGAAACCCCGCCCAGAACCACACCGGCTAGAATGCAGATCAACGCGGCACCAATGCCAAAGGTTGGCAAGGCAATCGTGGCCACGACTGTGGTCATGTTGGCAACCGACTGCGCAGACAAATCTATCCCGCCGATATAGATCGCGAACGTCATGCCAAGCGCCATGATGAACAGCGGCACGATATCCGCCGCCATCGAAATCAAGTTGGAAGGGCGCAAAAAGTTGGAATCTGCAGCCCCGACAACCAGAACCAGAACCAACAGAGTGATCCAGGGCAAATGCGGTTTGATACGTTCAAAACTCATGTGTTCGCCCTCAGATCATGTGATGGACAAGGTCATACAGCGACGGTTTGTCCCCTGGGCTGCAATCGAAACGTTTCTGGGCGATACCGTCCTTCAGGACGATGATCGTGTGGCTGAGGCCAATGGCCTCTTCCAAAGTGTCAGCGACCAGAATGATGCCGACGCCGTCATCCGACATCTCGCGTACCATGTCATAGACATCTTCTTTGGCGCCGATATCCAGACCGCGCGTCGGGTGATCCAGCAGGATGATATCGGACCCGGCCGAGCGCCATTTGGCCAGCACAACCTTTTGCTGGTTGCCGCCCGACAACCCGCCACAATCCTTGTAGACATCTGGTGTCTTGATCGCCAAACGATCGATCCATTGGCGAGCCAGCGTTTTTTCCTCACCAATCCGCAACACGCCCGAATTGGCATAGTTTCCCATCTGGCTGAGCGTCATGTTTTCGTAAACACTCATTCCTGCGACGATCCCTTCAACCTTGCGTTCGCGAGGGATGTAACCAACGCCGTTTGCGACCCCGACTTGCGCGTTGAATTTGCTGACGGGCACGCCCTTGATGCTTACGGCACCGGTAGATGGAGTTTCGAGCCCAAAGATCGTGCGCAAGATCGCCTCGCGTCCCGAGCCTTCGGTACCGACCAGACACAAAACCTCGCCGGGGCGCAGATCGAATGAAATGTCCGAGTACTTTCCCGTTGCAGTCACGTTCTGGAAGGCAACCAGCGGCTGTTCCTCAACCTGATAAGGTTTTTGCTTCTGCTCGCGGTAATATTCCTTGTCGACATCGCGCCCGACCATCTTGTGTTGGATCGCATCAACATTCGCATCGTCATGGGCGACGACGTCTACAACTTCGCCGTCTTTCATCACATAAATACGGTCGGACAGGTCCAGAACCTCGTCCATTCGGTGGCTGACAAAGATGAACGACGCCCGTTTTGTCAGCTCACGCACAAGCGAGAACAACAACTCGACCTCTTCCTTTGCCAAAACTGAGGTTGGTTCGTCCAGCAGGATGACCAGATCGCCGTCGATCCGTTCTTCAAGGGTCAGCACCTTGGCCAGTTCCACCAGCTGGCGCTGTGCAAAGGATAGTTTCGACGTTGTCATCGCCGGATCGATGTCCAGTTTGACCTTAGCCAGTTGCTTGCGCGCGGCCTCTGCCATGGCTTTCCAGTTGATAACGCCGTAGCTCACGAATTGCTGCTCGAACCCCAGAAAGATGTTCTCCATCACGGTCAAGTTGGTTATCAGCGATTGTTCCTGAAACACCATGCCGATACCGTGATCCATCGCCTGACGCGGGTTCTGGAACCGAACCTTAGTGCCGTCGATGGTGATGTCGCCGCCGTCGGGTTGGTATGCCCCATAGATGACCTTCATCAGGGTGGATTTGCCCGCACCGTTTTCGCCAACGAGGCCCACGATCTCGCCACGCCCGATCTTGAAGTCCACGGATTTCAGAGCATGGACGCCGGGGAATTTCTTGTCGACATTGATCAGTTCGTACATCTGCCCGCCCCTATTTCACGAAGGTTACGGATTTGCGGTCGGTCGACAGAACCACCGCGGCGATGACCAATATGCCCAGAACACCGTCTTGCACGTAGCCGGGCAACCCGATCACAACCATGCCGTTGTTAATGACATTCACGATCAACACACCGATCAGCGTATTCCAGACACCGCCGATCCCGCCCCACAGAGCAGTTCCACCCACCACAACCGAGGTGATCGACACGAACATGAAATTCGACCCCGTCGCCGTTTCCGCAATCCCGATCCGGCCAACAGCCAACAGTGCACCCACCGCATAGAACACTCCGGCCAGTGCAAATCCCATGATCCGCACGCGGTTGACGTTTAGGCCCGAAGCATGAGCCAGTTCCTCGCCCCCGCCAACAGCATAGAAGTTACGGCCCAGTGTCGTGCGGGACTGGATGAACCAAGCGATCAGTAGAAACAGAAGTGCGACAAAGCACATGATGGGAAATCCGAACCAACGCTCGGTCAGCAGCGAACGGAACAGGTCGTCCTCCACTCGGATGCGGTCGCCCCCTGTCAGCAGCAGCGCGAAACCAGTGCCGACGAAACCCATTGCCAGAGACGCCATAAACGATGGTATCTTCAGCAAGACATGCACAAGCCCGTTCACTAACCCGATTGCCCCGCCGACAAGCAAGGCCAGAGGGATGGCAAGCCACGCCCAGGACGCCAACGTGCCACCCAAAGCAATGAAAGCAAAAGCAAACACCACGGCACAAACCGAAACCGTGCCTTCCATCGACAAGTCGATCGATCCCATGATGATGATGAATGTCACGCCAATAGCTACCATCAGCGCCGGCGCCGAAGAAATTCCGATCCGCGCAAAGTTGCGCAGTGAAAAAAAGCGCGGTTCCATCGCCGTAAAGAACAGGACCAAAACCAAAAGGACGATCAGGGGCGCCCATTTGATCAGAACATCCCGTGTCAGCACATTGCTCACGTGCTTCCTCCCACTGAGTGAACTGGTGGTGGTCGATCAAGTCGGACCTGAATGTACGAGCCGGCTCTGAGACCGGCTCGCAATCACATTATTTGTATTGAATTTGACCGTTCGACGTGGACCAGAAATCTTTCCAGTCATAGGTCGGTACACTGTCCAGATACTCGGCCTTGAACGTTTGGGCGTCTTCTGGGCGGACCATGATGGTCGGGCCATAGAATTCGCGGTGCTCGTTTGGTTCGTCAGAGGGTTTGAAGTGACCCGTGGCCGCGTAATACGCCAATGCCGCCGTGATACCACCACCCCAGTGCGGGTTGGTGAAGACGGTGGCCAGGATCTTGCCCTCGCCCACCAGCTCAACCGCCTGCGGGTTACCATCATAGGATACGATGGGCATATCTTCGATGCCTTCCGCGCGCAGGGCCTCGAGCACGCCGTAAGCAATGGTGTCATTGGCGCAATGAACACCCTTGATGTCATCCCCATACCGGGTGAGGAACGCGCTCATGACCTGATTGGCTTTCTGCGTATCCCAGTCGGCGGGCTCTGCCGCCAGCAACTCGGCATTCGGGTAGTCTTTCAACGCGTTCTTCAGACCGGCCAGCCGCTCGATCGCTGGGTTATTCGAGGCGATACCGCCCAGATGAACAACGCCACCGGAACCGCCCATGGCATCCAATAGAATGCGCGCGGTTTGCTCGGCCGGGCCTTCGTCGGACCAGCTCATGTGGCTGACATAGTTGTCGCCGAAATCCCAGGGGTGCAGGTCGTCGGTCTTGTTCCACAGGGTCGAAACATAGGCCCCTGCTTCGACACAGGATTCCACAACCGGACGCGCATTCGGAGCATCATTGGTGTCGATGGCCAACGCGAGTTCGCCATTTGTCTTGGACAAAAGCGCTTTTACATCCGCTAGCGATTTCTCAGATGAGCCTTCGTTGATCAGGTGCGTCAGGAAATCCTTGGGTTTACCCAGGCTTTCGACAAAAGCCTCGCCGCCGGACACGATCTCATTCCAATATGGGTTCGTGCGATTGCGATAAGACCAAGCAACAGTTGGGTCCGTGATGGCAGCACGCGCCATACCACCCAACATGCTAGAGATTGCTGCACCGCCAACACCATACGCTGATGCCAGCAACAGGTTACGACGGGTTATCGTTTCCTGCGCGATATAGTTTTTGATGAACGACATATTTTCCTCCCATTACGATCTGCACCTTGGGTCCGCGATTGATGACCCGGTTCGGACGCGCGGCATTGATCGCGGCTATGCACGTCTTTAATGCACTAACTAGTTACTTCTTTACGAAATGATGTGTCAAGCGTTAAGAATGATGGAAAACAGGGGGCAATCGCTCATTCAAAACAGATGTGGCTACACCTCTGCGGCTCATCAGAGTAATAGAAAGGTTCATCAGAAGGGTTTAGCCGTGGCCGAAATACCGAAAACAAAAAAGAAAAGAGACGCCGAGGCGACCAAGTCCAGAATCCTGATGGCCGCAAAGAGTGAGTTTGCCAAACGGGGTCTGGGTGGCGCACGCGTTGATGAAATCGCCGAACTGGCGGAAGCCAACAAACGCATGCTGTACCACTACTTTGGCAGTAAGGAAGACCTGTTTCGAACCGTACTGGAGGAAGCCTACCTGGATATCCGCAAGGCCGAGCGGGAATTGAACCTCGAAGATTTGTCCCCGACTGATGCACTGGAAACCCTGGTGCGGTTCACTTGGCAGTATTACCTTGATAATCCTGAATTTATTACACTGATTAACAGCGAAAACCTGCATGGCGCGCGACACATAAAGTCGCTTGATAACCTGCCAGAAACCATGCGCGGTCTGGTTGGAATGGTGGACGAAATCCTGGTCAAGGGACAGGCTACAGGTGAATTCAGAAGCGGCATCGACGCTGCTCAGTTGAATATCACGATCGCGGCGATCGGCTATTATTACCTGACAAACCGGCATACGGGCTCGTTTCTGTTCGGGCGCGATCTTATGGAAGAAAAGGCGCTGGACGAACGTTTGGCCTTCAACATTGAAACTGTTTTGAGATTGGTTCGAGCTGACTCACAGGGGAATTGAGAACCGCTTTTGACTAGTCGCTTTCGGCCTTAAATCTTTTGCAGTGCGGCCTGGAAGAAACAGGTTCTTGCCAATCACTTTGAAAAGTGACCAACCCGCTGTGACTGCGAAAACCCACCTGTTGTGCAAACAGGCTCGGAGGTTCGCAAGCGGTCGGGCCGTACGTTTTCCGCTCTATACATCCTCAGCTTCTGTCGGTAT
Organism: Ruegeria sp. HU-ET01832; assembly: GCF_040371315.1. Taxonomy (NCBI): domain Bacteria; kingdom Pseudomonadati; phylum Pseudomonadota; class Alphaproteobacteria; order Rhodobacterales; family Roseobacteraceae; genus Ruegeria; species Ruegeria sp. HU-ET01832. Next base: position 103,932 of record NZ_BAABWL010000003.1, read on the forward strand.
GAGCAGCGCTTCGATTATGATCCGTGTGTTGGACGCTCTGAGGGTGACAGCATCACCCAGGAAAGCTGAACCATGAAACAAACGCTAGAAACTGCGCTGAAGCGCAAGGGATACGACACTCTGACCCCCGTCCAACAGGCCGTCACGGCGCCCGAACTGCAGATGCGAGATATGTTGGTATCGGCACAGACCGGATCGGGTAAAACCATCGGATTCGGTTTGGCGATTGCCCCAACCATTCTGGGCGATGCGCAGGCGTTTGACACAGCGGATACGCCCCTGGCATTGGTCATCGCACCGACCCGAGAACTTGCAATGCAGGTTAAGCGAGAGCTGGGGTGGCTTTACGCGGATGCCGGTGCCTACATCACGTCCTGCGTTGGCGGCATGGATATGCGGGATGAACGCCGGGCCCTGTCCCGAGGCGCGCATATCGTGGTGGCGACACCGGGGCGCTTGCGGGACCACATCATGCGCGGCTCGATAGATCTAACGAGCGTCCGCGCCGTAGTTCTGGACGAAGCTGACGAGATGCTGGACCTCGGGTTCCGCGAAGATCTGGAGTTCATTCTCGAGCAAACCCCAACCGACCGTCAGACCCTTTTGTTCTCTGCGACCGTGCCACGCGCCATCGTTAGCTTGGCAACACGATACCAACAAGACGCTCAGCGTGTCAGCACCGTCAGCGAGCGTACACAACACGCCGATATCGAATACAAAGCCATGAGCGTCGCCCCACGCGACGGCGAAAACGCCATCATTAACGTGCTGCGGTATCACGAAGCCCCTAACGCAATCGTCTTTTGCAACACGCGTGCCATGGTTAGCCGTCTGACCGCCAGATTGTCGAACCGCGGGTTCCCCGTAGTCGCGCTGTCAGGCGAGTTGACACAGAGTGAACGGTCCAATGCCCTGCAAGCCATGCGCGACGGACGCGCCCGTGTTTGCGTCGCCACAGATGTTGCCGCGCGCGGGATTGATCTGCCGAACCTGGATCTGGTGATCCATGCTGAACTGCCAAACAGTCATGAAACCCTATTGCACCGTTCTGGCCGGACCGGGCGTGCGGGGCGCAAAGGCGTCAGCGCACTAATCGTGCCCCCGGCTGCATTTAAAAAGGCTCAGCGTCTGCTCAAATTCGCCAAGCTGACAGCTGAATGGGGCGCCGCACCCTCCGCCGAAGAGGTGAACGCACAAGACCTGCAGAGAATGTTCAACTCAGACGACTGGCAATTGGACATCTCCGACTCTGAACGTAACTCCGTGGATGAATTGCTGTCGAAGTTCTCACCAGAACAACTTGCCGCGGCTTATGTCCGTCAATACGCGCGACAGCATTCTGCACCCGAGGAACTAAACGAAGTCAAAGAAGCCGGACCCAAACCAAGCGCTCCGTTCGGCCCGAGCGTCTGGTTTGCATTATCCGAGGGACGCAACGAAAACGCGTCTCCAAGATACCTGCTGCCGATGATCTGCAAAGCTGGAAACATTACCAAATCGGACGTCGGAGCGATCCGCATCGCTGAGACCGAGACATATATCGAAATCCGCGAAAGCAGCGTTGCGGGTTTTCTGGAGGCAATCGGTCCCGAGATGACGATTGAGGGTACAAAGGCAATCGTTCAGCTGAACGCCGCCCCCGATTTCCACGCAACGGGCAAACCCGGCCTAAAGCGAGGCGAAAAGAACAAGAAGGGATTTGCCAAAACCGGCAAAAAGCCCCCGCGCAGCGTCGAGCCTAAACCGGCCAAAGCCTGGAAAAAGCCCGAGCGAAAAACCTTTGACACGCCGAAAACCGACGCTAAACCCAAGCGCGACTCTGGCAAGGCTGGCGATCAGGCGGCCAAACCTCCGCGTCGCCCAAAAGGCCCGCCGCCACCAAAGGGCAAACCGAGCAGCAAGAAAAATCGCGCGCGCGCTGCAGCGGCAAAAGGCGGCAATGCGATGCCAAGGCGGTCCAAGTAAAGTTCGAGCCGGCAACCAATGACCGGCTCGAAACTTGCTCAAACGCCTGAACGTTCCCTACGAGCCGTACAAAAGGTTTGGCAACCACAGAACCAGCGAAGGTACGAAGGTCAGCAACAGCAAGACCGCCAACAACGGCACCAGAAACGGTAACGTGGCGCGGACACATTGTTCGAATGGCACCTTCGAGACGCGCGACAGCACGAACAACACCATGCCCACCGGCGGGGTCAGCAGACCCAGCATCAGGTTCAGTATGACGATGATGCCCAGATGCACTGGATCAATCCCGAACTGCGCCGCCACCGGCATCAGCACCGGCACGAGGATCGAAATCGCCGCGATGGTCTCCATGAACAGGCCCACGACCAGCACAACCGCCATGATCAACAGCAGCACAACGGCCTTGCTGTCGGTAAAGGACAGCACAAATTCTGCGAAATGCGCGGCGACCTGATTGGCGGTCAGGATCCATGCGAACACCGAGGCGGCGCCGACGATCATCATGATCGCAGCCGTCGTCTCGATGGTTTCCAGCGAGATCACCGCCAGCTTGCGCGGAGTCAGGGTGCGATAGACGATGGTGCCCAGAAACAGCGCATAGGCGGCAGCCCCGATAGCGGCCTCGGTCGGGGTGAACGCCCCCGAGACGATGCCGCCCACAATGATGACCGGGGTCATCAGCGGCAGGAACGCGGCCCGAAACCGGGTGGCGATGACCGAGCGGCTAAAGCTGACATCACGCGGATAGTTGCGTGTGCGCGACATCCACCAGATCATCGCCGACAGCGCCGCTGCCATCAACAACCCCGGAACGATCCCGGCCACGAACAGCTTGCCGATCGACACCGACGCCATGACGCCAAAGATCACCAGCGGCAAGGACGGCGGGATGATCGGCCCGATGGTCGACGAAGCGGCAGTGACACCGACGCTGAAATCGTCATCATAGCCGGCCTCACGCATGGCCTTGATCTCGATCGCGCCAATCCCACCCGCATCTGCGACAGCCGCGCCGGACATGCCCGCAAAGATGATGCTGGCGCCCACATTCACGTGGCCCAGCCCGCCATGCATCCAGCCGACGATGGCACGGGCAAAACCGAAGATCCGCGCGGTGATCCCCGCCGAGTTCATCAATGCGCCCGCGAGGATAAAGAAAGGAATGGCAAGCAGCGGGAAGCTGTCCATGCCATTGACCATGTTATGCATCAACAGAACCGGTGGCAGGCCAGAATACAGAATGTAAGCAAACGAGGACAGCGCGAGCGAGAACGCGATCGGCACCCGCAGCAGCATCAGGCCAAACAGCGAAACGAACAGAATAGTCAGACCCATTTGTCTTCACCTTTTGCAATCTGCTTCAAACGCGAGACAATCTGCCAGGCGACGACGCACAGGTTTGCCCCGGCTAAGGCCATGACGCATGCGTGCAGGTAGTATTTCGGGAAAGGCAATGAGACCATTTGCTGGAACGATGTCCTCTGGATCAGCTCCCACGCGGACCACATGATCACGGCAAACAAAACGAAGGTTGCCGCCAGCGCAAAGATATGGACCCAACGCAGGCGGAACCCATAGTATTTGTCGACAAATTCAAGAACGATGTGGCTGCCGACAACCTGACACCGGATCGCCCCAGCGAAGCCCAGAAGGATCAGCAGATATCGCGCGGCCTCTTCCGTCCACGCGACTGAATCGTTCAGCACATAGCGCGTGAAAAACTGCAAAAAGACCACACCAAACAGCAACCCGAACAGGGCCAGTAGTCCGTAGTCTCCGATTGTGATGCGGAAATTCTGGAAATGAGCGTCGTCTTCGGCGGCCAGCGCGTCAAAGTCGATCTCGGGCGGGGTTTCGGTCTGGGTCATTCGGGGCCACCTTGTGCGGTCAGAATGCGCCCGGCGCGAGGCCGGGCACAGTCTTGATTAGTCCTGGATTGCCTGAAGACGTTCGAACGTCTCAGCATCCCAAGGCACGTCATTGCCCGTCAACAGCGGCGCGACGGCGGCCATGAAAGTTGCGCGATCCACCTCGTTCACGGTTACACCCTGTTCACGGAACCAATCAGCCAGTTCAGCCTCGGACTGAACAATTTCATCCGATGTGTTCGAGGCCGCTTCGGCCAATGCGTCAAGCAGCGCCTGCCCGTCATTGCCCATCTTGCCCAGCGTCACAGGTGACACCACAACCGCAAGCGAGTTGGTGATATGTCCGGTCAGGTTGATGTTCGACTGCACCTCGTAGAACTTTTTGAACTGAATGGTGGGCAGCGGGTTTTCCTGTGCGTCTACAACACCTTGCTGCAGGGCCAGATAGACTTCGGCAAAGGCCATGGGTGTCGGGTTTGCGCCGGTGGCCGTGGGGAACATCTGATAGGCAGGCGCGTTCGGAGTACGGATTTTCAGCCCGTCCATATCTGCGGGCGCCAGGATCGGCTTGTTGGAGGTCACGTGACGCGCGCCGTAATAGGTCATCGCGGCAACGGTATTGCCCGAAATGTTTTTGTATTCTGCCGCCATTTCATTGAACAGATCCGAGTTCACATAAGCTTTCCAGTGATCATAGGACCGCATGGTGAACGGATAGTCCGAGATGCTGATCGGGCCATAGGACTGACCCAGAAACGCCACGCCGGTATAGATCGCGTCAACCGTACCCAGCGACAGCGCCTCGTTCAGCGCGGCCTCTTTGCCCAGTTGCGAAGCCGGGAAGACCTCCATCTTGTAGCGTCCGTCGGTCTTTTCTTCCAACAGCTCGGCCGCACGTACAGCTGCTGCGTGATAAGGCGTCGAAGCTTCATAGACGTGGCCAAACCGCAGGGTCTCTTGTGCCAGACCAGCCGTTGCGCTAAGCGCAAAAATACAGGCGGCCCCAAAGGCCGTTTTTCCAAAGTTAAACATTTAGGGTAGTTCCTCCAGGTTGATTTAAGATGCCCGCCGGTTTCTTCAGCCCGGTCAGGCTGTTGTTTCATTCCGCCGCCAGTTCCTCTGAAAAGCGGAAGTCTTCGATGGTTTCGGGTTTTATTTCGATCGAGAACCCTGGCTTTTCCGGCGCCATATAGGCCCCGTTCCTCACCACACAGGGATCGACGAAATGCTCGTGCAGGTGATCAACATATTCGATCCGCTTGCTGTCTTTCTCACCCGAGATCGCGATGTAATCGATCATGGACATATGCTGGACGTATTCACACAGACCCACACCCCCGGCATGGGGCCAGACGGGCAAGTTGTATTTCGCGGCCATCAGCATGACGGCCAGAACCTCGTTCAGCCCGCCCATCCGGCAGCTGTCGATCTGAACAATGTCGATCGCGCCTTCCTTGATGAACTGTTTGAAGATGATGCGGTTCTGGCACATCTCGCCCGTCGCCACCTTGACCGGCGCGACCCCTTCGCGGATCGCCTTGTGGCCAGATACATCATCGGGGCTGGTGGGTTCTTCGATGAAGTACGGGCGCGCAAAGGACAGGGCCTTGACCCATTCGACGGCCTGATCCACTTCCCACACCTGATTGGCGTCGATCATGATGTTCATGTCTTCGCCCAGAACCTCGCGGGCGATGGTCAAACGACGGATGTCATCGTCAATGTCGCGGCCCACCTTGAATTTGGTGTGAGTAAAACCTGCGTCCTTGGCCTCCTGACACAGGCGGCGCAGCTTGTCGTCGGGATAGCCCAGCCAACCGGCCGAAGTCGTGTAGCAGGGATAGCTTTCAGCTTGGCGATGCGGTCGGCCTTGCCCGGCGCGGCTGCGCGCAGCATGGCCAGCGCCTCGTCTTGGGTGATCGCATCGGTCAGATAGCGAAAGTCGATCAGGCGCACGATATCTTCGGGGGACATGTCACCCACCAGCTGCCAGACGGGTTTCCCCGCCTCTTTCCCCCATAAATCCCACGCGGCATTCACCACCGCGCCAGTCGCCAGATGGATCGCACCCTTGTCCGGCCCGATCCAGCGCAGCTGGCTGTCTCCGGTGATATGACGCCAGAAGCGGCCCATATCTTCGGTGATCCAATCCAGTTCCAACCCCTTGACCAACGCGCCAAGCGCTTTGATCGCGGCCACGCAGATCTCATTGCCGCGCCCAATGGTGAACGTGAGGCCGTGGCCCTCATGCGCACCATCCGTTTCCAGCACCACATACGCGGCGGAATAGTCGGGATCGGGGTTCATCGCATCCGATCCGTCCAGACTGTCCGAGGTCGGAAAGCGCAGGTCTTCGGTTCGGATGCCGGTGATGCGGGTCATGCGCTGGCCTTTACATCCTGCCGCTGCACGCCCAGTCCCTCGATCCCCAGTTCCATCTTGTCGCCGGGTTTCAGATAGGTTTGCGGGTCTTGCCCCATGCCCACGCCCGGAGGCGTCCCGGTCGAGATCACATCCCCCGGCTGCAGCGACATGAACTGCGACAGGTGCGAGATCACAGTCGCCACACCGAAATGCATCGTCTTGGTCGAGCCGTCCTGATAGCGGTGTCCGTTGACCTCAAGATACATCGGCAGGTTTTGCGGGTCCGCGACCTCGTCACGTGTGACCAGCCACGGGCCGATGGGGCCGAACGTATCCGCCGACTTGCCCTTGACCCATTGCCCCGAGCGGTGCAGCTGAAAGTCACGCTCGGACAGATCGTTGACCACGCAATAGCCCGCCACATGGTCCAGAGCGTCCTCTTCCGAGACGTATTTGGCCTCTTTTCCGATCACCACGCCCAGCTCGACCTCCCAATCGGTCTTGACCGAGTTGCGGGGGATTTCGACCGTGTCATTGGGGCCGATAATGGCGGATGTGGCCTTGAAGAAAATCACCGGCTCGGCGGGCAGGTCCATGCCCGATTCAGCCGCGTGATCGGCATAGTTGAGGCCAATGCAAATGAACTTGCCAACCTGGCCCACACAGGCGCCGATGCGCGGGTCGCCCTCGACCAGCGGCAGGGTTGCAGGGTCGATCGCGCGCAGACGTGCGAGGCTGTCATCACTCAGCGCGGCGCCTGCGATATCACCGACTTCGCCCGACAAATCACGGATCGCGCCGTTTCCATCCATCAACCCCGGTTTTTCTTGACCCGTGGGTCCGTAGCGCAGCAGTTTCATCTAAGTCTCTCCTTGCTCACACAGTCCAGCCGCCGTCGATGGCGAAAGTCTGCCCTGTAGTAAATCCGCTTTCATCGCTGGCCAGATAGGTCGCCAATGCTGCAATCTCGTCTGCATGGCCAATCCGGCCCATAGGTTGCCGCGCGACGAAATCCTTCAACGCCTGATCGTAATCACCCATCGCGCGCAGGCGATCGTGCAAGCTGGGGCTGTCTACGGTGCCGGGGCAAATCGCGTTGCAACGAATGCCGTCTGTAATGAAGTCCGCCGCGATTGATTTGGTCAGCCCGATCACTGCGGCCTTGGACGCACAGTAGGAAAACCTGTTTGGCACCCCTTTGATCGAAGACGCCACCGACGACATGTTGACGATTGAACCACCGCCCCTGGCAACCATTCCGGGGATAACCAGCTTGGCCAGCCGGAACATTGCCTTGACGTTCAGATCAAAACTGAAATCCCATTGTGCGTCGTCGCATTCCAGAATGTTTCCGGAGCCCACAAATCCAGCACAGTTGAACAGAACATCCACTTCACCCGCAGATGCAATTGCTTCGGCCACCGCGTCAGCATCCGTTACATCCAGATTGACCACCGAGACGCGTTCGATAGCCTCAAGTTCGGCCAGCGTATCCTCGTTGATGTCGCAAGCAATAACTTCAGCGCCTTCGGCCACGTATTGTTCAACACTTGCGCGGCCGATCCCCTGCCCCGCCGCAGTAACAAGCGCTTTTTTTCCGGCCAGGCGGCCTTTTCTTGGCTTCATTTTCCTCGGTCCCAAAATTTTAGTCATGCAACAAGGCACATTCCCCAAAACGCGCAATTGCTTAGCCAACTCTCAGCCATACGGCTTCTAACCTCATTGGGTCAGCAATATTTCGCAATCTCAGGCTTGGCAGGCGCCGGGCCTCCTAAAACTCCGACGCGCTTGATTCCTCCACCTATGTTCATATTTAAATCAGGTATTCATTAATAAATCAACATTGACATTTTGCAGTCGGCAAAACGATGCTTTATGCATTCGCCCTAGGAGGAAGACGTGGTGGAACAAACCGAAAAGTATCGTGCGCCAGCACTCGAAAAAGGCATTGATATTATTGAGCTTTTGTCACTCCACGGGGATGGACTGACACAAGGTGATATCGCCCGCGCTCTAGATCGGTCGCAAAGCGAAATCTACCGAATGCTGTCCACCCTGGTCCGGCGCGGTTACGTCATTCGTTCCAAAGACGACGACCTGTATTCGTTGAGCCTAAAGATGTTTGCGCTGTCGCAACGCCACCCACCGGTCGAGCGGTTGTTGGAAGTTGCCACACCCAAAATGCGCGTGACGACACGACGCGCCTGGCAATCCTGCCACCTGAGTATGGAAAGCAATGGTGACATCGTTGTGGTGGCCTCGGTTGCGGCACCAGGTGACTGGGTGTTTTCGTTGCGCGTGGGTACCGTTATGGGGTTGGGCAACACCGGGACAGGTCGGGTCATGGCCGCCTTTCGCACCGATCAACAGATTGAGGCTCTTCTGGACATCCATCGGCTAGCGCGAGGCGAACCACAACTTGACCGGGGCGAGTTCATGGAACATGTAGCCCGCATCAGAGAAGTTGGCTACGAAAGGATGCCATCCGCAACTGCAGTTGGTGTTACCAATCTAGCCTATCCTGTCTTCGATCACGAAGGCACCGCTATTTGCGCCATTAACTGCCCGTATGTCGAACGCATCGATCAGTTGGACGTACCTTCGATAGACGAGGTGCATCAGCTATTCCTCGACTTATCTAAAGAGCTTTCGGCCTATTTCTCGGGTCGTTGAATAGTAACGCCTACCGCCAAATTCCCCTGCCGCCGGTCCTACGCCGCCAAGCTACAGCGACAGCCTCGGACGTTCCGCCCGCACCAGAACAAAGCGAAATCAACCTTGTTTTGCTTTCCGACTTCCGTTCAACTGTTTTCGAGTTTGGAAACCTGAAGAACAGTGTTTCGGTGATGCGCTGATCTCGCCAAATGGAGAGCGCGACATGAATCAGTCCAAAAGCCGTCATGAACATCAATCAGACGCTGCCAGACAAGCCATGTTGGAAGAGATTGCGTCCATAGTTGAAAGAACACCTGATCCCGATCACCTTCTTTTTCAAGTCGCACTCAAGCTGAAGACCTTGTTGGTCATGGACGAATGCGCGTTCGCTTTGCTCAGTCCAGGTGGTGATTTCTATTTGGAAGGCACTACCGCACAAGCCAACAAGGATTGGATTGTCTGGAGCTCTGAGCAAATCCCAATCGCCGAAGACTTTATCGGCAACGCGCTGACTACCGGCAACCGACAAGTACACTTTGCTTCACCAGAGCGAGATAGCGCAAATGACAGCAAGACCTCCGTCGCCACGATGGTGTTGCCTGTCAAATCTCTTGGACGAGTTATTGGCGCCATCCTGCTTAAAGGCGAGCGGGCGACCGAATTCAGTGAGACCGACACAAACGTCGCACACAGCGCTGCGATCCTTTGTGCAACGGCGTTTCTTGACCGACAATTACGTGTTTCGCGACCAGATCAACAACTGGACGGACTCGTCGATGCAATAAACACAATTCCAGAAGGTTTCGCTCTGTACGATTCCCTAGACCGGTTGGTGCTTGCGAACAAGACCTATCGAAAGATGCTGTATCCAGGGCATGAAGATCTGGTCAAACCAGGTATGAGCTTTGAACAGGTTGTTCGAAAAGCTCTTTCGCTCAACGTGATTGCTGATGCGGTCGGGCGCGAAGAAGAATGGCTGGTGCAACGCTTGAAACGCCACGCCAATCCCGAAGGCACCCAGATGCAAAGCCGAACATCCGGGGGGTGGATAAAAATAAGCGAACGCAAAACCCGCGACAACGCCACAGTCGCGATTTACAGCGACGTGTCCGAGCTAAAAAAAGTCGAAGCACGCAATGCCGAGCTGGCACAGATACCCGAGGAAAACCCCAACCCGGTGATGTGCATCGGTAGCGATGGTACTTTGATATACGCCAACAGAGCCAGCAAGCCGATGTTGGACGCGCTAAGCCTGAAAGTGGGAACGAAGGTTGGCCCGGATTGGATGCAGCGTGTTGAAATGGGCCTGCGAGAAAATGAACGGCAAGACTTTGAATACCAAGCAGGCGGTATGGTCTATACCTTGCTGCTCTGGCCGGTTCCCGACGCTGAACACGTCAATCTGTATGGCCGGGATGTCACGCAACTGAAGCAAGCCGAAAACCGGATGCGAGAATTGGCGCGTATCCCGGAAGAAAATCCAAATCCTGTACTGCGCATCAGCAGTCAGGGTCAGTTAATCTATGCAAACAAAGCAAGCGCCCCTTTGATCAACGCATTGCAACTAAAAGTCGGGGATCGCGTAGGGACCGGCTGGCGCAAACGCGTTAGCAAGGGTTTGCAATATGATGAACGACAAGACTTCGAGTATGAAGCGGGCGGCCTCATCTATTCCCTTCTGCTGTGGCCCATTGCGGAAGGCGGGTACGCAAACATTTATGGCCGTGACATAACCACCCAAAAGCAAGCGGAACGTGAGTTGCGTGTGGCCCGTGACATCGCGGAAACTGCCAACAAAACCAAAAGCACCTTTCTTGCAAATATGAGCCACGAGCTTCGCACGCCGCTGAACGCGATTATCGGCTATAGCGAATTGATGCTGGAAGAAGCCATCGACCAGAATGACGAAGCAAACCTGAGCGATCTTCGTAAGATTCAGTCGGCTGGCAAACACTTGCTCGCATTGATCAACGACATCCTTGATTTGTCCAAAATCGAAGCTGGGAAGATGGAATTCAATCTCGAATCCTTCGACGTCGCCCAGATGGTCAATGATGTCGGCACTACTATGCAACCGCTGGCCGAAAAAAACCGAAATACGCTGAAAATTCAATGCTCCGAAGGCATAGGTGACATGGTCTGCGACCTGACTAAGATACGTCAGGCGCTTCTCAATCTGTTGTCCAATGCCTGCAAATTCACCGAGAACGGAGACGTCGTGTTGTCGGTTACACCGTCGAGCGAGGCTGATTTAATTGAGTTTTCAGTTATTGACCACGGGATCGGAATAACGCCAGAGCAAGTCGACCGGGTTTTTGAGGCATTCACCCAAGCGGACTCTTCAACGACACGAAACTATGGCGGGACTGGTTTGGGCTTGTCGATTACCAAGGTGTTCTGTGAACAGTTGGGGGGCGACGTTCATTGTACCAGCGCTTTGGGCGAAGGCTCCACTTTTACAATTAGACTGCCGCGCATCTGCCAAGATCCGTCAATTGATCGGCTAAAGGTCTCGGACTTCTCCCAAAACGATCCGAACATTGATCCGAACGCTCCGCTTATCTTGCTGGTGGATGATGACCCTACTGTACATGACCTATTAGGTCGGCGACTGCATCGGGAAGGATACCGGGTTTTGGCTTCGACTAGGGGCGAGGATGCTCTGGAGCTCGCTCGGACAGTGCGGCCGGATGCGATAACCCTGGATGTGTTCATGCCTGAGGTCGACGGCTGGGCGGTTCTTTCCAAACTGAAGGATGATCCCGAACTGGCTAATATCCCGGTGATCATGCTTACCTTTGCAGAAGACCGTCAACGGGGCTTGTCTTTGGGTGCCAGTGAATACCTCGCCAAGCCGATTGACACCATCGAACTTCTGAGCGCCCTAAAGGACCATTGCCCCAGTCAGCCGACGCCGAGCGTTCTGGTTGTCGAGGACGAAGCAGCGACCCGCGAATTCATCTCCCGCGTTCTTGAGAAGGAAGGCTGGAAGATAGATCAGGCTGTCAACGGGCTGGATGCGTTGCATCAGCTTTCGGAAGCAGTGCCCGATGTAATATTGCTTGACCTCATGATGCCCGAAATGGACGGTTTCGAATTCCTTGCGAGGATGAGGAAGAATGATCAGTGGAAAGAGATACCCGTTGTTATCGTGACGGCTAAGACTCTGTCGAACGAAGATCGGAAACGTTTGAATGGTTCCGTTCAGACGCTGATCCGCAAGGATGGAGATGAAATCGAAACCATCTTGAATCAGTTGAATGAAATTCTGCCAAGCTCAGCTTCACGGACACCTCGGCCGTGACCGACCTACCGGACACCAAAGCCCAACAAGCGCAAGCATTGTGGTTAGCGAATTTACGTCAGACGCTGATATCTCCGGTCAGCGTGATTGTCGGGCTTTGCGATATACTTGAGAACGAAGCTAGACGGATGGTCCCTGAGGATGCCGTATCCGACCTGAGCCGTATTTCCAGAGCGGCAACCGAATTGAACGCATTTGTCGATCAGCTGCTTCGTCCCGAAATGGCGATAAAGCTGACAATCAGCGGTGATGAAGGAATAAAACAACTGCGTCACGACTTGCGAACACCCATGAACGCAATCAAGGGCTATAGCGAAATGCTTCTGGAGGATTTGGAAGCACTGAACGCAGGTCAATTGAAACCCGACATTCTGGGCCTGCTTCAGCACACCGACGCTTTGCTGCAACATATCGACAGGCTGTCGGCTTTGTCCGACCATCAACCGAACGGGGGGTTTAGCCTTCCGGAAGCGTCCGACGACGCCGCCGAAATGTTCACAAAACTCACCCAGAGCATGCAGTCTACCCAACAAATTGCGGATACCGCCGGGCTGATCGGGCGTATCCTCGTTGTGGATGATCTTGAGACAAACAGAAGTCTTTTGGCTCGTCGGTTGGAACGGGACGGCCATGAAGTCAAAACCGCGGACGGAGGGCGAACAGCCCTGAAGATGATGGCGCAACACGCGTTCGATCTGGTTTTGCTAGACCTAATGATGCCCGATATTGACGGCTTCAATGTCTTGGCCCGATTAAAGGATGATGACGCTTACCGCGATATTCCGGTCATAATGATCTCGGCCCTGGACCAACTCGAAAGCGTCGCGCGCTGCATCGAGGCCGGAGCCGAGGACTATTTGCCCAAACCGTTCAACCCCGTCCTACTGAAAGCCCGGATCAGCGCCGCCCTCGAAAAACGGCGTTGGCGGGACTGCGAACGCGAGTACCTTCGGCAAGTGGAATCGGAAAAACAAAAATATATGGAACTTCTCCACAGCATCCTGCCGCAGAAAATCGTGGCACGCATGAATGACGGTGAAACAATGATCGCCGATCGCCACAGTGAAGCAACTGTTCTGTTTTCGGACTTTGTTGGATTCACCGAGTTGTCGTCCAAACTGCCGCCTGCCCATGTGGTTCACAACCTCAACCGCGTTTTCTCAGACTTTGACGAAATCGCGTCGGAACTCGGCGTAGAGAAGATCAAAACAATCGGGGATGCATATATGGCGGCCGCTGGCGTTCCGGATCATCGGGGTGACCATGCCGAAGTGGTCGTAGAAATGGCACTTCGCATGTTGGCAGTGGTCGAATTTCTGAACCATGAATTGGATCACCCCATGGATGTCAGAATTGGCATCCACAGCGGACCCGTGGTCGCTGGCATAATTGGATCACACCGATTTCTCTACGACGTTTGGGGCGACACAGTGAATATGGCTAGCCGTATGGAATCAACCGGTGCGCCAAACCGGGTTCAAGTTTCCGAAACAACAGCCAAACAAATCGAACACCGATTTGACCTTTCCGAACCTGCCGATATTCGTGTCAAAGGCAAAGGTCAGGTTCGTACGTTTTTCGTTATGCGGCGCAAACCTGCAGCGGGATAATTGTGCGGCCACTAGGACGCGGGCAACAGGTTTTCCATCTTTTCCAGTAAGCGGCTAAGTTCAACGGGCTTGGTATCGAAATCATCACAACCCGCGTCCAACGCTTTTTCCCTGTCGCTGGCCATTGCGTGAGCAGTCAACGCAACAACCGGGATCGAAGCCGTGTCTGACTTGGCCTTGATGCGCCGCGTTGCCTCCCAGCCATCAATCTCAGGTAAGCTCATATCCATCAATATGATGTCTGGAGACTGGCTGCCCGCCATGGCAACGCCCTCTAACCCGTCTTTTGCAACCACGACCGCAAACCCTTTACGGGTCAATCTGCGCGATAGCATATCGCGGTTCATTTCATTGTCTTCCACCAGCAAAACTTTAACCAATATCCACCCCCCAAATGCGCATCCGCGCGTTTTACCTTTCAATCGGCTTATATCGGGACAAAACGATGGTCGCAGCCCACCCTAACTCCGGCACAGCGTTCCCCGAAACGATCAGCTTATAATCTCGACAATATAGATGCATGCAACGACAATCTGGCCCGAATAGCCGTCATTGGGTCCGGTGCGATGGTTATTCGAAAAATCAAATAGCAACAGCTTGGAACAAGTATTGCGGTAGCCCGCGACCCCGTATGACATGGGCAACCTAAATTGATCACCTAGTCGCCACACCGAAAAATTATAAGCATACAAGCCAGATAGGTTTTTTGTCCTGCTGTTTGGAAACAACGTAAATCTCGTCGACGTAGGGGTGCGACGACAGTTTCAGTCCGGATGCTTTGGGATTTTCGTGAGCTTAAGGGCGCTGATGAAGTCAGCAATTAAGTTGAATTTTGAAGTGATCTTTTGTCAAATCGTTACGTGGGGGAAACCATGGCGATTGACAAGAAGAAAACAAAAGAACTCAAGGGGCATTTTGCGGCTGCTCGAAAGCGGGAACTGAACTTTGCGATCTGTCTAGGCAAGACGACTGAAAACCTAGTCTTCCTGGTCGATCGCATTTTGGCGCCCGACGCATTGACCAAACGCGCAAAAAGCGAAGGTGAAACACAAAAACTTTCCTCTGGCACAATGTGGTGCGACGGAAACACGCTTAACCTCCATTGCCAAAGTGACGTGGTCGCGCAACTGGCCAAGAAAACGAAAGAGTTCCTTAAACTTGCCGAGGCTCCGATGCGGGTCGAAGTCTTCGGTCCAGAAGACAAACCTGAAAAACCAGTGTTCAATACCGAGCCTGCCGCAGATGACGCCGACGATGATACTGCGCCGGACCCTGACGCAATTGAATGGAAGACATTAAAGGACAATCTGGCCCCTGACGTAGCCGCGTTTCTGAAAGCCGGTAAAGGAGACGTGTCCAAAATTCGCACGGCCTGGGGTTATGCCCTGAGGATAGGTGATGAGGAAAATGACTATCCAGGGGCAATCAAGGTCGCAAAAAGGCTCAAGACCGCGCTGCAGACCCCAGTTACCTCGGATGATGGACGAGACGCAAAACCTGTCGATCTCAATAAGAAGCGCTGGCAAATCGGATCCGAAAAATTCGCACCTGTTTTCAAGTCCGCTTTAAATGCGGGCCTTCTTGATCCCGACAAGGCCAACCCAATCTGGGACAAGGCCGAAGCCTTGGCGAAGGCAGGCAAATATTCCGATGCGCTCAAGATCCTAAAAGTCCTTTCCGATAAGATCACTGCCGCCAAAAAGGCAGGCATAAACACTGCCAAGCCGGAAACAACGAATGGGCCCGATCCAACATCCGAATTGCAGCGGGTTGCCAAATTATTGAAGTCGGCACTGGACGAAGGCACACAAGGGCTTGAGAAAGCACTGCACACATTCGCGGCCTCCAAGGCCATGGTCGCGGGTGGCGATACAGCGGCGGCTCTTATCCAGCTTGAACAGGTCGAAAACGCCATCGCACAGGCAAAACGACCGGATGAACCTTCCACAAATCTAGCGCCTGAAACAGAAGGTAAAAAGGTTGCGGCCCGCATTCGCAACATCTGGGACGAAGCGCACCGGGATGTGTCTGGCCAGATCGATAAATTGAGGCAAGAACTGTCTGCCTTTGACGACACAAATTGCCAGACCCTGTCGGAAAGCGGTCTGACCGGTTTCTCTGAAAATCTGTTCGTTCAATTGAACGCCGCCTTCATCGAACTGGACCGCGCAAACGAAACGCGCCTGCCAGATGCGTTGGATTCAGCAGAAAAAGCCTTTGACGATATGGCCGGCTTTTTGTCGAGCAATCCGGCAATCAAGTTGATCGACACGAATGATCTTGGGGTCTCCATGTCTTTGGGCGCGGTTCTGGGTGATGCGGTTACTAAGATGAAACACGTCCTGAGGGCAGGTTGATTTTCAAAACGGGGGGCGCGCATGCGCGGCGAAAAAGACGAAGATTGGCATGAGGCCAGAGCAAAGGATTTCGCAGCCAAACTGATGGCGGCATTGCGGCTGAAAGCAGTTGTAGTTCCACACGCTGCCTATGTTGAGGAGCAAATCGCCGAGGCCTCGGAGGCGCTTTATTCCCTTGCGGATGACGGAACCGATTTCGAAAAATTCAAACGCGGGAATTTCACTTTCACAGACAAAGAGATTGACGCATTCGGCTTGACGACGAATGAGGTCAAACTGCTGAAAGTTTGGCGTCACCCAATAGATTTTCGCGCACGTCAACAAGACGAAAAACTGCTCAAGAAGAAAATCAAGGCGCTCAATACTTCTATTGATCTTAAACTGAAAACCATCAGCGCTGATCTTGCGGAAGAAGACGATCGGTTCACAAGACGAGGCCAGCGGGTACTGAAACGTTCGGCGAAGTTGGCAAAAAAATTGTCAGAAGCGGGTCGGTATAGCGATGCACAGGCTGTGTTGAATGGGCTTCTGTATCTTGAGACATTGGAAAAGCTGGCACTGTCCAACGAAAAACCCGAAGCCGCTCCAGACGGAGAGCTTCTGGGCAATTCAGATGTGAAAGTCAATGTCGCCCAAGCCGTTGGCGAGCGAAAATCAACCGAGGAATTGGCTGAAGAGGCGAAGGAAGATCAGCTAGAACACACAGCGCGCGACGCGCTGGCGACACTGAACTATCTCAAGGACATGCGCGCTGCCGCAGGACAGCTGAGCCGCAGGTATGCAAACGACAAGGCGCAAACCAAAACCAAGGCTTATAAAGCCCTGGTCGATTTTCAGAGCGCAACGAAGAGCTACAATCTGAAATGGAAAGACTCTGATGATGTCCTGAGCCACTTCGGCGACGATCCGTCGAAACTTAAAGCCTGGCAAGATAAGGCGGCCAAGCATATCCACACCGGAGAAATCATCCTGAAAGCCGTTTTCCGAAAAAGCGCAGAATCGCATGAAAGCGCTATCGGAAATTACCTCAGCGTGAAAGATCACGAGGTTCAGCAAAAAGAGGCCGACGCAACCGGACACGGCAATATCAAAACAGCGCGCGGGGTCTCGGGCTTGCCTCAGGATATCATGAAACCGTTGGCCGCCAAGCTTGAGGTGTTACAGATGCTGGCTGCTTCAGAGGAATTGGGTCAGGCCGACTTCCTTCTACTTCGAGATTTTGAAAACCAAATCTCTGAGGATCTTGATGTTCTGAAGGAGCATTCCGATAACTATAAGGCTTACGAGAAATGCGCAAAACGCTACGAAGCCCTTCTCGAACATCGGATGATTAAGTATTCAGACTTTGCAAAAGAATATTTCCAAGATGAACTGGACCTGCAAAACCGTAACATCAAGGACCCGGAAAAGCTGGCTGAAGCCTTGAAACGATTGCAAAAACACGAAGATTTGCTGAAGGCTCGTATCAAATCCCTCGAATCCTATCGAACAGAATACAAAGACTTCAAAGATAAGTTCGACAAAGCCAAGAAGGATAAGACCAAGGCGTTCATCGCTCAGTTCAAGAAGACGCTCAAAGTGTTTTGCGAGAAGCTTTCGCAAAAGAACGGCGAAAACACCATCCGCGGCTTAAAGATTGACTCCGAGACGCAAAAATCCCTGGAACAGGCCGCCGACCGCGAAGACTATGCAGGTTTGTACGACAGGTTGTTCGACGGAATTTGGGGAGAAGTCGACATCGGCAAAAACAGCTCTGTTAAGAAAGCTAACCGCAAGTTGGATAAACTGACCAACCGTATGGACTGGAAGATCGACAGTCTGGCTCGAACCGAAAAAGCACTTTCCGGGCTGCCATCTGGGGAGCTGAGCGTGGCAGAGCTGAAGAGCAAATTGAAACGCCAAGACGCCAGCGCTCTGGCTAGAACTATCTTGGACGTAAACAACTCAGGCAACCTTAACGACAGGCTCAACAAGTCAGAAGCAAACTTTAAAGAAGCGCAAAAGACCCTGAAAAACTTCGTCAGCAAGGAAAAGAAAAAGCTGAAAGGGGCTGCACGCGACAGTTTCGAAAGCAATGAGGTTCTACTCAAGGCTTTGAAAACACGCGCTAAAACAGCCGCGACCCCTGAAGATTTCGATGAATTAACGATTGAGGCTGAACGTCTGTTATCAGAAGCACGTGATTTCGCAGAAGCAAATGTGCCTTTGAAGATGTCAAAAGATCAGAGCTCGAATGAAAAGTTCGCTTTGATTTTGCAACGTCTCCGTGACGGCCTTTCTCCTTTTTACGACGGGCTTGAAGCTTTTCACAAAGAACATGTTCCGGCGGTCGCGAAGAAAGCCCGGAAGGTCAAAGATGAAGACCCGACCGCCAACGCCTTTGTCAGTCTTTACGACGCGAATAAAAAAAATATTGGCACCGTGGCCGAGCAGATCGAAGAACGGATGGATCTCGATGACAAATGTGGCGACCTGATAAAACGGTCCAAGGGTCTGGGCATGCCTGAACTGATCGCCCTGCGCGAAGAAGCCTTTACCGTGATCCGAAGAAATCGACGGTTCCTGGAAGAAACAATGATCGGCGGTCTGATCAAGACAAACCCGTTCGACAACGGCCGCCCTGTACGCCGCCTGCTACATTTTCTGGAAAAGACCGAAGCCGACTTACTCGCCGAAGTTAAACAGACCTAAGCCAGGAGAGCGAAATGTCATTTGAAGCAGAACGTGTCTGGATGACGAAGGTCTTTGGCGACGGCGGTCAGTTGACTCAGAATCTTCAAGACGAAATCGACAATCTCATCGCGCGTGAAAAGGCCATTGAGGTGCTCAATTCCAGTGAGGATTTCGGAGAAACAAAACAAGCGCTGCGCGACGGTCTGCGTGAGTTGGGTCTTGTCGTCGAAAAAAGGAACCACAACCTTAACGAGGCGATGGCTCTTTCCAATCCAGTGTTGGGGGCTGCCTGGAACGCGGCAGACGTAAAATTCCCGAAGACCATTAAAGTACTGGCGCAAGTGGACGGAGACAAAATCCCGGTCGAAATCGAAGACAGTGAATGGGACAGTTTTGCGGATCGCGCGGGCGAGTTTGTAGGCCTCAAGAAAGGTGAGGAGACATTCGAATTCAAGTCCGAAGCGGCGGCCACCGCGATCCGCGAAATCTTTGACATGTTGCGGCCGCTGGTTGAAAAGTCGAATGAATTGGCGGCGATGGTCGACAAAAAAGGTGAACGCCTGTTCAGCGACCGAGATATCGAAAAAGAATTGTGGACACCGTTGGTTCGTGAAGGGGTTATCCCGTCAAACCTTGTGCCTGACAGTTTCTCGGAAGGTATGCAGGTGTTCAAGAATGCGGCCGCCGTCTACACCGAATTGATGGCCCGCGAAGAAGGTAAGGAGATGAAGGTGGCGGGGGTCGACAAGGCGCTCCGCCGTGGCAAGCTGCTGATGACGGCCGCCAATCTTGGGGCCAGTCAGGCGCTTCACTACGCCAATATCTCGATCACCGAAGCCAGTCGCGAGGATTTGGCGAAGTTCATCAACTTCAAGGAAGAAAACATTGCGCTGGATGAAGACCTCGACGTCGACGAGATGCCCGACGAGTACAATGACCTCGTGATAGAAGGTAAAACCGTCGCCGAGATCAAAGCATTGCCGAAAGCGGACAGACCCGAGATCACCGAAGCCGACCTGACCAAGGCCAAATACCTCAAGGACAATCCAAACGAGGAACTTTCCTATAAGGACTGGTTGGATAAGGAAGAAGCTTCGCTGTCCGAGCAAATCGAAGAAGAAGAAGACCCCGAAAAAATCGAACAGCTTCGCAATGAAAAGGACGGGGTTCGATACGAGAAAAACCGCCTCAAGTTCGGTGGTTTAACAATTAACGACGAGAAAACTCTGGATGAACTCGCTGCAGACGACAAGAAAGTCACCCAGTTACAACTGACGCGCGCCGAATTCGAAGCGCAAAAGAAAGATGGTGTTAAGGACTACGACAAATGGCTGGACGCGCAGATCAAAAGTGCGGAAGGCGAGGAAAAAGAGAAATACGAAGCCGCGAAGCTGACACAGCAATACGGAAAGTTCGTCGCTCAGGACGCCGCACGCAAATGCGGAGCCGCAGCAGCCATTGGAGCGGTTGAGGCCGCTCAGGCCTATAGGGCGAAACAGGAAAAACGGCGCGATATTGGTATTCAACTGGCAGGTGCCTTTGCTGACTCGGTCGCGGCAGGCATCACTAGCGCAACCGAAGCAGAAGACCTGACCACGAACGCAGATACCCAGAACCGTCAACACAAAACCAAATTCGGGATATTGGCAGGCAAAGCGGGTTTGAAAGCGGTGTCCAAACTCACTCAGGTCGCCGAGGGTAGGAAAACCCTGAAAGACCCCCGCGAGCTTGTGGTCGGAGCCATCGCCGATATCTGCGACGCTGCGGGCGAGTCGATGTCAGCATCGGGAACCAAGGGCGACGACGGTGGCTGGGGCGACACCGGAAATGACAGCCGGGATGAGGCATCCTCCTGGGGCATGCTGGCCAAGGGAATGGGTCTTTCGGTTACAATGATCGACAAGATGGTAGCCGCCGCGCAGAAAGGCGACTGGGACGATTTCGCCAAGCAAGTGCTTCTATTCACGACCTCTGGCCCGTTTACCGGAACAGCCGGGTTGATCGGTGACGCGGTCCGTGAAGACAAGGATGCCGATGACATCGAGGCCGGCTGGGGTGGCCACGGCAGCGATGCAGATTTTGCCGTCACCGCCAGAATTGAAGAAGAACATGCTGAAGGCCAATCCGAATTCGGGATGAGCAAATACATGGCCACAGTCAACGACCAGCGCGACATTATGGAGGAAACAAGAGAACTTTCGAAACAGATGGCCGATGAGAGCTTTCGCAAAGACAAGGTCAAAGTTCAGAAGGCGTATCAAAAAATTAGGGACACGGCCAAAAGGCTGAACATCCCCGAGGATCAAAAGGACCTCAAGCTGTTCATGTCACTGGATCCGGGCAAGCTTGACCCCGAAACGGTCGCAGTCGAGGTTTACAAAATGCTGACTGTTTGCGAACGCGCTACACATAATGATGTCCGCGCTGTCGCAAATATGAACTTGTCGAAAGAAGATGAAAATAAAATATTGGGTCAGATGGAGGTTTTGGGCGATCGTGTCGATAAGCTGCACGATGATCCGGACGGGGACAACCCAGAAACCGAGGACGAAATCCGCGGTCTCTATGACGACATTTCGAAAACTCTACTCAAGGACCCGGGGTTCCGCGCCGTTATCGAAGCCGACATGGAGGAAGAAGACGCCTGGCTTGAAGACCTCAAAAAGCAGGCCGATTTGAAGCGTTTGGATAAATTCAATGCGGACCCCAAACTCTATCAGGAAGAGTATGAAAAGGCGATGTCAGCGGTCGAACAGCTGACACTTGAGGTGAAAAAGACCGAACAACGCATCAAGATTGCCGATCAGGCCAGTAAGGGGGCGACAGGTATTATGCTGGCTGCGGTACCCGCGGCCGGATTGATTGGTAAAATTCGAACTCTGGTCATGGATAGCGTTAAGCTGCACCGACGACGCAAATCCCTGTCCAAGTGGTCCCGCGAAATGAACGCGATCGCCGGAAGCTACAGCCCCTATGAACCTGCTGTGGTGGGGGAACGCGATGCGCTGATCAAAGGCACCATACACGATGCTGCCGAAGTTGCTGCTGATATTGCTGGCGTTGGTGCAGAAGCTGCGCGTCTGGCCGATCAAACTCATGTCGGCGCGGCAGCTATGACCAGCATCGAAAAGATCGGAAAGTTCCTGAACAAATTCTGGTTCGAGAAATACTCGCGGGATCGGATCAAAGAGGGATGGGAGTTGTTCCTGCTGGCCAGGGCAGAACCCAAAAACCGGAGGCTGGCCCGCCAGGCGATCAAGGTTAACACGACGCTGGGCAAGTGTGTGCTGGCTTATGGTGCTTGTATAGACGGTGACGCACAGGCGCGCCGGGCGTTGCAAAGCTGCGGGCTGACCCCCGAGGTGTTCGAGGATTCCGATGACGTATGTCAGGGTGTCGTCGAATATCTTCGCGCGGCATTGCAGGACAAGGAATTTGAGACCATCGGCTCAAACGCGGATGTCAGCTGGTTACCATGCGATATCGAAATGAATATCGAGTCCTGGTCAATGATCAAAGCCAGCGCAGTCAAATTGAAACCAGGATTAGACCCGAAATATTTCAAGACTGCCGAGATCAACGCGCTTTTGTTGGACTTCGAGATTCCAAAAAAAGGCGCATCGAAACAGGAACTGCGCGACGCGGCACGGATTGGAAGTGACCTGTCCAAGGCACTGGACAAATTCCGGCCGCTGGATACGCAAAAAAACCTTCACTCGCCGATGATCGTAGTCACACAGGAACTGAAACATAACGTAGATGTAGCGAACGATCGCATCATCGCGCGCGTTGCCAAAATCCCTGACGATTGACAGACAGCGGGGAGATGCAGAACGCTGAAACAGACTGTTCGACTGTTTCAGCGTTTGAACTTCTGAGCTTTTAATATGATGACAATCAGGCGTTTGACAAACGCGCGTCCACATATTCCCAATTGACAATGCCATCGACAACAGCAGCAACGTATTCTTTGCGGCGGTTGCGATAGTCAACGTAGTAAGCGTGTTCCCAGACATCGACGCCCAAAAGAGGGAACATGTCGTGCACCAGCGGATTCTCACCATTCGGTGTCGAAAGGACAACCAGATTTCCCGACGTGTCGACAGCCAGCCAACCCCAGCCGGACCCGAATTGTTTACTGGATACGTTGATGAACTGCTCGCGGAAGGCTTCGAAACTGCCGAAGTCACCTTCGATCTTCTTCTTCAGAGCTCCGGGTACTCCGGTGCCGCCGGGGACCAGCATTTTCCAGAACTCCGAGTGGTTCCAATGTTGACCGGCATTGTTCAAAACAGTCTGGTATTTGCCACGATCCGCTGCTGCAGTCTTGATGATGCTTTCAAGAGATTGACCTTCAAGGCTTGTTTCCGGGATCAGTTTGTTCAGGTTGCGCGCATAACCAGCAGCGTGTTTGCTGTGGTGCAACTCCATGGTTTCCGCACCAATAACGGGCTCCAGAGCGTAGTAGCTGTAGTCAAGGGACGGCAGCGAATAGGCTTCACCAGCGCTTACCGATCTTGCCAAGGCAGGCGTTGCTGCAACCAGCAAGCCCGAGCCAGCGGACGCAAGAAAACCACGACGAGAGAGAGTCATTTTTCATTCCTTTCCATTGTCTGTCGATGGACCCGACAGATGACCCTAAAACACCTACGCGGGGGTTTTATTCGGAAAGGTGGATGTACAAATCGCCGCAGTGCCCGACGGAAAACAGGTTCGAAATTAGAAAGGACATTCGTTCGGATCTACCTGTCTGATGATTCCAGCTCGACAATATCTTTGCAGACCTGAGTCAGAAATTCGGTTGTGGTTTGCACATATGGATAAGGCGCGATGTCACTATGGGTTAGTATCCATAAATCCAATGATTGTGTCAGAAAGCCTGGCAGGGCCTCGATCAGATCCGAATGACCCGCCGCCATGAATTTAGGCAGCGCGGCAAATCCCAACCCACTTCTCACGGCCATCAGCTGGGCATTCACATTGTCTGTTCTGGCAGCAACATTGCACTTACCAGTGATTTTACGAAACTCGGTTTCCTGTACAGTTTGACTTAGCGCACCCGTGGCCACGATGACGTTGTGACCCAGAAATTCCTCTAGCGACCTGATCGGTTCCAAATCGCACAAATATTCTCGCGATGCGTATATGCCGAATTTTACAACACCCAACTTCTCGCTGTTGACACGGTACGCTTCGGGTTCACCCAACCGCACGGCAATATCAGCCTCGCGGTTATGCAAGTTGGTTTTTTTGTTCGACAACAAAAGGTCGATCTTGATATGCGGGTTCAGCGAATGGAATTCAATGAGTTTAGGCGCCAGCACCGAGGCCCCGAACCCCTCTGGTGCGGTGACGGAAACACGGCTGCCCTTAAAGCCAAGATGACCACGGGCCACCTCACCCATATGGCAAAGCTCAGTTTCGATCCGCTGCGCGATTTGCAGGATATCATCACCGATGGGAGTTAGCGTAACACCACTGGACCCGCGCTCGAACAATGGCAAAGAAAGCGACTTTTCCAGCTCACGTAACTTACGCCCCACTGTGGCCGGGCTTTCCGAAAGCTGCGTCGAGGCCGTAGCAATACTGCCCGAGCGCGCAACACACACCAGAAACCGCAACAAATCCCAATCCTGGACAGGAATTTTCTGGAAAGCATCTGATAGCTGGCCGTTGTCGCTCATGGGGTC
The DNA here is from genome assembly GCF_040371315.1 of Ruegeria sp. HU-ET01832. NCBI lineage: Bacteria > Pseudomonadati > Pseudomonadota > Alphaproteobacteria > Rhodobacterales > Roseobacteraceae > Ruegeria > Ruegeria sp. HU-ET01832. The sequence continues at coordinate 128,421 of NZ_BAABWL010000003.1, forward strand.
ATACCTTTGGTCATTCCCTATTTTTTCACATTTCCACGGGAAAAAAACCGTCTTCAACTTTACTTGTGACTTCGTGAGGGGAAAAAATTATTCTTTTGAAAGCAGTGAGTTAATAAATAGTTCAGGATCACAACCCAATTGATGATCCCCCCTTCATTTTTGAACAGTTGAGACGGTTTCTTCCAAGCGCAGGTTACCCGGCGTGAGCGCAACAGCGTTTACTTATTAGCTTGGAGTGCAAAATGAACCCCGAAGAAATAATGAACCCGATTATCGAAGGCGACGATAACGACAATCAACTGATGGGAACACCCGAAGACGATATTATCAACGGTCTGGGTGGTGATGATCAGATTGAAGGTCTCGGCGGCAACGATACGCTGATCGGCGGTCTTGGCAATGACATGCTGGACGGCGGCGAAGGTATCGACACTGCAGCCTTTAATGACATCGACGTCCCAGTCGAAGTTGATCTGCCCGCAGGTGAGGCAACACGCGAGACCGGTTTCTCGGTCACAGTCGATGAAGCACCTTTCGTTAACTTTGCCGATCCCGAAGACAGCCTGGTTGACGAAGCGCTGGCCGGAAACCTGTACTATAACATCCACACCGCCGACTTCCCAGCTGGTGAGATCCGTGGTCAGTTGCTGGTCGACGAAAACAACCTGGATCAGGATGGCAACGGTACGCTGACTCTGACCGCGGTACTGGATGCGGCGCAAGAACCTGGCCCGCTGTCCGACTCTCTGGCAACCGGCACGGCGACTGTCACAGTAACCGTCGTTGACGGCGTTGCGACCTACTCGTCGGAACTGTCGGTAACTGGTCTGGCCGTATCTGACCTGCTGACTCCGATCCCAGGCGTCGTTTCTGCCATCCACCTGCACAACGCTCCCGCTGGCCAGAACGGTCCGGTCGTGCGTGACACGCTGGTTGATGCCGGCGCCGAGCTGGCAAGCGCGGAAGAAGTTTCGGAAAACCCGTCGGGCGTTCTATCTGTTGAAGACGTAACCGATGCCGTGACCGAAACCGACACTCTGACCAGCATCGAAAACATCATCGGTTCCGACGATCCCGACAACCTGATCGGTGACGAGAATGACAACGTTCTGACCGGTGGTCTGGGCGACGACATTCTGGATGGTGGCGAAGGTATCGACACTGCTGCGTTTAACGACATCGACGTTCCTGTCAGTGTTGACCTGCTTGAAGGAACGGCAACACGCGAAACCGGCTTCTCGGTCTCGATTGAAGACGCACCTTTCGTGAACTTTGCTGATCCGAACGACAGCCTGGTTGACGAAGCGCTTGCCGAAGAGCTGTACTACAACATCCACACCGAGGACTTCCCCGGTGGTGAGATCCGTGGTCAGTTGCTGGTTGCTCAAAACAACCTGGACGAGGACGGCAACGGTACGGTCGTTCTGACCGCGCGGTTGGACGCAGCACAAGAACCCGGCCCGCTGTCGGATTCCGAAGCAACCGGACTGGCGACCGTGACCGTCACTGTTATTGACGGCGTGGCAACCTACTCGTCCGAACTGTCGGTAACCGGCCTGGCCGTATCCGACCTGCTGACCCCGATCCCAGGCGTGGTTTCCGCGATCCACCTGCACAACGCACCTGCCGGTCAGAATGGCCCTGTTGTGCGTGACTCCCTGGTTGACGCAGGTGGCTTCCTGGCAAGCGCCGACGAAGTCTCCTTTAACCCCTCGGGTGTGACCAACATCGAAGAAGTGACCGAAGCGGTCTCTGAAACCGATACCCTGACCAGCATCGAAAACGTAATCGGTTCGAATGATGGTGACGAGATCATTGGCGACGACAATGACAACGTTCTTGATGGTCTGGACGGTGACGACATCCTGCGGGGTGGTGCCGGAAACGACACTCTGAACGGTGGGCTTGGCGATGACCTTCTGGACGGCGGCGCAGGAAACGACATCCTGAACGGCGGCGAAGGTGACGACACCCTGCTGGGAGGCGGCGGAACCGACGTCATCGACGGCGGCGAAGGCTTCGACACCAACGACTTTTCCAACATCAACCTGGGTGCCGAAGATCCGACGATCGCAGGTGTTCGTGTCACGCTGGCTGCTGACGGCAGCGGTACGGCTGAATACAACGGCGGTGGTGGAAATGGCCCTCTGATCCAGGAAACCTTCACCAACATCGAGAACATCACCGGTTCGTCCAACGATGACGAGATTGTTGCGACAGGTGCTGCACCGAACACCATCGACGGTGGTGCGGGTGATGACTTCATCGCTGGCGGCGGCGGTCTGGATGATCTGAGCGGTGGTGAAGGTATCGACACCAACAGCTTCCAGGGCATCGGAGCCGAAGTGATTGCAGATCTGGCAACAGGAAGCGCATCTTACGCGCCGAATGAAAACGTCACGATCTTCGAAAACTTCGACGGGTTCGAAAACCTGGATGGGTCTGCCAATGACGACCAGCTGTTTGGTGACAGTGGCGCCAACACCCTGACCGGCAATGACGGCAACGACCTTCTGGTTGGCCGTGGTGGCAACGATATCCTGGAAGGCGGCGAAGGCAATGACGTCCTGCAAGGCGGCGGCGGTAACGACATCACCGATGGTGGTGAAGGTATCGACACTGCAGATTTCCAGGACATCGGGTCTTCGGTCACAGCCAACCTGGCGAACGGTACTGCAACCTACGCAGCACCCAACGGCAATGCGGTTGCGGACCAGCTGATCAGCATCGAAAACCTGACAGGCTCTGAAAATGACGACTTCCTGACTGGTGACGATGGTGACAACCTGTTGGCAGGTGCTGCTGGTGACGACGTCATCAATGGTGGTGCAGGCAACGATGTCATCCGTGGTGACGCGGTTGGTGACGGCGAAGCGATTACCGTTACGGTAACCAACACTCTGGGCGAAGGCGGAACCTTCCTGACCCCCGTGTGGTTCGGTTTCCACAATGGCGAGAGCTTTGACCTGTTTACCGAAGGTGAAGCGGCCAGCCAGGGTCTGGAACGTCTGGCAGAAGATGGCAGCGTCGAAGGCATTGCGGCTGAATTCAACCAGCAGGTTGGTGACAACGGTGTGGATGCGACCATTCTGGGTGGCCTCGGTGCGCCGGGACCGATTGATCCGGGTGAAACGGCCAGCTTCACGCTGAACGTCAACACGGCTCAGGTTGGGCAGGGCTTCTTTACCTGGGCAACCATGGTTATCCCGTCAAACGACGCCTTCCTGGCCGTGCCGGATGACGCCTTGGCTGATCCGATCTTCGACGAAGAGGGCAACTTCCTGGGGCCGCTCGTCATTGAACGCTTCGGCAACGACGTTCTGGACGCTGGCACCGAGGTCAACAATGAAGAAGGCGCCGCCTTCCTCAACCAGACCGCGCGTGATCAGGGTATCTTCGAGAACGGTGTCGTGGGTCAACACCCGGGCTTCAACGGCTCGGAAGGCAACCCCGATGGCGAGCCTGTCAACATTCTGGGTGGCACAACTGCTGCCAATACGATTGTTGACCCGATCGAAGGTGACTTCACCCGCAACAACGGCCAAGAGCAGCTGCTGCGCATCGTGATCGAAATTGCCGAAGGTGGCGATGACGAACTGTTCGGTGGCGCAGGTGACGACATCATCGACGGTGGTCGTGGCGACGACATCCTGGATGGCGGTGCCGACAACGACACCCTGATCGGTGGGTCCGGTCGCGACACGTTCACGTTCCGTCGCGGAACGGGCTTCGACGTCGTGGCTGACTTCTCGACCAGTGTTGAAGACGGTGACTTCCTGGACGTGTCGGACTTCGGTGTCACGCAGCTCGAAGAGCTCAACATCACGGCCGATGGTGAAAACACCATTATCGACCTTGGCAATGGTGATCAGGTCACGCTCGAAGGGGTTGCCCCGAACGAGCTGGTCGCTGAGAACTTTGTCTTCGCTGAAGAAGTGGTTGTTGCACCCACCAACGGAGACGACGATCTGGTTGGCGGCGTCGGTGACGACGAAATCGAAGCCGGTAACGGTGACGATGTTGTCGAAGCCGGTGCAGGCAACGATGTTGTCGACGGTGGCAATGGCGATGACGATCTGGACGGCGAAGCCGGAAACGATCAGCTTATCGGCAGCAACGGTGACGACGATCTGGTCGGTGGTCTGGGTGACGACAACCTGGATGGCGGCAACGGTGATGACCTTCTGGAAGGCGGCGATGGCGCCGACATTCTGGACGGTGGTCGCGGTGACGACATCCTGGACGGTGGTCTGGGCAACGACATGATCGAAGGCGGCCGCGGCAACGACATCATTGATGGCGGTGCGGGCGACGACGAGATCTGCGGCGGTACCGGTGATGACATCATCAACGGCGGCACCGGCAACGACCGTCTGGAAGGCAACCGCGGTGCGGATACCTTCGTCTTCGAAGCCGGACTGGGTGACGATGTCATTGCTGACTTCGAAGCCTTTGCCAACGGCGACACTCTGGACCTGACCTCGGCAGCGTTCGATCTCGATGAATTCGCGGATCTGGCCGCGGTTGCGTCGCAGGACGGTGATGACGTTGTCATCGACCTGGGTGCCGAAGGCAGCATCACGCTGCTTGGCGTCCAGCTGGCCGATCTGAACGAAGACAACGTTCTGGTCTAACCCAAACTCGGCGGCGGCCTAGACGGTCGCCGCCGTTCCATTCCTTTATGTCAGAAAGAGGGCCACCATGTCCCATAGTCCCCTCAAACGTACCGAGCTTGAGCAAGCGTTTCGTGCTGCTCGCCCGGGCCTTTTTGCCACCGGCGCCATCAGTATGGTGATCAACCTGACGATGTTGACCGGTCCTTTGTTTATGATCTTGGTCTACGACCGGGCACTGCCCAGCCAAAGCTACCAGACCCTGTTCGGTCTGAGCGTGCTGATGTTGGGGCTGTATCTTGTGTTCGGCGTGTTGTCCCTGGTCCGGTCGCGTATCCTGATCCGCATCGGCAACCGGCTGGGCAACACTCTGGAGAAGCGCGTTTTCCAGGCGCAGATCGAGCGGTCAGTCAAAGAAGGTGGTGCCAAAGGGCGCGATGCCGTAGGTGACCTTGGTACGTTGCGTGATTTCATGGGCGGTTCGACCCCGGCCGTTATATTCGACGCGCCGTGGACACCGATCTACCTTGGATTTGCCTATCTTCTGCATCCCTGGCTGGGCTATGCCGGTTTGGCTGGCGTCGCGTTCCTGCTGGTTGTCGCCATGGTGAACAACGTTCTGACTCAGCGCGGTGTTGCACGGGCAAATCAATTCCTTACCCGCAGCAACCGCGTGCTGAATGACGTGTCACGTAACCATGAAGTGGCACATGCCATGCGGATGCGCGATGATCTTTATGACCACTGGAACGGCCTGAACGGCCAGGCTCAAGTCAAACAAAGCCAGATCAGCGACATGGCGGCAACCTTGTCTTCGATCTCTCGTACTGTTCGTCTGGTCCTTCAGTCCGCAGTTCTGGGTCTGGGTGCGTATCTGGCGATTTCGGGTGATCTAAGTGCCGGTTCGATCATTGCCGCATCTGTTCTGGTCGGTCGCGCATTGGCCCCGGCCGAACAAGCGATCGGGAGCTGGCGTCAATATGTGCTGGCCACTGCCGCGCGCAAGCGACTGAATTCTCTTCTCGAGGATTACCCGCCGTCCCAGCCTTCGGTTCAATTGCCTCAACCCCGCGGTGTTCTGGAACTGAAAAACGTCTTTGCTACAACCCCTGACGGTGCGTCTACCGTGTTGCGGAACGTATCGCTTGCGCTGGACCCGGGTGAAGTTCTGGCCGTCATCGGCCCCAGCGGATCAGGTAAGTCCACCCTCGCTCGCGTGATTGTCGGTACTTTGGAACCGAACCGAGGCAGCGTGCGGCTGGACGGCGCGGACATGAGCTATTGGAACGCGCTTCAACTGCGGGACTCGGTCGGTTACATGCCTCAAACTGTGGAACTGTTTGATGGAACGGTACGCGAGAATATCGCCCGTTTTCAGGCAGACGCATCTGACGAAGATGTCGTTGCAGCAGCGCAGGCGGCCAACGCTCACGACCTGATCCTGAAACTGCCCAATGCGTATGACACACCACTGGGTGAAAGCGGCAGCGCATTGTCCGGAGGCGAGCGTCAGCGGATCGGATTGGCCCGGGTTCTGTATAAGAACCCATCGCTGATCGTGCTGGATGAGCCGAATTCCAATTTGGACGCGGCAGGTTCTGCGGCCTTGGCCATGACAATCGATCGCCTCAAAAGTGAGGGCCGTACCGTTGTCATGATTGCTCATCGTTTGGGCGCCCTGAATCAGGCTGACAAGGTGCTTGTCATGGATAACGGCATGGTTTCGGCCTACGGCCCGCGGGATGAAATCCTTCGGACGTACTCCGAAAACCGCAACAAGAAATCAACCGAAAGCGCCGAGAATGCGGCACCAAAACGTGAGGGCAAGACCAATGCGTAACGCAAAGACAGCTCCGGCAGACAAGATTGGCAACTGGGTTCTTTTGGGTGTGGCAACCATGAGCCTGATGTTGGGCGGGTTGGGCTACTGGTCGATGGCAACCCGGATCGACGGCGCCATTGTAGCCCCCGGCATGGTCGCGCTGGAGACAGATCGCCAAACGGTGCAGCATCTGGAAGGTGGCATCATTTACGAAATCCACGTGTCAGAAGACGACGCAGTCAAGCAAGGTCAGGTTCTTGTCAGCCTCGATACTACGCGTGAACAGGCGGAACTGAATGCGCTCAGCAGCCAGATCGCGTCCCTGACTGTCCGCAAAGCGCGTTTGCAGGCCGAGTTGAACGCGCAAGACTTCATGTCTTCCGCCGCAGAGTTCGCCCAAACCGCAGACTACAAGGAGATTTTTGAAAGCGAAGCACAGCTGTTCGAAAGCCGCTCGATGGCTAAGCACGCGAACATAGCCCAGCTGGAAACTCAAAAAGAGGCCCTTTTGGCGCAGGTCGCGGGTTTGCGTAGCCAGATTAAGTCTCAAGAAGCCAACAAATCGCTGACCCAGGAAGAACTCGAGACTGTTTCGGTTTTGAACGAAAAAGGCCTGGCGAACGTAACTCGTCTGCTTCAGGTCCGCCGGGCGGCATTGGATATCGAGGCCAGCCTGTCCACGAACACGGCTCAGATCGACAGTGTCATGGCACAGATAGCCGAGGTGGAAAGTGCTTTGGTCAGTAACGCAGCAACCTCACGAGAAGAAGTGTCGACTGAATTGTCCGATGTCTCGCAGCGGTTGCGTGAAGCGTTGGAGCGTAAAACAACGGCTGAGGATCGTATTGCCCGCAGCCAGATTCTTGCTCCGCTGGATGGCCGGGTTCTCAACCTTGGTTTTCACACAAAAGGTGGGGTTGTCGCTCCGGGTCAGGCGCTTATGGATATTGTACCTGTGGCCGAGCAGCCCATCCTGATGGCCAACATTCCCGTAACAGAAATTGACCGCGTCGTGCCAGGTCAAGAAGCCCGCGTTCGGCTGACCGCCTTCAACTTCAACCAAACTCCGGAATTAAATGGATCGGTAAAGTGGGTCTCGGCTGATACGCTTTCGGATCCCGCGACGGGCGCGGTCTACTACAGCGCTGAAGTGGAAATTCAGGAAGACGAGTTTTCCAAGATTCAAAACAAGGATCTGGTTCCCGGCATGCCCGTTGAAGTACTGGTTTCAACCGGAGAACGCCTAGTCATCTCATACCTGTCACGGCCCATTCGTGACGCTATGACCAAGACATTCCGCGACGAATAAAAGCCCTGCCCCGCCCGTTTGTGGCGGGGCATGTTTACAGGCCAAAACAATGCGTATTTCACTAGAGGCTCTTGAGTCCTTTGCGATCTTGTGTCGGGTTAAATCCTATTCAAAAACCGCAAAAGAATTAGGGCGGTCCCAGCCAGCAATAAGCAATAGAATACGCTCGCTGGAAGCGTTGGTCGGGTTTGACCTGTTCGAAAACGGTGACGCCAGCTTAACCCTGACAGATAACGGCCGCGAATTGTTGGATTGCAGTCAAGAGATCCTCCGAAATGTCCATCGCATTCGCAGTATCTGCGATCCAGCGCGTATTCAGCCGGTTCAAATTTCCTTCGTGTCGACCGTCGAATCTTTCTTGAACCCTTACAAGATATTCAACTCAGGAACAGATGGCAGCCTGTCGTCCTTGTTTATCGAATTGCTGAATTCCGAAGACATCGAAAGCAAAATCGGGAGTTTGAAGAGAAACATCGCGTATACGGTGACTCAGGAGGACAATGCACCGCTTCTCAAGAAGAGCTGGCCGTTTACTATGCGGTGGATTTCAAACAAGGATTTTTCACTGAAAGAAAATATGAAGGGCTTTCAACTGCCGATAGTCGAGCTTTCGGATAACGCAAGATTTTCCAAGGTCTTTTATTCCAAACTCGAATCTTTGGGTATTGAGTATAAGCCAGTGTTTCGGGCAGAAGGGATCAGTACATATTTGAATGCCATTTCGGCCGGTGTCGGGATCGGATGTATTGGTGACTTATTTGTGGTTCATAAAATGAAGTCACGAAACCTGAGCTTTCTGGACGCGCAGATCGGAAATCTTGGGACATTTTACTTAAGCAGATTCAACGATGACGGCCTGTCCGCAGACGCGTTAAGAGCAGTTGGCATTTTCGACAAAGCTGTAAGCAACCAAAAATCTATACAAGATGAGTACTATTCGACGGCCTAGACGGCGCAAGTTTCATGGATTCCCGGCACAATACTGGTTTCACCGAACGGCGAAACTGACGGCAGGCAGAATTCATTTCGACTAGATCGCTGGCTCTGTTGCTATCTGACAGATCGAGCGTAACTCTCGTGCCGCATGTTCGCAAAAGTCAGGTGCGGCAGACTGCGGCGTTCCAATCCTAAAATGTGCGTTCCCGATATAGCTTGTCGCGAACACGGTGCTCTCTTACTTGAACCAAGGTCCTTTATATCAGGACGGGGAAAAGAGCGTTCCTCAGATCGCTCTTTTCATCGCGCCGATTTCTGACTCGAGATACGTTCAGCCTAACGGACGTAACACATCCGTATCCTAAGTCGTTAAGGCAGACCCCGAGCCAGCTTATCCAAAAAGTTCATCCCTATTACCAGGAATTATAGGATAGAAATTTGCCGGACATCTCGACCTTAACGCGATCGCCTTTTTCATTCGGCACGCGCGTCACCTGCATGTCGAAATCAATTGCCGACATGATGCCAGTTCCGAATTTTTCTTCGATCAACGCTTTCAGTGTTGGGCCATAAACGCCGACTATTTCGTAAAAGCGATAGATGCACGGATCAGTTGGCACGCTTTGTTCCCAGACCTTGGTTGGCGGCTCAGTCAAAACGCTGGCGGCCTCTTGCGGCAGGGCCATAAGCGCGACCAAGGCGTCGGCCTTGTCGGCGGGGAAAGCGTTCATGCCCATGCAGGCAGAATGGGTCCAGACCGGCGACATGTCGATTTTCTCAGCAATACCTTCCCAGGTCAGCCCAGCCTGCTTCTTGGCAAACAGGATCATCATGGTGACGTCTTCTTTGGTCATCATAGTTGGGATTTCGATTGTGTCTTTCATTGGGTTTCCTCCTGTTTGGAATGTCTGTTCCTGGCGCTTTCAATCATTGACCGCGCGCAGTTGCGGATTGCTCTGCTCCTCGGTCTTTTCGGTCAGGTCGATAGTCACCGTTTCGGGTCGCTGCGCGGCGCCATCGCTGGCCTGACCGGCCAATTCCTTTGAACGTTGTCCGAGGAACTGAACCAGATGGTTGCGGATCGCATAATAGTTGGGGTGATCGACAATCTCAGTCCGGGTACGAGGCCGGGGAATGGTGATGTCAACTGACTCCGCCACCCGAGCGAAGGGGCCATTGGTCATCAGCAGGATGCGGTCAGCCAGCAGGATTGCCTCATCTATGTCATGAGTGATCATGAAAACGGTCTGCTCGGTTTCGCTCCACACCTTAAGCAATTCGTCCTGAATGGTGCCGCGGGTCAGCGCATCCAGCGCGCCGAATGGCTCATCCAACAACAACAGCTTGGGCTGATTTGCAAAGGCCCGCGCGATCGACACGCGCTGACGCATCCCACCCGAAAGCTGGCTGGGTTTACGATGAACCACATCGCCTTCAAGTCCGACCTTGGCCAGAAAAGCACGGGCGTGTTCCTCGACCTTCGCAGCAGGCCAGTCGGGATAGCGCGCCTTCACGCCAAAAGTCACGTTTTTCAACGCCGACAACCATGGCAGCAGAGAATAGTTCTGGAACACCACGCCGCGATCCAGCGAGGGGCCCGACACCTCGAACCCGTCCATCTTGACCACGCCCGAGCTGGGTTCGGCCAGCCCGGCTAAGATGTTCATAATCGTGGATTTGCCGCAGCCGGAATGGCCCAGAATACAGACGAACTCTCCTTTTTCGATGCCAAAGCTGGCGTTTTCGAACACGGTCAGGGTGCCCCCCTGACCGTCGGGGAATTCCTGAGTCAGCAATTCAATACTGAGAAACGGTTGGCTCATTTGAAACGCTCCTTACTCGGCATAGGCCACAGCGCGCTGCAGGTAGGCAAAGGCCGAATCCAACAGCATGCCAACGACGCCGATCATGAGGATGGAAAAGATCACCGAGGTGAGGTCGAGATTGTTCCACTCGTTCCACACATAGTAGCCAATGCCGGTTCCCCCCACGAGCATCTCGGCCGCTACGATCACCAGCCATGCAATGCCGATGGATATGCGCATCCCGGTGATGATCGTGGGCGCAGCTGCGGGCAGGATGACGGTAAAGGCAGTGCGCAACGGCCCAAGTTCGTGCGTGCGTGCGACATTGACCCAGTCCTGACGGACCCCGGCCACACCAAAGGCGGTGTTGATCAGCATCGGCCAGATCGAGCAGATGAAGATCACGAAAATCGCGCTTGCCTCACTGTCCTGAATGATGAACAGCGCCAAGGGCATCCAAGCCAGCGGCGAAATAGGTCGCAACACCTGAATGAACGGGTTGAACGCTTTATAGGCAACCTGACTCATCCCGATCAGGAACCCTAACGGGATCGCCACGAGTGCAGCCATCAGGTAGCCGGTCAAAACGCGATAGATCGAATACCCGATCTGAATGCCGATCCCCTTGTCGTTTGGACCTGCGTCATAGAACGGGTTCGATAGTTGCTCCCACGCTTTGGCGAGGACCTGACTTGGAGGCGGTACACCCGCCTTGGGGGCACCGCCGCCAGTCAGCCGCTCGTATTCCGTGAGCTCTCCGGCGGCTTTCTGAGCGGGGATGGCGGCCTCCCAAATCAGAAGGCCGACCACCAGCATCACCACCGACAGCAGCGCTGCGCGCTGGTTCAGGGTTAGATTGTCCAACATTTACGAGGCTTTCCCGATTGCAAAGCCTTTGACATAGCCTTCGGGGTCTTTCGGATCGAAGGTCTTGCCCATGATGGTGTGGGATTTGTAGGTCACGTCCGGCGCGTCGTACCCCAGATCGGTCATGATCTTCTTGGCATCGGCAGCCAGATAGACTTGCTCGGCCACGCCCTGATAGTCGACGTCGCCCTCAATGTACCCCCAGCGTTTCATCTGGGTCAGGATCCACACACCCATCGAATGCCAGGGGAAAGGGTCAAAGTCGATCCGGTCAGGGACTTTCTGAACTTCACCCAACCCGTCCGCATAGGTACCGGTCAGAACCTGCTCGATCACCGGGACCGGCTGATTGAGATAGTTGGTCGGCGCGATGGCTTCCGAGATGTCCTTGCGGTTATCCGGGTTCGACGCGAACTGAGTGGCGTCGATGATCGACTTGAGCAAAGCGCCATAGGTGTTGGGCAATTCGGTCGCAAAGCTTTGCGGCGCGGCAAAGGCGCAGCACGGGTGACCTTCCCAGATGTCCTTGGTCAGAGTGTGGATGAAACCTATCCCTTCCCAAACAGCGCGCTGGTTGAACGGGTCGGGCGAGAGATAGCCGTCGAGGTTCCCTGCGCGCAGGTTGGCAACCATCTCTGGCGGCGGCACCACGCGGATTTGGATATCGACATCGGGGTCCAGCCCGAACTCGGCCACGTAATAGCGCAGCAGGAAGTTGTGCATCGAGTATTCGAACGGCACGCCAAAGGTGAACCCTTTCCACTGGGCCGGGTCGCGCTTGTCCAGATGCTCGTTCGACAGCACGATGGCCTGCCCATTGATGTTTTCAACGGCGGGCATGATGTAAGGCGTCGCGACCGATCCCGCGCCCATGGTCATCGCCAGCGGCATCGGGGTCAGCATGTGACTGGCGTCATATTCGCCTGACAGGGACTTGTCACGCGCCACGGCCCAGCCAGCCGTCTTGATAACCTGCGCGTTCAGACCGTAGCGTTCGTAGAAACCCATCGGCTGCGCCATGATGATCGGTGTCGCGCAGGTGATAGGGACAAACCCAATATTCAGGTCGGTCTTTTCGGGTGTTCCCAGATTGTCCAGAATGGCTGCTTTGGCCTGATCCAGCGGAAAGACCGAAGCCAGCGCCGCAGCCGCCGTACCGCCCCCCAACATTCCCATAAATGACCGGCGATTGATGTCACTTTGACCAAAGATCGACCGCACAATTGCACTTTCGACCACACGCTCGGTGATCTGCTCAGCAGACATGAGTTCGGGTTCGGCGTGATCTTTGTCATGCCCGTGACCGGATAGGCATCCATCGCAGCCACAATCCGCGCCATGGCGCAAATCGGTCTTTTCTGAGAACGGGTTTCCGAGGCTCTTGATCGTCATGATTTTCCCCTGTTTCGCTAGATTTGCGGCCATGGTGGCAGGGGTTCCGATCGCGAAACAGAGGGCGCTCAAAATTTGTGCGCCCTAAAAAATATATGTTTATCAGTTGGTTAATATGGCTTCCCCCAGAAGAAAATTACGAGATTTCGTAAATTACGAAATCTCGTATTCTCGGACCGCTCTGCGGCATTACTTTGGTAGCATGACGCTCGATTTGCTTTCCTCCGATTCCCTGCTGCAAGCCTTGCCCGAAGCAGCTTTGGTTCTGGACACGACGGCTGACCGAATTGTCGACTGGAATCGTTACGCCACCGACTTGCTGGGCGGCACGGTTCCGCTGCCATTTTCCTACTACTTGGGCGATGCGCTGCCTCAGTTTATCGTCTTCATGGAAGAGGTCGACCACCGGACCGAGGGCTGGACACGCGATGTGCCGCTGACAACAGCGTTTAAGGAGCCATTGCGCTGCGAATTGCGCGCCCGAATGATGCCAGGAAAACCAGGTTGGGTGATGATGACGATTTCCAATTTGGACATGCTGGATCGCAGGGCCGAACAAGCGGCCACGGCAGAGACCTTTCGAGGCGGCCTTGTCGAATGGCAGCGCACCCAAGGCTTCTTTGCCGAACTTGAACGACAGAACCAACTTATCCTCAACGCTGCGGGTGAAGGAATCTATGGCGTCAATGCTGAGGGCAAAACCACATTCGTCAATCGCGCCGCGCAGGAAATGCTGGGATGGACGACCGAAGACCTGCTGGGAAAAGACATCCATTCCATGATTCACCATCACCACCTGAACGGTGAAATCTATCCCGCACGACAGTGTCCGATTTACCGTTCGTTCCGGTTTGAACAAGTGCACCGCATCGAGGACGAGGTGTTCTGGCGCAAGGACGGCAAGCCAATCCGGGTCGAATATGTTTCGACCCCTATTTATGATCAACAAGTTTTGGCGGGGGCTGTGGTCATCTTTCGTGACATTACTGAACGAAAAGAAAACGAACGAAAGCTGCGCGAAGCGTTAGACGAGGTTGCAGCCCTGCGCGACCGGCTGGAACAAGAGAACGCGTATCTGCAAGAAGCCATTACGTCCGAGCGTGCCCATCACGATATCATCGGAATATCTCCTGCGATCCGGCAAATCGTGACTCGCATTGATCTGGTAGCCGGAACAGACGCAACCGTTTTGATCTCGGGCGAAACGGGAACCGGCAAATCTTTAGTCGCGACCGAAATTCACAAGGCCAGCGCACGCGCCCGACGTCCGCTGATCCATTTCAAGTGCAGCTCTGTCGCGCCGGAGCAGGTCGAAGCGGAACTGTTCGGCCAAGTTCGCGGCGCCCCCAACGGGGCCACTCGGGACAAGCCCGGCAAGCTAGAGCTGGCCCATGGCGGGACCCTGTTTTTAGACGATGTCGAGGAACTACCACTTGAAATACAGGGAAAATTCTTGGCAGCGCTGCAAAATGGGAAAGTTCAGCGTCTAGGCGACACCCGGGAAAAGCCCATTGATATCCGGGTTATCGCCGCGACGGCATTGACTGAAGCACAGGCGCGTCGGGCGGACCGCATCCGCGAAGACCTATTTCTGTTTCTCAGTGTTTTTCCAATCACCTGCCCACCACTTCGCGACCGTCCCGAGGATATCGCTCCACTATCGCTGCACTTGTTGAAAATTGCCTGCCGAAGACTGAACCGCCCGGTCCCGAAACTGACCGAACACGGTGTGCAAAAACTGTTAGGCTATAACTGGCCAGGAAATGTAAGGGAGCTCCACAACGTGATGGAGCGTGCCGCCATCGTATCGCAGGATGCAAAAATGGTGATCGAACTTGCCGGCCAGACCTTCGAAACCGCGTCGAACCCCACTGTACGTACCGAAGCGCAGATGCAGGACCTGATCCGCGAAAATCTAGTTTCTGCACTACGCGAAACTCGTGGTCAGGTTTCCGGAGCAAACGGAGCAGCCGCACTTTTGGGAATGAAGCCAACTACCCTGACTTCGCGCTTAAAAACCATGAGCATTACAGACAACGAATGGGAGTAACTAACTAGGGTCAGGACGGCGTTGCCAACTTTTTTGCGCGTGATCGAGAGGGGTGGGGCCGGTTCCTGCCAGACGTTCATTTCGGCAATATAACCTCCCAGAGGCCGAAAGCTTCGGTTCTGGTGTGACGGAATGAGACGATGGAGAGTTAATAGCGGCGAGGTCGAAAAACGGTGTTGAACTGGTCGTTGGTAGCAAGAAACCTTGGCGCCTGTTTTGGCGACTTGAACCGCCCCCTGAGCTTTTCACACTTTCGAGTGGGTCTGTGTGATCCTTCGATCCGGTTGTTCAACCCTTTGTACGCTCGGTGAGCTGCGCCCGGTGCAAGATCGCGGATCGGCTTGAAATAGCTTCGCAACTTGTCGCCAGTCTGAGCTACCGGTACGCCCGGGAAGCAGGATCAGTCCAGCGCATAGGCCGGGTCGGTCAGCAGTTTGTTCTTCTGAATCTTGCCGGTTGCGGCCTGCGGCAAAGCCGCGACAATCCCGATCCGCGAGGGCACCTTGTAGGCCGCCATACGGTCGCGCACCCAGGCGCGCAGTTCCTGTTCGGTCACGGGCGCGCGGGCGACGACAAAGGCCAGAACCTCTTCGTTGCGGTCCACTTTGCGCCCCACCACCGCGCTGAGCGTGACGGCGGGATGGGCGGTCAGCACCGCCTCGACCTCCGGTGGGTAGACGTTGAACCCCGAACGGATGATCAGCTCTTTCGACCGTCCCGCGATATGCAACGCCCCATCGGCATCCTGCCGCGCCAGATCGCCCGACCGCAGGAACCCATCCGCCGTCATCGCCTGTTCGGTGGCTTTGGGATTGCGGAAATAACCCTTCATCACGTTTGGGCCGCGCAGCTGCAATTCGCCAACTCCCTGATCGTCGGGTGCATGAATGCGGACCTCGACCCCCGGAACAGGCAGACCGATGGAACTGTCGTCGCGCACATAATCCAGTCGGGTCGCGGCCACGCTGGGCGAGGCTTCGGTCAGCCCATAGCCATTGTGCAGCGGCTGGCCGAACAGGGCCTCGACCTCATGCTTGAGGCTCAGGTCCAGCGGCGCGCCTCCGGCATAGATAAAGCGCAGCTTGTTGGGGGTAATCTGGGCCGGATCATGCCCCAGCTCAGCCATCAGGGCGGCGAAAATCTGTGGCACAGCGGGCAGGATGGTCACACCCGACCGGATCGCATCCAACACCGGCGCGACTTCAAACCGCGGCATTGCAATCAGGCCCGAGCCCTTGGCCAGTGCCGCCAGAAAGACCGAGGTCAGACCAAAGATATGAGTTCCGGGCACCACCGCCAGCGTCACATCCTGCGGCGTGATCCGACGCATATCGCCCGAGACCTGAGACATGAAACACAGGTTGCCATGGGTCAGCATCACGCCCTTGGGCTCACCCACCGTGCCGCTGGTATAGATCAGAACCGCCGTCTGATCCGAACCCGCCTGCACCGGCTCGATTGGCACCTCGCGCAGAGGCGACAACATGAACGCGCCGCAATCCAGCGTGGCCACCTGAGTGGCCCCCATTCGCCGGGCATGGCCCGCCGAGGCCGGAGAGGCTTCGGGTGTGAACACCGTGCACCGTGCCTCGGACAGGTCGATCAGGCGATCAACCTCGGCCGCGGTCAGCCGCGCGTTGACCAGAACCGTCCAGGCGTCCAGCCGGCTCAGCGCCATAACGGCGACCAGAAAGGTCACGCTGTTTTCGGCCAGCACGAGGACCCGATCGCCGCCCCGCACCCCATGCCGGGTCAAACCCGCAGCGGCGTCCTTGATCATCGCCTGCAACGCGCCATAGGTAAACGCAGTGCCGTCATGATCGACAATCGCAACCGCGTCCGGTGCGCCGTTCAACAGGATGTCATGAATGCGCTTCACGAGGCTTTCCTTTTTGCCGCAATGTTCCGTGCAGGTTATTCAGCCTTTGCACGTTCCGCCATGCTAAAACCCAACTCTTGCAAGACCGCTTCGGTATGTTCGCCCAGGGCCGGAGCCTGCGTGATCGGACGCGGCACATGGTTGGAGAACTTTGCCGCACCACACGCCTGACGGACGGGGCCAAGACCTTGCTGATCGACCACTTCGACCACCTCATTGTGCAACACCTGAGGATCGTCGAACAGCTGATGTCGGCGCAGCACGGGCGCGCAGGGCACATCATACGCTTCAAGCGAGGCAAGCAGTTCGGCCGTCGCACGGGTCGAAACGACCTCTTCGATCAGTTCCAGCCGTTCCTGACGGTTGATCTCGCGCTGGCTGGGGGTGGCAAATCGCGGGTTTTTGATCAGGTCAGGGCGGTACATCGCCTTGCACAGACCCACCCATTCCTTGTCCGAGATTGCCCCGACCGTGACAAAGCCGTCCGAGGTGGGAAAGATCATGTCATGGGGCGTGTTGGAAGCATCCTCTTCCTTGCCGACAACGGCCACGGGCGCCATGCCGTCAACCAGTTGAAATTCAACGTCGCATCCAGCATCGAGACTTCCACATGCTGCCCCTGCCCCGTCGCCGACCGGCTGTAAAGCGCGGCCGAAACAGCCTGAGCGGCATAGACGGCGGTGATCTTGTCCACCACGACTGAACGGGTCATCTTGGGCCGACCGGTCAAAGGATCAGATTGCATATCGGCCAGCCCCGACAGGGCCTGCACCACCGGATCATAGACCCGCTTTTTGGTATAAGGCCCGCTGCTGTCGACCCCGCTGATCGACAGATAGATCAGGCGGGGATTGCGCCGCAGCGCTTCCTCGGCGCTGAAGCCCAGCCGCTCGGCCACGCCTGGGCGGAAGTTCTGAGCAAACACGTCCGCCTCCTCGATCAGCTTCCACAGCACCTCGCGCGCGGCGGCGTCCTTGAGGTCCAGCGCAACCGACCGCTTACCCCGATTGCACGATACAAAGTCCGGGGTGAACCCCGCCACCTTGCCCCGGGCGCGCATGATATCGCCTGTGGGGGGTTCCACCTTGATCACATCCGCCCCCTGATCGCCAAGGATACCGGTTGAACACGGCCCCGAGATCACAGTGGTCACGTCGACAATCTTGATACCGGCAAAGGGGCCGGTCTTCTGCATGTCATCGGTCATGTGTGGTTCGCTTTCATAGCTGCCTGAAAGGCGGGTCTGCCTGTCAGTCTTTGGAAATAGTCGTCGAATTCGGCCGGACGCTCGACCCCATGCGGTCGGCAAACCGCAGACAAGTGACAAGCAGGATATCGGCCAGAGTGAATGTCTCACCCAGCAGATAAGGCGCGCCGGTCATGACTTGTCGCGCGGCTTTCTGCGCCATCCGCAGGAAATATGCGCGCGCCACATCGACTGCGACCGGGGCCTGACCGTAGATCTCGTGCAGATCCTGATGGCGGCGGATCGTATAAAGCGATACGGCGTCCAGCTCGGTCGAGATGAAGGACATCCACTC
Source organism: Ruegeria sp. HU-ET01832 (assembly GCF_040371315.1). Classification (NCBI taxonomy): domain Bacteria; kingdom Pseudomonadati; phylum Pseudomonadota; class Alphaproteobacteria; order Rhodobacterales; family Roseobacteraceae; genus Ruegeria; species Ruegeria sp. HU-ET01832. The sequence goes on from NZ_BAABWL010000003.1 coordinate 146,635, forward strand.
GAAAAACCGGGCCCGCGCCGCACTGTTCTTCGGGATCAGGTCAGGAGATCGGCTGGCATATGTCTCGGCCAGATACAGCATGATCGCCGTACTTTCGACCAGCGTCAGATCACCATGCTGCAGGGCCGGAACCTTGCAATCGGGATTGACCGCCTGAAAATCGGCGCTCCATCGCTGCTGGGCGCGGGCGGATCGGCTGACAGTCATAGCTGACCCCAAGTTCGTGCAGAACCCAATGGGAGCGCAGAGTGCGTACGGTGCCCACGCCCCACAGGATCGGCGTCACGGTTTGATCTGACATCGGGCCCTACCAGTTCTCTCCGTAGGGGCGCAGGTCCAGCTCATGCGTCCAGGCATCAGGGGTCTGGCTGTGAACCGCAAAAAAGGTCTCGGCAATGCTGTCGGGTTTGACCAGAATGTTCTCTGCATCCACGTGATCGTCGCCAAATTTCTTGCGGCGGCGTTCATGGTTGGCAGGCATGTCGACACCTGCGTCGATCACGATATGGGCCACGTGAACCCCTTTGGGGCCAATCTCGCGTGCAAGGCTCTGCGCCAGCGCGCGCAGCCCGTGTTTGGCGCTGGCAAACGCTCCGAACCCCGCTTTGCCGCGCATACTGGCCGAGGCCCCGATCCCGTCCCCCGCCCCGATTGCCAAGGCGACCGGCTTTTGATTTTCCGCTGAAGGCATCGCCTTCCTCCCTGCGTCAGTCCTGTCTTGAACTTGACTATAGTTAAATTCAAAATCAGGTAGTAACGCCCAAATTTATATTCTTACTATTCATATGTGAATGCTGGATGCGCGCACTCAGGCAACCGCACCCAGATGCGACAACGCGCCGAGGGCTTCGGCCTCAAGCCGGTCAACGATGGCTGCAAAAGGCTCGACCCGGTCGACAAATCCCAACGCATGGCCCGCCGACAAAATCCCTCGCGACACGTCCCCTGTTTCATAGGCCTTGCGACCGATCTTGCCCGCGACATGTTCCATCAGGCCGCCGATACCGATGTCGGGATTGTCACGCTCCAGCTGCGACACGATGGCGGTGGTTTCGTTACGCAGACTGCGCACGGTGTTGCGCACCGATTGCATGGTCAGGGCCGTATCCAGTTCGGACGCGTCGATCAGCGCCTGCTTGTAACCGGGATGGGCCTGCAACTCTTCGGCCACCAGAAAACGCGTGCCCATGACCACTCCCGAGGCCCCCATGGCCAGCGCCGCAGTCACCTGTTTGCCGTGGCCGAACCCACCGCCCACCAGCCACGGGATCGTCAGGCGTTCGCCCGCCAGACCGGCATTGACCATGCTGCCGACCATATCCAGGCCCGGATGCCCGCCGCATTCCGCCCCCACGATCGAGACCATGTCGACGCCGACCTGTTCCGCCTTCACCGCATAGCGCAGCGACGGCACCTTGTGCAGGGTGACAATCCCCGCATCCTTGAGGATCGGCATGAATGCCTCGGGGCTGCGCCCGGATGTTTCGACAAACCGCACGCCTTCGTCGGCTATCAGGCGAAAGATGTCTTCGGTCTTTTCACCTGGCACCAGCTTCGGGATCATCGAAACGTTGACCCCAAACGGCGCGCCTTCGCACATGTCGCGGCATCGGCGGATCTCCGAGCGCAGATCGCCGGTCTCGGGGAACGAGGCGGCTGTGATGAACGAGAGGATCCCCGCCTTGCCCGCCGCAGAGACATAGTCGGCATTGGCCAGCCATTGCAGGCCACCGGCGACCACGGGCAGTCTGGTGCCGTAGGTGCGGGTCACTGGGGTATCAAACATTTTTGGTCGGGTGGCAGTCTGGGCCAATTTCAATCTCCTTTGCGGAAAATCGGGGCTTTTTTGTTCAGAAACGCGGTGATGCCGGTCAGGGCCTCATCCCCGCCAAGAGCCTGCGCCATGGCGTCCCGCTCGCGTGTCAGGTGGCTTTCGAAATCCGAGGACTCGGCGGCATTCAGCAACTGCTTGATCTCGGCCAGTGCCTGCGGGGGAAACTGATACAAGCGATCGGCCAGCGCGCAGGCGCCGGCCAGCGCTTCGCCCGCGGGGGTGGTTTCGGTGATCACGCCCAGATCCAGCAGGCGGCTGGCCCCGAGCGGCTCGGCCATCATCGCCATACGCGCCAGCGTGGCACGTGGCAGAGCCCGGCTGAGCGCATAGGTGACTGCCCCGTCGGGCACCAGCCCGGCGCGAACATAAGCAAGCGTGAATTTGGCCTGCTCGGCCGCCACGATCATGTCGCAGGCCATCGCAATGGACACACCCGCCCCCGCCGCGCCGCCTTCAACCGCGGCGACAACGGGCTTTGGACTGATGCGCAGGCTGCGAATAACATCGCCCAGCTTGTCGATCTTGTCCTGCCGTTGTTCATAGGTCAGGGCGCGACGTTCCTGCAGCGCGTTCAGGTCACCGCCGGCGCAAAAGAAATCACCCTCACCGGCCAGAACGATTGCCGCGACACCATCATCAGCGGCGGCCTCCTGCACCCCGGAAATCACCCCGTCATAATAGGCAGGCGTCAGCGCGTTGCGCATAGCGGCGTTACAGTTCCAGATGATCAGCGCATGGCCCCGCCGCTCAGTTTTGACATTATCAGTCATTTGCCTCCTCCGGCCCGCTGGTCGGGCAATAGTTTGAACACACCGGTCGAAGTCGCGATCAGCGCGTGCGCCTCGTCGCGCAATTCGCAATCGGCGAACTTGGTCTTACGGCCGCCACCCGTCACCCGTCCCACAGCGCGCGACCGCCCCGAGGCCACTGCGGACACGTAGTTGATCGTCAGCGTTATGGTCGGAGCAGGCATCACCGAGTCTGGGTTTTCCGACAGGCTGGCCGTTAACCCTCCGGCCGTGTCCAGCATCGTTGCCGTTATGCCCCTATGAATGGACCCGCGTGGGTTCCGTTGCAGATCACCCATCTCCAACACGCAAAAGGCCTGTTGGGTTTCGCGGTTAAACCTCACTGAATACCCCAGCGTTTGCGCCAGTTTCAGCGGCCAGCGTTTCAATTCGGTATCCGCCATGATTATTCCGCTCCGAACGCGGTGAACCGCATCAGGTGATGGTCCACGTCGCCGAACTGATGGTCGATCATGGTCAGCCGACGCGCATAGTGTGACAGAGCATATTCGTCCGTCATCCCGATCCCGCCATGCATCTGAATGCACTCTTCCGCGACCAGGGCTGCCACCCGTCCCACCAGGTTATTGGAGGCGCTGACATGGCGTTCCCGCTCGTGGCGGGGCCCGCCCAAATGACCGGCGGCCAGAATGACGCCCGAGCGGACCTGCTCGATCTCGATCAGCATATCGGCCATTCGGAGCTGGAGGGCCTGAAACTTGCCAATCGGAACACCGAATTGCTTGCGCTCTTTCAGATAGGCAACCGTCAGATCGCGGACGGCCTCCATTGCACCAAGCGCCTCGGCGCTCAGCGCGGTCAGGGCGCGGGCCACCGCAGCCTCGATAACCTCAAAACCTGCACCTGCCTGCCCCAGACGCGCGGCGGGGTCCAGACGCACTTGCTGCAGCGTCACGGTCGCGCCCGAGGTGCCGTCCAGATTAGGGTGATCGACCACTGTCAGACCCTCAGCGTCAATCGGGACCAGAAACAGGGATATCCCGGCCTCGTCCCGGACATCGCCGCTTTCGCGGGCGCTGACGATCAAATGTCCGGCCTGCGCACCAAACAGCACATTGGTCTTGGTTCCGGTCAGCACCCGCTCATCGCCCTGCGCCTGCGCGGTGGTCGAAACATGGTTCAGGTCATAGCGCGCGTCTGTCTCACCATGGGCCAGAGCGATGATCTGCTCGCCCGTGATGATCTCTGCCACCAGTTCGTCACGGCCCATCCCCGCCAATATGCTGCCCGACAGAAGGGCGGGCAGCAGCGGCTCGATCACGCCTGCGCGGCCCAGTTCCTCGAACACCACGGACAGGTCAAAGCCGCGACCGCCAAAGCCACCCTGCTCTTCGGTGAACAAGGCCCCTAGAACGCCCTGCTCAGCCAGTGCACTGAAAACTGTTTCATCATAGGCACGCCCCGAGGCGATCACCGCGCGCCGATGGTCGTGCGTATAGCTGTCCCCCAGAAACCGCTGCAGCGTGTCGCGCAGCATGACCCGTTCTTCGGTATGATTGAAATCCATCTGAAGGGCTCCGTTACAGCTCCAGGATCGACTTGGTGATGATCGTGCGCTGCACCTCGTTCGAACCACCAAAGATCGACAGTTTACGCATGTTCAGATAGTTCGGCCCCGCCCCGGTGGCATGTTCCGGGCCAAGCTCTTCGGCGTTGTGGCCGCCGTTCAGGAAATCGACCTGAAATGGCTGCGCGTCAGGTCTGATGGCGCGGCGCAACAACGAGGTCAGCTCTTGCCGGATTACCGTCCCCTTGATCTTGAGCATCGAGCTTTCCGCCCCCGGTGCCTTGCCGCTGGCCGCTGCAGACACCATCCGCAGATTGGTCATGGCCATTGCCAGCAGGTCGATTTCAACCTGCGCCATACGCGCCGCGAACAACGGCGTCTCGGGCAGCGTCCGCCCGCCTGACTGCACCTGACCAGCCACTTTTTTCAAAGTCGCCAGCGCGGCATTCGAAAACCCGACGCTCGCATTATTGGTGCGTTCATGGGTCAGCAGGTATTTGGCATAGGTCCAACCCTTGTTTTCCTCGCCCACAAGGTTTTCGACGGGCACGCAGACGTCGTCAAAAAACACCTCATTCACCTCGGCCTCGCCGTCGATCAGAACAATCGGACGGAAAGTGACGCCCGGCGTATTCATGTCGATCAAAAGAAAGGAAATCCCTTCCTGTTTTTTGGCATCAGAGTCGGTGCGAACCAGACAGAAAATCCAGTTGGCGTGCTGGCCCAGCGTGGTCCAAGTCTTTTGTCCGTTGACCACATAGTGATCGTCCTCCCGCACAGCCCGCGTCTTGACCGCCGCCAGATCCGACCCCGCTCCCGGTTCGGAATAGCCCTGGCACCACCAATCCTGACCATCCAGAATACGCGGCAAGAAACGCTGACGTTGCGCCTCGGACCCAAAGGCCAGCAGCACCGGGGCCAGCATACTCAGACCAAAAGGCAGGTTGCGCGGCGCATGGGCCAGACAACATTCCTCTTCAAAGATATGCCGCTGCACGGCGTTCCATTCACATCCGCCATAGGCACGTGGCCAGTTTGGCGCCAGCCACCCCCGCGCGTTCAACAAGCTGTGCCACAGTTCAATGTCAGCTTTGCTTAGGCGTTTGCCCAGACGTACCTTTTCGGACAGGTCTTTGGGCAGGGTATCTTTCAGCCAGGCGCGGATTTCGGCGCGAAAAGCCTCGTCTTTGGTGCTGTAAGTCAGATCCATTGCAGCGCCTTTGTTAGAAGATCTCGAACAGGCCCGCGGCACCCATTCCGCCGCCAATGCACATGGTCACAACGCCTAGCTTTGCGCCACGGCGCTTGCCCTCGATCAGCAGATGGCCCGTCATGCGCGCCCCGGTCATACCAAAGGGGTGCCCGATCGAGATCGAACCACCATTGACGTTGCAGATCGCCGGATCAATCTCCAGCCGGTCCCGGCAATACAGTGCCTGGCTGGCGAAGGCTTCGTTCAACTCCCAAAGGTCGATATCCGAGACCTTGAGCCCATGACGCTCCAGCAGGCGCGGTACTGCAAAGACCGGGCCGATCCCCATCTCGTCTGGCTCACATCCCGCAACCACAAACCCCTTGAACGCGCCCAGAGGCTCCACCCCTTCGCGGGCTGCAACATCGCTGTCCATCAGGACCAGCGCCGCCGCCCCATCCGACAGCTGGCTTGCATTGCCTGCGGTGACAAACTGCCGGTCGCCGCGCACGGGGGCCAGGCTCGACAGGCCCTCAAGCGTGGTGTTGGGGCGGTTGCAGTCATCCATCGCAAAGGTCACCTCTTTGCGGGTCACCTCGCCGGTTTCCTTGTCCTTGAACGCCTGCGTGACGGTGATCGGAACGATCTCGTCATCCAGCTTGCCGGCGGCCTGCGCCGCAGCCGTGCGTTTCTGACTTTCCAGCGCCAGTTCATCCTGTGTCTCGCGGCTGATGCCATAGCGTTTGGCGACCACATCCGCCGTTTCGATCATCGCCATGTAGACGTCGGGCTTATGCGTTTCCAGCCACGCCTCACGCGATTGCGGCGGGCGGGTCGGAGGCATCTGGCTGATGCTTTCAACACCGGCACCAATCGCGGCCGGGGCCCCCTCCATCACGATGGCATGAGCGGCCATGGCCACCGTTTGCAGGCCCGAGGAACAGAACCTGTTCACGGTGCTGGCCGAGGTCGTCACTGGCAACCCTGCGCGCAGCACGGACTGGCGCCCGATATTGGCCCCTGTCCAGCCTTCGGGATAGCCACAGCCCATGAATACGTCTTCAACCATGGCCCCGTCGATACCGGCGCGTTTGACCGCATGTTCGATGACATGGCCGCCCATGGTCGCGCCGTGCGTTTCGTTGAACGCCCCGCGAAAAGACTTGGCAAGCCCAGTGCGGGCGGTGGATACGATGACAGCTTGTTTCATCGGCTACTCTCCTTGGGTGTTCAGGCTAGCGAAGGAACGATCCTCTTGCGCAAGACGTTCCAGTAAAGGGGCCGCCTGCCAGAAACGCGGGTCGTCTTCGGTAAAGCGGTTAATATCAGACAGGATTTTGGAAATACCAACGGTGTCGGCATACTGCATTGGCCCACCGCGCCAGCGTGGAAAGCCGTAGCCGTTTAGCAAGGTTACATCCACGTCCAGCGGCCGCAGCGCGATGCCTTCTTCGACAATCCGCGCGGCCTCATTCACCATCGCTGCCATATAGCGTTCCACGATCTCTGACGCGTCGATCGCACGTGGAGCAATGCCCTTTTCCGCGCGCTCTTCGGCGATTATCTCTTCAACCTCGGGGTCGGGGCGGCCATTGGGCGCTGCGTCGTCATAGATGTAAAACCCCCGGCCCGTCTTGCGGCCAAAGCGGCCCATCTCGCACAGGCGGTCGGCGAATTCGGGATAGACCTCTCCGGGGTCGCGCGTGGGGGCCGGACGTTTGCGGTTGGCCCAGCCGATATCCAGCCCCGCCAGATCGCCCACGGCAAAAGGCCCCATCGCCAGACCAAACCCGGTCAGCGCCGCGTCGACGTCAAACGGGCTGGCCCCGGCCAGAACCGTGGCGTTGTTCGCCTTTTGATACTGCGACAGGATGCGGTTACCGATGAACCCGTCACAGACCCCCGCGCGCACCGCGATCTTGCCAAGCCTCTTGGCCAGCGCAAAACCCGTCGCCGTCACATCCGGGGCTGTGGCATTACCCACTACAACTTCGAGCAGTCGCATCACATGGGCGGGTGAGAAGAAATGCAACCCGATCACATTAGCAGGCCGGCCTGTCATCTGCGCAATCGCGTTCAGATCCAGATATGAGGTGTTCGATGCCAAAATAGCGCCCGGACGGCAGACCTGATCCAGCGTGCCAAAAATCTCTTTCTTGACCTCCATGCTTTCAAACACGGCCTCGATCACCAGATCAGCCTGCGCCAGATCCGTATAGTCGGTCGAGGCCCGGAAGCTGCCGGACAGGATCGCGTCACAGGCCTGCTGGCTGAGCTTGCCACGCTTCACGGCTCCCATCAGCAGCTTTGAAACGGTTGAGGTTGCCCGATCGACAGACTCGGTGTCGCGTTCGATCAGTGTCACGTCAAGGCCGGACAAAAGAGAGCATACAGTGATGCCCGCCCCCATCGTGCCGCCACCAACAACCCCGACAGTGGCAATGTCCCTGGGGCTGACCCCCCTGATTTCCGGCAGCTTGCCCACCTGCCGTTCGGCAAAGAATGTATGGGTCAAGGCCGCGTGCTGATCGCTTTGCACAAGATCCAAAAACAGCGCCCGTTCTTTCGCCAGACCTTCATCGAAGGGCAACAGCATGGCGGCCTCAAGCGCCTCAAGGCATTTTAATGGCGCAACCGATCCGCGCGCCGATTTTCGCACCTCGTCGCACAGAGCAGCAAACCGGTTCTCATTCATCTGATCGCAGTCATTTACGCTGGTGGGTCGGGGGCTTTTCCCTTCGCGGATCAAAGCCTGCGCAAAAGCCAGCACCTCAGCCCGCAAATCGGCCAGGGGCACCACCTTGTCGACTAGACCAATCTCAATCGCCTTTTGCGCCCTGATCGGCCGACCACCGGTAATCATGCCAGCCGCGTCATCCATCGGCACCAAACGCGGCAGGCGTTGCGTACCGCCCGCGCCCGGCAAAAGCCCCAGACTAACTTTGGGCAAACCCAACTGGCCCGAGTCGGCCGCCACGCGGTAATGTGTGCCCATCGCCACTTGTAGGCCGCCGCCAAGAGCTGTGCCGTGAATCGCCGACACAACAGGGATCGGACAGGACTCGATCTGGTTGATCAGATCTGGCAAAACCGGCTCTAGCATCGGGCCGCCGAATTCCCGGATATCGGCGCCGGCAAAGAAACTGCGGCCCTCGCAGATCAGAACAATCGCCCGCGCCTTACCCTCTGACATCACTTGTAAAAAAGCGTCCTTCAGCCCGGAGCTAACCGCGTGCGACAAAGCATTTACCGGCGGATTGTCGGATTGAATGACGGCAACCTCGCCGTTGTATTCCAGGCTGATGGGGCGCGTCATACTGTCATGATTCCTTTCTGTGCTCGTTTCGCTTGCGCTATCATTTGGGAGGAATTGGTCGCCCGCCAAAACCCGGCCTGTGTACCGTCGGGTGTCCGCTGCATCCGCAACACCATGGGTGGTCCTCCTGTTTCCACCTATGGTTGCCCAACCCGCTGACGGATCATCTACACCATGATGCATATTCTTTTTTGGCAGGAAATTGCCGCTTAAGTATAGCATTCATTCAAAAATGAATAGTATATTGAGCGGTTGCGCCCCTGCACTCTCTGACATCTTGCAGTGGTTTTTTGCAGTTTCAAACGGGCACAATAGCGATCGGAGCACCGATGAATGAACCGCTGGACTGGAACGGCGTCCGCGATTTTCTGGCAACTGTCGAGGTCGGCAGTCTGACACAGGCCGCAATCGGTCTGCGGATCAGTCAGCCTACGCTCAGTCGCCGCATCGCAGCGCTGGAAGAACAGCTGGGCGCGCAGCTTCTGGTGCACGGCCCGCGGCATTTCAAAGTGACCGAGGCGGGCAAGCGCCTGCAGGCTATCGCTAAGCAGATGCAGTTAACCTCCAAGAAAATCGAAAGCAACGCCTGGGAAGGCGAAGACATTCTGGGGGGCACCGTGCGGATTTCCGCAACCGAGGCCGTCACAAATGCATGGCTTATCGATCAACTGCCGGAGTTTGTTACAGCCTACCCCGAAAATTCCATTGAAATGGTCACTGACAATCGTTTGACCGACCTTCTCAACCGGAAATCGGATGTGGCGATCCGGCTTGTACGCCCGACCCAGAAAGAACTGATCGCCAAGAAAGTCGGCGTGATGAAAGTCGGCTATTTCGCGTCGGTGACCTATGTCGAAAAGTTCGGTGCCCCACAGACCATTGCCGATCTGTCCGATCATCGCACCATCGCCATCGAAGGGTCGCGCAGGTTCGCTTCCGAAGTCGACGCCGTCACCCGCCATGGCAATACGGCGCTGCGCCTGCGCAATGTTCTGGGGGTGATGCGGGCCGTTCGGGCCAATTTGGGCATTGGCCCGATCTACAGCTTTCACGCCGCGCGCCATTATGACCTTGTGCGCGTTCTGGAGAAAGAACCTCTGATCGAAATGGAAATCTGGCTGACCGCGCACCCCGAATTGCACGAAAACCCCAGTATTCGCGCGGTGTATGATTATCTGACGCTGTGCTTCGCCAACCAGAAGGCACAATTCAGCTAACACCCACTCAGATTTTCCGCCCTGCTTTGCCCGGCGTGTATCCGTACTCCTTTGTGAACGCGCGCATGAAGCTTGACGGTTCGGCATAGCCCGCGCGCCAGGCGACCTTGGATACGCTCAGATTGGTGGTGGTCAGCAACTCATGCGCGATAGCCAACCGGACCCGAACAAGAATGGTACGAAAACTTGACCCTTCCTCGGCCAGCCGCCTGGCCAGCGTCCGATCGCTGGTCTTTAGGGTCTGAGCCACCGATTTGATCGTCGGTGCGTTCGAGATATCCGACAGAATCGCATCCTGAACCTGCGCCGTCCAGGTGTTCTGCGCGCCGCTGCCCTGAAGCGCCTCGCATTGCTTGAGACACATGGCCAGCTTCTCGGGGTCATGTTGCGGCGGGGCCAAATCCAGCAGCGACCGAGGGATCACCACCGCATTCATTCGTTTGCTGCATTCAACAACCAGCCCAAGTTCCCGGTTCAATACGGTGGCAAAACCTGCGTCATATTCCATGGTGCGAAACGTCGTCTTCGCCGCAAGACTTTCAGGCAATAAGACAGAGGCAAAGTTGAACAGAACGGTCAGGTGCCGCTCCAGTAGGAATTTTCGCAGGTTTTGCGGCAACGGCGATGTATCGAAGGTGATCAGCGCCTCGTCGCCCTGCTTAACCAGATCCATCCGTGCTATCATGAAAGACAGGCGCGCATAGTCCATCGCAGTGGCGAGGCTGGCGCGGAAGGTCGGGCTGGATAACAGGGCATAACCCCAGATCCCCAGTGTTTCGGACCGGATGCGGCGGCCAATTCCGATACCCACACCGGGTTCATAGGGTTTGTGACGCAGGAAATTCTCGATCGCCGTCAATTCCTGCCCGATCATCACCTTTGTCGCGGAATCGTACAATTCGAACAGGGTCAGACCCGTTTTCTCCAGGCAATCTTCGGCACAAACGCCGAACCCGGGCGCGATTTTGGCTTCGAACACCTCATATCTGGATCTGAACGCGATTGCGCAGATGACAGACCGGCCCGCTGATGTGATCGGGTTGCATTTCTTCTCACCCGCCCATGTGATGCGACTGCTCGAAGTTGTGGTGTGTGATGCCACGGCCTCGGATGTGACGGCGACGGGCTTTGCGCTGGCCAAAAAGCCGGGCAAGATCGCGGTGCGCGCGGGGGTCTGTGACGGGTTCATCGGCAACCGCATCCTGTCGCAGTATCAATAGGTGAACAACGCTACGGTTCTGGCCGGGGCCAGCCCGTTTGACGTCGACACGGCGCTGACCGGGTTTGGTCTGGCGATGGGGCCTTTTGCCGTAGGTGATCTGGCGCGGCAGGATGCGGATGGCTATTTCTGGGTGACCGGTCGCAAGAAAGAGCTGATCATTCGCGGTGGCCACAACATCGACCCTAAGATGATCGAAGAGGCGATGCACGCCCATCCCGATATCGTCCTGGCGGCTGCCATCGGCCGCCCCGACGAAAAAGCCGGCGAGCTGCCCGTGCTGTATTATCAATCCACAACGGGCCGCGATGTAACTCCGCAGGATCTGGCCGCATACGCGCAGGACAATATCCCGGAACGGGCCGCGCTGCCCAAGGCGTTCATCCGTCTGGATGAACTGCCGCTGACGGCCATCGGAAAAATCCACAAACCCACGCTCAACATGCTCGAGATCGAGCGTACCATCCGCGCCGAGGCCGAGGCGGTGGAGGCCACGATCGACAGCCTTGAAGTCACACCCGACAGCCAGCGCGGGATCATCGCGTGGCTGAAAGCGGACACCGGTCAGGATAACCTGGCCCGTAGGCTGGGCAATTACGCATTCGCGGTCGAATTCAAAGCCTGACGGCCGGGGAGGCCCGGAACAACAGGCGCCATCGGGAGGGAAAAACGTAACTAGCGATTGAGATGATCTTGTCGCTTGCGCGGGCCTTTATCATGTTTTGATTGAGCCTGAGTCTGACAATCGTCGATTTTGCCCGAGTGTTTCTTGCCGGCAGAACGCTAATGACCAGCGTGTTCTGTTAAGTCACCGGGCAGTTCATCAAGGCTTTTTATGTCGCGCTGACCTTTGACCTGCACCCATACTTGCTGCAGGGACCATGCTGCTGGCAATTCACCCGGGCGGGTCAGCTCGCGCGTCATCTCGGAACTGAGCCGTGAGGAACTGGCGCTGGCGGTGTCGCTGACCATGCATCCGATCGCCCGGCCGGCCGTCATCCTGTTCCGCCGTATCGACACGTTGGGCCTGAGCCCAATCGCACAGACCGCCAAGTAAAGCGGCCTTGATGAAACAATGCGCTCAACGTTAGCCCACATTGTCGTGACCGCATGGAAGGCGGATGCGAGTCTGGCCAGCACTCGTACCAAAGCTGCCAATGCTGCCGCCTATGAACAGCTGGATCAGCAATCTTCATTCTTTCGAGGACGTTTCCGACGGGTTCATCGGCGCCACTAAGCTCCCGATCACCTGTGATGCCGCAGGCAATGTGGTGTGGGTTCTGCAAAGCTATGCGTTTCTGGAGATCTGTTGAAAATCATGTCGCCGACGTTGGTCCTCAAAGAAGTTTACGACACAATTTTTTTAACAGAGCATTGCCTTTAATGCCCATTTTTTACAATTTTTGAGCACTGCTTTGAGGTCAAATTACAAGTGTATGGCGATGTTAGGTTCTTTAACCCTAGCTGTCTTTTGGTTCACCACAACTAGCAACCTTTTCCTGTTAAATTTTTCTGTCTTCTGAAATGCGCGCAGTAATCGATAGCCCTGCTTTTCACCTCGGCAGGTACACTTCATAGTCCGTAGTACGGCTCTTGCTTGTGACTCAGACAACAGACATGGATCGTAGACTTCCGAGCAACTCCGATCAAACCGCAGGACCATTTAGCTTCCGGTTTTGGTATTTCCGGCATGGCTATTCGAAAACTTTTTTCTCGGAAGACGGCCAGCGTACCTGCAAATCTCTTAGCCACTTAAACGTTGACATTTCACGCCCAGCTTTGCAGAGCAGCTAAAACCTGATCATTTCATGCCAGTTGAAGTAGATGCGCTCTGTTCTCTCTCAACGAAGACAGAGCACAGCCAACCTTCGAACCCGAGGCTTACAGAATGGAACGTGACCTAGGTCAGAATGCTAGCAATCTTTTCAAGCAACGCCTGAGCTTCCTCGACTGAAACGTCTTCAATCTGAATGCGGATACGCACTTCATTGGCCGACAATTCGCCGACCACCTTGCCTCCACCGGACAACGCGACAGAAGTCAGTTTTTGCACTTGCTGAGGCCTACCTCCCCGCGACTTGTTTTTGTCGGGTTGGTTCAAAGATTTTAGTGCTGCGTTTAGAACAGCCCATTCTGACTTCGCATCATTCGGCTCAGAAGCGACCAGGGCATTCCGAAGCTCCAGCTGAGCGCCCGAACGCAAAGCAGCCGCAAGGGATAATCCTATTTTCTCTGTTAAATCAATAGGATAACTCAAAACATCCCCCAATGCTTCGTGCACGAGGGCAAAACTTCTGACTTTCGAGCGCTTGGCTTTAGAAGCCGCTGCAAACAAAACATCCACCGCCTCCTCGGTCGAGGAAAAAACCCCCTGCCCCGCAGCCAATACGGCAATGCGACCTCGTTCGTATGGGCTAAGATTTGCTCTCAGTTCATTCTCTTCGACCATCGAAACGTAGGCTCCCTGCCCCGTTCCAGCTTGGCGCACAAATGCCGGGATTTTGGCAAACCGCGGATCCGTTTGAGATAGACGGCGGAAGGCCACCAGTCGTCGAAAGCCGGAAATCAGCCCATAGCTTTCGCCGCTTTGCGTCACCTCAATTGGCGTTCTCAATCCGTTTTCCCGAAGCGATTCTAGCAACTCGCCCATCGCCTCTTCGTCCTCGACCATACGGTCGCGACGAATGAAGTCAGGATCAATCGCTTCAATAGGCAGCTTTTCAGCGACCAATCCGGCGTCCTGTGCTGCGCGCCATTTGGACGCGTCTCCTTGATCTTTCGCCAAAGCAGCCCGATCAGTGACGGACGTCATACCGTTTAGCATGGCAGCTTCTGCAGCAACTTGCGCTATTGGGGGCGTGACACCAGAACCCTCAAATGGATTCAACGATGGTTTCGCGGCGAAACCTTCCTCGATCTCTTTGAGCTCCTTAGTGTCTGGCACCGAAAGTCTTCTACGTTTAGCCATTGCTCTCACCTCCCATATTTGCGTCGCGCCACCAGCAACCGATCAGGACTTCTTTGAATTCTGCGTATGTGCGATCAAACGTTTCCCGCCCTCTGACGTAGGTTTCCCGATTGAAGTCCCTGTAATCCGCTTCATAGATGCCGTTAACTTGCTCGCCCGCCTGCCCTACAAGTGCAGTAAAATCTTGCCGGTAAGCATTCATAAAGTCACCAAAATAGGCTTGGATGACATTCGCCATGTCTGTTTGCTGGCTGGCGTCAAACCTGGTTATGATGGCCCGAACAACGTCCCATTCAAATTTCAGTTCCGGTAGGCCTGCGGCCCTCAAGGCCGCATTCTCTCCGTCCTCAATACTGGCGAAAGTCGTGTAGAGCATATCGAAGAATCTGCCCGTTGAATCAAATTCAAGGAACGAGGCCCCCAACGGCACCAAAAGAATGTCAGCGGCTGCAAGAGCGTTGATTGTAAGGTACCCAAGTGCAGGAGGGGTATCGAGAAAGACAATATCGTAGTCACTCAGAACCCCCTCGTCCTCTAAGAAATTTGTCAAGCCATCCCACAACGGCCAACTCCGAAGTCCCATTCGCCACACAGGTATCTGAAACTCGGCCCAGTAGAGGTTCAACTGCGCTCCGATAAGGTCAATGTTTGGCCAATGTGTTTTTTGAATTACGTCTTTTGGCGAGGTTTTCATCGCCTCTTCTAGAGTTTCATCCAGGGCTATTTCTGGCTGTCCTGCGGCGCTTCGCACACGGTTCTCTTCCTGAACCGCACGCGCATAGTCTTTTGCTATCAGGGGGAAAACTGTTTGCCACTCATCTGCTACGCGTCCGCCCAAGATAGAGGTCATGGATCCTTGACTGTCCAAATCAACAACCAGCACCTTGTAGCCGTCTAAGGCGGCTGACATTGCCAAATGCGCTGCGGTAGACGTTTTACCAACGCCTCCTTTGAAATTTGCGACAGCCACAACTTTCGCAGGCAATCCTTCCGGACGATAAGGCAGGTATTCTTTAGTACTAACTCCGCCTGCCGCAAAGTGTTTTCTGAGACTTATAACTTCTTCAAGAGTAAACCATTTGGAACCGGCCTCACCTTCTCCTTGCGGAAGTTCCGGATTGGCCTTCAATACACGTCTTAAATGCGCAGGAGCTACCGGAATTAGGTACTTTGTTATTTCCCAAATAGAAAAACGGCGAAGGCGTTTTTCTCCGTCTGGAGCGTAACCTCTTAGTGCCAGGTCTTCCCTCCCTTTAGCACAAAAGGTTGCCGCTTTGGCAAACCGCGTGGTTCCAATAGGGTCTGGAAGTTTCCCTGCTGCTTGCTCTGGATCTAGGTTAAAGTAGGGGGGCAGGGGAGGTTGCGTCGGTTTGCTCATTTTGTGTGCCTCACAGTATGTTCGTTATTAGAGCGTATATCGCCGAACTTAGCGAACATTTTACGTAGGCGCTATCCTGTGAGTCGGGGTTTTCCACAAAAAACATGGATAGAGCGCCCTGGAGGTCTGTTCTGAATAAAAAAAGGAATAGAACAACGCAACAAACCGTTTATTTATTTTCAGATATTTAGAATCTTTGTCATTGGAAAAACGTTTTAAAACAACAATTTATTTCGTATTGGGCACCTGGTTACGGGTGTTAAGGGACCAATCTCCGGTATAAAAGGTACCCGTATGCAGGTCGGTTGGTAACAGAATTCGGTGGGAAAGGGCCCGATTCGCAGGATGTGCCGAAACTGGCCTTTTAGGCTCTGAGAAAAGCAAAAAATGTATAGGCGCTGGCTCGTGGTTACGGAGGTGTGGTCAATATACAGAGGTTTCTGTGGATAAGTTCGGATGGAAAGTCTTTGGGTACCCGTCTGCAGGATAAGGGTCATCCCGTATTTAGGCACCCAAAATTGTTTGCTCCGGAGGTACCTTTCGTGTCAAATGTCACAATAAAGAGCAGTCAGGCAGAATCATGCCAGAAACGAAATTGAACCTCGACCGTCTCTCGGGTGCGTTGCGCCGTGAAGCAGTCAAAAAGAACGTCGCTGCTATACACATCAGCGGTAAGTTGACTCTATTGCAGCGAAAGTTGTCGAATGTACTTTTGCTCAACGCCTATGATGCATTGACGTCTGCGACAACCCACACAATTGATGCGCGAACACTAGCGATGATGGTTGGGTACAACTCAAACGATTTTGATACATTGCGATCAAGCCTTCGAGCTTTGGCTGAAACTGTAGCCGAGTGGGACATGCTTGATGAAAAGGGTCGTCAAGAGTGGGGAGTTTCGTCTCTTTTAAGTTTTGCAAAGCTGAAGGGAGGTGTCTGTGAATATGCCTATTCACCAGCCCTGGCTCAAAAACTCTACGACCCCAAGATTTACGCTTTGATTAACGTGCAAATTCAGAAGAACTTCAGTTCTGGTCATGGACTGGCGCTCTATGAAAACTGTTACAGGTTTGTCAGAACCGGTTCGACTGGATGGTGGTCGTTGGATGTTTTTAGGAAGTTGATGGGCGTTGATGGAAGCGACTACTACAGTAGTTTCAAGCATCTGAACGCAAAGATTATCAAGCCGGCTGTGGCAGAGGTAAACAAGAGCTCGGATATTCTGGTTGAGGCGGATTTTCAAAAGAAAGGTCGTACCGTCACCGATATTAGGTTCAGGATTAAAGGTAACCCCCAAAAGGCAATGTTCCAGATTGACGACAGTGATGGGGTTCGAAATTTGCCGGTTTATAAGAAGTTGCTGAAGCAAGGGGTGTCTGACCGGTTAGCTCGTCAGTGGATCGCGGAGCACGGTGAAGACTACGTACAACAGAAACTCGAATATGTAAGCGGGCAGGGGAGTGTGAAATCTGCGCTGGGGTATCTTTCAGCGGCTCTACGGGACGATTACCAATCAAACTCACCTGAGAACGACGTTGAACCTTCGCCCGAAGCCAAAGAGGCTGCTCGGCTGCGGCGCCTGGAAAAGTATGAGGAGGATCAGGCATACGCAAAAAGAGCTGCCGAGCGTTCGGAACGTTCACGTATGTTCGCTATTGTTGAGAAATTGGTTTCGCGGCGAAACCCGACGCAAAGAGATGCTGATAAGCGTCTGTTCATGGCAGGGTTGGAAAATGAACTTGATCGAGAGCACTTCCGGACACATGGTTGGCGGTCCGGGTTGAATGCCTCTAAGATTTTTGAGTTTTGGGAAGATCTTGAGCCTGAAGCGTTCATTCCGGTTTCGAAAGACGCATAATAGGATCTTTGGTATCTCAAGAGTGTATTGCAGTGTTATTTTGAGGGTCACGACGTTCGCACGGCATTAGAGCCACAATTTGTTCATTACCCGCATATCCTTAGCAAGGAAGTTTCTCCTAACTTTGAGAATATATGTAATTGCACAACGTTGGCTGACCAAAATGCCAATTGTAGCTTACTGGGAAGAATTGGGATGCGCGACGATAACTTTTCGTTTGGTGTGTTGAAAGGTAATATGCAAAAAGGTAAAATAATGAGCACATAGCGCGAAGCGACTATTGCTGACTTGCTGGTTTAAAAGAGTCCTATGACTCCAAAACAAACCCGTTTTCGCTGGTTTTTTTGCCAAGTTTTGAGCCACGGAACTGTCCTGGCGATCACGCCAAAGTACCGAGCAACCAATCAGTTTGGCGTGGTGTGAAACACTGAGACACCGCAGCCGGCCGTGATTTCTTCCAGATCCTGTTAAGAAATTTCGTACCGGATATAGAAAACTACCGCAAAAAGGATCACGCCCTTTGGACTCTGCGCACCTTTGAAGAAAACCAAGAACTGGCCTTCGGCTGGTTTTACCAAAAGTCATTCATCCGCGGTAACTGACGCCGTCAATGGCCAAAAGTCTGTATCAGATTCTGGTGATACTTATCGAAGCTTCCCTGAGTATTTCGGATCTTGCCGTGAAGGTAGGTGTTTCTGTCGGGCAGCTTCAAAGAAGATACTTTAAAAAAGCAAGCGCGAAGCTACTGGATATTTGTAAAGTGTCCCGCTTTCTAAAACATGCTTGATAGTGGCACTACCAATTTGTTCGCGCGTTTGAATAATGCCTGAACTGCGCAGAGAATTAGTGTGGTCTCAAGTTTTCAAAGTTCGCATTGGTCCTAGCGCTAACAAACGCACTACTTTTGATGGTTCCTTAGTGGATGTGAATGCCTATAAGTTTACTGGTCTCTCGCGCGCTGCGGGAATTGCCAAGACAATCCTCAAAACTTCCAAAAAATAGACAGTTTGCACTTTTTTTAACTTTTTTGTTGCCGAAACCGGTTTCGGAGCATTGAGATACCCTTAATGACTACGAATCTTTCATATCCGCTAACCAACCATTCCAGCCAGATGACGGTGTCCGGCCGAGTTAAGCTGGACGAGTTGGCCGCACATCTTGGCTTGTCCAAGAGCACGGTTTCACGGGCGCTCAACGGGTATTCTGATATTTCTCCGGTCACGCGTGCGCGGGTTGAAAAGGCTGCGCGGGCCTTGGGGTATCGACCGCTCAGTCACGCGCAGGCGATCCGAACCGGGCAGGTTCGAGCTATTGCGATGGTTCTGAACAGCGAAGAGCCGGATCAGCACAATCCCTTCCTTCAGGACTTTCTGGCCGGAGCCTGCCAAGCGGCGAGCAGTCTCGACTGGACCATGACCATCTCTACGGCCACATCCGAGAAAGACACGCTGAAAGTACTCAGCCGACTTTACCAGGAGCGCAAGGCAGACGGATTCATTCTACCACGAACAGCAGTGAAGGATGCGCGCATCGGTTTGCTGCGTAGCCTCGACGTTCCGCATATCCTTTATGGGCGCACCGGCTATGGGCAGCCGAACAAGTGGGACGAAACCTCGTGGTTCGACATTGCGGGGGAAAGCGCAATGCGCAACGCCGTTTTGCGGCTGAACGAATTTGGGCATTCGCGTATCGGCTTTGTTGGAAGCGACCCCAAGTTCAACTACGCGCATCTGCGCCGTGACGGCTATGTCGAGGGTATGCAGGCTGCTGGCCTGCCCTTGGACGCGGATCTAATCCGTGAGGGCGCACGCACGCGCGAAGACGGTGCGTCGCAGGGGCGGGCGCTGATGGCGCTGGAATGTCCTCCGACAGCGATTGTGTTTGCGACCGATCTGGCTGCTCTGGGGTTCTGCGCGGATGCGCAGGATCAGGGTTTTGAAATTGGGCGCGATATTTCGGTGATTGGCTATGACGGCGTACCGGAATGCCAATACGCCCGCCCGGCGCTGACAACCTTCTCGGTGGATTCGCGCAAGGCAGGGCAACGGTTGGCAACCTTGTTGATCCAGCAAATCCAAGGGGCTGACCCCTCGACATTACAAGAACTGGTTGATGCCACCCTTGTTACGGGTGGTTCGGACGGCCCGCCCAGACTGACGCCAGAAGAACTGGCGCAGAAACGACAATATCTAACAAACCAAAAACGGGGAGATCTAACATGAGACTGAAATCCAAAGCGTCCCGGCTGTTGCTTGGAACGTCGCTCGCCTGTGCGTTGACTGCGTTGTCGGCGCAAGCGGACACGATCCGGTTCTGGACCACAGAGGAACAGCCCGAGCGTTTGGCCAAGCAACAAGAGATGGCCGATCAGTTCAAAGTCGAAACCGGCACCACAGTCGAGGTGATCCCGGTCACCGAAAGCGATCTGGGAACGCGTGCTACTGCCGCATTTGCCGCCGGGGACCTGCCGGACGTGGTCTATCACACTTTGCAATACGCTCTGCCTTGGGCCGAGGCTGGTATTCTGGACACCGAAGCTGCGACCGAGGTGATCGAAGAACTGGGTGCTGGCACATTCGCTCCGGGTGCTTTGGCGATGGCTGCGTTCAACGGCGAAACCGCGTCGGTGCCGGTGGATGGCTGGACGCAGATGATTGTCTATCGCAAGGACTTGTTTGACGAGGCCGGACTTGAGGCGCCCAGTTCTTATGCAAATGTCTTGGCCGCGCTGGACAAGCTGCACAACCCGCCCGAGATGTATGGTTTTGTTGCCGCAACCAAGGTGGACGAGAACTTCATGAGCCAGGTGCTGGAGCACGTGTTCCTTGCCAATGGCGTCAGCCCGGTCGGCCCGGATGGTTTCCAGCCTCTGGACGAAGCGAAGACAACCGAGGTCTTGGACTTCTACAAGGCGATTTCAAAAGCGTCGCCTCCGGGTGAGCTGTTCTGGAAGCAATCGCGCGAGCTGTATTTTGATGGCAAAGCCGCGATGATCATCTGGTCGCCCTTCATTCTGGACGAGTTGGCCGGTCTGCGCGACAGCGCGCCGCCAACAATCAACGATGATCCGACCTCGCGCGATCTGGCGTCGAAAACAGGGATTGTCACCAATTTCTCGGGCCCCTCCAACCCGGATGGGGCAGCTTGGGGCGATGTTCGGTATTTTGGGATCACGAATGACGCCGACACGGACGCGGCGATGGAGTTTGTGAAATACGCCATGGATGACGGGTACACCCAAACCTTGTCAATCGCGCCCGAGGGTAAGTTCCCGGTTCGTCGTGGTAATGCTGACAACCCGACCGCTTTTGCCGAAGCCTGGGCAGAATTGCCTGTAGGCGTGGACCGCAAGGCGCCGTTGGGTGATCTTTATGATCAGGCAATGATCGATGAGATTGTCGGCGGATTGGATGTGGCGCAGCGTTGGGGCGTGGCCGAAGGGCAGCTTTCGCTGGCCTCCAAGATGATCAACAGTCAGGCCATCAACCGGGTTGTGCGCCAGTATATCGATGATGAAATCGACGCCGCGGCTGCCGTGGCCGCGATGAATGATGAGCTTGCCAAGGTCCAGTAAACTCCTGCTTGACCGGCACTTGTAGCGGCGTGCGCGCCGCTACACCTAAACCTCTGAGGTCCCTTATGTCTTCGGCCACCCCACCGACCGGAACCGGGGCGCTAGCCAAACGCGAGGCGCGTCTGGCCTGGGCGTTGCTTTCCCCGACCGTAATCAGCGTATCACTTGTCGTGATCCTGCCCTTGCTGGCGATCTTCTGGATCAGTTTCAAGCCGTTCACCTTGTCCGATCTGCGGCCGCCCGCACCCGTTGTGCGCGAGAGCTTGCGCGGATCAGGTGATGATTTGCGGATTGAATACCGCGTGCGAAACTCCAGTCAGGATATTGCTGTCACCGGTGTCACCTTAACCGACGTTTTGCCGGATGGCGTGACCGCGGGCGAGGTCTTGGCCCCTTGCGTGCTGGACGGGCAGGATTTGTTCTGTGATTTCGGCACTCTCGAAGGTGGCTATCGCGAACGTGTTCGCATTCCGGTCACGCTGGAAGGTGACCCGGATACTTTCGAAGATCTGATCGAAGGGTCCGAACCCAGCATAACTGGAAGTGGCCCAAGCGTTCTGACCAATTTCGAGTTCAGCCTCGAAAACTTCGCCCGCGTTTTTGACGGGGATGAGTTCTGGGGCGTTTTGTGGGTCACGCTGTTCTACACGGTGTTCGGCACGATCGGAGCGCTGGTGATGGGATTGTTCGCAGCCCTGTTGCTGAACAAAAGTTTCAAAGGGCAGGGGATCATACGGGGTCTTTACCTGTTCCCCTACGTGGCCCCGGTCATTGCCGTGGCCTTTACTTGGGTTACGCTGTTCGACCCCTTCTCGGGTTCGGCCAATGCGCTGCTTGTGCAAATGGGGCTCAGCAGTGAGCCTATCAATTTCTTCGGCGAACGTCCTCTGGCCCTGATCATGGTGACAGTGTTCGAGATCTGGCGCTATTTTCCGCTGTCCTTCCTGTTCATTCTGGCGCGGATGCAATCCATCGACTCTAGTATGTATGAAGCGGCAGATATGGATGGGGCGTCGCCGTTCCAGAAGTTTTGGCTGCTCAGCATCCCGCAACTGCTGGGCATCCTGTCGGTGCTGTTCCTGCTGCGCTTTATCTGGACGTTCAACAAGTTCGACGACATTTTCCTGCTGACCGGCGGCAACGCGGGGACCCGTACGCTGACCGTCAACGTCTATGAACAGGCCTTTGCGATTTCCAATATCGGGGCAGGGGCGGCGGTGGCCGTGGTGATCCTGATGTGCCTGATCGCCTTCAGCTTTGTCTTCTTCCGTTTCATCAGCCGAGAGGAGGGCCTGTGATGCGCAAAGGCTATTTGACTGGTCCAGCCTTGGGCGTGCTCTGGCTGGTTGTGATTGCGACCACCGTCGCCATTACCATGTCTTTCTCGACAGGAGCGGCGTTTCGACCGCAGGTTTTGCTCTGCCTTCTTTGGGGCGCTGTAGCCGGGTTGATCTATGTGCGTTACCCCGAACGACACGCTATGGCGCGGCTTGGTCTGTCGACCATGCTAGGACTGTCGGCCCTGACGCGCTTTGGTCCCGTTCTGATCGGCTCTGAAACGTCCCTGCAGGCGTTGTTGGTGACCGTTTTTGCCATGGCTGTCGTGACGCACCTGTCGCTTACCGCGATATTGCGGGACACGCCGTTTGGGGAACTCACACGGCACGAATTCGAGGAGGCCGTGATCCGGTTCTGCACCGGCTTTGGCTATATCTTTTTCACCGCCATTGTTGTGATCCCTTTTTACGTCATGGTCATGACCAGCCTGAAATCGCAACAGGCGCTATTGCAGAACCCTTTGGATTTCTCGGTCGACCTGTCGCAGGGCAGTGCGTTGTTCCGCAGCTATACCGAGCTGTTCCGCGACTTCAATTTCGGCACCTACCTGTGGACATCCTTCTATGTCTCGGTCCTGACGGTGTTCATCACGCTGGCCTTCAGCGTACCCGGTGCCTACGCAGTGGCGCGGTTCCGGTTCAAAGGCCAAAAGGCCTTCTCGCGCTCAATCCTGCTGATCTACATGGTGCCGATGATCGTGTTGGCGCTGCCGATCTACATCGCGTTCTCGCTGACCGGGCTGCGCAACTCGATCCTGGGCATCGTTATGATCTACCCGGTCACGACGATTCCGGTCGCCCTATACATGCTGCAAGGCTATTTCCGCGGCCTGCCGACCGAGGTCGAAGAGGCGGGTCTGATGGACGGCCTGTCGCGGTTGGCAGTGATCTGGAAGATCACCTTGCCGCTTAGCCTGCCGGCACTGGCCTCGGTCTCGCTTTACGTCTTCATGATCGCCTGGAACGAGTTCCTGCTGGCCTTCATGCTGCTGGATGACCCGTCGAAATTCACCCTGACCCGAGGTGTCACAATGCTGAATTCCTCGGAAATTCCACGCCAACACCTGATGGCCGGTGCGGTGATTGCCACCGTTCCGATCATGGCCCTGTTTCTGGGGCTTGAACGTTTCATGACCAAGGGCCTGACGGCAGGCTCGGTCAAAGGATGACTGACATGAACTACTATACGACCCCAAGTGAATCGGCCCGCAACATTCTGATCGCCAATGATCGCGGTGGCTATACCATCCCCACCAGCGGCCTTTACCCCTATCAGTGGAACTGGGACAGCGCGATTGCCGCGCTGGGTTTTGCCGAGTTCGACATCACGCGCGCCTGGACCGAACTTGAAACGCTGTTCTCGGGCCAATGGGCGGATGGCATGGTTCCGCATATCTTGTTTCACAAGCCCGACCCGGGTTACTTTCCGGGACCGGATGTTTGGGGCGGCACCGGACCTATCCCGTCTTCGGGCATAATCCAACCACCACTGGCCGCCACAATGGCCCGGCGGGTTTTGGACATAGACCCGACCATTGGGGTAGAGAGGATGCGCGCGCTATTTCCCAAAATGCTGGCCTGGCATCGCTGGATCATGGCATGGCGGCTGGACGATCACTGTGCAGTTTGCACGACGCATCCGTGGGAGGCCGGGCGGGACAACGCGCCAGATTGGGACAATACGATGGCGGCGATTGATGCCTCGGATGTGGGTGAATATCAGCGCCGTGACACCAGCCACGTGAACAGCGCGGACCGACCGACGAAATACGATTACGACCGTTACATCAAACTGGTGAACATCGGGCGCGAGGTTGGCTGGGATCAGGAGAAACTGCTGGCATTGAATCCATTCCGTGTGGCCGATCCAACCATGAGTTTCACAACCTTGCGCGCCGCCCGCGATCTGTTGGCTATCAGCAACGGTCTGGGGTTAAAGGCGGAAGGGCTCAGTGAGGATGTGGACATGCTGGAAACCGGCGCACGTTCGCTTTGGAATGACGCGCTTGGTGCGTTTGACTCGCGCGATGCGCATACCGGTGAATGGGCGGACAGCGTCTCAAACGCCAGCTACTTGTGTTGGTATGCGGGCATTGACTCTGACCGGATGCTTGAGCGGGTCAAGACGGTTCTGACTACTGTCCCACACCCCATTCCAAGCTATGACCCGCAAATGCCCAAGTTTGACGAACGCCGCTACTGGCGCGGCCCGACATGGGCATTCATGAACATGCTGACAGGTTTCGGACTGGCCGAGATGGGCCATGGGGTTGAAGCCGAAGCCTTGCGTCTGAAAACAGCCCGGCTTATCGCGGGCCACGGATTTGCCGAGTATTTCGACCCTCTTACCGGAGGCCCGGCAGGAGGCAATTCTTTCACTTGGACGGCTGCGGTTTGGCTGCATTGGGCGGGGAAGAACTGATGGGGAGTATCCAGCTTAAAGCCGTCGAGAAATGGTTCGGCGAAGTTCAGGTGATCAAAGGCATCGACCTGGAAATCCAAGACGGTGAGTTTGTCGTTTTCGTGGGGCCGTCTGGTTGCGGCAAGTCCACATTGTTGCGGATGATCGGTGGGCTCGAGGATATCTCGCGCGGATCGCTTCTGATCAATGGCGATGACGTAACCGACCATCCGCCCTCCAAGAGGGGGCTGACGATGGTGTTTCAGTCCTATGCGCTATACCCTCACCTTACCGTGGCCGAAAACATGGGTTTTTCGTTGAAAGTTGCGGGCGTGTCGAAACCTGAAATAGCTGAACGTGTGGGAAAGGCTGCCGAGGTTCTCAAATTGGATCCTTATCTGGAGCGCCGCCCCAAGGATCTTTCCGGCGGCCAACGACAGCGTGTCGCGATCGGCCGGTCGATCGTGCGCGACCCCACTGCGTTCCTGTTCGACGAGCCCTTGTCCAACCTTGATGCCGCTCTGCGGGTCGAAATGCGTTATGAGATCGCGAAACTGCACCAAAGTCTGAACCGAACCATGATCTATGTTACCCATGATCAGGTCGAAGCGATGACTCTGGCCGATCGCATCGTGGTGCTGGAATTCGGCAAGATCGCGCAGGTGGGCACTCCGCGCGAGTTGTACGAACGCCCCGCCAACCTTTTTGTCGCGCAGTTCATTGGCAGCCCAAAGATGAACGTGTTGCCTTGCTCTGTGGCGGGGGACCGGTTTCGTCTGGAAAATGGTGGCATTGGCCCATTTGACCGAACAGGTGACGCGACCCGGTTGGGTATCCGTCCTGAACATATCAGCGTTGTTGAATCTGGTGCGGGGAATAGTGATGGCGTGGTCGAGGTTGTCGAATACCTTGGGGCCGACATGTTCGTTATCGTCGACTGCGGATTTGATGAGAAGGTGACGGTTCGCCTTGGCGGGGATACGCAGATCAAGGCCGGAATGCAGGTTGGCCTTCTTTTCGCGCCTGAGAAACTGCAGTTCTTCGATGCGTCAGGGCAGGCGATCAGCGCAAATTAAAAGGGGGATAACCTTTCAGGGTTTAGTCTGATCGTTGCCTATGTTTTGCAAAGGCCATCGCTTCCAAAGCATAGTTTCATGAGCTTGTCGAAAAAATGGAGTGGAGTGGTCGCAACTTTGCTAGGTCCCCCCAAAACAGTTCTGTCGGTTGAATCCAAGCGGTGCAGGGATCAAGTCAACAAGCAGAGCGGCGTCAGGCGGGCGCGACACCAATAGAAACGATCTGAGAGCACAGTGTGCTCGCCGCAGTGAGTGACCGAGCCGTGGTCTGCGCCATAGTCGGTAAGATCATCCATTCCAACGCCCAAGCGCTGCCGGATCTTTCCTGTTCATGCACCAATGCGTGATGCATTCCCGATATCTGTGTTGCGTTGAACCGAGCCAGGGTTACCAGCAGTTCGGCCAGTATAGGGTTCTGTTTGTGAGGCATGGCCGAAGATGTCCCGCCACCGGACAGCGTGATCTCGTCCACGCCCTGTTGGGCCATCAAGCAAATATCCTGCCCGATTTTCCCAAGCGAGCCTGATATCCGCGACAACAGATTGGCATAATCAACCAAACCGTTGCGGTCGGTCTGCCAACCATGATCCACGTCATGCAACCCCAAAGAGGTGGCAATATGGGCCGCCAAATCCCGCTGCGCGGTCCCAATCGTCTGGCCATCGCCAACAGGGCCGCCTAGCTGAACGCGCTCGATCTTAGGGCGAATGTCTTCGATAGTCTGATGAAAGGCATGTAAAGGGCTGCGCCAGGTTCCGATCCGGTGGCCGACGGTGACGGGCAGGGCGGCTTGCATCCGCGTGCGCCCCATGATTTTGCATTCACCAAACTGTTTACTCAGGTCGCACAACATGTCCGACAGTTGCGACAGGCGTATTTGCAGCAGGTTGCTGGTCTCGCGCAGCGTCATGGCCAGCGCGGTGTCCATTACGTCTTGGGATGTTGTTCCGGTGTGAATGGCCGGGGCCAGTGGTCCTGCATCCGATCTAAGGGCCTGAACCAGAGCTGGTACAGGCAGCCCATCCGCCATGGCGCCCGCGCGCAAGGTATCCATTCCGGGCACGGCTTGTTCAATCCATGCGGCAGCAGCGTCCGCTTGGTCGGCGGGGATTTTGCCGGTTGCGCCCAAGCCGCGCGAATAGGCGGCCTCGAAGGCCAACATGTGGGCGAGCGACCGCTCCGCCGACCAGATGTCCTGCACCTCGGCGTCGCCGAACAGGCCGGAAAACCAGGGGTGCGAGAACAGATCGGTCATCGTCGTTGTCCTTATCTTGGGTCGTCCGGCCTGGCGTCAGGCCGCAGCCGGGCGCAGGCCCAGAATGGCGCGCGCCTGGTCTACATTTGCAACTGGGCGGTCATGGGCGTGGCACAGATCGACAGCCCTCTGCACCAGCGCTGCATTGGATGGGGCCAGTGTTTCGCGATCCAGACGCACGTTGTCCTCTAGCCCTGTGCGCACATGCCCGCCCGCCGCGATGGACCATTCGTTCAGCTTGATCTGCCCAGCCCCGATCCCGGCGGCGCACCATGGGACGTCTCCGAGCAGGCGGTGCACGGTTTTGACGTAGAAATCGAATACATCTCGATCCACGGGCATGGCATTACGGACCCCCATGACAAATTGGACATAGGGTGTATCGGGCAATTGCCCTTCGCGGTGCATCCGGGCCGCTTGCAGGATATGCGACAGGTCAAAGGCCTCGATCTCGGGTTTAACGCCGTATGCTACCATCTCGCTGGCCAGCCAGTTCACCAGATCGGGTGGATTTTCATAAACACGCGTCGGAAAGTTGTTCGACCCCACCGAAAGCGAGGCCATGTCCGGGGACAGCGGCAACATACCCCCACGCGCCTTGCCCGCACCCGAACGACCTCCGGTGGAGAGCTGCACTATCATGCCGGGGCAATGCGTTTCGATCCCGTCCTTCAGCGCCGCAAACAGGTCGGGGTCCGAGGTGGGTTTGCCCTCGGCGTCGCGCACATGGCAATGAGCGATAGAGGCTCCAGCCTCGAACGCTTCGTGCGTGCTTTCGATCTGCTCCGGCACGCTGATGGGAACGGCCGGGTTATCGGCTTTGGTCGGCACCGATCCGGTGATCGCCACACAGATGATGCAGGGGGTTTGTGAGACAGGATCAGACATCGAAAAACACCGTTTCTGAGGGGCCTTGTAATTGAATATCGAACCGGTAGCCGCCTTCCACCTGTTCCGCGATAAGAGTTTGCCTGCGCGCGGGCTGTTCAATCAGGTTCAACACCGGATCCGACGCATTTGCCGCCATTTCATCGGGGAAATAAAGCCGGGTGTTGAGGCCTAGATTGATCCCACGAGCAACGAGCCACAAGTTAATATGCGGGGCCATCACCGCGCCGGATTGGTCTGTCACGGTGCCCGGTTTGATTGTGTCGAACGCCCATTCACCCGTGTCGAAATCCGGAATCACACGGCCCCAGCCACGAAAGCCCGGATCAACAGAGCCCTGATCGGGATAAACGCCATTTGCGTCCGCCTGCCATGTTTCGATCAGTACATCCTTGACCGGCGCGCCGGTTCCGTCGCGTACCACACCGCGCACAGTGATCTTCGTCCCTGACGCGTCTGGCCCCGCGATGTCACGGCCTAACTCGTGCCGGTAGATATCGAACCCGGCGTCTCCGGGGGCCAGCCCGATATGCACATAGGGCCCGGCGGTCTGTGAGGGTGTTTCCTTGAGATAGTTCAGCTTTTGCACCATGGTCAGTTCCCCTCGGGCCGGTTTTCGAAATAGGTCGACCGCAGCCCGCGCAGCACGATGTCGAATTTATAGGCAAGACAGTCGAAGGGAACGGAGGCGTTGATATCCAGCACGGCCACCAGTTGGTCAACAGCGCGCGGGTCGGGGATCGTGTTGATGATCGGGCATTTGGCAATCAGCGGGTCGCCTTCAAAGTAAAGCTGCGTGATCAGGCGCTGCGCAAAGCTGGTTCCGAAGACTGACACGTGAATATGTGCAGGCCGCCAACTGCTGACCCAGTTGCGCCAAGGATAAGCGCCGGGTTTGACGGTGCGAAACTGGTAGTAACCCTGATCATCGGTCAGCGTTCGCCCGCAGCCGCCGAAATTCGGGTCGATAGCGGCCAGATAGGTGTCTTTCTTGTGGCGATACCGCCCTCCGGCATTGGCTTGCCATATCTCGACCAGAGTATTGGGCACCGGGCGGGCGTTTTCATCCAGCACCCGTCCGTGCAGCAGGATACGTTCACCCACCGGATCGCCGGTTGTAGCGAAATTGCGCAGCAGGTCATTGTCCAGCGGGTCGATGTCACTATGGCCAAAGGTCGGGCCGGACAGCTCGCTTGTGGTTCCTTCCAGCGACAAAAGCGGCTGTGTCGGAGACCGCGTCACGCTGGTCTTGTAGTTGGGGTCCAAGGCTTGCGGATGCCAGGCCCTGTCGCGTGGGAAAAGCTGGGTCATTCCGCCATGTCCTCCATCTCGGAAAAGGTTTGTTTGGCAAGGGCAATGGCCCGATTGGCGCAGGGAACGCCGGCATAGACGGCGGCGTGCAGGAAAGCCTGAAGGATATCGTCTTTCGAGGCCCCGGTATTGGCGCAGGCGCGCACATGCATGGGGATCTCGTCAAAGTTCCGCGTCGCGGCCAGCAGTGCCAGCGTAATCATAGACCGCTCGCGCGGGGTGATCGTGTCATCCGCCCACAGCGTGCCCCACGCGGTCTCGGTAATCATGTCCTGAAACGGCGCGTCGAAGGCGGTTTTGCGCGCCTCGGCGCGATCTACATGGGCGTCGCCCAGAACTTTGCGGCGCACGGACATGCCGGTTGCATGGCGATCCATCACGTTCCCCTTTTCGTCGGTCATCTTCAATACGGCAGCCCCACATAGTTCTCGGCCATCGCGTTTTGCGCGGCTTCGTTGGTGCGCAGAAAGTCAATTTCGGCCCGTTGCATCTTGAGGTCAAATTCGGACTGGTCGGGAAAGCGGTGGAGCAGCGTTGAAAACCACCAGCTGAACCGCTCGGCCTTCCAAACCCGCGCCAGAGCGTTTTGCGAATACGTGTCGATCCCGGCCTCAGACCCGTCTTGGTAATAGCCCTTCAAACCTTGAAACAGGTAGTGCACGTCCGAGGCCGCCGTATTCAGCCCCTTGGCCCCGGTTGGGGGCACGATATGCGCGGCATCCCCGCACAGAAACAGCCGCCCCCACTGCATCGGCTCGGTCACGAAGGAACGCAGTGGCGCGATCGATTTTTCGATCGACGGGCCAGTCACTAGGCGATCGGAAAATTCCTTTGGAATGCGGCGTTTCAGCTCGGCCCAAAAGGCGGCATCGGTCCAGTCTTCGGGGTGATCGGACAGAGAACACTGGATGTAATAGCGACTCAGCGCCTCGTTGCGCATAGAGCACAGCGCAAAGCCGCGATGGGACGAGGCATAGATCAATTCGTGATGCACAGGCGGGGTTTCGGACAGAATGCCCAGCCAGCCAAAAGGATAGATCTTTTCGTATTCGCGCCGGACCGACAGCGGGATGGTTTGTCGGCTGACCCCGTGAAATCCGTCGCAGCCCGCGACGAAATCCGCATCGATACGCTGATCTTGCCCATCGGTGGTGAAGGTCACATAGGGAGTGTCGGTTTCAGCGTCATGAATGGTGACGTTTTCGGTGTTGAAGATCATCGCGCCACCTGCGGCCTCGCGCGCGTCATAGAGGTCGCGGGTCACTTCGGTCTGGCCGTAAACCAGAACCGGGGTGCCGGTATGGTGCTGGAAGTCGACCCGGAAGTAGTCGTCTTCGACCGCGATCAACGTGCCGCTATGTTCAATTGCCTCAGCGTGCAGGCGCGCGCTGACGCCTGCCTGATCCATCAGGTCGACAAAACCCTGCTCCAGCACGCCGGCGCGGATGCGGCCCAACACATAGTCCTTCGTCCGACGCTCCAGAACAATGCTGTCGATTCCCTGCGTTGCCAGAAGCTGTGACAACAGCAAACCCGACGGCCCACCGCCGATCACAAGAACTTGCGTCCGCATCTTATCCTCCTGTCCCCGCTATGCAGGATTGCATTGTGCAAGAGGTTTCGCAACGCACGGATGCGGCCATACCGTTGCGATAAAAGCATAAGGGGGCCATACATGATCCCATGCGATGAGTGGATACCGGCCCGTATCGGACCTAGGACGCTGGACTGATGATAAGCGGGTTTGCAAAAAAAGTTGCGATATTATGCATGTTATGCATTAAATTGCATCGCGACGCATCGCGCAGAGGAGGAGGAACCAATGAAGATCAAACGCACGCTGATCGGGGCGTTAGGGGCTTTGGCCCTAAGCATGGGGACGGCGGCAACGGCTGCCGAATATGAATTCAACCTGCAAAGCTTCTTACCTGCGCAGGCGACGATCCCATCGAAAATCATCGACGTCTGGGCCGACAAGATCGAAGAGGATTCGGGCGGACGTATCGAAATCACTCGCTATCCTTCGATGCAACTGGGCGGCAAGCCACCGGAATTGCTGGATCAGGTGATCGACGGCGTGATCGACATGACCTGGAACGTCATCGGCTATACGCCGGGCCGCTTCCCGTCGACCGAAGTGTTCGAACTGCCCTTCCTGGTGAATGACGCCAAGCCCGCTTCGGCCGCGTTCTGGACCTTGCTGGAAGAAGACATCGCCGCGCGTGAATTCTCGGACGTGAAGGTTCTGGGTGGCTGGGTCCACGGCCCCGGCATGATCCACGCCAACAAAGAGGTTCTGACGCCAGACGATTTCAACGGCATGAAAATCCGTGGCGCCTCGCGTCAGGTCAACGCCCTGCTCAGCACGTTGGGCGCGACCCCGGTGGGTATGCCCGTGCCCGCGGTGCCCGAGGCGCTGTCCAAGGGTGTGATCGACGGCACGACGATTCCGTGGGAAGTGACCAAGGCGCTGAAAGTGCCGGAACTGGTGGAGAATCACACCGAATTCACTGGGCCGATGATGTATACCGTTACCTTCGTTCTTGCCATGAACAAGGACAAGTACGCCGCGCTGCCGGATGACCTGAAAGCCGTCATCGACGACAATTCGGGTCTGGAGTTCTCCATGTTCGCAGGCGAAGTCCAGCAGGCCTATGACGAGCCCGCACGTGAAATCGCGCTGGATCGCGGGAACAACGTGGTGACACTGGACGCCGAACAATCTGCCGCCTGGGCCGAGGCCGCACAGCCTGTCTATGACACCTGGCTGTCCGAGATGAACGAAAAGGGCATTGACGGTCAGGCCCTGATCGATCGAGCCAAAGCGCTGATGAACGAGTACGGCAGCTAAGCCGGACTTTTCGCGCGGCGTAATCCGAACGCCGCGCGGCATTTAGACCAAAATCTGCATCGGCACCGTTGGTGGAGGGGACATGCACCAAACGATAGAAAAGCTGGCGCGCGGCATGGCATTGCTGGGCGGTGCTGTTCTGACGGCTTTGATCCTGTTGATCTGTATTTCGGTTCTGGGCCGGTCCCTCAATACACTGCTGCATGGTTGGATCGGGCAGGTTGCGCCGGGTTTTTCCGAATGGGCGCTTGGGTTGGGTGTCGGGCCGATCAATGGCGATTTCGAGATTGTCGAAGCGGGTGTGGCCTTTGCTATCTTTGCTTTTCTGCCGCTCTGCCAGCTGAATTCGGGTCATGCGGTCGTGGATATTTTCACCTCGAAACTATCGCCTCGGGTTGACCGTATCTTGCGGATGTTGGCCGAGGTGGTCTTTGCCGCCGTTTTGGTGCTGATCGCAGTACAGTTGTTCGGGGGCATGATGGCGAAGCTGCGGTTTGGTGAGAATACGTTTATCCTGCAATTCCCCGTCTGGTGGGGTTATGCCGCCAGCTTGTGCGCGGCCGTCGTGGCGGCGGTCGTCGGTCTTTATATGGCGGGCATCCGCATCCGCGAATGCGCGACAGGAAAGGAAATCCTGCCGTGAGCGATCTCGCCATTGGGTTGCTGTCCTTTCCCGCTCTGCTTTTGTTGATTTTCGCTCGCGTGCCGATCGGGTTGGCAATGTTCGTCACCGGTCTAGTCGGCATCGTGACTGTCACCGGAAACATGAACATCCCGCTGGGCCGGTTGAAATCCGAGACCTACACGACCTTCTCCAGCTATTCCCTGTCGATTGTGCCGATGTTCCTGCTGATGGGGTATTTTGCCACGCTGGGCGGGATGTCGACGGCTCTGTTCAAAGCGGCAGAGGGTTTTCTGGGCCATCGTAGGGGCGGTGTCGCCATGGCCGCGATCGGAGCTTGCGCTGGGTTCGGGGCGATCTGCGGGTCTTCGTTGGCCACGGCGGCCACAATGGGGCGCGTGGCACTGCCTGAGTTACGTCGGTATGGCTATGCCGGTGGCTTCTCGACCGCCACGTTGGCCGCGGGGGGGACGTTGGGCATTCTGATCCCGCCTTCAGTCGTGTTGGTGATCTACGCGATCCTGACCGAACAGAATATTGCCAAGCTGTTTCTCGCTGCATTCATTCCCGGCGTTCTGGCGGCTTTGGGTTATGTGATTGCCGTCTCGGTCTATGTGCGCCTTTACCCAGACAGCGCCGGAACCCGTCCTGCCGTGCCCTACCGTGAACGGTTTCGGCTGTTGCTGGACGTCTGGCCCGTGCTGGTTGTCTTTGGCGGCGTCGTCGGCGGCATTTATGCGGGGTGGTTCACGCCCACGGAAGGCGCTGCTGTGGGGGCGGCTGGAACTGGCTTGATCGCGCTTGCGAATGGGGGGCTGACATGGTCGACGCTAAAAGACAGCTTCACCACCACAGCCAAATCCACCGCGATGATCTTTTTCATCATTCTGGGCGCAGGGTTTTATAACGGGTTTCTGGCGCTGACGAATGTTCCGCAGGAACTGGCGAATTTCGTGTTGAGCCAAGGCTTCAGCCCCTGGGCAATTCTGGCGCTGATCCTTGTGTTTTATCTGGTTCTTGGTTGTGTGATGGACAGCCTCAGCATGATCCTGTTGACGATTCCCATCTTCTACCCGGTTATATCCGTGCTGGATTTCGGCTTGGTCGACCTGATCGCGATGCAACATGATGCAGCCCGTACTGCGCTTGCCGGAGCTGCTGACATCGCTCCTGAGATTCGTGCTGAAGTCGAAGCCCTGATCGCTTCGGGGGCCGAGATCAGTCGCGATTTGCAGAAAGAGATCGGTATCCGAGTCACACAAGGCATGGCCAACCGCATCGCCGAAGAGCGCACAGCCATTTGGTTCGGTATCCTTGTGTTGATCGTGGTTGAGGTCGGGTTGATTACGCCTCCAGTCGGGATGAATCTGTTTGTGATCAACACGATGGACCGTGAAACCCGTATGACCGAGACCTACAAGGCCGTGCTGTTCTTTGTCGGATCTGACATCCTGCGTGTTGTCCTTTTGGTGCTGTTCCCGGCGATCACCCTATTCCTGATCCCATTTGGCTGATCTGCGCCGATTTGTGCAAGAAAATGCACAAACGCAAAAAACACCGTTGCAAACATATCCGAGAAATGTGCATTATAACGCATATTTCAGGCGTCGGGGCGGAATTTTCCAAAAACCTCGATTCGAATGATCCCCGAACGAGGCGACCCCATTGGGGAAATGGGTCGCGTAGCAGGGTGATTGTTTTTCCGGCAAGCAGCCGCTGGCCTGTCGAGGGGAGGAGGAACCCGTGTCAGAAAACCAGAATGCAGCCCTTTGGTTTGTGGATCGTCACCTGCGCGAAGGGCGCGGCGACAAAGTGGCCTTTCACGAGGCCGACGGACAGCAACGCACGCTGACCTATCGCGCCCTGGCCGAGGAAAGCGCGCGGTTTGCGGGCGCGCTGGCGCGCCATGACGTGCGCCGGGAAGAGCGTGTTGCGATGGTCGTGCTGGACCAGATCGAATTTCCGATCCTGTTCTGGGGCGCGATAAAGGCCGGGGCCATTCCCGTGCCGATCAACACATTGCTATCCGCGCCGGTTTACGCCGCGACCCTGAATGATAGCCGCGCGACGGTTCTGATCGTATCGGCCGAGATGTGGGCCACGGTCGCACCTGCGATCCAAGGCAATACAAATCTGCGGCAGGTGATTGTCATAGGCGACGCGCCCGATGGCACCACCAGCCTTGAGGCGTTCATGGATGGGGCCACGCCAGTGGAAACCGTCACCTCGGACAGTGATGAGGCCGCGTTCTGGCTCTATTCCTCGGGCTCAACGGGTCTGCCGAAAGGTGTGCGCCATGTGCAGTCCAGCCTTCGGGCCACCGCCGATACATTCGGGGCGCAGGTGCTGGGTATCCGGGAAGAAGACGTGATGTTCTCGGTCGCCAAGCTGTTCTTTGCCTATGGGTTGGGCAATGGGCTGACCTTTCCGCTGTCGGTAGGGGCAACGACGATCCTGCTGGGTGGCCGCCCAACGCCGGACGTAGCGTTCCAGATCATTGCCGCGCACAAGCCGACGCTGTTTTGCGGCGTGCCCACCTTCTTTGCCGCGATGAACGCACGGTTCGAGGCGGGCGATCTGCAAAGTGAGCCCAATCTGCGCCTGTGCACCTCGGCTGGCGAGGCGCTACCGCGCGAGGTGGGTGAGGCATGGGAAAAGCACATGGGTGCGCAGATCGTGGATGGCGTGGGCTCGACCGAGATGCTACACATTTTCCTGTCGAACCGACCCGGAGACATTGTCTATGGAACCTCCGGCACGGCGGTGCCCGGCTATGACGTGCGTCTGGTCGACGAAGCCGATCACGAGGTTGGCGATGGCGAGGTGGGCGAGCTGCTAGTTCGTGGCCCATCCTCGGCCGAAAGCTATTGGAACCGGCGCGAGAAATCGCGCGCGACTTTCGAGGGGCAATGGACCCGGACCGGCGACAAATACGAGCGCACGGCCGAGGGTCGCTATATCTATTGCGGGCGCACGGATGACATGTTCAAAGTTTCCGGCATCTGGGTCAGTCCGTTCGAGATTGAACAGACGCTGATCGAACACCCCGCCATCCTTGAGGCCGCGATTGTGGCCCATGCCGACGAGCAAGGCTTGGACAAGCCCCGCGCCTTTGTCGTTCTGAAAGATGGTCAAAGCGTGGATGCGATTGGGGATCTGAAAGACTTTGTCCAAGACCGGATTGGCAAGTGGAAATATCCGCGCTGGGTCGAGGTGGTGGATGATCTGCCCAAAACCGCAACCGGCAAAATCCAACGTTTCAAACTGAGGGAAACCGCATGATCTGGCAGGATGGCGGCTCGGGCCGCATGGATGTGAACGGCACGGAATTGGAATACGGCACCTGGGGCCCTGCGTCACAGGATGCGCCAACCATCGTGATGCTGCACGAAGGGCTGGGTTGCGTCGCGATGTGGCGGGATTTCCCGGCTGAGGTGTCGGCTGCAACCGGCTTTGGCGTTCTGGCTTATTCCCGTGCTGGCTATGGCAGGTCTGATGCAGCTGAGTTGCCGCGTCCTCTGGACTACATGACCGTCGAAGCGCAGCAGGTTCTGGGTCCCCTTCTGGATCAGGCTGGCATTCAGCGAGCGGTTCTACTGGGCCATTCTGACGGTGCAACAATAGCGGCGATCTATGCAGGCTCGGTCTCGGACCAGCGGGTGCGGGGGCTGATCCTGATGGCGCCGCATTTCTTTACCGAAGAGATGGGGCTGGCCTCGATTGCCGCCGCACGGGAGGCGTTCGATACCGACGATCTGGCCGGGCGGTTGGCTGCGTATCACCGTGACCCCGCCGCGACCTTCAGTGGCTGGTGTGATGCGTGGCTGGACCCCGGTTTCCGCAACTGGAACGTGGCGGATGTCATCGACTACCTGCGCATTCCGACGCTTGCGATTCAGGGGCGTGATGATCAGTATGGCACACTGGCTCAGATTGCCGAGGTTGAAACCCGCAGCTATGCCCCGGTCGAAACAGCCATACTGGACAATTGTCGGCACGCCCCTCAGTTTGATCAACCCACAGCAACCCTGACAGCAATCGCAGAGTTCACCGCCCGGCTTGAGCGGTTGGAACACGCAATGCCCGAAATGGCATGACCGGCGACTTTTGGCCTCCGCACGCCTACGTACCGGGTCAGACAGCGCGTCACCCCGAAGGTCTGTTTGACCCGCTGAAAACCGGCCTGTCGGATGTTGCGCCGTCGGATCTGGTGGATACATCTGCCTGGACCAGCGGCTTGGCTTTTCTGAACGAAGGGTATTTTTGGGAGGCGCATGAGGTGCTCGAGGCCGTCTGGCTGGCCTGCCCGCCCAATTCGCCAGAACGTCTGATGGTGCAGGCGGTTATCCAATACGCAAACGCCTGTCTGAAAGGTCGGATGGGGCAGCCTCGCGCGATGGCGCGGCTAATGACCTTGTCCGACGATCTGGCTTGCGAGGCGGTGGACCGGGCAGGACGGGCTGTTCTGGGTTTGAATGGTGAAATGTGCAAAATAATACACAAAAAGCTAGAAATAGAGGGTGGGACTGGCAAATAATGTATCTAAAGTATGCGTTATTTTGCACTCATTCCTTTACTCGATACATGCAGCGCACTATTCTGCATGACTGAACGTAGGAGTTGCACATGACCAAGGTCATCAATTTTCAGACCGATCCATCGCAGTATCGCCATTGGCGGGTGGAATATGATGGGCCGGTTGCGAACCTGATTATGGATGTCGACGAAGATCAGGGGCTGTTCGAGGGGTATCAACTCAAGCTGAA
Source organism: Ruegeria sp. HU-ET01832 (assembly GCF_040371315.1). Taxonomy (NCBI): domain Bacteria; kingdom Pseudomonadati; phylum Pseudomonadota; class Alphaproteobacteria; order Rhodobacterales; family Roseobacteraceae; genus Ruegeria; species Ruegeria sp. HU-ET01832. The sequence goes on from NZ_BAABWL010000003.1 coordinate 184,014, forward strand.
CTCTTACGATCTGGGCGTCGATATCGAACTGGCCGATATCGTGCAACGGATGCGCTTTGAACATCCCGAGGTGAAAGTGGTCGTCATGCAATCCGGTAAGGACCGGGTGTTCTGCGCGGGTGCAAATATCCGGATGCTCGGGGGGGCTGCCCACAGCCACAAGGTGAACTTCTGCAAATTCACCAATGAGACGCGCAACACCTACGAAGCCGCCGAAAAGGACAGCGGCCAGAAATATATTGCCGCCGTCAAAGGCGCCTGCGCCGGGGGTGGCTACGAGCTAGCGCTGGCCTGCAACCACATCATGCTGACCGATGACAGCACATCCTCGGTCGCGCTGCCCGAGGTGCCTCTGTTGGCGGTTCTACCCGGAACTGGTGGGCTGACGCGGGTGACGGATAAACGCAAGGTGCGGCGCGATCTGGCCGATGTGTTCTGCTCGACCGAAGAAGGGGTCAAAGGCAAGCGGGCGCTGGATTGGCGTCTGGTGGATGAGGTCGTGCCGAACTCCAAGTTCGACGCCACGGTGCAAGAACGTGCCCGCGAATTCGCCGCCGCGATGCCCAAGCCGGATGCCACTGGGGTTGCTTTGGGTCCGTTGGACAAGACGGTCGGCGAAGATGGCTCGGTCACGTATAGCCTGATTGAGGTGGCTGTTGATCGGGATGCCCGCAAGGCGACCGTGACGATCAGTGGCCCGGATGCCGACGCGCCGCAGGACATGGCCGCGTTCACGGCGCAAGGGGATCAGGCCTATCTGTTGCGGCTGGCACGCGAACTGGACGATGCCATCTTGCATCTGCGCCTGAACGAAATGGAGTTGGGCCTGCTGGTCTTCCGCACCCAAGGCGACCCCGAGCTGTTTCAGGCGCATGAGGCGCTGTTGCTGGCCAATCGCGATCACTGGTTGGCTAATGAGGTGCTGCAATATTGGAAGCGCCTACTGAAACGGATCGACGTCACTTCGCGGTCGATGTCCGCGCTGGTCGAACATGGCTCGTGCTTTACGGGTATTCTGGCCGAAATCCTGTGGGCGGTGGATCGTACGTATATGATGGAAGACGAGTTCGAAGGCGACAATCGTCCCTTGGCGACGGTCACTTTGACCGATGCCAATTTCGGACCTTTGCCTATGGGCAATGACCTGACCCGGCTTGAAACCCGGTTCTACGGTACGCCCAATGCGGCTGGCCAGATGGAAAACCATAAAAACACCGCACTGGATGCCGAAGCAGCCGACGAGCTGGGCCTTGTGACCATGATCTTGGATGACATCGACTGGGAAGACGAGATCCGCATCTTCGAGGAAGAGCGCGCCTCATTCAGCCCTGACGCGATGACCGGGATGGAGGCGAACCTGCGTTTCGCGGGCCCCGAAACCATGGAAACTCGCATCTTTGGCCGCCTGACCGCGTGGCAGAACTGGATTTTCAACCGTCCCAATGCGGTGGGTCCCGATGGCGCGTTGCAACGGTACGGCACCGGGTTGCGCGGCGAATATGACATGGAACGTGTGTGACAGGTTCCGCCCGAGCTTCATCAGGAGAAAGACATGCTAGACGTCATCAACGTAAGTTACGACACTCAGATCCCCAACAATGTCGGCCTGAGCCAGGACCGCAAGGTACTGAAAGCGCTTGAGAAATGGCATCCCGGCTATATCGACTGGTGGAACAAGCTGATCCCGCAGAATTTTCAGGACTCGATGGTCTACCTGCGCACCGCCGTCAGCGTTGACCCCAAAGGCTGGGCCAAGTTCGACTATGTGAAAATGCCGGAATACCGCTGGGGCGTTCTGCTGGCTCCGCAGGTCGAAGAGCGCATCATTCCAATGGGTGAGCATAAGGGTGAGAAAGCATGGCAGGAGGTGCCGGGCGAATACCGCAACATGCTAAAACGTCTGATTGTCATTCAGGGCGATACCGAGCCGGGCTCGGTCGAGCAGCAGCGGTTCTTGGGACTGACTGCGCCGTCGCTTTATGACATGCGCAACCTGTTTCAGGTCAACGTGGAAGAAGGCCGTCACCTGTGGGCGATGGTCTATCTGCTGCAGAAATATTTCGGCAAGGATGGCCGGGAAGAGGCGGATGACCTGCTGATCCGATCCTCGGGCTCCGAAGAAGCGCCGCGGATGCTGGGTGCCTTTAACGAAGAAACACCCGATTGGTTGTCCTTCTTCATGTTCACCTATTTCACCGACCGCGACGGCAAAATGCAGCTGGAAAGCCTTGCACAATCGGGGTTCGATCCGCTCAGCCGGACCTGCCGCTTTATGCTGACCGAAGAGGCCCACCATATGTTTGTGGGCGAAACCGGTGTCAGCCGTATCGTGCAACGCACCTGCGAGGCGATGAACGAGGCCGGTTTGACCGACCCCTATGATATCGGCAAGGTCCGCGATCTGGGCGTGATCGACCTGCCGACGATCCAGAAAAAGCTGAACCTGCACTATTCGCTGTCGCTGGACCTGTTCGGGCAGGAGGTCTCGACCAATGCCGCCAACGCCTTCAACGCGGGCATCAAGGGCCGGTATATGGAGAACCGTATCGACGACGACCACATGCTGCAAAGCGACACTTATGCAGTGAAATCCATTGTTGATGGGGCGATCGTGACGCAGGATGTACCTGCGCTGACCGCGATCAACATGCGGTTGCGCGACGACTATGTCCGAGATGCCTCGGGTGGTGTCGGGCGCTGGAACAAGATCATTCAGAAGGCCGGGATCGAATTCAACTTGGCCCTGCCAGACGAGGCGTTCCACCGCCAGATTGGCGTTTTTGCCGCGATCAAGGCCAATCCTGAAGGCGATATCATCTCTGAGGCGGAATGGGCCGCGAATGCCGACAAATGGCTGCCGTCCAAGGAAGATGGGGCCTATATCCAGTCGCTCATGGTGCCGTGCTATGAGCCCGGCAAATACGCAGGCTGGATCTCGGCTCCGAAGGTTGGGATCGATAACAAGCCCGGCGATTTCGAATATGTGAAACTGCACATGGCCTGATCTTGGGCCTATTTGACAGGGCAGTGGGGACCCCCTCTGCCCGCCGCATCTTGCCAGCCAACGCGGGAAGGATATGGATAATGCCAGCGGAACGCTCCGCACTCAGCGCAGACAAGGCCGAGGTACAGCCCAATCACTCGGTTATCCGGGGGCGTTGTCTTGGCTGTGACACCTGCACGGGCATCTGCGCAGCACTTATCGACGCCATGACCCTTCCCGCCCTTATCCAGCGACGGCATAAATCATGAACAAACCCATCAAACAGCACCTGATCGACCCGGAAATCTGTATCCGTTGTTACACGTGCGAGATGACCTGCCCCGAACAGGCCATCGAACATGACGACAACAACGTGGTTGTTAATGCTGATCTGTGCAACTTCTGCATGGATTGCATCCCGGTCTGTCCGACCGGATCAATCGACGAATGGCGCGTGGTGACCGAACCTTACAGCCTGGAACAGCAATATGAGTGGGAGGAGTTGCCGGAACAAGAGGATCTGGGCTCGGATGACGCCGACACCGGGATTGAGGCGCTGGATGATGCGATGGCCGCGTTGTTGGCCGATGCACACAAGGGTGCGGGGGGCAAGTCCAAGGCCCCGGCCACGGCATCGAAACCCACGATCAACCTGTACAATTTGGGCAAACCTGTTCAGGCCGTTGTGCAGGGTAATTACCGCCTGACCGAGGCGTCCTCGGACAGTGACGTGCGCCATATCATTCTGGATTTTCAGGGCCACCCGATGCCGGTTCTGGAAGGTCAGTCGATCGGGATCATCCCGCCCGGCACCACCGGCGAAGGGCAGCCGCACCTGCCACGGCTGTATTCCGTGTCCAGCCCGCGCGATGGCGAACGACCCGGTTTCAACAATGTCTCACTGACCGTCAAACGCGAAGAGGGCGGCCTTTGCTCGAACTATGTCTGTGATCTGAAAAAGGGTGATGCGGTCAATGTCACCGGCCCGTTCGGGTCGACCTTCCTGCTACCCGACGACCCGGATGCGCGTATCCTGATGATCTGCACCGGCACCGGCTCGGCCCCGATGCGCGCCTTTACCATGCGCCGTCAGCGCAAGGTGGGCACCATTCACGGTGGCATGACGATGTTCTTCGGAGCCAGAGCGCCCGACAGCCTGCCCTATTTCGGGCCTTTGCAGAAAGTGCCCAAGACGCTGTTGGATCAGCATCTGGTATTCAGCCGGCAAGAGGGTCAGGACAAGGAATATGTTCAGGACAGGATGCTGGCCAAACGGGACATCGTCGCCGATCTGCTGCAAGATCCCAACAGCTATGTCTATATCTGCGGCCTGCGGGATATGGAGGACGGGGTCGAGCAAGCTCTGACTGAAATCTCGGCGGGCGTTGGACAGGACTGGACCGCGCTGCGGGATCAGATGCGCGACGCTGGTCGGTACCACGTGGAGACCTATTGATGTCGGCCCGGCCAGCCTCGGCCTATCGACATGATATCCGGGTGACATGGGGCGATTGCGACCCGGCGCGCATCGCCTATACCGGGCGCCTGCCATGGTTCACGCTGGATGCGATCAACGCCTGGTGGGAAGAGCATCTGGGTCAGGGCTGGTATCAGCTGGAACTGGACCGCAATGTCGGCACGCCCTTCGTCCGGCTTGAAATGGATTTCAAAGCCCCGGTCACGCCCCGGCACACGCTGGCTTGTCACGTATGGCCCAGCCGGTTGGGCACATCCTCCATCACGTTTCGCGTCGATGGCGAACAAGATGGCCAACTGTGTTTTTCGGCCCAGACCGTCAGCGTCTTCATCGTGGCAAACGCGTTTGAAAAACGCCAACCGCCGCAGGATATCCAAGACCTGTTGGCTCCGTTTTTGCGTGACGCGGGGCAGACCGGGACATAACCGTTTTCCTTTTTGGTCCGGCGAACGTATTGTGCATTATTATACACATTCGGAATTGCGGAACATGGCGGAAATTACAACCTTCAGCGGGGTGTCGACCCAGATCGACACAGAATCCGAGATCGAACGCAGCATCTCGGCGCTGATGGTGCAGGTGGGCGAACGGGTCCGCAGCGCGCGTGAACGCAAGGGCATTTCTCGTCGGGTTCTGTCCGAAAGCTCGGGCGTGTCACAGCGCTATCTGGCGCAGCTTGAATCCGGGACGGGGAATATTTCGATCGGGTTGCTGCAACGGGTCGCGCATTCGTTGGATCACCGGATCGAGTGGTTTGTTGGCGCAGAAGATCCGTGGAATTCCACCAGCCTGCGCGTGGCCGAATTGTTCTCTGCCGCCGATAGCGAAACGCGTGATCAGGTGTTGCAGGCGCTCTCGCCGGGCAACGATCAGGGTGGACGGGCACAGCGCGTCTGTCTGATTGGCTTGCGCGGTGCGGGGAAATCGACGCTTGGTAAACTTGCGGCTGAACAACTGGATGCGCCGTTTTTGGAGCTGAACAAAGAAATCGCCCTGCATGGCGGAATGCCGATTGACGAGATCCTCGCCCTTTACGGTCAGGAAGGCTATCGCAAGCTTGAGGCCGGATCGCTGGACCGCGTGATCGAAAACTATGACCGCGTGATCCTGGCCGTGGCCGGCGGCATCGTGTCCGAGCCTGAAACCCTGAACAAGTTGCTGTCCAGTTTCCAAACGATCTGGCTGAAGGCCTCGCCGCAGGAGCATATGGACCGGGTGCGCGCGCAGGGTGATGAGCGGCCCATGGCGGGCAATGCCGACGCGATGGAGCAGCTGACCTCGATCCTGGCCAGCCGCGAGGTTCTTTATGCGCGGGCGCGGTTCATGCTGGACACGTCGGGGCGGGCGCTGGACCAGTCGCTGGATGAATTGGTGACGATGATCCGGACGCAAAAGCTGTTGGAAGCGTGACCTAGGTCTATATCCGTAAATAAGTGAACTATAACGCAGAAGGAGCCGATGATGGCCGTGGATGTCTGGCGTCAGGGAGCCGTCGGTTTTGTCAGGCTGAACAACCCGCCTGTGAATGCCATCGGTCTCAGCGTTCGGCAGGGCCTGTGGGATGCGTTGGCTTGGGTTCAGGCACAGAAAGGTTTGTCGCGGGTGGTGCTGCATGGATCGCAGCGCGCATTTGCCGCGGGCGCGGATGCGCGAGAGTTTGACGCGCCACCGGTTGCGTCGCATTTGCCGGAGATTTTGAATGGGATCGAGGCCTCGGACGTGCCGTGGGTTGCGGCGATAACGGGGGTTGCGTTGGGCGGTGGGTGTGAACTGGCGCTGGCCTGCCGCTATAGGATCGCGGCGCCGGGTGTCCGGGTTGGCCTGCCCGAGGTAACGCTGGGCGTGGTGCCCGGCGCGGGCGGCACGCAACGCTTGCCCCGCCTGATCGGGATTGCGGCTGCGGTCGAGTTGATTGCAACCGGCAAGCCCGTTCCAGCTGAACAGGCAGAAGCCTTGGGGCTGGTGGACGGTATCGCAGAGGACCCGGTGGATGTTGCGCTGCATCTGGATGTAGGCACGCTGGAACTGTCTGTGCCGCCCGGATTGCGGGACCGGCCCGCCGCAGATGATACGGCGATTGCGGCCGCGCGCGCCGATGTCGCGCTGCGGATGCCCCACCAGATCGCGCCGCCACGGTCGATTGATCTGGTGGCCCTGTCCGCCACAACCACTTTGTCGGACGCAATGGCCCAAGAACGCGCCGCGTTTCTGGACCTGCGGCAAGGCGCACAAGCCCGCGCCCTGCGCCATATCTTCTTTGCGGAACGGGCTGCGCGAGGGCAGGACACCGCCAGCAACAACCACATCGCAAATCGCATGCTCGCGCGGTACCACGAAGCAGCGGATACGGTGCTGATGGATGGCTCGACCCCGTGGGAGGTGGACGAGGCCATGGTCGAATTCGGCTATACCATGGGCCCTTACGAGGCGCAGGACCTGATCGGTGTGGACACTGCTCTTGCCAATCGCCGCGAAACCGCCCCGCGCGACCCGAACCGCCGAAATATTCCCATCGCGGACCGGATGCTCGAGCTGGGCAAGCTGGGCAAAAAGGTCGGAGCAGGCTGGTATCGATATCCCGGCGGGGGTGGGAAGGTTGACGACCCGATCGTGGCCGACCTGGCATTGGAGGAGGCACATTTCGCAGGGATCACCCGCTGTGACTATTCTGAGGAGGAGATCAGGGACAGGCTGCTATGTGCGATGATCAACGAAGCGGTTGGTCTGCTTGACGAAGGGATTGCCTTATCGGCTCGAAGTATTGATCTTGTTACCGTAAGAAGCTGTGGCTTCCCACGGTGGCGTGGTGGGTTGATGTTTTATGCGGATACGATCGGGGCTGAAACTATCTTGGCGCGTCTGGATACCTATGCGAACGAAGACAGTTTGGTTTGGGCACCCAGCCCTTCCCTGCGATATTGCGTGGAAAACAACGTCCGCCTGTCTGACCTGTTTCCGACCAAGTGATGCTCGGAGACCCACAGTTAAACTTATCTGTTTAGAAAAGATCAGACGTTCGGGATTGTTGGAAGAAGAGTTCTCATGAACTGAGGAAGAGAAGTCAAAACAGCGGCTTGAGCCCGGAGTGGGCTTTCTGAATTCGCCAGTTCTGAGAGAAATAGACCCGTTTTTCAGGTCGATCCCCAGACGCCGGAATTCACTGCTTGTGCCGATGTTCTGTGCATTCGCATAGGAACATGGTTAAACGCCTGGAAAGGTAATATGACGCGAGTGAATAGGCGTTACGGAGTCATCAACCAACAGCGTTTTCTGGTTTGCTAAACACTGTATGAGATAGCCATGTACTGTGCGAAAGGGATTTGATCTGCTCTGGCTGTTCATCTCCCGAACGATGGCTAAGATGGCGCCATGTCCAAGGTCAGAGCGCGCATTCCACATGATTATTTTCCGCCTTTTGGTGGGTTGAAGTCCTTCTACGAGGTTGCTTTGACCGGCAGCGCCGTCAAGGCAGCGGAACGCTTGCAAGTTTCGGCGTCGTCTATCAGCCACCAGGTCAAGTCGCTTGAATCCGAACTGGGGGTCCGGTTGGTCGAAAACCGCAAGGGACGTCTGTTTCTGACCGCCGATGGCGCACAGTTTTTTGATCAGATCAAAGGGCCGATGTCCGAGATACTGCGCGCGACCGAGGCCATCCGTTCGATGCCGGGGCGCAAGCGGATATCTTTGACTCTGACGCCGTCTTTTGCAGCCGGCTGGCTGTTGCCGAGGCTTTCCGATCTTGAACGTAGCCACCCCGATCTTGAGGTCAATTTGGTCACCACAACACGTGTGGTTGATCTAGAACGGGAAAATGTTGATCTGGCAATCCGGCGGGGAATGGGCGAGTGGCCTCAAACGGTTGTAACTCCGCTTATGCGCGAAGTCATCGTGCCCGTGATGTCGCCTGCGTTTGCTCAGACGATTGGGGGTATGGCGCTGGCGGAAGTTTTGAAAACCCAGCGGGTTTTGGCAAATACGACCGTGGATGCAGAATGGGATCACTGGTGCCAGGCGCGGGGGTTTCAACCTCCGGCGGCCAATCAGCGGTATGGTCTTGAAACCTATGAATTGACGATTCAGGCGGCACAAGACGGTTTGGGTATTGCTTTGGGCCGCAGGCCGCTGGTGGATTCTTTGCTTTCTGCTGGCGTTCTGTGCGCGCCTTTTGATCTGCCCGACGCCGACAATATCGGCTATTATGTCGCGCGGCCCGATGGTGCCATGCGGTCCGATGTCAAACGGTTCCATGACTGGTTGCTGGCGCAAAAGAATTGAATTTTTTTCAACTCTTGCTGAGGTTTTTGCAGTACAAACCTGTTCCTTCACAACCTAGCTTCAAACTAAGGTTTGCAGGAGTTTGGCGATGGCCCAGTACAGTGACATTCAGCGCAACGGCCCCCTGTCGGGCATTAGGGTCATTGATCTGACCGCCGTTGTCTCCGGCCCCATGAGCACGATGATCCTTGCCGATCAGGGAGCCGATGTAATCAAGATCGAACGCGCCGACGGCGACTTTACCCGTCACGTGGCGACGCGCCGGGGAGGACATTCGGCCTCTTACCTGAACAATAACCGCAACAAACGCTCGGTGGTGGCCGATCTGAAAAACCCCGATGATATCGCCATGATCAAGACGCTGGTGCAGGACGCCGACGTGTTTATCCAGAATTTCCGCCCCGGTGTCGTGGATCGTCTTGGGCTTAGCTATGAAGTGCTGAGTGTGCTCAACCCCCGGCTGGTCTATATGTCCATTTCCGGGTTCGGGATCGAAGGACCTTTGGCCAATAAGCCTGTCTATGACCCGCTGATACAGGCGTTATCAGCGCTGACCACGGTTCAGGCCGGATCGGACGAGGAGCGTCCGCGTCTGGTCCGCACGATCCTGCCCGACAAGCTGACGGCGGTACAGGCCAGTCAGGCGGTGACCGCCGCGCTGTTTGCCCGCGAACGCACAGGAAAGGGCCAGAAGGTCACGCTGTCGATGCTGGACACAGTGGCGGCTTTCCTCTGGGCCTCGGACATGAACGGCCACACCTTTGTGGGCGATGAGATGGAGGTTGAGGCCAGCCAGTCTTTCCATGATCTGATCTATGAGGTGAAAGGCGGATATCTCAGTATTTCGATCATGCAGAACAAACATTGGGAGGCGCTGGCCCATGCCACAGGTCGCCCTGATATCATCGACGACGAACGCTTTAAAACGACCGAGTTGCGCGACATCAACCGGGACGCGCGGCTGGACTTGACGCAAGAGATGGTGCGTGACCTTGACCGCGACACGTTGTTGACCGCACTGGAAGAGGCGGGTGTCCCCTGCGCCCCTGTCCTGACTCGACGCGAGATGCGCCAACATCCGCAGCTCGAGGCCAATGGTATGTTCGTCGAATATGACCACCCGACTGCCGGTCGCCTGCGGCAGACCCGGCCGGCTGCGGTGTTTCACGGTACTCCGGCAACCGACTTGCGCCCCGCGCCGGAACTAGGCGAACACACTGCCGCGGTTCGCGCGAGCCTGGCCCCAGACCCTCTGGCGGATGCATCATGATTGACTTCTATTACTCCCCCACACCGAACGGTTGGAAAGTCGCGATCATGCTGGCCGAAACTGGTTTGGATCATCGCACCATTCTTATGAACCTACGCGGTGGCGACCAGTTCCAACCCGACTTTCTGGCGATCAGCCCTAACGCCAGGATGCCGGCTATTCTGGATCATGACGCAGACGGTGGCCCGCTGAGTGTTTTCGAAAGCGGCGCCATCATGTTGTACCTGGCAGATCGCAGCGGCCAATTTGGCCCCGAAACCCAACGCGAGCGGATCGCCTTTACCGAATGGCTGTTCTGGCAGGCAGCCAATCAGGGTCCGATGGGCGGTCAACTGAGCCACTTTGTGAACTATGCGCCGAAAGATCAGCCCTATTCCCACAAGCGATACAAGGGCGAGTTCGAACGGTCTCTGGCGGTCCTAGAGAACCGGCTTGAGGGGCGCGAGTATATGTTCGACCGCTATACGATCGTAGATATGATGTGTTTTCCGTGGGCCTTCATCGCGAAACCTTTGGGCGTTTCATTGGATGCTTTTCCAAACGTCGCCGCCTGGCGTCAACGGATCAAGGCACGCCCTGCCGTTCGTGATGCGATCAACCTGCACAAAAACGCTCAGTTCACGGGCAAAGCCACGGCGCAGCAGAACGAAACCCTGTTCAATCAATCGGCCGCCCACCTGATGCCAACAAAAGAGAAATCCCAATAAAACCAAAACCACCAGCAAGGAGACACCAATGCCCAAGATCGAAGGAAGCTGCCTGTGCGGACAGGTCACCTATAGTTCCAGCGCCGATGAGCCTGCCATGATGGTCGTCTGCCACTGTCCGGATTGCCAGCGGCAAAGCGGCTCGGCCTATTCGACCAATGTGCTGGTGCCGACCGCGTCGATCGCATTCGAGGGTGACAACCGCAGGACCTATGTGATGAACGGGGCATCCGGGCAGCCGGTGACCCGCAATTTCTGCGGTAATTGCGGCTCGCCTCTATCGACCGAGATGCCGGCTTTTGGTGACCTTGCGGCGGTAAAGGCGGGGACGTTGCAGGACAGTTCATGGGTCAAGCCCTCGATCCAGATCTGGTGCAATTCTGCGCAACCCTGGGGCCCGGTTTCGGATGATATGGACGAAGCGCCGGCCAATCCGGGCTAAACGTCTGATTTGACACCCTGGCCCGTGCCTGATGAGATAATGCGCGGGTCATACGTAAAACGAGCAGGACATTGCCTTATGAAAGTTGCCGCTGTTCAGGCCGCTCCGGTCTTTCTTGATCCACAGGCCAGCACGGACAAGCTGATCGCCCTGCTGCGGGATGCAGCATCCAATGGTGCCGAATTGGTTGTCTTCCCCGAGGTGTTTTTGTCCGGCTATCCCGTATGGCTGCGCGCCCCGAGCGTGGCCCATAATGATGAGCTGCTGAAGACCGGGCATGTGGCCTATCTGAAGTCCGCGATTACGACCGACGGCCCCGAGATTGCTGAGATCTGTGCCGAGGCAACTGACCTTGGCGTCGCTGTCATGACCGGGATCGTTGAACGGGCTGGGTCGGGCGGTTCGGTCTATGCCTCGTTGGTGACAATCCTGCCCGACAAGGGTGTCGTGAATGTGCATCGCAAGCTCAAGCCGACGTTTCACGAAAGGCTGCTATGGGCCGATGGGGATGGGCATGGTCTGGCCGTTCAGGATTGGAAAGGCATCCGGGTCGGCGGTTTGAATTGCTATGAAAACTGGCAGCCTCTGGCCCGGCAAGCGCTGTACCAGCAGGGAGAGCAGTTGCATATCGCAACATGGCCAGGAGATCTGGACGTAACCGACCACATCACACAGTTTATCGCGATGGAGGGGCGGGTTTATGTTGTTTCGGTCTCGGGTCTGCTGCGCAGTAGTGACATTCCTGACAGCTTCCCCTTGCGAAAACACGTAACGGAGGGGCGCGATGTCATCAACGACGGCGGTAGCATGATCGCGGCACCCGGTGGCAAATTGATTGCGGGTCCAGTCACGGGCGAAGAGATCACGCTCTATGCTGAGATCGATGTGGATCAGGTCATCGCCGCACATCTGAAACTGGACCCGGCAGGGCATTACAGCCGTCGCGACATCCTTAGCCTCAACCATAGCAAACAGCGGTTGGACTAACGGCAGCGGTCAGGCAGAGCCGAAGGTTTCATAGTGGATTTGGCTTCCGTCTATTCCGGCAGCTTCTAGACCTGACTTCAGATCAGTCACGAATCCGGCGGGACCGCAAAGCATGTAAAGCGCATCCGCACCGGCACCGAGCGCCAGAACCTCTGCGGCCGTGACACGGCCTTCTGCGTCGAAATCACGACCAACCAGATCGCCGCTGTCGGGTTGGCTGAAAAACACGCGTTTCCGTGCGCCGCGGGTCGCCGAGATCAGGCGGTCTGTTTCTTGGGACAGTGCATGGTGCCGACCGTTGCGTGCGCCATGCACGAACCATACCTGGCGTCCGGTATTCTGTTGCGCCGACTGATGCAGCATGGCCATCATTGGTGTCAAACCAACACCCACGCTGACCAGAACCAAAGGGCGTGTTGAATCAGGTATCAGAAAATCACCAGCCGGAGGGCGGGCTTCGATCGTGTCTCCTATTTTGATGCTGTCGTGTAAGAATTGCGATGCAGTCCCACCTGGCTCGCGCTTTACAGTGATCCGGTAAGTGTCTTCACCGGGTTTGCCCGACAGGGAATAAGACCGACGTATCTTTACATCATGCGCAGGTATTTCGAGGGCGATCGGCAAATGCTGCCCGGCTTGAAAGGGTGACAGAGTATCGCCCTCGGCCGGAGCGAGGTGGAACGATGTGATCCCCTCGGCCTCGGATTTCTTGTCGACTACGGTCAGGTTTTGCGACGGGGCAGGGTCCGCTGACCAACGTAACGAAAGTGCCTCGGTCCGTTCAATCACCGCGTCGATCGTAACGTCGATCATGCGCAAAATGTTTGGATCACGCGCTTCTTCGGGCGCCCAGTCGATCTTGGCGCGCCCGGTCAGATGCAAAAGTCCACCGGTTGCGAAATCGACAAACAACAATCCGACACGGGGGTCCTGCAGCAGATTTCCAATCGTGTTGAAAAAGTTGTTCCCGGAATAATCCGGTATGCGCAACCGAGTTGGGCTGATTACGCGCACGAACCCTGGCTCACCGCCTCTATGCGAAGCGTCGTACCCATCCGAGGCCGCCTTTTGCGGGGCGTGATGACCGGAACCCAGGAAAAGCGTGTCAGCGGCACGGATGCGAGCGATTTGGCCGGGGCTGAGATGGTCGGATTCTTGGGCGTCTGTGGGCACGGTTCGCGGGGCGCGCCACCAGTCGCGTTCATTGATGTACTGCGGGCAGTTTCCGAACGTTTGGCGAATGTCTATGATCAGCCCTTGGTCCGAACGTCGGGTCCGGCCGCTAAGACGGTTGCGGCGCCTTGTGGCCAGTTCGATCCCGACGACCCCAATATCGGTCCCTTCCTGCAGGCTGTGTGCCAGAGGATCCAGCGAGTCAACTTGTGTATCCAACGTCAGGCGTTCCGGATCAGGAGACCCGATGAACCCATCAGGCCCTTCGATGATTGTTGCCCAGACCTGACCGTCCGAGTCACCCGAGGCGACGACGAGAAACGGTTGCGCCTGATAGAACGTACGGTGCTGTTCGGGCATGAAATCGCGTATATAGCGTGTTCCGATGGTGGCAATATTATCCGCGCCGGCGCGTTTTTGTGCGGCCAGTTCACCGGCATGGAATGGGGTATCTGCATCGACCATCGGTTCACTCCTTCTTTTTTTCCCAATACTGGGAACCCTTGCCCGAAGCTCTTTACACTCAAGTTTCGGGCAGGTTTGGTTCAGGCCACGAGGCCCGCAGCGGTGGAGGGCATCGGTTCAAAGCCATCCAGGACTTCGAAACGCGCGATCCAGGCCCGTACGTTCGGGTAAGGGTCAAGCGAGACATTCCCCTCGGGCGCGTGGGCGGTGTAGGAATAGGCAGCTACATCTGCAATGGTCGGGCGGTCGCCAACCAGCCAATCACGCCCCTCAAGGCCATTTTCTAACTTTTTCATTGCCTTGGCGGCAGTGGCCGCGGCAAAATCGGCATCCAACGGAGCACCAAAGACTGTAATCAAACGTGCGGCACATGACCCGAACGCAATTTCACCTGCAGCAAGGGTCAACCATTTCTGGACAGTAGCTTCTCCGACTGGATCGCTGGGCATCCAGTCAGACGCATATTTCCGCGCAAGGTACACCAGAATTGCGTTCGAATCCGATACGACGACGTCGCCATCTTGCAAGACCGGCACTTGACCGTTTGGGTTCATGTCCAGAAATTCTGGTGTCTTGTGCTCTCCGGCAGCCAGATCAACAAAGTTGGTGTCATGCGCAATTCCTGCGAGTTGGGCGAAGACCAAAGCACGATGCGCGTGACCTGATTTCGGGAAATGGTGGATACGAACTGCGTTGGACATCTGTTGGCTCCTGTCATTCATAAGCTGTGTCTGACGGACAGATAACTCTTGCGAAAGTGGATGATAATTGTCAGATTTTGCGAATAATTAGGCCCTGAAAGGGCGCAATAAAATGGACAAGATTGATCGAATGCGCGCATTCGCGCTGGTGGCGAAAAATGCTTCTTTCACGTTGGCGGCGCAGCGGATGGGGCGTTCATCTCGACTGGTCAGCAAATATGTTGCTGATCTGGAAGAGGCATTGGGCGTGCAGCTTTTGAACCGTACGACACGCAGCGTATCCCTGACAGATGCGGGAGCGACGTATCTGGCAATGTGCGAACCGCTGCTGGATGGGTTTGACGAACTTGAGGAAACAGTCCGAAACGCCCAGAAATCACTGCGCGGCGTCATCCGGATTTCGGCGCCGACCGGCTTTGGCTCGGTGCGGCTTGCGCCGTCTCTTGCGGCCTTTGCAACCCAGCACCCCGAGGTCGAGATTGACCTGAACCTGTCCGACCGCAGGGTGTCGATCATTGATGAGGGTCTGGACCTTGCTATCCGGATAGGTCCGATGCGCGACAGTTCACTGAAAGTGCGTCAACTGGGGCAAATGCCGTTAATCGTATGCGCATCCCCCGCGTATCTGGACCGCGCAGGCACGCCGACAGACCCGCGCGCCCTGGCGACACATGACTGTATTCTTGACGGTAACATGTCCGAGCCCGGGCTGTGGCGGTTCGATATCAAAGGCGAAGATGTGGCGGTTCCCGTTAGCGGACGGTTGCGCGCCAATGCCCCCGCAGCTTCGGCGCGTCTTGCGATGGATGGTGTAGCAATCGCACGATGTCCTGCTTACACAGTAGCTGAGGCTCTCAGGTCGGGTGCTTTGATCGAACTGTTTGCTACTTACCGTGTGGCACCTTATGTCGTCGCCGCTCTTTTCCCGCAAAATCGCCGTATGACGACCCGCGTCAGGCACCTGATTGACCACCTTGCAAACGACGACCTCATCACAAACGCAGGCGCGTGACCAGGCGGGGGTATTTGTCTAAGATCACCTCAGACAATGAATTTGCGGAACGTATTTGCCAAGGCTGCGTTACTTGCCAGAAAAGAGCCTGACGAGAAGATGTCTTGATCCGGCCAAAGCGGCTGCACGACCCCTTTGGCTTCCTGTACCAACAGAATTCCTGCAGCAATGTCCCACGGACTCAGGTTCCGCTCCCAATACCCTTCAAGCCGCCCGGCGGCGACATAGGCAAGGTCAAGGGCCGCAGCGCCGTTTCTGCGAATACCGGCACACTCTGGCATAAGTCGTTCAAGGTCCTGAAGGGCAGATTTCAGATAGGTCACACGCCCCCCGGCAGGGACGCCAGTGGCAAACAAAGCTGCGGTCAGATCACCTTCGCCGCTGACCGATATCTGTCGCCCGTTCAAAAATGCGCCGCAGCTGCGTTCGGCTGTGAACATTTCGGCTTTCTGGGGATCGTAGATCAACGCAGCCAGTATATCGTCGCCATCACACAACGCTATGGATATGGCCCAATGGGGAATACCCTTGAGGAAATTCGTCGTCCCGTCCAACGGATCCACCACCCATCGCAAAGCCGTCCCGATGCCCGCGCGCGTTCCAGTCTCTTCACCGAGCCAACCATACTTGGGATAGGTCGCGGTCAGGTGCAGATTGATTTCCGCTTCTGCCGTGCGATCTGCGTCGGATACGAAATCGCCTTTGGATTTTTGCGAAATGTTTAGCGTGTCGCGGGTCTTGAAGGCTTGTTGCAACCCGGCCCCGGCGCGAAGCGCGGCCCGTGCCATCGCTTGCATGTGTTCAGACGCCTTGGGCGACAGCCAAGGAGTAACTTCCTGCGGCAACGTCATCTGTTGGAATACCGTATTCTATGGCAGAGGGTCGATGGATCTTCCAGAATAGACCCGTAGTTCTCGGGAAGATCTGCGAAATCAGTTTCACCCGAAATCAAGGCGTCCAGAACTGGGTCAGCCAACAGGTCAATCGCCTTGGTTAGCCGCTTTTTGTAGTCCCAGCGCGCTCCCATATGTGCGGAGATACGACCGACTTGGCTGCTGATGATCCGCAACCGCCTTTGATGGAATCGGGTACCAAGCGGCACGGTCGTGAAGTGATCACCATACCAACTGGCCTCGATAATCGTTGCTTCGACACCGGCAGCGTTTATTGCTGTCGCCAATCCGCTTGAGGTGGCTGAGGTGTGGATGACCATGTCTGCGTCTTCGGGCACGTTTTCGGGGGTGGTAAATGCACAACCCAACTGTCCGGCAAGCGCGGCCTTGTCCGGGTTGATGTCCACTATGCAAACCTCGGTTCCGGGCGTTCTGGCACACAGGTATCCGGTCAGCGCGCCGACAACACCGCCGCCAACAATGGTCACTTTGCTGCCTGCGCAAACGCCCGCGTCCCACATGATGTTCAATGCTGTTTCCATATTGGCCGCCAACACGGCGCGGGCAGGAGGAACGGATGGATTGATCGAAATGGCCGCATGTGAGGGTATGCTGAACCGTGTCTGGTGGGGATATAGCGCGAATACAGTCTCACCCTTACGCGGTCCGGATTGAACGGTGCCAACAGCCGAGTAGCCATATTTGACGGGGAAGGTGAAATCGCCTTGCTGAAACGGCGCACGCATGGTGTCATGTTCGCTGCGCGGTACCTGACCGTGAAACACAAGCCGTTCGGTGCCCCGGCTGATGCTCGAGAACAGGGTGGACACTTGTATATGGTCCGGGCCATCAAGGATGTCCGTTTCGCGTATTTCAGTGCTAGCGGCTTTAGTAATCCATAAAGCCCGTGTTGGCGGTTCTGGGTTGGCGGTCATTGTTTATAGTTCAACTTATTCGCGTTAGGACGCATGAGCAGCGGTCCGGCACGGTAAGGGGTAGGTAGCCACTTGTTCATGTCGAGGTTCCAGTCTGCAGTCAAACAGCACGTCTGTACCCAAACCATAGACGTCCGTCTTAGGCCGAAGGGCCTGCGCCAGGCTAGCGACCGGTGATGTGGTCAGCCCTTGTGGTCCGGCCCCAATCAATAGGGGTGCAACCGCGACATGCAGCCGGGTCAGCAGCCCTGCTTCAAGAAACTGAGCAATCGTGATGCCGCCACCTTCGATCAAGACGCGGTTCAATCCACGCTGACGCAAGGCGCCCAGGATTTGTGCCGGCGAAATCCAATGGGTGCGGGGCAACTTGACCACTTCGATATGGTCAGGACGCGGTGCATCTACCGATTGGATGACTATGCACCGGGCGTTCATGTCTTGCATCAGACCGATATCGTTTGGCATCCTCCCGTTTGGGTCAATGATCACGCGGACCGGATTTTGACCTTTTACGAGGCGAACGGTGAGGCGTGGGTTGTCATGCAGTGCAGTTTTAACGCCGATCACAACCGCATCCGACAAAGCCCGTAGACGGTGTAAATGTACCAGCCCTTCACGACCAGAGATGTCTTTGGCATCGCCTGAAACAGTTGCAATCCGTCCGTCCAGTGATTGCCCGATCTGCCCGATCACCTGACCCGAGGGGTTCGGCTGTGCTAACGCTCCATAGACAGAGATGGCCCGCTTTTCGCCTTCCGTCCAATCCGGATCGCACAGACAACCATGACCCGCTCGAACGGCAAGAATGCGGTCCCATACCCTGGGTGTTACGTCAATGTCGTGCATTGGTTTCTCCGCATTCTGTATAGAGTTGAGCGACTGTCATCGCGGTACCGATAAGTGGTCAGTGTGCCCAATCGTCCCAAGCGTTTCCGCGACCGCGACCGCGCCCCGCCTGTCTATTCCCCAATCGAGGGCGTGTTTCTCGCCCGCCTCGTGGGCTGCCTGCGCGATTCCGTCTAAAACTGCGTCATGCAGTTGGGTCTCTTGCGGCCCCAACCGCCACGGGCTTTGTGCGGAAGCAACAGTGTAGCCCACTATTTCGCTCAATTCCGCAAACCGTGACCCGGATAACGGCCCCAGCGCTGGTCCCAAACCTTTGTCGTTCGTCTGGTGCCAGTTGAACGCCCGAGTGACGACACAGTCACGTTCGTCGTTGGGCGTCCAGCTCATTTGGCCATCGTAGTTCAGGGCCGTGTAGATTGGTATGCCCGCTTCGGCTGCACGGAGGATCAGAGCATTGATCCAGCTTTCGGGCATAAGATCGAACAAGGCCGAAGCCGTGATCAGGCCGACGTCCCCGAGCGGCAGATTTTTTACGTCACCGAGATTGCCGACGACGCATTCGGCTTCGGGATGGCGATCACTTGCAATACGCAACAGGGTCGCGTCGTTGTCGAAAAACCGCCAACGCATCTTGCCGAACCCTGCTTGAACAAATGCGCGGGCCGTTGATCCGGTGCCACTGCCCAGATCCAGTACAATGGACCCATCTTGAACGCAGCTTGCGGCACTAGCGAGCAGTTTTGGATCGCGGGCCCGGTGATCGGCTGGTTCCCGAAGATTCAGCCAATCCGGTTCAAAGCTGGTTTCAGATGTCTGCTTCATACCACCCACGCGCCACATGGCTTTCGTGCAGCTGCACCCGAACGCGTTTGACGCGGCCATTGTCGCCCAATCCGCTGGTTTTTGCGACCGCCTTGAGTTGATCCCAAATGTGATAGCAAAGAAACTCTGTCGTTGTGATCTTGCCCTTGAACGCGGGGACTTCGTCCAGATTGGCGTAGCGTAGCGGGGCAAGCGTGTTGGCCAGAGCCTCGGTGGCCAAGCCGATATCAACGACCAGACCGTTTTCATCCAGATCTTCGGTGTAAAACGCCGCATCCACCACGAAGGTCGCGCCGTGCATCCCTTGCGCGGGGCCAAAAACAGGAGAGGGTAGGGAATGCGCGATCATTACATGGTCGCGGACTTCAACAGCAAACATAGGCAGTCCAGTTCATTTCGTGGGTCCAAAGGGGAAAGGCGGCGCAAGTGACTCGGCCACCCGTTTGATGACATCGGCGAAATGCCGGGTTGTGTCGTGCCAGCTCGGCAACCCTGCCGACTGTTCCAGTGAAGCATGCGCAGCTTTCGCCAACTGATCCGGGTCTTCCAGCAGGGTGCGCAATTCGGCTGCAAAGGCATCCGGTTGATCGGCGGGCACAAGACGCCCGGCATAGCCAACCGTTTCGGGGACCGCGCCGACTGCGCAGGAAACAACCGGCAGACCGTGCAGCATCGCCTCGCTCAGGACCATACCGTAGCCTTCGTATCGTGTGGCCAGAGCGAACATACTTGCGCGTCGGTATGCATCCTCGATGGCGGCACCGTCGACCTCGCCCCTTAGTTGGATACGATTAGCTAACCCTGCATTCGAGACCTGTGTCTGCAATTCTGCTGTATAGTCTGGGTGTTGCGGGCGGCCGATAATTTCCGCCTGCCAAGACAAGTCGGCAATTTGCGCCAAAGCAGAGATCAGAACGTCGTGGCCCTTGCGCGATGACAATAATCCAACACTCAGGATCAGCGGTGGTGAAACAGGTGCTGAACCAGTCATGGGGCGCAGGAAGCCGGGGCTTGCCACAGTGATCCGATCAGGGGACACACCGAAATCGGCCCAAAGCGTCTCCCCGATATGGGTGCTGGTCACGATGACATGGGCGACATGTTCCAGCACTGCGGCCTCGTTGCGGATCAAATCCTGTGCGCGAGCGGGATCTGTTCCGGTTTCCAGCCCAAGCGGATGGTGGACAAGCGCGATCACAGGTGCGGCAATACTGGCGACACCTTCGGGTGGCATGGCGCCCAGTGCCAAACCGTCCACGATAACCGGGGTAGAGGCAGGAACGGCCCGCAGAGCATTCAGCGCAGTTTCCATGTCATGCGCAGGTGCATTCGGAAAACTGCTGGGCAGTTCCAGATGCGCGGTTGGGCAGCCGATTTGGTTCAACAAATCCAATACGGTCGCATCATAGATATAACCGCCGGTGCGCTGGTCTTTGTCTCCGGGTATCGCAAAAACGGCGCTCATGATGCGTTTTCCAAGGGATTTGTGTTCAACTCAGCTTCGGAGGGCATAAAAACAAAAGCAACCGCAGGCAGGGCGGCCAATAGCATCACAGCACCATAACAGATACCCATCGCGATCCCAGCTTCGGGCGATGCCCCCAGTATGGGAAAAAGCGCGGCGGCGGCGCCCTCTCTCCATCCCCAACCGGCGATCGACAACGGAACCAGCATGGCGCAAAGGACCAAGGGCAGAACTGTCACGCTTGCCTCAATCGATAGTTCCTTTCCAGTAGCACGGGCGCATGCATAGAGGCCGAAGATCAACAGAGCAGCGGCCGTCATGGCATGAGCCGAAATCTCTGGGCGGACCATCAGCACAAGGCAGAACTTCGTAAAACGGGCTGTCTTTTGAGCCGACGCCAGCCAGATCAACACACCGAAAGTCAGGGTAACGCCAGCTCCCAGCATCCATCCTGTCCCGCTGGGCCATTCGATTCCACCTAGCCACAATAAACTAACGGACAGACCGGCAAAAAGGACCGCAAACAGAGCCACCTGGCCCATAAGCCGCTCGGCCACGACGGATTGCGCTGCGCGTTTCAGGTCGCCATGCTGGCGTGTTCGGATTGCACGGCTGACATCGCCAACGACACCACCGGGTAACAGCGAATTGGCGAGAAGAGCTAGATAATATTCCTTTAGCGCTGCGCGGTAAGTGATCTTCAGCTCCAACGCTCGCGCGGTTAGCTGCCATCGCCGTGCCATTGATAGGGTGCTGCAATTCAGGGCAAGGATTGCTATCACAATCCAGAACGGCTGAGCTTCGCGCAGTCTTTCCCAGACCTCTCCGGCCGCGCTCCACCACAAGACGACGCCCAACAGCGCGAGTGATCCGAACAGTCGGTACAGGCGGCCGCTCATCTCGATTCTCCCGCCAATTGCCCCGAAGATGTGAAGGCTAACAGGAAATCATCGCGAAACGTATCCATCCGACGCACCGGGCCATCCGCGGCGGGCGCTAGACCGTCAGTCCAGCCCCAGTGGTCAATCAAAGACAGAACATCTGTGGGGCCGATAACATGGATCGGGACATCGCGATTGTCACTGCCAGCCACAAAACCTGCGGCTTGATGATCTCCTGCGACAATAACGAGTGGTGCTTGCTTGCCCAGTTTTGCCACATGTGAAAATACCGCTTGTAAACTGTAATCTATCGCGCGGCGATAGGCGTCCCGCACATCATCGTGATCCTGCCATAACTCGCGCGCGGGGGGACCGTGCTCGGCCATCGGTGTGAAAACGGTTCCATCGCCCAGGTCCTGATCCCTGATCATCCGCGGGATCGGTGTCCATGGCGCGTGGGACGAGATCAGCGCCACTTGAATGAAATCAGGCCGTGGGTCGGGCGGTAGCAAATCCTGATAGGTCGCCAGAGTGAACTGATCAGGCATAGTCACCCAGCCAAAACGTTTTCCGCGATAAGGAATGTCCGCGGCTGCAAATATGTGATCGAACCCCATCACGGCGCTTTCGGGCCACGCCAGCGTAATCGCAGGCATTATCGCCGCCGTGCGATAGCCGGCATCCCGCGCATAGTGAAACAACCACTTTCGATTGCTGACCAGCATTGCGTTGTAGCGTCCGTTATCCGACGTCCAAAGGCCGGTCGACAAGGCGCCATGTGCCAGCCAGCTTTCGCCACCTGCCGTGGGCGAGGTCAGCCAGCCGCTTTTGACGGACAGT
Source organism: Ruegeria sp. HU-ET01832 (assembly GCF_040371315.1). Classification (NCBI taxonomy): domain Bacteria; kingdom Pseudomonadati; phylum Pseudomonadota; class Alphaproteobacteria; order Rhodobacterales; family Roseobacteraceae; genus Ruegeria; species Ruegeria sp. HU-ET01832. The sequence goes on from NZ_BAABWL010000003.1 coordinate 206,188, forward strand.
CCCGCTTGCGTAAGGGCCGTCTCGGCACTTTGCAGCGTCGGCAGGTGGGTTTCGGAATACAGTGGATTATCAAAGCTCGCGCGGCCATAGCTTTCAATCCAGATCAGTAGAACATCGCGGCCCGAAAGCCTATCCAGCAAACCTTGCGCCTGTCGCATCGGATCTGCCCGCGCCTCGCGACGGAACACAGCCAGATCGTCAACGGTTGCCTGCATCTCGGTCCCACGCTTGAACACCAGCCGCGATGTCCATGCCGTGCCCGGAGGGCTTTGATCAAAACGCCAGTATTTTAGGTGATGCCCGGCGTCTGCTACGGCCCAGGATCCTGTGATCATTATGCCAAGCACCGCAGCCGTCTTCGTCCAAACGGGTGGTGACAGAGCCCCCCAAGCTTTCAGCCCAAAACGCAGCAATACGAAAAAGATGGCCACCAGCGCGCCGCCTGTGACCGCCATCGCGATGGCCAAGGGCCTGCCAACACTGTCTTGCAACAAGCCAAAACCTGCCTCGATCAAAAATGTATCGACGATTGGATTGAAGGTGCGATTATACGCGGTGAACGTGGCGTAGTCAGCGAGTTTCATCAGGCTGGCTGCGACCAAAAGGGCCGCCAGAATTGACGCCACCCCAGGGATCCTTCCAAACGCGATCATGAACAAAAGGATCACGGGCAATTCCAGCGGCCAGCGATTCAGCGCAGACCAATTCATTGTGCCGGGATGGTTGGGCAGGACCAAAGCGCAAAAGACCAAAAAAGCGCCGAGGATAAGTGCGAAAGATAACCTCATGAGTTGCGGCTCAGCAGCCAACGGATATCCACGCCAAATGAGTAACTCAGCGCGATTGACGCACTGATGGAAATCGGCGCGATCAGAAAGGGTGGTGCCAGCGGGCAAGTCAATATCAAAAGTGCCGCGATCTGTACCACGCAGATGGTTTTGCGACGAAAGGATGGCCTAAGCTCTCCTTGCAGCCGGGGTATTGCCCAACCAGCGATAACAAAGGCATAGCGAGCAAAACCAAGGATCAGAACTTCGGCCTGTGTGGTCCCGGATAGTATCAGCCACAGCGCAAGCACTGCACCCAAGGCGGCATCGGTTTCCATGTCGAACCGCGCGCCAAAGTCGGATTGCAGGCCAGAGCGGCGGGCCAGCCAGCCGTCCAGGCCATCCATCGCAAATGCACTTGTTCCAATACAGAATATCACCCAGCCCGACACAGTGTCGGCGACAAAAAGCGTGCCGAAAAGGAACGCCACAAGGGCCGCGCGCAGCAAGGTTACGGTATTGCAAAGGCCCAGCACCCTGTAAGGGTACGAAGTTGCCAACCCCAGCCCGGCAAGGGCCGAGGCCACGAAGAACGCAAGCAGAACCCAAAACACAGTTGGCAGGGTTAACCATGCCAAGATTGTCAGCCCACACCCAATCAAACCTACCTGAAGCCAAAAGGAGGTCAGGGGCGACATCAGCCAGAGAGACTGGCGGTCGGTTGTCACGCGCTGTGACGCTTGGACTTTGGTTTGCGGTGTCATAATCTATTGTGATCTAGCGTAGATTTCCCTTTTGACTAATCTCTTAACAAATGCCGAGCGTCATTATTCAGGTGATCACGAAACCTTGACCGAAGCAATCAATGGTAAATGGTCTGACGCCATGCGCAGATTCGGCGTCGACATAGCCTGTGCATCAAAGACCGCGTCAGGCCGATCAGTCATAATGCGGTCCAGAGGCAACAAAGGGCGGCGTGACGGAAAGGTCGCCCGGGCAGGTCCTGCAAGCTTTTGCCCAACAAGACGTCTGTGAAACATCAAACCACCCCACGGCCGCCATTCGTTCAAGTCACCCAGAAGAATTGTCTGCATCCTGGGACGGCGCCGCAAATATTGCCCGATGATACGCATTTGTATGACGCGCAAGGGTTGGAACAGCGATAAATGCGTTGAGAGAATTCGCATATCGACGCCGTCTCGCAGGGTCTCGACCACGACCGCGCCGCGGTGGCAATGCCCCGGAAGATCGACAACATCGCGGTGGGTCACCTCAAGAAGCGGATGAAGAAATAGAATGGTTCCCAGGAACCCGTCGCTTTGTGATCCCCATCGCATCGCATGCTGATCATGCTGGTAAACCAAGCCGGTGTCGGCCTGTATACGGCGCATGTCTAAAATTCGCGCATGTGGCCGGCACTCGCCATCGGCCTCCTGCAAGGCTAAAACGTCCAGCCGAAGAGGGGCCAGATCAGCAGCGATGGTTCGATGGACACGATCGGGATCAACCCGCTTGTCCGCTCCCTTGGCGCGGTGAATGTTCCAAGTGGCACAAGTTAGACGGGCTAAGCGCATTTAGTTTACTTTGTCGGTGCAGGGCGCGGGCTATATGATTGTTTGACTACCTTTATCTAGTTCGACAATCGTCAAGGGACCAGCCATGCGCAATATTGCTTTAAGCTTTCTGATCGCAACCTCTCCAATCGCAGTGGCCGCCGAAATGGCGAGCTACGAACTGGACCCCGAGCATACGACGGTGTTTTTTGCCATAGAACACATTGGATATGCCGACACGCTGGGGATATTCGGCAATGTGCAGGGTATTTTCGACTATGATACCGAGACGCAGGAACTGGCGAATGTTCAAGTCGCGATCGATGCCAAAAGCGTCAACACCTTTAACAAGGCGCGTGACGGGCACGTTAAAAACAAGGATTTTCTGCATGTCTCGGAATTCCCCGAAATCACTTTTGTCGCAGAGTCTGGTACAGCCGCCACGGACAATGCGGGCACAGTGACCGGAGACCTGACGATATTGGGCGTGACCCAGCCGGTGACACTGAACGTGACGTTGAACAAGGCTGAACCCTACCCGTTTGGGCACAAACGGTTTGTGCTTGGGCTTTCGATAGAAGCCTCCATCAAACGCAGCGACTATGGAATGACTTACGCGGTCGAGAATGGCCTTGTGGGTGACCTTGTGAATATAAAAATCGAAACCGAAGCTATGCGGATTGAATGATGCGTTTCGGCCTGCACCAAGCTTAAAAACGGTCTCATTTTTTTGTGCGCGTTTGTGAACGGTGCATCCATTGCGTGCGTAGTCCATGTGCCTAATGTCCTGACCACAGCAAGCATCGCCGTTTGTCACGTTTCGGGCGGCTGCCAGCCAGTGAAAGGACATTTGATGAAATCGTTGGTAAAAGCCGCACTAGGGGCCGCCATAGTTGGCACCTCGTTAGGGACCGTTGTGAATGCCGGAGATATCCAGGCTGGTAGTGAAACGGCGGCGCAATGCGCCGCCTGCCACGGTAGTGCTGGTATCAGTACGGCCGACAATTTCCCAAACCTTGCCGGTCAAAAAGAAGGCTACATCAAAAAGCAGTTGATGGCGTTCAAAACCGAAAGCCGCAAGGATGATCTGATGAACGCCATCGCAGCGAACCTGTCCGACGCAGAGATCGATAATCTGGCCGCTTATTTCGCCAGCCTGCCCGGGGGCGAAGCTGGGGCGGTTGCCAGCAATGACACGGGTCTTGACGGATCGTTGATGGCGTTCCCGAAGGATCATGAAACCACGTTCACCCGTTATCACCGCAAAGACTATGACGACCGTAAACAGGTTCGGTTCTTCAGCGGTAACGATTTGGCGCTTGAAGGGGTCAAGACCGGTCTGCCGTTCAAACCTGGTTCGTATTTCCTGGTCGAGATTTACGACGCTAAAAAAGACGCTGATGGTAATCTGCTAAAGGACGCTGAGGGTAAATTGATTGCTGGCGAGCGTAAGCTATTTACGGCAATGGAAAAGCGCGACGGGTGGGGGGATGATGTCCCTGAAATCTATAAGAATGACGATTGGCGTTATTCGGTCTTTGAGGTCGACGGCTCGAACAAGGCTAGTGTGAACGAAGCTCCGTGCATGGCCTGCCACAAGCCGCTGACCGAGGATGACTACGCGTTTACCGTTGACTGGGTCGAAGACTTCCACGCGTCACAAACGGCTGGCTATTCGCACAAGATCGTCGAATAATAGGGCACTCGCCTAACTGTAGATTTCTGAAAACCCCGGTTGAATTGCCGGGGTTTTTTGCTTGTGCAAGGCGCCCAAGGCTATCCCTTTTTCTTGCGCATGCTCAAACCAATGCGTTTGCGCTTGGTATCCACATCGACGACGGTCACTTTGACAATCTGGCCGGTTTTGACCACGTCATGGGGATTTTTGACAAACCTGTCGGCCAACTGGCTGACATGCACCAGCCCGTCCTGATGAACACCGATATCAACAAACGCGCCGAAGGCGGCGACGTTGGTCACGGTGCCTTCCAGAACCATTCCGGGCTTTAGATCGGAAATCTCCTCGACACCTTCGCGGAAAGTCGCTGTTACAAAACTTGGACGCGGGTCGCGCCCGGGTTTTTCAAGCTCGGCAAAGATGTCTTGGACAGTCGGAAGGCCAAATCTGGCATCGACGAATTGCTGCGGTTTCAGCCGTTTCAGGGCCTGTTCATTCCCCATAATCTGCCGAATGTCTCGCCCGCAGGCAGAAACGATGCGCCGGGCTACGTCGTAGGCTTCGGGATGCACCGAGGATGCATCCAGGGGCTCTTTGCCGTCCCGGATGCGCAGAAACCCTGCGGATTGTTCATAGGCGCGTGGTCCCAACCGCGCGACGTCCAAAAGTTCGGACCGCGTGGCGAACGGGCCGTTGATGTCACGATGTGACACGATGGCTTCGGCAAGGCCAGGCCCCAGGCCCGAGACGTGCGAAAGGAGCGGGGCAGAGGCGGTATTCAGGTCCACCCCGACGGCGTTTACGACATCTTCGACCGCGGATGCCAGCGACTGCGATAACCGGTGCTGATCCACATCGTGCTGATATTGGCCCACTCCGATTGATTTGGGTTCGATCTTGACCAGCTCGGCCAACGGATCTTGCAGGCGCCGTGCGATTGAAACAGCGCCGCGCAGTGACACATCCAGATCGGGAAACTCACGCGCCGCGAGTTCCGAGGCCGAGTATACCGAAGCGCCTGCCTCGGAAACCACCACCTTGGTGGGCGCTTTCACTGACTTGGGCAGCAGTTTCAACGTGTCGGCGACAATCTTCTCAGTTTCGCGGCTTGCTGTGCCGTTGCCGATCGCGATCAACTCGATCTGATGCGCTTCGATCAAAGCCATAATGCTTGTCTGCGTGGCCTTCAGTTCGTTTTTCGGTTGAAACGGATACAGCGCGGTGGTGGCGATGACTTTGCCGGTTGGGTCGACAACAGCCGCCTTCACACCGGTACGAATGCCGGGGTCCAATCCCAGCGTTGCCTTGGCACCTGCTGGTGCGGAAAACAGCAAATCCTTGAGGTTATTCGAGAACACCTGAATTGCGTCATCCTGCGCCCTGCTGCGCAGATCGGCCATCAATTCAACCATAAGGGACAGGGACAGTTTAACCCGCCACGTCCAACCCGCCACCTTGCGAAGCCAGACGTCTCCGGGTGCATCGCTGCGAGTGTGCAAACACGCAGCAACGATGGCCTCGGCGCGCGCCACTCCTGTCTCGGGTTCAGGCGCGATATCAAGTGTAACAATACCATCCTTGGACGCGCGCAGCATCGCCAACGCGCGATGAGAGGGCGTATTCGCCCAAAGCTCGACATGCTCAAAATAGTCGCTGAACTTGGCACCCTCCGTTTGTTTGCCGTCGATGACTTTGGACGTCAGATACGCTTCGCGTTGCATGAAGCCGCGTAAATCGCCAAGCAAGCTCGCATCCTCGGTCAATCGCTCGGCGATGATGTCACGCGCGCCGTTCAGGGCATCTTTGGTGGTGGGCACGGCTTCGGTTACATAGCGCTCGGCCAGTGCCTCAGGATTGGCCGAGCGGTTTGTCAGGATCGCATCGGCCAGCGGCTCCAACCCGTTTTCGCGCGCGACCATGGCTTTGGTGCGGCGCTTGGGCTTGTAAGGCAGGTAGATGTCTTCCAGCTGCGCCTTTGTGTCCGCCCGAGTAATGGACTTGACCAGATCGTCGGTCAGTTTGCCCTGATCCTTAATCGAGCCCAGAATCGTTTCGCGCCGCGCTTCAAGTTCGCGCAGATAGGTCAGCCGGTCAGACAGCGTGCGCAGTTGAGTGTCGTCCAACCCACCCGTCGCTTCTTTGCGGTACCGCGCGACAAAGGGAACGGTGGCCCCTTCGTCCAGCAATTTCACCGCAGCACCGACCTGTTCGGGGCGGGCGCTGATCTCTGTGGCGATGGTGCGGGCGATGCGGTCCAAGGGGGCCTCCTGAATATTATCCGGAGGACCTACTTAGCCAGCCATATGCCGAAGGGAAAGAGGCCTTACACCTGAGCGGCTAGCGCCTGCAAATCGTCGTGCAGCGTTTTGGCAATTTCGACGTAACCACGTTCAGTGTTGCGGGCCCTTGCGGCAAAGCGCCTTTGCGAGGGCAAGCGGGCGCCCTGACCGATGATATCGGCGAACAAACGCTCGGCGCGGGTATCATTTGCGGCCAAACGGCCGCCGCTGAACTGGGCCGTATCAAAAGCAAGAATGATCTCGCCGTGATAGGGCGCGCCGCCCGCGCCTTCGGCGTATTCCATGCTTTCAAGGCTGGTCAAATCGTCGATCAAAGGGCCTGCCATCAGCTCGATCATGATCGACAGGGCCGAGCCCTTATAGCCGCCAAAGGTCAGCATTGCGCCCTCCATCGCCGCCTTTGGATCGGTCGTGGGTTGGCCGTCCTTGTCGATGGCCACACCCTCGGGCAGGGGCTTGCCCGCGCGTCGATAGAGTTCAATTTCACCGCGGGCAAAGGCACTGGTGGCAAAGTCGAAGGTAAACGGGTCTTGCCCCTGACGCGGCCAACTGAAGGCCAGCGGGTTGGTGCCGAGGCTACCGCGCGAGCCCCCCGCAGGGGCGACCCAGGAATGGCTGGGCACCATCGCCATCGCGGCCAGGCCAACCGCAGACAAGCGCTCGACCTCGGGCCAGAGCGCCGAGAAGTGAAAGCAGCGGTTGATCGCCATGGCGGCAATGCCGTGGGTTCGCGTCTTCTCGATCAGTACCGGCAGCGCCTGTTCGAAGGCCAGCAAGGACATGCCGCCCTGCGCATCCACCCGAACGATGGCATTGTCCGAATGTTCCAACACCGGCGCGACACGCCCATCGATCTTGCCCGCTTTCATGGTGTCGTTGCACATGAACAGGCGGAACAACCCGTGAGACTGGCAATCGTCGATTTGACAGGTCGCAAGCATCCCTGCAATTGCGTTAGCGTGGTCCGTTCCAAAACCGGATTTCGTCAAGATGTTGAGGCTAAGGGCCTTAATCTCGTCCAGTTCCAGTTTGACCGTCTCGTTCATGCCCCGCCCCTGCGCTGTCATTTGGTTATGACAGGCATAGCGCGGCGGGGCAGGTGAGGGAAACGGTTTTGAGCCTTAGCTCTGCGCCTCGTCCTGCAAATAGGCAATCACGTTGGTGATATCTTCCTCTTTCTTCAGGCCGGGGAACTGCATTTTGTTGCCGGGCAGGGCGCCTTTGGGGTCAGCCAAAAAGGCAGCCAGAGTTTCAGGGTTCCAGACCAGCCCTGAAGCCTTCAGAGCATCCGAGTATTTGAACCCTTCCGCTTGTGCTGCTTGTGCACCGACGATTCCGTACAATGACGGTCCAACGCCATTCTTGCCTTCTTTGACTTGATGGCAGGCTTTGCATTTGCGGTAGACTTTCTTACCGGCTTTAATGTCGCCTTCCACCGCAGCGACGGCGACAGGGGTTGCAGCGGCAGCGGGTGTTGCCTCGGCTTTGTTTTCATCCATGTTGAAGAACAAGCGCGCAGTGACCGGTACGGTGCGGGTGATGCCGGGCAGGCTGGCCAGTTCCATCAGCTTGTCGACACCTGTATTCACGCCTGCGTCTTCGGTGCTGATAAACACCATGTCATTGGTCGACACCATAACTGACGTCTCGGATACGCGGACAACGAACATTTCTGCGTCGAATTCCACGTCTGTCCCCACCAGAGTAAGTACTGCTTCGACGTCAATTACCGCGGTTTCGCCCACTCCAAGCGCCTTGACCTCGGCCATGTCGAACTCGGCCTTAAGGGCGGCAGTGCCCGCTTTGCGGAAGACGTGCTCGATCATCCGCTCGTTACGGATGTCGATATTCGTTTCGACCGACGACAGATCGATTTCGATCTCGGCCTTGCCATCTGGACCCACGTGACCGGATAAGTTGGTGAAGGAATTGACCTCGCCCACGGTATCTTTCTTGATGGTACCATACGCCAAATGAGAGTTTTCAGGCGACAGGGTCCAATGCTCGGCCAATACTGGCGTTGCAACAATTGCCGACGCAATCGTGACTGCTTTCAACAGAAGTTTCATTTCTTTCCTCCACAGGTTATGTCAATTCTGACCAGGCGGGCCCGGCTCGTGAATGTCAAACACACACAGGTCACTATTTATTCAATGGTTGGTGCAATTAGTTCCGAACAAGCCGTACGCGGCGCGATACAGACGCATTCAAAACGCGTCTGGCGGTTTGGGCTGGCCTTGTCCGGCGCCTCCGACGTAGCCGACGATTTATTGCAATCCACTTGCCTTCGCGCGCTCGAGCGCCATCATCAAGTGACATCACATGACCGGTTGGACAGTTGGCTGATGACGATCTGCCGCTCGATCTGGTTGAATGAAGTCCGGGCGCGCTCGGTTAGGAAGGCGCAGGCGCTGTCGGTCACACCCGAAGCAGAATTAATTTCGCCTGAAGCTGACTCGGAAACGAATATTTTCGCAGCTGAGGTGTTTACTCAAGTGATGCACCTGCCAGAAGCGCAGCGGGAAACGGTCATGCTTGTGTTCGTTGAGGGCTATAGCTACCGCGAAGCGGCTGCGATGCTGGATGTGCCGATTGGAACCATCATGAGCCGGTTGTCTAACGCCCGGCAGAAACTTAAAACCGTGATGCAGCTAAGTGCTGCAGACGCCGTTCGACGGAGTGGCAAATGAAGTTTTCCGATGAGACGCTGATAGCGTATCTGGAAGGCACAGTGGATGACGACCAGGCAACCGCGATTGAACACGCGGTCGAGGACGACCCTGAGCTGGAGGCGCGCCTTATGGCGCTGGACTCGTTCGCACCTATGGTGCAGGCGGTATTTGAAAAGGTGCCCGCCGAGGCGCCGAAAGTTGAGCTGCCAGAGCCGCAGCCGGTGGAATCTTCGTATTCTTCAGGCGGACCGTGGCACCTGATGGCCGTTGCGGCTTCGGTGGCAGTTGTCGCTGTTTCAGCAACGTTCTGGACAACCCGGCCTGAACCTTTGGGTTGGGCACAACAGGCGGCGATCTATCAGTCGCTTTATGTACCTGACACGATTGCGTCGCTGGACAATTCGGAACAGGCGCTGAAAATGCAGTTCGATTTGGCAGAGGCGGAGCTGGGACGGTCCTTGAACCGCGAAACGCTTGAAGCTTTGCCGGGAATGGAACTGAAACGCGCGCAGATTTTGTCATTCAATGGCAAACCGCTGGTTCAGGTGGTATTTGCCGACGAGCAGGGCCAACCATTCGCCTTCTGTATCATCCGACAAGGTGAGGGTGCCCCCAGTAACGACGTCAACCTTGCCGAGCTCAGCGGTCTGGCAACGGCGACATGGTCCGAGGGTGGCTATGGTTATATGCTGATTGGCAGCAATCCGCAGACACCTCTGGAAGGGCAGTTGGATATTCTGACCACAAGTTTCGCCAGCTGATCCATCTGCTGCAGAAACGCCTTGTGAACTGGTGGAAATACCCGAAATATGCCGGGTATGACCACTAAACCTGTCAGGCCAGACCCGGAAGACGACGACTCGCTGGGGCCGCGCAGCATCTATGATGCTGACCCGCCAGAGGAAGACGATCTGTGGTTTCTGCCCGCCGACGCCGAGATTGACGAAGATTTTCTGCCACCGGGTCCGAAGGCCGACCGCAGAACACTGTTCGACTTCAGGGATTGGCGGGCCGCGCAGGCCGAACTCTCTTATGAATTGGCGGATCTTGCGGCAAGTTTCGGGGCTCTGGACGAAAGACTACGTGCGGGTCCAAAGGGGTGGACGCATCGGTTGGCACTGATGGATGTTTCGGACCTAGGTTGGTGGACCGGTGACCGGATTGGCGTTGATCGCCTGGCGCTGTGGACAGGGTTGCGGATCGGATCGACCGGAGATGACGTTCAGGCGTTGTTTCGGGCAGGTTGGGCCGTCAGGCGCCTGACAACCGGAGCTGGCCCGGCCGAGGGTGGCTGGAGCACAGGATTGACCGCATTTCTTGATCGTATGGCGCTTGGCATGGACGAGGTCCCCGAGGCGATTGCTGATTTGGCGGACGTGATGTACGGGGTTGCAAGCCTGCACCCGGTTACGCAAGCAGCGATTGCATTCCACGCATGGCGCGCTCTGTCTCAGGGCATGGGACAAGACACCGAGGCTGCGGTCATTGCGGCCCGACACGCGGCAACGATGGGCCGGGGGGGCGCCCTTTTCATGCCGGTTGCACTGTCTGGGCCGGGTGCTTTACGTGGGGTTGGAGAGGTCAACGATAAGCTAAGTGCTTGGATCAAGGGGTTAGGTCAGGCCGTTTTGGCGGCATTGCTTCACTTGGACCGTGTCAGCGCGTGGGAACTCCGAGCTCGGGATCTGACGTCCGATCTGAGTGGGAAAACCCCGCCAATGCTGCTTGATGTGCTAGCCGCGTGGCCAATGGTTTCGGTTCCTTTGGCCGAAGAATTGACCAAGGCGTCACGAGCGACCGCGCAGCGTAACATTGACCTTTTCACGTCACGCGGTTTGATCCGCGAGGTGACAGGGCAGGGACGTTACCGTGTCTGGACCGCAGCACTGTAATCCATGATCCAGTTGCGGAAGTCGCGGGCGGGGGGTCGCAAAGCAGATTTGGACGGGTAAATCAGGTGATAGGCTTCTTGCCCCGCAACGTCGATGCCGGGCAGGCAGGGCACAAGGCCCGACAGGGCCATGACCCGGTCAGATGCAGGGGCACGCGCCAACGCAATACCGCCTCGGTTGGCGGACAGCTCAGCCGCCATCATGGAATTGTCGGCAAAGAAAAACCGGGCCCGCCCAGCTGGAAGGCGCAGTGTTTCGAACAGATGAAGCCAGCTGGCGCGATGGGTTGATACTTCGATGAGGGTGAACTGAAACAGGTCCTCTGGGCTATGGATGCGATCCGCGATATCTGGCGGAGCGACGGGGTAAAGGCGTTCGCGCAACAATTCGTCGCCCTCAGTGCCGAAAAGTGTCGGGTTACCGAAAACGATTTGAAGATCAGTAAATCGATTGGCAAAGTCTGCCGTCAGATTACCTGTCGTCAAAGACAGGTTGATCCTGGGGTACAGGTCTTGAAACGCTGGCAACCCGCTGGCCAGAATACCATGCGCAAACAAAAGCACCGACTGAACGTACAAGCGTTGCCCGCGCGTTTCGCCAAAAAGACCCGTGGTCGACGTTTCCAGCTTCAAAAGCGATTGCTGGACCGAAGGCAAATAGGCGCGACCTGCCTCGGTCAGTGTCACAGAGTGGGCATGGCGATGGAACAGGGGCGTTCCCAGTTGATTTTCCAGGGCTTTGACTTGCTGACTGACGGCGGCTGAAGACATGTTCAACTGCCCAGCCGCGCGCGCAAAGCTTTCGGTGCGGGCCGCGGCCTCGAAGACACGAAGCCAATTGAGGGATGGGATGCGGGACGACATGAATTCAGGCTAAGCTCAACTTACCCTCACGGGCAAGACACAACATTCTGCCTTACTTCGGACAACGTCTAAGCTTTGAAGACATGCCTGAGAAGGAGACACGCATGTCTGCATTGAATTCCGCGCCGATTGGCAGTCTGACGCCTGAGCAGATAGAAAGCTATTGGGAGGACGGATATCTGTACCCGCTCACTACGTTTTCGGAACAGGAAACGTCCGAGATCAGGGCAGAGTTCGAACAGATCGAGAAAGACTGGCTTGGCGCAGATCTTCCGCTACCCCTGAATACTTATAAACGGGTCAACGCACATCTTGTTATGCCGCTGGCAGCGCGTGTTGCGACGGACCCTCGGGTGCTGGATATCGTTCAGGGTATTCTGGGGCCGGATATCATGGTTTGGTCGGCCGAGTTTTTTGTTAAGGAACCGAACACCCGCCAAACAGTCGGTATGCATCAGGACCTGACCTATTGGGGGATGGGAGAAACGCCGGATCAGGTGACGGCGTGGATCGCGCTGTCTCCTGCAACGTGTGACAGCGGCTGCATGGATTTCGTACGCGCCAGCCATAAGAACCCGATCCTGCCGCATAACGACACCTATTCGGATACGAATTTATTGTCGCGTGGGCAGGAGATCGCGGTAGAGGTCGCGGATGAGGATAAAACCCATATCGAGCTGGCACCGGGTCAGATGTCGCTGCACCACGGGTTGACCATCCACGGCTCTGGGCCGAACCGCTCGGATGACCGGCGGATTGGTCTGGCCATCCGCTATCTGAACCCGAATGCAAAGCAATTGGTGGCCGAACGCGATTATGCCCTGTTGGCACGGGGCGAAGATACTCAAAGCAATTTCGTGCCGGTACCTGCGCCCGAAATGCTGTTTTCACCCGAGGCGTTGGCGCTTTACGAGCAGGTACGGCAAGATCAGAGAAAGGCCCTGGCCGAGGGAGCAGACAGTTCTGTGCCGCTATACGCCAATTCTTAAAGCGGCGGTCAGCGGCCCACACCGATATAGGTTTCGAATCCCGATTTCCGAGCAGCCGATCTCGAATAGATGTTTCGTAGATCCACCATCCGGGGGGACTTCATTGAACGTGCCATGTCCGACAGGTTCAGGGCGCGGAACTCATTCCATTCGGTCAGCAATACGACCGCATCCGCATCGGCGATTGCGGTATAAGGGTCGTCGCACCATTCCACGCCGGGCAACAAGGCTAATCCCTCGGCCCGACCCTGCGGATCCACAACCCGAACCGTTGCGCCTCCGCCGATCAGTGCGGGGACAATGGTCAACGAAGGGGCATCACGCATATCATCTGTGTTGGGTTTGAACGTAACACCCAGAACCGCGATGGTCTTACCGTTGAAGCTGTCATCGCATACGTCGCGAATTTTCTCGATCATGCGGTGTTTGACGCCGTCATTCACGCGCATAACCGTTTCGGTGATTTGCATTGGATAAGCGTGTTCCTGACCGATCCTCGCCAAAGCAGCGGTATCTTTAGGAAAGCACGAGCCACCATAACCCGGACCAGCATGCAGGAACTTGTTGCCGATACGACCATCCAGACCAATACCGCGCGCGACTTCTTTGACATCACCGCCCACACGTTCGCACAGGCCGGCGATTTCGTTGATGAAAGTAATCTTGGTCGCAAGAAACGCGTTTGCCGCGTATTTGATCATCTCGGCGCTTTCCAGATCCGTCGTCAGGATTGGGAAGTCTCGCAGATAGAGCGGCCGGTAAATCTCGGCCATAACTTCGGCGGCGCGGTCGCTTTCAACGCCCACGACAACACGATCGGGGCGCATGAAATCGTCAATCGCCGCCCCTTCGCGCAGGAATTCAGGATTTGAAGCGACGTCAAAGTCTGCATCCGCATTGGCCTCAAGAACAGCCTCGTGCACCTTTCTGTTGGTGCCGACGGGCACGGTCGATTTGGTGACGATTACGGTATAGTCGGTGACCGACTGAGCAATCTCTTGCGCGGCGGCCATCACGTAGGTCAGATCAGCGTGCCCGTCGCCTCGCCGGGTTGGGGTTCCCACTGCAATGAAAACTGCGTCTGCACCGTCCACGGCAGCAGCCAGATCGGTCGTGAAACTCAACCGCCCTGCCGCTACATTCTTGGCCATCAGAGCATCAAGCCCCGGTTCGTAGATGGGGACTTGGCCGGCTTTCAACATCTCGATTTTCTTTTCGGCTTTGTCGACGCAAATAACGTCATGGCCAAAATCCGAGAAGCAAACGCCCGACACAAGGCCAACATAACCTGTGCCGATCATCGCTATCCGCATTTTTCAATGTCCTTCAACAAAAGAGTGTTTAACGCGCGCCAGCATTTCGCAAAGTTCAACGGGTTTCAATGCCGTTTCCTGCCGCCGGGTTGCATTCTGGGTGTTCTTGCTGTTTCTGAGAGTCCTACCAGCCAGATTGAGTTTTGTGGAACGAGACAATGACTAAAACTGCTTTAATAACCGGCATCACAGGGCAAGACGGATCGTATCTGGCCGAGTTTCTCTTGGAGAAAGGGTATGAAGTTCACGGAATCAAGCGCCGCGCCTCGTCGTTTAATACGCAACGCATTGATCATATCTATCAGGATCCGCACGATCCGAACCCTCAACTCCACTTGCACTATGGTGATCTCAGCGACACGTCCAACCTGACTCGAATTATTCAGGAAGTTCAACCGGATGAGGTCTATAACCTGGGCGCGCAATCCCATGTTGCCGTCAGCTTTGAATCGCCGGAATACACAGCTGATGTCGATGCGATTGGGACGCTGCGATTGTTGGAAGCGATACGGTTTTTAGGCCTGGAAAAGAAGACACGTTTCTATCAGGCGTCCACTTCCGAGTTGTATGGCTTGGTGCAGGAAATTCCTCAGAAAGAAACCACACCGTTCCACCCCCGGTCCCCATATGCCGTGGCCAAGCTTTATTCATACTGGATTACTGTGAATTACCGTGAGGCGTACGGGATGTATGCTTGCAACGGAATTCTGTTCAACCACGAAAGCCCGCGCCGGGGTGAAACCTTCGTGACGCGGAAAATCACACGGGGTCTTGCGAATATTGCACAGGGGCTTGAGGAGTGCCTGTACATGGGCAACATCGACAGTCTGCGCGATTGGGGGCACGCGAAAGACTATGTGCGGATGCAATGGCTAATGCTGCAGCAGGATGCGCCAGAAGACTTCGTTATCGCGACAGGCGTACAGTACTCCGTCCGTCAGTTTATCGAGTGGTCCGCTGCGGAACTGGGTGTTTCGCTGGAGTTCTCGGGTGAAGGCGTTCAGGAAGTTGCGACTGTTAAAGCGGTCGAAGGCGAAAATGCGCCCGCGCTTAAGCCCGGGGACGTCGTCATGCGTATCGATCCGCAATACTTCCGGCCCGCCGAGGTCGAGACCCTGTTGGGCGACCCGTCGAAGGCCAAAACCAAACTTGGATGGGTGCCGGAACTGACCGTTCAGGAAATGTGTTCTGAAATGGTAAGCGAAGACCTCAAGACCGCCAAACGTCATGCCTTGCTGAAAGAGCACGGCTTCGATTTGCCAGTAAGCCTGGAAAATGGCTGAGGTGGGCGCGATGCGGAAGATCTATGTTGCCGGTCATCGTGGTATGGTCGGTGCTGCCATACTACGGCAGTTGCAAGATCGTCGGGCGGCAGGTGAGGCACTGACCATTGTAACCCGCACTCATGCGGAACTGGATTTGACTGATCAGTCCGCAGTTCGGCACTTCATGGAGACCGAACGGCCCGATGTTGTCGTTTTGGCGGCAGCCAAGGTCGGAGGTATTCACGCGAACAATACATACCCGGCAGATTTCATTTACAAAAACCTGATGATCGAATGCAACGTGATCCATCAGGCGTTTTCAGTGGGAGTCCAGCGCCTGCTGCAACTTGGCAGCTCATGCATCTATCCCAAGGCTGTACCGCAACCGATGCGAGAAGATGCTCTGCTGACTGGAGTGCTTGAGCCGACAAATGAGCCGTATGCAGTTGCCAAGATTGCAGGTATCAAGCTGTGCGAAAGCTACAACCGGCAGCACGGCGTTGACTATCGCTCAGTTATGCCAACCAATCTGTACGGCCCAGGTGATAACTTTCACCCTGAAAACAGCCATGTTCTGCCGGCTTTGATCCGTCGTTTTCACGAAGCCAAGCGGGACGGTCTGGACGAGGTAGTCATTTGGGGAACCGGTAAGCCTCGCCGAGAGTTTCTGCACGTAGACGATATGGCCAAAGCGTCTCTGTTTGTGCTCGATCTGCCACGCGATGTTTACGAAGCGAACACAGAACCCATGCTGAGCCATATCAACGTCGGCTGTGGGGAGGATATCTCGATCGCGGAGCTTGCAACTCTGGTGGCCCGCACGGTGGGTTACTCCGGGCGGATCACTCAGGATGTCAGCAAACCAGATGGCACAATGCGTAAGCTCATGGATGTGTCACGACTGGCGGATATGGGTTGGCGTGCGCGGATCACCTTGCAAGACGGCATCCACGAAACCTATGCGTGGTTTCTGGAACAGGCAGATGCTGACTTGCGGGCAAAGTGAAGCTCAGATTACAAAACCTCTGATCAGAACCAGCGTCCTGTGGCGGTTGCGGTCGGAGCGACAGGTGCAGGGTCGGAAACCGTTGATAGTACTTGATAGGAAACATCTGTGGCTGCCGGCGCATCAAACCCGACAAATCGCGAGACCGATCCACCGCTGCCGCTTAGGGCAGGTTTGGTCCCAGAGGCAAAGGCAATTGGAAAGGTCCAACTGTTTTGCCCGCTTGAAAAAATCGCACCTTCGCCGGTGGTGCAGCCTACTGCGCTCAGATTGACTGTACAGATTTGAGTGCCGTCTGCGAAACGAACAAATTCACCATTTGCGTTCGAGCCCCGCTCAATCACCGCGCCTGTCGGCGTGCCTGATGTTTGTGACACAGATCCTAGCACGTTGCCGGGGCTATAGCCAAAATCCGCCCGCATCAAACGACCCGCAGTTACGTCCGAAGCACTGCTTTGAATCGCTGCACCAGTTGCAATTGCAGTTGTCGGATCGAAAACAAGGGCATCTGCCCATGTATTCCCATCTGCCGAAACCTTGATTGAAAAACCAGTTGAGCCTGCCAGTCCCATTTCGGCGTGACCGGTCCAGTTGGATTGAAACAAAAGCGAAGCGGTATCCCCTGCGCTTGCCTTGTTGATCTTTAACTGGTGGCTATTGCCCTCATGGCTTAGCAATGTGGCAGAAGAACGAACCGAGAGGCGGTTTGTTGCGTCCGAGGTCGTTGCGACGCCTATCCCGTCCAGATTCTGCGTTGCCCCTGCCGGCACAACCCAATCCGAGCCTGTCCAGACTTTCACACGCCCGGCGCTGATGTCCCACGCTCTCCAGCCAATATCTGGCGCTACAAAGTGCCACGCATTATCCAACCATGCCGCAAGCATGTTTTCCTGACCTGACCATTCACCAACCGGAGCTTCACCCACGGCATGAACTTCACCCTGCGCTGGGGCCACTGGTGGGTTTGATGCATCGGTTGCCACGACGCTTAATTGAACAATCACATCCAGTTGCCGTAAGGCTTCGTTGTGAGTGACGTGCTTTTGTGCTTGCGAGGGTTGAATGAATGGTAAATCCAAACGGGGTGAAACTTGTGGCATTGGGGCGTGTCCTCCTGAAGATGCTGGTCCGACAATTGCTTTGCGCGCCAAACTGCCATCAAATGGATGAATTCACGCTAAGCGGGCAGAACGCTTCCGAAAGGAAGTGGTAAGTTTTCTGTCAGGTTGCCCGAAAAAGAAAAGGCACCCAAAACCGGGTGCCTTTGTACTGAGATTATGGGGCGGAATTTATTGGGCTGCTTGGTCAGTCGCCATCGTATCGTGCAGATATTCCCGCAGGTCGTCGCGCAGATCGGGCCGGGCCAATGCGAAAGCCACGGTTGCTTGTAGAAATCCAGCCTTCGAGCCGCAGTCGAAACGTTGTCCTTCGAACTTGTGCCCAAAAACCGGCACACCATTCCCGATATCCTCGGCAATCGCGTCCGTCAGCTGAATCTCACCACCGCTGCCTTTTTTCTTCTGGTTCAGATTATACAGAACCGATGGGCCCAGAATGTAGCGACCGATCACTGCGAGGTTTGAAGGCGCCTCATCCGGTTTGGGCTTTTCCACCATGCCACGAGCCCGGACAACTTGTCCGATATTCTCACCTACGTCCAAAACACCATAGGAGCTGGTTTTTTCTTGGGGAACCTCCATCGCAGCCACCATGTTTCCGCCGGTTTCCTCATAGGCTTCGACCATTTGCTGCAAGCACGGTTTGTCCGCGGCGATGACGTCATCAGGCAACATGACGGCAAAGGGCTCATCCCCGATCAATCGGCGAGCACACCACACAGCATGGCCTAGCCCCAAGGCTTTGTGCTGCCTTATATAGGCGATTGCGCCACTTTCCATGTTGGTTTCATCCAGCACTTCAAGCAGCTCGTCTTTGCCCTTGGCCTTGAGTTCTTGCTCCAGAATATGGTTGTGATCAAAATAGTCCTCAAGCGCGGATTTGCCGCGCGATGTGACAAAGATGAATTCCTTGATGCCAGCCGCACGCGCTTCGTCAATTGCGTATTGGACCAGCGGACGATCGACCAGAGTCATAATCTCTTTGGGGACGGATTTCGTCGCAGGCAGAAAGCGGGTACCCAGTCCCGCAACCGGGAAAATCGCTTTGGTAACCTTGCGTACCATTGTACCTCTCAGTTTTTAAAATTTGCACCGAAGTCCAGAGGCTTCGGAACCTTGTCTTAGGCCGTGAACCCGGAATGTTCAATGACCTCGCGAGACCGCTAGGGAAACAGGAGAAATCGTGCCATCCCAACACAGGGAAGTCAAAACGATCCATTGTCACATGCGAATGAAACCTTACCTTTCGTGCTATGTTGGGAAACTAATTTATATTTTAGAGTGAGATAGTTTCCATAAGAGCGCCAAATTGATGGATAAACAGGCAGGTTGGTTAATACCTCAAAGCCAGAATCTGGCTTTGAGGTTTGTACTATGCATTGGCCACAATGCTTTCCAGTGGATCATGTTCCGCAACGAAGTGATCGGGCTTAATTTCGTTAAGTTGCGGGACATAGTCCTCTTGGCCAGCGGACAGGCGACTGGGTAGAAACCGCAGGGCAGCCTTCGGATCCATCGGCGAGGGAAGCTCACCGGGGATTTTCAGCCTTTGGCGGCTCCGTT
Organism: Ruegeria sp. HU-ET01832; assembly: GCF_040371315.1. NCBI lineage: Bacteria > Pseudomonadati > Pseudomonadota > Alphaproteobacteria > Rhodobacterales > Roseobacteraceae > Ruegeria > Ruegeria sp. HU-ET01832. The sequence goes on from NZ_BAABWL010000003.1 coordinate 225,167, forward strand.
CCACATCTGGGTCAGGGATCGGAACAGCCGATATCAGAGACTTGGTATAGGGATGGATCGGATCAGAGCAGATCACCTCGCCATCCCCCAGCTCCACGATCCGACCCAGGTACAACACCATGATCCGGTTCGACACGGCACGTACAACCGACAGATCGTGGCTGATGAAGATCATCGAAAGGCCGAACTCCTGCTGCAACTCGCGCAGCAATTCAACGATCTGCGCCTGAATGGACACGTCCAAGGCCGAGACCGCCTCGTCGCAGATGATCAGCTTGGGTTTGTTGATCATCGCGCGCGCGATGCCGACCCGTTGGTTCTGACCGCCTGACAACTCGTGCGGATAACGGTTGATCATGTTGGCGTTTAAGCCCACACGCTCCATCATTTCGCTGACCATCTGCTTGCGCTCGCGGTCCGTCAGATCAGGGCGATAGGTCTTGAGCGGCTCGGCGATCGAAGCCGAGATTGTCATGCGCGGATCGAGGCTGGCCAATGGGTCTTGAAAGACGATCTGCAAGTCCTTGCGGTACTTGTTCAGCTCGGCGCGTTTCAGACCCACAATAGGATTGCCCAACCAGCTGACATTTCCGCCACTGGGTTCTATCAGTTGCAACACGGCGCGCGCCAGCGTGGACTTGCCGCAGCCGGATTCGCCCACAACGCCCAGAGTTTCACCCTTGCGGATGTCAAAGCTTACGCCATCGACGGCTTTGAGTGGCACTTTGCGCCCGAACAGCCCGCCTTTGACGTTGATCGGGAAATGCACCTTGACGTCATCGACCTTGAGCAGCGGTTCTTCGACCTTCTCCAACGCCTTGGGCGCATCGCCCGCATCAATGCGTGGCATCGCCTCGAGAAGGGTGCGGGTATAGTCGTGCTGCGGGTTGCGGAAAATTTCGCGGGTGTCTCCGGCCTCAACAAATTCGCCCATGCGCATGACTTGAATGCGGTCGCACATACGGGCGACTACGCCCATATCATGGGTAATCAGGGCAATCGCGGTGCCTTCGTCCTTTTGCAGGCGCACCATCAGGTCAAGAATGTCGGCCTGAACGGTCACGTCCAGCGCCGTTGTCGGCTCATCCGCGATCAGCAGTTTGGGATTGCACAGCATCGACATGGCGATCATCACGCGTTGGCGCATCCCGCCTGACAGCTCGTGCGGGTATTGATCCAGTCGCCGCGCGGCCTCGGGGATGCGGACGCGGTTCAGCCAGTCCAGACAGCGAGCCCGCGCTTTGGAACCCTGCAGCCCCTCATGCACCTGAAGAACCTCGCGCATTTGCTGGCCGATGCGCAGATGCGGGGTCAGCGCGGTCAATGGGTCCTGAAAGATCATGCCCACGTCTGAGCCACGGATCTTGTTCAAGCGGTTGATGGCCAGGTTCAGAACTTCGGTGCCGTTCAATTTGGCTGACCCAAGCGCCCGACCAGCAGGTGGCAGCAAGCCCATGGCCGCCATGAAGGTTTGGCTTTTACCCGACCCGCTTTCACCCACGATGCCAAGGCATTCGCCGGGGTTTATGTCGAAACTGATGCCTTTGACGGCCTCGACCACGCCATCGGGCGTGTCGAACTGGACCTTCAGGTCTTTTACGGAAAACAGGCTCATATCAGCGATCCTTTGGGTCCAGAGCGTCACGCAGACCATCCCCGATGAAGAACATCGTGATGATGATGGCGACATAGAAAGTCAGCGGGAACATCAATTGCCACAGGGTGCCATACCCCATGGTTCCCGCCCCTTCCGCGATGAGACGACCCAGCGAGGTGTACGGTTCTGAAATCCCCAGCCCAAGGAACGAGATAAAGCTCTCGGTCAGGATCATTTCAGGCACCAGAAGCGAGGCATAGACGATCACCACGCCCAGCAAGTTGGGCAGGATATGGCGGTACATGATCGTGAATTCGCTGACGCCTGCGGCGCGGGCGGCCTCGATAAACTCACGGTTTTTCAGGGTCAGGGTTTGACCCCGTACGATCCGCGCCATGGTCAGCCAGCCGACCGCGCCAAGTGCGATGAACAGCATGAAGAAGGATCGACCTGCCACGACTAGCAGCAGAATAATCACCAGAGTTGCCGGGATCGCCAGCAAGATGTCGACAAAGCGCATCATGACGCTGTCGGTCCGGCCACCGATATAGCCTGCGGCGATACCATAGCAGGTGCCCACGATTAGCGCCGTGGCCGCCCCGATCAGACCGACTAACAGCGATGTGGTGGTGGCCTGTATGACGCGGCTGTACAGATCGCGCCCTAGATCATCGACGCCAAAAAAATGCCCCGTCTCAACCGAGGGCATCCCCATGCCACGAACGTCACCCATGACGTTCCAGTCGATCTCTTCATTGTTCCAGACCGCGAAATAGGGACCGATGATGGTGAACAGAACGATCAGCGCTAGAATGATTAGGCTGGCCATCGCAGCCTTATTGCGCACAAAACGCATCCGCGCGTCCTGCCACAGTGAACGCCCCTGAATGATCGTGTAATCGGTGATATCTTCGGCCAGGTGGGCGGCTTTTTGAGATTTTCCAAGCATGGTGCGCCCCTTAGTACCGGATTTTCGGATCGAACCAGGCATAGGCCAGGTCGGTTAAAAGGTTCACGACGACGGTCAGCGCGCCATAGAGGATCGTGACCCCCAAAAGTACCGCGTAGTCGCGTGAAAGGGCCGAGCCGACATAGGCTTGCCCCAGACCTCCGGTCGAGAAATAGATGTCCACGAAGACCGAACCGGTCAGAACATAGACGAAGACCGGGCCCAAATAGGAGACGACGGGCAAGAGCGTCGGTTTCAACGCATGGCGCCAGATCACCGTTCTGGTCGGCAGGCCCTTGGCCCGCGCGGTGCGGATGAAGTTCGAGTTCAGAACCTCGAGCATCGACGAGCGTGTGATCCGCGCGATCGAGCCGACATATGAGGTCGCGAGCGCGATGACGGGCATGATCAGGTATGGCCATTGCCCCCCATTCCAGCCACCGCCCGGCAACCAGCCCAACCACAGGGTAAAGGTCAGGATCAGGATCGGGCCCATGATGAAGTTCGGCAGCGCCTGAGCTGCAATGCCCAGACCGACGGCGAAATAGTCGATCCAGCTATTGTGCTTGATGGCCGCCGCAATCCCCAGCCCCACACCAATCGTGGTGGCAAACAGGAACGACAGGGACCCATAGGTCAGTGAGATCGGGAAACCTTGGGCGATGATATCATTCACATCGCGGTCCTTGAACTTGAAGGATGGTCCGAAATCGAAATGCACCACGATGTTATACAGATAGTCCCAAAGCTGCTTCCACAGCGGCTGGTCCAGCCCATAGCGTGCCTCGATATTGGCCAGAACCGCGGGCGGCAGGGGCCGTTCCGAGGTAAAGGGCCCACCGGGTGCGAAGTGCATCAGAAAGAAACTGGCGACGATCAGCAAAAGGATCGTCGGAACGGCGACCAATAGCCGCCGGATAATATAGGCAAGCATTTCATGCCCCCAATTATTGGCTGTGCCCCAAAGCGGTCCTTGGGGCACAGCGGGATCTAAAGGTGATTACTCGGCTGTTTTGTAGAGGTTTTTGGAGTACCAGTTCTGCTCTACGTTATTGACCGGCCAGTTCCCCACATCGCTGTCCATCATATAGACGCCAGCATAGTGATAGATCGGGATGACGGGGGTCTCTTGCGCGATGATACGCTCGACCTCGGTATAAAGCGGCGCGGCATCGTCCGCGGTTTTGGCAGAGGCCAGCAGTTCATCAACTTTGGCGTTGTTATACTTGCCGTCGTTATAGCCCGAATCCGACTGCAACAGGTCCAGGAAGGTCGAGGCTTCGTTGTAGTCGCCACACCATGCGCCACGGGCCAGATCGAAGTTCTGGTTGCCGCGCTCTTCCAGGAACACTTTCCATTCCATGTTGGCCAGCTCGGCGTTCACGCCCAGTTTCTGTTTCCACATCTGGCTCAGCGCCACGGCAACTTTCTTGTGGGCCTCTGACGTGTTGTAGACCATCTCAAAGCTCAGCGGATTGTCTGCGCCATAACCGGCCTCGGCCAGTAGTTCCTTGGCCAGCTCGTCCCGTTCGGCTTGTGACATAGACGCCATTTCGACGTCCGGAACGGTGAAGCCTGCGGTTGCTTCGGGCGCGAAAGTATATGCCTGCGGCTGACCGCCTGCCATGATGTTCTCGGTGATGATCTTACGATCTACGGCAAGCGACAGGGCCTGACGGACATTCGGGTCTTTGAACGCTTCCGGACCACCTTCGGACAGGTTGAACGTGTAGTAATAGTTGCACAGACGCGGGAAGCTGATCGCCTCTTCCGGGTGCTCTTTTTGCAGGCGCGGGAACTGGCCTGCGGGCACTTCGGTGCGGTCCAGCTCACCGGCCAGATAGCGGGTCAGGGCCACGTTTTCGTCGTTGATGACCAAGGCCACGACTTTTTCGATAATCGTGTTGTCGTTGTCCCAGTACATCTCGTTGCGCTCGCGAACCGAGCGTTCCTGCGGCAGATGCTCGGTCAAAACATAAGCACCGTTCGACACGATGTTGCCGGGCTTGGTCCAGGCGTCGCCGAACTCCTCAATCACTTTCTGCGGGGCAGGGAAGGTGGTCGCATGCGTGGTCATCTGCGGGAAATAGGACAGCGGTGCGCTCAGCTTTACTTCCAGCGTGTGGTCGTCGATGGCTTTGACGGCCAGATCGTCAACCGGCTTTTCGCCTGCGATAATTTCAGACGCGTTCTCGATCGACATCAGCTCCATGTACCACGCATAGGGCGAGGACAGCGCGGGATCGACGGCACGTTTCCAGGCGTAAACGAAATCGCCAGCTGTAACCGGATCTCCATTGGACCATTTGGCATTGTCGCGCAGGGTGAAGGTATAGACGTCCTTGGCATCATTGGTGGTGAAGCTGGTGGCAACACCTGGCACCAGATTACCGTCTTCGTCCTGGTTCATCAGACCTTCGAACAGATCGCGGACGATCTCGGCGCCCGAAACATCCTCAACTACCTGCGGATCGACCGAGCTGTGCTCGTCCAGAATGCGATAGGTGAACGTCTGGTCATCGGCCAGCGCTTCGCCCGTGGTCGGGTGGGTCCCGGCGGCAAAAGCCGCGCCGGTGATCATGGTCGAGGTCAACAGACCTGCTAGTGAAGTTCGAATATATTTGTTCATGTTTGTATTCTCCCGTTTTTGGGGGCGACACACGCATAACCCGTCAGAGCGGTCACTGACCTCTCTTATTGTCCGGCTCGGATCGAGCTCGGGACGGGTTCACAGTTTGCTTTGTCAGATCGCAATGAACACCGCGTCGCAGTCTTTCGGTTGCAGTCGGAAACGTGGTTGCGAAAGTCGCCCTTCACTGGGGCTGACGTTGGCATTATTTCAAAAAAGGTTAAAGCCTTTGCCTGCAAATTGGGCAATCTAACGTCAATTGTGAATGAAAACGGGTCCTATCCGGCAATAAAATAATTTAGCGCAAGGGCTTCTTGACACTTTTGTGAAGCTGCTTGGAAACAGGTTGACGCTTTACGCTTGGTAATGGCTCAAGCATAGCCTGTGAAAACAGCGAATCGCTATTTGGCCAGAGTCGCTTTCATTGAAGCCGCGGGGAAACAGGTCGGGATACGGCCAGTTTGTTCCTGCCACCGACCGATAGAACGGCGCGTCTTGAATCCAGGTAAACCATCCGCTCCGCCCACGTCGTGCCCTTGAGCTTCTAATGCTTTCTGCATTGCTAAAATGTCTGATCGGTACAGCGGGTCTATCGCACCCCAACGTCCCTTGAAATCGCCGATTTGATACTGGATGCGATCGCTTACGTGGCCGACAAACAGTGCATACAGATCGCTGTTGTTGTATCGCTTCAGCACATAGAAATTTGGTGTAACCAGAAATGCTGGTCCGTTTCGACCAGCAGGCATCATCAGATATCCTTCTTCGGGTAGTTCATGCTGTGGGAATGGTTTCCCCGACACTCGCTGAATGCCAAGTTTGGCCCAATCACGAATAAGTTTACCCTGATCAGGCCCCTCGTTTGCGCAGGACACAGATAGGGGAACCGTGACTTCAAATCCCCAATCGCGGCCCGGCACCCAGCCATGCCGCGCAAGATAGTACCCAATTGATGACAAAGTATCGTCAACCGAGGTCCAGATGTCTGCGCGTCCGTCTCCGTTTCCGTCAACCGCATGTTCAAGATAATTCGAGGGCATGAACTGGGGCTGCCCAAGAGCTCCAGCCCAACTGCTTTTCATCCTACCAGGTGGGGCGTGGCCCGCCTCGGCAATCTCGAGCGCTGCGATCAGTTCTTTGGTGAATAGTTCTGCCCGCGTGCTCATAAACGCTTTGGTAGCCAGAACCTGTATGGCGTCATGCCGGATGGGCACTTGACCGTATCCGCTTTCTCGTCCCCAAATAGCCAACAATATGCGGGCAGGGACACCGGTTTCAGTTTCAACTCGGGCAAGCACCGCGCCATGGCGGCGGGCCATCTTACGCCCAACCGAGGTGGCACCTTGCACTGAGCCAGGGTTGAAATAGCGGGCAGGCGCACCGAATTCGGCCTGTTTCTGTTGCGTCGGCTGCACCCTGTGTGTTCCGGGTGGAACCAGGTCGGGAAGATCCCAGTTGAGCATCACACCGTCAAATGCTCGCTGAAAAGTGTGTTTTGAAACGCCCTTGGCTTTTGCGTTCGGCCATATGGTTTCATCAATCCACGCTTGAAATTGGTGTTCGATGGCAGCGCGGTCCTGAGCCCGCGCAACAGTCGTGCAAAGCAGAAGAGCAAGAAAACAAACAATCCAATGCATTTCCGAATTGTCTCAACCTACGTGGTTCGCAAGTCAATAGTTCGTTTGTATAAGGCAGGGGTTGATCGCAAAGGAATAAGAACAATTTGGGGTTTTGGAAAACTCTTGAGAAATCGCCCGACTCTGTTGATAGTTCAGCCAGACCATATGCCGTAGGAGGGCGAACAGGCGTGGCCCATTTCAGAGTGTCATCCGCTGTGTTGCCAATCGCTGCATTGGTTCTGACCGCGGGGTTGTTTGCACATGTGGCCCATGCTGCCGACAGTTTTCTGGAGCCGCAAGGCCCCATCGCAGCCGTTCAGAAAACACATCTGGTGCGAGCAACGCTGTTGATCCTGATTGCTGTTGTGCCGGTTTTATGCCTCGTACCTTTGATCGCAATCAGGTATCGGAGGCGCAAACAAAGTCAGTCAGCTTATGCCCCGAACTGGGACTTTTCGGCGCGTCTGGAGTTTTTGATGTGGGGCGTTCCGGTCGTGATCGTCGCGGTCTTGTCTTTCTATCTGTGGAAGGCAACTCACCGGTTGGATCCTTATGCAAACTCATTTGGTGAAGCGCCTGCCATCAATGTGCAGGTCGTAGGCTTAGATTGGAAATGGTTGTTTATCTATCCTGACCACGGCATCGCCACTGTGGGAGAGTTCGGGATACCTGTAGGGCAACAAGTCGCGATAACGTTGACGACTGACACCGTTATGCAGTCTTTCATGATCCCTGCGTTAGCCGGCCAGATTTACGCGATGCCGGGAATGACCACTCAACTGCATCTCGTCGCCAACACGCCAAAGACCATGCAGGGTGAAAACACGCAGTACAATGGCAGGGGCTTTACCAAGCAAAAATTCCTGACACAGGCCATGCAGTTGCAGGATTTCGATGCGTGGGTAAACAGCGTGCGAGCCAACGGCATTCCGCTAACAACCGAGACCTATAAAACACTGGCAATGCGCACCGACAGGGACGAAGTTCAGGCTGCGTTGGGCACCGCGACGATGCCTCTGAACGCCTTGTATTTCACACTGGATGACGGCGACTTGTTTCATTCTATTCTGCGCCGTTACCACAGCGGTCAACCTTTGTCGGTAGCGCAACAGCCCGGGACCGTTTCATATGGTCAGGAGAGCGGGCAATGACGATTGAGTACAGCGGAATATTCGGCCGTCTGAGTTGGGAGTCCTTTCCGATTGCGGGGCTGATCCAGTCTCCGAACGCCAATGAGATAGTCGCCAACGCCGCTGCCGCGATAGTGATCGTCGGAGCAATAGCCGTTGTCGCCTTGCTGACTTGGTTTCGTCTTTGGGGTCCACTGTGGCGCGATTGGCTGACCAGCGCGGATCACAAGAAAATCGGCATCATGTACATCGTCTTTGCCATCGTCATGTTGGCTCGGGGCGTTCTTGAAGGTGTTGTGATGCGCGCTCAGCAGGCCGCAGGCCCGGGTGAAGGTTTTTTGGAAGCTGAACACTTTGCCGAACTGTTCAGTACCCATGGCACAATCATGATTTTCTTTGTCGCGGTTCCTTTCGTGTTCGGCATTGCGAATTTTTTGGTTCCCCTGATGATCGGTGCACGAGATGTCGCCTTTCCGGTCATGAACCAGATCAGCCTTGGTCTTACGGTCTCCGCAGGCATGATGCTGATGGTGTCATTGGTGGTCGGAGAGTTCTCGACCGGTGGCTGGACGGCCTATCCACCCTATACCGGAGCAGCCTTTAACCCCGGTGTAGGGCCGGATTATTGGATCTGGGCCATTGTTGTGTCGGGTATCGGAACAACTCTGACAGGTATAAACTTTGCAGTAACAATCTATAAATTGCGCGCGCCCGGTATGACTTTCATGCGTCTGCCGATGTATTGTTGGACGATCATCTGCAGTTCGATCCTGATCGTTTTCGCAATGCCACCTCTTGGCGTGGCGGCTCTGATGTTGGCTGCGGATCGATATCTGGACTTCCATTTTTTCACCAACGACCTTGGTGGGAACATGATGAACTATGCCAATCTGTTCTGGCTGTTCGGCCACCCCGAGGTCTATCTGCTGGTCCTTCCCGCGTATGGGATTTATTCCGAGATTTTCGCAACCTTTTCGGCCAAACGACTGTACGGCTACAACTCGCTTGTCATCGCCACGATGTCGATCGCGGTTATGTCGTTCACGGTTTGGCTGCACCATTTTTTCACGATGGGTCAAAGCGCGCTGATAAATGCGGTGTTTGGGATTGCTACGATGCTGATCGCTATTCCGACCGGAGTGAAGGTTTATGACTGGATGGCCACACTGTTTCGGGGCCGAATCCGTTTCTCGGTCCCGATGCTGTATGGCCTCGCATTCCTTATGCTGTTTGTGATTGGCGGCCTCAGTGGCGTTCTTCTGGCTAATCCAACGTTGGATTATCAGGTTCACAACACGCTGTTTCTTGTTGCGCATTTCCACAACGTGTTGTTGCCCGGGGTGTTGTTTGGGTTGCTGGCTGGATATAACTACTGGTTCCCCAAGGCCTTTGGGTTTCGTTTGAACGAAGCTTGGGGGCGATTGACGGTTGTTCTGTGGACAGTTGGGTTCATGTTGACCTTTTTGCCGCTGTATTTCGTCGGTCTGATGGGGATGCCCAGACGGTCTTTCAGTTGGGAGGACCCCAGCTTCCACCCCTATATGATCGTTGCGGCGCTTGGATCACTGGTGATCCTGTCAGCATTGCTGGCGGTCGTTGCGCAGTTATGGATCAGTATCAGAGACCGCGAGAAAACACGCGTGCCGGTTGGCGACCCATGGGATGCCCGCACACTGGAATGGTCGACGCCGGCGCCGCCGCCGCCTTACAACTTCGCTATCATCCCCAAGGTGACCGAGCGGGATGATTTTGCTGCGGCCAAGGAACGAAATGAAGCTTACCCGCAGCCTGAGGCTTACGAGGATATTTTGCTGCCGCGCAATACAGCGATCGGTTTCGTTTTGTGTGTCTTCAGTGGTGTTTGGATGTTCGCGCTTGTCTGGTGGATCTGGTGGTTGGCCGCGTTGATGAGCGTCCTTATCGTCGTGGCGTTCATCGCCTGGACGTTCCAAACGGACACCGAAGAGGTCATACCGGCCACCGAGGTGCGCAAACAGCATGAAGCATGGCTTGAGATCGTGCGCAATTCGGACCCTGTCAATCGCGACCATGAATGCACACCTGAAAACCGTGGTCTTGCGCGACCAGATATGGAGGCCGCAACATGAAGCGCGCTCCAACCCATAGTTACCCTGGATTGAACCTGGGCCGCAGGCATCCCGAAGCGGACAAGGCCAGTGAAGTCGTCACATTCGGTTTTTGGGTCTTTCTAATGAGCGACCTTGTCTATTTTGGTCTGATGTTCGCGATCTACATCACCATGATAGATGCGCAGGCCGGTGGACCCGGTCCGCATGAGCTGTTCAACCTTAAGAGCATTTTTGCCCAAACGCTCATCTTGCTTACGAGCAGCTTGACTGTGGGGCTGGCGATGCTGGCTCTGAAGTACAACCTGCCACGCTCACGCATTGTGATGTGGTTTGGCGTGACGCTGGTTCTGGGGCTGAGTTTTCTGGTTCTTGAAATGAGTGATTTTATGGCGATGGCTGAAAAGGGAGGCATTCCCCAACGCAGCGGGTTTCTGTCCGCTTTCTATGGCCTCGTTCCACTGCACGGCCTGCACGTTGCTGCCGGTTGCATCTGGTTGATCGTGCTTGGCATCCAGCTTCGCGTTTTTGGTCTGACAGACCTGCTTATGTCGCGGGTCGTGCGGTTGGCCTTGTTTTGGCATTTCCTTGACCTGATCTGGATCGGGATCATCACAATCGTTTATTTCGGAGGGCTTGCCTATGGATAAGCGCAGCGAAATGCACCGTCGCGAACGCCGTCGTTATCTTATAGGATATGGCGGCTCACTGCTGCTGACCATTTCTGTCTTCTTGGCAGCGTTTGTCTTCGGTATTGCGACCAAGGGCGTTTATTTGACGATTGGATTGCTTGGGCTTGCGCAATTGATTTTACAGCTGGTCTACTTCCTTCACATTGATCGCAGACGCAGTAGCCGTGAAGATTTGGATCTTGTGTTGTTTTCAACGCTGGTTTTGCTGATCATCATAGTCGGTACAATCTGGATCATGGGAAATTTGGCGGTGCGCATGCACACGTTTCCAATGTAGTGACCAAGTTAGAAACGCGAACTCTTCGGTATTCAAAGCCTCGCCAATAAAAGACCAAATCCAAGCGCTATCCAGCACAAGGCAAGGCTGAGGCATATGTTGCCCGCAGCCAAGGCAAATGTGTTCCTGCGCCGCAACTCCAGCGATTGATAAGCAAAGCTTGAAAAGGTCGTGAAGCCACCGCAGAACCCGAAAACAAGGTGTTTCTGTTCCTCGCTTATCTCAGTCACCCCGCCGAGGTACTCGATCCAGAGGCCCAGAATGAAGCTTCCTGCAACATTTACGATCAACGTCGCAAAAGGCAGATCGTGATTGATTTTCAAAGCCACCCAATGGCGCAGGACCGCACCTAGACCCCCGCCTAAACCAAACATTATATGCTGGTAAAATTCGCTCAACACCCGGACCTCGTGTTGAAAACGCGGCGACCTATTGCTTCGCCCGCGAGGGCGGCAATCAGGCCACATGCGATCTCAAGTACGGCAGCCATTACGGCGTACCAGGGGTTTATAGCGGCCAACATGTCTAAGTCTGCAACAAAAGAGGAAAAGGTAGATAGCCCGCCGCAAAAGCCGACAGCGCCAAGGTGCAGGACATGGGCATGTACGCGGTGTCTTATGGAATATAGCCAACCCAAGACAAAACAGGCCGCAATATTAATCCCGAAGGTTGTTGTTAGGATCCGAATGCCGGGGATCTCTATAGAAAAAGCCTCTCGAAACAATGACCCTGCTGCGCCACCCACGAAAACAGCCAAAAACATCCAAGCTGTGGCTGAAACCTTCGGGTGGGTAGATTTTTGGGCCAATGGTTTCGTCCGTTTCAAGCGTGCGAGTTGGATACCGTGTGACTATAGTAGGATCAACTATGAGCCGACCTGAAGCCCTGCCCTCAAAATCACCGCCATCTACGTGCACTGATACAAATGCTTGCAATCAAACGCCAAATGCCCCCACGATTTGATGAACCGCCATCTGATTTGGAGAGCTAGGATGATCGTCCGCAGACTATTTTATTTTCTCAGTTATGTGTGTCTGCCGCTGACGGTTGTTTGGGGACTCTTTTGGCCTCCTGCGCATTGGTTGTTGATATTCTTGGTGCCATATTCAGTGATCGGGCTTTATGACGTTCTGACCACCAAGCACAATGTGCTCAACAACTATCCGGTTCTAGGTCACTTCCGATATATGTTGGAGTTCGTCAGCCCCGAAATACGTCAGTATTTCGTTGAGACCAACGAAAGTGGCCGACCTTTTAATCGTATCATCCGTGGGTTGGTCTATGCGCGCGCCAAAGGGCAGGTGGATACGCAGGCGTTTGGTACGCAATACGATATCCTGACCGTTGGGTATCACCGCGCCAACCACTCGCTCGCGCCCAAACACGTGGATGAAAGCGAAAAGCGTGTCTTGCTGGGTGGCCCCCAGTGCAGCCAGCCCTACAACGCCTCGCGATTGAATGTATCTGCCATGAGTTTTGGTGCCTTGAGCGCAAACGCGATCAGAGCTTTGAATGGTGGCGCTAAGGATGGTGGTTTCGCCCATAATACTGGTGAAGGTGGGTTGTCTCCGCACCATTTGGCCGAGGGCGGTGACATCATATGGCAGATTGGAACCGGTTACTTTGGGTGTCGGACGGCCGATGGCGGTTTCGACAAGGACAAATTTGCCGAAAAAGCCGGCACAGAAGTTGTCAAGGCGATTGAAATCAAGCTGTCGCAAGGGGCCAAGCCATCTCATGGTGGTGTGCTCCCTGCCGCGAAAGTTGACGAAGAAATCGCTCAAATCCGGGGTGTGCCGGTGCATCAGGATGTTATTTCTCCACCTGTCCACTCTGCGTTTGAGGGGCCAACGGGGCTGATGCATTTCGTGCAGCATCTGCGCGAAATGTCAGGTGGTAAGCCTGTCGGGTTTAAACTGTGTATTGGACGTCCGTCTGAGTTCATGGCGATCTGCAAGGCGATGCTTGCAACTGGGATTGTGCCGGACTTCATCACCATTGACGGTGCCGAAGGTGGCACCGGCGCGGCCCCGGTCGAATTTACCAATCGACTGGGGATGCCTCTAAACGAGGCTCTGATCTTCGTCAACAATTGCCTGCGCGGTGTGGGGTTGCGGGATCAGATCAGGATCATTTGCTCGGGCAAAGTGGCGACGGGATATGACATGATCGAGAAGTTCGCGTTGGGTGCCGATATGTGCAACTCGGCCCGGGCGATGATGTTCGCGATAGGTTGTATTCAGGCCTTGCACTGCAACACAAACAGATGCCCGTCCGGCGTGGCGACCCAAGACCCGATCAGGGGGAGAGCGGTGAACGTACCGCAAAAACGCAAGCGTGTTCAGCGCTACCATGACGCGACTGTGGAGAGCTTTGTAGAAATTCTGGGGGCTATGGGCAAAGAAACCACCGCCGAGTTGCACCCATCAGATATCCGGCGCCGTACCGCAGATGAGCGTGAGAATTCCTATGCTGATCAATACACGCTAGTGGATTCCGGTGCTTTCCTTTCAGGTTCCATTCCGGATGAGTATGCGGCTGATTGGGAACAAGCCACATCCGAACATTTCTGATTTTTTTTACGAATGCCGCCAAGGATTGACCTTTCAGATGCGTTTTACTCATCGTGATGCGCATGGAAACGTCGGATGAAGACTTGGCTCAAGCCGCGATTGAAGGGGACGCTGAGGCGTTTGCTGCCCTTCTGGAGCGTCACTACGATCGAATTTTCCGTCTGGCCTATCGATTGACCGGCCGCGAGGAACAGGCCGAGGATATTACTCAGGATATCTGTGCCAGTTTGCCGTCCAAGATTGCCGGGTTTCAAGCGCGGTCTAAATTTACCACTTGGTTGTATCGCGTTGTGGTGAACGCCGTCGAGGACACACGCCGCAGGCAGGCGACGCGCAGCAGAGCCGCGCTTGGGTGGGGCGACGTTGAGCAGATGCGCCGCGCCGAAGCAGCCGAGGTAGCGGAAGCCGTCGAGTGGCTGCAAACAGCGATGCGGTTGTTGCCGCTCGACTTGCAGGAGACGCTGGCCCTGACCCTTGAAGATGAGATGACGCATGCGCAGGCGGGTGAAGTATTGGGAGTGTCCGAAGGTACCGTGTCATGGCGTCTTGCTGAAATTCGAAAGCGTCTGCGTGCAATGCGACAAGAGGAGTTGGCGCAATGACCGATGATCTTGAGCAGTTGAAGATAGTAATGGACGTCTCGACCCCCGGTCCAGACGCATCCCGTCGAGCCGCCAATATGAAACTGGCGCAAAAAAACTTTGCGGCGCTCCAAGGATCGTCCGCCCAGGACCGTCCCAATGTCAGGCGAGGCCTGTTGGCCCGCGTGACAAAAGGAGCGAAATCCATGTTGAATGCCCTCTCACACCGTGGTCTGCTGACGGCCACGACAGCTGTTGCAGCCGTTGCTCTGGTTGTGGTCCTGCCGCAGACACGTGACTATGTGCCGAACCCGACGTCTTGGAAACAAGTCCAATCCGATGTCCCACAAAATGTGGTGGCAGAGGCTGAAGATGCTCTCGGTTACAGTGAGCCAGGGTTTGAAGCCCCAGTGTTGGCCGAACTCCCCGCCCCATTGTCTGAGCCGAGAAACCAGCGGGCTACAGGCCAGAGATCCGTCGTAAATGGTAATTCCCTGACTGCGGATGAGGGCGGCAGCACGCCATCTGAGCTGTCGCGCCTGCATGGCTTGTCCCTCGAAAGGGATACTGAGGCATTTGCCACTGCCGAAACAAACCCGCTGAAAATTACAGCAGACGATCCCGTGTCCACATTTTCGATCGACGTCGATACGGCCTCATATTCAATCGTTCGGTCGTCGTTGCTGAATGGCAAATTGCCCCCGCGTGATGCGGTGCGAATCGAGGAAATGATAAACTACTTCCCCTACGCCTATCCTCTGCCCGAGGGTCAAGCGCCTTTCCGACCTTCGATCACTGTAAGCCCAACCCCTTGGAACGATGGGACTCAGCTTGTCCATGTCGCAATTCAAGGTATGACGCCGGTTGTCGAGGAACGCCCGCCGCTTAACCTTGTCTTTCTGATCGATACGTCGGGTTCGATGCAGGACGCCAATAAACTGCCGCTGCTCAAGAAGTCCTTCCGCTTAATGCTGGCTGAGTTGCGGCCCGAGGATCAGGTGTCCATCGTCACCTATGCAGGCAGCGCTGGACAAGTTTTGGAGCCGACATTTGCATCTGATCAAGGTAAGATCCTAGCTGCCCTTCAGCGCCTTGAAGCCGGTGGTTCGACTGCAGGGCAGGCCGGCTTACAGCAAGCATATGAAGTGGCGGAAACTATGTCTGCTGAAGGTGAGGTTACCCGAGTCCTTTTGGCGACAGATGGTGACTTCAATGTTGGGATGGCTGATCCCGAAGCGCTGCGGGACTTTATTGCTCGCAAGCGAGACAGCGGAACATATCTCAGCGTTCTGGGGTTTGGGCGCGGCAATCTTGACGATGAGGTCATGCAGACGCTGGCTCAGAATGGGAACGGTCAGGCCGCTTACATCGACACCTTGAGCGAGGCGCGTAAAATTCTGGTCGACCAACTGACAGGTGCATTGTTCCCGATCGCAAATGACGTGAAGATTCAGGTAGAGTTCAATCCCGCTCAGATCGCTGAATACCGCCTGATCGGTTATGAAACCCGAAGCCTCCGACGCGAGGACTTTACAAACGACAAGGTCGATGCCGGAGATATTGGGGCAGGGCATTCGGTCACGGCGATATACGAAGTGACACCGGTGGGGTCTGAAGCCATTAGGAACGAACCTCTTCGCTATGCCGACAGCGTGGTGTCCGACGCGTCTGAAGAGATTGGCTACTTGAAGCTGCGCTTCAAAGCACCGGGCTCAGAGGAAAGCCAATTGATCCAGGAACCGATTTTCTCCGGGCAGGGCAACGTGACCGAAGATATTGGTTTCTCATATGCCATTGCAGGGTTCGGCCAGTTGCTACGCCGAGGTGAATATCTAAATGGCTGGTCCTATGATGAAGCCATCGCATTGGCCAGCACATCCCGTGGCGATGATCCGTTTGGGTATCGATCAGAAGCTGTGACGCTGATGCGCCTCGCGCAATCGCTTGAGCGTTAGTCACAACGGGTGCCGTCCTACGCGGCACCCAACAACCTCTATCAGAAAGACCTAGGGTTGTTGCTGGCGTGGGTGTGTATTCTCCGAATACTCCATTCGACAGCGTCGCGCATGGTCTTGCCCAATGCGACGTCAAAGGCATTGACCAGATCGGGTGTCTGGTCGCTTTCTGAAATGACATATTCTTGAAACGAGTCCGACGCGATGATCTTGTCCTCGAACTCATCGATGATTTTGATATTCATTCTGACTTCGACCCGTACAATTGATGAGCCGTCGGGCTGTTCTACGACGATTCCCTGAAATTCGCGTAGGTCTGGGACTATGACATAGTCCGCGCGCAAACCCACAATGGACCGTCCGACTGCAGCGACTTTTCCGCTGTTTTCATAGCTTTCGACCAGCAGGGATTGAACAATCAAAGGTGCCCGGTCCACCCAACGCGCCCGCGGTAGGTATTGCACCTGAAGCGGTGTAGGTTGCACCGCGATCTGATCCGTATTGACCGCCGCGGTTGCGGTCGGTTCTTCCACTACAATCTGTCGTTGGATTCGTGGCAAGGACGTTGAAAATGTGCTTTTGGGCGTGAGCAAGTAGAGATCGTTCGGTTTAGACGCCTGCGTAAGCGTTCCCAGCCCTGTACAGCCCGCGATGGCCGCAACCACCAGTAAAGCAAGGAATATCCTGATCATTGGCGAAACTCCGATGCTTGGGTTCCCAGCAAAAAGCGTGCAGGATCGCGTTCGACCTTGTCGACCAACCGATCGAGGCTAACGACAAGCCGTTGGGATTCTTCGATAAAGCGAGTGAATTGGGGCAAGCCAACGCGCATGAAATCAGACAGTTGACGGCGGTTCTCCTGAACGATGCCGTCAATCGTGCCTAGCAATTCAGAAGCGGACTTTGAAGCACTGAGAACATCAGCTGATATTTCGTCCAGCCGGTCGGTTACCCGTGTGACCGTGTTCGCCACCTGATTGGCTGCGTTACGAATGTCTGCAACCACCTCTCCCACGTCTTCGTTAATCACTCGGTTCGCCGAGTCAAAGGCACGCTCGGCCGAGGTGAGGGTTCCCTTGGCCGCTTCCATCGCACCTGTGATCGTACCAAGGGTTTTGTTTGCATTCAGGAAAGTCTCGGAAACTGTTGCCAGCGCGACGCTGCCTTCATCCGACAGGCCCGACAAGTTCTCAGCCAAAGACGATGCTTGCTCAATGAACGGTTTGAGATCCTGTTGGATGACCTGATCCGCTGTTTCAAAAGTAACCTTTGCACTGTCCAAGGCAGCAGCGGCGGATTCGGACGCTGTTCTAACGCTTTTTAAAGTGTCCGTACCAGTTTCCAGCGTTGTTTCCGCCGTGTCGGCCAGATTATCAAGCCGTTTTGAGAAAGCAGAAATCTCACGCGCTGCTCCACCCAGATCAGACGACAGGCCTTCAAAGTCTGACAGTGTCTTATCTAGGCGACCAGTGGCCGAGGCGACGTTTTCCAGAATATCCGAAACTGCCTGCCGGTTCTTGTCGTCGACGACCTCATTGATGTCTTCTAGCAACGTTATTGCTTTTTCCATCAGCAGCGGAGCGCCTTCGAATAAGGATTGTATCGCGCTGCGTTTACTTTTAATGAGGCTATCTTGCGGTAGACGCTCGGCTGTGGGCGAACCACCGGTCAGCTCGACATAGCTGACACCTGTTACACCAAGCGATTGTAACTGAGCGATTGTCTCTGTCGTAACTGGGATTTCTGCGTCAACTTCCAGACGAACGCGTACTTTTGAAGGGTCATTTTCATCGAGATTTAGAGAAATCACCTGACCTACCGGCAGGCCATTGTAGCTGACTCCGCCAGCAGCGGATAGGCCCGAGACGTTGTCGAACAACACATCATAATAAGCGTATTGCCGCGAGATTTCGAATTTGGCGAGCCACAGAAAGAACCCGAAAGCACCAAGTATGCCCGCAAGGGTGAAGGCGCCGATCAAGATATAATTCGCTCGGGTTTCCATGGTTCTACCTGCTTTGCCCTTTCTCTTGCGCTGCGCGCGCCCGAGGGCCGGTGAAATATTCTTGCACCCAAGGATGATCGACTTTGGTCATTTCTTCAATCGGCCCTTCAACCAAAACGCGTTTTTCCGCGAGAACGGCAATACGGTCACAAATGGCATACAGGCTGTCCAGATCGTGCGTGACCATGAATACAGTTAATCCCAGCGCATTTTGCAGTTCTCCGATCAGATCGTCATAAGCGGCGGCTCCGATCGGGTCCAACCCGGCCGTGGGCTCATCCAAGAAAACGATTTCGGGATCCATTGCCAACGCACGGGCCAGCGCAGCCCGCTTGCGCATCCCCCCTGAAAGT
Source organism: Ruegeria sp. HU-ET01832 (assembly GCF_040371315.1). Lineage (NCBI taxonomy): Bacteria > Pseudomonadati > Pseudomonadota > Alphaproteobacteria > Rhodobacterales > Roseobacteraceae > Ruegeria > Ruegeria sp. HU-ET01832. Next base: position 243,614 of record NZ_BAABWL010000003.1, read on the forward strand.
TCCGAAGGAAATTTGCCACAACTGAGCTGAGGCAAACCGACTAGGCTGATTTTCAAACTGCCAAGTGCGCACATTAGGCTTTCACTCATACCAGTATGTTCGCGCAGAGGAGCGATGACATTCTGCAAAACGGTTAGTGACGAAAACAGCGCCCCATCCTGGAATGCAACACCCCAACGCTGTTCAATCCTTCGACGCTCCTGTTCGGGACCGTTCAACACGTCGACGCCCAGAACTTCAATACTGCCAGCTGTAGGTTTGTTCAGCCCGACAATTGTCCTTAGCAGAACGGACTTACCAGTACCTGACCCGCCGACGATGCCCAGCACCTCACCGCGCCAGACGTCCAGATCAAGGTGCTGGTGAACCACCTGCGGCCCAAACTGGTTGGTCAGGTTACGTACCCGAATGACGGCCTCGCGCTGGGTGTCGGCCTGGGTTGTTTTCTGCAGCACGGTTCCGTCCATGTCAGACCCCCATGACCGAGAAGAAGATCGAGAACAAAGCGTCCAGTGCAATAACCATAAAAATGGATTGAACCACAGACGAGGTTGTCCTCTGCCCGACGCTTTGAGCAGACCCCTTGACCTGCAACGCTTGCCAACAGGCGATAACACCGATGACCAGTGCAAAGAACGGCGCTTTGATCATGCCGATCGCAAATTGCCAGATGCCTGTGTTTTCCTTCAACCGCGTCGCGAACATTCCGGGGCTGACGTCGAGGTCGATCCAGCTCATAAGTCCACCGCCAATCAGGGCGGAGATATCGGAAATGAAGCCAAGGATCGGCAACATAATCAGCAAGGCGACCACCCGCGGGATGACCAGAACCTCAATCGGGTCCAGGCCCAAGGTGCGCATGGCATCAATCTCTTCTTGCACTTTCATCGAGCCTATGGACGCCGTGAAAGCCGAACCGGACCTACCTGCCACAATAATAGCCGTCAGAAGGATGCCCAATTCCCGCAAAACCGAGATCGAGATCAGTTCGACTACGAAAATCTCGGCGCCGAACTGTTTCAACTGGGTTGCACCTTGGAATGCCAAAACGACGCCAATCAGAAAACCCATCAAGGCAACGATCGGAATGGCTTTGAAACCGACCTCTTCCATCTGCGAGACCAGAGCCGCCCGCCGTAGCCTGCGTGGGTTCAGAAGGGTCCGGCCTAGTCGGTGCAGCGTCAGGCCAAGAAAGTCCAGCATCGACAGGGTGTCTTTCCACCCGCCCGCCGTCCGTTTGCCGACGCTTTCCACCCAGTCTCCAAAGCTGCGATGGTGAATTTCAGTTACTGGGTCATCGGGGATGCTTTTGGACACAGTCGCAATCAGGTCGGAATAGGCAGGTGACGCACCATGAAGATCAATCTCACCCCCTGCCTTTTGTACCCGGCGGGTCAGATCGGCGACCAGCCATGCGCCGCTTGTATCCATTGCCTGAACGTCTGACAGGTCGACAACGACCTTGTTCCCCGTAGGCGTGAAGGATGTGAATGCGGCTTCTATACTGCTTAGGGTTTGGGTTAGCAGTTCACCCGACACTAGAATGCTGATGCCTTCAGCATCATGGTTCAAATTTACAGTTGGTCGGGTCATGAGCGTATGTGATTTAAAACACGCGTGCGCTGCAACGTATTTTTCGAAAGATTCTGGTAATTCTCTCCTCTCAATAGCGCATGTGTGACAGTTTCAGACGCAGGATTGATCGACCAAGCCGACAAACACGTTTCAAGTCTGATCTTAACTAAGGCCAAGTCTAACGAATCTGTTGCTGCTTGGGCAGAACCCGGACAATGTCCGCATCAAAAGCCAAGCCAGCAGGATCAGAGGAATTGGGATGCAACGCGCCGGTAATGTCCTTTTTATCATTATTGACCAGCTTAGGGCCGATTGTCTGAACGGCGCACTGGCGGGACATGTCGACCTGCCCAACATGCGCGCCTTCATGCAAGAGGCGGTGACGTTCGACAGGCATTTTTCAGTGACCAACCCTTGTGGCCCGTCGCGCGCGTCTATCCTGACCGGGCAATATGCGATGAACCATCGGTCCGTGCGAAACGGAACACCTTTGCGTCACGATACCCCGACCATAGCAAGTGAAATGCGAAAGGCTGGCTACTCGCCTTTGTTGTTTGGCTATACCGACACGACGGCCGACCCTAGGATACACGACCCAAATGACCCTGTTCTTCGGTCTTATGAACAACCCATGGCCGGGTTCGAAGAAGTGGTCGAGATGCGACTAGAAGAGTCTTACCCATGGCGGTCGCACTTGATGAAACAGGGCTATTCCTTTGACAGCTATTGGGATGTCCATTCACCGGTCTCTGAGTCCGGTGGTCCGGCCAAGCTGAATGATCCAGCGTTGTACGCGGCCAAAGACAGTGACACCGCGTTTTTGACGGATGTATTCCTTAATAGTATGGCGCCGCTTGTTGGGCAGAATTGGTTTGCACATCTCACCTATATCCGCCCGCATCCACCCCTTGTGGCACCTGCCCCCTACAACAACATGTATGACCCAACGTCGCTCCCTCTGCCTGCCGGGCTTGGGGGCGCGAACAGCGAGGCCGAAGTTCATCCGTTCTTTGCACCTACTATGCAAAAACAGACTGCTGCTGATTTCGTCCTGGGTTTTAAGAACGTTGATCCGACGCCTGAGAACATCCAAATTCTGCGATCTGTTTATCTGGGGTTGGCGACGGAAGTTGACCACCATATCGGACGGGTCGTCCAGTTCCTGAAGGACAGTGGCCAGTATGACGACACTTTGATCATTATCACTGCTGATCACGGAGAGATGCTCGGAGATCGAAACAGCTGGGGTAAAATGACCGTCTATGATGCGGCCTATCACACGCCCCTTATGATCCGGTTGCCTGGCAATCGAGACCAAGCGGGTTCCGTCATTTCTGCTCCGACCGAATCCATCGATGTTACTCCGACCATTCTCGACTGGATTGGGCAATCCATTCCAAATTCGATGGATGGGCGGTCTCTGTTGCCTTTGCTGCGTGGGAACCTGCCCGAGGACTGGCGCAGCTATTCCTTTAGTGAGCTGGACTTTTCCGAACCTTTGAACCCCACGATCTGGCAGGAACAGCTAGGGACTGATCCCAGCGATTCATCCCTTGGAATATTGCGGGATGACCGCTTTACTCTGGTCGAGTTCGCTGCGGACCTGCCTCCCATGCTTTTTGACCACACGGGCCGTGGAGAGTTTGAAAACGTGGCGTTCAACCCCGACTACGCACCCGAACTGGCCCGGCTTACGCGCCAAATGTTGCGGCACCGAATGCGCAATATGGACCACACGTTGTCATTATGTGCGATTACATCCGACGGCCCAAAGTCTCGCTCTAGGCATTGATCGAATTCTGCGTGGCCTTGGGCGCTAACGCCTCTACACCTGCGAGATTTCCGATGTTACGGATATAACTCGGGGAGGGTGAAATTGGACATCACCGAAGAACAGATCAAAGCGATGACGTCGGCCGGGTTGAATCTGATTGGTCAGGCGTTGTCGATCTATGACAGTCAGCTGCGACTGGTTGTAAGCAATCGACCGTTTCAGGTGATGTTTGACCTGCCCGATGACCTCGTCAAACCCGGTGCGCTGTTTCGGGATACCATCTACTATCTGGCGACACATGGTGAGTATGGCGATGATGCGGATGCTGACCAGATCGTCGAACGGCGAATCCGACAGGCTTTGACTTTTGAACCCCACTACCTTGAACGCGTTCGAGCCAACGGTCAGGTTATCTCGGTCGAGGGCGCTCCGTTACCGAAGGGGGGGTGGGTTGCAGTTTATACAGATATCACAAACACCAAACAGGCTGAGGCCCTGCTGCGCGCCCGTTCGGTAGAACTGTCCGGGCAACTTTTGGACAGGGCCGAGGAACTGTCGGCAGCGAACCGAAAGCTCGCTTCTACAAATTCGGCATTGGAAGAAGCCAAGCGGCAGTTGACCGAAACCGAAGCCCGCACCCGCATGACGACTGAAATGATGCCTGCTCATATAGCGCATTTGGATATTGAAGGAAGATATGACTATTCCAATCGACGTCTGAATTCAGTGATGCCAGGCCGTCCGTCCGATATAATCGGGATGCATATTTCTGAGGCATTGGGTGCTGCTGACTATGACAAAGTCGAGCCGCACCTTCAGAAAGCGTATGACGGGGAAACATCCGTTTTCGAGTTCACCGAAAACCAGGGTTCGCGACGTATTCGTGTTTCTTTCACGCCAGACAAAGAAGGCGGGGTTTATGTCATGTCAGTCGATATCACCGAAGAGACACAAGCCCGGGTCGCCTTGCAGCAAACGCGCCGTCGGGCTATGGCGGCCCAGATGACCAGCGGCCTTGCCCATGATTTCTCGAACCTCTTGACGATCATTCTTGGAATGCAATCCCGACTGCAAAAGATGGACTTGCCGGAATATGCCCGTGAGTTGGTCACCGCCACGCAGCAGACCGCCCGCCGCGGAGGGCAATTGCTGAACAGAATAGCGGATATGACAGGCAATCGCACTCCTCAACCCAAGGCAACCGATATGCGTGGGTTACTTGAAGACCTGCGAATTCTGGCCTCGCCGTCGTTGCCGCGCGGTGTTGGGCTATCGGTGGTCAATACACTGCCAGACGTCGCCTTGATGCTGGATTCGGGCATGGTGCAGGATGCCCTGCTGAACCTTGTGTTAAATGCGCGCGATGCCTGTGGTGAAACAGGTCAAATTACCATCAGCGCTCATAAGGTGGGTAGCATCTGGGCGGAAATCGCGGTTTCCGATACTGGCCCCGGCTTTTCGCCTGAAGCTTTGGACAAAGCACTCAACCCGTTTTTTACCACCAAGGGGAATAAGGGGTCTGGGCTTGGTTTGCCAATGGTTTATGACACGGTCAAATTGGCTGGCGGGGATTTGGATCTGCGCAACACACCGTCTGGCGCCTCTGTGGTGCTGCGTTTGCCGTACAGACCGGCTCCGCCCGTGCAAGAGGGGCTTGTGCTGCTGGTCGAAGACAGCGACGCGCTCAGAAGCCAATTCCGTGACATGCTGGTCGAACTGGGATTTTCCGTGATCGAGGCAACTTCGAAATCCGAGGCTTTAGCTTTGGTTCAAAATTTACAGGACATAGTCTTGGTGCTGTCGGATATCCGCCTTGAGGGAGAGGAGACCGGGTTGAATCTTTTGGACGACATAAACGCATCGGTGCCCTGCATTCTAATGACTTCGCTGCCTTATTCCGACCCATTGCACAAACAAGCGCTTGTCCGAGCACCAGTTTTACGCAAGCCATTCACCCGCGCTCAACTTTGTGCCCTGATCAGAACCGAGGCCGCCTGATGACCCAACCTCTGGTCACGATCGTTGATGACGAACCTGAAATTCGACGGATATTGACCGATGCTTTGGAGGAGGCAGGCTTCCGGACCCAGAGTTTCTCTCGTGCGCGCGAGTTCGAAGCCTCGTTGAAACGTGTTACTCCAGACGTGTGCCTGGTGGATCTTTCATTGCCTGACACAGATGGTCTTGCGCTGGTGCATCGCTTGGCGCTAGAGCAAGGCGCAGCGGTCATAATCATCTCGGGCCGAGCCCAGGTACAGGACCGGGTTACCGGTTTGGAATTGGGTGCTGATGATTATATCACCAAGCCCTTTGATCCTGCCGAAGTTGTCGCGCGCATACGGGCCCGGTTGCGAGCGCCGCGGGTGCGACCAACTCATTCTGATGTGGCGCATTTTAACGGTTGGACTGCCTATTTCGATCGCTACATCCTGGATGATGGCGCAGGGACCGAGACCCCTTTCAGCCACGCCGAAGGGGAAGTTTTGCGGCTGTTTCTGGAAAGCCCAAAAAGGTTGATCAGTCGCGCACATATGCAAGAGACTTTGGGCGGTGCCGCAGGGGATAGTTTTGATCGGGCGATGGATGTCAGAATATCCCGACTGCGTACCAAATTGGGTGAAGACCCCAAAAACCCCAAATTAATCAAAACGATTTATGGTGCAGGCTACATTTTTCTGGGAGATGTCGTTTGGCAATAAGCGAGCGGCATTATGAGTTTTTCAGTCCACGGCCGCCAAGTGATTTCAGGTTATTAGTTCGGTTGGCCCGCCTTCAGAACCCCTTTCTATTCCCGCAGAGCTTGCTCTTTGACTTTGACGACGGGTCTTATCAGGTATTCCATCACAGTTTTTCGCCCCGCTAGAATATCGACTTCAGCGATCATGCCGGGAATGATCTCAACTGCCACTCCGTTGGCATCCAGAAAAGACTGTTGGGTTTGAATCTCAACGACAAAAACTTCTTCGTCATTTCGTTCTGATCGCGTTATGGTGTTTGCACCGATCCGGACTATTTCCCCATCCAGCGCACCGTATCGAGCGAAATCATAAGCGGTGATTTTGACCTTCACCGGCTGTCCGGCGTGCAAAAACGCGATATCATCTGGACGCACGTAGGCTTCGACAAGCAAATTGTCCCCGAGCGGAACTAACTCGATCAATTCCTCTCCGCTGCGGGCCAACCCACCAATCGTGGTTATTTCGTTCCCATCAACGTCGAGGCTGCGGACGACAACATTTGTCACGCCTTGAGGTAGGTTGGCTGCCTGTGCAGGCGATAAAGACAGGCTCCAGGTTCCATCACTATTCAAGGTGGCCGGCGCGACAAAACTTCCAATAGTAACTTGGACTGACTCCGCGCCTTCAGCCGCATTTATGTTCAATGCGGCACTGCTCAATGCAGTGGATTGTACACCAGAAAGGTTCAGGTGAGGGTAGGTCGGAGCTGGGGGAGGAGCAGAGTCGCCACCGCCTCCTCCTCCTGCGCCGGCTGCTGCGGCCCCTGCCAGCCCAAGCCCGCCAAGTGCGGCTCCTACGCCGCTGATGCCACCGGCACTAGCCGCGCCGCCGGCTTCGGCCGCTAGGCTGAATTGTGCAATTTCGGCCACCGCATCCTCGGCTATCATAATGGCGCCGCCTTCAAGAATTTGAACTTTTTCAGCGGCAACGACTATCGTTTGGCCATTGGCCAATTTCAGAACAACATCTCCGTCTTTTAACAGCTTGACCGATCGAACACCTGGAATGGTTTCCGCGAATTGGAAGGCGTAGAGTTCCTCGACGGTGGCCTGAGCAAGTGCGGGCAATGCCAACAGAGTCGAACCAAGACCACCGGCAAGCCCTGTTCCGGCCCAACGGCGCATCTTTCTGTCGATCCACTTTTGTAGTTTGGATTTGTAAGCTGCGTCCGCCTGCAATTCGTGCGTAGGGGTTCTGGATTCAGGTTCTTTGGTCATCTTACCCTCATATGTGGTGTCCGCGTCCGCCCGATGGGGCAAGTTGCTGTTCATCTGTCTTTCCCATCTGTGACTCATGCGGTCGGACCTGAAAAATTTGTGTTAATCTGAAACTGAACTCCTCGTTTTCACCACAATCGCGCTTTTGTTTCGGACTGGGCATCAGGTCATCTTATTCACGAAGCCAGATGTGGCGTGGGGTGATGGTTATGATGCTTCAGTTCGAAGGAGTGGTTGCAACAGGAAGTGCAGCGCTCGATTCAGGTATCGGCGATACGGCTTTACAAACGTTTAACGGAGATACGTATCTGTACAGCGTGACGGGCCCTGGCGGCGGCGTAGTTGTTTGGAAACTGATCGACGGTGCGATCCCGCAAGTGCAAGACACCGAGTATTTTGCGGGTTCGATCGCGTTTCAGGTTGGACGTATGGGAACTCCCGTTTTCTTTGCTGATGGAGACCAACTGGTGCTGGACGTGCGCTCGGCCAACGGTTTGGTTGGGTATGAACTGAATCCAGACAGCACAATCGGGGCGCTACAAGAAACAGGAACACTGGTGGGAGGCGGGGATGTCTCTGCCGTGGTCCAGCTGTCTGGTGGAATTTTGGCTGTAGCTCATGAAACCACCGGGGAGATTGCGACTTATGACCTTAACGGCGATGGGACTGTGCGTCTTTCGGGGTCAAGCACGGCCCAAGCTGATTCGATGCAAGTGATACAGATTGCGTCCAGTTCGATTCTGGTGACAAGCGATGCCACCTCCGGGACAGTCGGAACCTTCAGTATCGATCACGGAACAGGCGCAATCAGTGAAGTGGATAATACTGACACGCTTAGCACCTTGGGAATTGCGACACCGACCGCAGTGGAAGTCGTTCAGGCTTATGGTCAGTCCTGGGTTGTGGTTGCCGGTGCCCAGAGCAACTCGTTGAGTGTCATGATGCTTGGCAGTGACGGCAGTTTGACCCCCACAGATCATGTGCTGGATTCTTTGCACACGCGGTTTGGCAATGTTCAGGATCTCGAGGTTGTCGAGGTGAACGGTCATGTTCTCGTTGTCGCCGGCGGAGGGGATGACGGGATTACACTGTTCACCATGACGCCCGACGGGCAACTGGTTCACCAAGACAGTTTCGAAGATACGCTTCAAAGCGGTCTACAAAACGTAGAAGCCTTCAGCGTTGCACATGTGGGTGATGAGTTGCAGATACTTGTAGCCTCGCAGCAGAATGCGGGTCTGACTCAGCTGTCCGTCGATGTGTCCAATTTGGGCGTCGTACGGGACGGGTTCGGTACTGTGAACGGAACAAGTCAGAACGACATACTCAACGGCAGCATTCTGGAAACAGCTTTGAACGGTGGAGCAGGGGACGATATCCTGATTGCGGGCACCGGAGCGACAACAATGACGGGCGGGGCTGGTGCGGACATTTTCGTTGCCCAATACGGAAGTAACCCCATCACGATCACCGATTTTCAGGTCGGAGTCGATCGGTTGAACGTGTTTGACTACCCTCTACTCAGAACGCCCGAACAATTGACCTTTACGTCCACGGCAACGGGTGCGGTAATCGAGTACCTGAATGAAACGATCGAGGTAAATTCGAACACGGGTAGCCCGTTGTCGCTTGTACAGGTGTTCGGGGCGGGATTTGGAGGGCCGGACCACATTCCCGTCGATTTTGGCGACTTCGGTGGGCTTGATCCCGGCAGCTCGGACGGCATTCAGGGCGACATTACGATTGACTCCACATCTACAAATGCGGGGTTAAGCGACGCTGAGATCCGCTTTTCGATAGATGGAGGCGGGACCGTGAGCGTGCGGGCTGACGACGATGGGGTGTTCGACTTGAGCCTGCCATCAGGAACCTTCACGGGTGAGTTGGATATCGTGAAAGGGTATTCAACGGCGTCAGGAGACATTACAGCCCTTGATGCTCTTCAGGTTCTTCGTATTGCGGTTGGGCTTGACCCAACATGGGGGCCGGCTACCGCGGAAAATCTGATTGCGGCGGATATCAACAGGGACGGTGCAGTGAACGCGTTGGATGCGCTTGCGGTCTTGCAAGTGGCGGTTGGGCAATCTTCTTCACACCAGGCGGAATGGGTTTTTATCGACGCCGATGCCGACCTTTCAGGTGTCACCAGAACCAATGTCAGTTACGAGACGGGCACAGATATCGTTGTAGTCGACAATGTCCTGGCTGCTGACATGACTTCAATTCTGCTAGGTAACCTCGAGTCAGTTTAAGCCCGTTCCCAGGTCATTCTCGGAATGCTCGATTGAAATAGTCTGATAGCGGTTTAACGAGGAAGGAAAGGGGCGTTCTTTCGTCCGTCTTGATCATAGTCTCAACAGGCATACCCGGTAGCAGTTCCTGGCCATTCAGACGTTCGACCTGGCCGTCATCGGGTGTTACCTCAGCGCGGTAAAAGGTTTGACCTGTTGCCTCGTCAGTGAAGGTGTCTGCTGACACATTGATCACCTTGCCCGCAATTTCCGGCGTTTCACGTTGGTTAAAGGCTGTGAAGCGCAGCAGAACGGGTTGCCCGACATGCAGCTGATCCACATGGATCGCATCCACTCGTGCTGCAACCAGTAACGGTGTGTCTTGCGGCACAATATACATCATAGGCTCACCTGCCTGGATCACCGATTGCAAGGCAAATACCTCGCTGCCATAAACGGTGCCGGTGACCGGAGACCGAATATCCAGGCGCGACAAGCGAACTGTCAACGACAATCTCCTTTCCGCAAGTTCTGCGATCTGGGCCTGAATGTCCCTCAGGGTTGCGATGGCTTCCTCTCGCCGTGTCGCGGTCAACTCGACGATTTCGATTTCCGTCGAAGCGATCTGCCCCCGAAGTCGCGCGATGGATGCCTCAAGACGTCCGATTTCCCCGGTCAGGCTAGCCTGTTCACGCTGCAGGGCCAGAACGCGGCTTGCAGGGGTTAAACCACGTTTAAACAGGCTTTGCTGGTCTTCCAGTTCTTCGTTGATCAGCTCCATCTGACGGCGCAGGGAAGCCAGTTGAGAATCGTTGCCTTTGATCTCACTTTCAATCTGAACAAGCTGGTTGCTCAATTGTCCGGTCTGTTGTGTCAGCGTTTCTAGGCGCGCTTCGAACAGACGCCGTTGTCCGTAGACAAGGTCATCGGCCAAACCTTCTTGCATTTGAAGCTCTTGCAACTGCGCCGCAAGGTTGTCGATAGAAACACCGTCGCGTTCGGCCTCCAAACGGGCTCTGCGCGCCAGAAGCTCGAACAGCTGCGCTTCGACAATGGTTTTTTCAGAGGTGAGGAAAGTATCATCAAGCCGCACCAGCAAGTCGCCGCTATCCACCGCATCTCCGTCGCGGGCAAAAAGCTCTCCGACGACGCCGCCGTCAGGATGTTCAACGACCTGACGATTGCTTTCTACTTCGATGGTGCCCTGGGAAACGATGGCACCGGCAAGTCGTGTACGAACCGACCAGATACCCAATCCTCCAATTAGGATCGCCAAGGCAACAAACCCGACGATAGCAGGGAAAGTTATGCGCCAGACAGGCCGTATATTATTTGCGTCCTGGTCCGGCATCAGTCGTTCGCCTTTTCTCGGGTTACCTTGACAGTCGTTTTGCTAAGGTCGCGTTTGATCACGTTGGCATTTTGTACCATAGCTCCTAAAACCTCGTCCCGATTTCCGGACTTCACGACCTGCCCTTTTTCAATAACGACCAGGTCGTCGCATTCTGAAATTGCTTGCGGGCGGTGGGTCATTATGATGGCGGATTTTCCTTCGGACTTGAGACCGCGAATTGCCGCGTTCAGTGCCTCGGTTCCATCGGCATCCAAGGCCGAGTTCGGCTCATCCAATATAAGCAGAACCGGATTTCCATAGAGCGCGCGTGCTAGAGCTATACGCTGCTTCTGGCCGCCTGATAGCTGGCTATCATTGCCATCAAGAAACGTGTCATAGCCTTTGGGCAACGTTAAAATCAGATCATGAGCATTTGCCTTTTTGGCGGCGTCTACCACGGCCTGAGCATCCGGGTTCTCGGACATGCGCGCGATGTTTTCCGAGACGGTTCCGTTGAACAGCGTCACATCCTGCGGCAGGTATCCAATGTGCTGTCCCAACTCGCCGGAATCGTATTGATCCAAGGTTGCCCCGCCCAAGCGGACCTCTCCATTTACGGGACGCCAAAGGCCCAAAAGCGCCTTGGCCAGTGTTGACTTTCCTGACCCGCTTTTCCCGATCACGCCGAGCGCTTTTCCTGGCTCCAAAGACAAGGACACATTGCGCAATGTCGGACTTTCCGCGCCAGGCGGAATTAGCGTGACCGTCTTGGCCGTTAAATTGGCCTCGGGTGTGGGCAGTTTTGTGCGCAGAGCGTCGGGCGGCGTAGATTGCAGGAACTCGTTCAATGAGACCCATGCAGTTCTGGCGCGCTGAACCATCGACCACTGTCCTATAGCCTGTTCAACCGGGGCCAAAGCTCGGCCCAGTAGGATCGACGCGGCGATCATAGCACCTGGCGTCAATTCGTTGCGCAACACCAGCAACGCGCCAAGGGCCAACATGGCAGATTGTAAAAACAGACGGAGGGACTTTGTCAGAGATGAAAAGCTGCCAGTCCAATCACTGGCGGAAATCGTTTGCCGCAATGCGTCCGTCCGCTGTCGTTGCCAGCGGTTGGTGATGTCTGTTTGCATACCCTGAGCGCGCACAATCTCAGCGGCTTGGCGGGCATGTTCCGAAAATGAGTTGGCCTTGGCCGAAGCAGATTGTGCGGCGGCGATTTTGCGATGCGTCAGTTGTTGGTTCATCAGAGCGATGACGACCAGAACCGCACCTCCTGCGATGGCCAACCACCCTAGCAGCGGATGAAAAAGGAAAATGGCCGCCAGAAAGACTGGTGTCCACGGGATATCCATCACAGCAAGCAATACCGGCGATGAGCATAGGTTTTGAATGGATTCCAGATCCCGCAGGGCCGTTGCCGGAGCTGCACGGATTTGTGGATGCAGAGATCTGCGCATAGTGGCGTCAAACACCCGTTCATCCAACTGGGATTGGAACCGTGCACCAAACCGCGCAACAATCCGACCGCGGGCATAGTCTAACATGGCCATCAGGGCATATAGCAGAGCGACCAACAAAAAAAGCGCTGCCAGGGTTTCTACCGCGCGTGAACCAAGCACCCGGTCGTAGACCTGCAACATAAAAAGAGGGCCGGTGAGCATCAAAAGGTTAACAAACACACTGAACAGGAAAGCAAGCGCCAAAAATTTTGCACCCTGATTGCGCGCGGCTCTTAGTTCTTCGCGAGGGGCAGGTGGTGGTACTAAGTCATTTTTCACGAACGGAACCCTAGGTCCTGAGAGCTTTGACACATCTTAGACTGATGGTCAGAAAGAGAAAATGCCAGTCTAGGCTGAAGCCAGAAAACAGCGTGGTGTTCGCAACAAATGAGCCAGCCGAAATGGTTTGGAAGCAGCCAGCGTCACTTGGCTTCTAATGCTGTTTTAAAGAAGGATTGGACAAGTCGAGAGTCTCCGCGCTCTTTCAAATGTGCCAGATAATAGCGGGTCTCAACCTTTACATCTCTAAGCGGAATTGCGCGCAGATTGGGGTGAGAAACGAATTCGAAATCGGCGACGAAGCCGATTCCGATACCCTGTTCTACAGCTTTCCAAATAGCTTCCCTGCTCCCTAACTCCAGAATTGGATCCAGAACGACTCCTCGTTTTTCCGTTTCGGTTTCGATGGCCAGCCGCGTGGTGGAACCGACCTCGCGTCGGACTACTCGTTGTCGGTGAAGGTCGGCAATTGAGATACTTTCCTTATGGTAAAAAGGGTGGTCGGAATTTACGAACGCCACTACCTGGTGTGTGCTATAGAGCTGAGTTGTCACTCGGGGGTCAGATTGAACTTCGGCCAGGATGGCGACATCAGCGTCGTAGGACAGAATCCGATCAAAACACCTTTGCGAATTGCCAAACCAAACCTCAATGTCGATCGCCGGGTATTTGGACTTGAAAGCAACGATCATATCCGTTGCATGAAAAGGACCGACCGCGGCAATACTTAGGCGACCGGCGTGAAATCCCCGAAACGACTCCAGCAGCGTTTCGGCGTCAATCTCAGCCTGGTGCAATCGAGATGTAATGGCTAACAATTCTTCGCCTGCGTTGGTCAGATGTACTTCACGCCCAACGCGGTTGAAAAGTTGAATATTATAGCGGCTTTCGAGGTCTTTTACCTGTGTCGAGAGCGTAGGTTGCGTGATGTTGAGCTCCCTCGCGGCAGCCGAGAACCCTCGGAATGTCGCAACCGCATGGAAAGATCTGAGCTCGGATTTAAGCATTGAGAAAACCTGAATTTACATCCGCATTTATTAGAAAAGTATATATATTGAGCTCGAGTTATTTGAAAGAAAAGACCAAATCCCGAGTTGCGATGGTTGCAAAGATTTCATTCAGCTAGCTACCATTGCTTAGAGTATTTACATCCTTTGACAGTTTTTTGGGGCTCCGGAATGAGCGGAATCGATTATATCTATAGCTATGATGGCCGCTCGTCCTTGGCGGGTTCCGGACAAGCCAAGTTTCTGCGATTGGCTTCGGACAAAGGCCAGCCAGAAAGCGCGCAAACTTATCTGAAAGCGAAAGCCATTCAGCCGGACCTAACCGCAAAAGCTCTGCGCGCGATATCTGAAATTGTTGGTTCACGATTCTATGTTCCGCCGGCCATGCTGGCGCGAATCCTGCGTGAAGCTGACCCGGTTGCGACCGTCGGGCGAGAATGTGTCCGGTTTGAAGGGTTTTCCGCCTGTTGCAGTGTGTATGCGCGACTGGACCTCGAGCAGGAGTCGCTTGAGGTGGAAAAGCGGAGAACTGGCACTACGAATGTGGATTTTGGGCCTGAATTGCGTGCTCTGTTGGCGCAGGTAAAACCGAGCGGCGAACTAACAATCGGAATCGGTTCATCCTTTGTAGATATTGCGCATGAAAAAGGCTGCGTAACAGAACGCAAAGTTCCGCTGCCGTTGCGCTGGCTGAAAGGGTTCGCCGAGGTTCAAGGGCATCTTGCAGTTATGGAGAAGGTTTTTTCCCTTCCGTCCGTGCCGGCACAAAGGTTTTTGCGTACGTTACCGCGTTCAAAAGCCGATCATTTGCTCTGGGTTTCTGCCGCGGGAAACCGTGTGCGAACGATGACGCGTAAAAGCGCTGATAGTGTACCTTTGCGTGGGGCGCATCGTTTACGTGTTTTGGAGACTCTGGCGAGTAAAGCGCGATATTTGAATGTTTATGGAAACCCGGCACTTGGAAGCTCTGCCTGGGAGTTGGATTTCGGCTCTCAGAGATTCACGTTGGTATTGAACGCAGAGCCTTGGCGCGGCTTTTCGGGGGATGGACGGTTGCTGTCTGATTTGGTTCATCCGAACAGCTGCGTTCCGATCATTCGCGCCCATTTGAATTGGCAAGATAGTCTCGACCTAGCGTTTATGGGGCATGAACCTGGCGTATCCGGCGCAGACATTCGTCAGGCGATCTCACATCTGGCGGCAATTGGCCAAGTTGGTTTTGACCTTTCTCGTAACGCCTGGTTCCACCGGCAGCTCCCGTTTGGTCTGGAGCGTCTGCAGGCGCTCAACCCTCGTCTCAAGTCCGCGCGGGCGCTTTTTGACAGCAAGGCTGTGACGTTGTCGCAAACTGGCGCCGACGTAGTCAGTGAAAACGTTACTCACCGCGTGCGTCTCTCTCAAGACGGATACAGTTGTACTTGCCCGTGGTATGCCAAACATCAGACAACGCGGGGGCCCTGCAAGCATGTTCTTGCAGTAGAGATGGAGTTGGAACGTTTGCATTGAACGAAACGGATTTCATCCGGTTGGTTACGACAAAGTCGGCCAAGCGTGTCCTGAAGGCACTGGCCGATCTTTCCGAACAAGACCGCCGTAAACTTGCTCCAACTGCGCTGAAAGTTCAAAAGCGTCAGCAGAAAGCAGCCTGGGACGTTCAGTTCAAAGGTCTCAAACCTCCAGTTGATCTCGCCAAGGATTTGGAGGCTTTAGGCGTGGCTGTCTTGGCAACGGCGCGCCCGTCCGAATACAGTTGCGGCGATTGGCGCATTCTGCCAAGTTCGATCCCGCTGGAGGAGGTTTTTGCCGTACTGAACCCAAGCTGGATGAACGCGTGGGCCGAAGCCGCGGTCGAAGATAACCCTCGATTGATCACCACAATCCACGCCCTTGTTAACAAGGGGCTTTGCACCATCCCCAAAACTGATGCTTACATACTTGGATATTATGCTGGACAGGCCAGCATACCGGAATTGGCCCGCACACAATTTCTTGCCGAGGATGTCTGGCGGTTTTTTGAGGTCGAAGGCGGCGGCGACCTCAGCCTAGCCGCATGCGACAAGTACTGTGGGCGAAATGTTTCATGGGCCAACTTTCTGATTGAACTCAGCCGGGACGGGACTTTAGACAGGCAAAGGCTTCTGGATGCGTCCTTGGATGCGTTAGAGCGGGACTTTGGCCAGTTCAGGGCTGGGTGGTATTCCCGGTTCCACGTCGCCATGGACCCCACAGAAGATGAGATTGCAAACCGGGCAAACCGTTACCTCGACTTGCTGAGCAGCCCTGTTCCACCCACTGTTTCATTCGCCCTGAAGTTTCTGAAACGGATGGACACAAATGGGGGGGTGGACCCGACTTTACTTGTGACTTCTATCGAACCGGCGCTTCAAAGTCGGCAAAAATCATCGGCAAAACTGGCGATAAAGCTATTGAAAAGCAGTGCCAAACGGCATCCCCAATGCGTGCATGACGTGGCCAAAGTCGCCGTTTCGGCCCTGATATCTGAGGCCGGAGAGGTTCAGGCGCTGGCGCTTGATTTGGTCGAAGAACTGGATCAGGTGAAAGATGCCGAAATACAGGCTCGGATGCGGGATTACCTGGAGCTGGCAGCCCCTACTTTTCAAACTCGACTTGCCGCTCATCTGCAAGACGCTCCTGTCCAAACCAATGAAACCCTTTACCCAACTCCAGTGCTCGAAGACGTCGTTCCAGTTGCGTCGGCGGAAGAAGCTGTTGAAACGTTTTTGGCGCTGCTTGAGCACTGCGATGATGCAGTACTGACCGAACGTGCTCTGGATGGCATGGCACGCTTTGGAGCGGCAGCAGAGCCCTTGCTGAATCCGTTGGCCAAGCGCGCAAACCAGTTGAGGGCGCGCGGGATTGATGCTGGGCTTGAAAGCAGAAGCCATTTGCAGATTCCTATTGCAGCTACCGCCCTCGCGTGGGCGCGCGATAGCGATTTTGTGGCGGAAATAGAACCTTCCCTGCAGCCCCGATACTCGGGTCATATTCCTTTGGGAACCGATCCAAACAGCTTTGTTGGTATGTTCTCTGCGCGTTCTGCTGAACTGCTGGCATTTGTGCAGGCCGGTCTATCGGTACCCATGTTGTCTGCTCCGACCGACAATCGTGGATACCTGGCTCCGCAAAAGCTGATCCAGCGTATGAATGAGTACCGGCAGAAGAAGTTGGTTCCGGGGCAGGCGGATTTTAAGTTGGCGCTAATGCGACTCGCGCCAGAGGATCGCGAAATTCTGGTCGAACTATTCGGATGAGGCATACTTGCGTGGCATTGCTCGGATCGTGCCGAAAGAGGCGGCTTATGGTTATGTCCTAAAGACGGCCAGCCCATCCCGGATGCATCTGGCGTTGCGGGCGGTGTTGCTTGAGGCTCAGATCATGGTGGATCGCGAGATCCATCAGATTCAAAGGGATCAGAGCCGGTCCGGTGAAGCCCTGACCGAGGTTGAACTAGCCATTCTGACCGATCTTGCGCTTGGCTTGCCGGATAAGGCGATTGCTGCCCGTCGCAAACTGGCGCTGCGGACGATACAAAACCGACTGCTTTCGATATACGAAAAACTGGATGTGAACGATTTGCTGATTGATACCGGCGATGTCGCGATCAACAAACGTGTCCGCGCCGTTTCAAAAGCAATGACGTCTCAGATTCTGAACAACGAAGCCATCGTAGCAGCAGAGAAAGACCTCAGCAGCTGGTTGGCACGATCGTCTTTTCCCGTATAGCGCCACGAGTCAGGCGGGCAGAATATTGTGGTTAAGCCGGAACAGATTTTCCGGATCATACTGCGCCTTGACCTTGGCCAGCTTCATCCCGTTTTCACCGTAGGCACCGGCCATGTGATCGGCCTCATCTTCGGGCATGAAATTGACATAGGCGCTGCCGGTGGCATGGGGCGTCATACGATCATAGAGCGCGCGTGCCCATGCAATGCATTCGTCGTCTTTTTGCGGGTCCTCCCACCGGGTATGGACATTCATGATGAAATGCGCGGACCGTTCCGGATATGCGGTGGCGTCGGAAGACACGCGGGCCATGGCACCGCCCACATGCGCAATAAACACCTCGCATGCCGGGTCGGGCAAGCTGGAGATACCATTCAGCAACCCCGTTATCGCATCTGATGACAACGTGCTGAAATCGTGACTTTTCCAGTAGTTCCGTGCGCCTGGTGTCAAAAGCGGGTCAAACGCCGCCTGCCAGTCCACAAAGGCGTGGGGCGAAATGACATCCACAATCGGAGAGCCCAACCCGCGTAGTTCCTTCATGGCGTCCTCGCCATCTCCCATGGGGCCGGCATAGCAGGCGGCAAAGATCAGAACTTCCCGCCCGTGCCATTCGTCGGGCAGGAAGGGCAGAGGGGGCGCTTTGCGCATCACGCTCCAGACTGTCAATTCATCGGGTGCAGAATCCGCTATTTGCACATACTCGGCCAACAAGCCTGGCGCGGCTTCGATGGGGTGAACAATCAGTCCGGATAGGACCTGAGGACCGAGAGGATGCAGTTGGAATTCAAACGAGGTGACGACGCCGAAATTCCCCCCGCCGCCACGGATTGCCCAAAATAGATCGGGGTGGCTGGACGGTGATGCAGTGACGATCATACCTTCCGCTGTGACCACCTCGGCTGAAAGCAGATTGTCGATGGTCATTCCAAACTTGCGTGTGGTCCAGCCAAAACCTCCGCCCAGGGTCAATCCGGCTGTACCGGTTGTCGAGTTGATCCCGAGCGGAACGGCCAAGCCGTGGGCCTGCGTCTCGCGGTCAACGTCGCCCAGCAAGGCGCCAGGTGCGACCCTAGCGGTTCTGGCCATCGGGTCGACGTGGACCGATCGCATCTGGGACAAGTCCAGCATAACCGCATCGTCAGCAACAGCGTGACCGGCGATCTGATGTCCGCCCGACCGAACTGACATGACCAGACCAGCGTCCCTTACAAAATTCACTGCCTTTTGTACGTCGCTTGCACCCAAAGCCTGAATGACGAATCCAGGATGGCGATCCACGATACTGTTCCAGGTTGTGCGTGCTGCGTCGTATTCCGCAGTGCCTTCGCAATACACGCCACCGCGCAAAGCCGCACTAAGATCATCCAGTGAAGACTGGTCAACTTGGGCCGAAGTCCCATGCAGAGTTTTTACGTCGAACATATTCGATGCCTTCCTTAATAATGGAAGGTCTCTTGCCACTTGCCTCTGATAGAAATCGGAGTTTCAATTATCGCGTCTTACGCGAAAACTCCCGGATCTATCCGATCTACCGGAGTTATAACATCTGCCGGAATATTCAGGCGCGCGGCTGCTTTTCTCAGACTTTCCTCGTCAGGCGCTTCGTAAAGACAATAGGTTTTGCGTTTATCGGCACTAAGGAACGAGAAGATCCATTCGACCCCCTCCTCATCGTTAATTTCCTTGATGTGCGCTTTGCCGTCGTCCGTGATATTCAGCTGTTCGGCGAAATGGCGTTCAATAATATATCTTGGCATATGCACCCCCAGGGCATGCGTTTATGAACTAAGTGACCGTTCCTTCAAGCTTAGACATAAGGGAAACCATACCCAAATTCTGTGCGATTGCCAACGCTTCGGCCTCTAGGTGAAACGCATGTTCGATGTTCTGCTTATGCCCGAATTTTCGCAAAGCAGACGCGTATGAAGCCTTGCTGTGCGCGATCCACGGTGGGCTGGCCATATTTGTGTCGATCTCGATTGCTCTGGTCAACATATGTTCTGCGATATCGCGGTCGCCCAGCAAGGTTGCCAGATTGCCTAGCCGACGTGCGGCTGCCCCAGTGCAAACGGTGGTGGCACCAGCAGTGATCGTCAGGTCCTCGTAGGGCAAAAGCAGGTCAAACAGCGTTTGCGCGTGGTCTTGCCTGCCAACCGCGACGCAAATATCCGCAAGATATGACAGCGTAGTCGAATACATGGCATCTGCCGGTAGGTCGAAACCGTTTGCTGCCAATTCGTTGAGAATCCGTTCGGCCGGGTCGGAATAGCCCAACTCGGCGGCGATAAGACCAAAGCCAGGTTTCCAAGTGATGTCGTCGGGGTCTTCGTCCATCAGTTTCTTGATCACCGGAGCGACCTCGTGAAGCCGGTTCTGTTCGCGCCGGATCGTGAACATCTGCACACCGAACACACCTTCGATGTGTTTACCGTGGGTTTTTCGGCCGATCTTTACAGCCTCGGTCGCGAATGCTTCGGCTTGTTGCCAAGCGCCTTCCATGATGGCAACCATCGCGCGCGCGTGGATTTGAACCCAGTAAAGCTGCAGGTGATTGTCCTTTTGCGAGACCTCTGTCAGCAGCTTGAGCGAGCGGTCAAGCATAACCCTGTCTGCCATCTCGGCCCCAACAAACAGGCTGAGGGTCCGGTCGCGCCCTTGGTCAATCGTGCCCAGTTTTTCGGCCACGTCGTGCATGGCTTGCAGGTTTTGCCGCCAATTTCGCGCCTCTTCATCCTGCCGAGCCACAAACGGGGCACCAAAACGCATCATCATGACGGAGAACTGCGATTTGTAGTCACCGAGATTTGCCGCAAGTTTCATGGCGCGGTGACCGTACGCCGCCCCTTCACTAAACTGACCGATAAACATATAGGCCCGAGCGAGTTGGCTCATCAACTGGCACTGGCGTCTTTCGTCGTCTTCGGGCAGACCATTCAGTGCCTCAAGACACAATGAGATCGCCTCGTTGTGACGTTGGCTGGACATCATGCATGAATCCGCGAAGTGCTGCGCGATGTCTGCGGACAGCCCGGCATGTCCCAGTGTTCGGGCCGCGTCGGAGGCTTGTTTGAGCTTGGCAATCCCTTGAGGCAGATCCCCGAGGCTGTCGTAGCTGCGCCCAACCAGAACCATCGCCGTGATTGTTTCGGCGCTGTTTTGCGTTCCAAGGTTCTCTGCAGCATGAAGTGCCTCGGTCGCGTTGGCCATCGCTTCTTGACTGGCAGACCGGGCAAGGGCCATTTCTGTTGCCAATTTCCATTGCGTGAACGCAATCTGCCAGTCTTCCGCTTCGGTCAAATGCCTTGCGACCAATTCAGGTCGGCGCGCAATCTCGGCCGATCGCAGGCGTGTCAGGGCCTTGGCTACGTTTGCGTGTTGGGTTCTTCGGGTCGCAGACAGCATGGATTGGTATGCGGTATCGCGGATCAGGGCATGCCGGAAAACAAATTGGCCGCGGCTGTGTCCGCTTTCGAAAACAAGTCCCGTTTCCACCAGTTCTGCCAGCCCCGACTGCAGGTTCGGTCTTTCCAGATCAATTGCCTCCGCCAGAAGGTCCAGCGCAAACTCGCGACCGATGACCGCGCCTGTCAACGCCATTTGCTTTGCCTCTGGCGACACAGCGTCGAGCCTGGCCATCAATGCGCCCTTCAACGAAGACGGAACGGCCAGATTTTCTTCCCCGGCTTCCATATATGCGCTGGTAAGTTCTTCGACGAATAGAGGCACGCCGTCGGTTTTTTCCATGATCAGGCGAACCAGAGACGCGTCTGGTGACTGGCCCGATATGTTTTGGATCAGGTTTTCAACTTGTTCAAAGTTGAAACGACGCAGGTGCAAGGTCTGGACGTGCGCATCACCGGCGTCGCGCTGTAGTTCCCAGCCAGGGCGGTGCGTGATCAGGATCATCAGCGGCAAATCTGCGCAGATCGCCCGGAACCGATCAAGCAAGGCGTTCGTCGACGGGTCGATCCAATGCGCATCCTCGACGCACAGAACGACCGGTTTAACCTGCGACCGCGCCTGCACCGTCTTTATCAACGTTTGCACAGTTATGTCGCGCTGTTCCTGCGGAGACAGGTCCAGAATATCCCGAGCCAATGCGCTTGCGGGGGCGACCAAGGCTGCAAAAACGGGAAGAACCTGATCCAAGTCGATGCCTTGCCGCGCTTCGAGCATGGCCCGGACGTGGCGCAACACCTGGTCGTCGTCGAAGCCTGGCTCCACTCCTGCATCCTGCGATATTCGCTCGGTTACAGGATGGAACGGACTACTGGTTAGATATGGCGAGCAATTCAGTCTGATGATATCAGCCTGACCTGCATTCGTAACGTCGTTCAGAAATTCTTCTGTCAGGCGTGATTTTCCTATGCCCGCTTCTCCGGTCAGCAGAATGACTTCACCCTGTCCTGCGCGGGCGCGAAGCCAGGTTTGTTGCAGGATACCCTTTTCGGAACTGCGCCCAACAAGCTGGTTTGATCCGTCATCACGATGTGCAGCTTTAAACCGGCTTTCAGCTTGCCTTTCACTAACCACCTGCAAGAGCTCTCGGGGGTCTTCAAATCCCTTAAGGTCTACGCGCCCAAGCGACGAGAATTCGAAAATACGATGCAGCATCGCTTGCGAATCCTCTTGGGTCAGAACAACCGTGTTCGGCGGGGCTTTTTCCTGCAACCGAGCAGCAAGGTTGAGGATTGGGCCCGTCATCGCGCCTTCTTCATGTGTGTTTTCGCCGATTGTATCGCCAACGACTACATCGCCACTTGCGATGCCTATACGTGCGGCCAGGGGTTGACCGGAAGGTGTCCGGAGCTTTTGAACCCGGGAGATAGCCTCTAAACCGGCCTTAACCGCGCGCAAGGCGTGGTCTTCGAATGCACGCGGCCAACCAAAAAAGACCAGCAATCCATCGCCAAGATACTTGGCGACGAAGCCACCATAGCGTGATACCGCACCTGCAACTGCGTCCTGATAGGTTTGCAACAGCAGGCGCATGTCTTCGGGGTCCAATTGGTTCGTCAGTTCTGTCGAGCCGACAAGATCAGCGAAGAACACCGTCAAATGCCGGCGTTCGGCCTCATCGTTTTTAACCGCTTGATCCGGAAGCAAAGAAGTAGCCGAAGAATAGACATGGTCTTGTTGATCGAATTCCTGAATGGTAGCCAGCAGGATTTTCCTGTGGCCCAATGACACCCCTATTTCCTTGAGGTCGTCATTCGTAAGCAGAGGCAGCGCACGCGCGTCGACGTCGTTTTGCCGAAACGCATCAGTGTACTGACCCAACCCAAGTTCTTGCAGCCATGTTCCGACTTCAAAACCCATTGCAGGATCATGCGGTGGAAACGGATTTGGATCAAGTTGAGCGTTCAGGCGCGCAACGGGAAGCGCGTAGGCGACGCGAAGGTTCGCGTCGCCGATACCGTTTGGTTAGACAGTCGCACCTTTGATGCGGATCGCCGATCCAAGTGCTCCGGCGCAGAAGCCGACGACGACTGCGATAACCAATTCGATGGTCTGGATATTGGCAAAGGACCAGTGTGCGAAGATAAGCGTTTCAAGCACACCGACGACACCGCCCATAACCGCGCCTAGCATCAGGTTGCGGGTCATCATACCCAGCGCAAGGCCCAAGATGCCCGGCAGGCTGATAATGTTGGCGCCGATTGTTCCCAGAAGTTCAAGCATATCGTGCCCTTTCTCAGTCGGCCTGCTTGGTCAGGAATGACCGGATTTCTGCGCTGCTATCAGCAACCTGATCTTGCAGCGTTCCAGACGCTTTGCTCGCCAGAGTTTCCGTCACCTCTTGGTATTGTTCCAGGTATCCGGGTGGCAGGCTGTGTGCGATGCCCTGATGGCAGTCGATGCATGTCATGTTGTTGTCGATCGCCCTTTGGTGTTCGGACGCGGCGCGGGTTTCCTGAATAGTGAAGTCCATGTAGTCGAAATTATGGCAGTTGCGGCATTCGCGACTGTCCGATGCCTTCATCTTTTTCCACACAGCCGAGGCCATACTCAGACGATGGTCTTCGTATTTTTCAGGCGTACTGATTGTGCCAGCCAACTCGTGATAAACGTCTTTGACAGCCATGATCTTGGCCTTGATTTTGTGGTTCCATTCATGGGGAACGTGACAATCCGAACAAATAGCCCGGACGCCCGAGTGGTTGTTATAGTGAACCGTTTCGCGGTATTCGCCCAGATTGGTCTCCATCGTGTGACACGAGGTGCAGAATTCCTCGGTGTTGGTCAGTTCCAGGGTCCAGTGGAACCCGCCCCAGAACAGGATGCCAGCCAGAAAACCTGCCAGCACCAGAAAACCCGAGCTGAACATGACGGCCGGTGTCCAGATCGCGTTCCAGATGCGGCCTATCCAGCCGCGTTTTTCGGGGGAGTCTGCCATGTCGGTGCTCCTTTCAGTCAAGCGTTGGATCAGTTTCCGGAAGAAGGTTCAAAAACATTGTCGACGAGCGCGGGCGTGTCTGCCTGCGGAACATGACACTGATTGCAGAAGTACCGAGTACCGGCGATTTGATCCAGTTCACGTCCTTCGCGATCCAGGTAGTGCGTCATCGATAAAGTGGGTGCGTTGCGCTCACCGGCCTTTGTCCAGTCGTGGCAGGACAGGCATTGGTTGGTCCGCAGATCAATCTGGTACTGGTCGATTGAATGCGGGATCAGCGGAGGTTGCTGTCGGTAATTCCTCTGCATACGCCCTTCGATAGTGCGGTGGACCTGATCGAGTGGAACGGGTTCATTAACCTCGGCCCCGCGCAGGGCTTCGACTTGCGCGGATTGGGCAAGGGCGAAACTACTCAGAAGTAAAACGGGGATCAGGGCGGTGACGCCGGTCAGGATTGGCTTGTTCATCTTGGCACTCCCTTAGGTAGGTCTGGCTGCGCGCCTCTCGGGCGCGGGAACGGGATCGAAAGGCGCGGCGACCTGGTCGTCGAACCGGTGAGTAAACTTGAAGACATCGACCGCGCAGACATCGATACAGCGGCCGCAATTCGTGCAGTCGGGCGACAGGATCAGCGGTGTGGTGCCGGTTTTGCCGCGTAACGCGGGTGAGATGACGTGGTTTTCCGGGCAAACGGCAAAGCAATCCATGCAGTCGTCACAGGCTGCGCGATTGGGCGCGCTGACACGCAACATCGCTTTGGTGCCAATCAGGCCATAGAATGCTCCGACCGGGCACAGGTGCCCGCACCATCCGTGGCGTGACACGAACAGGTCGAAGAAGAAGATCGCAACGATCATCGCCCAGACAAAGCCCGCGCCGAAAATCAGCCCGCGATGCAGCATGGTAATCGGGTTGATCAGCTCCCACGCAATGATGCCGGTCAGACCCGAAACGATCAGCACCGTAGCTAGGATCCACAGCCGGGTACCGCGTTTGGGTTGCCAGCCTTTGGGCAGATCCAGCTTGCGGTGCAGCCAATGGGCGGCATCGGTTACGGGGTTGATCGGACAGGCCCAGGAACAATAAACCCGACCGCCGATCAGCGCGTAGGCGACCAGAACAATCAGGCCTCCGATCAGGGCGGTAAGCTCGGGCCAGTGCCCGGCAACCACGCTTTGCAACAGCACAAGCGGGTCGGTCAGCGGCAGCACGCCAAGGGTCAGCGACCCGGCCAGCGTGCCCTGAATGATCCAGATGCCAAACCACGGGCCCAGCAGAAACAGAACCAGAAAGAACAGTTGAGAGGCACGGCGCAGCAGCAGGTATTTGTGCGCGCCGATCCAGCCTTTGACTTCGATGGCTTCCTGTCCGACAGGCATATGGGTGCGGGTGCTCATTGTCCGGCCCCCGGCAAATTGTACTCCGGCGCAAAGCCGCCCGGCGTGACCAGATTATCGGTACCCGGTCCGGGCAGGCGGTCGGGCAGGTCAATGATACCTTCGACCACGGGCGCGCCTTTGGCGGCTTTTTCTTCCCAGCCCTTGCGATAGTGGTCAGCACTGCTACCACGCGCCAGCCGGGTGGGCAGAACCTTGATCGCGGCTTCTGGTAGAACGCAGCTTTTCTCGCACATGCCACAGCCGGTGCAGCGATCGGCATGAACGGTGGGGATGAACAGCGCATGGTGGCCAGAACGGGTGTTGTGCGCGGTTTCAAGCGTGATCGCTTCGTCAATCACCGGGCAGACCCGGTAGCAAACATCGCAGCGCAGGCCCTGAAAGTTCAGGCAGTTTTCCTGGTCGACCAGAACGGCCACGCCCATATCGGCGTCGTCGATATTGTCCAGCGCAGGGTCCAGCGCCCCGGTGGGGCAGGCGGCGACACAGGGAATGTCGTCGCACATCTCACAGGGCACGTCGCGAGCGGTGAAATAGGGTGTGCCGGTGGCGACGGCATCGACGCCGAGCTCGGCCAGTTTCAGCGTGTCATAGGGGCAGTCTCGCACGCACAGGCCGCAACGGATACAGGCGGACAGGAAGTTTTGTTCCGGCAAGGCTCCAGGGGGACGCAATGCCTCGGCTGGCAAAGCCCGCGCGTCGCGTGCCAGCCAGGCCAACATGGACCCGGCCGCCACGCAGCCGCCTGCGGCGCGCGCCGAGTCTTGAAGGAACCGGCGCCGCTGCGGCGAGAGGGGAGAGCCAACACCTGACATGGGTCTTACCTTTGCCTTGCCAGTCTCTTACGCGCGCTCGACCTTACAGGCGCATTTCTTGTAGTCGGTTTCCTTCGACAACGGGCAGGTTGCATCTAGCGTCAGTTTGTTGGTCAACTGGTGCTCGTCAAACCAAGGCATGAAGACCAGCCCACGTGGCACCTTGTTGCGCCCGCGGGTTTCGACCCGGCTGGTCACCTCACCCCTGCGGGTGGACAAAACAATTTCCTGACCGCGCCGCAGACCGCGATCCCGTGCGTCGTCGGGGTGCATGAAAACAACGGCTGACGGGAAGGCGCGGTGCAATTCCGGAACCCGACGGGTCATCGAACCCGAATGCCAGTGTTCCAGAACCCGACCAGTACAGAGCCACAAATCGTATTCATTGTCCGGCTCTTCAGCAGCAGGTTCGTAGGGCGCGAAGATAATTTTGGCCTTGCCATCCTTGTGCCCATAAAATTTGACGCCCGCACCTTCGGGGACATACGAGTCATACCCTTCGCGGAAGCGATACAGCGTTTCCTTGCCATCCACGACCGGCCAGCGCATACCGCGCGCTTCGTGGTACATTTCAAAGGGGGCAAGGTCATGTCCGTGGCCGCGTCCGAACCCTGCATATTCCTCGAACAGGCCTTTTTGGACGTAGAACCCGAAATGTTCGGATTCGTCATTGTCGAACCCTTCGGCAGTTTCTGACAGCGGGTATTGATCGACATTGCCGTTTTCGAACAGAACCTGGAACATGGTCTTGCCGCGATGTTCCGGCATCTTGGCCAGCAGCTCTTCGCCCCAAACTTCTTCTACGGTGAAGCGCTTCGAGAATTCCATCAGCTGCCAAAGGTCGGACTTAGCCTCGCCCGGCGCTTTAACCTGTTGATGCCAGAACTGAGTGCGGCGCTCGGCGTTGCCATATGCGCCTTCTTTCTCGACCCACATAGCCGTTGGCAGGATCAGGTCAGCTGAAACTGCGGTGACGGTTGGATAGGGATCTGAAACTGTGATGAAGTTTTCAGGATTGCGATAACCGGGGTACCCTTCCTCATTGATATTCGGGGCGGCTTGCATGTTGTTGTTGCATTGAACCCAATATGCATTCAGCACACCGTCTTTCAGCATTCGGTGTTGCAAAACAGCGTGGAAGCCCGGTTTGGGCGGGATTGTACCTTCGGGAATTTTCCATGCGGTTTCACAAATCTCGCGGTGCTCGTCATTCGCGACAACCATGTCCGCGGGCAGGCGGTGGGCAAATGTGCCAACCTCTCGGGCGGTGCCGCAGGCAGATGGTTGGCCGGTGAGCGAGAAGGGCGAGTTGCCGGGTTCGGAAATCTTGCCAACCAAAAGGTGGACGTTATACATCAGCGAGTTCACCCACGAACCGCGCGTATGCTGGTTGAAACCCATGGTCCAAAGGCTCATGACTTTCCGGTTTGGATCCGCATATTGTTTCGCAAGTTTCTCAAGCTTGTCAGCGGGAACACCCGAGAGTTCAGATACATATTCCAAAGTGTATGGCTCAACAGCTTTGGCATATTCTTCGAAGCTGATGGGTTCCATTTTGCCCGAGTTCGGGTTTTCCGCGTCTTGCTGAAGTTGGTTTTCGTCGCGCAGGCCGTAACCGATATCGGTTGCCGTCTTGGTGATGTTTACGTGCTTTTTGACGAAGTCTTCGTTCACCGCACCATTCTGAATGATGTAGTTGGCGATATAGTTCAGGATCGCCAAATCGGTCTGTGGGTTGAACACGATGCCATTGTCCGCCAATTCGAAAGAACGATGTTCAAATGTTGACAGGACATGAACTTCGCAGCCCGGTTTGGTCAGACGCGTGTCTGTCAGGCGCGACCACAGGATGGGGTGCATTTCGGCCATATTGGAACCCCACAGAACGAATGTATCTGCGTGCTCGAAATCGTCATAGCAGCCCATCGGCTCATCTATGCCAAAGGTCCGCATGAACCCAACAACAGCCGAAGCCATACAATGGCGCGCGTTGGGGTCGATATTATTCGAGCGGAAGCCAGCTTTCATCAGTTTGGCGGCGGCATAGCCTTCCCAGACCGTCCACTGACCCGAGCCGAACATGCCCACGCTGGTCGGGCCTTTCTTGGCCAGCGCCTCTTTCCACTTGGCGGCCATGACATCAAAGGCTTCGTCCCAGCTGACCGGTTCGAACTCGCCATTCTTGTCGTATTCACCATTGGTTTTGCGCAGCAACGGAGTGGTCAGGCGGTCTTTGCCATACATGATCTTGGACAGGAAATAGCCCTTGATACAGTTCAGGCCGCGGTTCACCGGCGCGTCCGGGTCGCCCTGAGTGGCCACAACGCGGCCTTCCTTGGTGCCAACCAGAACGGAACAGCCCGTTCCGCAGAACCGGCACGCGGCTTTGTCCCAGCGGATATCCGGCGTTGCCGCCTGAGCGTCGGCTGCGCCTGTGGCCAGCGGAATACCGGCGGCCGAGGCTGTGGCTGTGGCCGCAGTGGCCTTGAGGAATGTCCGGCGTGATTCAGAATGTGTCATAGCGTGAGCCTCCGGCTGGTGGTTTGGCTTGGGGCATCGGGACGCGGGCGGGTCTCTGCGAGGTCCTCGAAATGGTGATAGGTCAACGTCAGAGACACGACCCCTGGGATCTGGTGCAGATCCATGATGGTCTCGGACGCAAGGCGTTCAGGGGTATCTTCGACAACGACGACGAAACGGCCGTCTTCGGTCTGGGCGTGGAGTTCGACGCCCGGAGTTGCGGCCATGGATTGCGCCGCATTGGCAGCATAGTCCGGCGCGACATGGGCAAGGCAACCGCAGATGTTCATTGTATCGCTTCCATTTGAGGTTGAGGGTTATGCTTCAGTGTAAGTGCGTCAGCAGGACAAAGCGCCTCGCACAATCCGCATCCATTGCACGCGTCAACATTCAAAGCGGGTTCCGCGCGCCCTTGGGTTTGGAGCGAAAATCGGATTGCGTTCTGCTCGCAATTGTCCTGACAGATGCGACAGCTGACGCCGTTCATGGATAGGCATGCTTGCTTTTCAAGCGACGCGCGCCATCGCCACAGGGCCAATCGGCTGATATCAAGCGCCGGTGTTGGGCAGGCTTCGGCGCACGCGCCGCAAAACGTGCAGGGATTTTCGGTTGGAGTGAACGCGGGAAATCCATCTGCCGCGATTGAAAGAACGCCTTCGGGGCAAGCCACGACGCAGTCTCGGCATTTTGTGCATTGATCATAAAAGACCTGGCCGACCGATCCCGGAGGCCGGGCTATTTTGCCGTCCTCTTCTTGAAATCGGGCGCGCAGGAAAGCGCGACGGGTCGTCACTTGGTCCATTTTAGACCTGGCTCTCGTCGTTTCTTTTGTTTGCTAATTTCCGCTTAGCGTTTTTGCACCGAGCCGGTTTTGATTTAGATCATTTTTTGGGCACTCTTAAGGTTGATCTAGGATATATTTTTAAATGAATGTCGGAATTTGACGGGTGACCACAGTTTGCAGCCCAAGAATGAGTGAACAGGCTCGGTGTGACCTACCGTTTCGCGTTTGCAGTTCTCAGCAACAAAATGAACACGAAAACGGACCCTAACGAGGTGGTCACTATGCCGACCGGCAGTTCTTGCGGGGCCAGCAGCAGTCTGCTGAGGATATCGGACCCGGTCAGCAGAACAGCGCCGACCACCGCGGCCGCAGGGATTAAGTGGGTGTGCAGTGGTCCGGCAATTCCGCGCGCGATATGCGGAACCATCAGCCCGACGAACCCGATCACCCCGGCGACCGAAACGAATACAGCCGTAGCCAGAGCGGCAACAAAGAACATCTTGAACCGCAGCGACTGGACCGGGACACCCAGTGTCGACGCCGTCATGTCACCGGTCAACAAGGCGTCCAGCCAACGGCTGCGATATAGTGAATAGACCAGAATTAGGACCAAACCCGCGCATACGAGCGGAAAGGTTTCCCAACGCGCCAGACCCAATCCGCCCAGCATCCAGAAGATGACAGAATGCGCAGCACGGTTGTCACCTGCGAAAATCAGGTAATTAGTCAACGCCGAGAACAGAAACGACACGGCAAGCCCAGCCAGGATTAGCTTTTCCGGTGCACTGGTTCGCAGCCCGTGGACAAGAGCCAGCACAATGCCCGAGGCCACCAGACCCCCACAAAATGCTGCTATCGGCAAAGTCCAGAACCCCAGTATGTCACCAGTCACCGTAATGACGAACACTGCCCCCGCCGCCGCACCGGAGGAAAGACCGAACAGGAACGGGTCGGCCAGATCGTTTCGCGTAGTCGTTTGCAGCACGACTCCAACAACTCCAAGGCCAGCGCCGATCACGGCGGCAAAAAGCGCGCGGGGCAGGCGCAGGTCGAAGACGATTCGGTTAAGGGGTGACATGTCTCCCTCGACCAAACCAGCGCCGAGCAGAATAGCTAAGACCGTATCGGACAGAGGAATGGATGTGGTTCCGTAGATTGTCGAAACCAGAAGTAGGGCGGCCAGAATGGCCACCCCCATCAAAAGTGTCAGCCCCAGACGGCCCAAATCAGTTCAGACCCGTGCGCATGGCTGCTGCCAATTTTGCGATGGCCTGAATGTTTGCCGGCCCAGGGGTCAATTCTTCGTACCGCAAACCGATCCAGCGCTCGTTTTTGACCGCGTCGGTTTGTGACATCACAGGATGTTCTTGCAGAAACCTGAACGTATCCGCCGCTCCGTTTCCGGTTTGATAATCCAACAGCACTAGAAATTCAGGGTTCGCGGCTGCCACGGTTTCCCATGACGTGCGACCCCAGCTTGTGTCCATATCACGGGTAACGTTGAGACCACCCGCCGCTGCTATCATTGCGTTGGGGATTGCGTATTTCCCAGCAGTGAACGGAGCGTCCGCCGGGCCATCCAACAGAAACACTCGAGGTTTCGGTAAGTCTGCGGTTTGTGCCTCGATTGCGGTTAGTTCATCCTTCCAACCAGATACAAGCGCTTCGGCCTTGTCTTCGACATGCATGACTTTGCCCAGTCGCAGAATGTCGTCAAACAAAAGGTCCATGCTGGCCTCGGGGCGGTCTTTATGCAAATGAACGCAGCTTTCAGTCAGGATCATGGTTGTGATCCCGAACGGGGCAAGCGTTTCTGGCGTTACATCCCCACCGGGGCGCATTCCATAGTACCAGCCGGCGAAGAACAGATCGGGTTCAACCGCGACAATATTTTCCACCGATGGATATTTCGGTGCCAGTTCGGGGATATCTCCACGTAGCGTGTCGAATTCAGGACTGGTTTTGTACCAGCCGGTGATGCCCGTGAGGCCGACGATTTTGTCTTGCAGATCCAGCGCAAAGGCCATGTCGGTCATGTTCATGTCATGTACGACCAACCGTTCGGGCTGGGTTTCAAACACCAGCGGTTCACCACAATTGTCTACGGTCACTTCATGCGCAGCAACACCGCCCGCCATGGCCATAACCAGAGCCACGGACAAGATATGTTTCATTTTGGAAATCTCCTGGAGGGTTGGGAAACAGTGGTTTTTCGTATGTCCAGCGCAGGGATCATCCGACCGTCGTGCTGAAAGAACAAGTAGTCGACGCCGAACGTGTCGCGCACATGTTGAGTCGTCAGGACCTCCGAAACAGGGCCAAAGCCGGTCAGCCGGGTAGATTTCATTAATGCGACATGGGTGGCGAATTCGGGGATCATGACAATGTCATGGACAATCATTATGACGGTTATCCCCAGTCCAGCGACCAGCGACAGCATCCGCCCTTTGGCGTCGGGATCCAAATGGTTCGTCGGTTCGTCCAAAAACAGAAGAGTAGGGTTCTGCGCCAGCGCACGCGCGATATGGGCGCGCTGACGTTCGCCACCCGACAACACTGCCATGCGCTTGTCGGCAAGCTCCATAAGGCCGGTCAGGTCCAGAATTCGCGTCAAGTCGTTTGCGTGATCTTCAGAGGAGCGGTCCGAGCGAATTGGAATTTGCCCAAGTGCCACATAGTCACGCAGATGCAACCGCCCATCGGGATATTCCTGCTGACTAACGACGGCAATTTTTCGGGCGCGCTCCGTCGCTGACAATGTTTTCAAGCTCTGCTCTTGCACCAGAACGTCGCCTTCAGACAGAGCTTCAGCGCCACATAGTAAGTTCAGCAGAGTGGTTTTGCCAGCGCCATTCGGACCGGCAATGGCCAGAACCGACCCCTCTTCCAGATCGAACGAGATGTCCTGCAACAGAACGTCACCGTGAAAAGAATAGTAGGCTACACCACGCGCCTGCAGGAAGGGTCTGCTCATCATCGAGCTTCTCGAACAGCCAACGCCGGCATGCGCGCCAATGTCTTAGTTATCAGAGGCGCAGGCCTGTCTGTGGCCTTTGTCCAACCAGTTGCGCTGCCCAGGTATTGCGCGGCGAATTGGGCAAGAGCATTCAGCTCCTGCTCGCTGCCGATATCACCAAACAGGTATTGGGCTTTTCCCAGGGCCTGAAATCCGACAGTGACCGGGTGATCGCATCCAGCCATACAATCTACTGTGCGCACTGCGAAACCCGCAGGCAATTCAGGGCACAAGGCATCCGCAATGTGCTGCGCTGCCTCCAGACCCTGACAGGTCGCGCAGATCAGAACGAAATGATCAGTGGTCTCGACCATCAAGCGCCTGTTCCACGGCCGCTGGGGCCGTACTGAAACGCGGTCGCGCATAAAGGCGTAAGAGGTACCATCAAGCCTCCTTCCAGGACGCCCCGCCCCGGGTTGGTTTCGGTTGCGATGGCAGGTCTCCTGACTTGCGAGTCGAGGCTTGGCCACCCTTCCCGACATTATTCATGTCAGTGGGATATTGGCTTCGCTCACCGCCTACAGTTGCGGGGGCAGTTACGGACTTGGCACTTAAACCTCACCGTATTCCCTTTTCACCGCAGGAGCATGCCCCAGGGAACCATCAAATGCGTCACTGCCCGAGATCAGATCGCCGGTCAACACAAATCACCGGAGGTTGCGCAGGAATGTAGTTTTGAAAATATGTTTCCTTTCAGGAAAATTGCAGGCGATAACGACGAAGCGAAAGACGTTAAGGATAGGTTGGTGAAAGCATCAAACGATAGGTCCAAACCTCAGTTTTCTCAGGATCCCCACAAGGTCAGGGACCCCGGTGAAAAGAATCTCGAAACGGCGATCGGTCGGGAAATCCGCGCGTTGAGGTTGCAGCAGGGTGTAACAATTGCGGAATTGTCGAGGCTGACCGGGTTATCCATCAGTATGCTGTCAAAAATCGAAAACGGATACACATCGCCTTCATTGACGACGCTGCAATCGTTGGCCAATGCCCTAAGCACACCGATTACTGCATTTTTCCGCAGATACGAAGAAACCCGAAACGCAACCCACACCAAAGCAGGGGAAGGCATTGAAACCGAGAGGGCCGGGACACGCGCAGGCCATCAATACAGCCTTTTGGGTCATATGGGGTCTAATGCCAGCGGTGTTGTGGTCGAACCCTATCTGATCACGCTGACGGAAGAGTCCGACACTTTCCCGACGTTCCAGCATGACGGGATTGAAATGCTCTACATGCTTGAAGGCGAAGTCGATTACAGACACGGCGATCAAATCTATCTGCTGGAGCCGGGTGATACGTTGTTCTTTGATGCGGACGCACCGCATGGACCCGAGGTGCTGCGCAAACTGCCAGCCCGTTACCTGTCGATCATCTCATATCCGCAGACGCGTTAGTCACGATTCGGCGATTGATAACCCGCTGCTGAGGTTTTGCGGGGTTGCTCTCCGTGATTTTTGAATGCGGGGGAAATAGATAGCCGAAAATATTCCCCCTATGAATATTAATTTCCCTTTGTTGATAATCTGAAGTTCAGGTGTTAGCGTCTGCCCAACTCAACACAGGAGAAGCTGACACATGTGTGGAATTGTCGGCCTTTTTTTGAAGGACAAAACGCTCGAGCCTCAATTGGGCGCGATGCTGACAGATATGCTGATCACAATGACGGATCGCGGCCCGGACAGCGCCGGGATCGCGATTTATGGACCTGTCGGAGATCAGGCAAAGCTCACCGTGCAATCCGACAATCCGGATGCGGATTTTCAGACTCTGGCCGAAGATTTGGCCGACGTCTTGACCAGCCCCGTCAGCTTGGGCCGCAATGACACTCATGCGGTTCTGAGCGTGGCCAACGACAAAGTCAGCGCTGCGCGGCAGGCCCTGAGGGAATTGCGCCCTGGCCTACGGATCATGTCCGATGGCGATGCGATCGAAATTTACAAAGAAGTTGGATTGCCTCGAGAGGTGGCGGAGCGATTCCAATTGACCTCGATGTCCGGCAGCCACGGGATTGGCCATACACGCATGGCGACTGAATCCGCCGTCACCACAGAAGGGGCGCATCCGTTCAACACCGGCGCGGATCAGTGCTTGGTGCACAACGGATCGCTGTCCAACCACAATGCGCTGCGCCGCAAACTGATGCGTGAAGGCGTGCGCATCGAATCCATGAACGATACCGAGGTTGGCGCGGCCTATCTGACGTGGAGGATGCAAAATGGGGCCACTTTGGGCGAGGCGCTGGAAAGCAGCCTTGAGGATCTCGACGGGTTCTTTACCTTTGTGGTCGGCACCAAGGATGGGTTCGGCGTGGTTCGCGACCCCATCGCCTGCAAACCGGCGGTGATGGCCGAGACCGATCAGTACGTGGCCTTTGGCAGCGAATACCGCGCCTTGGTCAACCTGCCGGGGATCGAGGATGCCCGCGTCTGGGAACCCGAACCCGCAACCGTCTATTTCTGGAGCCGCTAAAATGCAGAGCTATGATGTTGCCGAACAGGGCCTGCGCGGGCTGAACGCCGCCCTTCAGGCCCAAAGCACCGAGACGAACCAGACCCAGTGGCAGGTTCAGAACCCCAAGGGCAGTCACGCCATCGCTGTTGGTTTGGACGCTCCGATTGAGGTCACGGTCAAAGGCTCGACCGGGTACTACTGTGCGGGGATGAACCAGCAGGCGACCGTTCGGGTCGAAGGCTCGGTCGGGCCGGGCGTGGCCGAGAACATGATGTCGGGCACAGTGATCGTTGAAGGCGACGCCAGTCAATATGCCGGGGCCACGGGCCATGGCGGGTTGTTGGTGATCAAGGGCAATGCCAGCTCGCGCTGCGGAATTTCCATGAAGGGGATCAGCATCGTGGTGCATGGCAATATCGGCCATATGTCCGCCTTCATGGCGCAGGCGGGGACGCTGGTGGTCTGCGGCGATGCGGGTGACGCGCTGGGGGACTCATTGTACGAGGCGCGGCTATTCGTGCGCGGCTCGGTCAAAAGTCTGGGCGCGGATTGCATCGAAAAAGAGATGCGCCCCGAACATCTGACCCTACTGTCCGACCTGCTGGACCGCGCAGGCGCGGATGCCAAGCCCGAAGAGTTCAAACGCTATGGCTCGGCCCGCCAGCTGTATAATTTCGATGTCGACAACGCGGCAGAATACTGAGGAAGACCGTTATGGACGATCACACACCACGCACGATGCCGATACAGTCTGAAACGTTTTCAAACCCGGTCAACGCGGAAATCCGGCGGGCGGCGGCAACGGGCATCTATGACATTCGCGGTGGCGGCGCGAAACGCAAGGTGCCGCATTTCGACGATCTGCTGTTTCTGGGGGCCTCGGTCAGCCGCTATCCGCTGGAAGGCTATCGCGAACGCTGTGACACCTCAGTCACGCTGGGCACGCGATTTGCCAAGAACCCGATACAGCTGGATATTCCGATCACCATCGCAGGCATGAGTTTCGGCGCGTTGTCCGGCCCCGCGAAAGAGGCGCTGGGTCGCGGAGCGTCCGCTGCGGGCACGTCGACCACCACCGGTGACGGCGGTATGACACCCGAGGAACGCGGTCATTCCTCGAAACTGGTCTATCAGTATCTGCCTTCGCGCTATGGCATGAACCCCGACGATTTGCGCAAGGCCGATGCGATTGAGATCGTGGTGGGGCAGGGCGCCAAACCCGGCGGCGGCGGGATGCTGCTAGGCCAAAAGATCAGCGACCGCGTGGCCGAGATGCGGACCCTGCCCAAAGGGATCGACCAGCGCTCGGCATGTCGGCACCCGGATTGGACGGGCCCGGATGACCTTGAGATCAAAATCCTCGAACTGCGCGAAATCACGGGCTGGAAGGTGCCGATCTACGTGAAGGTCGGCGCGACGCGACCCTATTACGACACGGCGCTGGCGGTGAAAGCCGGGGCTGATGTGGTGGTGATGGACGGGATGCAGGGCGGCACTGCGGCCACGCAGGACGTGTTCATCGAACATGTGGGTATCCCGACGCTGGCCTGTATCCGCCCCGCCGTGCAGGCATTGCAAGATCTGGGTGTGCATCGCGAGGTGCAACTGGTGATCTCGGGCGGTATTCGCAACGGTGCTGACGTGGCCAAGGCAATGGCGCTGGGTGCAGATGCGGTGGCCATCGGCACGGCGGCTTTGATCGCCTTGGGCGACAATGATCCGAAATGGGAGGCCGAGTATCAAAAGCTGGGCACCACAACCGGGGCCTATGACGACTGGCATGAAGGCCGCGATCCGGCCGGCATCACCACGCAAGACCCGGAGCTGGCGGCGCGCCTTGACCCGGTTGAGGCCGGGCGGCGTCTGCGCAATTACCTCAAGGTCATGACACTTGAGGCGCAGACCATCGCGCGCGCCTGCGGCCACAACGATCTGCACAATCTGGAGCCCGAAGACCTGTGCGCCCTGACGATGGAGGCTGCCGCCATGGCGCGCGTGCCTCTGGCGGGGACAGAGTGGTATCCGGGCAAGCCGGGGTTCTGAGACAAGCGGGCGCGACCCTGACCGGGGCCGCGCCTTTTCTTTTGGGTTCAACAGGGAAAGGAAAGCCGACCATGACGACAGATCTGGCTGCTTTCGCCAAGGAAAAAGGCGTCAAATACTTCATGATCTCGTTCACCGATCTGTTCGGTGGACAACGGGCCAAACTGGTCCCCGCACAAGCCATCGACGAGATGCAGATCGAAGGCGCAGGCTTTGCCGGGTTCGCCACTTATCTGGACATGACCCCGGCGCACCCAGACATGTTGGCGGTGCCCGATCCGTCCTCGGTCATTCAGCTGCCTTGGAAGCCCGAAGTTGCGTGGGTTGCAGCAGACTGTGTGATGGAGGGTGAAGACGTGGCCCAAGCCCCGCGCAACGTTCTGCGCCGTCTGATCGACGAGGCCGCCGCCGAAGGGCTGCATGTCAAAACCGGGGTCGAGGCCGAGTTCTTTCTGTTGACCCCCGATGGCGAACAGATCAGCGACCCGTTCGATACCGCCGCCAAACCCTGCTATGACCAGCAGGCGGTGATGCGCCGCTATGACGTTGTGCGCGAGATTTGCGACTATATGCTGGAACTGGGCTGGGGCCCCTATCAGAACGACCATGAGGACGCTAATGGCCAGTTCGAGATGAACTGGGAGTTTGACGATGTTCTGCGCACCGCCGACAAACATTCGTTCTTCAAGTTCATGACTAAATCCGTGGCCGAGAAACACGGGTTTCGCGCCACCTTCATGCCCAAACCGGTCGAGGGGCTGACAGGTAATGGCTGCCACGCCCATATCTCGGTCTGGGATGCACCGGGGGCTGATGCCAAGACCAACGTATTCGCGGGTGACGGCGACGGCCCGACTGGCGAGGTCGGTCTGAGCGAGAAGGGCAAGCATTTCCTCGGCGGGATCATGAAACATGCCAGCGCGCTGGCGGCGATCACCAATCCTACGGTGAATTCCTACAAACGCATCAACGCGCCGCGCACCATGTCGGGCGCGACCTGGGCACCCAATACCGTGACGTGGACGGGCAACAACCGCACCCATATGGTGCGCGTGCCCGGTCCGGGCCGGTTCGAGCTGCGTTTGGCGGACGGGGCTGCGAACCCCTATTTGCTGCAAGCGGTGATCATCGCGGCGGGGCTGTCCGGGCTGCGCTCCAAAGCCGATCCCGGCCCGCGTCATGATATCGACATGTATGCCGAGGGTCACACCGTGACCGACGCACCGAAACTGCCGTTGAACATGCTGGACGCGCTGCGCGCCTATGACAGTGACGCGGGGCTGAAGGCGGCGATGGGGCACGAATTTTCCAGCGCCTACCTGAAGATGAAGCATCAGGAATGGAATTCCTTCGTCAGCCATTTCTCGCGTTGGGAGAAAGAGCACACTTTAGACATCTAATTGGCAACCCGCCGATATTCAGCACAACTCTTGTGCGGTTGTTACATTCTCTTGTTATGCGGCGCTGCGGCATGGGCGGTTTTGGACGCTATGCCGTAGCGTAAACTTTGTGGTTTTGGGTGGAATCGCCTATGCTGCAGCGCAGAAAAAACGAGGGGATCGGCACCATGTTCCGCCTGGATGGAACGAAAGCGCTGGTTATTGGCGTGGCCAATGATCAGTCGATTGCCTGGGGTTGTGCCCGCGCCCTGCATGCGCAGGGGGCCGAGGTCGCATTGACCTATCTCAATGACAAGGCCGAACTGCATGTGCGAGGCCTCGCGGATCAGGTCGGGGCAAAAATCGTTATGCCGCTGGATGTCCGAAAACCAGACCAGACGCAGGCGCTGTTTGATGAGATTGGCGCGCGGTGGGGTCGGCTGGATACACTGGTGCATTCGATCGCGTTTGCTCCGCGTGATGATTTGCATGGTCGCGTTGTGGACAGCTCGGCCGAGGGGTTTGCATTGGCCATGGATATCTCGGTCCATTCTTTTTTGCGTATGATCCGTCTGTCAGAACCATTGATGGATCGTGGCGGCACCTGCATGACGGTCTCGTTTCTGGGTGCCAGCCGGGTCGTTGAAAATTACAGTATCATGGGCCCGGTCAAAGCGGCGCTTGAAGCTGCTGTTCGATATTCTGCTGCGGAGCTGGGGCCAAAGGGTATCTCGGTTCACGCATTGTCGCCTGGCCCGTTACAAACACGGGCTGCCTCTGGGCTGGCTGAATTCGATGCCCTGCTGTCAGATGCCGCCGCCCGAGCACCCACGCACCATTTGGCGACGATCGAGGATGTCGGTGCCTATGCCGCTTTTCTTGCCAGTCGCGAAGCATTCAACGTCACCGGTGGGGTCCATCCCATCGACGGCGGATACAGTATCGTCGGTTAAAGGATGCCCTCATGATACCGAATACACATTCCAAGTCTCTGCAGTTCGGGTCCGATATGGCCCGCGATGCAGCCGTCGCAAATGACAGAACCTATAGTGCCGTTGAAAATGCGCTGGAACAATCGCAGGTCAAATGGAACTTTTTGTCAAAGTCAGCTGCGTTGCAATCCAGTAAAATCGCGACGGATCACTCCGAGCGTACGCGAAACCTGCTTCAGGGCCTTGCAGACGCGTCTGCGCGAATTGCTGGCTCATCGTTCATTGCGAAGGATTGGGCGGATTACCTGAAGGACGCAAGCCAGCGGGTCGCTTTGACAATGGATGTGCTGCGTGAGCGCGGCGATATTTTCCTTGAACACGAAGCTGCTGG
This sequence comes from Ruegeria sp. HU-ET01832, assembly GCF_040371315.1. Lineage (NCBI taxonomy): Bacteria > Pseudomonadati > Pseudomonadota > Alphaproteobacteria > Rhodobacterales > Roseobacteraceae > Ruegeria > Ruegeria sp. HU-ET01832. The sequence continues at coordinate 283,145 of NZ_BAABWL010000003.1, forward strand.
GTGCCCACCCGTATTGGTTTACGATTACGAAGTTGTGGTGGATGGCGCGCAGCTCAAGCGGCCTTGCAACTATCAGCTGTTGCAGATCGTGCCGCCTGAAGGTCTCAAAATCGACAACACCAAACGCCCGTATGTGATCATTGATCCAAGGGCGGGCCACGGTGGTGGTATAGGCGGATTTAAAACCGACAGTCAGGTCGGGGTAGCGCTATCCAAGGGGCACCCGGTTTATTTTGTCAGCTTTGGTCGTGACCCGGTGCCGGGCCAGACCCTTGCCGACGTCATGCATGCCGAGGCTGGATTTGTCAGAACGGTAAACGCCCGCCATCCCAACAGTCCTCAACCTGTTGTCATGGGTAACTGTCAGGGCGGTTGGGCCACGTTGATCATGGCGTCCTGCAACCCCGATTTGACGGGCCCGCTTGTGCTGAACGGAGCGCCGATTGCCCCTTGGTCAGGCGAAGTCGGGGAAAACCCGATGCGGTACAATGCTGGAGTTCTGGGCGGCACATGGCAGCCGATGTTTTGGTCCGATCTGGGTGCTGGCAAGTTTGACGGTGCCAATCTGGTGATGAATTTCGAACAGCTGAACCCCAGCCGGAATTACTTTGGAAAGTACTTTGATCTCTATCGTGATCCCGAAGGCGGCCGCCAGCGGTTTCTGGACTTTGAACGCTGGTGGGGTGGTTACTTCATTTTGAACGAAGCCGAAATCCACTGGATCGTCGAGCAGCTGTTTGTGGGCAATCGTTTGGTCAAGAACACGGCGCAGCTGGAGCCCGGTGTGCCAATCGACATCAAGGCAGTGAAGGGCCCGATATTTGTTTTCGCCAGCCAGGGTGACAATATCACACCGCCTCAACAGGCGCTGAACTGGATTGCCGCAACCTATACCGACGAAGAAGAAATCCGCCTGCGCGGTCAGCGGATCGTTTACATGTTGCACGACGAAGTCGGGCATCTGGGTATTTTCGTATCGTCCAAAGTCGCGCGGAAAGAGCATACCGAGCTTGCCTCGACCCTTGAAACGGTCGAAGCCATGGCGCCGGGGCTTTATGAGATGAAGATCGAAAACGTCGAGGGCGAGGGGCTCGACAAGAAATTCGAAGTCCGCTTTTTGGAGCGGACACTGAAAGATGTGGCAGCGCTGGATGACGGGCAGCAGGACGAGACCTGTTTTGCTGCTGTAGCGCATATGTCGGAAACTCAGGCAAATATCTACGAAACCTTTGGCCGCCCTTTCGTGCAATCTGCGGTTACGCCGACCACCGGTCAGGCTTTGCAAGATCTTCATCCTTTGCGGCAGCAACGTGCGTTGGCGTCTTCCGCTCAGCCTGCGATGTTGCCCGTGAAAATGGCCGCTGACTTGGCCAAGGAAAACCGCTTGGTTGCTGCGCAGGACAATCCCTTTTTGCAATTGGAGAAACTGACAGGGGACTGGATCGAGCAGATGATGGACTTGGGCCGGGACCTGCGCGATGCCTGGTACGAAGCCGCGTTCTTTTCAATGTGGGGCGGCCCGGTGGCGACGTGGTTTGGGCGAAAAAATGCGGCCCATCGAACCTTGCCAGACCCTGAAGGACTGAAGGCCCTTCCCGAAGTGCAGGCCGCTTTGGCCCATATGAAACACGGGGGCGTCGCCGAAGCTGTTGTCCGCATGTTGATCCTGCTGGCCTACAGCAATCAAAGTTTTCGCTCGGAAATATTGGATCGTTGGGCTCATGTGTTTAAACATGAGGATCCGTTCAAAGACCTGACGGTTGAACAACGTCGCCGCCTTTTGCACGAACAGACGATCATAACGACGTTTGACGAACAAGGCGCCCTCGACAGCTTGTCTGATCTATTACCCGCCGAGGAAGAGCGCAGCAAAGCTGTTGATCTGATCGAGAGGATTGTTGGAGATATTCCGCAACCTACAACCGAGCTGATAGCTATGGTTCGAGACTTGCGACAAGTGCTTGACCTGCCTGCGCCAGAGCCTAAGACAGCGGCACTTCGGACATCAAAGACTCGCAGACCAGCAAAGCGGCCTGCTGAAATCAAGCAGAGTTGATACAGAATGAAAATCCTCGAAAATCGAACGTTTTCGCAACTGGAAGTTGGCGATGAGGCGCAATTGACCCGACTGTGTACAGTCGACGACCTGTACGCGTTTGCCTCGGCATCAGGTGATCATAATCCGTTGCATCTGGCGGCTTATGATGGCGATGGCGACGGTCGGCCCGAAGCGGTCGCACCTGCGTTGTGGCCTGCGGGCCTGGTGGCGGCGGTGTTGGGAAATATTCTGCCGGGCGCAGGGACGCAGACCCGACGTGCAGATCTGAGCTTTCATGTTCCGGTCTTGGCAGGGGATGAGCTGACGGCCTTTGTTACTGTCGCGGAAAAGCTGGAAGACGGCGATCTGATCTGCACAACCGAAGTGCACCGCGTTGGGGACAATATTCTGGTCCTCAGCGGAAGTGTTCAGGTAACGCCACCCGCCCAACACATGGAGTTCGATTCGGTCGAAGTTCCGGGTCTAGTTGTTCAGCGCCATCGCCATTTCGACGCGCTGTTGGAAAAGGCGCGCCCGCTTGATCCGATGCCAACAGCGGTTGTCGCCCCCGAGGATGCCAATTCGCTTGGCGGTGCCTTGCTGGGCCATGCTAACAACATCATCACGCCCATACTTGTGGGGAACCGAGGCAAGATCGAAGCCGCTGCAGCCGAACTGGGTGCCGATTTGACAGGTATCGAGATCGTTGAAGCCGCCAGCCATGGGTTAGCTGCGCATAAGGCAGTAGACCTGGTGGTCGAAGGAAAGGCGGAAACCTTGATGAAGGGGTATCTGCATACAGACGAGCTGTTGCACGCGGTTCTGCGTCGGGAAAAGGGGCTGCGGACCGGGCGGCGACTGTCGCATGTATTCGTAATGGACGTACCGGGCATGTCGCGGCCGATCATGGTAACGGATGCCGCAGTCAATATCGCGCCTGACCTCGAGACCAAGGCGGATATCGTCCAGAACGCAATTCATCTGGCGCACTCGATTGGGATCGAAACCCCGAAAGTTGGGGTGTTGTCGGCGGTTGAAACGATAAATCCTCATATGCCCTCATCAGTAGACGCGGCGCTGCTGTCCAAGATGGCCGAACGGGGTCAGATCACAGGTGGTCTGGTCGACGGCCCTCTGGCGATGGACAACGCGGTTGACCTGAACGCGGCACGGACCAAAGGTATTACGTCCGAGGTCGGCGGCGCTGCGGATATTCTGGTCGCTCCGAATATCGAGGCCGGAAATATGGTGGCGAAACAGCTTACTTTTATCTCTCATGCCGAGGCCGCCGGCATTGTTCTAGGGGCGGCAGCGCCCATTATCCTGACGTCCCGGTCAGACGACGACGAGTCGCGCCTGGCATCTTGTGCAGTGGCAGCGCTGCACGCCAATGCAACCAAAGGCAAAATCCATGGCTAACCATGTTCTGGCGTTGAACGCCGGCTCCTCTTCGCTCAAGTTTGCGCTGTATGAACTGGTGGATGACAATCGCCCCAGTATGCGGTGGCGCGGACAGATTGAACGCTTGGGCGACGCGCCGCGTCTGCTGGCGCAATCCGCTGGTGGGCGTTCGATAGACCGGCCTTTGACCAATACTAAAAGCCATGACGAAGCAATCCACGCGTTTCTGGAACTGGCGCAGGAATATCTGCCTGACATTCATGTCCGTGCGATCGGGCATCGCGTGGTGCATGGGGGCACCGTATATTCCGAGCCTGTTCGCATCGACGACGCTGTTATTGATACTCTCAGCAGCTTTATCCCCTTTGCGCCGCTGCACCAACCATACAGCCTTGCGGGCATTCGTGCCGCCAGCGCGGCTTTCCCCAACACGACGCAGGTCGCTTGTTTCGATACCGCCTTCCATCGTACGCACCCGTGGGTCAATGACACCTTCGCGCTGCCGCAAAGCTATTATGACAAAGGTGTGCGTCGGTACGGCTTTCACGGACTTAGCTATGACTACATTACACAAAAGCTGAAAGAGATCGCACCGGGTCTTTACGATGGCCGGGTGGTTATCGCGCATTTGGGCAACGGTGCTTCGATGTGCGCGGTGTCCGGAGGGCGTGCCATTGCATCGACTATGGGGTTCTCGGCGTTGGATGGTTTGCCTATGGGGACGCGCAGCGGGCAACTGGACCCCGGTGTTGTGCTTTACATGATGCAGCAAGATGGCCTGTCTGCCGATGAAATCGCCGAAGTCCTATATCGCAAGTCAGGACTTTTGGGTCTTTCAGGTATTTCTTCGGACATGCGGACTCTGTTGGCCGCGGATACGCCCGATGCGCACAAATCCATTGACTATTACGTGTTCCGCATCCGTCGGGAGTTGGGCGCGTTGTCGGCCGCGCTGGAGGGGATTGATGCACTGGTCTTTACCGGTGGTGTTGGCGAAAACTCAGCCCCAATTCGGCAAATGGTATGTGATGGGATGCGGTGGATCGGAATTGATATGGACCACGCACGCAATGCAGATGGCGGTACAGTTCTGTCGACCGATTTCAGCCGAGTCCGAATTCTGTCGATCCCAACGAATGAAGAGATGGTGATCGCGCGGGCCGCTGCAGCGATGATGTAATCAATCTGCTTTCGTTTTGCGGTTCCGCGCGTACTTGAGCGTGGAACCCAACAGCGCACTGACGATTTCTGGCGTCAGCGCGCCTATTGGATCGCGCCGGACGCCCGAGACAACATTTCGCGCTTCGGTTAGGTTTTCTTTTATTTCAACCTCAATGTCTTGCAGGGCCATATCGCGCAGCTCGACGGCTGCGGTTGTATCCGTCGACGCAGTCATCGAGTTCGCGATCAATGCCAGCAAGACGGCGAGTACCAGATTGAGCCCGGCCAGAATAAGAGCAGCCACAGGTTTGGTCAGCGTCGCCGAAAGCCAGAAGAAACCGGCTATGTTCAGCATCACTACAGCCAGACCGATGGCAAATCCTGCCGCGGCGTAGATGCCGGTTCGTTTCGCTGCGACAGCAACCTGCCGTTGCGCAATCAGGCGTTCGGCGCGCAGGATGATCGAAATATTTCGGGAAATGCGGCTCATGCGTGGTCTCCTACCGGGAACGGCCCATCAGGTAGCCAACCGCGAAGATTCCGATGGCAAACATAATCGATTTCTTATGAGGGATATCCTCAAATTCCGTCAGCACCTCGTCAATCTGCGAGGTCCATTGATCCAGTGTGTCCGAAATCTGTTCGGTTACGCTTTCGCTTTTGGCAGGGTTTTCAGTCTGGGACCTATCTTCCAGTTGTCGACGGAGCTCCGCAACTTCTGCTTCCAACTCGGCTTTTGTTACCATCCTCGGGCCCTTTCACCGCTGACATACTATCACAGCTTTGCAGTGCGCCTGAGAATGATACCGAGTTTTTCCGTTTAGTAAAACGGACTTATGTGGCTAGTAGTCCGATACCAGCAAGAAGTCAGGCGCAACATCTTCTTCGATCGTTGCAAAACGCGGGATAGGGTCTTCGAATACATTGTCCGTGCGGTCGTCGTTAACTGTGGAGACCTCGCCGATCAAGCAGTCGCCCTTTTCCGCCCAGAAGGCGTGCCATATCCCGGGCATTAGCGTAACGCTTTCTCCCGGTTGCAGGCGCAATAGCTCTCCGGGTTTGATGGTTACAGGACAACTGTCGCTGGGGACGACGACAGGGTTGTCACGGTCAATACCGCCATCCGGGTCCGACGCATAAATCTCCATCACAAGATCGCCGCCGCCGCGGTTGATGATGTCTTCGGCCTTGATGATGTGGCGATGCATCGGCGAAAGCTGTTTGTCGCGAGACACCAACAGCTTTTCGGCATAGAGCATCCCCCGGCCTTTATTCAGATCGGTCACGTCGCCGTTGCGCAAGGTGAAAAGGAATAATCCCAGCTCATCAAACCGGCCTTGCCCGTAATCGGTGATATCCCAGCCCAAACTACGGTCTCGAATCCCTTGCGCATCATCGCTGCGCATACGGTCAGGCGACCACGTGGCGAACGGAGGCAATACAGCCCCGAAAGAGTGAATGAATGCCTCTGCTTCGGATTTGATGGAATTAATTTCAGATCGTTTCATCTGTGCCTCTTCAGCTCAAAGCTCATGCGCCCATGGTGGGTTTGCTCCGGCGCGTGATACGGTGATCGCAGCAACCTGTGCCCCTTTGATGAGGGCCGCGCCTAGCGTATCAGTTGTGAGATGGCGTACGGCTGACTTGGTCAAGTGACCGGATTTCTGCAACTCTGCAAGAACGCCCGCATTGAACGTGTCGCCAGCGCCGACCGTATCGACAACTTCTACCGGGTTGGAGGGTGTCGATATTTCTGTTCCGTCTGCCAAATAGCCCGAAGCCCCATCGCTGCCTTTCGTTACAATCAAGGCGGTAGGTCCGTCTTGTAGCAATCGCCGGGCTTTGTCAGCGGTACCTTTTTGTCCGGGAAGAATCCAATCAAGATCCTCGTCCGATACTTTTACAATATCCGACTGCGATATCATCCGGTTCAACCGCGTTCGATACCGTGACTCATCCTTGATGAAGCCCGGCCTGATATTAGGGTCCAGCATAACGGCGCGGTCAGAACCATGCCGCTCCAGAACTGAAGCGTAGGCATCAGCGCAGGGTTCGCAAGCAAGACTTATCCCGCCAAAATAAAGGGCCGTAACACCGGCCAACTGCGGCGGCATGTCTTTGGGCATCAGCATTCGGCCCGCTGTGTTTTCGTCGTTAAACGAGTAGGTCGCGTGGCCGTTTTTCAACTGTACGAATGCCAAAGTCGTTGGACGATCCGAGCGAATGACATGCGTCTGATCTACGTGGCTGTTGGTTAGGGCGTCGACAAGCTGATCGCCGAACATATCGCGGGACAAACCAGTGAGCATTCCGACCGATGCGCCCAAACGACCCAACGCGATGGCGGTATTGAAGATCGCTCCGCCTGAATGGGGGACAAAGCCCTGTGCCCCGTCGGTGATTGGGGTGGGGATCATGTCGATCAGCGCTTCACCGCAGCACAGGATCATGCCGGGACCTTTCCAGTTTGGCCGCGTCAGGCCATCCGACGCGCGAGGGCACTTTTGCAGAAATTGTTAGCGCCAACAATGCCAAATTCATCCTGTTCCGAGACATAGAGGTTCATCGACCGGCGTAGCTCACTGAACCGCCCCCCGGCGTTGAAAGCGTCGCGGAAGGCGTCCTTGAACAGCCAACGGTTCTTTTCGGCCACGCCGCCCACCAGAAAAACGCCGCCCGCTGGCATCATGGTCACAGCCATATCGCCCATGACGGCCCCCAGATGAGTGGTGAACATATGGGCCGCGCGTACCGCATGAGGGTTGGTTTGGGCCAGCGCGTCTTGCAGGATATCCTTTGCAGGCCGGGTTTCCGCACTGGTTTGACCGGCTGCGAGTTGGATGGCTTGGTAGAGGATGGGCAGGCCGGTGCCGCTCAGGAACATCTCGGCTTCAAGGGTTAGCGAGTCGTCAAAGAAACACTCGGGCGCGACCTCGCGGGCGGCGCGAAACACTTCGACCTCGTCAGCGTGGCGCGGGGATAGGCCCACATGGCCGCCTTCGCCGGATACTGTATGATAGTGTCCCTCGGAATAGAGCAACGACCCCACCCCTAGGCCGGTGCCCGGCCCAACGACCAAGCGGGTGCCGACCGGTGGGGTTTCCGCACCCTGCAAGACCTCGACGTCACCGGCACCGATTTCGGCCACAGACCACGCCGCTGCGGTGAAATCATTGATCACAAAAGTATGTTGCGCGCCAGTCGCGCGTCCGATGTCATCCTCGGACAAATCAAGCTGCGCGTTGGTCAGGCGGATCGTACCATCCCGCACCGGGCCCGCCCCGGCGGCGACAACCGCGCGGGGGTCGGTGCCAATCTCGTCGCGCAGGCTGTGAAACGCCTCAAGCAGTTGCGGCAGTTGACCCGTCGGATATTTGCGCAGATCGGTGAGCTTTCCGTTTGAGATAACGCCCAAACGGGTGTTGGTCCCGCCGATATCAGCCACCAGATTCCAGTGTTCATGCATGGCTCCGGCGGGTTGTGCCAGGGGGACGGAGACTTGTGCACCGGCGAGGGCAGTTTTCACCGCCTCAAAGGACGCTTTGGGCGTCCGCTCCATTGTGTCGAAATCCACATCAACCAGACCAAAGCGTTTTTCGTAGCCCAAGGCCCATTCGTAATTGTCCAGAAGCGACCAGACAAAATAGCCTTTGACGGGCACATCCTGATCCAACGCGTCTTTCACAGCGGCCCAATGCTGGTTGAGGTAGTCGATCCGGTCCTTATCTTGCTGGCGCTCAGAGCTGGCCATGCCATTTTCGGTCACATAGATCGGCAGATCGCCGGTATATTCCCGCGCGGCCCGGGTCAGGAAACGTGTCAGGGCGGAAGGTTCAATCTCCCACCCCATTTGCGTTTTGGGCAGGGGGCCGGGAACCTCTTGCAGGCCGGGCCAGGCGGTGTCGGCGGGCGCGACCAGTTTGCGGGTGTAGTAGTTCAGTCCGCACCAGTCGACCGGCGCGCCGATCGTGTCGAAATCATCCTGCCAGCCGGTTGGCAGATAGGGTTCCAGCCCGTCCAGAACATTTTGAGGATAGGCTCTGTTGAACACGCCGCCCAAAAAGAACCGGTTGTAGATACCGTCATAGAGGTCAGCGGCCTTGCGCGCCTCGGCGCTGTCATCGGCGGGTTCGGCCCATTCCAGATTGAACACCGCGCCCAGATTGGACATGCCCAGACCGCGCATCGCCTCGATCGCACGGCCATGCGCCAGCAGAACATGATGCATCGCGCGGGCCGTCGCGCGGATGTCACGCAGGCCGGGGGCGTGGTGGCCGTCGAAATGGCTCAGCCAGCTGACGCACCAGGGCTCATTGATGGGGGCAACACTGAACATCCGGTCGCCGATGCGGCCCATGATGACCTCGGTGAAATCGGCGAACCATCCGGCAATATCCCGGTTGCGCCACCCGCCCAGATCCGCCAGCTGCGAGGGCAGTTCCCAATGATAGAGCGTCGCACAGGGGCGAATACCGCGTTCCAGTAGCGCATCGGTCAGCCGGTCGTAATAGTCCAACCCGGCTTCGTTAACCTGACCGCGTCCTTCTGGCAAAACCCGTGCCCAACTGGTTGAAAAGCGATAGCAATCAAACCCCGCTTCGCGCACCAGATCAAAGTCCTGATCGAAACGGTTGAGGTGATCGCAGGCGAGGTCTCCGTTTTCGCCGCGCACCACGTTGCCGGGCGTGTTCGCAAACGTGTCCCAATGGGTCTGACCTGCGCCACCCTGCGCGTGGCCTTCGATCTGATAGGCAGAGGTTGCGACACCAAAGAGGAAATCTTTGGGGAAATCAGCACGGGTATATTTCATGTTCAGAACCTGTCAGGAGCGGGGCCGGTCGAGCCGCCAACTACCAGTTCGGCCTCCAGCAATCTAGTTTTAACCGGGTCGTCCGGTGTTTTGATCCGGTCAATCAGCATTTCGGCGGCGATCTCCCCAGCCTGCCTGACCGAGGATCGCGTTGCAGTAAAGATCGGTACGTCCTGTCCATTCTTGAGATAGGAAAGGTCGTCATCATGCGCGATGACCGATACATCGCGACCCATTTTCAGCCCAGCCTCATTCAAGGCGCGCCGCACCCCAATGGCAGAAATCATTGACGAGACCAATATGGCCGTCGGGGGGTTATCCAGTTGCAGCATGTCGCGGGCTTCGTGATGGCCGTAAACCTCGGTCATCTCGGCGCTGCGCATCAGGGCGGGTTCGGGCGTCAGATCGGCTTCTTGCAGAGCCTGCAGATATCCTTCGCGGCGACGTTGGGCGAAATCCATATCCTCTAACCCATTGATCAGCGCGATACGTCTATGCCCCAGATCAATCAGAAATCGGGTCGCCCTCAGGAATGAGCTTTTGTTGTTCACATCGACCCAGTCATACGGCACCTCGATCCCGGTCGAGCGGCCATGGACGATGAACGGAACCGCCATGCGGGTCAAAACCTCGATCCGGTGTTCGTTGACCTTGGGGCCTTGCAGAACGACCCCGTCGACAGCGCCGCGTTGGAACAAGTCCCGATAGGTGCGTTCGATCGAGGTATCGTCGGCATTGGTGAACATCATGTCATAGCCATGCGCGCCATAGGTCCGAGCGGCCCCCGCTACAAAATCCCCAAAGATCGGGTTCACCATTTCATGTTGCGCTGAGCTGGGAATCACATGCCCGATCACCATAGAACGCCCCGTGGCCAGCCCTTTGGCGCGGCTGTTCGGACGGTAGCCGTGTTCGGTCGCCGCAGCCTGAACCCGCTCTCGCGTGGCTTCGTTCACCTCGGGGTATCCGTTCAGCGCGCGACTGACCGTTGTCTGCGAAAGACCAAGGATTTCTGAGAGCTGCTTTAGGTTCATTTAGTTTCAAAGCGCCTTCAAATTGGTGGCAAAACTGTTGTGAATGGGTTTTCCTATTGGGTCAACTTGTTTCTACATACCGTGTGTTTTATTAATTTTTTGGCGAATTTCAAACCCAATATTGACAGAACTTGAATGTTAGCGGATAAAACCCGTCATTCAAAGCGCTTTGAAAATTGAGTCTCACGGGCGCGACAGAGTTGGGAGGAGAATTCATGAAACACTCGCTTTACGCAGGCGCGGCAACGTTCGCCCTGATGGCGGGCGCGGCGCATGCCGACAAGGTCACGGTGTTTGGCCCCTGGTTGGGGCCGGATCAGGAAAATGTCGAAAAGGTGCTGGACGGCTTTGCTGCCGCGACCGGGCATGAGTACGCCTATGTCGGCTCGGATAGTTTCGAACAGCAGATCCGCATCGATGCGGAAGCAGGATCTGCCCCTAACGTTGCGGTGTTCCCGCAGCCCGGTCTGGCGGCGGATATGGCCAAATCCGGCTTTCTGACGCCTTTGGCAGATGGCACATCCGATTGGATTCGCGACAATTACGCTGCGGGTCAATCCTGGGTCGATCTGGGGACTTACGCAGGTCCGGACGGCGCAGACAATCTTTACGGATTTTTCTACAAGGTCGATGTAAAATCGCTGGTCTGGTATGTTCCCGAGAACTTCGAAGACGCCGGGTACGAAGTGCCGACCACGATGGAAGAACTCAAAGCTTTGACGGACCAGATCGTGGCGGACGGCGAGACGCCTTGGTGCATCGGTCTGGGGTCTGGCGGAGCGACCGGCTGGCCCGCGACCGACTGGGTCGAGGACATGATGCTGCGCACACAATCGCCCGCGGATTATGACGCCTGGGTCGCAAATGAGATGAAGTTCAATGACCCAAAGGTCATCGCGGCCATCGAAGAATTCGGAGCCTTCGCCCGCAATGACGACTATGTCGCTGGTGGGGCAGGGGCCGTAGCCACAACCGATTTCCGCGACAGTCCCAAAGGCATGTTCAGCTCTCCGCCGCAATGCTATCTGCACCGTCAGGCATCGTTCATTCCGGCTTTCTTCCCGGAAGGCACGGTCGTGGGTGAGGACGCGGACTTCTTCTACTTCCCGGCCTATGAAAGCAAGAACTTGGGCAGCCCGGTTCTGGGTGCGGGCACGCTTTGGGCGATCACCAATGACAGCCCAGGCGCTCATGCTTTGATCGAGTATCTGCAGACCCCCGAAGCGCACGAGACCTGGATGCAGCTAACCGGGTTCCTGACACCGCATAAGGGTGTTGATACCTCGCTGTTCTCGGACCCGACGTTGAAGAAGATGAACGACATCCTTCTGGGTGCGACCACTTTCCGGTTTGACGGGTCTGACCTAATGCCCGGCGGTGTTGGCGCAGGGACGTTCTGGACCGGCATGGTCGACTATGCTGGCGGGGCCTCGGCGGAAGAGGTTGCCAACGAAATCCAATCCTCCTGGGACGCGCTGGACTAAGCGTTCCTGATCGGGCAACCCGCCAGTTCGGGTTGCCTGCCACCGTCGCAAGGGAGACGCGGCATGCATCCGGCATTACAGGGCCTGCTGACCATCGCCATCGGCGTGTCAGGGTGTGTGGGCTATTTCTACCTCTCCAACCAATTTCTGGACAAAGTGCTGTTCCCGGCGCGCGGCCCGAATGCAGGACGCAATATCAACCGCGCCAACATGATCCGCCCGTGGCTGTTCCTGTTCCCGGCGTTGGCGGCGTTGGGCCTGTATCTGGCCTATCCGGTGGTCGAAACGCTGCGCTTGTCCCTTACGGATCGGGTACCCGGTGGGGGCTATGAATGGGTGGGCCTGGAAAACTACATCCAGATGGCGAATGAGCCCAAATTCTGGGAAGCCATGCGCAACAACATGTTCTGGTTGATCATCGTGCCGGCGATGTCCACCGCTTTGGGTCTTTTGGTTGCGCAACTGACCGACCGCATTCGTTGGGGCAATATCGCCAAGTCGCTGATCTTCATGCCGATGGCGATTTCTTTTGTGGGTGCATCGGTGATCTGGAAGCTGGTCTATGACACTCGCCCGGCCGAACAGGATCAGATCGGGATGCTGAACGCGCTTTACATTTTCTTTGGCTGGACCGAGCCGCAAACTTGGCTGACTATCCCGTTCTGGAACAGTTTCTTCCTGATGGTCGTCCTGATCTGGATACAAACCGGTTTTGCCATGGTGATCCTGTCCGCGGCCTTGCGTGGCATCCCCGAAGAAACCGTCGAGGCCGCCATTCTGGACGGCGCCAACCCGTTCCAGATTTTCTTCCGTATCAAGGTGCCGCAGATCAAGACCACAATCCTGGTCGTATGGACCACGATCACCATCACCGTGCTCAAGGTCTTTGACATCGTCTTTGCCATGACCAACGGCCAGTGGGAGACACAGGTTCTGGCCAACTACATGTATGACAAGCTGTTCCGCGCCAATGACTGGGGTGTGGGGTCGGCCTCGGCCATGGTGATCATGCTGCTGGTCACTCCGATCCTTATCTGGAACGTGCGCAACGCGCGCAAAGAGATGGAGTGAGGCCATGAGCGATATTGCAGGAACCAAACCGGCGCTGCGCTGGGTCGTCCATGCCTCGGTCATATTTCTGGTCGTGCTTTGGGTGGTGCCAACACTTGGGCTGTTGATCTCGTCTTTTCGCACGGCGGATCAGATTGCCACAAGCGGCTGGTGGAAATCTCTCTTCCCGTCTGAACAGAACCTGACTTTGCGGTCCGCCGCGCCGGACACACAGGTGCTGGAAAACGGGATTTACGTGATCGAGGGTAATCTGTTCGACTCGGGCACGACGGCTACGATCTCTCAATGGGGTGTCAGCTCTCGGGCTGTGGATGCGTTTGATCCGGGTGACACTGCTGAGCTGCGTCGGGGTGGTACGATCACCGTGGACGCGCAAGGCAACTACAGGATGGAGAATTCGGAAGAATTCACCGGCAGCCGAGGTGCCCGTGTGTTCGTGACCGCAGAATTGCCGCCCGAGTTCACGTTGGCCAATTACCACAAGGTTTTGTTGGCCGAAGATTCCTCTGACAGCATGGGGCGGGCGTTCTTCAATACTTTGACTGTGACCATCCCGGCGACAATCATTCCGATCTTGGTGGCCGCCTTTGCGGCCTATGCGTTGGCGTGGATGGATTTCCCCGGCCGTGCCCTGCTGATTGCTGCCGTAGTTGGATTGTTGGTGGTGCCGTTGCAACTGGCGCTGATCCCACTCTTGAAATTCCACCTCAATATCGGGATCGGGAAAGGATATCTTGGGGTTTGGATGGCCCATACCGGGTTCGGGATGCCGCTGGCAATCTACCTGCTGCGCAACTACATGGCTGGCCTTCCCCGAGACCTTATCGAAAACGCGCGGGTCGACGGAGCGACCGAGTTCCAGATCTTCACCAAACTGATCCTTCCGCTGAGTTTCCCGGCGCTGGCCTCTTTCGCGATCTTCCAGTTCCTGTGGACTTGGAATGATCTGCTGGTCGCCAAGGTCTTTTTGATCGACGCGTCGGGTCAGACCACCGTCATGACCAACCAAATTGTCGAGTTGCTGGGCACGCGGGGCGGCAACTGGGAAATTCTGGCCACGGCGGCGTTCGTGTCGATCGCCGTACCGCTGATCGTTTTCTTCGCAATGCAAAAATATCTGGTCCGGGGCTTGCTGGCCGGATCCGTCAAATAGAGGCTTCTGATGAACGTGCAGAACACTGTGAACACAACCAAGGTAACCCAAGCAGCGTCCGATTGGTGGCGCGGCGGTGTGATCTATCAGATCTATCCCCGCAGCTTTCAGGACAGCAACGGCGACGGAATTGGCGACCTGAAAGGGATTACTCAGCGTCTGGGCTATATCGCCTCGCTTGGGGTCGATGCGATCTGGATATCACCGTTCTTCAAATCTCCGATGAAGGATTTCGGTTATGATGTCAGCGATTACCGCGATGTCGATCCGATGTTCGGAACGATGGCTGATTTCAAAGAGCTTCTGGATCGGGCGCATGGGCTTGAGCTGAAAGTGATGATTGACCTTGTATTGTCGCACACCTCGGATCAGCACCCGTGGTTCAGTGAGAGCAGGTCCAACCGCGAAAACGAAAAGTCCGATTGGTATGTCTGGGCGGACCCGAAACCGGACGGAACGCCGCCAAACAACTGGTTGTCAATCTTCGGAGGCTCGGCCTGGCAGTGGGACTCGCGGCGGTTGCAGTATTATCTGCACAACTTCCTGACTTCGCAGCCCGACTTGAATTTCCATTGCCCGGCGGTTCAGGACGCCTTGCTGGATGTGGCCCGGTTCTGGCTGGATTTGGGTGTCGATGGGTTCCGGCTGGATACGATCAACTTCTACTTCCACGACAAGCAGCTGCGCGACAACCCCGGCCTGCCGATGGATCAGCGCAACGCCTCGATTGCGCCGATGGTGAACCCCTATAACCATCAAGATCACCTTTTCTCCAAAAGCCAGCCTGAGAATATCGCCTTCCTCGAACGGTTGCGTGCGTTGACCGACGAATATGAAGGCCGCGCTTGTCTGGGTGAGGTCGGCGACGCGCAGCGCGGGCTTGAGATCATGGGCGAATACACCACCGGCGATAAACGGATGCACACGTGCTACGCCTTCGAGTTTCTGGAAAAACGCGCATTGACTGCGTCTTACGCCAAACAGGTTTTCGATCAGTTAGAGGACAAGGCCGGTGATGCGTGGCCTTGCTGGGCCTTCTCGAACCACGACGTTCAGCGACACGCGACACGTTGGGGATTAAGCGACGAGGCCGTTCGACAGCACGCGGTGCTGATGATGTGCCTTCGCGGCTCTGCCTGCCTGTATCAGGGTGAGGAACTGGGCCTGCCCGAGGCCGATGTGGCATTCGAAGACCTGCAAGATCCCTACGGCATCGAGTTCTGGCCAGAATTCAAAGGCCGCGACGGATGCCGCACGCCGATGGTCTGGGCCGCGCAGGACGAGCAATCGGGATTTAGCGCCGGTCGTCCTTGGCTGCCCGTCAGCCCGCTGCAAGCCGAGCGCGCGGTAGACAGGCTGGAACAGGACCCGAACTCGATGCTGCGCCACTATCGTCGCGCAATTGCGCTGCGGCATGCGCATCCGGCACTGATGTCCGGGGAGCAGATGCAGATGACCCAAATCGGTCCTGTTCTGACTTTTCTGCGCGACGCGCCGACCGAGCAGGTTTTCTGCGCCTTCAACCTGGGCTCGGACCCGGCTGAGGTCACTCTGCCGGACGGAAAATGGCACATAATCGGGGAGGAGTTGGGCAGCGTCGACGGGGAAGGGGCATTGTCCCTCGACGCTGCGCAATTCTGTCTGCTGGCGCGGGACAAGGGGTAGGTTATGTCTGAACTCAAACTCACGGACGTGGCCAAGACATATGGTCATGTGGATGTTCTGAAGAACATCAATCTGGACATTGACCGGGGCGAGCTGATCGTTTTCGTCGGCCCTTCGGGCTGCGGTAAGTCCACCTTGCTACGTATGATTGCAGGGCTGGAGAAGATCTCGGGCGGGACGCTTGAGATCGAAGGGCAGGTGATGAACGATGTGCCCCCGGCGCAGCGCGGCATTGCGATGGTGTTCCAAAGCTATGCGCTTTATCCCCACATGACCGTGCGCGAGAATATGGCCTTTGCCCTCAAGATCGCCAAAATGCCTGCGGCGGATGTGGATGCCGCTGTCGAACGCGCCGCGCGTATACTTCAGCTTGAACCGTTTCTGGACCGTTTGCCCAAGGCTCTGTCCGGGGGGCAGCGTCAGCGGGTTGCCATTGGGCGGGCCATTGTGCGCGATCCCAAGGTCTATCTGTTCGACGAACCGCTTTCGAACCTCGACGCGGCCCTGCGTGTTGCGACGCGCATTGAAATTGCGCGCCTGAAAGAGGCGATGCCCGACAGCACAATGATCTACGTGACCCACGATCAAGTTGAGGCCATGACACTGGCCACTCGGATTGTTGTTCTGGCCAACAAGGGTATCGCACAGGTTGGTACTCCGTTGGAGTTGTATGAAACACCCGACAATGAGTTTGTCGCGCAGTTCATAGGCTCTCCGGCGATGAACCTGTTGCCAGGTGTCATCGTGCAAACTGGTTCCGAGACGGTGGTTGATCTGGATTCAGGCGGAACGGTTACAAGCAGTATCGCGACCCAAGAGCAAGACATTGGCAAGCAGGTCAATGTTGGCATCCGGCCCGAAGACTTTGTACCCACCGATGAAAACCCTGCGTTCGAAGGCGTTGTCGATTTCACAGAAGCATTGGGCGAGGTGACTTTGCTGTATTTCGAGAGTCGTAAAGGCGCCGAAGCCGTCATTGCCAAATTGCAAGGGATTCAACGCGGCAAAAGAGGGCAAACAGTCGGAGTCTCGGCTAGCCCTGAGAAAGTTCACTTGTTCCATGATGGCAAAAGCATGCGCGCAACATCCTGATTCTTCTGGAAATCACTAAAGCACTCTCATATCTGGTTTTGCCTGCTTCACTCGACATGTAAGCGGGTCTGCTCCGTTTTGCCTCATTTATCGGCATGTGGATCAAGCGGCATATTTTTAACGTTTCTGCAATTTTGATGTTTTTCGGGCCAGAGCCGTGCATTTGCTGAATTGCGCACAGGATCGTGCAAGAGAGCAGCGCAAACTGGACCTATGAAAACTGATAACTGTCACTTTTGGACTGACAGAGGTCTCGCAAAGGTCTAGCGTGTAAACACAAAAACAAAAAACTAATGAAAACGGGAGATACAACTATGACTGAATTCAAGACCCTGTCCCGGCGGACAGTCCTGAAAGGCGCTGGTGCGGCGGCGCTGGCTGCCCCGCTTTATAGCAAAAGCGCGCTGGCCTCGTCGGGTGAAATCAACATCCTGATGTGGTCGGACTACCTGCCGCCGTCCTTCCTGCAGGAGTTTGAAACCCTGACCGGAATCAAGGTCAACTATACTGGTATTGGTTCGAACGAAGAGATCATCAACAAGATGAAGGCCACCAAAGGCCAGGGCTTTGACATCGTCTCGCCCACCAACAACCGGTCCTTGCAGTGGGAACCGCTGGAGCTGTTGCAGCCCTTCGACATGAACAAGGTGCCGATTGATCTGGTGAACCCGGCGATGGCCGCAATTGGCACGGATGCGTGGAACTTTGGCGATGCGGGCGTGCATTGGCTGCCGCATATCTGGGGCACCGAGGGCATTGCCTATCGCACCGATCTATGGCTGCCCGAAGGCGATGCGCCGTCTTATGGCGATGTATGGTCCGAGGAGAACGCGGGCAAAACCATGGGTCGCGCGCATTCGATGATGCTGGGCGCAGGTCTTTACATGGAACGTTCCGGTGAGATGGAACCGGGTTCGGTCTGGGCCGCTTATGGTGACGAAGACACCATGCGCAAGGTTTGGGGCCAGATCGCCGACTGGTGCATCGAGCGCAAGAACCGGATCAAGCTGATCTGGAATGACGCGGATACTCAGAAAAACGGTCTGCTGAACGAAGGTGTTGTGGTTGGTCAGACTTGGGACGGCCCACCGCTGGCGCTGAAATCAGCAGGCGAGCCTGTACACTACCAAGCCCCTGTCGAAGGTGCGATGGCCTGGGTTGACGGTATGTCGATTCCGACCGGTGCGACAAATATCGATCAGATCTACGCCTTCATCGACTTTGCCTATCAGGCGAAGCCGGCTGGTGTGGCGATCGACAGCCACGGCTATAACTCGCCCGTTCTGGGTGCCGATCAATATTCGGGCGACACCTACAAGAAGAACTTTGCCGAGGCTTATCCGGGCGACTCGCTGGCCAACCTCAACCCGTGGCCGGCTGAGGCACCGTGGTACGCCGAAACCCGGACTGAGTTCGTCAACAAGTTCAAAAGCGCCTGATCGCTTTGAAACGAAGCCCTCCGCGATGTCGCGGGGGGCCATCCATCCGTGCGCTTTGGCGTGACGGACCCAATATCGGTGTGGTCCCTATCCGCACCAGACGGAGATACCTAAAATGAGTGCAGGGGTCGGTGTAGATCTGGAAAACCTGTGGATTCGGTTCGGCGATTTCGTCGCCGTGCGGGATGCTAATGTGAACATCAACGGGGGGGATTTCTTTTCGTTCCTTGGCCCCTCGGGCTGCGGCAAGACGACGATCTTGCGGGCTGTTTCCGGCTTTCTTGATCCCAGCGAAGGCAAGGTTCTGATCGGTGGCAACGACATGCGCGGGATCGGCCCGAACAAACGGCCCACTGCACTGATCTTCCAGAACCTCGCGCTGTTTCCGCTGATGAAGGTCTGGGAGAACATCACCTTCTCAATGGAAATCAAAGGAGCCAGTGCCAGAGAGCGCCGCAAACGCGCGGATGAGTTGCTGGACATGATCGCCTTGCCGGGGCAGGGCGACAAACTGCCTAGTGAACTCTCAGGCGGCCAGCGTCAGCGTGTGGCCATCGCGCGCGCCCTGTGCGCCGAACCCGACGTATTGCTGCTGGACGAGCCGCTCTCGGCGCTGGACCTGAAGCTGCGCCAGCATATGCG
The DNA here is from genome assembly GCF_040371315.1 of Ruegeria sp. HU-ET01832. NCBI lineage: Bacteria > Pseudomonadati > Pseudomonadota > Alphaproteobacteria > Rhodobacterales > Roseobacteraceae > Ruegeria > Ruegeria sp. HU-ET01832. Next base: position 302,135 of record NZ_BAABWL010000003.1, read on the forward strand.
CACCGAACTGCGCGAGATTCAGCAACGTGTGGGGATTACTTTTATTTACATCACCCACGATCAAGGCGAGGCGCTGACCATGTCCGACAACATCGCCGTGATGCGGGCGGGTGTGATCGACCAGATTGCTGACGGCAAGACGATTTACAATGACCCAAACACGGCTTTTGCGGCCTCGTTCGTTGGGGAAAACAACGTGTTCCGAGGAAAGATCAAGCAGGTCATGGGGACTGAAGCCGTGATCTCGACCAATCGCACGGGCGATCTTGTAGCGCGGATTTCAACCGCCAATCAAGGGAAGATGCGCGAAGGAGATGACGCAATGATGTTCGTCCGGCCCGAAGCTTTTGCTATCGCTTCCGATGACGCCCCGGGCGACCACTGCGTTACGGCACGTGTGAAGCATGAGGAATTCGAAGGCAACGTCTTCAACATCTTCACCGAAGGCGACGGTGGTAAAGAGATCAAGGTATCCCTGCCCAATGTCGGGCAATCCTTCGAGGATCACACAGGCCAGACCATCCGGCTGGAATACGAGACCCGCAACGCGGTTCTGGTTCCGGCAGGTGAGCTGGCTGCGGAATAGGGGAAATCACATGCCCCGTTTTCTGAAAGAATTCTTCAACCGCAACGGCACCGGCATGGGGTTGGCGATCCTGGGTCTGGTGATCTTCTGGACCATCGGTCTGATCATTTTGCCTCAGTTGTCGATGCTGGATTTCTCGTTCCGGCCCAACCTGCCTCCGCCCGAGATTGGCGGGCCAAAGGATGTCTATACGCTGGAGAACTACAAATACCTGATCTACGGCCCCGAAGGCGGCAGTCAGGACTATAACGCAGTTGATCTGCGCGTGTTTTTCCGCACTTTGCTGGCTGCGGTCTGTGTGACGATTTTCAACCTGATCCTGTGCTACCCGATCGCCTATTATCTGGGACAGTCCAAAGGCAGCCACATCCGCATCTTTGCGATCATGCTGATCATCCCCTACTGGATTAACGAAATCCTGCGTGCCTTTGCTTTGCGGATTATCTTTGGCGAGACAGGTGTGCTGAATACCTTGTTCATGGGGCTGGGCATCTGGGATACGCCGTTTGACTTTATCCGCAACGATATCGCGCTCTATGCAGGGCTTGGCTATGCCTACATCCTGCTGATGATTTTCCCGATCTATAACGTGATCGAAAGTCTGGACCACAACCAGATCGAGGCCGCACGGGATCTGGGTGCGCCCTGGTGGCGTATTCACTGGCGGGTAGTTATTCCTTACGCCAAGCCGGGGATCAGCTCGGGCTGTACGATGGTGTTCATGCTGTCGGCCGGTGCGCTGGCCGCGCCGCAGATTCTGGGCGGGCCGTCCAGCTTGTGGTTCACGCAGCTGATCTATCAGCAGTTCAACGATAATAATGACTGGCCGCAGGGGGCCGCCTACGCCATCGTGCTGCTGGTGACCTGTATCCTGTTCGTGCTGGCCGTGATGCGCCTGTTCAAGGTGAATATGGGGGATATCGGGAAATGAACCTGTCCTTCCTGCGTATTAGCATCTGGGTCTATCTGGCGATCTTCTTCCTGTATCTGCTGGGCCCGCTGGTGATCATGTCAGTCACAGCCTTCAACTCGTCCGCGTTCCCACGGATGACCCCGTGGGAATGTCTGACCTTCCAGTGGTTCGGAGAACTGTTTCAGGATCAGCGTATCCTGAATGGCATCAAGAACTCGCTGATCATCGGGGCCGGTACGGTGGTTTTGTCGGTTGCGATGGGGCTGGCGGGGGCGCTGATGCTGACCCAAATCTGGCCCAAGCTGCGCGCGACTTATTACACTATCATCATCGCGCCGATCCTGATCCCCGGCGTTGTGCTGGGGATTTCGACACTGGTGTTCTGGGACCGGATCAACCGGATGCTCGGGCTGGGCGCGGATAGTGTGTTGTCGAACGGCATCTTCCTGACGGTGATTGGCCAGTCCACCTTTATCGCCAGTTACTGCATGCTGGTTCTGGTGGCGCGTCTGCAGCGGTATGACGTGGCCTTGACCGAGGCCGCGCTGGACCTTGGCGCGACCCATGCACAGGCATTCCGCAAGATCCTGCTGCCCTTCATGCGTCCGGCGATTGCAAGCGCCGCAGTGCTGGCGTTTCTTGCATCGTTCGAAAACTACAACACCACCACTTTCACCTTTGGCGAATACCCGACGCTGACCATCGAACTGGCGCAAAAGGTGCGGTACGGCATCACGCCTTCGATCTCGGCTTTGGCCTTCATCATCGTGGCGCTAACTGTGTTCTTTGCTCTGCTGAATGAGGCCAAGCTGAAACGGCAGGAGCTGGTGGCCGCCGCGCGCAAGAACGCCACGGTCGAGGAATTGGCGGGCAAGATCAAGTTGCCCAGCTTCTTCGCGGGCAACGTGGCGGCCCTTTTGGTGGTTGTCTTCGGCGTGGCCACGATCACCGTGGTTGGTACCGCGACAGCCTATAATCCTGCGCAATGCATCGCCAGCGTCAAAGAGCAAAAGCAGCTTGAGGCAGAGCAACGTATTCAAGAACTGCGCAAGCAACGTGAAGAACGCCGCAAACAGCGCGAAGCGGAAGAGGCCGAACAGGGTGGTGCGCAATCAACGCCGAAACCGTCAAACAACAGCGGGTTTGGCAATGTGTTTGCACCGAACACGTTGGGCGGAGGCGACGAGGAGTCGAGCTCGGAGCCGCAGCCGTCGACAAACGGTGGGTTCGGCGGGGCCTTTGATCCGAACAGTCTGAAGACAGACTAGCGACGTCAATCACGCGCGCCGGAATTATCCTTCGGCGGGCGTTTCTTTCTCAACGATCAATACATCACAGGCATCAATCACGTGCCCGTTCCACGTGACCGGTGTCGCGTTGTAGTTGATCAGGAACACGTGGTGTTCAGTCTCGCGGCGGCGCAGGCCACCGGGAACAGGATGCAGTTTCAATCCGGTATGTTGGGCCGCCATTTGAACGACGCGATCCCATAGAGGCTCATCGGGAAACCCAGCGAGGTACCAAAGGGTATCTGTACCTGTAAGTACTGGGGTTCCATCCGCATGAGTCAACAAGGCCGGAGCTGTGCCCGACAACCGCTCGACCCAATGCTGGGCCGCACCACCACCTGTGACGTTTCGTTGGATCGACGGTGGCAAGGTCTCAATCAGATCAACTTCGCTGTCCAATCCGGTTAATCCGGGGCGGCCTGTGCTTGGGATCTGAAAATCGTGGGTGATCGCCCCGCTGCGCGGTCCAAGGATCGCCAGAGTGCATCCCTGTCGGATGCGATGTTCAAGGTCTTTGTCGATTGTCGCCAGGCCCGGTGCCAGAATGATTTTGTATCCGTTCTCTGGGATTGTGTCGGGTGAAAGGAAATCCACCGACAGCCCCGCCCGGCGCAGGGCGCGATAGGCCGAGAACACCAGCCGGAAGTAATCAAACCCAGCGCCTTGAGGTTGTGTCGCCCATGCCCAATCCGAGGCATAGTCGAACAGAATGGCAGCGTCCGCCCTTGTTTGGGCCACTTGACCGATTTCGGCTAAGGTGTCTGCAGTTTCCCGCGCCTCAGCTAATCCGGGGGCCGGGCGATCATTCGGCGTCAAAAGCCCGGCATGCATCTGTTCTTGTGCGAACGGTGCCTGACGCCAGCGGAAGTAGCTGACCACTTCGGCCCCATGGGCGACAGCCTCAAGCGACCAGAGCTTGACCATACCCGGCAGCGGCGCCGGGTTGTATGGGGCCCAGTTCACCGGGCCGGGTTGTTGCTCCATCACCCACCAGCGGCCCCGCCCCACGGCGCGGTAGAGGTCGTGGTGGAAGGCTTGCATGTCAGGATCACCCTGTTGCAAAAAGGCGGTCTTGTGCGCCTCATCCTCCTCAAGACGGTCCGACAGAAAACCGATCGGATAGCTATCCCACGTGGCGATATCCAAGTCCTCGCCCACCTTGAAATGGTCGAACTCCAGCACGCGACCCATGTAATTGTGCAACAACGGCGCGTCGGTCTGCCCGCGTAACACGTCCACTTGTGCTTTGTTGAACACCACCACCTGATCCGAGCTGAACCGGCGAAAGGCCAGAACATGGGCGGGGTTGGGTTCAGTCACAGTCAGGTTGGGCAGGTCAATCTGGTCGAACCCGTCATATTCCATCGACCAGAACACATTACCCCACGCCGTATTTAACGTGTCAATCGAGCCATATTCCGCTTCAAGCCAGTTCTGAAACGCGGCAAGCGCGACTGGGCTATAGCTGAGGGTGGTTTCGTGGCAGCCGTATTCATTGTCGATCTGCCATGCTGCGATATGAGCGTTTCGGCCATAGCGTTCGCCCATGATACGGGTGATCCGCGCGCATTCCGCGACATAACCTTCATGGCTAAAGCAGTAGTGCCTGCGAGAACCAAATTTGCGCGGGCTTCCATCCGGATTCATTGCCAGCATGTCAGGATGTTTCTCAATCATCCACCGCGGAGGTGTGGCAGTCGGGGTTCCCAGAACCACTTTCAGACCGGCTGCACCGAGTGTTTCAATGGCCCGATCCAGCCAGTCGAATTGCAAATCGCCTGGAGTAGGCTCCATCCGACTCCAGGCGAATTCGCCAATGCGTACCCAGGACAGCCCGGTCTCGACCATGCGGGCGGCATCCTCAGCCCAATTTTCTTCTGGCCAGTGTTCGGGGTAATAGCAGACGCCGAGTTCGGGAGTCATAGGATCACTCTGTGTTCTGGCTGTCCTTGCCCCGCATTTGGTGCGGCAAAGGTCATACCGTTTGTGGGATGGTTTCTAAGCGTTTCGGCATCCAGCCCTTGGCGCGCGGTTGTGCAGAAAAGGGTTGTCAAATCGTCGCCTCCAAACGCCGGGCATGACGTATGCGCTGCGTCAAAGGTCACGGCTTTCAGGAACTGCCCGTCAGGAGAATACACTGCGACGCGATGCGCACCCCATTGCGCGATCCATATCTGGCCTTCGGTATCTACCACCGCGCCGTCAGGGTTCAGGTGATCATCGCGCAGGTCAAGGAAAACGGCGCTGTCGCCTTCCGGCCAGCCAGTCTGAGGGTTCAGCGACCAGCGCATAACCTGTTTGGTCATTGTGTCAGAAAAATAGGCACAGGATCGGTCCGGCGCGAAACAGATGGCGTTCGAGATCGTGACATCTGGCACCAAACGGCGGACTTCGCCGCGCCAGAACCGATAGATCGATCCAGCCCCATGTTCCGCGTTCTTGCCCATCGTTCCGATCCAGAACCCGCCCCACGGATCAGCCCGGCCATCATTCGAGCGCGTTATGGAATTCTCTGCCTCTAGTGTTGCGATCAACTCTTTTTCGCCAGTGTCCAGGCTGAACCGCCACAGGCCGGTTTCAGACGCAATAAGCAGCACGCCCCGGTTGACCCACCCTGCGGCTGAGACATGTTCATCGAATTGCCAGCTTTGGGGCACACCGTCACGTTGCGTGAGCAGCCGTTTGCCAAGAATGTCGAACCAGAACAGCTGTCGCCGACCGGGGTGCCACAGCGGCCCCTCGCCCAGCTCGCAGGGGCGATCGTCGTAGACGGAGTTCATCCAACCGCCTTGTCATAGGCCGCAACGATCTTGCGGGCGCGCTCGGCAATCTCGGACACTGACATACCCGGTTTGAACAGGGCTGATCCTATGCCGAACCCATCTGCGCCGGCGTTGATCCACTCTCCAAAGTTTTCAGGGCCTGCGCCACCGACGGCGAAGACTTGTGTGCCTCCAGGCAAAATGGGGCGCAATGCAGCCAAACCCGCGGGGCCTGCCATTACGCCGGGAAACAGCTTAAGGCCGGTTGCCCCGGCCTTGAGAGCATTGAACGCCTCGGTAGGTGTATAGATGCCTGGCCAGCTTTGAAGGTTCAGCCTGACCGATCGTTTGATGACGTCGATGTCGCAATTCGGTGAAACGATCAGCTTACCTCCGACACCGGCCACGGCTTCCACTTGATCTGTGGCCAAGACCGTACCAGCGCCAATCAGGGATTTTTCGCCGTATTTGTCGGCTAGAATCCCGATGCTTTCGAGCGGGTCGGGAGAGTTCAGCGGAACTTCGATTTTGTCGATGCCAGCGTCGATCAGGGCGGCGCCTACATCTGCAGCTTCGGTAGGACGCAGCCCTCTGAGAATGGCGATAATGGGTCTGCTCATGCTGTTTGCCTCGTGCGGTTCCGGGCTTGCCGCAGACCCTCCAGAGTGGCCTGGGTATTGTTCGCAATTTCAACAAATGCGCCCTGCTGTTTAAGCGCGTGCGCATAGATTTTAGAAAGGTTGTCGGCCCCGATGATTGCGATTTGTTGCCCCAGCCAGTAGGGGCGGGTGGCGGCCAGTTCTGCCCCGATGAGGTAACCGGACAATCGCGCGCGCGCGGCGCCCGGATCATCTGCGTTCAACAAATCCGATGCGCGCAGCCCAAACAAGCGTGCCGCCATCTGTTCGGGTTTCGACAGGGTGTCTGCCGTGGCCTCGGCAAAAGCGTCCTGATCCCAGCCGTCACCGACTGAGTGTCTGAGAACAGATTGCTCACTAAGCAGACTGAACATCTCGCCGGTCATGAAAGTTCGGAAGCTGACGACCTCGTCGGCGCTGACTTGAACCCATTTGGTATGCGTTCCGGGCAGGCATATCACACCATCCCAGTTCTTGCGCCCAGACAGGAAACCAGCGATTTGCGTTTCCTCGCCACGCATCACATCTGGCGGGGCAGCCTGTTTCAGGCCGGGCACTACAAAAGCGCGAATGCGTGGGTCTGTATTTGGTACACGAATAGGCGTTTCGGGCACCGGGGCCGTTGGCACGGCCGAGTAGGGGGCCTCAACCCAACCCTGGCGCGCACCGACCATGCCGCAAGCGACGACATCGACCGGTGCGTCACCTAACCAGTCATCGATCAGTTCCAACAGCGCGTTTTGAAACCCATCTTTCGGAAGCTTACCCATCCCTTTGTCGGATTGAGCCTGATCCAGAACGTTGCCGCCCTGCATGGCCCAAACCCGCAAGTGAGAGGTGCCCCAATCCGCTGCAATCCATTCAATACTCATGGTGCTACCCCGTTACCACGACGCCGCCATCCACCACCATGCACTGTCCGGTCATGGCGCGGCTGGCGTTTGAGGCCAGAAACAAGGTAGGCGCAATCATGTCTTCGGGGGTCAAGTGCTCCTTGAGGCACTGCCGTTCCATGTGGGCGGCCAGATCGTCGGGCGTGGCCCACATATCAAGCTGTTTTTGCGTCAGAACCCAGCCGGGGGCCAGGGCGTTGACACGGATGTTCTGGGGCCCGAGCTCACGCGCAAGCGACCGGGTCATGCCGGTGATACCGGCATTCGCGGTGGTGTAGATGGGATAGCCCGCATTCCCCATCATGTAGCTGATCGAGCTGAAATTGATGATCGCCCCGCCCGCCGTCATCTGCTGCGCGGCCTGCTGGCAGGCAAAGAAATAAGCTTTCAGGTTGACCTCGATCATCCAGTCCCAGAATTCGGGCGTTGTTTCTTCAAGCGAGTGGCGCTTGTCATTGGCAGCGTTGTTGACCAGCACGTTCAGGGGGCCATGTGCCTGGGCGGCCTGTTGCATGGTGGCGTGCAGCAAGTCGGTATCGGTCATGTCTCCTTGCAGGAACAAGGGTGCGCGACCGTGCTTGTCGCGCATCTGCTCGACAAATTCGCTGGCGTCTGAGCGTCCGATAAAGGCTACATTGGCCCCTTGCGCCATGAACCCATCGGTCAGGGCTGCACCCACGCCGGACCCACCGCCGGTGATGTAGACCGAGGCCCCGTTCAGGTCGTGGAAGGTGGCGGGTTGGGTCATCAGTGGCTCTCTCGGGTGACAAGGCGGGTGTCTTTGCCCACCAGAAAATCAAGATCCGCGCCCTGATCGGCTTGCAGAACATGGTCGATGTAAAGCCGGGCATAGCCGCGGGTGTAATGCGGATCGTCCGGTTGCCACGCGGCGCGGCGGGCGTCCAGCTCCTTTTCATCCACCAGCAGTTCCAGTTCGCCATTGCTGGCCGATACACGGATGCGGTCACCGGTCTTGACCAACGCCAGCGTGCCGCCCGCCTGCGCCTCGGGGCTGACATGCAGGATGACGGTGCCGAAGGCGGTGCCCGACATGCGCGCGTCCGAGATGCGGATCATGTCGCGCACGCCTTCTTTGACCAACTTGGCCGGGATCGGCATGTTGCCGACCTCGGGCATGCCCGGATAGCCCTTGGGGCCGCAGCCCTTGAGCACCAGAATGGTCTCGGGCGTCACCGGCAGATCATCGCGGTCGATATTGGCCTTCAGGTCTTCGATGCTTTCAAAAACATAGGCTTCGGCTTCGGTTTCCAGCAATTCATCTGTCGCCGCCGAAGGTTTCACGATGGCTCCGTTGGGCGCGAGATTGCCGCGTAAAACCCGCAGGCCCGCCGCAGGTTTGACCGGATCGTCAAAGGGCCGGATAACATCGGAGTTATAACACTCAGCACCGTCAAAATGGGCCGAGATATCCTTGTTCAGAACCGTTTTCGCTGGCCGCAGGAAGGGTTTGAGCTCGTTCAGCACCACCGGAACACCACCGGCATAGCAGAAATCCTCCATCAGGTATTGGCCCGAGGGCATACAGTTCACCAGCAGCGGGATTTCCGACCCGATTTCAAAATCCTTCAGCGTCAGGTCCACGCCCACGCGACCCGCCAGCGCCAGCAGGTGAACCACCGCGTTGGTCGACCCGCCCACGGCGGCATTGGTCAGGATTGCGTTCTGAAATGCCTCTTTGGTCAGGATATCTGAGGGTTTGAGGTCTTCGTCCACCATCTCGACAATCCGTTTTCCGGTCAGATGCGCCAGTGCCATGCGGCGCGCATCAACTGCGGGCAGAGCAGCATTGGTGGGCAGGGACATGCCCATTGCCTCAACCAAGGACGCCATAGTGGAGGCCGTGCCCATGGTCATGCAGACACCCTTACTGCGCGACATGCCGGATTCGGCGTTCATGAAATCCTGTAGGGTCATTTCGCCAGCGCGGACCTCTTCCGAGAACTTCCACACATCCGTGCCCGAGCCGATATCTTTGCCCTTGAACTTGCCGTTCAGCATCGGGCCGGAACTGACCACGATCGACGGCAGATCGACCGAGGCCGCGCCCATCAACTGGCCCGGCGTGGTCTTGTCGCACCCGCCCAGCAGGACGACACCGTCAATGCCATAGGCGCGGATGGATTCCTCTACATCCATGGCCAGCAGGTTGCGGAACAGCATTGCGGTGGGCTTCATCTGAGTCTCGCCCAGCGACATGACCGGGAATTCGACAGGGAAGCCACCTGCCTCCCACACGCCACGCTTTACGCCCTCGGCCAGATCGCGCAGGCCCGAGTTGCAGGGTGTCAGTTCCGACCATGTGTTGCAGATGCCGATGATGGGGCGGCCATCAAAAGCGTGGTCTGGAAAGCCCTGGTTTTTCATCCACGAGCGGTGGATGAACCCGTCCTTGTCCAGCTTTCCATACCAATGTTCTGATCGGCGTTTCTTGGTCATTTGCGAAGCCCTTTCAAGCGGCTTTGGCGGGCTGGCACCAGTCCGGCAACCAGTCGGAATGCGCGGTCAGCAGATCACTGACCAGATGGCGGATCTGGCGCAGGTCCAGCTCGGCGGCGGTGTGGGGGTCCATCATCGCGGCGTGATAGATGTGTTCAGGGTTCTGGTCGACCAGCGCGCGGACTGTCAGTTCCTGCACGTTGATCTGGCTGCGCATCAGCGCGATCAGTTGCGGCGGGATGTCGGTCACGACCGAAGGCTGCACACCGTTGCTGTCCACCAGACAGGGGGTTTCGACCGCAGCGCCCAGCGGCAATTGCGGGATTTGGCCCGTGTTGGGAAGGTTGCCGTAAGCGACATAGGGCGTGTCAGTGACGATGGCGTTCATCAGGTCGGCGGCGAATTCATGGCTGCGGGTCACGTCGATATCGCGCCCATCCGTCAGTGTCTTGGCCTGTTCCTGCCAAGCGGCGACCTGCTCCTCGCAGCGGGTGGGATATTCGTCCAGCGGGATCGAGAACTGCTCGATCAGGTCCGGGCGTCCGTCCTTGATGAACCATGGCACATATTCGGCCAGATGTTCAGAACTTTCAGTGCAGAAATACCCCAGATGATCCATCACCTCATACCGCACCTTGTTGGGGCATCGCGGCATCAGCAGCGGTGGCTTCGGAATTTGCCCACTGGCATATCCCTGCCGCAAGGCGGGGTAGAGGTCGCGCCCCTGATGCTCTAGCCGCAGGAAGAAGGCAACGTGGTTCACCCCGGCGACCTTGTAACGGATGTCGTGCTTAGGCAGATCCAGATCATGGGCCAGCTCTTCGACTGTGTTCTGGACCGAATGGCACAGGCCCACATGCTTCAGCGCCGGAAATTGCTCGGCCAAGGCCCAGGTGTTGATGGCCATCGGGTTCACATATTGCAGCAGGGTGGCATTGGGGCACAGCTGCATCATGTCCTGGGCGATGTCCCACAGCACAGGCACGGTGCGCAGCCCGCGCATGATGCCGCCGACACCCAAAGTATCGGCAATGGTCTGGCGCAGGCCGTATTGCTTGGGAATTTCGAAATCCGTCACCGTGCAGGGCTTGTAGCCACCGACCTGAAAGGCGGTGATTACGAAATCTGCGCCCTCCAGCGCCGCACGGCGGTCTGTATGGGTGGTGACACTGGCCCCCGTTCCAATCGATCGGATCATGGCGCGAGCGACGACCTCGCTTTCGGCCAGCCGGTTGGGGTCGATATCCATCAGGGCAAAGTGGCTGTCGGCCAGAGATGGGGTCAGCAGCGCGTCACCCACGATATTGCGCATGAAGATGGTCGAGCCCGCGCCGATAAAGGCGATCTTTACCATGTTGCAAACCTCTGATTTGATGTCATTTCACAGCCCCCAGCGTCAGGCCCGCGATGAAGTGTTTCTGCATCAGGAAGAACATGGCCACAGGCGGCAGGGCTGCGACGATCGAACCCGCGCTCATCAGTTGGTAGGCTGCGCGGAACTGGGCGTTGAAGCTGGTAATGCCCGCCGTGACAGGCTGGCTTTCGGCGCCTTGGGTCAGCACGACGGCCCAGAAATAGTCGTTCCAGATGAAGGTGAAGATCAGCACGCTGAGCGCGGCAATCGCCGGTTTCATCAGCGGCAGGACCACGTACCAGAAGATGCGGACTTCGCTGATACCTTCGACCCGTGCGGCTTCGATCAACTCGAAGGGCAGGGCGCGGATGAAGTTGCGCATGAACAGCGTGCAGAACCCAGTCTGGAACGCGATGTGAAACAGCACCAGCCCGGTTTTGGTGTTGTAGAGGCCAAGTTCCAGCGTCAGGTCGCGCACAGGCACCATCAGGATCTGGAAGGGTACGAAATTGCCTGCGACGAACAGAAAGAAAATCCACAGGTTCGAGCGGAACTTGTAGATGCCCAATGCAAAGCCGGTCATGCAGCTGAGCGCCACCGCGCCGATCACGGTGGGGATGGTGATCAGGAATGAATTCAGCAGGTAGCGCGGCATGTCGGAATTGAAGAACACCTGCCCATAGTTGACCGCGCCCTCAAAGCTGGAGGGCAGGCCCCAGTAGTTTGCATTGGTGAAATCTGCCGCTGGTTTGACCGAAAACAGCGCCACCGCCAGCAAGGGCCCCAGCCACAGCAGCAGGGCAATGGGCAGCATGGCCTGATAGGTGATCTGGGCCGCGCGGGGTTGTTTTTCGATGGGTTTGGGGAACATGTCAGTGCCCCCTTTCTTCGCGGTACATCGACCACAGGAAATAAGCGATGAAACACAGCATGATCAGGAACAGGATCACGGCGATGGCGGCGCCATATCCCATGCGGAAGCCGTATTCGGACAGGGCGACCTCGAACATGTAATAGGCCAGCACGCGGGACGATCCGAACGGTCCGCCCTGGGTCATGATCGAGATCAGGTCAAAACTGCGCAGCGCGCCGATGATTGTGACGACAAAGGCGATGAAGGTGGCGGGGCGCAGTTGGGGCAGGATGATGTGCCACAGCATCCGCCAACCTTTTGCACCGTCCAGACGTCCGGCCTCGATCTGTTCGGGGTCCACGGCGTTCAGGCCGGTCAGGTAGAGGATCATGCAATAGGCCGTCTGCGGCCAGAGGCCCGCGACGATGATGCCATAGGTCACGAACCGCTCATCCCCCAGCACGTTCAGCGGACCTAGGCCGAAGAAGCCCAGAAACTCGTTCAGAAGGCCGAAGGTTGGGTCGTAGAACCATGTAAAGACCAGCCCTACCACGACCTGAGAGATTACGAAGGGAAAGAAGAACAGCGACTTATAAAGGCGTATGCCCGCAACTGTCTGATTCAAAAATAGCGCGATGAACAGGCCCGCCGGGATCGCGGCCAGATAGAGGATCAGCCAGATCAGATTGTTCTTGAGCGAGGTATAGAACGCATCCCGGTCGACCCATTCCCAATACAGGTCTTCGTAATTGCGAAACCCCACATATTCGGCCGCGCCCAGCCCGTCCCATTCGTAAAGCGACAGGTTGAAAGACTGAAAGACGGGGATGATCACATAGACCATGAAGAACAGCAGGCCGGGGGCCAGAAACAGCCACGGTGCGATACGCTGTTGGTTTCTGTGGAACCAGCTTTCTTGTTCGGGAACGTCGACAGCGGACATTTTGGATCTCGGGGTTTGGTCAATGGAGTAAGGCGGGTTGGCACCCGCCTTACGCAGGTTCTGGATCAGAGCGGGCTTTGCCCCGCTCTGCCCGGATTAGTTGTCGTAAATACGCTGGCGTGCGCGTTCCAGCTTGGCCAGGATACGGTCAGCGTTGTCTGGCTTGACCATGAATTCCTGGAACCCTTCCATCGATACTTTGGCCATTTCAGCAGGCGCATCACGATCCCAGAACTGGGCAACGCCGCCGGGGCTGTTCGATGACAGCATGTTGAAGCCCTGCTGCAGGAACTTGTCATTGTCCACCGAGGATTTGGCGTTCACCGGCAACTGACCAAGGTTCGAACCGTTGTTGATTTCGGTCTGTTCATCAGCCGAGACCACAAAGCGCAGGAATTCACGTGCGGCTTCTTTGTTCGAAGCATTGGCAGGGATGTGGAACGTGTCGGTCGGCGCGTCCTCGGCCAGTTCAACGTCCGGGTTAATGGCCACGAACTGGTAGAAGTCCAGCTGGTCGTCGGACAGGCCTGCTTCACGCAGCGGCGCCACGGCGAAGTTACCCATCAGATATGCCGCTGCTTCGCCATTGACCATGAAGGGCAGGGCTTCTTGCCAGCTATAGGTCTGGTGATTGTCGATGAACGCGCCCATGTCGATCAGCTGTTTCCAGTTGGCGAAAGTCTGTTTGACGCGGTCGTCTTCCCAGCTGATTTCGCCATTGGCGAGCTGGTTGTGGAAATCGAAGCCGTTGGTACGCATGTTCAGATAATCGAACCAGCCACCTGCGGTCCAAAGGAACTTGGTACCGATCGTGTAGCAGGCGCGGCCTGAATCGACGATCTTCTGGCAGTTCGCCAGTTCTTCTTCCCAGGTGGTCGGCTCGGACAGGCCCAACTCATCAAAGATGTCTTTGCGGTAGTAAACGCCCCACTGGTAATAGGTATAGGGCACGCCCCACTGCTTGCCGTCGATGGTCATCGCACCTTTGGTCGAGGCAAGGTTTTCCGCGATCTCAGGCTCCGCCCACAGGTCCGAGACATCTTCGAACAGGCCAGCTTCGACATAGGGTTTCATACGGTTGGCCGCATACCAAGTGGCAACATCAGGCGTGTCAGCCGTCAGGAAGTTGCGGATCTGCGTTTTGTACGCCTCACGGTCGATCACCGTGGTTTCGATTTCCAGTCCGGGGTGCTCGGCTGCGAAACGGTCGATCATCGCTTCCATCGTCGCGCGGGGCGCCGGGTTCGATGTATCGAGGAAGATTCGCAGCTCGCCGGTCAGTTCGGCATATGCCGGAACAGCAAGTGCAACGCTCATGGCCAGCGCGGCCGTTGTGCGCTTGTAGATGGAATGCATGGTTTCCTCCCTTAGCTTCCATATGGTTCCATATTGTGGAACTCAGTTTTATATGTTGAAAACTACACATCGACTCGGTTAGTCTTGTCAAGACCCTCGTGGCCTCGGCCATTGGGTAAGTGGAGGAGAATGCGCGCCCGTGGCTGGTGACGGAACGATAGGTAAAGCATGTGATGTGCTGGATCAGGTTGCGGCTTTCGCGCGTCCGGTTCGCTTTGGCGAATTGCTCGAACACAGCGATTTCCCAAAGGCCACGCTATATCGGTTTCTCCAATCGCTGACCAATCAGGGTATGTTGTCTTATGACCCCGACAGACAGACCTATGCGCCGGGGCTGCGTCTGGTGCGTCTGGCCCACGCAGCGTGGACACAAAGCTCGCTCGCGCCGATTGCCCGGCCATTTTTGGACGCGCTTAGCCGTGAAACCGGGGAAACTGTTCATTTGGCGCAGCTAGATTCCGGTCAGGTTCTGTACGTAGACAAAAGAAACGCGACGCAGCCGGTCGAAATGTATTCGCAAGCGGGAAAGGTGGGTCCTGCCTATTGCACGGGTGTCGGCAAGGCGATGATGGCACATTTGGAGCCTGACCAACTGACCAAAGCTCTTTCACAGCAGAGCTTTCACCGCTTTACAGACAAGACGCTCGCTTCCGAGCAGCTATTGCGTGCTGATTTGGATGCGATCCGAGAGCGCGGATATGCTGTGGATGATGAAGAGCATGAGCCCGGCATCATCTGCGTTGCCTGCCCGGTCCTGACAGAAGGGGGGCGCATGCTGGGGGCGATCTCGATCACTGGGTCAACCGAGCGGATGAGTTTTGCCCAGCTACAAGCTTGGGTGCCTCGGGTCCGCCGCGTGGCCGATCAGATCGGAGCTGAGGCGCAGTCATGGCGGTTCCCGGAAACCCGCCCAAACGGAAATAGCAACAGGATGCAAGGGACATGACAGGGGTCACTCTGAACGGTGCGATCAAGCGATATGGCGAGACGCAGGTTATTCATGGAATCGATCTGCAGATCGAAGACGGAGAGTTTTGTGTTTTCGTTGGCCCTTCAGGGTGCGGTAAGTCCACACTGCTGCGGATGATTGCTGGACTTGAGGAAACCACCGAAGGCGAAATCCACATCGGCGCAAGAGATGTGACACATCTGGACCCAGCCAAGCGTGGCGTTGCGATGGTGTTCCAAACTTACGCACTCTATCCGCACATGACTGTGGCCGAGAATATGGGGTTCGGTCTGCGCATGAACGGCGTGGCGAAAGCCGAGATAAGCCAAAAGGTTCAGGAGGCTTCAGCCATTCTGAAGTTGGATCAATACCTGAAACGGAAACCAAAGGCCTTGTCCGGCGGTCAGCGTCAGCGTGTTGCCATTGGCCGGGCCATTGTACGCGGTCCCGACGTGTTCCTGTTCGACGAACCGTTGTCGAACCTTGACGCCGAATTGCGGGTCGAAATGCGGGTTGAGATCGCGCGCCTTCACAATGAAATCGGCGCAACCATGATCTATGTGACCCACGATCAGGTCGAGGCGATGACTATGGCCGACAAGATCGTTGTTTTGCGAGACGGTCGGATCGAACAGGTCGGGGCTCCGATGGATTTGTACCGCGACCCGGACAACAGATTCGTTGCCGGGTTCATTGGTTCGCCAGCGATGAACTTTTTGGAATGTGACGTGGTTGATGGCCGTGTAACGCACCCCGCGTTCAATCATCCTGTACCGGTGACGTCTTCTGTCCCCGCAAATGCGACGAAAGTGACATTGGGGATACGGCCTGAGCACCTTCTGGTCGATCGTACAGGTGATACCTGCACCGTGGACCTGACCGAAGCGCTTGGCGGTGTCAGCTATTCTTATCTGTTGACCGCAAATGGCGACAAGCTGATCATCGAAGAGCGTGACGATGAACGCAGCAAGCAAGGCGCACGAATCGGAATCTCGTTCTCGGCCGAGCGGGCGATGTTGTTTGACAACGAAACAGGCGAACGGCTGCGATAGTCTTTGTAGATTTTGGGCTATAAGGGCGTCGTGCATTGAGTCCGACGCCTTTTTAGTTATTTGAGTGTGGATTTTGTATCCAATATCCGATAACGCAAAGAAAAGCAGCGCATGCGCTGCGTTCTCAAACTTGTGTTTTCGAAGGATTGTCCGATGACCACCAACGTTTTTACCGGCACTATGCCCGCGCTCATGACCCCAAGCACAGCGGATCGCCAGCCGGATTTTGACGCTTTGGTTCGCAAAGGACGTCAGATGATAGACGCAGGCATGTCGGCGGTTGTCTATTGCGGCTCGATGGGGGATTGGCCGCTGTTGACTGATGCCCAACGCATGGAAGGGGTAGAGCGTCTGGTCGCTGCCGGTCTGCCCGTCGTTGTCGGCACCGGGGCAATCAACACCAAGTCCGCTGTTGCCCATGCCGCCCACGCACAAAAAGTCGGAGCTGTGGGGCTGATGGTGATCCCACGTGTTCTGTCCCGTGGTAGCTCTCCAACTGCGCAGCGGAATCACTTCAAAGCGATCCTGAGTGCCGCGCCCGACGTGCCCGCGATTATTTACAATAGTCCCTATTATGGGTTCGCAACGCGCGCTGACCTGTTCTTTGCTTTGCGCGCGGAACATCCCAACCTGATCGGTTTCAAAGAGTTCGGGGGCAAGGATGACCTGCGATATGCGGCTGAAAACATCACCAGCCAAGACGATCAAGTCACGCTTATGGTCGGGGTTGATACCGAAGTTTACCACGGTTTTGTCAATTGCGGTGCCACCGGCTCGATCACCGGGATTGGGACTGCATTGCCGCGCGAAGCGCTATTGCTGGCCGCGTTGTCCAAAAAGGCAGCCAAAGGCCACGCCGGAGCGCGCCAACGTGCACAAGAGCTGACCGAGGCAATTCATGTATTGTCCAGCTTTGACGAAGGGCCGGATCTGGTGCTTTATTACAAACACCTGCTGGTTCTAAACGGGGAAGAGGAATACCGTCTGCACTTCAACGAAACAGATGAACTGACAGATGCACAACGCAACTATTGCGAACAGCAATACGCGCTGTTCGGTGCATGGTTCGCAAACTGGTCGAAACAGGGTGGAGTGATCGCTGAATGCATGTGATCGACAGCCATACCGGCGGGGAGCCCACGCGGGTCATCCTTGACGGCGCGCCGGATCTGGGGACTGGTCCATTGGCTGACCGTGCACGGAGGTTGGAGTCCGATCACAGAGAGTTCTACCGCTCCATCCTTCTTGAACCACGTGGACAACCGGCAATGGTCGGTGCTTTGTTGGTTGAACCGGTCGACCCGACCTGCGTGACTGGCGTGATCTATTTCGACGTGGATGCGGTGTTGGGCATGTGTGGCCACGGCACAATCGGGCTGGCGGTTACACTGGCTCATCTGGGCCGTATTGATGTCGGAGAGCACCGAATTGAAACTCCTGCCGGTGTGGTGGCGGTTACTCTGCATGACGAAAATACTGTGACAGTCAGGAATATCGAAAGCCGACGGGTCCATAGTGGCGTGACAATAAGCGTACCGGGCCACGGTGAAATCGTGGGCGACGTTGCCTACGGGGGCAATTGGTTCTTTATCGTTGATCCTAGCCCGATCCCCGTAACGTCTGACAGAATTCGCGCGTTGACCGATCTGACTGTTGCCATCCGCCAGGCGTCGATCGCTCAGGGCATTGGGGGCGAAAAGGGCGAGCTGATTGATCATGTCATCCTTCAGGACACGCCAATCGACCCGGACCTTAACAGGCGCAACTTTGTGCTGTGCCCGGACGACAATTACGACCGTTCGCCTTGCGGGACGGGATGCTCGGCCCTGTTGGCTTGTATGGCGGCAGATGGTGCTTTGGTCCCAGGCGAGGAAATCGTTCAACAGAGCATTATTGGTAGCACGTATCGCTTGTCGTATCAGCCTGGCAAAGAAGGTGGAGTTATCCCTTCGATTTCCGGGCAGGCTCATATAATGGCTCAGGCCAATCTGATTTTTGCCTCAGCTGATCCGTTCCGCAACGGCATTCACCTATGACTCAGCAAGTTATTGTCATTGGGGCCGGAGTCATCGGCATCACAACCGCGCTGGAGTTACAGCGCCGGGGACACTCGGTGCTGGTGCTGGACAAAGACGGAGTCGCCGCGCAAACCTCGGCCGGAAATGCCGGGGCTTTTGCCTTCCCCGAGGTCGAACCGTTGGCGACTCCAGGCATCATGCGCAAAGCGCCGAAATGGTTGCTGGACCCGCTGGGCCCGTTGTCGATACCTCCAGCTTATGCGTTCAAGATTGCACCTTGGATGTATCGCTTTTGGCGGGCTAGCCAGCCATCGCGCTATGCGGATTTGTTGGGCGCCCAGTCGAACCTTATGAAGATTTCCAGCGCCGCTCTGGAGCGACTGATCCCTTCTGTTAATGGCGAAGAGATGATGCAGCGCGATGGGCAACTGCAATTGTATGAGTCCCAGACCGAATATCGCGCCAGCCTGCCAACCTGGGATCTTAGACGCGCGCACGGAATCGAATTTGAACTGCTTGAGACACCCGAGGCGATCGCCGAGAAACAGCCGGGACTTAGTCGACGGTTCACCTATGCTGGTTTCACCCCAAACTGGCTTAACGTGATCGACCCAAAGCAGTGGGTCGACCATTTGGCCAAATCGTTTCGTGAAAGGCAGGGGCGGATCGAAACGCGCAATATTCGCGCGTTGACTCCGTTAGAACATGGTGTGCGGATAACCGTTGACGACGGGACACTGGACGCAACAAAAGTTGTTGTGGCTGCGGGTGCCTGGTCGCATCATCTGGCGCAAACACTGGGCGACCATATCCCGCTAGAAACCGAGCGCGGCTACAACACAACCCTGCCACCCGGCGCTTTCGATCTGCGGATGCATCTGACCTTTTCAAGACACGGGTTTGTCGCCAGCCGCATCAACGGCGGCGTGCGCATCGGTGGTGCGGTCGAATTGGGTGGGCTGACTTTGCCTCCTAATTTCAAGCGCGCCGACACGCTGCTGAACAAAGCGACTCAATTTCTGCCGGGGTTGAACACGGCGGGGGGAACGCAATGGATGGGCTTCAGGCCATCCCTGCCGGATAGTATCCCGGTCATTGGGGCGGCTGCGCACGCACCTGACGTTATCTACGCCTTTGGGCACGGGCATCTGGGGCTAACTCAATCGGCGGGTACGGCTGAACTTGTAGCAGGGCTGGTCGACGGCGATGAACTGCCCATCCCGATGACGCCTTACGCGGCTACTCGATTTTAGAGAGGTCAAATGCGCAGCGTCAAAACACTCCACGTCATATCGGCCCATGCAGAGGGTGAAGTGGGTGACGTCATCGTAGGGGGTGTGTTGCCCCCGCCCGGAGATACCCTGTGGGAACAGCGCTCGTTCGTTGCGCAGGATCAGACTTTGCGCAATTTTGTTCTCAATGAACCCCGCGGTGGTGTCTTTCGCCACGTGAACCTTTTGGTGCCGCCCAAACATCCCGACGCGGATGCCGCATTCATTATCATGGAACCCGAAGATACGCCGCCCATGTCCGGTTCGAACGCGATCTGCGTTGCCACCGTTTTGCTGGACAGCGGTATGATCCCGATGCAAGAGCCGGAAACGCATCTGACGCTGGAAGCGCCAGGAGGTCTGGTCCGGGTTCGTGCTGAATGTCGCGATGGCAAAGCCGAACGTATTCATGTTCGGAACCTGCCCAGTTTCGCGGACAAAATTGCCGCTACACTGGATGTGCCCGGTGTGGGGGAGCTGGTCGTTGACACAGCATATGGCGGCGACAGCTTTGTCGTGGTCGACGCGGCGACATTGGGTTTTGATATCGTAGCGCACGAGGCTCGGGACCTCGCGCGCATTGGGGTAGCGATTACCAATGCTGCGAATGAACAGCTGGGTTTTACCCACCCTCAGAACCCGGATTGGACCCATATCTCATTCTGCGCGTTTTGTGGTCCGGTTCAGGCGACTCTGACTGGCTTGACCGGAAAATCTGCCGTGGCGATTCAACCGTGCAAGATCGACCGCTCGCCAACGGGAACGGCTGTCTCGGCTCGAATGGCCTTGATGGCCGCCAAGGGAGAACTGGCTGTTGGTCAAACATTCGAGGCCGTTTCGATCATTGGTTCGCGTTTCACAGGCTGCATTACCGGGCATGCGGATCTGGAAGGCAGACCTGCTATTATCCCCGAGATCAGCGGCCGAGGTTGGATCACCGGCACCCATCAGCACATGCTGGATCCCGATGACCCATGGCAAGGCGGGTATCGGTTAAGCGACACTTGGGGCGTTTAGACGACACCGTGCCTTGCAGGCATCATGTGCGATCTGTTGCACGGCTCAAACCTTTTTAGCGGCAGGCCTCATTACTACCTTAAGGAGAGTTGCCTCTGCTAAGGGATACTCATGAAAATTCGGATTGCCGCCCTGTTTATTGTCGCAACCGCGCTGCTGTTATCAGCAACCGCGCTGTCTCGATCCTCGGTCAATTATTCCGAGCTTTCGCTGACTTGTTTCGGCGGCAAGGCAAAGCACACCGAGGCAGTGTCTGCGTGTACGACGCTGTTGAATGGGAACGGAGCTAACGAGGCCAATCGTAATGCGCTTTTTAGATTCAGAGGGTGGGCGTATCACCGCGACCGGCAATTTGACATGGCGGTAGCGGATTACACTCATGCTTTGGCCGTGTATCCCAATGACGCAAATTCACTCTTAAGACGCGCGTTCGCCTATGACGCCCTTGGTGACACTCAGGCGGCAGCAGCAGATTATGACAGCGCGTTGCAGATAGATCCTGACAGTTTGTTTGCCCTGTACCGCAAATCCGGTTTTGACAGACGGAACGGGCGTGCTCAGGCAGCAAGGCGCGGGTTGCAAACGGCCCTGAAGATCGACTCGGGCTATGGAAAGGCGGGTTATGAGTTGCTGGATCTAAGCTATGAATTGAACGGCTTTGAGGGGGTTGAGGAGTTCCTAAAACAGGCCAAGGATCGCTGGCCGGACGAAGATTGGGTGTATTTCTCTCAACTGCTTTACGACCTGAAATACACCGGGAACCACGACAGTGCGCTTGAGGCGGCACATAACCTTGCGCGGCTAGAGCCGGGCAAAGCATCTGATTTGTACTGGCCGGCTTTGGTTCATCTCAAGATCGGTGATGAGAACAAGGGGATAGAATATATAAAGAAGATTGCCGTCCTTCAGAAGGGTGACGTTGAAAAAGATAAGGGCACCTTTTTCACGCGATGGTATTTTTCTGCGATTGTTTGGTACTTGTGGCGCGGCGAAATAGAGCCGTTGTTTTGCGGTTATCTTTTTGCTTTTGCAGGCAGGCCAGACTTGGCGAGGCCAGATATCAAAACGGCTTTGCAAAGTTTTGGATATGCCGGGCGAAAGGAAATCTTGAGCGGTTTGTTCGCTTCGGCTGGCGTTTCCGTTCCATGGGCGGCTTATGCCGGGTCCGAAGATCATTTGGATCAGGTGGTCCGGGTCTACGTCCAGCGAGTTGCCTGGGACATGAGCTTCTTCCAACTTGAGAAACCGGTGTCGGAATCGCCTGACCAATAGTTGCGTTTTTTCCTTCGGTTTGTGTTTTTGTCGTGCTGGATGCGGAACAATCGACCCACCCGTGTCAATTTGCGCCCCAGATAGGGAATTGATCCCAAGGCGATCCTGATTTAAGGGAGGCCCTGTCAAATCAGAGTCACCGTCGGGGCGGTAATCTTGTCGCGCCCCGCTTTGGCCACGCAGAAGTGGCCAGCTCTTGGAACGCACGCCCCGAAAGGCTTTAAAAAAGGTAAAAGAATATGGCAGATAAATCAGACTTCGACATATTGTATACCATTGTAGACGAAGCGCCCGAGCTGGCCAGCGCCTCGTTCCTGCCCATCATTCGAAAGTTCGCCTCGGCCGCAGGCGTGAGCGTTGGAACCAAGGATATTTCTCTGGCCGGGCGCATTTTGGCGACCTTCCCTGAGAACCTTACAGATGCACAGCGCATCACCGATGATCTGGCCGCTTTGGGTGAGCTGGTTAAAACCCCCGAAGCCAACGTGATCAAGCTGCCCAACATCTCGGCCTCGGTCCCGCAGCTGGTGGCCGCCGTCGAAGAGCTGCAATCGCAGGGTTACGACATTCCGAACTATCCCGAAGAACCTTCGACCGACGAAGAAAAGGCCATTCGTGCGCGCTATGACGCCATCAAGGGTTCGGCCGTGAACCCGGTTCTGCGCGAAGGCAACAGCGACCGTCGTGCTGCAAAAGCCGTGAAAAACTACGCCCAAAAGAACCCGCATTCCATGGGTGAATGGGTGTCGGACAGCAAAACCAAAGTGTCGTCCATGTCCGGCAGTGATTTCTACGCAAACGAGAAATCGGCCACCATCACCGCAGACCAAGCAGGCGATGCCAAAATCGAATTCGTCGGCAAAGACGGCAGCACCACCGTTCTGAAAGACGGCTGGCCGCTGGCCGAGGGCACCGTGGCCGACGCGACATTCATGTCCGTCAAAGCTCTGTCCGCGTTTCTTGCTGAGGCCATTGAGGACACGAAAAAAGACGGCACCATGTTCTCGCTGCATATGAAGGCCACGATGATGAAGGTCTCGGACCCGATTATCTTCGGCTATGCGGTTAAGGCGTGGCTGGCTCCGGTGTTTGACAAATTTGGTGCTGAGCTGGATGCGCTGGGTGTGAACCCGAACTCGGGCCTTGGTGATCTGCTGGAGCGGGTCAAAGACAATGCCGAGATTGTAGCCGCCATCGACGCGATTAAGGCCGACCGTCCGTCCATGTATATGGTCGACAGCGACAAGGGCATCACCAACCTGCACGTACCGTCGGACGTGATCATCGACGCCTCAATGCCCGCCGTGATCCGCGCGGGCGGTAAAGGCTGGGATGAGGCCGGTGCCAAGGGTGACACCAACTGCGTGATCCCCGACCGTTGCTATGCACCCGTCTATGACGAGACGATCAACTTTTTCAAAGCCAATGGCGCGCTGAACCCGGCCACCGCCGGTGCGGTCGCCAATGTGGGCCTGATGGCGCAGAAGGCTGAGGAATACGGCAGCCACCCGACCACGTTCCAGGCACCTGCCGACGGCACTATCCGTATCGTTCTGGCCAATGGCGAGACGCTGCATTCGCACGACGTCGACCAGGGTGACATCTGGCGTTCCTGCACCGTCAAGAAAGCCCCGATCGAGAACTGGATCCAGCTGGCCATGGACCGTCAGCGCCTGACCGGGTCCGAAGCGATCTTCTGGCTGGACGCCAATCGCGCCCATGATGCTGAACTAATCAAATACGTCACACCGGCGCTTGAGGCGGCTGGCGTGGCTGACAAGTTCATGATCCTGGCCCCGCGTGAAGCGACCCGTCAATCGCTGGAGACGATCACTTCGGGCAACGACTCGATTGCGATCACCGGAAACGTTTTGCGCGACTATCTGACCGACCTGTTCCCCATTCTGGAACTGGGCACCTCGGCCAAGATGCTGTCCATCGTCAAACTGATGAATGGCGGCGGCCTGTTTGAAACCGGTGCGGGCGGTTCGGCCCCGAAACATGTGCAGCAGCTGGTCGAGGAAAGCCACCTGCGCTGGGACTCGATGGGTGAATTCTGCGCGCTGGGTGAATCACTGAACTTCCTGGCCGAAAGCAAAGGCAACGCCAAGGCAGGCGTTCTGGGTGCTGCGGCCGAGGCCGCAACGCAAGGTATTCTGGATCACAATCGCTCGCCCAGCCGCAAAGTTGGCCAGCCCGACAACCGCGATAGCCACTACTGGTTCGCCCGTTACTGGGCCGAGGCTTTGGCCGCGCAATCGGACGATGCCGAACTGGCCGCCGAATTTGCACCATTGGCGACGGCACTTGCAGACGGAGAAGAGACGATCCTGGCGGAATTGGCATCCGCGCAAGGCAGTGCTGCTGATCTGGGTGGGTACTATCACACCGATCCGGCTAAGACCGCGAAGGTTATGCGCCCGAGCGCAACCTTGAACGGTTTGATCGATTAACATCGGTTGGCCCGCGTTATGGCGTGGGGCGCAAAGAAATTAGAAAAGTAAAAGGGGCCGACCCCCAAAGTCGGCCCCTTTTAGAGTGAGTGGAGAGGTCGAAACCTCACCGGGTGTGTTAGCTGAATCCTATACTTCCAGAAAAGTCTGGTAATTCGAGGATTCCTTTTAGGGCTTGGTAACCTAAGAAAGGGCGGGTTTTTCAACCAGCCCTTTCTTGTTTAGCCTTAGTTGGACGCTGCGTTGAGCTTTTCGTTCTGCTCGCGCAACGTATCCGAGATGATCGCGTACCATTCGCCGGATTCACGCATCTCGTTAAGACCCTTGTTCATCATAGCGATGTATTCACGAGCGAACGGGTTGGTGCGGTGCGCCAGGAAGCTCATCGACGACAGTGTTGAGACATAGGGGTTTTCTACGATGTCGCTCGAGGTCAGGCCCATGTCTTTCATGGTCGCAGCGAACAGTTCCACTTCGAATGCGGCGACATCTGCAGTACCGGTCAAAACCGCATCCAGGCATTCGCGTGCCGAGTTTGGTTGAACCACAGTTGTGTTGTCGTAGTTCAGGCCAACTTCTTCAAGAACGACCATGCTCCAACCCTGCATACGGCAGACAGTTGCACCTTCGAAATCTTTGAAAGTGGTGGCGTTTGTGTAGTCACTTTCGGGCAGGGTATAGAAGCCGCCAACCACATCATAAACTGGCACCGAGGCCACGAATTGCGTACAACGTGCTTCGGTTTCGGGGGACCATTCATAGGTGCGGTTCGTGCAATCCGGCACAGTCCAGGCGATCGAAATGTCAAACGCGCCGAGTGGCAGCAGAGTTTCCAGGTGCGAAGACCAGTCATCGACAAAGCTGACAGAATAGTCACGCTGGTTGCCCGCACGCTGTAGGCTGGTTGTCGCCAGACGGGTCATAATGCCGCCGCCGCTCAGGCCTTCAGTGGTGAAGGGCTCCCAGCCGTTGCCCGCAACCATTTTGATGGGCGGCGCATATACGTTCGAACGTTTGACGCTTGCCGCGCGCTGTTCTTCGGCTGCAATGATCTCTTGCGCGGACTGACCGTTGGGAAGGCTGCCATCTTCACAGGGCAGAGCCAGAACAAGGCCGGGTTCCAGAGCGTTCGGGTTGGTGATAATGTTGCGGTTCGCGTTGAAGATCGGCTGGTAGTTTGATGTGCCATAGGCTGCGATTGCAATGGTCGCCATCGTGTCGCCATCGGAAACGGTGTAGTTTGTGCAGGCTTCCTGTGCCGCGGCGGCTCCGGCGCTCAGGGCAGTGACGGCGGTGGCCGACAGCGCAACTTTCTTCAGATCAATATTAAACATGTCCTCATCCTCCAGACATTATTGTTGTTAGGCCAATTGGGGCCTTAGCCATTTTCCATTTGATACCGCAGAGCGTTTGACACGATGTCGCGCCACTCTCCGGATTGCTGCATGATCGCCAGACCCTGGTTGAGCGTCTCAAGGATCGCTTCCCCATCCGGATTATCTTTGTGGGTCATGACGTTAAGCGACTTGATCGCCGCAAGGTTGGGGTTTTCGATGATGCGGTGTTCGTATCCCAGGCGCGATATCGCCTCGACAGCCAGATGGGCTTCGATTGCCACGATATCTGCGCGGCCTTCCATAACTGCATGAAAACAGTCGTCAGGGGACACTGGGCGCAAAAGTGAGATTGCCGGTTCGTAAAGGCCAACCGCGTCCATGTGGGACAACGTCCAACCTTCGGGTCGGCAGATCGTAGTGCCGGCGAAATCAGCATAGGTCAGGGTCTGTTCATAGCCAGAACCTTCGCGTGCGAAATAGGTGTCGACCACTTCATAGAATGGGTTCGAGAAGTCGTAGGTTTCGCAACGGCTGCGGTCTTTTTCCGACAAGGCCGCGGGTTCGTCGCAATTCGGTCGCGACCAAGGGAAGGTTGCGTCAAAGGCCAGTGTCGGCATCAGAAGGTCCAGATGCGAGGACCAGTCGTTGACGAACTGGATCTTGTATCCCTGTTCCGGCGCTGCACGTAGCATCGCGGTTTCCACAAGGTTTGTGTATAGCCCCCGATGCGGCAGAGCTTCGTCTGTGAAAGGTGCATAGTTGCCGCCGGTAATCAGCAACAGCTGACGGTCGCGAATTTCAGGCTGCTCGCTTTCATCCGCATCCCGGATCAGCGCGGCCGCTTCGGCCCGAGCAGCTTCAATTTCCTGCCGGGCTGCAGCTTTGGCTTCCAAAACTGCTTCCTGGCTGGCTTGCTCGGCTTCTGCCTCGGCTGCCGCGACGCGCGCTTCAGCTTCGGCAATGGCCTTTGCAGCACGCTCCTCTGCGGCCTTGACCAGTTCGGACGCCATCTCGGCGGCCATTGCCTCAGCCTCGGTTGCAGGGGGTGTGGGGGCCCGGCCTACATCTTCAAGACAAGGCAGAGTTAGTACGTCACCCACACGAATTATGTTCGGATTGTTCCCGATTACATCGCGGTTGGCGTCAAAGATGATGCCAAAATCTTCGGTCGAATAAACTTGAATAGCCAGCTCGCGCAGACTGTCGCCGCGCTGAATTTCGTAAGTCGAGCACGCCTCTTGCGCCGAGACGGTGCCGGTCGCAGCCGCAAGAGCCAGGCTGGAGATGATCAGATGAGGTCTCATGTGTCCTGTCGCTTTGCCTTTAATCGTTTCTTGTCAGTTTCAGAACTGCGATGGACGCATTGTCCTGATCGGGGTCGTTTTTGTCGCGCAAGGCGCGCCACAGCGCGTCTGCGATATCTTGTGCCAAAGCCTTCGACTGCGTCTGCAGGATGTGCTCAATCTCGGGGTTGCTAAGATACTGAAGCCCATCGCTGCCAGCGATCAGTACGTCCGATGTGGTCAGTTCCAGCGGGAGTTCAGGGCAATCCACTTTCGGGATAGCGGCACCCATGATGACCGAGGTCAATTGGTTCCGATCCGGGTGCGACAGCGCCTCTTCTCGGGTCAACTTGCCCTCGGCCTGTTGCGCGTCGATGATCGGCGCCATCGAGTGATCTTCGTTGACTTGCCGCAACATTCCGTCCCGAAACAAGTACAAGGGGCTGTCGCCAATCGAGATCCAAAAAACCCGCTGTTCCAAAAGCAGGATACCCAGCATGGTTGAACCCATGTTGAACCCCTCACCCTGTTCTTCGGAATGCTGTGCCACGGCGGCATTGGCCTGCATGGCGGCCAATGGCAACGCGTCGATCAGCGCACTCTCGGACGGTACGGTTTCTTCCAGTTCAGCGTCCAGCGCCTCGCGCCATGCGGTTATGACAAGTTCTGATGCTACATCGCCCGCCGCGTGCCCTCCCATGCCGTCGGCGACCACGATATACCCGGCTCCCGCTGCATCGAACATGCGCGCAGCGACCGCGTCTTCCTGCGATTCACGCCGACCCTGATCCAGGATCAGCGCAATGTCATATGCCGGGGTTGCCAGCATCTATCAGGCGTCCCGCCAGTCAAAGCCATCATCGCAGAAGGCCGCGAACCGAACCGAGGTTTCGCTGATGCGGATCAAGTCGCCGCTGTTCAGCGCTACGGTGCTAAGGACGGGCTTGCCGTTCAGGCGCACCAGATTGGCTTTGCCGCCATGACCCAGATAGCATTTGCGATCTTCGGGGTCATAGGCGATGACAGCGTGGTTGCTGCGGGAAATGCCGGTGTCGCCAAAGTCCAGCTGAATGGCCTGATCGTCGTTGCGCCCGATTTGCATCAGGCCCTCAGTCAGCGTTATGCAGGCTCCGCGTCCTGGGCCGGCCGTCACAACCAACCAACCAACCGGGAATGATTGCTGCGCGCTTTCCGTCTTGGCCACTGGTTCGGATGTTTCCATCAGATCCTGCACATGCGTGTCGGCACGCTCAAAGCCCAAGAAGGTGGTTTTGACCCGTCCACGACGATCCGATTGTACCGGTTGCGGGGCGGGAGGTGTCTCAACCACCTCGGCTTTGGTTTCTTCTGACTGAGGCGCCAGAGGTCCATCGACTACTTCCGCGGTAACTTCTTCGATCTGGGCTGAGGGTTCCTCGGCAACGACTTCGATCACGGGTTCCGAAGGGGTGGCGTCGACCAGAACGATCTCGGTTTCGGCAATGGTTTCCTCGGCGGCTACGTGGAGCGTAACAATTGGGTCTTCTTCGACCTGTTCTGGCTCAATCTCGTCTGCAGGCTCGTGCGCTTCGGCAACAACTTCAGACAGGATTTTGTCATCCGAGGCGTCGGCCGCGTCTTCGCTCTCAGCGAACTCTGGCATGTCCTCTTCGGGAAGCAGATCTTCTGTGTCTTCGTAGCTACCCGATGACGGCATGTTGTTACCCGCCAGTGCGACTCGCAGCGCATTGAAATCCGCAATCGGTTCGGGTTTGTCAGCGCTGACCTCGGTGACCTCTTCGGTTTCGGGTTCCTTCGGCTTGCCGGCACCTTCTAGAAGCCGGCTCAGAGGGCTTTTGTATTTGAACATGGTGACGACACCTTTGCTTCTGTGCACGGGACGTCAGTCCCATGGGGCTGCTACTCACCTTCGCGCAGGTCTGCGCAATGGCACTGATGATTGGAAACCATAGTCACTGTTACTTTCCGCGACGGGCCGGGCCCCGACAGAGATGTACGAACTTGCGCACGATCCTCAGCAAACACACACTGGCGGATACAAAACGAACCGGGTGAATTACTCCTGCGCTAGTTGCATGACGGCATCGGTTTGGGCTCCGTTGCGCAAAACGGTCAGGCGGGCTTGTGGTTGGTTCTCGGCGACCAGAGCCGTCAGCATTGCATCCAGGCTTTCAGGGCCATCCAACACATTTCCCGTCTGCGCTTCCGATACCAAAACATCGCCTTCGCGCAGTCCGCCTGCAGTGTCAGTCGGTACTGTCTTGACTATCGTTGACCACCCCTGGCCGTCTGAATTTCGGATTGTCAGGCCATAGCCGTTTTCCAGGCCGACCATACGCATCGCCGGCAATGCCAGAAGGCCGTTCATCGCTCGTTTTTCACCCAGCGGACGATACCGAGCTGTGACGCGGATATAGCCATCGGGGTCGACGTTCAGGTCGTTCAACACCTGTGCTGCAAAACTAGCGTCGGACTGTACTGGCTCTCCGTTGAGGGTATAGATTGCGGCGCCACGTTCGACCCATTCGCCGATCACCGACATATCTTGAGTCGGGTCGATTCCAGTGACGGCGATTACATTGCCAGTCGAGACACGCCGTTTGGAAATCTGAAATGGGATTTCCACGTCCCAATGTGAAAAGGCGAATTGGACCTCGGCAAGGGTAATTGGGGTGTCATCCGCAGAGGCAGGGAGTTCGGCTGTCTGGGCTTCTGCCTCTTGTGTGACAGCCGGTTCAGCCAGGGTCTGCTCGACAGGTTCCGGCTCTGACTCCACCTGCTTGGGTGTTTCTTCGATCGCGACGTTGACTGCGTCGTCTGTTTTGGCTGGTTCTGCAACTTCGGCTTCATCTATAGCGGCGGGTTCCGGGATCTCGGCGGCCGCCGCAATCTGCGCGAGGGCGACCTCGGGGTCGGTTGGGTGAATTGCGGGCTCGTCTTTGCCAGACATTGCGAAATAGCCGCCTGCGGCTAAGGCAATAGCAACAACCGCAACTCCGGCCATCAGTTTAGCCCCGCCGCCTGAGCCGTTCTTTACGATCGTGTCAACTGCGACCGGAGGCTCCTCGGGTGCTTGAAAAGTCGCCAGTTCATCCTCTTTCTTGTCTTCATGACCAAGGGCGATGTCAGGATTACCCGCAAGCAAGGCTGTCACGACAGCCTCGGCGTTTTCGCTTTCTGCTTTGACCCGAGCTTTTTCTGCCTCTTCGTCCAAACGATCCATCGCGACGATGACGGAAACAGGGCGATATTCAAACGTATCGAACATCACGCCGGGGCCGCGGAACATACGCAACCAGTCCAATGCCGTTTGCAGACGGTCTGTAGCGTGAACCTCCATCGCTTTGTCGATCGCTTCCAAGAAGCCGTCGGGATATCCCTTGTACCGTCCAGCCAGAGGAAGGTACGGATCTTTGGTGCCATTGTTGAAGGCGTTCAACCGGGATTGCCCATCGACCGGACGCTCGCCACTGATCGCGTGATACAAAGTCGCCGCCAGTACATAGAGATCGCTGCTGGGGCCTTGTTCTGCTCCGCGTACGTAAAACTCATGCGGAGAGTAGCCGTCTTTGATCACCCGCAGTGTCAAAAGTGCAGCAGATTGGTTCGCGGCCTGCTCGCGGGCGGCGCCAAAATCGATCAGTTCGGGTTCACCGTTGCTGTCAATCAGGATGTTGTCGGGCGAGATGTCGCGATGCAACATTCCGCTTTGGTGGATGAATGACACCGCCGACAACATTTTCTCGGTTACCTGAACAATAAAGTCAGGTCCGGCGTTGTTGTCGGTGTTCTCGACGTAGTCCAGAAGATCGCAACCCTGGATGAAGTCCATTGCAATGTAGGCGGTGTCGTTGTCTTCGAACACCTGATGCACATCGACAATATTGGGATGGACCAGCCGTGCGTGATTGCGGGCTTCCTGAATGAACAGATCAATGATTGCGCGCAAATCTTCCTTTTGCCGGGGGTCGATGGGTTCGACCGCATCACCGTTACGCTGGCAAAGAGCGCCCGGATAGCATTCCTTGATCACGACCTCACGGTCCAGGCTGTTACGCGCCAAATATGTGATCCCAAAACCGCCATTGCTGAGAAACCGCAGGATCTCGTACTGGCCGCGCAATAGCTTTGCGCCCGGTTGCAGACCTTCAATTTTAGGTTCGTCGTGCCTCGCATCGACAGCCTGATTATGGCTCATTTCTTCCCGCCCATTCTAATCATTTTGCGGCCGCATTTTTGCTAAAACAGCGCGTCAACTCACAAACAAACACAACCGCAGGACAACTAAGAATGTTAGACGATTCAAATTTGACTTTATTGGGGCCGCCTCATGGCTTCACTGAGAACGGGAAGGCGCAATAATCAACATCTGGTGGTGTGCTAAGGCAGAAAGCTAAATGTTGATGTGTTGGTGCAAAAGAATGCGGACTGAAGGCCGGTTTTGGAATGATTGTTCACTGATTCCGAAACAATGAACGCATGATTCTTGACACGACGAATCGCAGCTTAAAGGCACAATCCTAACGTGATTGCGTTAAGTGCCGGTACGCGGTTGTGATGACTCAACCCGGCTGCCTGCCCAAGCGAGGTTATCGCTGAGCTGGGCCAGAATACTGACCGCATCCTTCAAAGGCGCATCGCCGCTTTCAAATTGCAGCAGCAACAGCAAATCCGTGGCTTTTTCGAATTCAGCTGGAATCCAATCGGCCTGCGGATCTATTTCTCCGCCCTGTTCCAAACGTTCGGCGAAATCCTCGACGATTTCTTGGCAACTGGTCAAAAAGGCCGTGGGTTCAATTTCGGAGGATTCTCGCAAGTCCTCATAGATACTGGCGATCGCGGCAAGCCAGTCTTCAAGGATCGGATTTTCCAGCGGTGGCAGCGCGGATTCCAGGACCGCCTGCATCTTGGCTGTGTCAGGCTGCGCTGGTTCGGGTTCGTCAATATCCAGCGTTTGCAGATAGGGTAAAAAGTCGTTTTCAAGATCTCTTTGCGCAGCGGAGATGTCATGCTGGCGGCGGTTTGACGCGATTTCCAATACCTGTTCGGCCAAGTTCTGCCCGCCGCAAGTTTCCCAAAGGGCGAAGTCTGGTTCGGGTTCCTGCGCCATGGCCCGTACTGCCACCGGCGTACCAATTGGCACCACCGAACGGAACGTTTCGCCGTTTTCCTTGTTCAATCGCGCAAGGACCCGGTCCAGCGCATCACGGACAGGTGGCAAATCGGCATGCGTTACGGCAAGCAAACTGTTAGCGCGCAGTTCCTGAGGAACCTGGGACCACAGATGGCGCTCGGTCTCACGCCAGGCGTGGGTCCCGTTGGTACACCAGATCGCGCAATCGACGAATTTCAACAAATCCAGTGTTGGCTTGTAACTGTCGTCCAATGCGCCGGTTCCAGGCAAATCAAACAACGAAATCTCCTGCAGGGCAGGGGTGTTAATCCCCACAGAGATAAAATCTGGATTTTCCTGAGCCGCCTTTTCCAGCGCAATACCGGAATACACTTTGGGTTCTTTGCCCCACCACCCCACTGTCGTTTCAGGAGTTTCGGAATAGGCAACGATCACCAGCGGCAGTTTCAGATGCTGCGGGCCGGTCGGTAGAATGTCGGCACCCGCCAGCATATTGGCAAGGCTGGATTTCCCGGCACCAAATTCTCCGGCGAAGCCGATATTGACCGCGTTCGAAAGGCGCTCGGCATGGGCCAATGCGCGATTGCGCATGTCGTCCAGCTTGGCGTCAGTGGGAAGGTCTTCAGTCGCGGTCAGAAAGTGCTCAAGCTTACGCACTTCCTTCTCGGTTCCCGGAAATTCGATCATTCAGCTGCCTCAGGTAAAGTCTCGTTCGCGGCGTCAGCTCCGAAAACGGTGTCCAGTTCATCTGCAACACGTCGGGCATTGTTATACGCCTCTTGCGCTTCGGCCTTGGCATTTGTTTCGCTTGAACCAGAGCGACTTTCAAGGTGCCCTGCCAAAAGTGCCATGTAATGATCCAGAACTGTGTTCAACCGCTCAAGCAAGTCACTGCGAGCAGTGTCGACCAGATCATCCCCGATCATTTCAAATTCCTGAACGATCATGTTCTCAGCGCGGGTAACAACGCTTTTACGCGAAATCAGGCGCGATAGCCATGTCACGCGCAGCTCAACCGTAATTCCGCGTGTCAGCGCCGTTGTGTCAGGCCGGAACCACCGTACAGCGCTTGTGTTCATTCGGTTGTCGGTCTGATCCTGCCAGCCGGGCAGGGCGCGCAAGGCGGCGTTGCTTTGCATGTCGATCGCGTACAGTTCGCTGAGCATCCGCTGGCGAATGACCTGAGTGGCGCCTTGGACAAGTTCGCGCATACTATCGCGCAGCGGGCCGAAATTCAGTTCCGTTTCGCCGCCCTTTGCCAGCAAGGGTGAATCCCCATTGGGTCCACGCACCACGTCCGATACCGCTTCGGCCACTGTATCGTCCATGACACCGCGCAGATTGGCTAGAACTTCATCCATTCCGCCGATGATCTCAGACGTCTTGTCAGCCACTTTCGCGCGCAACCCGGCCAGAGTTTTGTCGTTGTCATCTTCGCTTTCGGGTTTGCCAGAAATTTCTTCCTCGATGGCCCGCAGATGCGCACGAGACCGTTCCAACTCTCCCTTGGCGAAACTGTCCAAGTGTTGCCATGCCATACGAAGCTGTTCATCGCGCGGGCCGTGGGTCAAAGCGCTGGTAACGTGGCGACGCAGATCGGGAAGCCCGGATGCGATCATCGCAGCAAACCTCAGGACGCCTTCGCGGCTGATCGGACCGGGACCTTGTTTGATTTCTTCAACACCGTCCAGATATTGCTTCATCTGTTCGGGATGGGCGCGAAGCCATGCAAGGACGTGGTCATGGTTGACGCCAGTATCGTCGCCCGTAAGCGCGTAGTGGGCCCACTGCGCACTGCCCATCAGCACATCGATGTCCGAATTGCCAAGTGCCTTGTCCAGCCCATCTATTACGTCGGCGCGCACCTTGACGGCATCCTCCGCACCACCGCCCAACTCGTCCACGCGGTTGATAAAGACTACGATTTGACCCAGTTCGAGCGCCTGCATCAAGCGGAACAATTTCAGGTCCGCCCGTGACAAGGCTTGGTGCGCCGACAATACGACAACGAAAAAGTCTGATTCTTTAAGGTACTGGCGCGAGATTTCTTCGCGGATCAGAAGCGGGTCGTTTACTCCGGGTGTGTCCGTGACTGTCAGCGGAAAAGGAAAATGGCCGATGTCAAAATAGACCTCAGCCTTTCGGGTAATGTCGCTGTAAAGACCACGATCCGAGCCGGGGTCATGGTTCCCGTCGTCGGTCGGGTCGTCGCCTGCACAAACGTACCGCGCCAAATCGTCGGTCGTCAGATTTTCGAGGTCGTGGTGCTGACCCAATAGGTCCTTGTAACTCATACCCAGACGCAGTTTGGCGCGCGCTTTCATCGCATCAACCTGCTCTTCGATCATCTCGCGCTTATAACTGTCCTCGTCATCGGGGAACATATTGCGCAGCTCTTCACCTTCGGCGATCAGAGATTGCCACTGCCGGTTGTCAAAGAAATGAAACTCAGCCCCTCTAGTGCGGCCCGAAGGATGCCCGAAATGCATGTCAGTAATGACCGTCGTCCACGGGTTCACATCCGAAGGCAGAAACTCTGCCTGACCGGTGAACCCGTTAATCAGCCGCGATTTGCCCGCTTTGATCTGCCCGACAAAGGCAATAGAGGGCTTGAGATCCGTAAGATCAGCGACAATACGGGAAATAAACTGACGTGTTTCTTCGTTGCTCAGACCTTTCAGATCTTCGGCAACCCTTATCAATTCGCGACGTTGATTTTCACTCATAACATTTACCCTGGTTACTCGAACTCACAAATTGAATTCGCCGAAAATTTGAACATTTGAGGCCCGGTCATCTGCCTGAGCCTGTTAGAGACTTCCACAAGTTTACCGCAGCACCCAGTTTGCGGCTTTCATGGATCACAATAGCGGTCTGTTGACCATCCTTGAGGGCGGCCAGCGCAGTTCCCTTGCCGCCGGCTGGTCGCATTACGATCAACTGAGGACCACAATCGTCATTTGTAGAATCCTCGTTCCAACCGGCTAGGTCTTTGACGAATTGTTCCAAAACGGTTTGGTCGGCGTGGGCTGGCTGCCCTGATGCACAAACGCCATCGGTGCGGACTTCGAACTTATCCCCGATATGGATGCGGCCAAGCGCAAAAGATGCCGCACCGTCGAAGAACCCGCTCGTCAGTGTAGACTGTTCGTCGGCTGGCACGTCGTCTGTGGCGGGCTCTGGCACGATTGAAACGATCGGTTCAGATGGCAGTTCGACCTGAGAACAGGCTTTCGATATCTCGCTGAAAGTGATGCCGACGTCGTCGGCTTCTAGCACGGCGTCTGGTTGCAACGATATCAAACTCAGCGGTCCAGGAGCTGACGCGATATCCGTAACGATTTCGGCCAGTTTCTTAGCGAGTGTATCACGCGGTTGGGTTTCGAAGTCAGGGGCGATCCCGGTTCGAACGCGAAATACATCCGTCACCCTAGAGCTGTTCACTTCGATAGCCAGGCAATCGCCATTTGCCGCTGTAAACTCCAGACGGCGCGGTAGTATCGTTCCCCGAATGGTGCGCAGGACCTGATCGCGCCGGGTCTGCGCTGAATCACCTGTCAACGTAACGGCGGGGTTCTGGCGTGCCACGGACGAACGTCCAATATCCTCGAGCAGGTGGAGTATTTCCGCATCCATCATACTGATACCTCCTCTGGTCTCGCTCAAACCGCCGCCGTAACCGGCGCGAGGCTTAGATGTGATTTTGTAAGGGCCAAACCGATATTGGCGCTGCTGCGGCAGATGTAGCAGACAACGTGATCCGGGTACGCAGGAGTGCGCAGGAAGATATTGATCCGGTCGCCAGCCAATACCGCGATTTCGCCAAAGCCCTCTTCCTGTGTGTCTTCCGTTCCAATACTGCGCAAAAGCGCCTCAAACCCACGGACACCGCGCCCCTGAAACAGGTTGGCAACAGCAATTGCCAGAGTGTCCAGAACACTCTGGTCTTGCGGGTCGGGCGCATGAGCACCCAGCAACATGCCCGTTTCCATATCGACATACCCGGCTGCGATGCAGTCGGGTATGGTCTCGGTGGCTGTGATCAAAGCGGCTTCGATTTTCATCTTACGTACTGCTTTTCTAATTCAGAAACCTGTTACAATACATGCCACTCGGCCCCGCCGTTTTTGTTTGCCTCAGGCAATGGTGTCACCGTGGATTTGGTGCCGCGCGCAAAGTGTTCCGCCGCGATCTGATCGTATTCGTCCAGGAAAGACATGAACATTTTTTTCAAACCTTCGGCGTCCTGCGGCAGCTCCTCATCTTCAGAGATCTCGCGCCACATGGCGGCGGCGCTGAGAGGAGAGCCTGCGGGAGCGTTCAGTACATCCTCCAATCGTTCCTTGTGGACCGGTGGTTCGGACCCGTTCGGCAGCGAAACGACCTGCATATCGATCAAACCCGAGGTCTCGGGTTCTGGCTCGAACTCTTCGCTATGTTTCGCCTGCTCGGCCATGAGCGCCGTGATAGAAGAAACCGATGTTTCAGCGGGTGTTTCTTCTGCAACTTCCCGAGTATCTTCCGTCTGTTCAGGTGTTGCCGACAGTTTGTCTTCAAGCGAAACCATAAAGGTGTCGGAAACGTCTTCATCCTGTTCAGCGTTTTCAGCCGCGACCTCTGCGACTAAGTCTTCGTCTTCGAAGTCCTCTTCATCCAACAGGTCATACTCATCTTCGTCGGACGTGTTTAGCGGTGCATCGGCCAGATTCAGCGTAGGGCTCGGCGACTCGCGGAAGAAAGCGCGCAGATCGTCCTCTTCTTCCTGCGTGTCCGCAATCGGTGCCGCGTCAACTGTACTGGTGGTCATCTCGGCCCTCAGGCGATCTGCCTCATCGGGCTCGATACGAGGAGCGCGTTCACTGTCGTCAGCGCGCAATTCCACGCGGGCAGGGCGCACGGGGAAACTGGTGACAACTTCGTCGCGATCTGGTTCGAATGGATCGACTTCCGGGTTCAACAACTGCAATGGAGAAGACTGATCCTGCTGAATCTCGTCAACACGATCATGCAACGCCATGGGAGATAGGCTGTCGTCGATCTGGTACCGCGCCAGAAGATCGGCGCGATGGTCCATGATCTGTTCCGTAATCTCAAGGAAGCTGTCGACCATCTTGCCGCCGCCGCTGCGTGCCCAAAGCTCGGCATCGCCGCTTTTGTCGCGTGCGGTAATTGCATCACGAGCCGAGAACAAGATCGAACGATTGAACAGATGCCCGGCCTCGCGATTGACGCGGCGCAGGACTTTTTGCCGATCCTTGGGGCCCAACACATCGGCACGCGTCACCAACAGTAACGAGTTATTCTGAAGCCGTTCTGGCAACGCCACCCATGTTGCGCGTTCGGTCTCGCGCCAGGCCTGGGTCGCGTGGGTACACCACAACACACCATTGGCCTGACCAACCGCGCGCCGCCAGACATCGTCCGAGATTTTGGGGTCCGAAATACCGGGCGTGTCAATTAGATCAACGGCCTCCAGAATGTCAGCTTCAAGGAAAATTCGAATGAACTGAGCATCGTTCACTCCGACGGTTTCCAGTTGATCCAGGGTGATATCATCGCGCGAGCCATCGTGGCGCTGAACGTAAGCAGATTGATCGCCCCAGCTGAACCAAACCGGCGGCAGTTGAGTTGCCGTCACCTGCGTTGGCAGCGTGTGCGACCGCAGTAGAAAGTTCATCAAGGTGGATTTACCGGCGCTGAATTCGCCCATAAGAGCGAAGATAGGTTTGCGGCGGGACCACTGCTCGACGCGTTCCCATGCCTTGGATGAAACGAAGCGGGTTTGTGAATCTTTTGCCATGTCGCTACTTATGCTGCCTCGTTGCTAAGATCTTTCAGGATATCGCCCAGGATATCGTCCCGCGATTTCTGGGGCGCCCCACCCGCCAACAGTGCTGCGTTTGGATTTGGAACCGCTTCGGCCGAGGCCGAAATGCTCAGCAATGTCTCTTTCTGCTCACGCAAGAAGTCTGACAGAACGGCACGGACATTTTCCAACACTGCAGCAACCTGGTTTTCTTCGATGTCTTTGGTGATCGAATTCGCCTCGGAAGCTATCAACCGCGTATAGTCCGCGGCATAGGCTTCGAACCCTTTACGACGCTGCCACCAACGACGCCACCATGTGCTTTGCAGATCCAGTGCGATGGTCCGACCAATTCCCAATGGGGGCGGGACCCGTGGCACGATGGGGGCTTCGATGGCAAACTCGCCTAGATGATTGCCCAAGAGCTTCTGATACAGGGCCTCGACATCCGAGGCCGCGGTTGAGTACAGCGAACCAGCTTCCTTGCGCATCGAGCGTGCAAAGCTGAAATAGGCTGCTTTTTGCAAGGTGCGTAATCCTGCCGGATCATATTGCCACGTGCCTTCTTCTCCATTCTGCTCGAGATGAGAGATCAAAGAGTCCGTTGCACGTTTAACAAAATTGGATTCCGCCGACTTCAGACGTTCGATCACTTTGTCACGTAGTGACGTGGTCAGTTCCGCCACTTTCTTTTCGTATTGTTCGGTGATCTTTGCGATTGCCTCTTCGGTCGAAACCCCATCCAGATCTCGGACAATACCGTCGCTATTAGACAGGCTCTTGGCGACTGCAGTGGCGCGAATTTGGCTTGCGATATTGCGCGCCCTGTGGCGGACGCGCTCGAGAAGGCGGTTGCCTGCCCCCTCAGCTATCCGTTCATTCATGGCCAGCAAAAGGTCTGGCAAGCCCGAAAGCGCCCAGATTTTGTCCAGTGAGGGTGCCTGATCGCCAAACCCGGCGGCCAGATAGAAAGTGTTCAAAGCCTCGCGCGATTCCTCGGTCAGGATATCGGGATTCCCGGTGATCGCTGCCTCGGCCCATAGCGCGCTGCCGAAAACGACGCTGGTGTTGGCGTCGATGTTGTTTTGCTTGAGCGTGTCTTGGATGCGATCTCGGATTTCCGGAACCTGATTTACAGGGTCCGCCAGTTCGTCAATTCGGTTGACGAAAAGGATAATCTGGCGGTTTTCAAACTGCGCGATAATGCGCATCAGCGCCATGTCCATAGTTGTCAACGCCTGGCTTGCAGCCAGCACAACAACGCAGACTTCGGACCCCCGCAGGCTGCGCAGAGTGATCTGCTCGCGCACCATGAAGGTATCGTTCACGCCGGGTGTGTCGCAGAGCTTCAACGAAATGGGGTACTGCGGAATGTCCATGAACAGGTCAGCGGACTTGGTGACGTCGGCAAATCGTCCGGTTTTCGGATTGATGTCCGGATCATCCTCATCACCCAGACAAACATAGCGCTGGATAAGCTCTTCGTCGAAGTAGTCGTATTGGTGGCTTTGCCCCAGGATCAGGTCGAAATGCTTGCCCAAGCGTTCTTCTGACTTATCCTTCATCTCGCCGATTTGACGGCGGATATCGTCCATTTCGTCGTCTGCCCCAGCACGATTTGCCAGTTCGCCCAAACGACCACCACCGATCATCAGGTTGTCCCATTCTTCCTGCTCGAAGAACGTGAACTTGGACCGTGTATCGCCTTCGGTCCGGGTGTTTATGTTCAACGTCGTGACCACCGAGGTCCACGGGTTTACATCAGAGGGCAACAGGGCAGGGCGCCCGGCCAAAATGTTTACAATCGAAGACTTGCCCGCCTTAACCTGACCAACCAACGTAACGCTGGCAGTGAAATTTTCGATCTTAGTCTTTAGCGTGGCAAGCCGGGCGGTCGAGCGCGCGTCTGCCACCTCAGTCAGCAGGTCGATCTGCGTCGTCAGCGCGGACATGGCCGACGTCATAGGCGTCAGAGCTTCGTTGCCAACGGACAAAAGATGGTCATTGCGCGCCATAGTTCAGCCTCCGGTTCCGGTCGCGGCGATATGGTGTGGGACCTGATCGGGCTGGGTGCTGGTCAGCGTATCGATGCGTGCGATCAGGTTCAAAGCATTCCCCAGTATCGCCGCTTCATCGACAGGGGTGATCGTTTCATAGGCTCCGGAATCGGCAAGCACTTCGATCGAGCTGAAACACTCACTGTTTTCCAGGCAGGCAAGACGACGGCCGGTCGGGAAACCTGCGGATTTGGTCTTGGGCAGAGGCATCCGGGAATTGGCTAACAGGTAGTGGCCACCCGAATGGGTCCGCAATGAGATACCAAACCCTGTGTCGGGATGATCTTTGGTCAGGGTTTTGAGTTCACCAAGAAAACTTTCGCGTGCAAGACCAACGGCGTCTTGCTCGGTAGCAGCAGAGTTCATCATGTTGGTCACAGTTACGACCCTTTTGTTGAAGTTGAGCTGGAAACTCGTATGTGGCCCAGAGGCAAAAAGACTCGGTAAGTCCTCAGCCCCCATCAACTACTGGCAAGGCGGTGTTATTTTGACGCGAATAAGATTTTTTGGCGTTTGAATTGTGGCGCAAATGTGGTGCGTGAATTTCGTGCGTAGGATTCTTTGAAAATCGTGGAATAAACCTTTGCTCTGGATGAAATTCCCTCTCGCACTTGCTTTCAAGCTTTGCTATTCACCCGATCACTCTGACAGGTTCTGTCTAGGATGCGGGTGTGGCGAAATTGGTAGACGCACCAGATTTAGGTTCTGGCGCCGCAAGGCGTGGGGGTTCAAGTCCCTCCACCCGCACCAAGTATACATTGTAATCATTAATTAAATTAGTGTTTGTATAGTATTGGCCCCCTCTGTGGCCCCACCTTTTCACGCGCTAGAGGCTGAAAAACGGCGTCGATTTCTTCCACGTAATAGATCGGCCGGGCGCCGGCACGCGCGAAATGCGGCTTTATGAGATTCGCTTTTATCATCTCATGGAATTTGCGCCTGCCGAATGGCCAGCGGGTTGAACTAATGGCTTGAGTGCCTGTAACGAACTTAGCTTCGTCTGTGATTATCGGTGTCTTAATCGCCATCCTTCCCCTCCTGTGTTGGCAAGGGCGGCATCCATCGCTTTAGCGACTCAAATGGTGGAGGGGCAGGGCGAATGAAGGACTTTGCCGAAGTTGTTGCCTCCTGGCCCACAGAGCGGGCAAAACTGGACCGCAGGGATCGCGCCATGATGACTACAAGGGCCTGTTTTGTGCTTGGTGATACCGAAAATTGGCTAAGGTCTCAGAACGTCCTTGCGCGCCTGTTGTCCGAAGAAGACTTGGCAGGATTTGCTTACATTTGCCTCAGATCGTTACCCACTGAGACCGGGTATGACGTAGTAGAGAGAACCAACGGACACCACAGTGACTGGTTCCGCCATTGGACCTCAAGGCGTGTCAGACGCGCTGAGTATCACACTTCTCTGGGCAACTGGTGCTTCTGATACAGAGCTAAAGGCCGCAGCAACGGTTGCTGTAAAAATGGCTCCAAGGTCTCGTGGCGGCTTTGTGGGCTGGCTTAGAAAGAAGGGGCTGCTATGAACGCAAAGCTCCAGATTTTGAACATGGCCGAGAGGTTGGCAACAACCAATGCTCAGAGTGTCGAGTGAGCTTTGGTAAAGAAAATGCTCGTCTGTTTGTGACGGGATTTACCTGTTGTGGACAGGAAGCAATTCCACGGCAGGGCCGATATCAACTACTCCTACGACTTTGTCGGGTGGGACAAGCGGTTACCGATTCCGATGACCCTGACCTGGAAAAAGTGGCCCGCCATTGGGGCCGTACGATGAGCCAGAAACTCGCTCATATCAAATCGACCCGAACTGTCCCATTGGCGCTGACATCAGACAGACACTCACATAGACTGAGCTCTGTTTGGGCCCATCCTCGTTTCAGTTGCTTTGAGCAAGGTAGGGTATTTGTGGCGACCCTAGTTTAGGACGTGTTCGCTTCCTCTCGCCAGATGGGCTTAATGATAGTTATGTTAAAAATTCCCTGGGTTTGACGCACAGATTGCCCTGTGATTTGGTCACTGGAGTTTTTGGGTTAAATTTCGGCCCAAAGGAGACATCCAGTGCACCCCTCGGATGCTGCTGCTGCCTGCGTTCCTGCCGTTCGCTGCGCAAGCGAAATCTGGGCTTTGGTGAACTCACGGTAAGCTGACTTTGCCGTCTTTCGATCTGGAGCCTTCGCTAAAGCAGCACTTGCTCGCGGTCGCGGCATACTTATTGTTGCGTCGCGGCAAGTGTCACCAATCAGGTCATTCGCAGCCGTTGTATTTGCGTTAACGGGAACCGTACCTTCGCCGCGGCTCGGTCGGACGAGCAAGACGCGGGATATGGCAAGTATTGAAACATTGGTTTTTGCTTCGTGTTTGAACTGATTAGAAACGAGACGCCAATTTTGTGTCTTCTTGCTGTTAAGCTTTTTTGACGAGCATAATCTTGTTTTTCCGATACGGGACTTTACGCTACTGCCGAACCCGA
This sequence comes from Ruegeria sp. HU-ET01832, assembly GCF_040371315.1. Lineage (NCBI taxonomy): Bacteria > Pseudomonadati > Pseudomonadota > Alphaproteobacteria > Rhodobacterales > Roseobacteraceae > Ruegeria > Ruegeria sp. HU-ET01832. Next base: position 344,298 of record NZ_BAABWL010000003.1, read on the forward strand.
TAGCCGGAAGCAATGATCCGGTTAATGAGAAAGGCGACGGCCTGGTGCATATCCTTTTCATCGTTATTGCCGACCGCTGTTTCGTGGGCAGCAGCTGCGTCACGCAGAACTCCCACAATTTCATGTTCGGGCAGGAGCTCACGATCTTTGATTGCAAGCAAAAGCGCTTCACAAATTGAGAGTGCGGCCATTCCAGAGTGGTCTTGCCGGTCAGCCATGGTAGACGTCCTTTTTTAACAGGCGTCCAAGCAAGGAAGCGCCACAATGAATTGCATCATACTGGCATAGATTGCTGTATACTTAACTGATCGAAAGCAGTCTTGGCGTCGGATAGTTTCGCGGGCTGCTCATCGATGAAGGAAGAACACTTGCGCACTATCAAAAACAGTCCACTCACCCGAAAGCTTTCAAACTTCGTCGCTCTTACTGAGGTTGAACTTGCGGCATTGGCACGCCTGCACAAGCGTCGCAGAACCTTTGAAGCCGGACGTGACCTTGTGCATCAAGGGCAATCAGAGCAGGCTGCCTACATTCTGGCCTCGGGCTGGGTTTGTTCCTACAAAACCCAGACTGACGGGTCGCGTCAGATCGTCGATTTCCAAATACCGGGTGACTTTCTGGGCTTGCGAAGCGTTCTGCTGCACACCTCGGATCACAGCATAGAACCAATCATGGAAATCCAAGCCATTGAAGTAGTAGTGGATGATCTCCTGGACGCATTTGCGCAAACGCCCCGGCTGGCGACAGCAATTCTTTGGGCGGTCTCTCGAGATGAAGCGATGGTGGTTGAGCACCTGGTCAACATAGGACGGCGAGATGCGGGTGAGCGCATGGCGCATTTTCTATTGGAACTTGGTGTGAGGCTGTCTCAGGTCGGGATGGCAAGCAAGACGGGATACGCCTGCCCACTGACACAATACCACCTTGCCGATGCACTGGGACTGAGTGCCGTACATGTTAATCGTGTCCTACGGCAACTGCGGGAGAAGGGGCTGGTTACTTTTCAATCCGGGCAAGTGGTATTTGATGATTATGAAGGACTGGTGACGTTGGCCGGTTTTGACCCCACTTATCTGGATCAGGCCGGGCCACTGTTGAAGCAATAAGTTCACCCCTACAGCGATGCCGGGATTTTGATGATCGTTGCCTGTTAGAGACGGAATTCGCTTCGGCAGATTTGGGATTTCACTGAAAAAGAAGCGCAAGATAAATACAGTCCGATTGCGGTACTGGATTTCCTGCGCTTCTCAATTACTCGTTAAGAACACGCCAGCAAATATCCCGCCAACACACATCACGTTGCCGGAATCCAAACATCGTTGCACTGACGCAGGTTAGTCAATTTTTGGCAGTGTGCCTGATCCTCGGGCACCAAATGCATTTGAGATTCCAATAAAATCTCAGGTCATTGGCCGCCGACTAACATCGATCAGCGCGCGCCTGACATTTGCACATTATTCTAAATTACAACGCCAGTACTACCGCGGCGCTTACGAGCGTGTACCGCGGCAGACTGCGCGGGGAAGATCCAACAAACTAAATGGAGGACAAAGGTGAGCACAAGATCGTCCAGTTCTTTGGTGACGTTTTCAAATCCGTTCTCTTTGTCCGGCTACCCGGATGTACTTCCTGCAGGCGAGTATGAAGTAGTTGTCGAAGAAGAGCTACTGCAGGGCCTGAGTTTCGAAGCCTATCGCAGAACCGGAACCTACCTGACAGTTCGGGGCAAAGGCAGCAAGCCAGGCCGCACGGAAATGCGCCCAATTGACCCAGAAGATTTTGAACTGGCGCTTAAGCACGACCAGACCTTGGCCACATCTAACAATCACAGCGATGCGGCGCTTTCCCCGCAGGAGGAATAGATTATGAACACGCCCGAATGGCTTAAACCCGGAATCTACGGTGCTCTGATCGGCGGGGTTTTCGTAGGCGTCGTTGGATTTTCATGGGGTGGATGGATGACCGGCGGTAGCGCGGACAAGATGGCCAACGCCATGTCCCGCGACAATGTAATCGCTGCGTTGGTTCCGGTCTGCGTCGACATGGCGAGAACTGACGCCCAACGCGCCGAAAAAATAACGACGATCAAAGAGGCTTCTTCTTTCAAGCAGAAGGATGCCGTCATGGCGGCTGGCTGGGCAACGGTGCCGGGATCCCAAACTCCTAACAAAGACCTGGCGCAGGCCTGTATCGAGGGGCTGAACCTGGATGGATCGTAACTCAATCACTCAACATTCGGACAACGCCGTTTGCATCAGGGCAAATCGAAAAAATCAGTACCGGTTTTGCGCTCACTTAATGGCTGCGTTGTTTGTTGTCGTCTTCAGCAGTTTGGCGGGCTCCTTTATCTCATCAAGTCCCGCATCGGCCGAAACAAATTCGATCCCGGATAACGCGCATCCCAAAAAGTATGGCGACGGTTGGAAATGCGATTTGTCCTATCGGTTGAAAGGCGAAGAATGCGTGGCCATTGTCGTGCCGGGAAATGCCTACCCCACAAACAGAACCTATGGCTCAGGGTGGGCATGTATGCATGGCTTTGTTGAAGTTGGCGGCACCTCATGCACTGAAGTGATTGTGCCTGAGGGTGGATATCTCGATCCATCAGGTGAGAGGTGGCGGTGCCTGCGTGGATACACAAGAGTAGACGATAGCTGCCAGAAAATCGTGGTGCCGGATAATGCTTACCTGACGAACAGCACTTATGGATCTGCATGGCGTTGCAACCGTGGCTACGAAAAAGACGGAGAAGCATGCGTGGCAGTAGCGGTGCCGGAAAACGCTTTTCTGAACGCATCAACCAGCGGGCGTCCCTGGACGTGCGAGCGTGGGTATTTTGAGCGCGACGGACGGTGCGATGCCGTCTTTGTGCCTGAAAATGCTTTCTACGATGACGCGATCCATGGAGTTGGATGGAAATGCGAACGTGGCTACGAGGCGTCCGGTGATCGCTGCAATGCAATCGAGCTACCGGCAAATGCCCATATCGACCGATCCGGCAATGGGTGGCAATGCCACAAAAACTATCATCGATCAGAAGGGCTGTGTGTTCTGAACCAGTGAGAATTCAGACAGAAAGCCCACTTTCCCAAACTTCACAATTTTTGCCCGTCCTTACCAAGGACGCGCGTTTCACACTCTAAAAAGGAACAAATATGAAACCCGTACCCATTGCGTCGGATGCCAAGCAGTTCATTGCCAGCGATGCGCAAAAGCTGGCGCCTGAACAAGCAGTTTTTCCAGAGCTTCACCGCAAGACACTCGTGACAGATACACCGACTGCAATTGTGTATTGCGAAGGAAACTTCGCAAAGATCGATGGCAAGACGGCTAATGGTCTCGTTCGACATTCACAGGCCTATCGCGTTCTTTCGGTGATCGACAGCACGTATGGCGGTTGTGACAGTGGCAAAGTGCTTGATAATATCGCAAATCAGGTTCCCATCTTCGATGATCTTGATGCCGCCGTCGCTAATGAAGCTACGATCCCCGACACTTTTATTTACGGAATGGCGCCGGCCAGCGGCAGAATGTCCCTTGAGGATCGCGAAGTTGTTTTGGATGCGATAACGCTCGGAATGAACATCGTCAGTGGGCTGCATGAATTTCTTAGCGATGACAAGGAGCTCGCCGGATTTGCCAAAATTCACGATGTCACGATACGCGACATTCGCAAGCCGCGGCCAAATCCCGACCTGCGCCTGTTAGATGGCAGTATTGGAGACGTCCAGGCGATCCGCATCGCGGTGTTCGGCACCGATTGTGCAATTGGAAAGCGTACAACCGCGACAATCCTGACCGGCGCACTTAACGCGCATGGGATCAAAACAGTTTTGGTCAGCACCGGCCAAACTGGCTTGATGCAGGGCGCCAAGTATGGTGTCGCGATGGATTCGGTGCCGCCGCAATTTTGTTGTGGCGAACTTGAGCGCGCTGTCGTTGCGGCATCCGAGGGTGAGCACCCGGATGTAATAGTGATCGAGGGCCAGGGCGCGCTAAGCCATCCGGCTTTTTGCACATCAGCCTTCATTCTGCGAGGCAGTCAGCCACATGCAGTTATTCTTCAACACGCGCCTAAACGAAAACGTCGATGTGATTTCCCCAACATGACTATGCCCGCCCCTTGCGATGAAATCACCCTGATCGAGGCATTTGCGAACACAGAGGTAATTGGCATGACGATCAACCATGAAGGAATGAATGATGTTGAGATTTCAAAGGCCATCACAGACTACAACTGCAAATTGTATCTCCCGGTCACCGACGCATTGAACCGTCCTCCAAAAAACTTGGTGAATATGGTTCTATCTGCCTTTCCGCGCCTGCAACCCGTACGTGTTACGACGATTGAATGAGCAAGCTGCGTATCGACGTTGATCTGGACAAGATTCGGTACAACACACGGTTCCTGGTCGACCACCTTAGACCCCGCGGAATATCGGTGACAGGTGTGACAAAGGCCGTTTGCGGTCATCCTGAGATTGCGAATGCTATGCTTGAAGGTGGCGTGACAGGGCTGGCGGACGCGCGGATCAGCAATATCATGCGTATGCGCGATGCTGGCATCTCGTGCTCCATATCCTTGATCCGAACGCCCATGCTGAGCCAGGTCGCGCAAGTCCTTGATAACTGCGATGTCAGCTTCAACACTGAGATGGACATTATCGCCAGCCTGGCCATCGAGGCGCTGGGGAAGAACATTACTCACAATATTATCCTGATGGTGGAAATGGGGGATATGCGGGATGGCATCTTGCCTGAACACCTTGAAAGCACTGTGTCTCAAATTCTTAGAATGGAAGGGATTTCTCTGAAGGGGATTGGCGCAAATTTTGCCTGTCTGGGTCATGTGGCACCCTCTGCAGGGGCAATGGAATTGCTTTCGTCGCTTGCCGCCGACACCGAACTTGCAAGTGGACCCGCTCTGGAAACAGTGTCAGGCGGCGGCTCTGCCAGTTTGCCATGGGCGCTTGGCAAGGGGGCGACCGGAAAGATCAACAACCTGCGTCTGGGTGAGGCCATCCTGCTGGGTACCGATCCCGTTTCGGGATACGCGATCGACGGGCTTTACACAGATGTTTTTACGCTTTGGGCGGAAGTGATCGAAACGAAGACCAAATCAAATCCAAATCCCTTGCAAATGAATTATCCTATACCTTCAATGCAGTGTGTGACTTTAGACAGTCCTTCGAATACTCGGTCGATCCTTGCGATCGGACTCCAGGACACTGATGCGGCGGGTCTAATATTCCCTGCTGGCGTCACGTTCGTCGGAGCCACCAGTGATCATATCGTTGTAGAAAACACCAATTGGCTGCTTCGCCCTGGTGGCGAGGTGAAGCTGAGAATGAAGTATAGCGCGCTCTCGCGCGGCATGGCTGCACCCGATGTAGCAAAAGTCTTCCATGGTGATAGCGCTTTGGTTGACTGCAACGCAGCGAACACTGATCGCCCATACTCGAATCGAAAATAGCGCGCCAAGGTGCCGCCGCCTCGGTTCTGCTTCAGCCATCCGTCTTATTCTACGGCTTTACGTAGTAAATGAGGCACCCAATCCCTATATTGGACGTAGCCGCATTCACTTTTCACACCCTATCTGGGCTCGTGGGTGTTGCGGACAATCAAAGGATCAAAATGATGTCTTTCAAAGACCTGACGACCAGAGCGGCTGCCGCACTGAAGGAAAACGATGCGGACGCGCCGAAAAAAGAAGTTACGTCTGAAGCGCCTGACGTCGTCCCCGAAAAACCAAAGCCTAAACCTCAAAACTGATAATACCCTGCCGGGAGTGGGTGGCTTGTTCTTGTCTGCATCTCCGAGCGAGCGGTATCAGCAAAGGAGAATTACCCAAATGAACCAGATAATCAGCAAGACAATCGCAGTCTTTTCCAGGCCGTTTACTTTCCCTGGCTTCGACGAATTACTCCCGGCAGGCGAGTACGACATAGAAACTGAGCTTTCCGCACCACCAGATTATTCGGACCCAGAAGCCTGGAAGGCCTCGGTGTTAATCTGTCTGCATCCACGGAAATCTTACCCCGGTCTGGCGCGTACCTTGACCGTTTCTCTTACTGATTTGGAGAGAGCCCGCGCAAAGGATAAATTGTCTTCAAAGCAGTTGTCGCAGTTCTTGCTCGACCAACTTTTGGCCGATCCCATGGTGCAATTGATTATGGAAGCGGATGGCGTTTCAGAGACTCAACTTCGGCACCTCTACTCGGAGTCGCTCATCTCTGAGGCAGACGACATATCATCAGATCAACGAGCCCTACCGCGAGGATGCGGAAACGGTTCTCGGTATACTTTCGCTGTCCAAGCTGCTGAGAACGAAGGAATGCCGGTTCGTCCTATTAAAACCCCTCGGATTACAGGCCGTCCCATTGGACAGACTGAAGTGGGCAGCTCCTTCAATCTCAAGGCTTAGGGCTCGGAACTTTCTTTTCCAGTCGCTGTATAAACCAAAACAGAAATCGAGGCTAAGAACTGATGGAAGACTCCGACGACGAAGCAGATACGATCATGGCTCGCGCCCACAATGACGTGCCGCAAGAACGCCCGTGTCTTCGTTGCAGAACTCCATTCTGGAGCGAAGGGTTCGGAGAGCGGATTTGTCGACGCTGCAAGGGGTTGAACGCGTGGCGAAATGGCGTATCGGAAAGCCCTGGGTTTGCTCGGCGTCGCTGATGTACTGACATGTAGTGGTTCCGATGTGATCTGACAGTTGGCCGTTTTTCCTGTGGTGTATGCCAGATTAAGTTTGGTTCCGGATCTTTTCCTTCCTGATCTCTTTGCTCTCGATCATGGTCTGGAAGGGTATTCTTCTGCAACACATTTTGCCCTGATGAGTGTGCTCTTGGTTGTAGTGGTGCAGCCATTCTTCCAGATCGGCTTGCAGCGAAATCTGCGCCGCGAGCGCACGCAAAACAATTATGCTATGTCCGAGTTGGACTCAACGCGGTCATTCGTTGCACTTTGTACGAACGAACGCTCTGCGGGACTAAACCGCCGTTGCCCTTCCGGGTGTTTGCCGGCGCAGCATCTGCTCGCAGGCGCGGCAAGTTCTTCGCTGCGTTGCAGCCGATGTCGCCAGACCGGTCATTCAATGACACGTCGATGCCCAAATCTCAAACCGCCCTTTCGCTGCAGTCAGGTCGGACAAACGAGACGCGGATGGAGTGGATGGCGTCTGCTCCCAAACGCCGCGTTTGCGGCAACGGGTGTCGGTCGCAATCTGGCGTTCGGCGCTTCGCGTTTCGTCTAAATCCACCGGTTCTTCCGTCATCTCTTTGTCCTCCGATTCATCAGCGTTCGGCCGCAGCCGTCAGGCCGGGAGGGGGAGGAGACGTACTCCCAGACGGCTCTCCGGCCTCCATTCCTCTCAGAAACCTGAAAAGTTCGCTATCGGTTGTCAGGACCAGCGTCGTTCCGCCTGAAATCATGTCCTTGTAGGCCTGCATTGTCCGGGTAAACGCATAGAATTCGGCTGCTTGGGCGTCGATGTTGTAGGCTTTTGCGTAGATCGCAGCCGCCGAGGCGTCAGCCACGCCGCGGATTTCCTCGACGGCGCGATACGCTTCGGATTGTATCTTGTTCAGATCGCGAACCCGGTTGCCGCGAATTCGTGCGGCTTCGCCATTGCCTTCGGAAAGAAAACGTTCAGCGATCTGGCGACGCTCGGAGATCATGCGGTCATAGATCTTCGGACGCACACTCTCATTGTAATTGATCCGCTTGAAACGGATATCGAGAAGCTCGATCCCAAATACACGAACCTTCTCTGAGGCGGCTGCGAAAATCTCCTGTTCTACAAGTGCGCGGCCTTTCTGGATAGGAACCAGAGAACCTATGTCCTGCGCACGCTCCTCATCGGTTAGAAGCGTGTCCCGCAGCGGGATCCGGCCTTTCGTAGTCCGGATAATCTCTATCAACTCGTGTTTGGCGACGGCATTGCGGGTTTCGCTGCCGAGAATATCGTCTAGTCGGGATTGCGCGCTGCGCTCATCGCGCAGCCGCAGGAAATATTGCAACGGGTCGGTGATTTTCCAGCGGGCGAAAAGATCGACGGAAATGTAGAGCTTGTCCTTGGTGGGCATGTCGGACGGATTGCCATCCCACTCAAGAACCCGGCGGTCGATCCGGTTGACTTCCTGAACGATGGGCAGCTTTAGCTTTAAACCGGCCGTTATAACTGGTTCTCCCACGGGTTTGCCGAATTGGGTGATAATGGCCTGTTCGACTTCGCCAACTGTGTAGAGGGAACCGGAGGCAATCACGCCAACTGCAGCCGCAATCCCTGCAATGAGACCCAGTCTGATGCTCATGACGGATCCTCCTGAAGCCTGTCGAGGTTCAAAAGCGGCAGGATGCTCGCAGTCGATCCTTCGACAATGATTTTTGACAGGATTGTGGGCAGAACATCCTGCAGTGTCTCTATGTATATCCGCCGCCTCGTGACCTCTGGTGCCTTGACGTATTCGGCCAAAAGCGCGGTGAACCGCGCGGCGTCGCCTTCCGCCTCGTTGATCCGTTTCAGGCGATAGCCGTCGGCCTCGCGGATCCGCTGATCTTTCTCGCCCTCGGCCAGCGGAATGACTTTGTTATATTCGCGGCGCGCCTCATTGATCAGGCGTTCCTTTTCCTGCTGGGCCTGGTTGACCTCATTAAACGACGCCTGAACGGGTCCCGGCGGGTTGATGTTTTTCAGCTGCACCTGGTCGATGCTGATGCCCATGGCGTATTTCGTGGACAGAGCCTGCATCTTAAAAAGTGCCTCGCTCTCGATCTCTTGCCGGCCGATGGTGATGACCTCGTCAACCGTGCGGTCTCCAACGACCTCGCGCATCACCGACTCAGAGACGTAACGCAAAGTCGCGCTTGGCTCGCGTACCTCGAACAGGAACTTCAGGGGGTCCGAGATCCGGTACTGCACCACCCATTCCACAAGCGCGGCGTTCAGATCTCCCGTGACCATTTCGGTTTCGCGCTGGCCGTCTGATGGGCTTTGGAAGGGATCACTCCTGCCCGGCGTGGTGAATCCGAATTCCTGCTTCAGCTGCCGTTTCACGGGCACCAGTGTGGCAACGTCGATGCCAAACGGGAATTTGAAATGCAGGCCAGGCGAAACCTCAGCAGTGTATTTGCCAAAACGCTGGACAACGGCGACCGAGTCGCTCGGGACTGTGTAATAAGAAGACCAGGCTGCAACCGCCGCCAAGACTATCGCTCCTGCAACCAGTACCCCTCTCAGAGGCGGCCGCCCTTCAGGGAGTAATCCGCTCAGGCGGTCGCGGCCTTGACGAAGAAGATCGTCAATCTCGGGAGGATTGCTCTTCTGTTTGCTTTGCCATGGCCCACGGTCTTCCGGGCCGCCGTTCTGGTCGGGCATATCGTTTTCTCCCTTGCTCGTGCGAACCGGCACCCGGCGCAGACCTTGGCGGTCGGCGGGGTAGATCCACGTGTCTTATTCCCTCTGTGTCGGCATTCCTTCGTTCTCCGCAGCCTGTATTTGTGAGTTTTCTTGTGGCGATGTACCTGTTGTATCCGCATCCCGTGCCTCTTTGTCCGCCTGAGATGCGCGCCCGCCCGCGTAGAGATGCCGAAGCTGCATCTCGGAAACACCGTCGGCCTCCATCACCAGCCGAACCATCGGGTCTGCGAGCATCTCTTCCAGGAAAAGTTCTGCCAGATCTTTTCCCGTCAGCTTGTCCTTTGCCAGGGCGTCATCGAGGTCCGCCAGTGAAACGGCCAAGGTTCTCGTCAGACCGGGGTGGGATGCCCGGGAATGCAGTCTCACCGCTACAGATGCTTTCCAGGCTTCAGGGTGCAGATGGTCGGGCGGTGAGGACAGTTCCGTTTCAATATCGTATTCTCCTGCCGGAAGCGTCTCGTCGAAGCCAGGCAACCTGAAGGGCCGGGTGAAAACCGCAATGGACTTTCTGACTAGCTCGTTCATAGGAGAAGTCCTTTCATCAAAGCGACAAGCGGGCCAAGGCTGCGGCCGCCAGAGCAATGCCCTTGTCGTGGTAGTCCCCGTGGAACACACCATCCACCTTGACCTCCCAGATCCCATTCCTCTCTCTGACACGGACACGATCAGCTTGCGCGGTTGGATAATAGGGGTGTGCCGAAGTTTGTCTTTTTTTCGGTTGGTGTAATGGCTTCTTGAGATCCCTGGAGCTCGCCGCCTTTGGCAATTGCGTTTCTCCAAGGGCCATCACGGCGCGAATGAACTCCTCCGCGTAATCATCCGCGTTCCGGTGGTCATGCTCGTGCCGCACCATGGCCATCGGCTCAACAAAACGCTTTTTCAAGTGCTCAAGGAAACGCGGTTCTGTGTGGGACATGTAAGCAATAAGCGACTGGAGAACCCGTTCATGGGCTAGAACGCGCCGTTCAAGATCGGTTGTTTCAGGCAGAGGTGGTGACATGGCGCTGCTCATCCTTCATTGATCGTGTTTTCCGGACGCTCCGGTGACTTGTTTACGTCAAGGGCTGCAAGGCAGGCGTGCGCGATGTCCCGGTTCGGGGTCTCTGTGCCTGGTACCGTCGCCCAGCCAGCCGCCATGAGGGCCTCTCGCTGCCGGAAGGTAGAGGCTGCCCGGATCGCCGCCATCTTGGCAGCCCGTTCCGGATCGGATCGGGCCATGTCCAGACAGACAGGCACCAATGCGGTGACAACATTTTCGCGGGCCATCGCCACGGACCTGTCGTTCAAGGTTCGGTCGGTTACCCAGCCGCCCCAAGAAAATCCAGCTACACTAACAAGTACCGCGCCGATGACGGCGCCGTAGAGGCCAGGTTTAAGCCATTCGGGAGTGTTCATTGTAGTTCCTCCAGCGGCAAAGCGCCGCCTCGCTATCTTCAGGTGTCATATTGAATGCCGCGGCCAAGTGCCGTTTCCAGGTCGGTCCAGGTAATTGGCCGCATTTCTGTTCGGCCCAGCGAACGCCCCTTGCCGTTTATAGTCAGGAAAATCGCTGTTCTGCGGTAAGCCGGGAAACTCAGCGTCTCGATAAGTTCTTCCTCAACCAATACTTCGTATTCACCGGCAGGCAGCTCGTCCGAATATCCGGATAGGGTAAACGGGCGCGGGAAGGTCACGGTGGATCTGATTGAACGCAGCGCCATCTCCGGTCTCCTCGATGTATACGTGCCTTCCGCGCTGCAAAGGCTGCCGTATCCTGATTGCAGAGAGGTAGCCTGCATTTGCGGTCATCATACATTATCCCAGAACCGGGCGATGCGCGCTGACCCATGTTAGCGCCGCTGGGCCCTGGGCAGTGCTGGCGAACCTTGGAGCTGCCCTGATGCTTGACTTCAGAGGTTTGGACACCGGCTGATCTGCGTCAGCGCATGCTCCAGGCGATGCGGGTATGATCAAAACAATCCGAAACATTTTGATCCTGCCAGAGGAGGCCCCGGTCATTCGGCACGTTCGCTCCCAAGATCCGAAAACATTGAAAAGGAGGAAACGGTGATGCCCGCAGGTGGCATTCTTTACCCGCATAGCCCTGAGTTCGATCGTTTTTTGCAGGCCTTCGTTGGTGAAGACCGGAAAGGCAATGCTGTTACGGTACTTTCGGCCCTTGCAAGGCTAAAACTCGAACCTTGGGAAGAGGCAGCCGCGCTTGCCGCTTTGGAGGAAAAGGCCGCTGGTTCGCGACTGGAGATGCTGTTGTCGCAATTCCGTGACGTGCCCGAACTCAAACAGGATAGCGGAACGCTCGCGCGGGAACTGACCCGTCTTCTTCCCAAACGACGTAAGCGTTTGAGGGCTGATTCTGGTGGTGTGGAAAACCGGCCGGCAAATTTTCCTGGATTGATATGGGCGGTACTGACGATCTTCTTTCTGATTGTGCAATTAATACTCGCTGGCACTCCGGGAACGGGCCAATGACCTTGGGCAAAGCACAGGACGGCGACCGCAGGCAGGGCGGCACGCCCGGTCTGGACAATGCGATCCTCTGGGATCTGGAGGCGCGACACTGGACCAGCGGCGCGGACAGCGCTCGCACGGTGACTGCAACAAATGCAGTGATGATACTTCCCTATCCGCCAGGCATCCTTCAGGGCGGACAGATCCTGGAGCATATGAAGAAAAACACGGGCTGGCGAACCGTGGAAATGAAAGACCGTAGCCAAATCAGGCAAGGAGCCATTGCCGTGCTCGCCTATCGCGTATTCGCTGAAAAGTCGGGTTCACCAATCTATGAGGCGCTCTGCGCGTCCACATATTTTCTGGACAACGGTCGGTGGCTGCGGCTGTCACATCAGCAAACCCCCACCACCTGACTCCAGCAGGATAAATCTTCACCTTGGGGCGAAACCTCTAACGAACTTATTGACATGTGAACCGGCCCCTGGGGTCTGGATTCAGGACCAGAACTTGACCACTACAGCCGATGCCCAAGCGGACAGTACAACTTTCGAGTGTCCCAGGCTAACCTGCGTCAGTGCAACGGAGCGGAGAAGATGAGTACATGGCTTCGTGCCTGCCGAATCTCCGGCGGCACTCATTTCCGAGCAAAATAGAAGCGCGTGAAGCGTGCGGTTCTTGAAACGGGCTGCACTGCCCAGCGTCTCCTATTCTCGGAATGTCCAGGAAAGGACATTCTAATGACGCCTGAACAAACCAATGTCACCGAGAAGATGACCTCGGTCAAAGCAGCTTGTGACAAAGCGCCTGCCGGTCCCAGAAAGGATCGGGCGCTGGAACACTACCAGGCTGCCGAGAAAGCGCACGCGGCGAAGAACTACGACGAGACGAACCGGGAACTCGACGCGGCTGCAGAAGAGATTATCTGACTGATCTCGTCTTATTACTGACTTATCTCGTCTTAGAAGAAAATCAGGCCGCCCAAGTTTAGCGAAGGGCGGCCTTCTTCATTTCAGAAGTGGGTCGGTCTGATCCAGATATGCCGGATCGAAACCCGAAAAGCCCACCAATCCGTCATAATTGTCGAACGTCACGCGGCCGTCCTGAAAGGTCAGCAGACCGCTTTCGCGAAGCTTCCGCAAAACACGGTTCACATGGACAGCACTTAGGCCGAGTGCATCAGCAAGATGATACTGTGTCAATGGGCAGGCGTACCCTTCCTTGCTCCCCATTCCGACCAACTTCAGCCTTGCCCCCAGTTCCAGAAGAAAATGCGCCATGCGCGCATCCGCGGACCGCCGACCAACTCCAACGAGATGCTCGACCACCATGGCTTCGTCCCGTGATGCTGCCCAAAGAAAGGCTGCCGCCAGGCGAGGGGTTTTCGTGAATGCATCCAGAAGGTCGTCCGCCAGAACCTCCACCGCCTGAATGTCCGTGACCGGCTCGAAACTGTGGTCGGAGGTGCGCAACAGCACGCTGCGCAATCCAAGAAAGTCCCCTGGTATCTGGAAGTCCACAATCTGGCGGGTTCCGTCCGGCTGAAGCTTGTAGGAACAAACCCAGCCGGCGGCCAGAATGTAAGCGGCCTGATCAGACTGCCCCTGATGCACGAGATCACGCCCCGCCGTGAAGGACCGGCGGCGCAGATGCAAACGCTTCAAAACGTCCAATTCGTCGTCAGACAAGGCGACGAAGACTTGCAGCTTCCGTGTCAGCGGGCTTTCTAAGATATCCGTCATAAGGGCCTCTCAAGCCGGAAAAGCTCCAGACGCAATCGTGCAGAGACTGCTTTCGGTTAGCCCAGCTTAGCCTTTTTTCTGCGAAGATGCTGGTGAAAAGCGAGGCCGCCCGGTCGCGCGTAACTCTAAGCGTTACCTGGAAGGAAACCACAAAATGCTTAGCGAGAAGGACTTCCCGGGAGTGGCCGCCCTCTCGATCTGCGAAGCACTGCTGCTGGCTATGAACGATAACAAAGTCCTGCCTGAACACGAGATCGTGGGTATCCTGCGCGATGCGGCAAAGACACATGAGAACGCGGCTGGCACTGACAACGAGATAGAGGCGCACCTGGCCGCGGCGGCTCTGATCAACCGGATCATTGCTGGCGGGAACTCCGTTCGGAGGCCGCCGGGATGACATGCTCAATTGCACCGGGTTGGACATTGCCTATGCCGTTTTCGTCCAACTCGTACAAGGCACAGGGCCAACAGCCCGGTCATCAAGACATGCCAGTTGGCACATGCCACCAAGACGGCAGCGTCCAAACTGACATGTTGAAAGCCGGATCTGCCTCGACCGCGCGGCAAGCGCGGGTCCAGCCAGGTCCCTTGCCCGTCACGGGTGGGGCACCCGGCGCGGGATACCCCTCCGGTGTAACCGGTCCGAGACAGGAAGAGGCGCAGCTGACCGCATCAGACTGGACACGAACCCTGATGAAGTACCGGCAGCCAATCCCCTCCCGCAGCATTTTCGAACTGACGGTCACGCTCGTGCCTTTCGTGGCAATATGGGCGGTTGCCTGGTGGGTGCTCTCGATCAGCACCGTGTTGGCACTGGCTCTCGCGTTGGCGAATGCAGCCTTCCTGCTCCGGCTGTTCATAATCCAGCACGACTGCGGACATGGTTCCCTGTTCCGCGACCGGCGTCTGTGCGATTGGATCGGTCGCGTGATCGGCGTTATCACGCTGACGCCCTATGACGTCTGGCGCAAGACCCACGCGATCCACCACGCCACGAGCGGAAACCTGGACCGGCGGGGCATCGGAGACCTGCCGGTGCTGACAGTCAGGGAGTACCGCGGGAAGGGATGGCCCGGCCGTACGCTTTACCGCCTGTTACGCCATCCGGTTTTCCTGTTCGGGGTGGTGCCGTTTTACACGTTCTTTCTGCACAACCGGCTGCCCGTCCATCTGATGCGGTCCGGCTGGCGCTACTGGTTGAGTGCGATGGCGACAAACGCTGCCATAGGCCTCACTCTGACAGTGATTGTCTTGCTGGGCGGGTGGGAAGTACTGCTGTTCGTCTTCCTGCCGACGATGCTTCTGGCCGCAATAGCCGGCATGTGGTTTTTCTACATGCAGCATCAGTTTGAGAAAACCAGCTGGCGGCACGAGGAAGACTGGAACATCCGGGACGCGTCCCTTCACGGCAGTTCGCACTACGCTCTGCCTGGCATCCTGCGCTGGATCACCGGGAACATCGGAGTACACCATGTGCATCATCTGGCCAGCCGCATCCCCTTTTACCGTTTGCACGACGTAGTTAAGGATCACGACGCCCTGGCGCAGACCAGACGCATTACGCTTTGGGAAAGCTTCCGCTGCGCGCGACTCCACCTTTGGGATGAGAAAAGCCGCAGATTGCTATCGTTTGCAGAGGCCCGGGCACTTCCCGCCTGAGCCTTGCGAAATATTGCCACTGGTCAGTGAATTGGCGCGTTGGATAGGAAACTGGGGGCACCCAAATAGGACATTTGTCGCTCCACGGACGGCCACGTCTGTGCCAGTTGGGTTTCTTTCTGAGCCAGTATTGTCGGGACAATTGGGCTGATTTTTCAGTTGTCGCTCTAATCAGGAAGGTGGATGCTGCGACCGCCATATCGTCAGCGGTAAAGGTATGAATGAAGGAGGGCGGACTGATTGATCTCATCGCCGACTATGAACCCTATCTTGCGCTCGCAGTTGTCGTCCTTCTGTTCGCAGCATTTCTTTCCGAGCGCTTCGAACCGGACGTAACCGCTGCGGGGGCCGCCGCGCTGTTTGTCGTCTTGGGGTTTGTCCCCACGAATGAAGTTTTGGCCGCGTTTTCGAACCCTGCACCCATAACGATCGCCGCGATGTTCGTGATCAGCGGCGCGCTGGTCCGAACCGGGCTTCTCGACGCACTTGCGAACAAGGTTGTCGCCGCAGGGAGCAAGCGCCCGGTCGCCGGTATAGCGGCGTTTCTCATCGCGACACTCGTCGCCTCGGGTCTGATTAACAACACGCCGGTCGTCATCGTCCTCATACCGGTGGCCATTCGTTTGGCGCAGAGCCTGGGCTTTGCTGCGACACGCCTGTTGATTCCGCTATCCTACATGTCCGTCCTGGGCGGGACGTGTACTCTGATCGGCACGTCGACCAACCTTCTGGTGGACGGCGTTTCCCAGGCGTCTGGCTTGGAGCCGTTTTCAATTTTCGAGATCACACCCGTCGGTCTGGTGGCCGCGGCCACAGGCGGTGTTGCGCTCCTCCTGCTGGGACCTGTCCTGCTGCCGGACCGAAAGGATATTGCGGAACAGGGCGGCGACGATGAAGCGACTTTTTTGACCGAGGTACGCCCGCAAGAGGACTACACGAATATTGGTCGACCGATTCAAGAAATCGCCACCCTCAGCCGAAGAGGTATTGAAATCGTCGGCATCCGTGCGCGTTCTGGAGTCAAGAGACAGGGTTTGGGTGAACACATACTCGAACCGGGCGACAGGATCATTGCCAAGGTTGCGACATCAGAACTGCTCACCCTCAGGAAAATTGAAGGGATCGAAGTCGGGTTGCGCCAGGGGCCAGCGGCCGAAAACACCTCGGAGCTGATCGTCGCCGAAGCTATCGTGACGCTTTCACGCCGAAGCCGCGGCGTGCGCATTGCCCAGCTTGCCATGGGGCACCGATACGGCATGCGTGTTCTTGGCGCCCACCGGCATGGGGAAGTGCTTGGACCCGACCTGTCGACGGCGCTTTTGCGCCCCGCCGATACGCTGCTTCTGGAAGGTACGCCTGAAGGCTTTGCCCGAATGACCGAGGCGGGCGATCTTGCCGCGATCACGGATGCCGGGGGGCGCGCCTTCCGCCGCGGGAAAGCGCCGCTGGCTCTGTTCGCGCTTTTCGCGGTTGTGGCGCTCGCCGCTGCCGGGCTCGCCGAGATCAGCGTGCTCGCACTTGTCGCGGTCGCTGCCATCCTCGTGCTCCGGTGCATCGACAGTGGCGAGGCCTGGGCGTCCATCGACGCCAGCGTCCTTGTGCTGATCTTTTCCATGCTAATCGTCGGCAGTGGTATCCAGAATGCAGGAGCTGTCAACCTGATCGTGGAGACATTGATGCCGACTCTCGTAGAGTTGCCCCTAATTGTCACGCTCGCTGCGATCTACATACTGTCTTCGGCGCTCACCGAGGCGGTTACCAACAACGCCGTAGCCGTCGTCGTTACACCTCTCGCGATCGGTGTTGCGGAACAGCTCGGTGTCGACGCAAAGCCGTTCGTCGTCGCTGTGATGTTTGGCGCTAGCGCAAGTTTCGCCACTCCGGTCGGCTATCAGACCAACACGTTGGTATATGGCGCAGGGAACTACAGGTTTTCCGACTTCCTGAGGATCGGCGTTCCGATGAATCTTATCGTCGGCGCAGCCGTGGTCGGGGTGATCCCGGTATTCTTCCCATTCTAGGGTACCCGGTCTTGTTCTGCGGTGCTTGTGGCGCTTTTCCTAACACCAGGCCGACAATACCCATATGCGCGTCGGCGTCATAAGGCCCAGAATGACCCCTGCGATGGTCGCGTGAACGCCGGAGGCGTCGATGCATAGCCAGACTGCCGCTCCGAGAAGGAAATAAACCGGGACACTTCTGATCCCGAGACGCGAGGCGCTTGCGACGATACAAATTCCCAGCAGACCTTAACCGAGCGCCGACCAGTTCAACGCTTCCCCGTAGCCGAAGGCGACCACGAGAATTGCGCCGACATCGTCAAAAATGGCAAGAGAAGGAAGGAACAGACGCAAGGTGGACGGCATCCGGCTTCCGAAAAGCGCCAGGCACCCAATCACGAACGCCGTATCGGTTGCCATCACGGTTCCCCAGCCGTGCGCCCCGGGCTGCCCGGACAACAACAAAATATAGAGCGCGACCGGCACCACCATGCCACCCAAAGCGCCCGCGAACGGCAGGGCGGCCTGTCGCGGGTTTCGCAATCGCAGACCACTCTGCCAGGCTTACGGTGTGACCGCTCTATGATCCGCTCATGTGAACAAACGGTTTGACCCTCAGCCACGATGACCAGACGTTCGGGGTGGACATGCAGGCTGATACGCTGGTTGGCAAAGCTGGCCGGCACGCTGTACCGGTTGCGTTCGAAGGTCACCAGGCATGTCGGCGATACCCGTTTGCTGAGGGATCTGTTGCAAACTTTTTGCCATTGACGCTCAAGAACGCAGAGAGTGAATAGCGGCCGGTGTAATTCAGCCGAAAGTCAGTTCATGATTTCTTTCAAGGGTGCACAGTATCCGAAAGATGTGATCCTATTCGCAGTATTCTTCTACGTTCGATATGGTGTTTCATACCGTGACCTGGAGGAAATCATGGGTGAGCGCGGTGTTTCGGTGGACCACACTACACTGAACCGCTGGGTGAAGAGATACTCTAGCGCGATTGCCGAGGCCGCGCGTCGCCGCAAAAAATCTTGCGATCGTTCTTGGAGAGTGGACGAGACCTACATCAAGGTGAAAGGGGCGTGGGTATACCTCTACCGAGCTGTCGACAAGCACGGTAAGACGCTTGATTTCATGCTTTCGCAGCGTCGAAACAAACCCGCCGCCACCAAATTCTTTGCCCGGGCACTGGAGGTCAACGGCCTTCCAAGAAAGATTGTCATCGACAAGAGCGGAGCCAACACAGCCGGCATCAAGGCCATAAACAAGATGTTGAAAGGCTTTGGTTGCCCAGTCCAAATTGAAATGGTCCGGCGGAAATACTTGAACAACATTGTGGAACAGGACCACCGTTTCATCAAAAGACGAACTCGCCCGATGCTGGGGTTCAAAGCCTTCGCATCAGCAGCGGCAACGTTGGATGGAATTGAAGTGGCGCACATGATCCGCAAAGGTCAACTCACGCCCGGAATCTGTCCGTTTCGTCAATTTGCAGAACTGGCGGCATAGGCAGCGGGTTCGGTGTCAACTCTTCGTTTAGTCAGAAACTTCGCAACAGAGCCAAGATGGGGCATGGACGCGCTTTGAGTTTGAATATGATGAGGCCAATGATCAGTACATTTGCCCAGAAGGCTTCGCACTGAAACAGTTCCGCCGGAACTACTCCGAACCTAATCGCGGTAAGAACATCCGCGGCACCCGGAAGTATCGGGCCCTCAAGTCAGATTGTCAGGGTTGCCCATCGAAGGAGAAGTGCTGCCCCAATGCGACCTGCCGATCAATCAGTCGGGAAGAGCACGAGGACGCGCGGGACTTCGCACGCTCCAGCCGGAAGACGAAGGCCTACAAGGTCAGCCGCGACAAACGGAAGAAAGTGGAGATGCTCTTCGCGCATCTGAAGCGCATCCTGAATCTGACCAGGTTGCGACTACGCGGACCGAACGGGGCCAAAGACGAGTTCCTACTCGCAGCTATCGCACAGAACCTCAGAAAACTCGCCAAGCTCAGGCCCAAGACTGTCCAAGCAGAGGCCACGGCATGATCTGAGGCGTCAGTTTAGCCCATCTGAGCATCGACCGGACCAGCTTCCGGCCCAAACAACCCGCGCAGATGCTCGGATGACGAACCCACCATCATTTGCGGCGAGTTCTTCAACAGAATCCGCCCCGACCCGCCAGTGCTGCGCCTACCGCTTCTACAAATCTGAGCTTTGCCATGGTCCTGGTTCTCCAAGCGTTCGCGCCGGCGTCCAAAGTTTTGCCAAAATGCAAAGTTGTGCCCGAACCTACACCAAGGGGTTGTATAGGACCCACTTCCCTAATTGGAAGTTGCTTTAAGGTAAGCTTACGCTTATCTTATCCTGCAATACAGTTAAAGGATGTTTACTTTGCCTGCCAGATTCCTGCCGCCTCCGGCAGCCAAACGCACCGTTAGAAAGCTCGGTCTGGACATCAAGGATGCCCGGCTCCGTCGCGGCTTGCCTGCGGGTATCATCGCAGAGCGTGCAGGCATTTCCAAGCCTACCATGGTCAAGGTTGAAAAAGGCGATCCCGGCGTCTCCATCGGCATTTATGCAGCTGTGCTTCAGGCCCTTGGTCTTTTGGACGGGCTTGCCGGCATCGCAGATTCCCAGAACGACCCCACGGGCTCCGCCACCTCCCTTGAGCGCCTGCCGAAACGCGTTCATCTGTCCTCCAGCAAGAAGACCGGAGCTTGAAGTGACACGCGAGGTTGAAATCTTTCTCGACTATGGGGGCGAGATCCGTGCCGTTGGCCTCTTACGCTGCGCGCCCGCACGCGGGACCGAACGTGTCCTCTTCGAGTATGACGCCACATGGCTGGCGCGAAACGACAATTTTCCCATCGACCAGGCCCTTCCTCTAACGGGAGGCATTTTCCCTCCGTCTGCTGGAATGGACATGTTCCCGGTCATCGGGGACACATCCCCGGATCGATGGGGTCGTCGCCTCATGCAGCGCAGAGAGCGCCGATTGGCAAATCAGGAGCAGCGCGCGGCGCGCACCCTGTTTGAGACCGACTATGTGATGGGCGTCTCTGACGTCAGTCGCATCGGCGCACTCCGCATGCGGTGGGCCGGACAGGAAGAATTCCAAGCCTCCACCAATACCGGCGTTCCCGGTCACATCGCCCTTGGCGACCTGCTTGACGTCACGCGCCGTATCGAGGCTGGCGAAGAAACCGACGAAGACATCCAAATGATCTTTGCTCCCGGCGCCTCTCTGGGCGGCGCACGACCCAAATGCTCTGTCCATGACGTGAATGGGCACCTGTCGATCGCTAAATTCCCAAAACAGGACGACGAATACTCGGTTGAGAGATGGGAAGCCATCGCGGCGACGCTTGCGCGGCAGGCCGGCATCAACATGGCATCGCACAGCCTTGAGAACGTCAACAGCGTCCCTGTCTTTCTCAGTCACCGCTATGATCGGAATGAGGATGGCCAGCGCGTGCCCTACACCTCCGCAATGAGCATGACCCAGCACCAAGATGGGGATCACGGTAGCTATCTCGAAATTGTCGACGCCATAACAACGCACGGCTCAAATGCACGAGAGGACCGGGCTGAACTATTTCGACGTCTCATCTTCACAATTCTTGTCAGCAACGTCGATGACCACCTGCGCAACCACGGGTTTCTCTGGGACGGCCAAGGCGGCTGGCACCTTTCACCTGCCTTTGACATCAATCCAACATCACCCTTGGAAAAGCCCCGCGTCCTACAGACCAACATCGATTTCGATGAGGGGACCTGTGACATCAATCTCGCACTGAGCGTCGCAGAAGAATTCGGCCTCTCTACGAAGGATGCACGACAGATCACCTCTGAAGTTGGACAGGCTGTCTCAGCATGGCAAGTCGTTGCACACCAGCACAACACACCCGCGCGAGAGATCGAATTTCTCTCCGGGGCATTTGAGCACGACGACCTCGAGCAAGCGCGAAGGCTATAACCAAGCCCGGTTGCTCTATTTTGCGAGGCGTCAAAATACTTCCAAAAAGTTCGCAAAATCGGTAGCGCCAAACTGACCGGGCGCCACTTATTATTCACTCCGAGCGTGCCCTATAACCACAGCGGTATTTCTGGTCCGCGAGCTTGCCAAGGGCTGCCTTCGCATCCTCTTTTGACGCCGCGTAGTCGACCATCCGTTGCCCTCCGGCTGCCCCAATCCTCCCCCATTCGCGGATCAGACACCACTCACCGAATAGGGTTTGTGCGACGCGCATCACGTAGAACCGCCGCTGCCGTTTTTCGGGATTGATCTTTTCAAGCCGGACAAACATCGAATTCTCCTGCGTCCAGACTACCAATGAAGGAAGAGATTGAAAGATCCCTGGCCTATCTCCAAAAATTTTCGTCCTGATCATGATGAAGACAGCAATCACTGAAATGTTTGGAATTGAGCATCCAATTATTCAAAGCGGAACGCACTGAGCAGGAATTGCGAGACTGGTGACCGCCGTTTCAAATGCAGGTGGTTTGGGCACCATCACGGGGCTGGCGCAAAAGACGCCCGCCGACCTCGCCCATGAGATCGCGCAATGCAAGGACATTTCCGATAAACCAGTCGCCGTGAACGTCACCTTCCTGCCAACCGTCAACGCGCCGGACTATCCGGCGTTGATCAAAGTGATCATCGATGGCGGCATGAAAATTGTTGAAACCGCTGGTCGCAACCCCGCACCGGTGATGTCCTGTCTTAGGATTGCCGTTGGCTCAATGGTTGCTGATGACTGGCCTCGACCTGAAGCAGACATGTCTAAACTTAAGGCTGAGCGCGAAGCTGAAAATCACTGTAGCTGCATCGTTTGTTAGGTACTGTCTCAAAAATTGACGCTGTTTTACTTGGCTAGAACCGGTGTTCGCTCAGCTGCTTGATTGGAATTGCGGGAAGCTAGTTCGAAGAAGAGCTATGAGAAGAATATTCAGCTAGGGCCGCTCTGCTCCCATTTTTCCAAATCCCGTCTAACCAATGGTCAAAGGCTACGGTAAACTGTGAGTCATCGCCGAATTCCCCGCAATACAGGTCCTGCGCAAGCCAAAGTCCGGGATTAGTTTTGGCTGCTAGCGCAGTTTTTCTCAGATCTTCCCAAACAGGATCATTGGCGGCGATTTCTGAGCCATCCTCGCGAATCCCAGCGCACATCCTGCACCATAAAGCTTCAGCTAGAGCCAGTCCGTTTATGGAAGCGCCTGAAGCAATTGCATCGCGTATCGACGGCAGCACGAACCCAGGGTGACGCGCCGATCCGTCGAACGCGACCCGACGCGTTGTGTCGTGAATTGCCGTGTTTTCAAATCGACGTTCAACCAGCCCAAGGTAGTCTTGCGGGGTCGTTCCAGGAACAGCGTCGACATGGGGTAGAATTTCTTCGATTTGAACCTTTTTAAAAAACGCAAGTATGTCGGGGTCTTGCATGCAGGCTGAAATCGTCGGGACATTTAGTATCTCGCCAACATTCGCAAGCAGTTGGTGGCCTCCGTTCAATATGCGTAGCTTCTGTGCCTCATATCCGTGAACATCCTTGGTCAGTGTGACCCCAACCTGTTCAAAAGGTGGACGCCCTGCACAAAAGTCATCTTCGATGACCCATTGGCGAAAGTTCTCATGTGAAACTGGGGCGTGGTCGTCAACACCAAGCGCGTGGCATTGAGAAATCACTTGATCTGTAGTCGCTGGCACGATGCAGTCTACCATCGAATTGGGAAACGCGCCGTTCCGGTCGATCCAATCGGCTAGATCAGGGTCCGACAGGCGCGCCAACCCCACGATACAGTTTCGAAGGATAGTGCCATTGCCCTGAAGGTTATCACAGCTCAGCGCGGTGAATGGGGTCAAGCCATTTGCACGACGTATCCCGAGCGCTGCGACAATGGCGCCGAAAGCGGTGCGGGGGTGATTTGGGTTTGCCGCATCGTGGAGAATATCATCGTGATCCGTGTCGAAAGCGCCGGTGTTGGCATCCGGAAAATAGCCGCCCTCAGTCACAGTTAAAGATACAATGCGGATAGACGGATCAGCCATCCCGCGGACCAGTGCAGCGTTTCCTGCCTCAATCGGCAGATAGTCGATCATCGGGCCTATGACTTCCGCCGATACGCCTTTGGGGTCTAGCTCAATCAGTGTGGTCAGGTAGCCCTGCGCTAGCAGCCTCTGGCGCATTTCGGCGTCATAACCGCGTACTCCTGCTCCGATGATGGCCCAATCGCGGGCCTTGCCTTGCTGCATGAGCTGATGAATGTACCAAGCCTGATGGGCACGGTGGAAATTACCAAGGCCGATATGAACGATACCGGGCGTCAAGTCCGAATGCTGATAGCTAGGAGTTCCAACGGTAGATGGCAGCTCTGCAAGCTTGTCTCGCCGCAGTTGGATCGGTGGGGTTGCGTGTGTCACAGGGCTCATCAGCTCATCCAATTTCCGCCATCGACATTGTAGGTTTGTGCAACGATGTATTTTGCCTCGTCCGAGGCGAGAAACACCGCCATCCCCGTCAGGTCTTCGGCCCGGCCCATGCGGCCGTAGGGAACTTCTGCGGCCACTTCTAATTTCTTCTGTCCGGGGGGTTTTCCTTCATGTTTTGCGAAGAACGCATCTACCCCGTCCCAGTGCTCGCCATCCACCACACCCGGAGATATGGCGTTCACATTTATCCCATGTGCGATCAGGTTCAGCCCTGCAGATTGAGTCAGGGAAATGATCGCCGCCTTGCTGGCGCAATAAACGGCGACCAGAGGCTCACCCCGCCGCCCTGCTTGTGACGCCATGTTGATGATACGGCCCTTGGTGCCATGCTCGATCATATGGCACGCGACAGCCTGCATGGTGAACAAGGCGCCGGCGACGTTGATGTCGAAGACACGTTGGTAGTCGGCGCGCTCAATCTCAACAATCGGGGCGGCGGTGAAGATTGCTGCGTTGTTGATCAAAATATCGATCTGGCCGAATTGAGCTGCGGTGCAGGTGATGGCGTCGTCGATACTCGGCTGGTTTGTGACGTCCATTTCCACGGCCAAAGCCGCAGTACCAATCTCAGTCGCGGCTTGCTGCGCACGCTGGATGTCGATATCGGCTATGGCGACACGGGCTCCCTCCGCAACATAGGCTTTCGCAAAGGCCAGCCCTATGCCGCGCGCGGCCCCAGTAATCAGGGCGGTTTTGCCAGCCAGACGTGTCATTCGATCCGCAAGCCTTTCGCATCAAACCGGTGTATCACATCGGCGCGTGGTGTCAGGTGAATGCGGTCGCCGTGACGGAAACCGACCTCGCCATCAGCGCGGACAGTGATTGTGTCAGCCAGCCCGGTCTCGTGGACATGGAAAAATGTATCCGAGCCTAGATGTTCGGAAACGCTCACCACCCCGGACCAGTCCCCTTCGGTTTCTGAGACTGTGATATGTTCAGGCCGTATTCCGATGGTCTGAGCGCCGTGTTTTGCGGCCTCGTCGCCCTCGATAAAGTTCATTCTTGGGGAGCCAATGAAACCCGCAACAAACAGGTTGCGCGGTGTCCGATACAGCTCTAGCGGGCTGCCGACCTGCTCGATTACCCCGGCCTGAAGGACGACGATCTTGTCGGCCATGGTCATGGCTTCGACCTGATCGTGGGTTACGTAGATCATGGTGGTGGCGAGGCGTTCGTGTAATTCGCTGATCTCCAGCCGCATGCCAACGCGCAGTGCCGCGTCGAGGTTGGAAAGAGGCTCGTCGAACAGAAATGCCGCCGGTTCGCGCACGATCGCGCGCCCGATCGCAACCCGCTGGCGTTGGCCGCCCGATAGTTGTCCTGGACGGCGGTCCAGATAGTCGGTCAGGTTCAGGACGCTGGCGGCGCCTTCGACGCGCTTGTCGATCTCGGCCTGATCCAGTTTCGCCATACGAAGGGGAAAGGCGATGTTCTTGCGCACGGTCATATGGGGATACAGAGCATAGGACTGGAACACCATCGCCAGCCCTCGTTTCGCGGGCGGGACATCGGTGGCGTCCGCGCCGTCAATGTCGATAGAGCCCGAGGTGATATCCTCCAACCCAGCGATCAGACGCAAAAGGGTGGATTTACCGCAGCCTGAGGGGCCGACGAAGACGGTGAACTCGCCATCTTCGATGGTCAGGTCCAGGGGCGGAATGACCTGCACATCGCCGAAGCTTTTGGTCACGGACTTGAGTTGAATACGTCCCATGTGTCGTGTTCCTTATTTCACAGCGCCGAAGGTCAGGCCGCGGACAAGTTGTTTCTGGCTGAACCAGCCAAGGATCAGGATTGGTGCGATTGCCATTGTCGAAGCTGCGCTAAGCTTGGCAAAGAACAGGCCTTCGGGGCTGGAATAGCTGGCGATGAAGGCCGTCAGCGGGGCCGCGTCGACGGCAGTAAGGTTGAGGGTCCAGAATGCCTCGTTCCAGGCCAGGATGAAGTTCAGCAAAACGGTCGAGGCGATGCCGGGGATGGCCATGGGGGTCAGCACATAGAGGATTTCCTCTTTCAACGTCGCCCCGTCCATCCGCGCGGCTTCCAGAATTTCGCCGGGGATTTCACGGAAATAGGTGTAAAGCATCCAGACAATGATCGGCAGGTTGATCAGCATCAGGACAACGACCAGCCCTCCGCGCGTATCCAGCAGGCCCAGCCGAATGAATAGCAGGTAGATCGGGTAGAGAACGCCAACTGCAGGCAACATCTTGGTGGACAGCATCCACAGCAGAATGTCCTTGGTGCGCTTGGACGGCACAAAGGCCATTGCCCATGCGGCGGGCACCGCGATGATGACACCCAGAACAGTCGAGCCTCCGGCGATAATGACCGAATTCCACAAGAACCGCATATAGTCCGAGCGTTCCTGCACGATGGCGTAGTTTTCCAACGTCCAGTTGAAGTTCAAAAACAGCGGTGGGCTGGCGATCGCCTGCGCCTCGGTCTTAAAGCTGGTCAGGATGGTCCAGAGGATCGGGAAAAAGATCAGCAGACCAACGGCCCAGGCCAAGGCGGTATTGAGCGATTTGCGGCGGGTTGTGACGGTGCGGGCCATTATCTTACCTCCTCACGCGTCCAGGTTCTTGCCGACAATGCGCATCAGGAAGATCGCAACGATGTTGGCTAAGATGATTGCGTAGACACCTCCGGCTGATCCGAGACCAACATTCTGGCTCTCCAATACACGCTGGAAGATCAGGTAGGTGAGTGTACGGGTGCCGAATGCGCCGCCGGTGGTCACGAAGATCTCGGCGAAGATCGACAACAGGAAGATTGTCTGGATCAGGATCACGATGGTGATCGCGCGGCTCAGATGCGGCAGAATGATGTGGTAGAAGCGCTTCAAAACCGGTGCGCCGTCCATTTCGGCCGCTTCCAGCTGTTCGCTGTCCAGAGATTGGATAGCGGTCAGTAAGATCAGCGTCGCAAAGGGCAGCCACTGCCACGAGACGATCATGATGATCGAGGTCATGGATGCTTCGGACAGCCATGAGACTGGCTCGGCCCCGAAAAAGCGCCACAGATGCGCCAGCAGGCCGTTGACCGGGTCCATGAACATGTTCTTCCAGACCAAGGCGGACACGGTGGGCATGACGAAGAATGGAGCGATTACAAGAATGCGGACAACACCTTGACCCCACATCGGTTGATCCAAAAGCATCGCGAGAAGGATGCCCAGAACAACAGTGATGACAAGGACCCCTCCGACAATCACAAGTGTTGCTTGAACTGCCGGCCAGAATGAACTGGATGAAACAAATCGAACATAGTTGTCTAAACCGACCCAGCCCAGATCACCGCCCCGCAGAGGCAGGTACTTCTTGAAGGAAAAATATAGCGTCATCGTCAGCGGCACGAGCATCCAGCCAAGTAGCAGGACCACTGCAGGTGCCATCATCAGGCGAGCAACGGATCGGGAATGTTGAGTAGCCATAACGCAAACCCTCTCTGTTCAGGCGTAACTCAGCCTGCGAGAAAAACGCGAATTGTGGAAGGGTAAGGCGGGGGGCAGATTACTGCCCGCCCGCGGGGAGAAGACCTCAGTACCCTGCGGCTTCCATTTCTTCTGCGGTAAACGCCTGTGCCTTGGCCAGTGCTTCCTCGACCGTTTGCTGCCCGGCATAGACCGCCGAGAACTCTTGGCTGACCTGGGTCGCGATGCCTGCGAATTCCGGGATCGCAGCGAACTGGATACCTACATATGGAACCGGCTTGACCGTCGGGTTGTTCGGATCAGCGGACAGGATCGAGTCCAGCGTCATCTTGGCAAAGGGAACCTTCTGGTATTCCGGGTTCTCATACAAAGAGGTGCGCGCACCCGGCGGAACATTTGCCCAACCTTCGTTTTCGGCAACCAGCTCAATGTAGTCTTTGGACGTTGCCCATTCGATGAACTGTTTGGCTGCGTCTTCTTGCTGTGTGCCGGCCGGAATAGCCAATGCCCAAGCCCAAAGCCAGTTGGAGCGCTTGCCCAATCCGGTGTCAGGTGCCAGTGCAAAACCAACGCTATCCGCTACGGTCGAGTCTGTGGGGTTGGTCACAAATGACGCCGCAACGGTCGCGTCGATCCACATGCCACATTTGCCCTGCTGGAACAGGGACAAGTTCTCGTTGAAACCGTTTGTGGCATAGCCTGCGGGACCAGATTCCGACATCATTTCAACGTAGAAATTCAGCGTGTCGGCCCATTCTGGCTGGTCGAACTGGGGCTTCCAGTCTTCGTCAAACCAGCGCGCGCCAAACGAGTTGGACATGGCTGTGATGAACGCGCCACCTTCGCCCCAACCGGCTTTGCCGCGCAGGCAGATACCGTTGATGTCAGCGTCACGGTCGGTCATGGCCGCCGCGGCCTCTTTGATGAATTGCCAGCTTGGCGCTTCGGGCATTTCCATGCCTGCTTTTTCCATCAGGTCGGTGCGATACATGATCATCGAGCTTTCGCCATAGAACGGCGCCGCGTAGAGCTTCCCTTCATGGCTCAGGCCGCCTGACATTGCGGGCAGGATATCGCCAACGTCATAGTCCTCGGACAAACCATCCAGCGGAACCAGCCAGCCGTTCGCACCCCAGATCGGGGTTTCGTACATCCCGATTGTCATGATGTCGAACTGACCGCCCTTGGTGGTGATGTCGGTGGTGACGCGCTGGCGCAAGACGTTCTCTTCCAGCGTTACCCACTCGACGTCAATTCCAGTCGCTTCGGTAAATTTGTCTGTATAGCCCTGCATCCGGATCATATCGCCGTTGTTTACAGTCGCGATAGTGATGGATTGCGCATGGGCCGCTGCCGTTGCGACGAAAGTCATTGCAGTCGCCGCATGAAGTGCGTGCTTCAGATACATCCCTGTCCTCCCTGAGCTTGGATGTCGTGCAGAGAGGTTAGATCGCAAATTGTCGCGCAGTCAATAAAAACTTTACGCGCGTTAATTTTGTAGTGTTATGCGGATTCTCTTAAAACCAACCGAGCCGGGAACAGAGTCTCCGTCCGATTTTCAAATTTCCCTCCGTTTTCAATGAGTTCGAAAAGTGTTTCGACGCTTCGCGCCGCCACATTATCATAATCGTGCGCTGCGGTAGTCAGTGACGGGCAGGTAAATTTTGCAAAGGGATGATCGTCATTTGAAGCCACACGCAAAGCGCAATCGTCTTTTCGCCCGACGCGAATCCCCTGTTCAAAGCACGCTGCCAGAAAGCCGATGGCCAATCGGTCATTGCTGCACAGAACTGAATCCGTGCGCAACTTGCGTTCATCCAGCACCTTGAGCGCGCCGAGCCGCCCAATCTCTTCAAAGGCCCAACCTGTACCTTCGATTTTGATCACATGCGGCTCAAAACCCAGACGTTCCATCACATCGATATAAGCTTTTCGCCGTTTGTTTGCATTGGGGTTTGCAGGTGTCCGCATTTCGAAGAACGAAGGCGGCTCGCCAGTACGGGTCATGTATTCCACGGTCTGAGACACAAAGCTGAAATTATCTGACCCGATAAATGCGGCGCCCAAACCGTCGAGGTTGCTGTCAAACAGAACCGTGGGCACGGTGGCGCAGAATTTCTCAATCGCGGACTTGTCTGAGATACGTCCCAATGGCGCCAACAAAACGCCCGCGGGCTTTAAAGATTGCAAGCCGTCCAGGATTTCGTTTTCCAGCTTTTGTTCACCGTGAGAGCTAAACAGAAACGGGCGATACCCCGCCGCGATGCAACTTTGTTCCAGATAACGCGCGATTTCGGCAAAGAAGGGATCGGCCAGATAAGGTACGACGATGCCAATATTCTTGGTCAGTTTACGGTTCTGGTTCACAGCATAGATGTTAGGACGGTAGTCAAACCGCTCCAGCGCCTCTTCGATGCGAGCCCTCGTCGATGGGCGAACACTGTCTGGATCGTGGAAGTATTTAGACACAGTGGGACGCGAGATCCCGCTGAGGGCTGCGAATTCTTCCATATTCTTTATCTTGGTCATGCCAGTCTGCCTGCGGATCTCAGCCGCCTTGATCTTATCCTATTTTTACATATTCTTTGCGCGCGCTAAAAAGATCAATAGCAAGACAAGTTCCGGACTTTTGTGCAGGTAAGGGGTTTGAATGTATCTCGGGATCGATATCGGCACGTCAGCGGTCAAGCTTGTCTGCGTGGATTCCAGTCGAATTCTTGAAACGTCTTCGGTGAGTATAAAGACCTCTTCTCCTAAACCCGGTTGGTCAGAGCAGCACCCAGATCTTTGGTGGCAGGCGACACGCGACGCCTTAGGCCAGCTTTCTAAGCAAACCAAACTGTCAGAGGTGAAGGCAATCGGGTTGTCAGGTCAGATGCACGGGGCCGTATTGCTGAATCGTGACCTGCGCCCAATCCGCCCGGCCATCTTGTGGAATGACAGCCGGGCAGCGCGAGAGTGCGATGAACTGCGAACGACCTTGCCGGAGATTGGTCAAATCGCTGGGGTCCTCCCTTTGCCGGGCTTTACCGCACCCAAGATTACATGGCTAAAACAGCATGAGCCAAAGCACTATGCCCAACTAGCTCACATCCTGCTGCCCAAGGACTACATCGGTTTACGGCTGCATGGCGAATTGGGAACTGATACGTCCGATGCCGCCGGTACAATGTGGCTCGATCAGGCGTCGCGTGGCTGGCACGCAGGTATCGCCGAAGCCACAGATGTAGTATTGGATTGGCTGCCGCAGGTGTTCGATGGGCACAGTGTCGTTGGGACTGTGACAGCGCAAGCCGCGACTGAGACCGGCTTGAAACCTGGAACTCCAGTTGTTGCCGGAGGCGGAGACGCAGCAACAGGCGCTGTGTCTTTGGGCGCCACCGAACCGGGTCGCGGATTTATATCCCTGGGGACTTCTGGCCAGTTGTTTGTGGCAGATCACAGCTACAAGCCGAACCCCGAACGTTATGTGCATGCTTTTGCGCACACACTGCCCGACCGATGGTATCAAATGGCAGCAATGTTGAATGGTGCACGGCCGATTTCATGGATAGGCAGCCAGTTGGAACTGTCCGCGGCCGAGGTTGTCGCGCTTGCTGAAACGGCCAGCAGGGATCGAGTTCCAGTCTTTCTACCTTATCTGACGGGTGAGCGCAGCCCTCATGGCGACCCGCATATCCGAGCCTGTTTCTTTGGACTGGAGGATTCCACAACACGCGCAGACATCTGCCGTTCCGTGGTAGAGGCGATTGCTTTCTGCTTTGCCGATGCGGCGCAGAGTTTCGGAGGCACAATCGAAGATTTGCCGGAGCTCGCAGCGATAGGAGGAGGCAGCAAATCAGATCTGTTGTTGAGGCTGATCGCGACGGTGACCGGAAAGCCAATTGTGCGGTCAGCTGGGGCAGATTCCGGTCCGGCTTATGGTGCGGCAAGGCTGGCAGCTTTGGGTGTAGGCGCTTTGGAGAGAACTGATCTTGCAGTTCAACCGCCATCAACCGACAGGTTCGAGCCCGCAGATTTGGCGCCGTTGTTCGAAAGATTGACGCGGTTTCGGCAGCTTTACAAGGCCGTCCGTCTGACCGAATAGTTGTCAGCACTTTCAATAAAATCTACGCCGCTTTTTTTTCCCGCAGCGGGATCATTGCTGTCTTAACAAACAAGAAAATCTTAAATACGCAGCTCGCTGATGCTCGAATTGACAGAGCGGACGGCAGCAATGTCCGAACTTAAATCCTTGGTCACCGTCGAATGCAAGCAGATGGGACGAACGGCAGCCAAAACGTTTGCGACCGCTACATACGCAAAGCTTTTCTTGGATCGTCTTTGATAAGACCAAACGTCACCAGGTGATGCGTATAGGTGACATCGCCCAGACCATTGTCGCTTCTTTTTGTGTCTTGTTGCGAAAGCGGTGCGCGATCATGGACGGGTAGGAGAAGCTATCTCCTTCACGCAAAGAAATGGTCTCGTCCCCGAGACGCAGTTCAACTTCACCGCTTAGGACGATGGCGTGTTGCTCGCCTTCAAAGGAATAACCTTCCAGCGGCTCGGGCGGTTGTCCTGCGCCGGGACGGAATCGCGACAGTATCAGGTAACACTGGCCGGACAACGTGCTGGAAAGTAGTTCGTCCTCAAAGCCCAGTTCATCTGTTGACCGCGTATACATCGCAGACAGCGCCCTGCGGTTTTCGCGTCGCACGACGTGCTTGCGTTCCAGCGGACCTTCTCCCGACTGTGTGGGAAAGAACCAACCCGGGTCAACAGCCAGCGCATCGCTGATTTCTGCAAGCAGGTCCTCTGATACCTTGGCCGCGCCAAGTTCAATCCTGCTGAGATAGGCTTTGGAACATGACACCGCTTCGGACAGGTGCTGCAGGGTCAGTCCACGCGCTTTACGCACTTCGCGAATTTCACTGCCGAGCCGTTGGGCGTCAGTCTGGGACACGTCATTTTTCATGTGTTCAGGATAAATGATTTCAGTTGACTTATCGATACAAAATCAACTTAGTTGAAATATAGGAAAAAAATCAACCACGCTTGGACTGCATGGGAGGAAGCTATGCGCTTTGATTTGATTGCCAATTTCAGCCCCGGCGAGACGATTCCATGGGCGCGCACGCTGGAAATGATCCTCGAACAGTGTTCTTTAGCCGAGCAGGCTGGTTTCACAACCGCATGGTTCACCGAGCATCACTTTGCCCATAACGGCTATATGAATGCGCCGCCCAACCCGATCCAGATCGGTACGCATGTGGCCGCGCACTGCAAGAAACTGCGGGTTGGGACCGCCCCCATCATCTTGCCCGATTGGCACCCCCTGCGTGTCGCCGAAGATGCTGCAATGTTGGATAATATGACCCAAGGCCGGTTTGATTTTGGTGTTGCCAAGGGCATCAACGAACGCTCGACCCTTCAATTCAATAAGGACGCGGACCGGCGCGACAATGCTAAAGTAATGCGACTGTATCAGGAAAGCCTTGAGATCATCCTGAAAGCCTGGACCAACGAGGCGTTCACTCATCACGGTGAGTTCTATCAGTTCCCGGTTCCCGGATGGAAAGAGACCAACCGGTTCTTTGATCCTCTGGACCCGCGCTACCACGACGAAGACGGCGAATACAAAGCGATGTATGTGCATCCGCGCCCCTATTCCAACCCCCATCCGCCGGTCTGGCTGATGTCGAACGCTCCGCCCACGTTCAAACTGGCGGGCGAACGTGGCTGGGGCGTGATCTCGATGGCGGCGGGTCTCAAGGCAACGCTGGCCTGTTGGGAGCCTTATCGTCAGACCCTGTCGCAACGCGAAGGGCGTGAAGTAAAGCTGGGCGAGGGCGTTGGTGTTTGCACGGCGTTTTATGTCGGTGAAAGCATGGAAGAGGCGGTGAACACGATCCGCGGCCCGATCAATGCCTATTATGAATTCCTCGGCGGGTCGCGTCCCAAAGGAGAATGGACCAAGCATGGCTATCTGGATGTCGGTGAACAGATGACGCCCGAAGATGAGGATATGGACTGGTTCGACTTCCTCAACAAGCGCGGGATCATTGTGGTGGGCGATGCCGAATACGTTGCGGATCGCTTTGCCGAGCGGCAGGAAACCATCGGCCTCGATCACCTCATGCTGATGCAGCAATATACCGGTGTGGCTTACGAGAAAATCCTGGCCAGCTGGCATCGCCTGTTCGAATACGTGGTTCCAAAGTTCGGCACGCAATCCATCGCGCAAAAAAGGATGCTGGAACATGCTTGAAATATGGGGACGTCCCTATTCATCGAATGTGATTCCGGTGATCTGGACAGCGAATGAGTTGGGGTTGGACTATACGCTGCAACTTGCCGGCGGCAGCTTTGGCAAGCTCGACACTGAAATGTACGCGCAGATCAATCCTAACAGGATGATCCCGGCGATCCGGGATGGCGACTTTGCATTGTGGGAAAGCCTCGCCATCGTACGTTATCTCTGTGACCGCTACGGTGCGGGAACGCTGAGCCCGTCGGACGTTCAAACCCGTGCGACTGCGGATCAGTGGATGGAGTGGTCGGCAAGCCGCGCCTTTGGGCCGGTGATCTACCTGTTCTTCGCAACGGTGCGCACGCAGCTGGACCAGCGCGACCCGGAAAAGATCGCAAAGCTGCGTGATGAGGCGCATGAGGCCCTGACCCTTCTGGATCAACACCTTGCCGATCGTGCCTATGTCTGTGGGGACAGCTTTACGATGGCAGATATTCCCTTGGGCTGTGTGGCCTATCGTTACTTCAACGTCGAGGTCGACCGCCCGCCGCTGCCACATGTCGAGGCTTGGTACCAGCGACTTGCGGGCCGTCCCGCATATCAGGATCACGTCATGCGCCATTTCGGGACCAACCCCGACGAATGGGCCGAGTTGGAAAAAGCCTGTGCCAACGAAGGGGTGCTATGATGGACGTCCGCGACTATCGCCGCGCCCTTGGTGCCTTTCCGACGGGGGTGACCATCATCGCCACCTATGACGCGGACGGTGCGCCATGGGGCCTGACCGCCAATTCCTTTACCTCGGTCTCATTGCAGCCGCCGGTTGTCTCGGTTTGCGTCGCAAAGTCCGGCCGTGTCTTTCCGGCGCTGGCGCAATGCGATCATTTCGCCGTCAATATCCTGTCGGCCGATCAGAAAGACCTGGCGATGCACTTCGCCAGTGATGTCGAAAACCGGTTTACCGATACCGAATGGACCGCTGGAACCGCGACCCCGCTGATCCCCGGAGCCTCGGCGCAGTTGGAATGCATGGTTCACAGCAGGGTCGACGCAAATGATCATGAAATCCTTCTAGGCCGTGTCATCAACTACACCCATGTACCTGTTCCGCCCCTTGTCTTTTCCCGCGGCGCGTTCTTTTCAGCACCCCAACCCGAGGCTCTGCCATGAAAGATCATCTGACCTATCACACCCGCTTCAGTCCTGAGGAGTTCGACGCGCAATACAATCTGCGGGCAGGGCGGCCTGACTATGAAGAGACTGTCATTCCCGCATGGAGCCGCGACAGCGAGGCCGCGCGCGCCACATCCGATTGCAGCCTCGATATCCGCTATGGCGAAGGTGAGAAACAAAAGCTCGATGTTTTCCGCTGTCCGGATGTGGATGCCCCAACACTGGTGTATGTCCATGGTGGCTATTGGCAACGCGGCGACAAGTCGATTTACAGCTTCATCTCCTCGCCCTTTGTCGCGGCAGGGTGCAATGTTGTAATCGTCGGCTATGACCTGTGCCCATCGGTAACCATCACGCGTATTTCCGAAGAAATCCGCGAAGCGATGGCTTTTATTTGGCGCAATGCGCGTGATTTGGGTCTTAATCCAGACCGTATCACCGTGATGGGTCATTCGGCTGGCGGGCATATTACGCAGATGATGATGGCGACCGATTGGCCCTCGCTTGGCGACGATCTTCCTGCAGACCTGATCAAATCTGGCATCCCGGTGTCCCCGCTCAGCTATCTGGAACCGGTGCGCCTGACTGAAGCGCTGAATGCCGGTGTCCGGATGACGCCGGAAGAGGCCGAAGCGGAAAGCCCGATGACCAACCACCCGCCAATCACGAATGCACCGCAGCTGGTCGTTGTCGGTGGCGCGGAAACCGACGAATTTCACCGGCAAGCTCGGATGTATGTCGAAAAATTTGGGACCGCGGACCGCGAGGTCGGCCTCTACATCGTCCCGGACGTCGATCACTTTGACGAATTGAACGTGCTTGTCGACCCGGCAAGCCCGTTCTTCAAGCACACTTGCGATATGCTTCAAGGAAAAGGACCGCAATCATGACCGCTTTGACCCGAGCCCTCGTCGACGCCGTCGGCGACGCGTTTAATGCCAATGACATCGATGCCGTTATGAAGCATTTCGCAGCCGACGCCACATTTGATCACGCCGTCGGTCCGGACGAGCATGGCGTGCGTCTGGAAGGCGCCGAAACGATCCGGGGTGCATTTTCTGCGCTGTTCGAAAAAGTCGAAAACGTGCACTGGGAAACGCTGGACTGCGCGATCTCGGGCAACAAAGCCTACTGTGAATACCGGCGCACCGCGACGCATAAGGATGGTTCGAAAGAAGAGTTCCTCAGCGTCGACATCCTGACCTATCGCGATGGGCTAATTGTGCACAAAGACACCTATTACAAGCAACGGACAAGCTGATCAGTTCACTTCGCTGCGATCAAATTTCTAAAGACTTGCTGAAGAAACCAGCCATCGCTTTGGGTGCTGTATATTGTTCGTGGGGCCAACTTACTGCGACGGTTCTGTCGCCGAAAGGCTCTGGTCCGGTGCTACATGCAACGCTTACAAAATCAGGGCTGTGTCAGTCGTCATCCAATTTTGACACCCTTAGTGATGAACAGGCCCGGCGCTGCGTAACCTCCATTTAACGCCGTTGTGGCGGGCCTCCGGGGTTTGGGATTAACGTTTTTCGCGGTTTTTGAAGCGCCAGCTTTCATCCCCGGTTTCGAAGATCTCGCAGTGGTGTGTGATCTGAACGTTGCACCGGGATTTATTCCAACTTGACCCAAGCCGCATTCCTTGAAGAGCTTTGCACGCAAGCGGCTACAAACTTAACACCATTGAGCCCGTCGTGAACCGTTGGATAAACAACGGATGCGTCAGGTGAAATCCCGTTTCGGAAAGCTAGGATCGCCTCAGCAGCTTCTCCATAGATATTAGCGAAACCTTCTAGATATCCCTCGGGATGGCCCGGAGGAACTCTGCTCAACCGATTGGCAGTGTCACCGGCTCCAGCTCCATTTCGGGTGATCAGGCGCTTGGGCTCGTTGTATGGCGTGAACCAAAGATAATTGGGATCTTCCTGAGACCACTCCAATCCTCCTTTTTCGCCATAGACGCGCAAACGAAGTGCGTTTTCATTGCCGGGCGCCACTTGAGAAGACCACAGCATCCCACGCGCTCCGCCTACGAAGCGAAGCAAGACATGCGCGTTGTCATCGACTTTGCGCCCCGGCACAAAGGCTTGCAAGTCCGCCGCCAAGCTTTCCGCTGTCAGCCCGGTCACAAAGCAGGCAAGGTTGTAAGCATGGGTTCCGATGTCACCGGTTGATCCACCCGCGCCCGAGCGTTCGGGATCGGTTCGCCATTCCGCCTGTTTGAAGTCCTGCTGTTCGGTCAGCCAGTCCTGCGGGTATTCAACCTGAACCACGCGGATCTTGCCAATATCGCCGTTGGCAACCATTTCACGCGCCTGCCGAACCATTGGATAGCCGGTATAATTGTGGGTCAAAATGAATAGGGCGTTCGCGCTTTCTGCCGCTTTGACCAGCTTTTTTGCATCGGCAAGGGTCGAGGTGAGTGGCTTGTCACAAATGACATGAATACCGCGTTTCAGGAACTCACGTGCGGCTGCATAATGGACGTGATTTGGCGTAACGATTGACACCGCCTCGATCCCAGATTTCAGCCGGGCTTCTCTTATCGCCATCTGCTTGAAATCTTCATAAACTCGTTCGAGGCCCAATGCCTCACCACTTTCAAGAGATTTCTGTGGTGTCGAAGACAAAGCTCCAGCAACCAGCTCGAACTTGTCGTCCAGTCGCGCGGCTATGCGATGAACGCCGCCGATGAAAGCGTCGTTTCCGCCGCCAACCATGCCAAGCCGAATGCGTCCTGACGTTTCTTCACTGCGTCCTGTGACCATCACTTAATCCCCAGCATTGCACGATTTGCGGCTTCGTCGGCACCACCATCCGCGAAGTCATCAAAAGCTTTCTCGGTCACACGGATAATGTGATCTGACACAAACCGAGCGCCTTCGCGCGCACCATCCTCGGGGTGTTTGAGACAGCATTCCCATTCGACCACAGCCCAGCCATCAAAGTCATTCGCGGCCATCTTTGAGAAGACTGCACCGAAATCCACTTGGCCATCACCAAGCGACCGAAACCGTCCGGCCCGATCTACCCAGCTTTGATACCCGGAATAAACGCCCTGACGACCGGTTGGATTAAACTCGGCATCCTTAACATGGAACATGCGTATTCGGTCCTTGTAGATGTCGATGTTGTCCAGGTAGTCGAGGCACTGAAGAACGTAATGCGACGGGTCGTATAACATGCAGGCGCGAGGGTGATTGCCTGTCCTCTCAAGAAACATTTCGTAGGTCACGCCGTCGTGGAGATCCTCTCCAGGGTGAATTTCGTAGCAGACATCAACGCCGCATTCTTCGGCGTGATCAAGGATCGGTACCCAACGACGAGCGAGTTCATCAAACGCCGTTTCAATCAAGCCTGCAGGTCGCTGCGGCCATGGATAGACATAGGGCCACGCCAATGCGCCTGAGAATGTCGCATGTGCCGAAATGCCCAAATTTTTGGAAGCGGATAGTGCTTTTTTGACCTGGTCTACTGCCCATTCTTGCCGGGCTTTCGGGTTTCCCCTGACGCTTTCGGCCGCGAAGCCATCAAACGCACTGTCATAGGCTGGGTGAACTGCCACAAGTTGGCCCTGAAGATGCGTCGACAGCTCAGTGACTTCGACACCATTTTCCCTGGCTTTGCCTTTGAAGTCATCGCAATAACCGGTGCTGGACGCGGCCAGTTCAAGGTCAAACAACCGGCCATCCCAACTGGGAACCTGAACGCCCTTATACCCACAGTCAGCTGCCCATTTAGTTATCGCGTCCCACGAATTGAACGGCGCCTCATCGCCCGCAAATTGCGCAAGAAACAAAGCTGGCCCTTTGATCGTTTTCATAAAATTTCCTCCCCAAAACCTAAGCCTCTATGGCGGTAAATTTTCCTTCAGATAGATGTCGATACGGATACGTTCCTGGGCTTTATTGAATGGCACTTTGTCCGAAGTTGCACGCAGCAGACGGACGGCTGAACGAACAATGTGCCCAGTGTCTTGCGAGATAAGAGCGTCAAATGTACCGAGCGTAAGCGCCTCACGACTAAGCGGAGTAAGCTCATGCGCTATGATCACCAGATCTTTGCTGAGCTTGTTTTCTGAAAGAAATTGAATCAGTCCTGCATTGCCTGCGGCGGAGGAATAAATTCCAACCAGATCCGGGTAGGTTTCAAAGATCTCGGGCATCATCGTGTAAATCAGATCCGGGTCATCCCGGCCCTCGACAGACGCTACGACTTCGAGGTGTGGAAATTCCTCAGCCACAACTAGATCAAAGCCTTGGCGACGCTCTAGGTGGTCACGTGCCAAACGAGAGCCTGTCAGGACCAGTACTTTGCCTTTGCGATCTACAAATCGCCCCATCAACTGGGCAGCTGTGCGTCCTGCAGACACGTTATCGATTCCCACAAAATGGTCCCGCTCAGAACTCGGCAAGTCAGACACCAAGGCGACGACTGGAACGCCCTTATCTCTGACCCTCTTTACGGCGTCGCGGACAGAAGGTGTTTCAGGACCGAAAACGGCAACTCCATCAACGTCCAAGCTTTCGACAGTATCCAGAATGTTGACGATATCCTGCGGCTCAAACGGAGCTACCTTCTTTATCGAAGTACGTGTCCGCTCGATGAATTGGTCACGAGATTGCTCTGCGATCTGACTGCTAATCGCCTCTACAAACTCGTTATCCGTGTCCGGTAACACAAAGAGGAAGTTGTAAACTCGGTTTCGCGCAAGGTTGG
The DNA here is from genome assembly GCF_040371315.1 of Ruegeria sp. HU-ET01832. Classification (NCBI taxonomy): domain Bacteria; kingdom Pseudomonadati; phylum Pseudomonadota; class Alphaproteobacteria; order Rhodobacterales; family Roseobacteraceae; genus Ruegeria; species Ruegeria sp. HU-ET01832. Next base: position 383,619 of record NZ_BAABWL010000003.1, read on the forward strand.
CCGCAGCCGTGTCGCGCACATAGCCCAGCTCATCAATTGCCTTTTGTACTTTCTGTACGGTTACGGCCCGCACGCCAGGGCGTCTGTTCAAGACCCGGTCAACAGTCGCCAGACTGACACCCGCAACACGCGCGATGTCATTGACAGTTGGCTTTTTAACCAATTCTAGTTTTTGCTTTTGGTCTTCCACGTGTTCTTCAGCCTTCAATCTCCCGCGCTAAGCCTTCAAACAACAAAGCAACAGCCTCAGCGCCGGGATCGTTATGTCCAACTAGGTTTTCTTCGGGAACATAGGCTGCCCGGCCCGCCTTCGCACGGCGAATTTTGGCCGTGTTGTCTGCACCTTCGCGAGCTGCCTTTGCCGCGTGAGTAAGGCCAGATGGGAGTGCGGCAAGCGCAGGTGCCAAGGCGTCAATCATGGTCCTGTCACCGACCTTGGCGCCGCCGACTTGGCTAACGCGGTTCAGACCTTCGACCAAAGACTTCGGTACCGAAGCGCCGCTCGCACAGGCATCTCCAGCGGCGTTAAAGAATATTGCAAGTATTACGCCGGAAGAACCACCCATCGTCTGGCTCAATTCATTGCCCAACGCTGGAAACAGTTGTGTCAAGTCAGCAAGCGGCATTCGGTCAAGGCTACCTTGCAACGCCCTTGCTGCAGTCGCCAAAGTGCTCCCCGTGTCGCCATCCCCGGATTTGGCGTCCAGCTCGTTCAGGTTCTTCTCAGCGTTGATGAGAAGTTCAGACAAACGAGAGATCGTTTCCTTCGTCGCAGAATTATTCGAAGGAATTGGATCGATCGGAGTCAAACCATCAGGCAAAGGCGCTACTTTTATTGGGGTGATGGAATTGACACCGGGCCAAGCAACCAGATCAACCTGAGCTTCTAGTTTTGACAATTCGTGTTGATCTACGGGCAGAATAGAAACAGAAAATCCGTGCATATCCAACGATGTCATCATTGGTGCTGGGCCAATTATATGGCTGGCAATATCAGTCTCAGACAGGGCATGTGTGAGAACAGCCATTTCTAATGGTGTTGTAGAGCCAAGGTTGTTGACCAACGCCACACAATCCCCGGAACCCACCCGTTGCTTCAGCTTCCCCACCACTGTGGACATGGCCGATACAGCATTCGAGAATTCCACCTGCTGTACACCGGGCTCGCCATGGATGCCCAAGCCGAGTTCCGCTTTTCCGGGCGCAATCCTGTCCTCTTTCGGAGAACCTGGGACGGTGCAGGTGTCCAGGCTCATACCTATGCTGACGACCTTCGCTATAGTGGTTCTTGCGGCATTGGTAACGGTGTCCAAGTCAGCACCATCTTCAGCAAGCGCACCAGCGATCTTGTGCACGAACAGCGTTCCTGCCACGCCACGCGGTTGCGGAAGGTCGGGCAGGGCGATGTCATCGTCGACAACAACCATCTCTACTTTGCGGCCCAATGCGCGGGCGCGCTCAGCCGCCAGACCAAAGTTCAACCGATCACCTGTGTAATTCTTGACGATAAGTAAGCACCCGGCCTCCCCCGTAACGGCGAGAATGCCAGCCAAAACCGCCTCTACTGAAGGGGACGCAAAAACTTCTCCACATACTGCTGCTGTCAGCATACCAGCGCCAACAAAACCCGCGTGGGCTGGCTCGTGCCCAGACCCTCCGCCGGAAACCAAAGCGACTTTCGACTTGTCCCAATCGGACCTGTAGACGACTTTGATGTGCGGGTAACCGTCCAGCCGGGTTAGTTGTCCTCCGGATGACGCAAGAAGACCATCTATGGCCTCTGTCACCAGAGTTTCTTTCGTGTTGAGGAACTGGGCCATGCTTTTGCTCCTTAAGTCACTCGCGTGCCGGACGCGTCAAAATACAATGGGTTGTGTGGTCGGATTTTTATTACTTTCCCAGAGGGGTAGTCCTGATGGATATCAATCAGGGTCACAACCGGGTGGCCGTTTAAGTCTAGGTGCAGCCGCGTTTGATCTCCCAAGTGTTCGGCACGCACTACACGTGCATCCGTGCCTTCACCTTCGATGATGTTTTCTGGGCGAAGACCAATCTGCGGACCTTTGTGATCGCCTCCGAACAACGCGGACGGAAGGATGTTAATCCGTGGCAGTCCCAAGCGGCTGGCAACATACACACTTCCGGGATTTTCATAGATGTCGCGAGGGGTACCGTACTGAACCAGCCTGCCGTTTTCCAAAACGCCGATATGCGTCGCCATTGTCATGGCTTCGACCTGATCATGGGTCACGTATAGTAAGGTTGATCCCAGGTCTGCCTGAATCCTTTTCAGTTCCACACGCAAATCCGCTCGAAGTTTGGCGTCCAAAGAGCTGAGGGGTTCGTCCATCAGGAATATCTGGGGGTCCCGCACAAGCGCCCGTCCAATTGAAACGCGCTGCATTTCGCCGCCGGACAGCTCAGTTGCTTTGTTATCCAGCTTGTGCGGAATTTGGAGAATTTCCGCGACCTCGCCAACCTTCCTGACGATCTCATCTTCGGGTGTTTTTAGGATCGGTGACCGCAGGGGAAAAGACAGGTTCTCTCGTACTGTCATATGGGGGTATAGCGAGTATTGCTGGAAAACCATCGCTACATCACGCTGGGCAGGAGTATCTATTCCAACGTCACGACCGGCAATGTGCACCGTTCCTGAATCCAGTTTCTCAAGCCCGGATATCAATCTTAGCGTCGTTGTTTTCCCTGCGCCCGTCGGCCCCAACAACACCACAAAGGCACCGTTGGGGATCGTCATCGATATACCATCCACCGCTTTTAGACTACCGAATGACTTCGAGATATTTTGCAAAACGACTTCAGCCATTGCTTAGTACCTCGTCGTTCAAAGCGGACCTCAACGCGCGTCCGGTAGATTTTTCAAACAGGGTTACTGCAGGTGATCGGAATTCCAGTCCTACCGTCTCGCCGGGATTAACCACTTTGCGCGCATCAATGCGGGCTTTCAGCTCTCCGTTCGGGCTTTGCAGAGTCACGATCTGGGTGGTTCCCAGATATTCCGCTGCCAGGACTTTGGCCCTGTAGGCGCTGTCGTCTGACAGAAAAACATGCTCGGGACGAACGCCGAAAACCAGGTCACCTTCCGCCCCTTCCATCAGCTTGGGCACGGCTTCGTCATGGCCATTCAGTCGAACCATTTCCGAGCCAGGCGCGACCTTTCCCTGAAACGGCAGGAAGTTCATCGAAGGAGATCCAATAAAATCTGCAACGAACATTGTGGCCGGTTTGTCGTAGATTTCCTGAGGAGTACCGAATTGCTCGATCACAGCGTTGTTCATCACCACGATCTTGTCGCCCATTTGCATGGCTTCCAGCTGGTCATGTGTAACGTACACAGTGGTTGCGCCCATGCGATCATGAAGAGCGCGCAGTTCTTCTGCCATATGCTCGCGAAATTCGGCATCCAAGGCACCAAGAGGTTCGTCCATCATGAACGCCTTGGGCTCGCGAACAATCGCGCGACCCAGCGCCACGCGCTGCCTGTCGCCGCCTGAAAGTCCACCTACTGGGCTATCGAGGATGTCCTTGATCCCCAGAATTCGTGCAACTTCCTCGACTTTGGCTTTGACAGCAGCACGCGGCATGCCCTGCGATATCAGTGGATAGCTGATATTCTTGCGCACGTTCATGTGGGGATACAGCGCGAACATCTGGAACACGAAAGCAATGTCCCGCTCTGATGGCGGTCGCTGGCCGATCTCTTCACCGTCCAAGTAGATTTCACCCGAGGTTGGAAGTTCCAACCCTGCGATCATCCGCAGCGTTGTCGTCTTTCCGCAACCGGATGGCCCAAGAAGCATGAAAAACTCACCGTCCTCAATCGTGAACGAGCTTTCGCGTACAGCGGTGAAGTCGCCGAACATCTTTTTTACGTTTTTGACTACGATCTGGGCCATTTCTACTCCGGGAAATGGCTGACGATGATGAACATGACGGTTCCGATCAGCGTGACGATGAAAGAGTAGGTGAAGGCCCAAAGGACAAAGGGCTGCATCAGCATGAAGACACCCAGTGCAATTAGGATGGTTGCGACCATCTCCCATGGGCCGCGGCGGAGCCGCATCAATCCGCTAAGAAATTCGCTCATTTGCGTACGGCTCCGAACGTGATCCCGCGCAGCAAGTGTTTGCGCATCAGGATGGTGAAAATCATGACCGGGATAAGGAAGATCGTGGCACCTGCCGCCACAGCCGGCCAGTCCAGGCCGCCAATACCGATAATGGTCGGGATGAATGGCGGCGCTGTTTGCGCGTTCGCGGAGGTCAGCAGCACGGCAAATGCGTATTCATTCCACGCGAAGATCAGGCAGAAGATCGCAGTTGATGCGATGCCTGTGGCGGCTTGCGGCAGCACCACTTTGTAGAATGCCTGAAACCTCGTGTAGCCATCTATAAGGGCGGCTTCTTCGTACTCTCGTGGGATTTCGTCGATGAAACCCTTCAGCAACCAAACCGCCAGTGAGATGTTAACCCCTGTATAAAGCAGGATCATTCCCAGGTGCGTATCGCTCAATCCAAGGTTCCTGAACATCAGGAAGATTGGGATAGCAACAGCAACCGGCGGCATCATCCTTGTACTCAGGATGAAGAACAGAAGGTCGTCCTTGAGCGGGACCTTGAACCTACTGAACGCATAGGCGGCCAGCGTGCCAAGGAAAATACTCAGGAAGGTCGAGCCGAACCCGATGATAACCGAATTCATAAAACGCTCACCGAACTTTGATGGCCCGACAATCACCATGTCGTATTGGCGCACGATCTCATCGGCCCAGTTCTGCGGCGGGTTGGCTTCCAGAAACTCCTGCGTTTGCCGCGTGCGCGTGGTGAAGAGGTTTACATACCCTTCAAGCGTTGGGCCAAAGACCACTTTGGGCGGATAGCTGATCGCATCGGCCGGGGATTTGAAGCCAGTCAGCAAAATCCAGACCAGTGGGATCATCGTAATCAACGCATAAGTAACGACCAAGAAGCCTGCGATCCACTTAGACCGGTTGGAAGGTTCAGTGACGGAAAAACCACTCATCTCTGTTTCACCTTGTTCAGGGCTTTGACGTAGATCGACGCAAGGCCGAACACGGTGACGAATAGGATGATCGCATAGGCCGAGGCATAGCCCGTACGCCACTTTTCAAACGCCTCTCGTTTTAGATTGATCGAGGTGAGTTCCGTAACAGAACCCGGACCTCCGCCAGTTAGCTGAACCACCAGGTCGAACATCTTGAAGTTCTCAATTCCCCGGAACAGCACCGCCAACATAAGGAACGGTAGCACCATCGGGATGGTAATCGTAAAGAACTGCCGCAGCTTGCTGGCCCTGTCGATCTCAGCCGCCTCGTATATGTAATCTGGGATGCTGCGCAGCCCGGCCAGACAGATCAGCATCACAAAGGGGGTCCACATCCAGGTGTCGACAATCACAATCGCCCATGGGGCCAACGTTACGGATCCCAGCATTTCAAAGCTCGATGGGTCCTTGCCGGTAAACCAGGACACGATGTAGTTAAACAGGCCAATCTGAGGCTGGTACAGGAACTTCCAGAAATTCCCGACAACAGCCGGAGACAACATCATCGGCAGCACGATGATCGTTGTCCAAAGATCGTTGCCCTTGAATTTTTTGTTGATTAACCACGCCAACGTGAACCCGATCAGGACCTGGAAGAAGATCGTCCAGAACAGGAAATGCGCGGTCGCCTGCATGTTCAGCCATGTGTCCGAGTCCGTCAGAATACGCTCGTAATTCCTGAGACCGACATCTTTGACTTCACGCCCGATCCGGTTGGCCTTGTAATTGGTAAAGCTCAGTTGGATGGTCCAGATCAACGGAAAGATATTGATCGCCAGCAATAGAAATATCGTTGGGGAGATGAATATCCAGGCGATCGCGCGGTCGGATAATCCCCGGATTTTTCGCGCAACTCGCTCGGGCGTTGCCTGCGCAACGCGATCTACGGTCCTGTCAGACATCTCTTTGCCAGTTCTTGTTGGTTTCGGACTCACGGGTGAAGGTGGAGCGGGATTGCTCCCGCTCGTACCTGTGTCCGGGTTACAGCTTGCCTTCGTCTTCGAAGACTTCCGTCCAATCTTCGATCAGAAGATCCAACGCTTCCTGAGCTGTGCCTTGGTCAGCGACCACGTAGTCGTGGATGCGTTTCTGCATGGCCAGCAGAAGCTCGGCATAAGCAGGCTCTTGCCAGAAATCCTGCACACCGCCCATGGCTTCCAGGAAGTCACCGGCAAAGGGCTGGCTGTCTACGAAACCGGGATCTTCCAGCACTGAGTTATGTGCCGAGTAACCGCCCAGCTCCCACCATTTGGCCTGAACGTCTGGCTGCGCGAACCACTTTATGTACTCGAGCGCGGCGTCCTGTTTGTCGGAGTAACTGACTACAGAAATTCCTTGTCCACCAAGTGTTGAACCCGCTTGATTTTGCGGTGGGTTCACGAAGAAGTCGATCTTGTCACCGCCGGTATTGGGGTCGGCATACAGACCAGGGAAGAAGGCGAACCAGTTCATCGCCATGGCAACCTGACCGGACTTAAAGGCGTCCAAGCTCTCACCCATGTAAGAGTTGGTGTATCCCGGAGGTGTAGCCGTTTCGTAGAACTCTTTGTAAAATTCCAGTGCTTCAACTGCTTCTGGTGAATTTACGGCACCTTCCATATCATACGAACCAGGTGTGTTTTCATACTTGAAGCCCCATGGATACAGTGCCCCGGTCACACCCATTGTGATACCTTCCGAGCCGCGCTCGGTAAAAATTGCGGCCCCGTAAACCGTCTTGCCGTCGATCTCACGACCTTGGAAGAACTGCGCGATCTGCAAGAGCTCTTTCTGCGATTGAGGCTCGCGCAGATCCTGACCGGTCGCCTCTTTGTAGGCGGCTTGGATATCGGGGTTTTCAAACCAGTCCTTGCGGTAGAACCACCCATTCGCATCGCCCATCGCAGGCAGCGCATAGTAGTTTGGTGTACCCTTGGGCCAGGTCGAATAAGCGTAGACAGTGGCTGGCGCGAAGTCGTCCATGCTGATGCCTTCAGCATCGAAGAATTCGTTAAGTTGGACATAATGACCGTTTTCGGCACCACCGCCGATCCATTGGCTGTCACCAATTAACAGGTCGCAGAGTTTACCCCCAGAGTTCAGCTCATTTAGCATCCGGTCCGCAAAATTTGGCCATGGAACAAATTCGAAGTTCATCGTGTGGCCAGACTCTGCTTCAAATTCTTTTGACAGCTCAACAAGCGCGTTGGCCGGATCCCACGCAGCCCAACATAGTGTCAGATCTTCAGCATTTGCCTTGGTAGAAAGAGTAGTAGCGGCAAGGACTATTGCGCTGGCCGAAGCCAGTTTTGTGTAAGTCATCCATTCCTCCCTTTTTTGCGCCGTCAATCGAGGATGTGCGAATCGCGGCATATGACCAAGGCTATTTGAGGTACGCACCTCAAGTCCAGAAATTTTTGAGGTTCGTACCTCAATAGACAGGAGAAAATCGCAAAGGTTTACTATAAGCGTCTGATTATTATGCATATTATAAAATCAGTTTTGTGCATGAGTGGTTTTGGCGGAGATATTCTAAATGGCCATATCGACTAAAATTGGCGAAGCTCGTGATCGCAGTCATCATGCAACCAGTAGGTTTAGCTAAGCCGCGTCTGAAGCGCTCACAGATTATTTGGTCGATACCTTTGCGAATTGTAGATAGCGTCAAACAGCGCAGCCTGCTCTGGGTATTGGGTCACTCGATTGGTAAGGTGCAGACGTATGAAAAATCTCTCTATCGTCCGAATGAGCCGCTACCCATTAAAAGGCTTGAGTTCGGAGCCTATGCAAACTGTGACGCTGCGAGCAGGAGAGGGCATTCCTGGTGATCGGTTGTTCGGATTTGCTAGATACAATTCGGGTTTCGATGAGCAGAACCCCAAGCCACTGCCGAAAGATCGTTTTGTCGTTTTGTTAAATGAGGCTGCTCTGGCAGGCATTCAAACAAATTTTGACCCCGAGACCCAAGCTCTTGAGATCAAATCTGACAGCAAGATACGACGCTTTAATATGCGAACGCCCGAAGATCGGATGAGCGCGGCAAATTTTCTTTCGTCGGAGATTGGTTTAAAAGATCCCGAACCGCCAATGTTCGTCTCGTCTTCGCCTCATCGGTTTACGGATGTTTCTGTGGTATCACCGAAAATGATGAACGCGATATCCGTATTGAATCTGGCTTCTGTGGAAGAACTGGGCAAGCAACTGAACGCGAATGTCCACCCAGCGCGCTTCCGATCAAATATCGAGATTGACGGGTTACCTGCGTTTGCCGAGCTGGAATCCGTTGGTTCAGTTTTGAGATTTGGTGATGTTAAGCTGAAGATTCTCTCGCGAACCAAAAGGTGCGCAGCAACTGAAGTTAACCCGATAACGGCCGAGCGGGACTTAAATGTACCCTATCTTATTCGAAAGGTGATGGGTCACATGGACATGGGTGTCTATGTCGAGGTGGCCAATGGTGGAACGCTAATGGTCGGTCAATCTGGGGAATTGCTCGCCTAAACCAGAACAGATTGTCAAAAGGCTTGAGACATAAACTATGCTTCAAGTCCAGTTGTCCTGCCTGTCCCTGAGACCCTCAAAACCTCAAGGACAGGCAGGACATCCCGCCATCCAGTTTAGCGCAATCGGTATTGTCGATCTGAACAACCTCAAATCCCGCCTTGTCCAGAGTGTCGGCTGTGCGCGGGAAACCTGCTGCCATCAGTACCAGATTATTGAAACGAATTGCATTGGCAGCCGCTTCTTCACCGTCGGCGACATGCAAAACCCGATAGCCTTCAAAACACCCGGACGCATCCAGGCGCTTGGTTGCAAGGATGGTCTCGGCATCCATCAGCGAACAATCGGTCTTGAAATGCAACACGCCTTCAGGCGTAAACACCTCACGCAAAGCATGGCCCCACTCATTGGCAATTTCCGCCAGCTCGGTCACGCCTGCCGCGTCGGTGCGATCCGAACGGCCCACCAAGATTTCCTTTCCGGTCACCAGAATGTCGCCGCCTTCGACATGGCCGGGGCCTTTGATCTCGCGGACGTCGTCATAGCAGGCACGGATCGTCGATGCTATTTCCGCCACTTCACCCATGCGAGAGGGCGCGCCGGGACGCATCAGAATTGCACCTTGTGGAAGGCAAAGTGCGGTATCCTCGACAAATTGTGCGTCAGGATAAGCGTCAAGCGGTTCAAGCTCGATCACCTCTGCCCCAGTGCTGCGCAGCGCACTGACATAGGCCGAATGCGCGGCCAGCATCCCGTCCAGGTTTGGATTGCCGATATCCTCGGCGCGCAACCCTTCTGCAATTGTCGTGGCGGGCTTGCGGGTGATGGCACGTGCAAATTCAAAGGTAGGATTCCGCATGAGTTACTCCTGATCCGGGCGATCCCCGGTAATGTCGATTTCCAGAATTGAAGGGCAGTTTCGCGCGCGGGCCGAAGCCAACGCGGCCGCTATCTCAGCGGGATTCTGAGAAACCCGTTCATATGGTATGCCAAACGAGGCTGCGGTGGCGGCAAAATCAGGTGGAGTCGGGTCGCATCCGATCACCTCAACCCCAACATCCTGCATTGACGTCGCGATTTCGCCGTAGCCGTGGTTGTTCCACAAGACAAAGGTAATGTGCAGGTTGTGATCCACCGCGGCCATAATCTCGGGCAGCGAGAATTGGGCGCCACCATCGCCGGCGATGCAGATCACAGGGGCCTGAGGATCGGCAATTCCTGCACCGATAGCGGCCGGAATGCCATACCCAAGCGCGCCATAACCGGTGGCGGCATTGAACCATCCGCCCGGACGGTCGTGGTCATAATAGAGGTTACCCGCGTAGATCGGTTGCGTGGAATCGCCCACTATAAGCGCGTTGGGGACAGTCGCGCGCATGGCTGCCAGGATCTCGACCTGGGCGCGGTAGTCCGGGCCGATCTCTTCATAAGCTGCGGCGCGGGTTTTTTCGGCGCGACCTGCGCCATCCCGCTGGTCGGGCCGGTCGGGCAGGGTCGCAAGCAATGCGGATATTGTCTGATCAGTCCGGGCCTGTATGGCAATTTTCGTGTCATGACGGGCCAATTGATCCGGGCAAACATCAACACGTATCAGACCGGGCATCATGGGCATCTTTCCCGTAGCGTACATGTCATAATCTGTTGGGCCCAGCTCGGTCCCTAAAGCGAGAACGCAATCGGCGTCTTCGATCAGTGCGCGTACAGATTTCAAACTGGGGCTAGCGGGAACGGTCAATGGATGATCATGCATCAACCCACGCGCGTTGACGGTTTGCACGACTGGCGAGTCTAGGCGCTCGGCTAAGGCTTTCAGACCTTCGGCGCCGGTTTTCGCACCGCCACCGGCCAGGATGACAATGCGTTTTGCGGCCAAGAGCTGCGCGGCAGCCTGTTGGATCACGTCGCCGTCCGGGGTCCGGCTGGGTGGGGTCTTGGCGACAGGGGCGCGTTCGGCTGCGTGTCCTGCCACATCCAGTGGGATCTGAATATGAGTGGGGCCGGGACGTTCCGAGCAGCAGGTCGCAAAAGCGCGTTCCAGAGCTGGGTCCAAATCACCGGGCAGGCTCACATGTTCAGAAACCAGCGCCACAGTTTTGGCAAGGGCGTGCTGATCGGGCAGTTCATGCAAATGGCCATATCCTTGGCCGAGCGTATCTGTTTCGTTGACGCCAGAGACCACCAGCATTGGCACCGAGTCCGCGCGTGCCTGCGCCATCGGGGTCAGGGTGTTTGTCAGGCCGGGACCGGTGATAACAAAAGCTACGCCAGGTTTGCCCGACGCGCGCGCATAGCCGTCAGCCATAAAGCCCGCACCCTGTTCATGCCGAGGGGTGACATGACGGATTCCAGAGGCCGCAAGGCCGCGGTACAGCTCGACCGTATGCACTCCGGGAATGCCAAAGACACAAGACACGCCGCGCTGCTTCAGCCCTGCGACCAAGGCTTCGCCCAATGTTTGGTTGGTCATGCGACGTTCCGATCGCTGAGGTTTGCATGGGCAACGATGCGGTCCAGTGCTTTTGCGAAACGCTCGTCGTCAATCGTCAAAGCGACCCGGACCCAATCTGTAAGGCTTTCGCCAAAGGCCGAGCCAGGCATGACGGAAACGCCATGCTCCAGCAGGTCCCAAGCATAAGTATCCCCGTCCATGCCGCAGGCTGATACGTTGACCAACGCAAACATGCCGGCCTCTGGGCGGTGTACGACAAGCCCGGTTTCGGCGTGTAGCCGATGTTCCAGGATCAGGGCGCGGCTTGCAAAGCGGGACGCCATGCCCGCCGCGACCGACGACCCGTCCCGTACTGCTTTTTCCGTCATGTCCGCGATGAAGGGTTGATTGCCGAACAGCATGGTTTCGGAGACCGGCAGAAGCGCTGCACAAAACTCGGCCGGGCCCACACACCAGCCGCTGCGAAAACCGGGGGCGGCGTGGGATTTCGATATCGACGAGACCGCGATGACCCGGTCTGCCAGCTGCGGATCAGAAAGCGGCGACACAAAGTTGGCATCATCGAACACCAGATGCTCGTACACTTCGTCCGAGATGATCCACAGGTCATGTTGTTGCGCAATTTTACCGATTTTATTGATATCTTCCGCGGTCAGGATCGCGCCCGTCGGGTTGTGAGGAGTGGTCAGCAGTATCGCCCGGCTGCGCGGCGTGATACGCGCGGCAAGATCGTCGGCCTGAAGTCGAAACCCGTTTTCAGCGCGCAGCGGCACCGGAACCGGCTCAGCCCCGCTGGCGCGGATGACGCCCTCATAGGTCGCATACATGGGATCGCCGACCAGAACTTCGGACCCGGCTTCGGCGACGCCCTGCATCACCGCAAAAAGTGCTGTCTGCGTGCCGGGAAAACACAGAATATTTTCAGGCAGAAACTGCCGCCCACGGCTTTCGGTGTATGTTGCGGCCAAGGCCGCACAAAGCCCAGCCTCTCCGCGCCCGTTTGAATATCCGGTACGGCCCGATTTCAATGCCAAGGCCGCCGCGTCGCACAACTCTTGCGGTGTTGGCACGTCCGGTTCGCCGATCGTCATTTCCACGAGGTCTGCGCCTGCCTCGGCCAATGCGCGCGCCTTCAGGTGGACTTCCCACTTGCCGCCGCCCAATCCGGCCAGCCGTTCGGTGATTGCTGTCAGCCTCATTTGGGCTTGCTCTCCTGCGTTAGATCCAAATCGAGAATGGCGGAAACGGATTGCAGCCCGATTTCAACCAGTTCACCTTGTTCAAATGCGTCCGGCAGCGCCCCGCCTTCAAGCCACAGACCATCGATCACCGCGTTGCACGCAATGGCCAATTGCCGCAAACGGGCAGGGCGCGCGGGCCGGTCAACTTCGTTCAGCGAGGCTGCAATCAGTTCCTCAAGCTGGTCCCGAAAATAGGCATATGTCCGTTCATGCGTCGCTTTCATCTGTGGGTCGTGCTGCACCTTGTTCAGAAAGCTGGCCCACAGGGCGATGGCGCGGGGGTCGACAACGGGTGGTGTCAAAGACGCCGTCACGAAAGCGGCGAGCCTGGTTTGCGCGCTGACCTCTGTGCCCGTCGCAAGTGCAAAGGTCTGGTCGGTCATCGTGTTCATGTGGTGCTCGTAGGCGGCGACGATCAGATCTTCTTTGGAGCTGAAGTAGTGGCGGATCAGCCCCCCCGTCACATTTGCGCGTTCTGCGATTCCGCGCACCGTGGCGCCGCGCACGCCCTGTTCAGCAACTAGTTCCAGCGTGGCTAGAATCAAAGCTTCCTGCCGGGATTCGGCCGACTCGCGCCTGAATTTTTTGCGTTCTTCGCTCACAACTGGTTCGTTTTCGCTGATTGCATTAATTATACGCTTGCATAATTACGATGTTCGCGGCTTACTGCAATCGGAAAATTGGGGTCGCAAAAAATGGACACAGCCGCTGCCGCATCAGCACAGCAACCTGACACCCGCCGAGAGGCGATCCGGGTAGAGGATTTGCATAAATCCTTTGGCGATTTAGAAGTTCTGAAAGGCGTGGATCTGATCGCGCATCAAGGTGATGTTGTTGCGATCATCGGTGGTTCGGGTTCTGGTAAGTCGACCATGCTGCGCTGCATCAATTTTCTGGAGACGCCAACGTCGGGCAAAATCGTCATCGGCGGCGAAGAGGTCGCAATGCGGGCAGATGGCAGCCCGGCCAGCCAGAAGCAAATCGAGCGCATTCGCTCCAAACTGGCGATGGTGTTCCAGCAGTTCAATCTGTGGACACACCGCACCTTGTTAGAAAACGTGATCGAGGTGCCGGTGCATGTCCTGAAGGTCCCAAAGGCAGAAGCGATCGAGCGCGCGCGCGAATTGCTGGTCAGGGTTGGCCTGGGCGGTAAGGAGGACACGTTTCCCGCTTACCTTTCGGGTGGTCAGCAGCAGCGGGCCGCGATTGCACGGGCGTTGGCCGTTGATCCGTCTGCCATGCTGTTTGACGAACCCACATCCGCGCTGGACCCTGAGCTGGTCGGAGAAGTTCTGACCGTGATCCGTGACCTGGCCGCTGAGGGGCGCACCATGCTGCTGGTCACGCATGAGATGAAGTTCGCCCGCGAGGTCGCGAACCACGTCGTCTACCTATATCAAGGTCGTATCGAAGAGCAGGGCCCACCTGCCGAGATCTTTGGAAATCCGCAATCCGAGCGGCTGAAGCAATTCCTCAGCTCGGTCGGATAAAACAAAAAAATAAACACTATCAACACGGAGAAACTTATGAAAATCAAAGCATTCCTGACTGCAGTCTCTGCCGCAGCCATGCTGGCGGCAGGCGGTGCTGCAGCCGAGCAAGTCAAGATTGGTATTGCAGCTGAACCCTATCCACCATTCGCCTCGCCGGACAGCGCGGGCAACTGGGTCGGCTGGGAAATTGAGGTCATCGAAGCGGTTTGTGCTGCGGCCGAACTTGACTGCGTGATTACGCCTGTTGCCTGGGACGGCATCATTCCCTCTTTGACTGGTCAGCAGATCGACGCGATCATGGCCTCGATGTCGATCACCGAAGAGCGGTTGAAAACCATCGACTTCAGTGATGCTTACTACAATACGCCCGCGGTGATTGTGGCCGACAAATCAATTGATATCGAGCCTACGCCTGAATCGCTGGCTGGCAAGATCATTGGCATTCAGGCCTCGACGATTCACCAAGCCTATGCGCAGGAATACTTCAAGGACGCCGAGTTGAAAGTCTACCAGACTCAGGACGAAGCCAATCAGGATCTGTTCGCAGGCCGAATTGATGCGACCCAGGCAGACAGCATCGCGATGGCGGACTTCGTGAACTCGGACAATGGCAGCTGCTGCGAGATCAAGGGAGCCGTTGCGGATGATCCGGCGATTCTGGGCCGTGGTGTGGGTGCAGGCGTACGCAAGGGCGATACCGAGCTTCTGGAAGCACTGAACAAAGGGATTGCGGCGATTCTGGCTGACGGTACGCACGAGAAAATCACCGAGGGCTATTTCACCACCAGCATCTACTAAGGCGCTGTTGTGACCGGACTATTCGAGACACTGGGCCTCGGCGCCAGCGCCGAGTTGCTGTCGCTGTCAAGCTGGGGCGGCAACCTGTTGCGCGGGCTTGCCAATTCCCTGCAGATCGCCGTGGGCGCTTTTGGAATGGGGCTGGTAATCGGGCTGTTCGGTGCCTACGGGAAACTCTATGGGGGGAAGGTCACACGTGACCTTCTTGCCATTTATACAACGGTGATCAGGGCAGTGCCTGAACTGGTGTTGATCCTGATCCTGTACTATGTCGGCAGCGATATCATCAACAAGATCTCTGAGGCGTTCGGAGGAGGTCGAGTTGAAATCAGCGGTGTCGCCGCAGGCATCTGGGTCTTGGGCGTTGTGCAGGGAGCCTATGCCACCGAAGTACTTCGTGGGGCTATCAAGGCGGTTCCCGTCGGGCAAATCGAAGCGGCAAAATCCTATGGAATGCCCGCATTTATGATCATGCGTCGCGTGACGATCCCAGCAATGATGGGATTTGCGGTGCCAGGCTTGGCCAATCTGTGGCTTATAGCGACCAAGGATACGGCCTTGCTGGCCGTTGTCGGGTTCAGTGAATTGACACTTGAAACACGACAGGCGGCAAGCAGTACCCGTGCTTACTTTACCTTCTTTCTGGCGGCGGGCTTTCTGTATCTCATGGTCACCCTTTTCTCGGGTGCGGTTTTTGCCCGTATCGAGAAATGGGCGCGCCGTGGTCAGCCTTCGTTGAAAGGGGGTTCCTCATGATCACCGTGAAAGCGCTGATGCAGCCGCACCGGATCGTCATGATGCTGTTGTTTGCAGCCCTGATTATCTGGTGTGCCTTTTCGTTGCGATGGGATTGGATCCCGCAATACGCGCCGCTGGCGTTGCAGGGCCTTTGGACGACGATCTGGCTGCTGGTGGTGACAACCGTTCTGGGGTTTTTATTCGCGGTGCCGCTGGGCTTGGCGCAGGCGATCGGCCCTTGGTACCTGGCAACACCTGCCCGAGTGTTTTGCACCATAATCCGAGGCACACCCCTGCTGTTGCAGATTTGGCTGTTGTATTACGGACTGGGTTCGCTGTTTCCGCAGTTTCCTTGGATTAGGTCGTCAGAGCTGTGGCCCTACCTGCGCCAAGCATGGCCTTACGCGGTGCTTGCATTGACCTTGTCCTTCGCTGGTTATGAAGGCGAGGTGATGCGGGGTGCGTTTTCCAGTGTAGCGAAAGGGCAGCTTGAGGCTGCAAAGTCTTTTGGAATGCCACGTTTTACGATGTTCCGCCGGATATGGCTGCCCCAGGCTGTGCGCAATGTGCTGCCAACCTTGGGCGGAGAAACGATCCTGCAGCTCAAAGCGACACCCTTGGTTGCAACGATCACGGTGGTCGAGATTTACGCCGTCTCTTCGCGGGTTCGATCTGACACGTTTATCGTATACGAGCCGCTTTTGTTGCTAGCCTTGGTCTATATGGTCCTAGCCGGGTTGATCGCTTTGGCTTTTCGCCGATTTGAAGGTGTTTGAAGTCTGACACTGTCTTGTCGGCCCACACTTGTTAAGTAGTGGATAACCACTCCAGGTATTTGCTACTTAATTACAAGCCAAGGCGGAACTTGGTCGGTGTCATTCCGGTTTGACCTCGGAAAAAGCGAGTGAAGTGGGACTTGTCGGAATAGCCAAGCATCAGACCAATCTCCGCAATTGTCATCCGGTCTTCTTTTAGGTGCTCCTTGGCGATATCGACACGCAGCCGTTTGATTTCGCGGGGTAGTGTTGTACCTTGTTGCTGAAGCGCTTTCAGGAAGCGTTCCGGCTGTATTCCCAGCAACCTGGCCACCATCTCCGGCCCCAAATCGGTTTCATCCAGTTTGTCGCGCAAGACAGAGCGCAAGGCAGCCACCACGGTTACTTCTTCATCTTGTTGCGGTGAGGCGATCGGCTTGGCAGAGCCGTCAGAGACATGGTGCAAAAACAACCATTCCACCGGAAAACTAATTTGCATTCCGGGATCGGATCCAAGGCCAACCTCGATCCCCTTGTAGTCGATCGGTAGACCATTGATGTATCTGCTTTCCCATCGCACGCGCGAAGAATCCCAGGAATCGCCGACAACGGTCTGCAATAGGCGTACATAGATTGCGGCTCCAAAACCGGTCACCTGAATGGGTGGAACGGTTGGTTCCTGTTGTCTATCGATACGATAAGTCGCTTTGTCCGCTTCAATGATAAGGCTGTGCCGCACAGAATTGGATTCCTGCGGGACAAGCCCAACAAAGCGGGTAAAGAACTCGAACAGCGTTTTTGTAGTTTGCAGGGCTTGAGCGAACGGAGGCCACTCTTGCAGGTTAAACGTCTCGCCTACATTCAGTCCAAGGTATCGATCCCCTGACACTTCTGAGAAGGCATTTACCAAGCCGTAGACCAACTCTGAGTGAACGAACACGGATGGGTCAGACAACAGTTCGGCCTTCAACCCGACCTGATCCAAAGCTGGTTGCGGATTGATCTTACGTTCGGTGAGATATTGCAGAAACGGAGCAGCTAAGGAGAGGCGAATAAAGCCCTCGCTATGCTCTCGGGAGGTGGCGTTGAAAGGCAAGCTCGTCATCCTTGTGAGGATTGGCAGTTTTATTCAGTGGCCATTTTTATAATCACATTCGAACATCCTAATTCAAAAGTGGCAACCAAGGCAAAACTTTCCGGACTACAGTTGGCAGAACATGAATATGAAGGGAGTACCCATGTCCGGTCTACGAATGTCGCTTTGCTCGGCGGTAATCGCCGCTGCCGGTCTTTCTTTTTCTGCGTCCGCGCAGGCTCAGGATCAAGAAGAACCCCAAACGCTGTTTACCAACGTGCATGTCTTCGACGGTGTGAATGAACAGCGTATCGAAAATGCGAGCGTTCTGGTTGAGGGCAATCTTATCAAGGCCGTCTCAACTGATGCGATCGATGCCCCCAATGCCACGGTCATTGACGGAGAGGGACGGACACTGACCCCCGGGTTTATCGAACTGCACGCGCACCTGATGCTGATGGGGCCGACCTTGCCCGCGATGGAGGCCAACACAACGTGGGAAGACTTTGCCATACACGGTGCGCGGATGGCCGAGATGTATTTGATGCAGGGCTTCACCACAGTCAGGGACGCGGGTGGGGCCAATGGCGGGTTACGCCGCGCAATTGACGCAGGCCAAATTGACGGACCGCGTTACTTTCCGTCCGGTGCATTTATTGGAACGCGCGGCGGTCATGCTGACTTCGCGAATTTCACCGCTCCACCGGGCTCAGAAACCAACATGAGCCGCCTGAATATGGCGCAGGAAGTTAGCGGAGTGGACGACGTTTACAGGTTTGCACGCAACAATTTCCGCATGGGTGCTACACAGTTGAAATTCATGCAATCCGGGGGTGTCGTTTCGGCCTTCGACCCGTGGCAATTGCTGGCTGGGTCGCCCGAGGAAATCCGAGCCGCCGTACAAGTGGCAAATGAGTATGGCAGCTATGTCATGGCGCATTCCTATCGTAAGGAAGCGATCCTCAGTGCGCTTGACGCAGGTGTCATGTCCATCGAACACGGCTTCTCGTTTGACTGTGAAATCGCCCAAGTCATGAACGAAAAAGGGGCATACATTACCACCAACCTGACGGCCTTCGATCCCGGTTTGCTCGATATTCCTGCAGTGGCAAACGTCCCGTCGAGCCTTGCTAAAGCAAAGTCGGCCTCGGCCACGTTTGCAGGCTACATCGACAATATGAAGGAATGTCCGGTGAAGCGAGGGTTCCAGACCGACTGCGTTGGTTCCGTCGAGGCCTGCAATATCCAGATTGCCTATGAAAAACACCTGAACAACGAGTTTTTCGGGCCCTACACATCCATGGTCACGCTGACATCGACAGGTGGCGAGGTGGTCGCTTTGTCAGGTGACTTCATGAACCCGTATACCGCCGGGAAACTGGGTGTGATCGAAGAAGGTGCCTATGCGGATATCCTGCTGATCGACGGTAATCCGCTCGAAGATTTCTCGGTCGTTGGTACGGGCGATCAGTGGTTCGGTGCCGACCCGAGGCCCGAAAGCCCCGAGACGATCCGCCTGATCATGAAGGACGGCGTCATCTACAAAAACACACTGGATTGACACCTCTAAAGAGCCGGAGAGCATCTATGCACTATGTGTTTCGCACCGTAGCATTGGCAGGGTTGGTTTGGTGTGGACAGTCTGCCATGGCGACGCCCGATACCGCGTTGGACTGGGCAGACCTGCCGGACCCATCCTCGCAGATCTTTGAAGACCCCTACCGTGATCTCAACCCCGAACAATTCGACGATGTCCTCTACGTCGTGCGATTGCGTGGCAAGCTGCAGCAGGATGATGGCAGTGAAGAAGAGAGGCAAAAGTGGCAAGCGCTTTTGACCGAGACCGAGGATGCCTTGGCAGCTGATGGAATTGATATCGACTGGCTACTCGATCAGCGGGAGGTGGTAACGGAACGTCGGAGAAAGGCTGGGACCAACGGAAATCCACAATTCGACGGTCAAACAATCACACTGGCGGGCTTTGCCATTCCTGCTCCGAGTGATCCGGAAGGGCGGCCTGTCGCGTATTTGGTGCCCGAACGAGGGATGTGCAGTCATATGCCTCCACCTCCGCCGAACCAGATGATCCGCGTGCGGCTGAACGGGGACTGGACGCCCAGCTATGTCCACGAACCCGTTCGGCTGACCGGTAAGCTGACTATCGACCCTTCCGTTCATAATATGATGGTTGTGGATGGTCTCATGCCGATGAATGCGACCTTCCAGCTAGAGACGGAACGCGTCGAAACTCTGGAAACTGAAGCAGATAGGCTGGAATGGAAGCAGCGTGCCGCTGATCGCATCCGGGCGGCGGGAAATCGCAAGACCGGCGGGGCAAGGGCGCCCGAATGATAAGACTTTTGGTTGTCGCATTGAGCATTGCCTTTGCTGGCGCAGCGTCGGCTCAGGGATTATCCGGTCCATCTTCGGTCGAAGCTGATCTAGAGACCGGAGATGGGCTGACCGACCCACAATACCGTTCCGATTTTCCGCGCAACATCGCACCGGGTTGGTTTCAGTGGAAAGACCGGCTGGCTGAGGGTGGGTTTCGGTTCAACATAGACTACTTGGCATTGGGCCAATCCACGAATGCGGATCTGGGAATCGGCGAAGCGGCCAGCGGCATCGCTCGTTTCTACGGCAGTTGGCAGGCCACTGAAAGGGGTTCCCTGACATTCAAGATCGAAGACCGGCACAGTTATACGGACGTTGCTCCGCAGTTTCTCGGGCTGGATGGCGGAGCCCTTTCAATCACGGGAACAGCCTTCAACGACAATGGTCTGCTATTGACTAACCTGTTCTGGACCCAAAGGGCCGAGAACGGTTCGTGGACGCTGCAAGTCGGGCAGATTGATGTAACAGACTTTGTGGATATCTATGGGTTGGTAAGCCCCTACAGTGGTTTCCAAAATCTGTCTTTCAATACCAATCCGACAATTAACACGCCCAACCAAGGCCTTGGAATTGCCGGTGGGGTAAAGCTGAGCGAGAACCTCTACGCCGTTGCCAGCGTATCAGACGCAAACGCCGACCCGTCCGATCCAGACTTTGATGTGTTTAGCGACGGCAATCTCTTCAAATCACTCGAACTTGGTTACACCTCCGGCTTTGATCGCATCTACTTCGACAATATCCATCTGACCCTCTGGCATGCGGATGCGGCTGACGATGGCAGTCGAGCGGAAGATTACGGCGCAGCGTTTTCCGCGGCATGGTTTGTTGACAACAAGTGGATGCCGTTCTTTCGGGCTGGGGCCTCAAAGGGGACCGCAGCGCTTTATGACCGGTCCGTCTCTGCAGGTCTGGGCTACTATGGTCGCAATACCGATTTGGCCGGGCTAGGCCTGAACTGGGCCGAGGCAAGAGGCGTAGACGGTGACCAATTCACGCTCGAAGCATTCTACCGGTTTTCAATCTCGCCCGGGCTGCAGATCACGCCATCACTGCAGTTCATTTCCAACCCGCTGCTGAACCCCACTCAGGACAACATCACACTGTTCGGCCTCAGAACCCGGATCGTTTTCTGAGAGGGTCTCATGCGGTGGCAAAACAAAACAGCTGAGGAGGCTCTGTTATGAGGACCCTGTTGGCCGCAAGCGCCATAGCGATCACTTTTGGTTGCGCATTACACGCTAGCGAGGAAAGCAAGACATGGGCGGCGTCAGAAGAGGCGAAGCAGTTTGTTCAGGACACAATTGTCATTGGCATGTTGGCCAGCCCCTATGGCACCGGTTGGACCGAAGACGAGCAGCTTCACACTTACTTCGCACGTGCTCGGGACAACGGCATTACGGGACACGAGATGACGCTGGCCGCTGCGGATATGTCTTTCGATACCTTTCTTGATCAGCATTATCACTTTCGCGCTGCCATGGCCCAGCAACCGGAAAACTACCTCATCGTGAATGAAACCCGCGATATTGAGGCTGCCCATATACAGGGAAAAACGGCGGTCATTTGGAACAGCCAAACGGCCACGATTCTGGACGGCGATCTAAGGAAGATGGCAGTGCTCAAGGATATGGGGGTCAAAAGCATGATCCTTGCCTACAATGACATTTTCCGCACTGGTTCTGGGCAGTTGGCGGCCTATAACGGCCGCGACATTGGCCTGACGCCTTGGGGGAAGTCAGTCATCGATGAAATGGTACGGTTCGGCATCCTGCTCGACCTAAGCCACACGGGTTCAAAAACGGCCAACGACGCCATGGACTACATGGATGAAAACTATCCCGGCGTGCCATATGTCTATACGCACTCTGTCCCAGCTGGGCTTTATGCGAATGAACCTAACGCCACGCTACGCGGTTGTTATCGAGCCATTCCGGACGACGAAGCGTTACGTGCGGCCAAATCAGGTGGTTACATTTCCCCGACCTTCACCGAATGGATGATGGACGGTGTTTGGCCTGAGGACATCTCGCCCAAGCAGGCCGCTGATATGATCGACTATTATGTCCAGCTTGTCGGGGTCGACCATGTTGGAATCGCAACCGATGATATGTTCTCGACTGAACTAGTCGTACAGTTCGCAACTGCAAACGCGAGCATGTACGACGACGGCGGCTACATGATCGATGCGTTCAACAAAGGGGCCACTGGCAACGGTGAACTTGCCAAAATTCTTGCGGCGATTACCGATGACCTTTGGGCGAGGGGTTATTCCAATGAGGACCTTGCGAAGATTTATGGCGGTAACAAGATGCGAGTTTATGCGCAAGTTTGGGAGGGCAAACCACCCGAACTATTCCTGAAAGAGTACCCCGAGCGTCTGCGCTTAAGGCAAGAACTACGTGATGGGTTTTATTCGCGTTAGGTTATTGTGAGCTTACTGGAACAAGACAGATGAAATCCCGCACGGGCGAGGTTTACATTCCGCGCTTTGCTAGGTTGTCCCGCATCCAATGTGGTTGAAGATTGCAGTAGTGGCAGAGTTCGATGAGGTGTTCCAAAGACCGGGCAGATGAAAGATGTATAATGTGGTCCATCTCCCATTGACCAAACCGATCCCATCGGGATGCCGTCCGAGAACTGGACATCAAGGTGTTGTTTTAAGGTTACCTTGGAGCAACTGACCACCTCGGATGGGCAGGCCGCCGCTTTAGTGCTTGGCGAGACCGGTTCTGCACAGACCGATGCATATGACATGATGAATCAACTGCTCGTCTTTTCCGATCTCGCTCCGCCGCTTTCTCTGCATTACACACATTGGCGGTTGCTGACGTACCGCTCAGCCATGTGCCCAAACTTACAAGGACGCCCTGTCCAGAAACGCGAAAGGCCGCGCAGGGCGGCCTCTCTACGAGTTGGGAACGTCTGTTCCGAAGTCATGCCAAGGACAGCCCGGTCCTACGGCTGGCAACAGACACTCGTTAAGGGAAACCGTTGAAATACAGTGCTTATTGCGACAGCCGTGTGGTGCCGGACTGGAGTCTTGAGATCGATGAGATACTGGATGCGGACCAGGAACGAAAAAATTCTCAGCAGTTTAAATATGGCTACGCGTTGACAGTTCATAAAGCCCAAGGCAGCCAGTGAGGCTACGTGATCATACAGGACGAAAGTCACATCTTCGACAAATATGCGAGGAATTGGCTCCATACCGCTGCTACACGGGCCTCTGAATGCGTGACCTTGGTTACACGCCTCTAGAAGCGTTTCCACCTTGAAGGCAACATTTGGCAGGCACTTTCTGCCCAATGAAGAAGTTCCCTAACGCTATATCCATGGGAGCATTGAACCTCAAAATCTCGTTGGATCCAGAACGCATCCCTGTCGCATCCAAAGGCTGTTTCCAGGACTTCGATTATACCAGAGAGGCGGAAGGCTGACTTTCGTTGCGGGCGCAAATAGTAGGAGCCGTCGAGGTGAAGCTGACATTTAGTTTATGCCATGACAACCAAATTAGTTGGGTTACCTGACGGGCGTGCATTGTCGAGATTTCGTGACATCCGTTAGAATGCGATCAGGAAGGTCCTATGCAGCGCCGACTCGCCGCGATCATGGCTGCCGATGTCGTTGGGTATTCGTCGTTGATGGGAAGCGACGAGGCAGGGGTATTGTCCGCCCTCAAAACTCTGCGTTCAGAGATTTTTGATCCCGCAATTGCAAAAAGCCACGGGCGCCTCGTCAAGTTAATGGGGGATGGTGCTCTTGTAGAATTCACTTCGGTGGTCGATGCCGTAGCCTGTGGCGTCGAGATACAGCGGGCAATGACTGAGGCTGCTCCGACACTTGCCAACGGGTCGCGGTTGCAGCTTCGGATCGGGATAAACCTCGGTGATGTCATAATCGCTGATGGGGACCTCTATGGTGACGGGGTGAATGTTGCCTCCCGCATTGAAAGTCTGGCTGATCCAGGCGGTGTCGCTGTTTCTGAGAGTGTCGCACAGCAGGCAGCGGGCAAGGTGGATGCCGGATTTGAGGATCTGGGTCTGAAAAACCTGAAAAACATCGCCAAACCGGTTCGGGTTTTCCGTGTCATAACCGACAGTGCGCCCATATCCAAATGGCGATCAAACAAACTTCCATTGATGGCCGGTGCATCGGTTTTAGTAGGTCTGGGCGTTATGAGCTTGTTAACGTGGTGGATCGGCTTTGATCACGAGCCGCTTGATGCCATGACCTTTGATGAAGCTGCTTTGTTGACAGAGCCTACAGGTCCGACCGTTGCGGTTCTGCCGTTTCAAAACCTTAGCAATACGGACGCCCGCGATTTATTGGCTATTGGCATTGGCGAAGACATCATTGTTGAGCTGGGGGGCTACCAGGACCTCAACGTACTGTCCCGCCAATCCACCCATTCCGTAGGACCAGACGAAAGTGATCTGCGCAGTATCCGGCAGAAGTTCGGCGCGGACTATGTGCTGGAAGGTTCTGATACCTAAGGACGTCGAGGGGTAGAATTGTTTGATATCGAGGGTGAGATATTGCTGAGCGTCCAAGTGGACGGCGGCGTTATCACGTTGCGAGCGATCCTTGCGTGGGCTCATTAGATAGCTGGGCTGAATAATCTTGTTGAAATGGAACTTTAGACGCTCGTGGACCGCCCGAAGGTCAGCTACGGGATAGACGAGTTTGCGTGTCTTTCCGCCGGACACGATATCTCGTCGTACCAGGAATTCTTCCTTAAACCGGGGAGTGGCAAACTTTCGCAGATCGTCTCTGGTTTCCTTGACGAGTTTCGCGACATCTCTCTGCGTTGGCTTTTGCGCAAAGGGCGAACGCGTCAGGTCGTAGCGTTCATATGACTTACGAGTTCGTCGTCTTGGCAATGTCGAACTCCGCAGGTTTTAGCTTTTCGAGGAGATCAAGCGCTTTTCGAGCTACGATCAGTCGTCCCCGCCGAACCGGGACTTCGCTTTCGATCTCTTCGGCAAAAAACATGAGCTGAGATTTTCTCACTCCCAACACTTCGCTGTACCGGTTCAGAGTTTCGATAGTGACCGCCTTTGAACCACGTTCAATTTCCGACACCATGGCCTGCGACATGCCAAGCATCTCGGCCAATTCAACTTGAGAATAGCCCCAATAGAGACGAGCAAGCGTTAGAGCCTCATTGATCATTGGTTTTTTTGTTTCAGGCATGAGACAGCCCTTGGGCTGTGAAAGGGTCACCGCCGCCAACCCGCAATACCTCCGAGATCATTCCCAGAAGTCCCAGTCCATGCTCACCAAGCGAGCAATTGTGACCAGAGCGGTCCAAACGAACCGCCGTTTTGAAGGTTTCTTGCGATGCCGCCGCTGGTGCTGAACGTCTTTCTTTCGCATGTCTTTTACTCCTCGATTCCGGCCCAAAATGGCCCCCGTAGGAATGAGGAAGCAGATCAGCAGCGTTTGACCCTTTACATGCCGCACCCAACCCCGGATGGGTGCGGCGCGCGGCCAGCCCCCGTGCCGAGACGCAGGTGAGAGACGAAGGCACTAAGCCTTCACAGGGCCTCTGGCCCCAGGACTCGTCGGGTTCTGCATACGAAAGGTTCATCACGCCAATCAATATAGAGTCGCCGAGCGCGATACGCAAGTACGATATTGCCCACAGCGATATATTATTTCTAGATATTGTAGGTTGGCTTCGTATCTCGACAAAATTTGGGCTGAAGTCGCATAAGTCCTTGTATGTTGTCCTGAACAGGTCAGTATAAAAAGCTGACCTTCGTGCTCGGCGCAGCATCCGGTAAAGCGGGCTCGGTCGGTGAATCCGCCGCGCGATGCACGAATGCGAGCTACCGGAAATCGCTGCCGTCCGCGTCAGCCTCAGCGAACGGGTAAGGCGCGGACAAACCGAACCTTCAATCGAAGATTCTGAACGTCCGCTCTCCTATTCCTGAGCGTGTAAGTGTTTCGCCCATTCCTTACTGAAGTTGCCGAGTGGGCAGAGATGATCATAGAGGTGTTGTCCCAGATCAGTCGACGCATATCCTTCGGCAACGCGATGAACAAATCCCGCCGCTTGAAGCTCTTTCAGTCGGGTGTTGAGTGCCGCAGGTGAGATTGTTTCGCATTCTTCTTGCAGCTTTCGGAATGTGCATGGGCCAGCCTCGCTCAACGTCCAAAGGACTCCCATAGCCCAATGCCGTCCAAGCAGGTCGAACAGAGCCATAATGGGCGCGCCGCTTTTTGAGCCACGAACAGGCTGACCTGGTATCGGTATCTTAGTCACTTGCTATACTTTCTGTAGCAACCTATATTGCTATGCAATTTGTAGCAACCCCAGCCGGTATTGCCAATGATCAAGACAGACACTTACGAAATCCGTGATGATCGGTTCAAACGCAGCATCAAACTGGATGAGCCGATCGATCAAATCTGGACAGGCGGCAAATGGACAGAAGGACCGGTGTATTCTCCGGCGTTCAGATGCCTGATTTGGAGCGACATTCCTAATGATCGACGGCTCCGCTGGGACGAACTAACCGGAGCAGTCGGAGACATCCGCTCAGGCCTCCGATGCTACACGAATGGCTCAACGCTCGACCGGCAAGGGCGGATCGTGGCTTGCGAGCATGGGACGCGCAGTGTCACCCGGATTGAGCATGATGGGTCGGTTACGACTCTGGCCAGTCATTTCGAGGGAAAGCGGTTCAACAGCCCCAACGATGTTGTGGTGCGATCAGATGACACGATCTGGTTCAGTGACCCGGCCTACGGGATCGAGTCTGACTACGAAGGGTTTCAGGCAGACCCAGAGCTTGACGGTGAACATGTCTATCGTCTCGATCCGGCCACCGGCGATGTCACACAAGTGACTACTGACTTCGCCTGTCCAAATGGACTTGCATTTTCGCTAGACGAGCAAACGCTGTATATTGCTGACAGTGGTGGCACGCGTTACGCAAGCGGAGAGCATCATATCCGCGCGTTCTCCGTGGGTGCAGACGGCAAGCTCTCAGGCGGGGATGTCTTTGCTGAATGCGAAGAAGGCGTCTTTGACGGATTTCGGCTCGATAACCAAGGCCGTATCTGGACGAGCGCACAGGACGGCGTTCATTGTTACCACCCGGATGGCACACTGCTGGGCAAGATTTTCGTCCCAGAAGAGGTCTCGAATGTTTGCTTTGGCGGGTCGAAACGCAATCGCCTGTTCATTACCGCCTCCACAAGCGTATATGCAGTCCTCCTGCCAACAACTGGCGCTTTTCTGTTCTGATGGCAGAGGCAACTATGCTGAAGACCTTAACGGGCCGCGCGTTTCGTCTTGTCCAAGGCGCACAATTGAGAGTAACCAATACCTTCGGCTCTCAGGTAATCGACGCGCGGGCGTTCATGGCTGATGACATCGACTTAACCGCGTTCTGGGCCAGCAAGGCAATACGGTATCAGTCCCGTGCAAACCTGCGGGCAACCGATGCTCCGGTTCCGTCTCCGACAGCTGTAATCAGACAGACTTTATCGTTCCCGGCAGCTCTCCTTTGGGAAAGCGCAGCTCGTATCAAGCTGCTCTAAATCAAAGATTTCATATCCGCAGCGAATGTCGGAAACGCATAAAGCGAGGACTTGAGATCGCTGGCAGAGATGCTGTGACGCATGGCCATGGCAAAGAGATGGATCAGTTCGTCACCGTGATGGCCCAGAATATGAGCACCCAGAACTTGATCGGTACTCTTGTCGACTAAAACCTTGGACCAGGCTGCCGTTTCCGCATAGGTCTTGGTGGAAAACCAACCGGACATATCAGAAACCGCAACTGAGACATCGAGACCCTTTTCCCGCGCTTCGGCTTCGTTCAGGCCAACGGTGCTGAGCGCTGGAACGGTGTAGACGGCGCTGGGGATCACGCTGTAATCCGGCCTTTTTGTTGGTCCGTGCACGATGTTGTGGCCGACAATCTGACCCTCATACGTTGCGATGGGAGAAAGTTGAGCGGAGCTGGTGACAGCATCGCCCGCAACCCAGACTGAAGAGTTGGAGGTGGACCGCATCGTATCGTCGATCAGAATGCGCAGTCCGTCATGCTCGACACCGGCGGCATCGAGGTTAAGCCCGTCGATATTGGCGACGCGGCCTGCGCCGTTGACGACGCGCTCGGCCAAAAGACTTTGATTTCTCCCGTCATGTTCGAATTCAACGCGCAACCCGTCGGCAGTCTTCTCGATTGCCGTCACCGATACTCCGGTTTTGACCGCTACGCCCAGCCGTTCGGTTTCCGCTTGCAGAGCCGAGACGGCGTCGCTGTCCATACGTGGCAGCAACTGTGGCAACGCTTCAAGGATTATCACCCGCACACCGGCTCGTGCGAAGACGTGACCGAACTCCATGGCAATGACGCCGCCGCCAATGAAGACAACTTCTTTCGGTAGTGTCGCATCGGACAGAACCTCGTCGGACGTGATCATGTGCTCGCTGCCGGGAATAGGCAGAGGCCTTGGCTTCGATCCTGTTGCGATAACGATGTCCTTGCCATGTATAATCTGACCGTCGACCTCAACCTCGTTCGGCCCGACAAAACGCGCAGTGCCTCGAAAGACATCCCCGCGTTTTTCGGCCAGCGCCTGCATGGCTTCAGGGATGAAACCAATCAGATTCTTCTCTCGCTCGATCAGTTTCGCCCAATTGAGCTTTGGCTTGCTGACTTCGATCCCGTGGATGGGCGCTTGTTCGATCTCGTGCATTGCATGGGCAGCTGCCACAAGAACTTTTTTTGGCGTGCAGCCGCGGTTGGGGCAGGTCCCGCCAAAATCGCGCGCTTCGATAAAGGCAATGGATTTTCCGGCTTCATGTGCCACGGATGAAACACCGAACCCTGCATTGCCCCCACCAATAATGATCACATCATATGACTCGCGCATATTGTTACTCCTCTCGTTCTAATTTCCGATTGCGGATCTTTGTCTATGGAGATCACATGGCGGAACCGAAACTTTCGGTGTGGATCTGCTCGGCGGGAACGCCTTGGCTTTCCAGGTCAGCCTGCACGTCGCCCATGAAACTGACTGGTACACACAAAAAGTAATGCGCGTCAGGTTTTTCGATCAGTCGACCAAGCAACGCTCCGGTGACGCGTCCCCGGGAATTGTATTCGTGGCCATAGACATCTCCAGTTGCCGGTCTGCTAACGGTTAGGCAAGCTCACGCGCAATATGACGTGCCTGGGCCTGAGCTGAGGCAACCGAAGCTTTGTGACGCTCATCGGCAAATTCCTGATACTCGGCCGCAGCTTCGAACATGCGTTCTGCGCCCAGGTACTTGCGCAATGTGCTGATATGCGCAGAAAGGTGGCCCGAGTCATTGCGAATCCCACCGTTCTCAAAGCCGAATTCGCCAGCCGATGTCAGCAGCACCAGTGTTTTTCCGGACATGATCGGTTCCAGAGGGAAGTCACCGCGCGCCAAGTCAAACGTAAATGTCTTGTTGATCCGGATGATCTGATCAAACCAAGCCTTCAGGGCTGCGGGCATGCCGTAGTTGTACATGGGCGTCGAAATCAAAAGGATGTCGGAGCGGTCGATCTCGTCGATCAGCGTATCAGACAAGCTGATCAAAGCGCTCTGTTCAGGCGTGCGTTCCTCTTCTGCTGTAAAGACGGACGCGATCCAATCGTTGGAAATGAAATCCGGCGGGGTCATTCCGACGTCACGCACAATAATTTCGACGTCCGGATCAACCGTTTTCCATTCTTCCACGAAACTGTCCGCCAAAGCGCGGGAAATGGAGTTATAGGCCGCAACAGGGTTATCGGTGCGGCGCACGCTGGCGTCAATTCTCAGTATTGTGGTCATCTTGTCACCTAGTCAGTTTGCAATGAACCATTCAAAGGTGAAGCCAGAGACGCGTAGGTACAAATGAAGAGAATTCTGAATAGAGTGAACTGACCTCAGCCATCTCTAATCGCTAAAAAAATCTTCTCCAGATAAGACGCCGTCGCTAGTACATCCGCGTCCCTGTTTGCGCCGCCGCTCAAGGATAGGCTAACCCCCGGTCTCCGTTCTCCAAATGGAATGGAAATTGTTGGCGCATTGAGGAAAGCGGCTTTCATCGATACCGACAGGATACGGGCGTTTTCCCGTGCAAAGACCCCTTTATCGCGGGTCACGGCTTGAACAGACGGCGGGTACGACGGCAATGTCGGGTAAAGCAGCATCTTCCCTGCCAGTTCCCTGCCAAAGTCTGAGATGAGTGCCCGCCGGATTTCCAGCAATGCCTGCAGATCTGTGTCAAGGATTGAAGCCGCCTGAGTAAGGCGATCCTGCACATTTGGGTCCAGTCTGGCCTGCTGATCTCCGACCAGATTTGACAGAAGACGAAAGGCTTCGGCACTCACCAGCGTTCCATAGGTTTGGAAGACCTCCGTGACACGAGTAAAACTTCGGATATCAACCCTTTCCAATTCGACGCCATACTCGGACAAATGCTGCTGGGCCTGTTCGTACATAGCATTAATTTCCGGGGTAAATCCCACCAGGGCGTCTTCCCTCAGGCACAGAATATGACGGCAGGCGTGCCCGGTTTCTTTGCAATCCGACAAAACGCGATCTACAGCGCAAATCTGACTGACGTTAAAAGCGAGTGAGCCTGGCATATCCAGAGAAGGCGCCAGTGGTAAAATCCCGGCGCTTTCATAGCGGCCCATAGTTGGGCGAAACCCCACAAGGCCCTGACAGGCGGCCGGAATGCGCACGGAGCCGGAGGTGTCTGTGCCCAAGGCGATGTCGGCCAAGCCTAAGGCAACGGCTGACGCCGACCCGCTCGAGGATCCTCCGGGTACCATTGTGCTATCCAACGCATTCAGAGGGGTACCGAAATGCGGATTAACTCCGAGCCCGGAGAAGGCGAACTCCGACATGTTCACATGGCCCATAATGATCGCGCCCGCAGAACGGAGCCTGGCCACGATTGGGGCGTCGTTGTCTGCTGGTTGAGGATCGATGGCCAAAGATCCCGCATGGCTTCGGAGCGCTTGCACGTCGATATTGGCCTTCACCGCAAGAAACTGGCCGTCCAACGGGCCAAGCAGACTCCCTGCGGCCTGCCGCGCGGCGGCAGATCGGGCATCCTGCAACAGTCTATCTGGCGCAACGCTAAGGAATACCTCGCGCTGCGTATCGAGCGAAGCCAGGAAGTCGCGCGCCCGTTGAAGGATATTCATGTCGTCAGGACCGGAGCCTTATAATAAGGCAGTTCTTCAACCCGTACGCTTTGCCGGTCTGCCTCATATTGCGCGCGCACGTGCTGCGCAATCTCTCCGAGAGTGGCGAACCAGACGTCACCCCTGTTCAAGATGGTTTCCATCCATTCTTCCACCTGCCGCCACCGCGCCAAACGCCCGGTCAGGAAGGGATGCCAAATACCGATCCAGAAGCCACCTTCTTCGTATTGGGCTTCGAATTCCTCCCAAAATGGGGTCAGCCCGGCGCGTGGCCCGGCGACGGGCATCATGTAGCCAATCTCCTCAAAATGGGCGAATTGCGGCCAGTCGTCGGTCCCCCAATGCGGTGGAAGCTCGACCAAAGTCCGCCCGCCGGATCGCATGAGATATGGCACATCATCCGCCATCAGCGAACTGTCATAGTCGAATTCATGCTTGTTCAGCAGGTCGATGACGGCTTGCGTCACATTATAAACCGGTGCGCGATAACCTTTTGGCACATTGCCCAAAACCCGCTTATGCGACTCCAGCGCGCGTTCAAACCAATAGGCTTGTTCGGACGGGCTGTGGTTTGTCGGGTCTTCGTGCAAATAGCCATGATGACCGATTTCATGACCATCTTTCAGGATGGCTTGCATAGCATCTGGATATTGCTCCACGACCCATCCTGGGGCGAAGAAGGACTGTTTCAGCCCGAGACGTTTGTAAGTTTCTAGAATCCGAGGGATGGCAACCGTCGGCCCGTAGCGCCCCATGGAGATCGGATAGAGGCGATCATGCCCGTCGACCGGCTTTGCGATATGGATCAGGCTGTCCGCATCGATATCAAAGGTGATCGCACAGGCGCATCGCGCGCCGTTTGGCCAGATTATTTTCTTCTGCATGGTTTTGCTCCTCTGTCACAATTGCGGGGCGTTGTTCGTCAGCCAATCGTCATACCAGCGCTGCAATGCGGATTTGACGGCGGCATATTCACTGTCGCTCAGCCTTTGATCAGCGGCGCGCTGCATGCAGTCGGTGATGTTTTGAAGAATTGTCTTTTCGTCGCACTTTTTGGCTTCGCCGTGCGAAACGGCCAGTTGTCCGCCGGTGAAGACGCTATGGATATCCGTGGATTTTGCCGAGCTGACCAACAGCTCAACCGGATCAATGCCAGGGTTTAACCAGGGACCTTCAAGACGGTCCAGGCGCAGGATCACAAAGTCGGCGCGTTTGCCGACGGACAGGCTTCCGATGCTGTGATCCATACCCATCAAACGCGCGCCACCTAAAGTGGCCATGTCGAAAACATCCTTCGCGGTCAGGCTAGGGTTCGCCCGATCACTTGACCAATAAAGGCTTTGCGCCAGACGCATTTCGGCGAACATATCGTCATCGCCTGCCAGGCTGGTCCCATCCATCCCCAGTGCGAGGTTAATGCCCATCCGCTTCATCAATGCCGCGGGTGCAATGCCGGACCGCAGCCGCAAATTGGAGCTGGGATTGCAGACAATATGCGCGTGTACCTCGGCCACTCGCGCCAGATCTTTTTCGTTCGCCCAGACCATATGCGCCAAGGACAAGCCGTCAGTGAGCAGGCCAGCTTCGCCCAATTCTGCGATGGCACCCTGAATACTCCAGGCTGTAGCCGACAGGTGTTGCAGCCGAGACTCCTCGGCATGGGTGTGTATGCGCTGGCCGCTTTCGCGAACTTCCCTGGCGATGTCGCGCAGGGTCTCTTGGCCCGTCCAATGCGGTGCCGTGGGGCCAAACCATACATCAGCGCATTCAGAAGCCGCGTATTCGCCATGCATCCGGGACAGAAGTCGTACAAAGTTTTGCGGTTCAATACGTGCGCGCGCAACGTGCTGGCGTTGCAGTTTGCATCGCAGAACTTCGGGCAAGGTGGTCAGAAACGACTGGCTTTGCCCATATGGATGCACAAGCTGGTTGTGCCATCTCTCGCCCGGCGCGATGGCACAGGAAAGGCCAAGCCCATTATATACGGCGATTTTGCCCCTTATCTTCGCTTCGGCAATGGCCGCTGTCTGACCCGCGGTGCAGGCATCCACAACAGCCGTTACCCCATTCTTCAGCAAGCGGATTGCCGCGTATTCGGTGGCGAGGCGCGGCGCAACGTCAGCTGCTCCAGCGGAGGCGAAAATCCAAGGCTCTAAGAGGTCATCCCGTATCCCTTGGTTGATCAGGTTCACCCCATAGCAATGGTGATGCGCATTCACAAACCCGGGCAGGATCGCCGTGTTTGTGTCTGAGTGCACCCTTGCACTGGGATAACGTGACTTTAATACTGCCTGAGGCGCCAAGCCACCTATTCTGCCGTCTAGAACATAAAGAGCGAAGTCGTTGTGACTGTGGAAGGCATCTTCGATGATCCAACGGGCAGAAAATATGTCGCCGCCATCATCCGTCATGAACAACAAATTCCAGCGCGCTGGGTTTGCCTTCGTCTCCGTTGACTGGAGTGATATCTTGCGGGCAGGCCGACATCACGGCGTAGACTGGCATCTCAGCTTTGAATGTCATGTTATCCCCCGCCTTTGACACTGGCGCAGCCCAGGCAAGGCTGCCATCAGGATGAACTGGGACGTTCATCCACAGATTGAAGGGAGCTGGCACATGCGGTGCTTTTTTCCCGATAGCAAGCAAGGCCTGCCTCAAGTTGTCGGCGCAATTGTCGTGGTAATCAGTGACGCCTAATTGCTTGTACCGGTTGGCATCGCAAGCGGCGACCGTTGTGTCATGAACACCCGGTGATGTGTCTTGGGTCAGCGTCAGAAGAGGATTGCGCAGATTGCTGACCAACCTGTCACCGACCTTTGGGAAAACAGACAGAAGATCCGTATGCACATGCGGCATAGACAAATATTCTTGCAGCTCTGCCGCATTGAACGCCCAGAAATCGCAGACTTGCCAGCCGGTCGGATTGGTGATGGTCAATGTCTGCCCGGCTGTCAAATGCACCGCGACACCGCAACGTGCTGGCACTGTATACCGTTTTGCAATGACCGGGACGCCGTCGGCAGAGACCGTGCTGTCCAGAGTTTGATTGAAACGATCGGGTTGGGAAGGGTCAAAACTTTGCATGCGCAAAAACTCCTGATTAGGGGTTTAGAAACGCATGCTTCTCGGCAATTTAGAAATGACAAAAATTCAAGCGACGGATTAGATCGTTGCGGACGCGCTAATCTTCAAAAAATCTTTGACCGACAGCGCTGTCGCGAAACTCATCTGCTTGGTCCAAAAGCCATTCCCGGAACACACGAACGCGTGCACGATTGGCGTAAGTTTCCGGGCAGACGAGAAAATAGCTCTTGTTCTTCAATGCAGTGTCAAAGGGGGCGACCAGCATATTGCGTTCCAGAAAACGCGCGGCGGCCAAAAGGCTGACCAGGGCCACACCATGACCATCGCTTGCCGTTAGCAAGCAGATGTGTTCCTCGGAATAGGTAACATAGGGCTCGACATCACCAGTCTGCAAGCCAGCCGCGTCCATCCAGCGCTCCCAACTCGGATCCGCATCGGAAAACCCGCTCCATTGGTATTCGATCAGACGAGACTTCAGAACATCTTCGGGAGAGCTCAGTGACTTCGCCTTTTCAACGCTGCAGACAGGGGCTACCCAGTCATTCAAGACCCAAGCCACATTGCTGTCAGGATAATCGCCAAAGCCATACCGAATGGCCACATCCACATCGCTGGACTTGAAATCCACCAGCTGATCGCTTGACAGAACCCTTACCGAAATCTCCGGGTATTTCTCGTAAAAGCCTCGCAGCCGTGGGCTAAGCCAGTTGGCGGCAAAAGACCCGGTGGTTGAGATTGTCAATGTGCCCGCCAGGTCGTCTTCCTCCAGCGCGAGAGAGGCAGCTTCGATGTTCTTGAAGGCCTCAATGATGTGGGGCGCGTAGTTGGCCCCATCCTCCGTAAGTTTCAAGGCGCGGGTCAGCCGGTGAAACAGGGGCACCCCAAGTTGATCCTCCAGAGATTTGATCTGATGGGAAATGGCAGTCGGAGTGACGCATAACTCATCGGCGGCATCCTTGAAACTCAGATGTCGGCAGGCCGCTTCGAAGGCCTGAATGCTTTTCAACGACGGTATCTTCGCCATGACGCGCGGCTTTGCTCTCCTGGTGCGATGCTAGTTCGTCGCTCTACTCTAACCCGATTACCAGTTCTCATGTGGGCGAAATTCTCAGCTGTGAGGTGAAAACATCTAATTTGAGAAGATAGGGCATTCTCTCTTGAATTTGTGTGAAAGTTGGGAGGTTGTCTTGGATCCATTTTTGAAAGTCACCGGCATCGGCAAGTCGTTTGGCGCAGTTCGTGCATTGCACAACGTCAATCTGCTGGCCTCGAAGGGCGAGTGCATTGCGATTTTGGGCGAGAACGGAGCGGGGAAAACCACGTTCGCGAGTGTTCTGATCGGTCTGTATCAGCCCGATAGCGGTGAAATAAAAGTGGGCGGAAAACCTGTTTCGGTGACCAGCCCAGCAAAAGCTATTGAGCATGGGATCGGCATGATCCACCAGCATTTCAGCCTGGTCGGCGCGATGAACGCCGAAGAGAACATTCTGATCGGCTTGCCCAGCACAAAGAGGGGTGCCGAAGCGCGGGCGCGCATTCGACAGCTTTGCAGCGACTTTGACTTTAACGTGGATTTCGACATCCGCGTCACGGAAATGCCTGTGGGCATGAAGCAAAGGGTGGAGATCCTTAAGGCGCTGTTTCGCGATGTATCGATCCTGATCCTGGATGAACCCACCAGCGTTCTTGCCCCGACCGAAGTCGCGCCGTTTCTCAAAGGGGTGCGCAAGCTGGTCGCCAACGGCTGCCTCGTCTTTTTCATCAGCCACAAGCTCGATGAAATCCGCGAAATTGCCGATCGCGTCATGGTAATGCGCCATGGGCGTGTCGAGGGTGTTCTTCCGGTTGCGACCACGCCCACGGCCCAGATGTCAGCGCTTATGATGGGAGAAAAACCGACCAGCGAAACGGTCAGGATGCCCAAGGCCAAAAAGGCGCGCAACGACACCAGCTCAACACCGGACGCTCTGGTTGTCTCTGATGTCTGCCTGATCGATCCAGGCGGCGCGGAAATCCTGCAGGATCTGAACCTCACCGTGAAGGCTGGCGAAATCCTTGGAATCGCCGGGATCGACGGCAACGGCCAGACGGAGTTGAGCGAGGTGATCACCGGCCTCAAAAGGCAAACCAGCGGCGCCATCCATCTTAATGGCACCGAGATATCAAGCGCCTCCATCGCTTCGCGCATTGCAGATGGCATAGGCTTCGTGCCCGAGGACCGCCATGCCGAGGGTTTGGTCCTGTCGCTCAGTGTCGAAGAAAATCTTGCTTTTCGATCCATTGGTGATGACAGGTTCATGTCTGGAGGTCTGATTTCCCGGCGCGCGATGCACGAGATCGCAAGCGACGTGGTCGCGGCCTTTGACATTAGGCCCCCTGACCCAAAATTGAACGCCTCGACTCTATCCGGTGGCAATCAACAAAAGATCGTTCTGGCTCGTGAAGTGGCCCGGGCGCGCAATCTCTTGGTCGTCGTACAGCCGACAAAAGGGCTTGATGTCGGCGCAACGGACTTTGTTCAGAACCAGATCCGTGCCGTCGCCCAAAGCGGCGTGGGGGTTCTCTATATCTCCACTGAACTTGAACATGTGCTCGACATCTCTGACCGCGTCGCCGTGATGGCCTTTGGCCGGATCACGGGTGTTGTCGATCCAGAAAACACAACTCTTCAAGACATCGGGCTCTTGATGACCGCAGCGCCGGAGGAGGTACAATGAACAGATTTACCATGCAACGCCGGATTGCGATTGCTTTACTTATAGCGCTGAGCGTTGGCGGCGTGCTGATCCTGCTCGACGGGCACAACCCGTTTGAGGCCTATAAGGT
Organism: Ruegeria sp. HU-ET01832; assembly: GCF_040371315.1. NCBI lineage: Bacteria > Pseudomonadati > Pseudomonadota > Alphaproteobacteria > Rhodobacterales > Roseobacteraceae > Ruegeria > Ruegeria sp. HU-ET01832. The sequence goes on from NZ_BAABWL010000003.1 coordinate 420,225, forward strand.
TCTGTTTCTGGAATCCTTCCTGAATTACTGGGGTTTCTCCAATACTTTGGTAAAAGCCTCGCCGATGCTTCTAGCGGGGCTGGCCGTGATCATTCCGATGCGTGCCGGTGTGTTCAACATCGGTGGCGAGGGGCAGATCTATATTGGTGGGTTGTTCGGCGCCGTCTTTGCTTTGGCGATCCCCGATCTGCCCGGTCTATTGGGCGTGCCGCTGATATTTATCGCCGCCGCCGCAGGTGGGGCGTTCTGGGCGGCAATTCCTGCGTATCTCAAAGCCTATCGGGGCACGAATGAGGTCATTGTTACACTGCTGATGAATTTCATTGCGATCTACATCGTCAGCTACGCCGTGGCTGGGCCGCTATTGGCAGAAGGTGCGCCATATCCTTATTCCGAAGAAGTCTCAGAAGCCTATCGTCTGCCTATTCTGATGCCGCGATCTGATACCCATGTGGGCATTGTATTTGGGCTGGCAATGACGGTTATCTTGTATTTCTGGCTGCGCTTCACGCCATCGGGCTTCCACCTAGACCTAGTGGGGCGCAATGCGCGCGCTGCGGCCTATGCCGGCGTGGACCAGAAAAAGACCATCATTCGCGCCATGTTGATTGGCGGCAGCCTTGCAGGCACGGCCGGTGCAATCGAGGTGATCGGGTTGAAGTACCGCCTGTTCCACCTGTTTAGCGATGGCTACGGCTATGACGGAATTGTCGTCGCCTTCCTTGCGGCTCTTAACCCAATCGTCGCGCCTTTGACCGCGCTGTTCCTTGCTGGGCTTTCTGCTGGTGCAGGAACGATGCAACGCGCCGTCGGGGTCGACAGTTCCGTCATCGAAGTGGTCGAGGGGCTCGTTGTGGTTCTGGTCGCCGCCGCCCTCGTGACACCGCGAACCAGGTTAACATCCATTCTGAAACCCCTGGCAAAAAACCTGCGGCCGCGCCGCCAAACACAACGCCAAAAGAAAGAGGCATAGGCTATGATTGATCTTGTTTTGCTGGGCGACGTGCTTGCCGGAACCGCCCGATTGGGTACGCCAATTGCTTTTGCTGCCCTTGGCGGGGTGATTGCGGAACGTGGCGGGCTGTACAACATCGGCCTCGAAGGTCAGATCCTCGCCGGAGCGCTTGGCGCCGCTGCTGGTTCTTTCGCAACGGGCTCTGCCATGATCGGGCTCGGATGCGGGATAATTTGCGGCCTGATCTCAGGCCTGCTGCTTGGGTACATGTCGATCCGGCTGCGCATCAACCAGCTGGTTGGCGGTATCGCGCTCAACCTGCTGCTGGCCGGACTCACAGCTTTTCTGTCCCGTCAGATATTTGGTGCTCAGGCCGGAGGGGCGCGGGTAAACGGATTCTCGCAGATCGATATTCCCTTCTTGTCAGATCTTCCCGTCGTTGGCCCGTCCCTGTTTTCCCAGGATCCGCTGTTCTACCTATTGATCGGATTGGCAATAGCCGCCTGGTTCTGGCTGATGAAATCCCACAAGGGTCTGGATCTTCGCGCCGTTGGCGAAAACCCGAAGGCCGCGGACTTGGCCGGGGTTCCTGTCTTTCGCATGCAATATCTCGTAATCGTAGTCAGTGGTGCCCTCGCGGCACTGGCAGGGGTGCATCTGGTCTTATCGCAAGTCTATGTGTTTGCGGAAGGCATGAGCGCGGGCAAAGGCTTCATTGCGCTTGCAGCTATCATCTTAGGACGTTGGTCGCCCATCGGCGCGATCTGCGCGGCGCTTTTCTTCGGCTTCTGTGATGCGGTGCAATTCAAACTGCAATTCACCTCGCCAGAAATTCCCTATCAGCTCTTCCTGATCTTGCCTTACCTCGCATCGCTCATCGCACTCGTGGTCCTCGGCGCCAAGGCCAGCGCACCTGCAAGCGTCGGACTGCCCTACGACCGAGAGCATCGATAAATCTCAGCCGTGACGTGAGAAACCATCGTTTTTCACGTCGCGATCCTCCCGTCACCCTGACAACACATATCCAATATGGGAGAACAACAATGCAATTGAAGTCCAAACTATTGGCGGGGCTTGCGGCACTGATGTTGGCCGGGCCTGCGGCCGCTGAGGGGATCGAACGCGCTGCGATCGTTATGCCCGGATCGATTTCTGATAATGGCTGGAACCAAGCCGGATTCGAAGGTCTTACTAAGGCAGGTGAAGCGCTCGGCTTTGAAGCCGCATTTTCCGAAAGTGTGCATCAGCCGGAACAAATCGAAGTTCTGAGTGACTACGCACGCCGGGGGTATGACCTTGTGATCGGTCACGGCGGAGAATTCCAGGACGCAGTGGAACGTGTCGCAGCACGCTTCCCGGAAACCATGTTCATGGTGAACAACGGGCTGGGCACCAAAGACAACATTGCCAACGCGGATTTCTATTTCAGCCAAATCGCTTATCTGATGGGCTACGTCGCGGGCTCCATGTCAGACACAGGCACCATTGGCATAATCGCAGCGCAACAGTTCAAATTCACGACCGACACCGTTGCTGGCTATGAAGCAGGGGCCAAAGCGGCCAATCCAGACGTCAGAGTTCTGGTAACCTGGACCGGCGACTGGGATGACATCGCCAAGGGCAAAGAAGCTGCCTTGAACCAAATTTCCCAAGGCGCCGATGTCGTCTGGCCGACAATGGACAGCGCGACGCTGGGCTCTATGCAGGCCGTTCAGGAAAAAGGTGTCTATGGCATCGGCATCTATCGTGATGCGATCAACGAATGGCCGGAAATCCTGCAGTCCGCTATTTTGGATGTCCGAGGCAACATGCGGTCCTACCTGGAACTGGCAGCTGCTGGAAAACTGGAAGGTGCACTCTACCGGGCGGATATGGGCAATGAACTGGCCATGCGGATCGGGTCGTTCCACCCAGATATCCCGGTAGACGTTGTGGATGAAGTCAACAAGCTGATCGACGCCATGAAGTCAGGCACTTTGGTTGTAAATCCACAATAATGCATCCCTAATAGTCGCTCCTCCTTTCACTCTCGCCTCCAAGTCTGGGGGCATTTTTTTTGTCAGAGAAATCAATGATTGAAGCCTTTCGCTTGTACCGCGTGGGACTGTGTTTCCCCCGATTTCGTCGGAGTCGCTGTGCTTTCTATTGATGGTTTTTAGTTCTGCAATGTTCGAAAACAAACAACTCCAGGACTGCCCAAGATCCAACCATGCAAAACGCTCAATCAACACCGTCCTTGCAAAATCTGTGACCAGACATTCCTGCGCATTGCAGCATCGGTAGAACTGGGCTCGCAACTGACCTTCTCTGCGCACACCATGAATGGCCGTTCCGGCGCTAGCGTACTATATCGCCCCCAGCCTTAAGCGACCCCACAAACTCAATCAATGGCTCAAAATCAAACCCATCAGCAGCCCGAAGTGCCGCGATGTAACGTGTGCGGTGGTCACTGTCCGCAGTCAGTGTCCCACTGCCTGACCAGTCGAGGAATATGTCCTGATCAATCGTGGCTAGGTAGGCATCCGCCATGATCCTTGCCCAGCGTCCGTTGCCGTTTGCAAAGGGATGTACCCAGACCAGCTTGTGGTGGAAACGTGCAATGGCTTCGAGCGGCTCGTAGGTGCCGTTCTCGCGCCAGTATCGGGCATCGTCGAGGCAGGTGCGTATCTCGGTCGAAATGTGCCAGACTTGCACGCCGATGTTCTTCTCGGTCAGACGGTAGATGCCAGCCCAATCCCAGACCTGGCCGAACAATCGCTTGTGAACCTCACGGGCAGCATCGTCGGTAAGGATGTCGTAGGACTTGCGTCGCCGATCTAACCAGGTCAGCCCCTCGATGATGTTCTCTCCCTCCAGCTCGTTCAACTCTCCGCGCGAGGTGATGTGCTTGGCCTTGAGGCCAAGCAACTCGTCCGGTGTCAGTGGTGTTGCGCCGGTGGGTTCGTGCAGTTCCAAGGTCACTTCCAGAAATCCCTCGGCATCTCACGTGCGATTTCTCTCGCAAGCTCTTCGATCATCTCTTCCTGGCTACGCAGGCCTTCGATCTGCTCCTCCAAAGCCATGTGCGCGCGGGTGCGTTGTATGATGCGTTTGGCCTTCTTGCGAGCCTGAGCCATGACGATCTCCTCGACCGCTCCTTTGCGCGGAATGATCGCGTAGACCAGTTTGCCGCCCATCGCCTCAGCCATCTTGTCCAGCTGGTTAAGGGAGATTGTTCCAGCTTTTTCCTTCTGAATAGAGCTGTAGACACTGTTCCTGGACACGCCGAGCCGCTCCGCTAGCGCCGGTGCGCTCATGCCGATGGCTTCCTGGAAGGTCGCGATCCAGCCCCCAAGTGGCTTGGCGAAGGCCTGAGCCATCTGTCTAGCCTGATTGATCTTGTCTTCGGCTTGCCTTCGTTTTGCGCGTGTGACGGACATCTGCCAACCTATGGTTTTGCATATTGGACTTTATCGTAATACCATAGTATGGCACAAATTATAAATATGCAATACCATAGTATGGCAATCCTGAAGGAGCACATTCAAAACCGGAGCCGCTCAAACTCGTTGATGTGCTGGGAAGGTTGAGCAGCAATCACGCAGTTTCCACGAGGAAAAATTGCTGTCCAACGGCAATTTCCTTCGCATCAATATCCAACTCCTTGATCGGATAACCTTTATCGCCCCACCAACGGATATTTCGCATGTAGCCATTTCCAGCGACGTCCACAAACAAGCAGCGGATGTTCTGGTAGTCGCCCCAGACACCCGCTACGGCAACAAGCGAAACCCCTTCTGGAAGGCAGGCCACCTTTTCAAAACCGCGATAGTCGATGCCATAGCCGCAGGCCTGATGGTAGCTCATGGTGAAGTGGTCGTGTGCAAAACTCATTGGATTCCCTTCCTCGCTAAAGTTCCAGGCCATGGTTGCGGCCTCGTTCGATCTGCAATTCCTTCAGCTCTGTTTCAGCCTCTCTTCGGCGGCTTTCGCTAAGGTCAAGCTCTCGCTCAACTGCGCGTCCAGCGCGTTGTAGGTGGCCTCTTCGCTCAGCAATCCACGCAACGCCTGCATTGACGCGATCTGCGAGCGTATGAGCAACGTCGCGCAGGCCGCGATACCATCCAACTGGGCTTGCAGCCTCTTCGTCGAGCGCGCCTCTAACCCGCTCAATTCCTGCGCTGAGGTTTCGCAGGCCGTCACCAACCGCTCGACGCAGGCGAGCAAGTCGCGTTCCAAGGCTGTCAGGGGCGTTGTCATTCATCTCTCCTCGATCTTGATGCAAATGACCGGTGCCCCGGCCAGCGTGCAGGTCTTCAGCTCGGTCTGGTCGGGGTCCAGCGTCAGCCAGGTCTGTTCCCCCTAGTCGATCCGCGTCAGGCCCAGTTCCGTCAGCTCCGAACGTGTCAGCAGAACCATCCAAAACCAGCTTGCGGCCATCATCGAGGCGATCCCCGTCACGATCAGCCCTGAGATCACCAAAGGAGAGATCGTCAGCCAGCGCCTGATCTGCTCGGTCCGTGTCTCGAACAAGCTCCTGCTCTCGTTCAGGAAGTGGCGCGTATCGCTCTCGATGGTACGCCGCGCGTCGCTCACAATGGCTGTCAAATCGGTTCTGAAGCTCTCCAGCTGGGATGCCATCGAGGCGGCGTAGTCCTGGCGTATCGTGTCCAGCTCCGCGTTCAGTTTCTCGCTCAGCCGGGTCGGCTTGCCAGTCTTCATGAAAAATCTCTCCTTTCAGGCGCCAACGTTCGCCGGACTCGGGGTCTTGGGCGGTCAGGTAGGATTTGCCCGCACGAGGTAGGTCGAAGCCCGCGTCGGTGAGCGCCTCGATCATGCTTGCACGATCCTCGATCAGACCCATGGAAATCTGATCGAGGATCCACGCATGCAGTTCGTCGCGGCCTTGGGCGCGGTTCGGAGCTTCGATGGTGTCACGCACCTCTTGGGCGCGCTCCAGTTCCATCGGATCGGCCCAGCCGTGGCGTTGGTTCATCAGGTCGCGCAGGCTGTCATAGGCGTCTTGGTAGCCTGGCGGAGCGATGTTCAGGCTACGCCCGGTGGTCAGCTCCAGGCGCGGGATGCAGAAATGCAGCTCAACGCGGTCCTCGTGGCTGTGGCGGACCCAGAGCATGTCATATTGCTCACCGTCCAACCCAGCGAAGGCCAGCTGCTCGAAGGCGTCCATGACCTCGGCCTGCTGCGCCTCGCTGGGGGCGTCCTCGGCTGCAAAGCTGATCACGCCCGCACGGTAAGTCCACTGGTGGGGGCTGGCGTCGATCAGCGCCTCGGTGCGGCTTGGGTCGCCGCGCAGCACCTCGGGCAAGGGATCGCGCACCACGGTCAGGGGGTGGTCATCGGCATCGCGGATCAGGTCGCGATTGCCGTCATAGGCCAGCACGCGCTCGGCCACGAGGTAGCCGACCGGTCCCGCGCCCGCGCCCTTGCCGTTGGGGAAGAACTTGTTCAACACCGCCGCGCCTTTTCAAGAAGCTGGTCGAGCTGCCGTTCGATCACCAGCAGGCGGCGCGCGACGGTCAGGCTGTCGAGGTCGGTGCGACCCACCAGCATGGCGCGGTTCAGCCATCTCGCGATCTGGTTGAGGTTGCCACCGACGCGCCCGACCGCCAGCACCAGGGCCGGATCGACGCGCGGCACGGGCTTGCGGCGGCGCGCCTCGGTAAGGCCAAGCGCCTCGCGCAGGAGCGTCGCGGCGGGCAGGCCAGCAGCCTCGGCCTTGGAGCGCAGATCGGCCTTCTCGGTCGCCGTGCAACGGAAGACGAAGGTCTCCGTCAGCGGCTCTTTTGCGCGGGCTTTTCCCTCGCCGGTGGGGTTCGAAGGGGAGGCTTGCCGCCTCTCGCAAGGTCCCGTGTCATCCGCGCCAGCGTATGACACGGGTCGCCTTGCTGTTTGCTCAGACCGCATGGCAGTGCTCCGCGTTTTCTGACGTCTCGCGGATCAAATCTCTGAGCAATTGGAGCTGGTACTGCCACTCAGCGCTGCCCAACGGGGCCGGTGTTCTCGCTGGAAGCCAGAAGCCCAGATGATGTTCATGCGGTGACAGGGGAAGGCTGCGTTCCAGCGTGGTCATACCTTCCCTGGCCAGCCTCTCGTTCCAGTCCCGGACAAAGCAGATGCCCCTCGGGACGAAGACCAGGTGCTGGCCATCCGGGGCTCGTTTTGAGCGTGTTCCGCCGGATTGCCCTTCATCGGGCAAATCCGGCGCGGACGCGCGCCCTCGTTCTATTCTAAGTTCTTGTTCTCTGTTCGGGGGGCGATCCTGTCCCCCTTTGCCGGACAGTTCTGTCCCGCTTTGCGGACAGGATTGTCCCCCTTTGGCACGGCTTAGCGGGACAACCTTGTCCCCCTCCCGGCGGCGTTCGGTGGCTCGTTTCATGGCCGCTTCGGTCGGACGGTAGCGAGAGGAATTGCCCTTATTGGTCCCGCGTTCGACGGTCATGTAACTCGCCGCCTCGACCTTGTTCAGCGCTCGCTTGACCGACTTGGCGTGTTTGCCGATAGCCGTGCCAATGGTCTCAAATGACGGACGGCTCTCGCCGGTTTCATGATCGGCATGGGCAAGCGCTAAGTAGAGCGCCACGCGCAAGGCGTTGTCGTCCAGCTCGTGGTCGGTGACCATTTCCAGAAGGTATTGCAGCTTGATCTTGCAGAAAGGGAGAACCTCAGACATCGGCCCCTCCAGCGATTGCGATCACGTCCGCGATTTGGAATCCATTCAGTGCAAACTTTTCGATTTGGCCGTTGACACGGGTGCCAGCCCGGTCAGCGGCCTTTCGGTTTCTGAGGTGGCTGGACTCACCGAAACCCGCATCAAAAGCCGCATAATCCGGATCAAATCCGGACAGACCCTTAACAAGGGTCATGACAAAACGGACTAAGTATCTGGAATTATTGGTCGGAGTGGCGAGATTCGAACTCACGACCCCTGCCTCCCGAAGACAGTGCTCTACCAGGCTGAGCTACACTCCGACCGTGGCGCGTGATCTATACCTCGGCTTTTGGATGTGCAAGAGGTATTCGAACACACGGATCATATAGTACCAGTCCCCGAGCCAAGGTTCTCAGCGCAACGTCTCTGTTCTATATAAACGGATTTTGGTACCGCCATGATCGACAACAGGGCCTGCAGGCAGCAAGGGCAGGCGGGTCGCGCGTGCGAGGGACGGAGAGCTGGTGATGATCCCTGCACGCCACCCCCTGAATCTAGACATCATAACCTTGCCAAATGAACCATAGAGCGACTTGAGACGTTTCTCGTCCCCGATTCGAGCGCCATAGGGCGGATTAACGATCACCAATCCACCTGTTTCGTGACCTGGTTTGATATCGCCCACAGCCCGAGCTTGGAAATCCGTAACGGTCGACACCCCGGCACGGTCCGCGTTGGTGCTGGCCGCTTGAACCGCGCCGCTGTTGCGGTCCGAGCCTCGGAACACCACTTGGGTCTCTTTGACGGAGGTGGCGTTTCGCATCTCGTTCCAGCTATCTTGATCGAAGTTTTTTAAGTCTTCGAAAGCGAACTTTCGCGAGCGGCCCGGGTGAAGGCCCAAAGCGATCTCAGCTGCTTCGATGACGAACGTCCCGGAACCACACATCGGATCCAAAACAGGCTCGGACCCATCAAATCCACATTCACGCAAGAACATTGCGGCCATCGTTTCCCGCATTGGCGCCTTGGCAACGGCAGGTTTATGGCCGCGTTTGTGTAAAGGATCACCGGAGGTGTCTACAGACAAAGTGCAGATGTCCTTTTCAATACGCAACAGCACACGCAAACCAGCTTCCGCCGAGATCTCGACGCCCAAGGTTTCCGCAAGCGCGCGTTCGATCCTCTGCCGAGCAGCACCTGCGTGGTAAATCCGGGACTTCCGGCTGGTCGCCTCGACTTTGACGGCAACATCGGGCCGCAGAAATTCGGACCACGGAAATTTTCGCGCACGCTTGTCCAGTTGCGCCAGATGCACAGCCGGAAAACTGCCCAGACGAACCAGAACCTTATTCGCGCCGCGCAAACACAGATTGGCGCGCCAGACTTCGGACCATGACCCAAGGCAGCTCACACCGCCGGGGACGATTTTGGCGTTTTGAAACCGATTTTCAACAGCCTCAGCATACAGGGGTGCTTCTAGGCCGGGTGTTGCAACCAGAAAAATCTCAAGATCATTTGTGTGTTCCATAAAGCGTGCTTACAACGGTCACGCACAGGGTGCGATATGCATTTTATTAGGCTCTCTCAAACGAAAGTGACATTCTCGGGTCACTTTGGGCGGTAACGGGTTTGCGTTTGATCGTTTCCCCGCGTAAAGGGACCGTGATTATGACATAGTCACGCATCATAGGCAGTCTTAGCTTATGTATTGCCGGATGCTGGCGTTTATCTCTGCAGTGATTTTTGGCGGACACCCGGCAAAAAGACACGGCAGAACGGGAAAGAGGCTTGGAAGACCGTAGCGACATGCAAACTTTCAAACTGAAAAAAGGGTTCGAGCTGCCGGTGCAGGGTGCGCCGGATCAGACGATTCATCCGGGGCCCGAGTTTTCGACCGTCGGGGTTCTGGGCGGCGACTATATTGGCCTGAAACCCAAGATGCTGGTGCAAGAGGGTGACGACGTCCAGCGCGGCACGCCGCTGTTTAGTCACAAAGACGCGCCCGATGCGATGATGGTCGCGCCTATGACCGGAAAGGTCGCAGCCATTAACCGGGGCGCGCGACGCGTGCTGCAGAGCGTGGTGATCGAGGTCTCGGACCCCAATGACACGGGCATTGATTTCTCGGGCGTGGGCAATGGCAACAGCGCGGCAGGGATCACCGAGAAACTATGCGCAGCGGGTTTGTGGACGGCGTTCCGCACCCGGCCTTACTCCAAGATGCCTGAACCCGGAAGCGCACCCGCGGCGATTTTCGTGACTGCGATGGACAGTGAGCCTCTGGCGGGTGATGCAGCAGTGATTATCGCTGATGCAGGGGATGCGTTCGCTGCGGGTCTGGCGGCGATCGCGAACCTGACCGAAGGTAAGACCTATCTGTGCCACAAAGAGGGTGACTCGGTACCGGGCACCGACGTGCCGGGAGTTGAAGCCGCAGCATTTGCAGGTCCGCACCCGTCGGGGCTGGCGGGGACGCATATCCATTTCCTCGAGCCGCTGGCGGGGGACAAGCAGGTCTGGACCATCGGGTATCAGGACGTCATCGCCATTGGTCGCCTGATGCAGACCGGCCATCTGGACCCCAATATCGTGATCGCTCTAACCGGTCCGAGCGCGCGACAGCCGCGCTTGATCCGCACGGTCATGGGCGCGTCGACCGACGATCTGACCCGAGATGAGGTTGATGTGGACGGGACGCCCCGGATTATCTCGGGCTCGATCCTGTCGGGCGCGCAGGCCGAAGGTCCAACCGCCTATCTGGGGCGCTTTGCGCGGCAGATTTCGATCATCCGTGAAGATCACGATCAACACACGATGGGTTGGATTCTTCCAATGCCGTCGAAATTCGCCGTACAGCCGGTATTGGGCTCGGCCTTTGCGAAAAAGCTGTATGCGTTCACTTCAAACCTGAATGGCGGCCGTCGTGCGATGGTGCCGACGGGCGTGTTCGAAGAGCTGATGCCGCAGGATTATCTGCCCACGCAGCTGCTGCGCGCATTGCTTGTCATGGACACGGACACGGCACAGGCGCTGGGTGCGCTGGAGTTGGACGAAGAGGATTTGGGCCTTGTGGGCTTTGCCTGTCCGGCGAAATATGAATACGGGCTGGCGCTGCGCGACTGCCTGACCAAGATTGAAAAGGAGGGCTGATCCACATGGGTTTGCGCAGCTTCTTCGATCGGATTGAGCCGAACTTTACCAAGGGCGGCAAGTACGAGAAGTATTTCCCCATCTACGAGATGGTCGAAAGCTTCATCTACACTCCGAAAACCGTCACCACCGTAGCCCCACACGCACGGTCCTACGTGGATATGAAGCGGATCATGACCTATGTCGTGATCGCTACGATCCCCTGTATCCTGTGGGGGATGTGGAATACGGGTTATCAGGCGAATTCAGCTATTGCTACGCTTGGTCCGGATGCGGCTACGGGCTGGCGGATTGCTTTGTTGCAGATGTTCGGCATCTCGCTGGATCCGTCCAGCCTGTTTGCCAATGTGCTGCACGGGTTGCTTTATTTCCTGCCGATCTACATTACGACGCTGATCGCGGGTGGTATTTTCGAGGTGATCTTTGCCACCGTGCGCGGGCATGAGGTGAACGAGGGCTTCCTTGTCACATCTATGCTCTACACGCTGATCTTGCCTGCATCGACACCGCTGTGGCAGGTCGCTTTGGGCATAATCTTCGGCGTTGTCATCGGCAAAGAGGTGTTTGGCGGCACCGGTAAGAACTTTCTCAACCCCGCACTGGTCGGGCGGGCGTTCTTGTATTTCGCTTATCCTGCGCAAATGTCGGGGGATTCGGTCTGGACTCCGGTGGATGGGCTCTCGGGCGCGACCGCGTTGGGGATCACCGCAGCCGAGGGCGTTCAGGCACTGGCGGCCGACGGTATCACGTGGGCCAATGCGTTCTTCGGTACCATTCAAGGCAGTTTCGGTGAAACATCGACCTTGGCCTGTATGATCGGCCTGGCCTTCCTGCTGACAACAAAAATCGCCAACTACCGCCTGATCCTCGGCTGTTTGGCGGGAACCATCGGCTTCTCGCTCTTGCTGAACCTGATCGGGTCAGACACCAACCCGATGTTTGCGATGCCTTGGTACTGGCACATCGTTCTGGGCGGCTACGCCTTTGGTCTGGCTTTCATGGTGACCGAGCCGGTTTCGGCCAGCCACACCAACATGGGCCGCTATATCTACGGTGCGCTGATTGGTGTCATGGTTGTGATGATCCGCGTCATTAACCCCGCTTTCCCCGAAGGCATGATGCTGGCTATCCTCTTTGGAAACGTCTTTGCGCCGCTGATCGATTATTTCGTCGTGCAGGCCAACATCAAACGGAGGGCGCGTCGCCATGTCTGATACGCAGTCCCAAGAACCAAAAGGCGCGATTGCCAAGTTTCTGGCCGCCTCGCCGGATTCTGTCGGCAAGACGATCATCGTCGCGGTCGCTGTCTGCCTTGTGGCCTCGATGGTCGTATCCGCCGCAGCGGTCAGCCTGCGCCCTGTGCAAGAAGCCAACGCGCTGAAGGACAAGCAAGTCAACGTTCTGCAAGTCGCCGGTGTCTATGAGCCGGGTGTCGATGTCTCCGAGGCATTCGCCGCGTTCGAGCCGCATGTGCTGGAGCTGTCGACCGGCGCATTCGTAGATGATCAGTTCGATGCAGCCACGTTTGATGACATCGCTGCGGCCAGCGATCCCGACCTCAGCGTTGCGCTGGACAATGACCCGGCGGGTATCGGGCGTCAGTCTAAGTACCGCGTCATCTACCTGTTGCGCGATGATGCGGGCGAGTTAGACAAGGTGATCCTACCGCTGCATGGCTATGGCCTGTGGTCCACGCTCTATGGCTTTATCGCGCTGGAGAACAACGGCAACGATATCTTCGGTCTGCAATTCTATCAGCATGGTGAGACGCCGGGCCTTGGGGCCGAGGTGGACAACCCCCGCTGGAAGGCACTGTGGAACGGTAAAAAGCTGCGCGATGACGCGGGTGAGCTTCAGATCACCGTGGCCAAATCGCAGCCCGCCGCTGGCCCGGACTTTTATGTCGACGCGCTGGCCGGTGCCACGCTGACTTCGGTCGGTGTCGATAACCTGGTGAAATTCTGGATGGGGGATGCGGGCTACGCTCCGTTCCTCGCCAAACTGCAAGCAGGAGAAATCTGATGTCTCAGACCAAGAAAGAGATGCTGGTCGACCCGCTTGTCGACAATAACCCGATCACTCTTCAGGTGCTGGGCATCTGTTCGGCGCTGGCGGTGACCTCGTCGCTGCAAGTCTCGATGGTGATGGCGCTGGCGGTGATCTTCGTGACCTCGTTCTCGTCCTTCTTTATCTCGTGCCTGCGCAACCAGATTCCCGGCTCGATCCGGATTATCGTGCAGATGGTGATCATCGCCTCGCTGGTGATCCTGGTGGACCAGATCCTTAAGGCCTATGCGTTTGAGATCTCGAAAACCCTGTCGGTTTTTGTCGGCCTGATCATCACCAACTGTATCGTGATGGGCCGGGCTGAGGCGTTTGCGATGAAGAACCCGCCCGTCGCGTCGTTCATCGACGGCATGGGCAACGGTATGGGCTACGGCCTGATCCTGCTGCTGGTGGGCTTCATCCGCGAGCTGTTCGGGGCCGGATCGCTGTTTGGCATCACCATTCTGGAGACCGTCAACAACGGTGGCTGGTACGTGCCCAACGGCATGCTGCTGCTACCTCCGTCAGCGTTCTTCATCATCGGTCTGATCATCTGGGCCTTCCGCACATGGAAGCCGAACCAGGTGGAAGAGCGTGAATACAAAATTCAGCAGGTAGAGGCCCACTGATGGAAGGTCTGATTTCACTGGCCGTAAAGGCCATCTTTGTCGAAAACCTTGCGCTCAGCTTCTTTCTCGGGATGTGTACCTTCATCGCCGTGTCCAAGAAGATTTCGACCGCGCTGGGTCTGGGCATCTCGGTCATGGTTGTGCAGGCCATCACCGTGCCTGCCAACAACCTGCTGCTGAACTACCTGCTGAAACCGGGCGCGCTGGCCTGGGCCGGTTTCCCGGATGTGGACCTGACCTTCCTTGGCCTGATCTCATATATTGGCGTGATTGCAGCCATGGTTCAGATCCTTGAGATGGTTTTGGATAAGTATTTCCCGCCGCTTTACAACGCGCTGGGGATATTCCTACCGCTGATCACGGTGAACTGCGCCATCCTTGGTGGCTCGCTGTTTATGGTGGAACGCGACTATAACTTTGCCGAGGCGACGACTTATGGTCTGTCTTCGGGCTTTGGCTGGGCGCTGGCGATCACTGCGATGGCGGGTGTGCGCGAAAAGCTGAAATACTCGGACATTCCCGACGGCTTGCAAGGGCTTGGGATCACCTTCATCACCGCGGGTCTGATGGCGATGGCCTTCATGTCCTTCTCGGGCGTGAAACTGTAAGGAGGGACGCATGGAAACTTTTAGCTTAGGCGTCGTTCTTTTCACCCTGATCGTGTTGGGGCTGGTGGCCATCATCATGGCTGCGCGGTCCAAGCTGGTGTCGACCGGGAACGTGAACATCACCATCAACGGTGAGAAAACCATCTCGGTCCCGGCAGGTGGCAAGCTGCTGCAAACCCTGGCGGCCGAGAAGCTGTTCGTCCCCTCTGCCTGTGGCGGCGGTGGCACCTGCGCGCAATGTAGGGTGCGGGTGCATTCGGGCGGTGGCTCGATCCTGCCAACCGAGGAAAGCCATATCACCAAGCGTGAGGCTTCGTGCGGCGACCGCCTGTCCTGTCAGGTGGCGGTCAAGCAGGACATGGATATCGAAGTTCCTGAAGAGGTCTTTGGCGTCAAGAAATGGGAATGCACCGTTCGCTCGAATGAAAACGTGGCGACCTTCATCAAGGCCCTGACCCTGGACCTGCCGGAAGGCGAGGACGTTAACTTCCGGGCTGGCGGTTACATCCAGATCGAAGCACCCGCGCACCAGTTGAAATACACCGATTTCGACGTGGAGGAGGAATATCGCGAGGATTGGGATAAGTTCAATCTGTGGCAATATGAATCCGTCGTGGCCGAACCGATCGAGCGTGCCTATTCGATGGCCAACTACCCGGACGAAAAGGGCATGATCATGCTGAACGTCCGCGTGGCCTCGCCGCCTCCGGGGTCGGAAGGTATCCCAGCGGGTCAGATGTCGTCGTATATCTTCAACCTGAAACCAGGTGACAAGGTCACCATCTCGGGTCCGTTTGGTGAATTCTTCGCCCGCGACACCCAAAAAGAGATGGTATTCATCGGCGGTGGCGCAGGCATGGCCCCCATGCGCAGCCATATCTTCGATCAGCTCAAGCGGTTGCAGAACCGCGATCGCAAGATCAGCTTCTGGTACGGGGCACGGTCGAAGAAAGAGATGTTCTTTGTCGAGGATTTCGACCAACTGGCCGAAGAGTTCGACAATTTCGAATGGCATGTCGCCTTGTCGGACGCGCAGCCCGAGGACGATTGGAAAGGCTATACCGGCTTCATCCACAACGTTCTGTTCGAGGAATACCTCAAGAACCACCCTGCGCCCGAGGATTGCGAGTTCTACATGTGTGGACCGCCGATCATGAACCAGTCGGTCATCAACATGCTGCTGGATCTGGGCGTGGACCGCGAAGACATCATGCTGGACGATTTCGGCGGATAAGACAGGAAAAACCGGCGCAGGACAGCGCCGGTTTTTTTACAGCCGCAGGTCGCTGGCCTCTGGCGGCAGACAGGATTTGACGTCGAACAACACGCTTTGATCCTTGCCAAAAGCGCGTATCTCGGCAGGGGCGAGCGCCAGAAATTCCTGATGCGCAACCGCCAGAACGATGCCGTCATAGGCGCCGGTTTCAGGCTGCGAAGTCAATGAAATCCCATATTCCTTCTGCGCGGCATCTGCATCCGCATGGGGGTCGTGGACATCGACGGCGACGCCGTAGTCTTGCAACTCGTCAATCATATCCACCACACGCGTGTTGCGCAGGTCGGGACAGTTTTCCTTGAAGGTCAGCCCCATTACCAGAACGCGGGCGGCGGCCACATTGATCCCCTCGCGCATCATCCGCTTGACCAGTTGCGAGACCACATAGCCTCCCATACTGTCATTTAACCTCCGCCCGGCCAGAATAATCTGCGGGTGGTGGCCCACGGCCTCAGCCTTGTGGGTCAGGTAATACGGGTCTACGCCGATGCAATGCCCGCCCACCAGACCGGGGCGGAAGGGTAAAAAGTTCCACTTGGTCCCCGCGGCGCGCAGAACTGCATCGGTGTCGATATCCATCCGGCCAAAGATCATCGCCAGCTCGTTCACCAATGCGATATTCAGGTCGCGTTGAGTGTTCTCGATCACCTTTGCGGCCTCGGCGACGCGAATGCTCTCGGCCTTGTGGGTGCCCGCCGAGATGATCCGCGCATAGAGCGCATCAACAAGGTCGGCCACCTCGGGGGTCGAGCCGGACGTAACCTTGCAGATATCCGCGATCCGATGCGTCTTGTCGCCGGGGTTGATCCGCTCAGGGCTGTAGCCTGCAAAGAAATCGCGGTTGAACACCAGGCCCGAGGCGCGTTCCAACACTGGCACACAGTCTTCCTCGGTCGCGCCGGGGTAGACGGTGGATTCGTAAATAACCATATCACCGGGTTTCAGCACGCGTCCAACGGTTTCAGACGCGCTGAGCAGCGGTGTTAAGTCAGGCTGCTTGCCCGCTGTGATCGGGGTGGGGACGGTTACTATATAGGTGTCGCATCCGGCGATATCTGCCGGATCGGTGGTGAAAGACAGGCCGGTTGCGGCGCGCAGATCCTCGGGCTCGACCTCATGGGTTGCGTCCTGACCGGCGCGCAGGGCGGTTATCCGGGCTGTGTTGATGTCAAAGCCGATCACAGGGCCTATTTTGCCGAAGGCCACGGCCAGCGGCAGGCCGACATAGCCCAGTCCGATCACCGCGATCTTGCGCGCGTTGGGGTCTGCTTCAAACATCGCCGTCATTTACCTTGATAGTCGCGGAACCACGCGACGAACCGGGCAATGCCCTCTTTGAAATCAGTTTGCGGGCGATACCCTGTCAGGGATTGCAGCAGATCATTATCGGCCCATGTCGCAGGCACATCACCCATCTGCATAGGCATGTAGTTTCGGATAGCCTTTTTGCCCAAGGCATCCTCAATGGCCTCGATGAAGTCCATCAGCCGCACCTTGTCGCCATTGCCGATATTCACCACCCGCCAAGGCGCTGCCGGAGACAGGCTATCGCCCTCGGCAATCTGGTCCGCACTGTCCGGGCGCACGGGCGGTACGTCGATCAGCAGGCGGATACCCCGCACCAGATCCTCGACATAGGTGAAGTCGCGGTACATGTCGCCGTGGTTATAGATGTCGATAGGGCGGTCATCCAGAATGGCGTCCACAAACTTATAGAGCGCCAGATCGGGGCGGCCCCAACTGCCGTAGACAGTGAAAAAGCGGAACATCGTCGTCGGCAGGTTCCACAGATGAGCGTAGGAATGTCCCATCGCCTCATTCGCTTTCTTCGTAGCAGCGTAGATGGTCAGGGGGGTGTCGGCTTTTTCGACCTCGGTAAAGGGCATCTCTTCATTGGCACCGTAAACGGATGAGGTCGAGGCCATCAGCAGATGCGCAACTTTGTGTTCGCGGGCCACCTCCATGACATTGAACGTGCCCACGACGTTCGAATTGATATAGCTGCGCGGG
Source organism: Ruegeria sp. HU-ET01832 (assembly GCF_040371315.1). Lineage (NCBI taxonomy): Bacteria > Pseudomonadati > Pseudomonadota > Alphaproteobacteria > Rhodobacterales > Roseobacteraceae > Ruegeria > Ruegeria sp. HU-ET01832. The sequence goes on from NZ_BAABWL010000003.1 coordinate 437,548, forward strand.
TCTTCCAAGCTATACCGAACCCCGGCTTGCGCGGCGAGGTGGACGATGACCTCGGGCTTGAAGTCATCGGCGATCTGTTTCAGGCGGTCGTGATTTTCCAGCAGGTCCTCGGTTGCAGAAAAGCCCGGATTTTGCAGAAGCATCTGGTGGCGGCGCTGCTTGAGGGTGACGTCGTAATAGTCGGTCATCCCGTCATAGCCGTGCACACGAAAGCCTTCGGCCAGCAAGAGCTTGGCCAGATGGAACCCGATGAACCCGGCCGTTCCGGTGACAAGAACCCGTTTCATGCAACCCTCTGTTTCATAGCCGTTTGATGCTGCATCAGGGATACTGTCACGGGGCCGAGGTCAAGGGGATTTTCGCTGCATTCGATCAGCCAACAATCATCTGTTTCATGCGAAGGGCTTCGTATTCTAGCTCTTTCAGACGAAAATGCACAACGTCGCCGATGGTGATCACACCGCGCAAGGCACCGTCAGAAAGAACGGGCATGTGGCGAAACCGCCCCTCGGTCATGGTTTTAAGAACTTGGTTCAGCGGGTCATCAGGTGCGCAGGTTTTGACCTCACGCGTCATCAGGTCCTCGACCGATTGAGGAAGCGTCTGACCGGGGGTGTCGGCCATGCGGCGCACGATATCGCGTTCCGACAGAATGCCTTGCAGTGCGCCGTTTTGGTCTGTAACCAGAACCGCCCCGATTTTCTTTTCCTTCAGCGTGTTCACCACCGAGTGAATCGTATCGTTTGGACGCACCGAGAAGACCGCGTCGCCCTTGCCCTCAAGAAGTTTCGCCACGGTCGTCTGCGAGTGTGACAGGTTCGAGTCGACCGACTGGCTGCGAGTGCTGGTATCGGCTTTATCGCCGCGGGTCGGTGGCTGGTAAGAGCTTGGGGCCATGGGCAATCTCCTTTTCTTTTGCTATTCACCTTAGCGCAGCCGAGCGACCTGTATAGGGTGCAATTGCCCTATCCGGAGAAAACTGCCAAAAACCAAGGATATCTGATCTTTTGTCCGACTTCTATTTGACACCGCCCGTCGCGGCATTGATCTTTTTCGCAGTGGTGGTCTGCGGGCACAACTTTCGCATGACATGGAAACAGCAAGCGCCGGGTTGGCAGAAGAAAGCCTGGCTGTTCGGTTTGCCTGCTGGCATTGGCCTTTTGGTTTTAGGCTTCATGCCGCTGAAACTCTGACGTCGGTTTGACTCTGATCAGAGGCGCTGGCATATGCCGGGCACGTTTTCTTAAAAGGGTGCTGTGATGCGTCTTGTCCCCGTTTTGGCTGTTGCCGCGCTGGTGTCTGGCTGTTTGTTCGACAAAGAACCAGAGGTCGTGCGCCTGTCTGGCGAAACCATGGGAACGACGTTTAACATCACCGCCATCGGCGTGGACGTGGACGAAGAATCCTTGGCAGACGCAGTCGATGAGACTCTGGCCGAGGTCAACGCCAAGATGTCCAACTGGGATCCGAATTCCGAGGTGTCCACCTTTTCTGCGTCGGACAGCACCGATGCCGTGGCGGTATCGGACGAATTCGCGCTGGTGATTGATGCAGCAAGTGACGTGCACGAGAAATCGGGCGGTACGTTTGACGTCACCCTTGGCCCGCTGATCGAGCTGTGGGGCTTTGGCCCGCGCAAACCCGAAGATCCGGTGCCATCGGATGTCGAAATTCAGGCTGCGTTAGACAGCGTCGGTCAATCCCGCCTGTTGACGCTGGACCGCGAGGCCGGGACGTTGGCCAAATCGGATGCGGGTGTAGGCATCAACTTGTCGGCCATCGCCAAAGGCTATGGCATTGATGCGGTGGCCGAAACGCTGCGCGACGCCGGGATCGAGAATTACATGGTCGAGATCGGCGGCGATCTGGTCACTATGGGTCAGAATGACAAGAACGAGGCCTGGCGGATTGGGATCGAAAAACCTGAAACCGGCGTGCAGGCCATTCAGTTGATCGTTCAGCTTGACGATCTGGGGATGGCAACGTCGGGCGACTACAAGAACTTCTTCGAACAGGACGGTGTGCGCTATTCGCATATTATCGACCCGGTGACAGGCCGCCCGATCACGCACCGGACCACCTCGGTCACAGTGCTGGCGGAAAACGCGATGATGGCCGATGCTTGGGCCACGGCCATGTTGGCGCTGGGGCAGGAAAAAGGGCTGGAACTGGCCGAAAAGCATAAACTTGCCGTGTATTTCATCTCGCGGGATGTGACAGGGGGCGAAGATGCCTATATCACGGTCCATAGCAGCGCGTTCAAAGACGCGTTGGGCAGCAACTGACGGATACTGATCATGAGCACCTTTATTCTGGCTTTCATACTGCTGGCTCTTGTGATGGTCGGCATGTCGCTGGGCGTGATGCTGATGGGCAAGACCATCAAGGGCAGCTGTGGCGGTCTGAACGCGATCTCGGGTGCGGATAAATGCGTGGTCTGTCAGAAAGATGTCGACCCGAACAGCCCGCTGCGTGATCAGTTGCAGTGCAAGCGCGCCAAGAAGATGCTGGAACAGATGGAACGCGAAGCGCAGGTGTAAATTCCGCTTCGCCGCTGACGCGGAATTGGTTAGCCTCAGCCCCGGACGATCAAAGGGGCGCATCCGTGGCCAAAGCCAAAAACATTCTGTTCATCATGTTCGACCAGCTCCGCTGGGATTACCTGAGCTGTTACGGCCATCCGCATCTGCATACTCCGAATATCGACCGGTTGGCCGCGAAGGGTGTGCGATTTGACCGGGCTTATATCCAATCACCCATTTGCGGCAGCTCACGCATGTCGACCTACACCGGGCGTTTTGTGCATTCGCACGGTGCCTCGTGGAACGGCATCCCGCTAAAGGTCGGCGAGATGACGATGGGCGATCATCTGCGCAAGGCCGGAATGGAGTGCTGGCTGGTCGGCAAAACTCATATGCGCGCGGATGCCGAGGGGATGGCCCGGCTGGGTCTGGAGCCTGACAGCCTGATTGGGGCCCGTGTGGCCCAATGCGGTTTTGACGTGTTCGAACGCGATGACGGGATGCTGCCCGAGGGGCCGGATGGCTATTATGATCCGGACGGCGCGAAAGAGTACAACAAGTACCTCTCTGCCAAAGGGTATGAGAGTGACAACCCGTGGCACGATTTTGCCAATTCTGGTCTGGACGCAGATGGCAACGTACTGTCTGGCTGGTTCCTGAAGCATTCGACTGAGGCGGCAAATATCGCCGAGGAAGACAGCGAAACCCCATACCTGACCGGGCGCGGGATCGAGTTCATGGATACTCATGACGGCCCCTGGTGCTGCCATCTGAGCTTCATCAAGCCCCATTGGCCTTACATCGTGCCCGAGCCCTATGCCTCGATGTACGGCCCCGATGACGTGCTGCCGGTGAACCGGTCCAAGGCCGAGCGTGACAATGCTCACCCGGTACTGCGCGCCTTCATGGACACAAAGATCGGCCAGACATTCTCGCGGCAGGATGTGCGCGAGGCGGTGATCCCCGCCTATATGGGTCTGATCAAACAGGCGGATGACCAGATGGGCCACCTGTTCGACTGGATGGAAAAAACCGGCCGGATGGAAAACACGATGATCGTGCTGACCTCGGATCACGGCGATTTTCTGGGCGATCACTGGATGGGGGAGAAGACGTTCTTCCACGATGCCTCGACCAAAGTTCCGCTGATAATCTATGATCCATCACCCGCCGCTGACGCCACGCGCGGCACGGCCTGTGATGCGTTGGTGGAATCCATCGATCTTGCCCCGACCTTTCTGAATGTGGCCGGTGGCGCAGATGCCTCGCATATCCTCGAAGGGCATTCCCTGTTGCCGATCCTGCATGGGACGCAGGCGGAAACTCCGCGGGATGTGGTGGTTTGCGAATATGATTATTCGGCCTCGCCGCTAGCGGAGAAACTGAATGCCTCGGTCCGCGATGCGGTGATGTTCATGGTCGCCGACAGGAAGTGGAAGCTGATCCATTGCGAGGGCGGCCATCGTCCTTTGCTGTTTGATCTGGAAACCGATCCGAAGGAATTGACCGATCTGGGCGACAGCGCCGACCACGCCGACATCGTCGCGCAGATGTATGAGCATCTGTTTACGTGGACCCGCAGGCAATCTCAGCGCACGACGCGGTCCGAGGCGCAACTGATCGAGATGCGGACCAAAAGCCGGAGCCGGGGGGTTGTTGTCGGCATCTACGACGAAAACGACATGCCGTTGGAGTTGACGGTGAAATACCGAGGCCGCAAAGCGCGCCCGTATCGGGAGATTGTCGGCAAGGATTAAATTCGCCGCGTCTACGCCAAAAGGCGGTTCACCCGGCGTCGGCCAAGGGGTAAAAGGTCAGGCAAGAGCAGCAATCCCGGAGAGTCCGAATGACCGCCCCCAAACCTGTCGTCCTGTGCATTCTTGATGGTTGGGGTTTGTCCGAGGACACCGAGGCCAACGCCCCCTATCTGGCGCAGACCCCGACATTTGACGCGATCATGGCGCGAGGGCCGCACGCGCAACTGATCACACACGGGCCTGACGTGGGTCTTCCCAGCGGCCAGATGGGCAATTCCGAGGTCGGCCATACCAATATTGGCGCAGGCCGCGTGGTGGCTATGGATCTTGGGCAGATTGATCTGGCGATCGAGGATGGGTCATTTTTCGAAAATCAGGCGTTGCAGGCCTTCATCGCCAAGGTGAAGGCGGTGGGCGGCACGGCGCATCTGATGGGTCTGGCCTCGGATGGCGGCGTGCATGGGCATCTGAACCACATCGTGGCGGCAGCCAAGGCGATCACGGATGCGGGCGTGCCGGTGGCGTTGCACGCGGTGACGGATGGGCGGGACGTTGCGCCGAAATCGGCCGCGCCCTTTGTTGCCGAACTGGAAGAGCGCCTACCCGAAGGCGCGCAGATAGTCACCGTTAGCGGGCGCTATTATGCCATGGACCGCGACAATCGGTGGGAAAGGGTCAGTCAGGCCTATGACGCCATGATCAAGGGTGAGGGCCGTGCGGCGGCTTCTGCGCTTGCAGCCGTTGAACAAGCCTATGACCAATCCGAAACCGATGAGTTCATTCTGCCCACGGTGCTGAGCGGATTTGAGGGCATCAAGGATGGCGACGGTTTCTTCTGCCTGAACTTCCGCGCCGACCGCGCCCGCGAAATCCTGCGCGCGATTGGCGAGCCGGGTTTTGCCGATTTCGACACCGGGCCGCGTCCACATCTGTCGGCTTTGCTGGGAATGGTGGAATATTCAGACGGCCACAACGCCTATATGACCACTGTATTCCCCAAGCGAGACATCGTGAACACCCTCGGTGAATGGGTGGCCAAACAAGGTCTGCGTCAGTTCCGTTTGGCCGAGACCGAGAAATACCCCCATGTCACCTTCTTCCTGAACGGCGGCAAGGAAACCCCTGAAGTGGGCGAGGACCGCTTCATGCCTAAATCGCCCAAAGTTGCTACTTATGATTTGCAGCCCGAGATGTCCTCGGCCGAGGTGACGGCTAAATTTGTTGAGGCGATTGAGGCCGGGTACGACCTGATCGTCACCAACTATGCCAACCCCGACATGGTAGGCCATACCGGCGATCTGCAGGCAGCTATCAAGGCGTGTGAGGCGGTGGATCAGGGGCTGGCACAGGTGATCGAGGCGCTGAACAAGGCAGGGGGTGCGATGATCGTGACCGCCGACCACGGCAACTGTGAGATGATGGTCGACCCCGAAACCGGCGGACCGCACACGGCGCATACGCTGAATCCGGTGCCAGTGGCCCTGGTTGGTGGCCCTGAGGGCGCAACTTTGCGCGACGGACGCCTGTCCGATTTGGCCCCCACTTTGCTAGACCTGATGGGGTTGGACCAACCGCCGGAAATGACTGGGCAGAGCCTGCTGTCATGAGGCTACGTGCGGCTCTTGCTTTTGTCATTCTTGGATCACCTGTTTACGCGCAGACAGATCCTGCTACGGCGGCCTTGAATGCAGCCCGGCAACTGGAGCAAGCGTCAATCACCCTAACCGAGGCAGACAGCGCCCGTGACAGGGTTCGCGCCCTGACAGCAACCATTCAGGCCTATGAGGCTGGATTGACCGCCATGCGTGACGGGCTTCGACAAGCGGCAACACGTGAAGCGCAACTGTCCGCCGAGCTGCGGGCGCGCGAAAAGGACGTCGCGCAGCTACTTGGTGTTTTACAAACCATAGAAACAACAAGCCCGCCTGTTTTGATGCTGCACCCGTCCGGCCCGCTCGGGTCGGCGCGCGCCGGGATGATGCTGTCCGAGGTCACACCCGGCTTGAACGCCCGCGCGCAGTCGCTTGCGCGAGACCTGCAAGAAGTACAAACACTACGTTTGCTGCAGCAAAATGCATCCGAGACACTGGTCGAGGGGTTGGCTGGCGTACAAACCGCGCGCACCCGTTTAAGCGAAGCCATCGCCGACCGCACCGACTTGCCTCGCCGCTTTGTCGAAGATCCGATCCGCACAGCGATCCTGATCTCGTCCACCGAAACTCTGGACGGGTTCGCCAGCGGGTTGTCTCAGATTTCCGAGGGTGAGATTGCAACCACAAACGCGGATGTCTCTGGTAAGAAAGGGCAGATACAGCTGCCAACTCAGGGTGTCATTCTGCATCACGCGGACGAAACAGATGCTGCGGGCGTAACACGTCCCGGTATTGTGCTTGCAACGCGGCCTCGGGCAATTGTTACATCTCCGACAGCGGCAACGATCCGATACCGCGGACCACTGCTGGATTTAGGGAATCTGGTAATTCTCGAACCTCAACCTGGGCTTTTGTTTGTGTTTTCGGGCCTGCAGGAGGTTTACGGTGAGACCGGGCAGGTCATCCCCGAAGGCTCTCCGGTTGGCTTGATGCCCGGTGAGACACCCGAAATAGGCGCTATTTTGTCAACAAGCGGTGATGGCACTGGAACTGATCGGTCAGAAACGCTCTATATAGAGGTAAGACAGGATAATAGCCCCGTGGACCCGGAATCTTGGTTTCGGACCGACAAGGATGGATAAACGAGTATGAAGAAATTTGTGATGGCCGGTCTGGCCGGAACCCTGGCAGGCGTAATTGCAACAACTCAGATTGCTGGGCCGTTGCTAGCGCAAGAGGCCGAAAGCAAGGCCAGTGTCTACGAACAGCTTGATCTGTTTGGCGACATTTTTGAACGCATTCGCGCTCAGTACGTGGAAGAGGTCGACTCGGAAGATTTGATCGAAGCTGCCATTGACGGGATGCTGACATCGTTGGACCCGCATTCCAGTTACCTGTCCCCGAATGACGCGGAACAGATGCGCGTGCAGACCCGAGGCGAATTTGGCGGGTTGGGAATCGAAGTCACCCAAGAAGAAGGGTTTGTGAAAGTCGTCTCGCCTATAGATGGCACTCCGGCGGACGAAGCTGGAATCGAGGCAGGCGATTTCATCACGCATGTCGATGGTGAAAGCATTCTGGGCCTGACGCTAGACAAGGCCGTTGATCTGATGCGTGGCCCAGTTGGGTCCGAGATCGTGATCACCGTAGTGCGCGAAGGCGAGCAGGAACCATTCGACGTGACAATTGTTCGCGATACCATCAAACTGACCGCCGTACGCGCGCGGACTGAGGGCACTAGCGTTGTGCTGCGAGTGACCACGTTTAATGATCAGACCTTCCCGAACCTGCAGGCCGGTCTGGACGAACAGATCAAAGAGATCGGTGGAATCGACAAAGTTAACGGGGTCGTACTGGACCTTCGAAACAACCCTGGCGGGTTGCTGACACAAGCCATCAAGGTTTCGGACGCCTTCCTGAACGAAGGCGAAATCGTCTCGACCCGTGGTCGCGATCCGGGCGAGGGCGAACGGTTCAACGCCACCGCTGGCGATCTGGCTGAGGGCAAGCCGATCGTGGTTCTGATCAACGGCGGTTCTGCCTCGGCCTCCGAGATTGTGGCCGGCGCACTGCAGGATCACCGCCGCGCTATCGTTGTCGGCACCAAAAGCTTTGGCAAAGGCTCGGTCCAAACGGTCATGCCGTTGCGTGGCGATGGAGCGATGCGTCTGACCACATCGCGTTACTACACTCCATCAGGACGTTCGATTCAGGCACTTGGGGTCAGCCCGGATATCATCGTGGAACAGCCACGCCCCGCGCCAGCGACCGAAGAAGAGGAAGACAACCGTCCCTCACGCTCCGAAGCTGACCTGCGTGGAAGCCTGAACAATGACAGCCTCAGCGAAGATGAAATCCGGCAAATCGAAGAAGATCGCGAGAAAGCCGAAGCAACAGCGGAGTTGCGCGAAGAGGATTATCAGTTGGCCTACGCAATAGATATCCTCAAGGGTTTGTCAGCCTTCAACCCGAACGGCCCATCCCAATAACAAGAAAGGGCCGCTCAAAAGGCGGCCCTTTTCTACTCCTCGATCTTTCGTAATTTTTCTTCGTTCAACCGTAGGGCAAGAATTACTCCGACCGAGACGGAGAGGGCGGCAAAAACAAACGCCATATTCATTCCAGCATCAAACGCCGAAGCGATCGCGGCTTTAACCTTTTCACCTTCGGCCGAGCTGAGTTTAGCCATGACAGCTTTTGCAGAGTCCGTGGTGAGCGTGCCGCCGTTTATGGCCCTCTGATCGGTCTCAGACATCTGAATCCCGTCCGCGCCAAGCTGTCTGGCAAGGCTGGACAAGCTGGTGACGTACATAATGGCAGTGGCAATCGCGACCGAGATCGCCCCGTACACGAGATGGGCCATAAAGCTCAACCCGCCTACAAGTCCGGCGCGTTCAGGCTTGACTGCGCTGACGGCGGCTGTACCCGAAGGCCCGACCGTTAATGTTGCACCAAGCCCGATCATGGCCATGCCTGGCAATATCTGGAAATATCCAAGCCCAGTTGGCATCACCACGATGCTGATTGCTCCAAACGTGGCGAACAGATACCCCCATAGCAACAGGCGTTTGGGACCGAAGTCGTTGTACAGAGTACCGGATACAATAGATCCGACTGCCAGCAATATGGTGAGGGGCGCCAATCCCAGCGCCGAGTGAAAGACGGACCAGCCCAGAACCTTTTGCATGTATTGAGGGAAATAAAGTAACCCTACAAAAACCGCCGACACATTGAACATATTCAGACCCAACGTGATCCGAAACTCGCGATTTTGCATCATTTGAGGCAACAGCAACGGTTCTTTCACGCGCTTTTCGACCTTTGGAAAGGCAACGAACAAAGCAGCGCTAACGAAGAACAGCATCAGAATCGGCGGCGACACCCATCCCCAATCCGCACCAACGTCCAGCCCGTAGAGTAAAAGCAAAACGGCAAAAGACAAAACGGCCATCCCGGCAAAATCCAAATGTTCGCCCTGTTTGTGTTGGGTTTCCCGCTCCATCAGCACCAGCGCGGTGACCATTGAAATGGTTGAGAACACCACGTTAGCCAAGAAAAACAAACGCCAGTCACCAAAACTGACCGCCGCGCCACTGATCAGCGGTCCGATGACGTTCCCGGTCGTGACGCCAGCGAGGATCATCCCCATAATCATCGCGCGATGTTCAGGCTTCGATATTTTGGTCGCACCAAAGGCCAATGTACACGGCCAGACACAGCCCGCACCGATGCCCTGTAACGCCCGAGACACGATCAGAAAATCCAAACTAGGCGCAAAAAAGCACATAAGGGACGCAAACAGAAAAATAACAAGGCCGTTCAGCATCATACGACGATGGCCAAACATATCTCCCATCCGCCCTCCGGCGACCATCGTCATCGCAAAGAACAGAGCATAGATGTTCAAAACCCATTGAGTACTGGTGATATCCGCGTCAAAGCTGTTTTCGATCGCCGGTACCAGGATCAATGCACCGGTAAAATCTATTCCGATGCCAAACCCAGTCACCATCAACGCGATGACTTTGATTATGCTGGTGCGATCCATGTAAACATCCTGAGTCTAAAAAATGGAACCAGTGATGCATGAAATTGGTTTTTAAGATAGGAAAAAGAGGGAACGTATTCGCAGAAGGTTAGTCCGAAGCGCTGTGTGACCTGCGGAACGCTTGCTTCAACATATCTAACTCGGCACGCAGCAGCTCCACCTCGACCCGCAGATCATTTTCAACCGGTGAACCTGCTATGATCGAGAAATCGCCTAGTTTTTCAGAGGTCGCTTCATCGACAACTAAAAATGTGTGCACCCCATCCGATAAAGCTGAATTGGGGACCGGCACAGTTAAACGCCATCCGTCATCCACCTCTGTCAGTTCGGTGTCCACGATTTCCTGATCTCGGTATCTGACCTTGACGCAAGGTTCTTCGTCTGCGGTCAGATGAGCTTGCCAAATGCCGTTTTCCAGAAATAGAGGCGTGAGAGAAAGCTGTTTCATTGACGGGGCCTCACAAATCGGCTCGGTGGTGTCGGCAGAAGGTCAGATCGTGCAGCACAACGCTGTTCATAGAAGGACGGTCAAAAATCACGTCCAACCAGACCTTCTGAATCCGCTGTTCATTCAAAGGCAGATGCGCCAGGTCAAAATCGATCGCGTGGGACATATCACATCGCTCTAACCCGCGCAGCACCTGATCTGTGTTCGGTCCGTGCTGTATGTTCAGCCGGGCCATGGCGCTTATCTCGCGTTCCGTCTGCAAACCGAGATCGACCCGGAAAAGATGCTCTTTGGTCAGATTCCGGGTCGCTTCAGGTGGAAGTTCCACTGATACCGACAGGAACGACCCGCTGAACGCAAATACCTCTGTGCTTAGGCCGAATGGAGCGAGGTCTTTATCCCCGGTATTTCTAATTTGTCGCGCGGCTATCTCACACAGGGCGCAGTCATGGAACAATGTCACCTGACCGTCCAACTCTGCTTTGCGCGGGGCCGACGCGACGCCTCGGCGGGGCAAGGGCCGACGCCACAAATCCGGACGCCAGGACCAATCCGTTCCAAGAGGTTTGGGAAACTGCTCGGACCCGACCGACGGCCACCTTAACCTACTGTCGGCTTGAGAAATCAAACTGTCCAGATGAGAGCGCAGTTTGCGGGCTTCATCACGTTGTTTTCTCAACTGCAGCGTTTTTGTAGCCGACGCATCCTGCGCAGCTTGGCGCCAACGGGCAAGAACCCGTTGGTGAATATAGCGATCCAGAAGTTTGCCCATGGTCCCATCGCCTGAAATTGCCTTTCTTTAATCAAAGACCGGGTCAAAGATAAGCCGCAAACGGTGTAGCGGGGATTAAATTTTGATTTTTAGCTAACGCTTTCTAGTGGGCAGGCGCTTTGTTGTCTGATAGGCGGTCCACCGTTCTTGCAATCGGTCGGGCCAATGCGTACCGTCCGGCACCTGATTGCCGTGGATCATCCGAATACTACGTACCAAAACCGTGAGGCAGGGCCGGGGCATGGAACCCACTCTTTTTTCATTCATTTGGAAATATTCCAAGAAACAGCAGCTAATTCTGTTGGTGCTCACCGTCTTGTCTTTTCCGTTTCTCTACGCCTCATTGGAGTTGCCGAAACAGATCATCAATGACGCGATTGGCGCGCCGGCAGATACCGTCACAGTGTTCGGAATAACGGTCACACAAGTTCAGTACCTGCTGATCTTATGTGTGGCATTTCTGGCCACGGTCATCGCCAGCGGGTTGATGAAGATGCGCATCAACACGATGAAGGGCGTGCTGGCCGAGCGGATGCTGCGGCGTCTGCGATTCACCTTGATCCACCGCACCATGCGGTTCCCAAAATCGTACTTTGCCACTACCAGTCAGGGTGAGTTGGTGTCGATGATCACATCTGAGGCCGAACCGATGGGCGGGCTAATGGGTGACGCCATCGCACAGCCAGTGTTCCAATTCGGCCAGATGATGACCATCGTGACCTTTTTGTTCATGCAAAGTGTGTGGTTCGGCCTTGCCAGTATCGCCCTGATCCCATTGCAGGCGTGGCTGATCCCAAAACTACAGCGCCAGATTAACCTGTTGAACAAGGATCGTATTCAGCAGGTGCGACAGCTGAGCTCGGAGATTGGCGAAAGTGCAGCTGGCATCAGTGATCTGCGCGCGAACGGTGGATGGCGCTATCGCCTAGCGCAGTTCAGTTCTCGACTTGGGACTTTGTTCGAGATCCGCTTCAAGATTTACAACAAAAAGTTCTTCATGAAGTTCCTCAACAATCTGATCACTCAGATGACGCCCTTTCTGTTTTATTCGGTCGGCGGTTATCTTGCGATCACCGGAGAGGTCACGGTCGGCGCGCTTGTTGCGGCTCTGGGCGCGTATAAAGATCTGAGTGGCCCTTGGAAGGATCTTCTGACCTACTATAATCAGGTTCAGGACATGTCATTGCGCTGGGAAATCGTGACCGAGCGTTTTGCGCCGGACAACATGATCCCGGAAGAGCTGTTCGTAGGTGAGCCTGAAACGATCCCGCGCCTTACAGGCGACATCAAGTTGCACAATGTGACTGTCCGCGACGATGACGGCAAAACGATCCTCGAAGACATCGACCTGACGATACCAAGTGGCGCTCGGGTCGCCATCAAGTCGTCGAGCGCAGCAGAACGAAGTGCTCTGGCACAGGTGCTGACACGCGAGTTGTTACCAGTTCAGGGCGATATCAAGATCGCAGGCCATAACCTTGCGAGCCTGCATCAAGCCGTCATTGCCGCCCGTATCGGATACGCCTATTCACGCCCTTACTTGTTTGACGGGACATTGGGCGACAACCTCTTGATGCCGCTGCGCACCCATCCGCAACAATCAGATGATGAAGCGAATGCCCCAACACGGTGGAAAATAGAAGCCGAGCGATCCGGGAACCCAACCGACTCACTTTCCGCGGAATGGATTGATCCAGGCCTAGCGGGGCTGGAAAACGCTGACCAGATTCGCGACTGGTGGTTCGAGCTGGTCGAAGCGATGGGGATCGACGAGTTCATGTTCCGCCGCACTTTGCGTACACAGTTTGATCCAGCGCAACATCCGGCGCTGGCGCGCGACGTTGTAGCGCTTCGCGAGAGCGTCGCGCAGCGGCTGCGCGAAAAGAACCTGGACCGATATGTGTACCGGTTCGATCCCGACCGGTTTAACCCGGCTGTGCCGTTGGGCGGCAACCTGCTGTACGCTGCCCCGTCCCGCGATATTTCTCCGGACATTCTGGCCGGTGACGGGCGGTTTCTGGCAATGCTGCGGGCACATGATCTGGATGACGAAGCAATGGCTATAGCCCGGGCCGTTCTGCACACGCTGAACCAGACTTTCGGGCGCGATGGAACAGATCACCCTCTGTTCCTGCGGCTGGGCATGACAAAGGACATGTACTACCGTCTGCTGGACATCGAAGATCGCCGTAAGGCCAAGGGCGACGATGCCATCAACGAACGTGAACGTGCATTGCTGCTAACCGTTCCGTTTTTGTTGACTGCCGAGCAAATTGGCCCCGACTTTCCCGATGAATATAAGGAAAAGATTCTTTCCATCCGCAGCGGTCAGGCCGAAAGGTTGCGCGCCTCAATGAATGGCATGTTCATTCCTGTCGCCCTAGACACCTATATCGACCGCATGACCGTTATGGAAAACGCATTGTTCGGACGGATTTCTCTTACAGCGGGTGCCCACGCCGACGACATCGAAGATGTAGTCGCCGAAGCGATGAACGAAGCGGGTCTGCGCCGCCGCGCAGCGGCCATCATCTATGACCTGCCATCGGGTCTGGGCGGGAACAATCTGCCGACAGTATTCCAGGAACGTGCGGCCTTTTCCCGTGCAGGGATCAAGCGGCCCGACGTTCTGATTCTGGACACAGCATTGGCAAGCCACGATTCGGAAAGCCGTTTGCGTACACGTCTTAAGCTGCGTGAATTGCTGCCCGACTCAATCATGATTTTCATGGAAAACCGGTTTGACCATCCCGAAGCCTATGACCTTTTTGTGGAAATCAAGGACGGTCGGATTGACGGCGTATCTAAAGCTCGCGTTGAAGACGAGCCGGACGCCACGGCCGATTTGAGCCGCAAGCTCAAGATCATTTCCTCGACCGAGCTGTTTTCGGGCGTCGATGGCCGCAACCAAAGACTGCTGGCCTTTTCTGCACAATGGTATGACGCAACCGCCGGTCAGGTGATATTTTCACGCGGACAGGCTCCAGATGCCGCCTATTTGTGTATCTCTGGTCAAGCGAGGCTGGAATGGCCCGAAGAAGGCGGAGAAGCGCGGCCGATCTCAGATGTCGAACCTGGTCGATTGATTGGGGATCTGTCCGTCATCACAGGCGATCCGCGCCAATTGGACCTCGTGGCTGTTAGCGATTGTTCTTTTTTGCGGATAGGGGCCGAAGAACTACGCGCTGTTGTTGATAGCGACGCAAAAGTCGCAACGCAGCTTTTGCAAACAGTGGCCGGGTACCTGACATCACTCGCCGTCCGTGTAAACGAAAAGGACTCGACCATCTTCTTTGAAGGCACCGACGCTGCAGGTCCGGAAACTTGAACATGGGCAAGCGAACACGTCCGACTTATGCGGCCCATGAAGTACTGGTGGCACAGGCCAGATCAAACCCTGAATTGTGGAGGCTTTTTGCGGGTCTAGGGTTGATCGTAGCGGTCGTTATCGCATTGAACCTTGTGATTTTCGCTTTCGCGGCTTGGGTGGGATCCTCCGCTTGGGCCGCTGGGCTTTTGACCGGATCGACACCATTCGCGCTGCTTGTGTTGCTGGCCAGCTTTGCATTCGTGACTGTCGGAGTAAGAATGGCCGTACGGCAAGTACACCACAGAAACTTGCGATCGGTCTTGGGCCCGTTTCCGGAAACCCTTGTCCAATTCTGGCGCGTTTTCAGAACATTGCTCTTGCTTGGAGCGGTCGTTGCCGTTTTGCCACCTTACGACATGGGCCCCGAATTGATCTCCAATACACCACTTGCGACATGGCTGATGTTTTTACCTTTGTCGCTTGCAGCTGTCCTGATTCAAACCAGCGCCGAAGAGATCCTGTTCCGCGGTTACATACAACAGTCTTTGGCGGCGCGATTCAGGTCGCCACTTATTTGGATCGGTGTGCCGTCCATTTTATTTGCAGCTGGTCACTACGCACCCGGAACCGCAGGTTCCAATGCTGGTCTTATTGCGCTGTGGTCCTGCATGTTTGGCGTTTTGGCTGCGGACCTAACGGCCCGAGCAGGCACATTGGGGCCCGCAATCGCGCTACACTTCTTTAATAACATCATTGCGTTATTGCTTATCTCGCTGCCTGATAGCCTCAGCAGTCTTGCGCTTTACGTGCTGCCATACGACATGTCGGATACCGATGTTCTGCGGCAGTGGCTACTTGTCGATTTCGCTGTGATGATTGTCGGATGGCTCGCTGCACGACTTGCACTCAGGCGTTGATTGCATTTCTTTCCGTAGCGTCTTATTTGACGTCAAAGCCGCATCAGCAAGGTTCCGATATGAACTGGATCACAAACTACGTCCGCCCCCGGATCAACTCGATTTTCTCTCGCCGGGAAGTGCCAGAAAATCTCTGGCACAAGTGCGACGAATGCGGAACCATGTTGTTTCACCGCGAATTGGCAGAAAACCAGAATGTCTGCACCCAGTGCGACCATCACATGGCAATCACCCCGCGCGACCGCTTTGCGCATCTCTTTGATGGCGGCATTTTCACCGAAGTCGACGTACCTGCCCCAAAGGATGATCCGCTTCAGTTCCGCGATCAGAAAAAATACCCCGATCGCATGAAGGCGGCGCAGAAAAAGACCGGCGAAAAAGAGGCGATGCTGGTCGCCGCTGGCGAAATTGGCCGCACCCCGATCATTGCCGCTGCTCAGGACTTCTCGTTCATGGGCGGTTCGATGGGCATGTACGTAGGCAATGCCATCATCGCTGCCGCGCAAGAGGCGGTAAAGCTGAAACGCCCGCTGATCCTGTTTTCTGCAGCCGGTGGAGCGCGGATGCAGGAAGGCATACTGAGCCTGATGCAGATGCCCCGCACCACGGTCGCGGTTGAGATGCTAAAAGAAGCGAACCTGCCTTATATCGTCGTCCTTACCCACCCGACTACCGGGGGTGTGACCGCGTCTTATGCGATGCTGGGCGACGTGCATATTTCCGAGCCCAACGCGCTGATCTGTTTCGCCGGCCCCCGCGTGATCGAGCAGACTATTCGTGAAAAACTGCCCGAAGGGTTCCAGCGGGCCGAATACCTTCTGGATCACGGAATGCTGGACCGTGTGACCAAACGGACCGAAATGCGCGACGAACTGATCACCATCACCCGTATGCTGATGAACGAGCCGCCCGCGGTCAAAGGCGATCTGCCTGCACCCACACCCCAAGAGGCCGAAGCGGCCGCACCCTCGGCTGAAAAATGATATCCTCCTCTTCTGACGTCATCCTTGACCGGATGATGGCGCTGCACCCCAAGATCATTGACCTGACCTTGGACCGCGTCTGGCGTTTGCTGGCCGCACTGGACAATCCGCAGACCAAACTGCCACCGGTGATCCATGTCGCGGGCACCAATGGCAAGGGCTCGACACAGGCCATGATCCGAGCCGGTCTTGAAGGGGCAGGGCTATCGGCTCATGCCTATACCTCACCGCATTTGGCTCGTTTTCATGAACGCATCCGTCTTGCCGGACAGTTGATTTCGGAACCCGCTCTGACCGAGGTACTGGACGAATGCTACGCCTCGAATAATGGCGAAAACATCACCTATTTCGAAATCACGACCTGCGCCGCCCTGCTGGCTTTTGCCAGAACGCAAGCGGACTACACATTGCTCGAGGTGGGCTTGGGTGGCCGTCTGGACGCCACCAACGTGATACATGAGCCCGCTGTGACGGTGATCACGCCCGTGTCCATTGACCACGAACAGTTCCTTGGCAACACGCTTGGCAAGATTGCCGCAGAAAAGGCAGGCATCATCAAACCCGGCGTGCCCTGTATCGTCGGGCCGCAGCAGGATGAGGCGCTCGAGGTTATCGAGTACACCGCCGCTCGTCTGGGCGCTCCGCTGCTGATCCACGGCCAACACTGGCATGTCCATGAGGAAAACGGACGCCTGATCTATCAGGACGAAACCGGGTTGCGCGATTTGCCGCTGCCGAACCTGTTGGGCGCACACCAGAATCAGAATGCAGGCGCTGCAGTCGCAGTTCTGCGCCACCTGAATATGGGCGATGACGCCTATGAGGCTGCCGTGACCCGTGCCGAATGGCCCGCACGAATGCAGCGCCTGAAAACAGGTCCGCTGGTCGAGGCCGCCGCCCAGGCCGAACTGTGGTTGGACGGAGGGCACAACGCCGCCGCCGGGATTGCTCTGGCCGATGTGCTGGCGAAACTGCCGCAACGCCCCACGCATATGATCTGCGGGATGCTCAACACTAAAGACGTCACCGGCTATCTGGCCCCGCTGGCCCAACAGGCCCAAAGCCTGACCGCCGTGTCCATCCCCGGTGAGGCCGCAACACTCAGCGCGGAAGACACCGCATCCGCTGCTGCCAAAGTCAACCTGCCAGCCACCACCGCACACAGCGTCGCTGATGCCGTCAACGCCATCACCACCAAAGACCCGCAGGCCCGCGTCCTGATCTGTGGCTCACTCTATCTGGCCGGTCACATCCTGCGCGAAAACGGATGAACCAAATCCGCGTAGCTTCATCTGGCTAAAAATACCTCGGGGGAGGCGCGCGCAGCGCGACGGGGGCAGAGCCCCCTATTCCCCCCAGTCCCGATCTTGCATCTCCCGCAGGCGTGACGCGGTGCGTTCAAATTCAAACGTCCCTTCGCCTTCGACATACAGCATCTCGGGCTCTGCGGCAGCCGAGCAAATCAACCGGACCTTTGCCTCGTACAGCGCGTCGATCAACGTCACAAACCGCTTGGCCTCGTTGAAATTGTTGCGCGACAGGCGGGGGATATCCTCCAGCACCAACACCTTCAACTCTTCGGCAATGGCCAGATAATCCGCTGGACCCAGCATCCGCCCGCACAGATCATAAAACGAAGCCCGCGCCACGCCGTTGCGGAAGGCCGGTAACTCAACCGCACGCCCTTTGACCCGCAGCACAAGCGGTTCTGCCGTCCCACCCGACAGGTCATTCCACACGCTGCGCACTTTCTGCCGCGCCTCGGGGCCAATCGGTGTGAAATAGACCGGAACGCCCTCCAGCCGGTTCTGGCGATAATCGGTGGGCGAGACCAGCTCCCACACCTGCAACTGCTCTTTGATATGCGCGATGAAGGGCAGAAACAGCTGCCGGTTCAAGCCGTCCTTATATAGTTCATCCGGGTGCCGGTTCGACGTGGTGACGACCACAACGCCTCCCGCATGCAGCAGGTCGAACAACCGCCCCACGATCATCGCATCGGTGATATCGGTGATCTGCATCTCATCAAAAGCCAGCAGGCGCACCGATTTGATCACCTCCTGCGCGACCGGGGCCAGCGCATCCTCGACGCCCTCCTGCCGCGCCTTATGCATCCCGGCGTGGATTTCCTGCATGAAGGCGTGAAAATGCACCCGCCGCGCCGGGATATCGTCCAGCGCGTCCACGAACATATCCATCAGCATCGACTTACCGCGCCCGACACCACCCCACAGATAAAGCCCCTGCGGCGCGGGCGGGGCCTTGCGGAAAAACCCCCGCTTGACCGGCACGGACAGGGCCGCGCGGATGCGTTCGAAATGGGGCAGCACAGCCTCTTGCGCGTCATCTCGCGTCAAAGTGCCATCGGCGACGCGGGCCTCGTACAGCGAAATCAAATCCGTCATAGGCCCGAGCCTTAACCGCCGGGTTGCCGCTTGAAAAGCGGGCATTTTCCTGACGCATCAAATTTCCTTAACTGAAGCGGCAAATCTGCTGATTTGACCAATAGCCAAAAACCTCTAGCGTTCTGGCAAAAGGAAATTCGAGGTCTGAATGCCCCACGCTGCGCGTCTTTTTAATCCGATCCTGATCGTGGGCTGCATCATCATCACAGTCAGCTTTGCCGTACGCGCCTCGTTCGGCGTGTTTCAGATCCCCATTGCCGAGGAGTTCGGCTGGTTACGTACCGATTTCTCGATGGCCATTGCCATCCAGAACCTGGCCTGGGGTATCGGCCAACCGATTTTTGGTGCGATTGCCGAAAAAGTGGGTGACAGACGCGCGATCATACTGGGTGCGCTGACTTATGCGGCTGGGATGGTCTTGTCTGCCTGGTCCGTGACCCCGTTTGAACATCAGACCTATGCGTGGTTGGTGGGGTTTGGCATCGCAGGCACCGGATTTGGCGTGGTTCTGGCCGTCGTAGGCAGGGCCTCGTCAGACGAAAACCGTTCGATGTCGCTGGCCATCGTCACGGCAGCGGGCAGTTTCGGACAGGTACTGGGCGCGCCCGCTGCCGAGTGGATGCTGAGCTTTCTGCCCTGGCAACAGGTATTCATCGTCTTTGCCGTGGCGATTCTGGCCCTTGTTCTGACCTTACCCTTCATGCGCGCGCCGCAACCCGCGACACGTGCGCAACTGGAAGAGAGCATGGGTCAGATCCTCGGGCGCGCCTTTCGTGATCCGTCCTATGCGTTGATCTTTCTGGGATTTTTCAGCTGCGGTTATCAGCTGGGCTTTATCACCGCCCATTTCCCTGCCTTCGTGACCGAGATGTGCGGCCCCATTCAGCCCGGCGGCGTCCTGCATTCCATCGGAATCACCTCGACATCTGCGCTGGGGGCCATCTCGATCTCATTGATCGGTCTGGCCAATATCGGCGGCACCTTGCTGGCCGGCTGGGCGGGCAACCACTTTCCCAAGAAATACCTGCTGGCAGGGGTCTACACCGCGCGCACATTCGCGGCGGCGACGTTCATCATCTTTCCTATCACACCGATCTCGGTCATCGTCTTTTCGCTGGTGATGGGGTCGCTGTGGCTGGCAACGGTGCCCCTGACCTCGGGGTTGGTCGCGCATCTTTATGGGCTGCGCTATATGGGCACGCTTTATGGCATCATCTTCTTCAGCCATCAGCTTGGTAGCTTTCTGGGTGTCTGGCTGGGCGGGCGCATGTACGACGTTTACGGAGATTACACGATGGTGTGGTGGATCGGCGTCGCCATCGGCGCGTTCAGCGCCATCGTCAACCTACCGATCCGCGAAAACCGCAGTGCAGTCGCCGCCTGAGCTAGAGCGCCTCTTCGGGTTCGAGTAACCCTTCGGCCACAAGCCGTTCGGCCCAACCCTGCGGTCCGTCAAAATGATGCGTCTGCCAGCCGCGCGCACGTGCTGTTTCGAGATTTTCCAGCCGGTCATCGGCAAACAGCAGCGATGCAGGTGGCAAACCGCAATCGGCCTCGACCATTTCATAGATCGGCGCATGAGGTTTGACCGCCTTCATCCGCCCCGAGACATACTGCCGGTCAAATTCATTCAGAAACGGATAAACCGTGGTGGCATAGTCAAAATTCTGCACCCCAAAATTGGTCAGCGCAAAGACCGGAACACCTTTTGCCCGCAACGCCCGCTGCAGCCGGACCGAGTGCGGAATTTCAGGGGCCGCCAGTTCGATCCATTTGTCATGCCACATACGGATCTCATCGCGCCATTCCGGGTATTTCTCGGCCCAGTCATAGATCGTGTCCGTGAAATGATGCCCCTGATCGACAAGATCGTTCATGCCGTGCAGGTCCACTTCGGCAAACATGGCGCGACGGCGATCCTCGCCAATGATCTTGTCGTAATACCGCTCCGGTTGCCACTCGATCAAAACATTTCCTATGTCGAAGACCACGGCTTCAATCGGCATGATGCGCCCCTGTAAAATCAATCTGTGATTGCACCGACTGAACCAACCCCCAACGCAATTTACAAGGCGAAACCGCAGCGCGGAACGCGCTGCCTGGCCCAACGGGAGGATGCGCATCTTTGATGCGCTGACAACCGGCGGGAGGGTTACGCCCGCAGCGCCGCCCTCAGTTCCCGTTCCAACGCATCCAGAAACCGCGACCGGTCGGCCTTGCTGAACGGTTTGCCACCGCCGCCCGCGCCCAACGGGTTGGCTGCGCGCAGATCGGCCATCAGATCGCGCATCGCCAGTTGCTGGCCTATGTTGGCCGCCGTGAACGCCTCACCATTGGGGCGCAGCACCCGCGCGCCAGCCTCAACGCATTTCGCGGCCAAGGGGATGTCGGACGTCACCACCACATCCCCAACCCCACAGCGTTCGGCGATCCATTTATCCGCCTCATCCGCGCCCTCAGAGACGATTACGACCTGCACCAACGGGTTGGCCGACGGCCGCAGCCCGCCATTGGACACCAGCGCCATCGGCACTTTGTGGCGGGTGGCGACCCGCTCGGCCTCTGCTTTCACCGGGCAGGCGTCGCCGTCGACATAGAGCGTCGTCACGCCTTCTTCGCCTGTTTCGCGGCGGGCTTTTTCTTGACCTTGAATTCCTCGGGGATCGGCATCCGGTTGAACGCATCCAATCCGGCGATCTTGTAGGCTTCGGCCAGCGTCGGATAGTTGAACGTGTTCTGCACGAAATAGTCCACGGTGCCCTTCAGGTTCAGCACGGCCTGCGCAATGTGGATCAACTCGGTCGCGCCTTCGCCGACGATTTGAACCCCAAGAACCCGGCGGGTCTTGAGCGAGAACAACATTTTTAGCATCCCGTGTTCCAGCCCCATGATATGCCCGCGCGAGGTTTCGCGGAACCGCGCCACGCCGACCTCATAGGGGATGCCGCGCTCCTGCAGCTCTTCCTCGGACATGCCGCAGGTCGAGATTTCGGGCACCGAATAGATGCCATAGGGATACCACGGGCTTTCCGGCAGGGTCGGGGTCTCCAACGCGTGGCACGCGGCGACGCGACCTTGTTGCAAAGACGTTGACGCCAGCGAGGGGTGCCCAATCACGTCTCCTGTGGCATAGATATGCGGCACAGCGGTTTGATAGGTCTTGCGATCCACGTTGATCCGGTTGCGGTGGTCGGTCTCCAGCCCCACAGCCGACAGGTTCAGGGCCGAGGTCGCGCCCATGCGACCGGCGGCGAACAACAGCATCTCTGCCCGCACGTGGCGTCCGTTGTCCAGCGTGACTTCCACATGACCTCCGGCATCCTCAATCTTTTCGACCGCCGAGCCCAGACGTAAATCCACACCGTTTTCGCGGATTTGATGGGTGAAATCATGGATCAACCGGCTGTCGATAAAGTCCAGAAATGTCTCGCGCGGTTCGATCAGCGTGACCCGCACATCCAGCGCCGAGAACATGGTGGCATATTCCACCCCGATCACGCCCGCGCCGATCACGCAGAGCGACCGAGGGATCTCGGCCATCTCAAGGAAATCATCGCCGTCGACCACGGTTTTACCGTTGAAGGGCACGTAATCGGGCCGGTAGGTCTTGGTGCCGGTGGCGATCAGGAACTTGGCGGCAGTCAGACGAGAGGTTTCGCCCGCGTCAGTGGCAACCTCAACTTCATGCGGGCCGGTGAATTTGGCCAGACCGTTCAGCGTTTCCACATGGTTGCGGTTGAACTGATGCTCCAGAACGTCAACTTCGTGGTCCAGCGTCATATGCAGGCGCGCCTTCAGGTCCTCGGCCCGGATCTGATCTTTTACCCGATACGACCGGCCGTAAAAGCTGCGCTCGCGCCAGCCTGATAGGTTCAGCACCGTTTCCCGCAGGGTCTTTGACGGGATGGTGCCAGTATGTACCGACACTCCGCCCAGCCTATCCTTGCGGTCGATCACCAATACGCGTCTTTGCAGTTTGCCTGCCTGAATCCCGGCCGCCCGCCCCGAGGGGCCAGACCCGATGATGATCAGGTCGTAATCGTAATCGCTCATGCGTTAGTCCCCGTACAGCGCCTCGGCGTGGAAGGTGATGTGATCTTCCATGAAGGTCGACACAAAGAAATACGAATGGTCATAGCCCGGCTGCAGGCGATAGGTTGCCTGTTGGCGACGCTCTGCAATCGCTTGCGCCAGCGCCTCGGGGCGCAACAGGTCGATGAACTGATCGCTAGCGCCGGTGTCAATCAGGACGGGGCCGTCAAAGCCCTTTTCCTTCATCATAAGCGAGGCGTCATGCTTGGCCCATGCGGCCTCATCCTCACCCAGATAGGCGCTCAGCTGCTTGCGGCCCCAATCGGCCCCCGTTGGGTTCGAGATCGGCGCAAAGGCCGAGACCGAGCGATAGCGCCCCGGCAGGTTCATTGCCAGCGTCAGCGCACCGTGGCCGCCCATCGAATGGCCGGTGATGGCCTGACGATCCATGTCGATGGCAAAGTTCTCGGCCAGCAGGGCGGGCAGCTCCTCGGCCACGTAATCCCACATGTTGAAATGTGGTGCCCAGGGGGTCTGGGTCGCGTTCACGTAAAAGCCCGCACCTTGACCCAGATCGTAGTCCTCGTGATCAGCCACGCCTTCACCACGGGGCGAGGTATCGGGGAACACCACCGCGATGCCCTGTTCAGCCGCCCAGGCCTGCGCGCCCGCTTTGGTCATGGCGTTTTCATGGGTGCAGGTCAGGCCCGAAAGATACCAGAGGACCGGGACGGGGCCGTCCTTTGCCTCGGCCGGCAGAAACAGGCCAAAGGTCATGTCACATTGGCAAGCAGTCGAGGCATGGCGGTAGACGCCCTGAACGCCTCCGAAGCAGGTGTTTTCCGAAACGGTTTCCATCTGGCTTTTGTCCTTACGTTAGGTTTGCGCCATGGCTAACGTTCCCAACACGGCTCGTAAAGTGCGGTGGTCAATACTGCTGGCATTTTTAAAAAAGGTGAAGATCAGGGCGTTCCGACC
This sequence comes from Ruegeria sp. HU-ET01832, assembly GCF_040371315.1. Classification (NCBI taxonomy): domain Bacteria; kingdom Pseudomonadati; phylum Pseudomonadota; class Alphaproteobacteria; order Rhodobacterales; family Roseobacteraceae; genus Ruegeria; species Ruegeria sp. HU-ET01832. The sequence continues at coordinate 461,312 of NZ_BAABWL010000003.1, forward strand.
CAAGCGATCACCAATGGCACAGTCAGGATGCTGGCCGCAGTTGACAGCAAGATCGCGGCCGACGCCCGATGTGGCGCAACGTTGTAATGCGCCGCAAGCATATAGACGTTCCCAGCGACCGGCAGCGCGGCCGCCGCAATTGCGACAGCAGCGGGGAAGGGCGCGATGGGAAAGATCCAAAGCAACGCAATGGCCACACATGCCGGATGGATGACAAGTTTGCAGAAACTCAGCCAACCGGCCACATGCACGCGCTCAGCCGACTTGCTGGCCAGCGAGGCTCCGATAGCGAACAGAGCGCCGGGCGTAGCAGCCCCCCCAAGGATCGTGAGAAAATCATTGAGCGGCGCGGGAACAGGCATCTGAAACGCGGACCAAAGCATCCCTGCCGAAATCGAGACGATCATCGGGTTTTTCACCAGACCCAACCCAATCAGTTTGAAAGTGGCTGGGGTGAGCCGTCCGTCTCTGCCCCCGTTGATCAGGATCACGATCAATGACGAAAATACCACCAGATCAACCGTCAGAACCAGCATCACGGGGCCAATTGCAGCTTCTGTGAAAAGAAGGGCCAGCATAGGCAAGCCAAGGAAACCGACATTGCCGATGGCTGCGCACTGTGCTTCGACCGCTGCGGTCGGCACGTCCAGCCCTCGGAACCAGGCGACAAGCGTTGCCAGCAGATAAACCACTACTGTTCCCGCGAGATACCCGACAACAAGCCTGGGGTTGAATATTTCGGCAAAGGGCAGCGTTGCAGCAAAGCGGAACAACATGGCCGACAGTGCAAAATAGAACACGAATTTAGTCAGATAAGCCGTCGCTTCCTCGGTGAAGAACCGGGTACGACCCGCCCAATATCCAAGGCCGATGATCGCAAAGAAAGGAAGCGTGCGCAGAAAAATATCGACCATGCCGGAAGTGTTAGCACGGATTGATCGCGCGACAAGCCCCATCGCAAGGTCCGATATTCGACAGCCTGACTGGCGAAATTACAATATTAGATTGCGCGTTCAGAATTGCTTTGGTGCGAATCGTTGTATCTGAACTGACCGGTTTATAAACTCCTACATATACCGTTGGGAGAGAGCATGTCTGAAACCGCAGCCATTCTGCGCACAGGTCGCAAATTCGATCAGGTTCTGAAAGGCGCGCGAGAAGTCTTCATGGCCGATGGTTTCGAAGGTGCGAGCGTTGATGACATCGCCCGCGTTGCCGGCGTCTCGAAGGCAACACTTTATAGTTACTTCCCCGACAAACGCCTTTTGTTCATGGAAGTTGCCCAGACCGAATGCACACGTATGGCGGAGCATGTGGTGTCCCTGGTCGACGATTCACTGCCAGCACACGACGTCATGATGATCACGGCCAAACAACTGACGGCCTTCTTGGTCTCAGATTTTGCGCAGCAGGTTTTTCGCATTTGCGTGGCCGAACGCGACAGGTTCCCAGAACTGGGCGAGGCATTCTACGAGGCGGGACCAAAACACGGCACCGGCCACATCGCCGAATATCTGCAAAAAGCAGTAAACAAAGGGGAACTGCTTATTGACGATGTTCAACTTGCTGCTGAACAATTCTCGGAATTGTGCAAGGTGCGGATTTGGACATTGTCGGCCTTTGGTATTCAGACAAGCTTCTCACAAGACGAAATTGATGAAATAGCTTCGCAAGCAGTCGACATGTTCATGGCGCGGTACGGTGCATGACGACCGGGCACAACCTGAACTGACCAAAATTTAAGCACTTGTTTCAACATCCTGCACTGCGCCGTCCTTAGATTTGACAGGTTGCGCGTTCTGAAGAACCCTTGATCACAGCAAGCTAAGGGTATTCGACCATTGACCAGTGACTCTAACAGTTTTTCGCGCCGGTTGGGCGAGTTGCTCGATCGGATTTATCCGGATCATGATCAGGTCGCACTCGCCGAGCAGATCACACACGCATTTTGGCCATCGCAAACGCACAGACGCAGACAAGGTCGCAAGCCGGGAAACAAGTTGTGGTCGGAAAAAGACAGCGTCTTGATAACCTATGGCAACTCGATCGAAGATCAGGTCCACAAGCCCCTTGACCTGCTGCACGACTTTTTGGTGCGACACCTAAGTGGGGTAGTCAACGGTGTGCATATCCTGCCGTTTTTTCCATTCACCTCCGATGACGGTTTTGCAGTCTCAGACTACTACAGCGTCAGTACTCAGCTTGGGGATTGGCCTGATATCACCCGTATCGCCACTGATTTTCATCTGATGTCCGATCTGGTCCTGAACCATGTGTCCAGTCAGGGCAGCTGGTTCACAAACTACTTGCAGGGCAAAGCGCCACACGATCGGTTTTTCTTTGAGGCCTCTCCCGAAGACGACCTGTCGCAGGTTGTCAGGCCGCGCACCACGCCCTTGCTGCGGCAAGTCGAGACCAGCACAGGTGAGAAATACGTCTGGTGCACATTTTCCCACGATCAGGTCGATCTGGATTTCTCGAATCCCGAGGTTCTGATCGAGATGCTGCGGATCATCCGCCTGCACATCGACAAGGGTGTGCGTATTCTGCGACTGGATGCGGTGGCGTTCGTGTGGAAAGAGATCGGAACGAATTGCATCCACCTGCCGCAAACGCACGCCATCGTGCAATTGTTGCGGCTGCTCTGCGACTATGCCACCGAAACGCTGGTTCTGCTTACGGAAACCAACGTGCCGCGGACCGAGAACCTGAGCTATTTCGGCAACCGGAACGAGGCGCACGCGGTTTACAACTTCCCTCTGCCACCGTTGATCCTGCACGCGCTGCAATCAGGCACAGCGCAATTTCTACGCGAATGGCAGGCCGCCATGCCCCCGGCGCAATTAGGTTGCGCGTATCTGAACTTCACCGCATCTCATGACGGTATCGGGATGCGCCCTGCTGAGGGATTGCTGCCGCCGAACGAAAAAGACCGCATGATCGACACGGTCCGCAGGATCGGAGGTCTGGTCTCGATGCGCGCACTGCCGGACGGGCGGGAAGAACCCTACGAGCTGAACTGCGGTTATTTCGAAGCCATGACCGAGACATTTCACGGCCCCGATCAATACCATCTGGCGCGTTTCATCTGCTCGCAGACCATCGTGATGTCGCTAGAGGGGATACCAGCCTTCTACATTCATTCCCTGTTGGCCACGCCGAATGATCACGAGGCTGTCGAACGGCGCGGCATGAACCGGGCGATCAACAGGCATCGCTGGCACTATCCCGATTTGTTGGCCCGTCTGGCCGATCCGGGGTCAAATCAGGCGCTGGTGTTGTCGGAGCTGTCCAAACGTCTGCGCCTGCGGTCGCAGCAACCGGCGTTTCACCCTAACGCCACGCAGTTTACTCTGCGGCTGGATGATCGCGTCTTTGGCATCTGGCGGCAGAGTCTGGATCGCAGCCAGTCGATCTTTGCGCTGCACAATATCTCGGCCGAGCAGGTCCATGTCAGCCCCACAGAGATCAACATGATCGCCGAAGAGGTCTGGACCGACGCCCTGACAGGTGAAATCCTTGCCACCAATGGTCCCGACATCGTGCTGGCCCCGTATCAGTGTCGTTGGATCACGAACGCGGGCTGAATTCGCCCAGGTCGTCGGAAACGGCGGCTTTCAGGCGTAGCAGAAACTCTGGATCAGCCGAATGCACGCGGTTCCACGTGGGGATGAACGGTGTCTCATGCGGGTTGTCCAGAAATATTTGCCCGGCACGGATGATGTTCTCGGCGAACAGCTCGATGGATTTCTCTTCCTTGTGACGATCCAGTTCCAGCCCGTTCATCTTGGCGTCAGTATAGTAACCCTCGAGCAGATCCAGCGCCGACCGGTAATAGGTCGCCTTGAGTGTGCGGAAGGTGTTAGGCGTGAACACCGTGCCGTCAGCGGCCAATTTGCGGAAGATCGCCTTGCAGATATCCGTGGACATACGCGACAACCCCCGATTTGCGTCCTCGGGTGATAAGTCCTGATGCTTGTGGTCATAGTTATCGGCAATTTCGACTTGGCAGACGGATTTCGGAGCCAGATTACGCCACGCCTCGGACAACACGCCGATCTCAAGCCCCCAATCCGAGGGGATACGCAAGTCGGGCAGGGTAGGGGTGCGGATGGCGAATTCGCCCGACAGCGGATAACGGAAACTGCGCAGGTAATCGAGGTAGTCCCGGTCGCCAATGACCTTTTTCAGCGCGATCAGCAGCGGACTTACCAACAGGCGCGTGACGCGGCCGTTCAGCTTGCCGTTGCCGACGCGGGGATAGAACCCCTTGGCCATCTGAAAGGGAAAAGTCGGGTTGACCACCGGATAAACCAGCCGGTCCAACATCTCGCGGTTATAGGTGACGATATCACAATCATGGATCGCCATCACCGAACTGTCGGCGCAGGCCAGAAGATAACCGATGCAGGACCAGACGTTTTTGCCTTTGCCCGGCTCTTGCGGGGCCAGACCCATCTCACGCAGATGGGATTCCAGCGCGGTCAGGCGGGGGCTGTCATTCCAGATGACCGCATGGTTTTGCGGCAGATCGGCAAAGAAGGTTCGGGCACGGCGGTATTGATCCTCATCCGCCTGATCCAGTCCGATGATGATCCGGTGGAGGTAAGGCACCTGTGCCAGCTCATTTAGAATTCCGGTCAGCGCAGGGCCTTCCAGTTCGGAATAAAGGCAAGGCAGAATGAGCGTGATTTTTCGGGTCTCGGCAAAAACCGAGATTTCATGCGTCAGATGCCCGGCCGGTCGACTGCGCAAATTATGCAGCGTCGTGATGTTTCCGTTTTGATGGAAATCTGCCATATGAAATGCCCCGTTCTTATCGAAAGTCCGCCGTCAGGGTCAGGATCGCATCCGACCACCCTTGCGGTCCACTCTGTTGTGTTCTGAGAACCCGCGCTTCTACCGGCGCAGGGAAAGGTGGTATGTTGGGGCCGTGCGGGTTGGCCACCACGACGCCCTGATCTGCGGCCTGTATCATCTCGATATCATTGGGCGCATCACCCAGCGCAATCGTGCGGACAGGACGCATATGCCGCACGACTTCACGCATCGCATCGGCTTTGGTCTGACCAAAGGAAATAGTCAGAAACCGCCCGCCTTTTCGTGCGTAAAGCCCATGAGCGCGAGCCGCCTCTAGAAATTCTGCGAGGTCTACATCAGAACCGGTCCAAACTCCGGGCTCGCTAAACTTTCGTTGACGCGCCAAGTTTGCTTGCTGGGAGCTCAACCCGGTTTTCTGCGCAACCTCATCGATCGTCATATCGCCGAAGCCGACAAATCCCTGGGGCAGCTTTTTCAGCAAGGCGCGCAAGCGTGGATAGTCATCTTCACCCACATCGGCATTGCCCGGCCAAAGTATTCCAGCGCCGTTTTCCACAATCGCAGGCATATCTGCCTGTCCCATAGCGTCCCGTAGGGGGATGATTTCCTGCGCTGTTTTACTGCTGGCAAGAACCACACCGGTGCCTATCTCAGCAAGGCGTTGCAATCCCGGCTTGGCGGCAGACCAACTATAGTTGTTGTGGTCCAGTAACGTCCCATCCAAATCAGAAAACACCAGTATAGGCAGCGGGCGTTTCATCTCGGGCTTAAGTCAATTCGTTGTATCATGCCCTGAAACGGTAAAATCCCGCTTTGTGGGATGTAAATCCATTCTGTCGAAATTCCGGTCAATTGAGTTGCCCGCGCCCAAAAATTAGGCGCGGGCGATCTGGCTTACTCGATAAATGTCTTCGCAAGACGGTCACTGATAGGTTGAGCCAGATAGGTGAACACTGCTCGTTCGCCTGTGTTCACAAACAGATCGGCGGGCATTCCCGGCACGAGGTCCAGCGCCGTTACAGCGATGGGCTGCCGGGCGTCGAGTTTGACGCGCGCCTTGTAGTACGCCTCGCCGGTGCGGTCGTCTTCCAGCGCGTCAGCCGAGATATCAAAGATCTCGCCACTGGCCTCCGGCACATCGGCTTGGGCAAAGGCGGACAGACGGATACGGGTGGTCTGACCGATATAGAGCTTGTCGATATCACCCGTTTTGATCCGCGCTTCTACGATCAGGTTCTGATCCGCCGGAACGATATCCATGATGGGTTCACCCGGACGGATGACGCCTCCATTGGTGGACACCGCAAGGTTTACGACCCGACCACTGGTTGGGGCCAGAACTTGAGTACGTTGCAACCGCGCCAGCGTTCCCGCGAACTGAGGCCGAACCAGATCAAGCTGCGCCTCAACCACGGCCAGCTCTCCGGCGATCACCTCATCACGCAGCTTCTTCTGACTCAGCAGGGACAATTCCAGTTCCTGCATTTGGTCTTCGGCCTGCGCGATCTGAGCGCGCAACGATGCATCTGCGCCGTTTAGACGCTCAAGCTCGATCTGGCGTGCGCTGACGCGCGTGACCGCGACCAAACCCTTGTCCAACAGCTTTTGAAGGTTCGCCAACTCGACATTGGTAATGTCGATCTGATTTCTTGTACTGCGACGTTGTTCCTCAATCCCAGCAACCTGGTTACGCAGAGCCGAGATACGTTGAGCATTGATCTGCGCCTCGGTCCGACGAGCCCGCGCTTCGGCGTCGAATAATTGTTTTTGTGTCAGATAAGGCGAGACCCAGTGCAAGCGATCCATACCGTCCCGATAAGCCGACATCGCAGTGGTTTCGTCGAATTGCTCCTGCCCGCTCATTTGCGCCAGTAGGCGCGCGCGGCGAACAGACAGCTCACCCAACTGGCTACTTTGCACGCCTAGTTCGACGTCGATCTCGGTGCTGTCTAACTGAACCAAAGGTTGGCCTTGCTGCACGAATTCTCCGTCTGCCACAAGGATCGAACGGATGATGCCGCCGTCCAGATGCTCGACCGTTTTGCGATCGCCTTCGACCACGAATGAGGCAGGGGCAACCACAGCGCCATCCAGCTTGGACACGACCGCCCAATAGGCACTGCCGCCGACGAAAACCGCCAGCGTGAACAGGCCGAAAAGAACATAGCGTCCGATGCCCGCCGAGGTTTCATTGATCTCTTTCAGCTGTGCCTCGTGAAAGGACACCGCGGTGTTGGATTTGGAATACTTCACCAGGTCGGTCATTGGGCTGCTCCGCTGATCTGAGTTTCACTTGATGGGTGGGCAACCGGCTTGACCGCGCCCGATTGCGTCGGGGTGTTCAAAACGTTGCGGCGGTTGACCTTCATGACATCGTCTTTTTCGCCGAACTGGGTCTGGTTCCCATTGCGCAGCACCATGACCTTGTTTGCCGCCTGCAGTGTTGCCGGACGGTGGGTCATGACGATCGCGATGGCCCCACGCGCTTGAGCCGCCAACAGCGCATCGCGCAGAGCCTGCTCACCATCGGCATCAAGGTCCGAGTTGGGCTCATCCAGCACAAGAACGAACGGATCACCGTATAAGGCGCGGGCCAGAGCCAGACGCTGACGTTGCCCACCTGACAGGAAAAACCCTTGACCGATGCGTGTTTCATAACCTTCCGGCAAGCTGCTGATCATCTCGTGAACCCCGGCCTCGCGCGCCGCGCGCAGCACTTCGGCATCGTCTATCGCGGTAGAAAAACGCCCGATGTTTTCACGGATGGTCCTGTCGAACAGCTCAACATCCTGCGGCAAGTAACCGATCTGTTTGCCCAAATCCTCGCCGTTCCATTTCGACATCGGGCTTCCATCCAGCAAGACCTCTCCGCGTTGAGGAAACCAGATACCGGCAAGCATTTTACCCAAGGTGGTTTTGCCAGATCCGCTGTGGCCGATAATGGCCAGAACATCCCCGGTTTTTGCGCCTCAATAACGAGGTTCGACCGACACTGTGCGGTGTTCAAGTGTTGCGCATTGCCGAACGCATTCTGAACGATGCGCAAAAGATCCGCGATACGGCGACCCAGTTCCGCGAACCCGAGGCGGTTCCATACACGATTGGAATGACGCCGACTCTCGCGCCCTACCTGACACAATATTTCTCAGATCTGTTTAGCGCATTGTTTCCCAATATGCGCGTGACGATGATCGAGGATTTACCGCAGAATATGTTGCGTATGGTCGAAGACCACACGTTGGATCTTGCTCTGGTCGCCAAAGTCAACAATTCCGAAGCGCTCGAGTTTACCTCGATCTGGTCCGAACCTCTGTTCTTGGCTGTTCGTGACGGTCACCCGCTGAGCACCTTGCCATCGATTGCCCCAGAGGACGTGCCTCGTCACGACTTCATCCGACTGCCGCATAGTTTCGGCTATGAGCTGGAAAACCGACTGCCTAGGATCGACCCGGCAAACCGCGCCAGCAAGCGGTTTGACCTAAGCGCGCTGCGGTTCGAGACGATCTGTCGGCATATTTGTCATTCCGACGATTGTACAATCGTGTCGGCCCTGGCGGCTGAGCAATTCAAACGCGACCGCTGGCCTTTGTGCTTTATCCCCTTTGACGCGCCGGGCAACCTGCGTGATCTGGGCGCGGCGACCCGTCCGGGCTGTCCAAGACGGCCGCTCTTGGATCGGATCGGGGCTTTCATTCTGGAACAGCCTCCGATCGGTGTGACCCCAACATTCCAGATGTGATCGCGGAAAGCCGGAAACTTGCGCTGTATCAAAGTCGGCGCGACTGATTCCCCTCAAAGCTAGGAACAGAACCGGGCAGTCCCGCGACAGATGGCTGTCTTTGCGGGTACGTGTTCGCGGAATCTTTAACTTTGTTGACAATGGATTTTGTATTTTGGATACATTAAGCAGTGATTTCGCGACGGCAGGCGTTGCCAAAGAGTGTTCTGACAAAAAAAAACGCTAAGCGAAAACCAAGCAATATTTACTGGGAGAAACTCATGAAACTTAAGTTTTTGGCCGCAACCGCAGCGATTGCGTTGTCCAGCGCTGCGGCACAGGCAAATACGTTGGTCTATTGCTCGGAAGGCTCGCCCGAAGGTTTTGACCCGGCGCTGTTCACCGCTGGCACCACCTTTGATGCGTCCTCGCACCCGATCTATAACCGCCTGCTGGAATTTGAGACCGGCACCACCAATGTGATCCCAGGCTTGGCCGAAAGCGTCGAGGCCAACGATGACGGTCTGGAATATACGTTCAAGCTGCGTCAGGGCGTCAAATTCCACTCGAATGACGAATTCACCCCAACCCGCGACTTCAATGCCGATGACGTGATCTTCTCGTTCATGCGCCAGAAGGATGAAGGCCACCCATATAATCAGGTGTCTGGCGGTACGTGGGAATATTTCCAGGGCATGGGTATGCCCGATCTGGTCGAGTCCATAGAAAAGATCGACGACTACACAGTGAAATTCACGCTGTCTAAACCCGAGGCGCCTTTTGTCGCCAACATGGCGATGGACTTTGCCTCGATCCTGTCGGCGGAATATGCCGATGCGATGATGGAAGCGGGCACACCTGAAAAGCTGAACACCGCGCCTATCGGCACCGGCCCGTTCTCATTCGTGGCCTATCAGAAAGACGCCGTGATCCGCTATGCGCAGAACGCTGATTACTGGAAAGCACCGGCGGATGTGAGCAATCTGATCTTTGCGATTACGCCTGATGCGTCGGTCCGTTATCAAAAGCTGAAGGCGGGTGAATGCCACATCATGCCTTATCCGAACCCCGCCGACATTCAGGCGATGCAGGATGACGCGGACATCAACATGATGGAGCAAGAAGGCCTGAACGTGGGTTATCTGGCTTACAACACCACGATGGAGCCGTTCGACAACCCGAAGGTGCGCAAAGCGCTGAACATGGCGATCGACAAGCAGGCGATCATCGATGTGGTGTTCCAGGGCTCGGGGCAAGCGGCCAAGAACCCGATTCCGCCGACCATGTGGGGTTATAACGAGGCCATCACCGACGATGCCTATGATCCCGAATCGGCCAAGGCGATGCTGGAAGCCGAAGGCGTCAGCGATCTGTCGATGAAAATCTGGGCGATGCCGGTGCAACGCCCCTATAACCCGAACGCCCGCCGTATGGCCGAGCTGATCCAGGCAGATTTCGCCAAGGTTGGTGTGGATGTCGAGATTGTCTCTTATGAATGGGGCGAGTACCTGTCGCGCTCAAAAGAGCTGAACCGCGACGGTGCTGTTCTGCTGGGTTGGACCGGTGACAATGGCGACCCGGACAACTTCCTGGCCGTGCTGCTGGGCTGTGACGGCCGCGAAGCCTCGAACCGTGCACAATGGTGCCACGAGCCTTTCGAAGATCTGATCCTGAAGGCCAAGCAAACCACTGATCAGGCCGAGCGCACCAAGCTGTATGAAGAGGCGCAGGTCATCTTCAAAGAGCAAGCCCCCTGGGCCACCATCGCACACTCGGTTGTCTATATGCCTATGAGCAACAAGGTGCAGGGCTATAAAGTCCACCCGTTGGGCGGCCACATCTTCTACGGCGTCAGCGTCGAATAAATCATCACTCACGGATAGGAGCCGCCCGTATGGCGGCTCCGGTTTTCTTTTTTGGAGGTCGGCCCCCATGCCGGATTTGTCCGAGTACCGTCAACTGGCAAAAGACATCTCAGTCGATGCCGTGGCCCTCGTGCCCGGTCCCAATTTCACCCGCGCGTTGGGGAAACCCTTCATGAGCCATGAGCGTCCCTTCGTGGTCGTTATCCCGGCCCAAGGTAGTCCCGCCGCGGTTGTCCCCAATCTGGAGCTTGGCACTTGGGCGCTGGTCGGCTTTGACGGTGCAGTGTTCGATTGGATGGACCAGACTGGCTATGACAGCGCTTTTACCGCTTTGGCTGCGCACATGCCGCTGAAATCGCTGGCAGTCGAAGGGCAAGTGATGCGGGTCTTTGTGTCGAAGGCTTTCACTAACGCCCTGCCCGATCTGCGCATTGTGGATGCCGAACGCGAAATCTCGGGCTTGCGGGTCATAAAGACCGATGACGATATCGCAGCACTGCAAGCTGCCATTGATATCTCGGAACGCGCGCTGGAGAGTGTGATAGCCGATGTGCGCATCGGGCAGACGGAAAAACAGATCGAACAGGCGCTGATTCAGGCACTGTTCGCCGAGGGTGCGGCCTCGTTGGCGTTCACACCAATTGTGGCGGCTGGTGACAATTCGGCCCAACCGCATGGCAAGGCGCGAGCGAATTATCAGGTCAAACCCGGCGATGCGTTGTTGTTCGATTTTGGCGCGCGCAAACACGGCTTTGCCGCCGATATCACCCGCACTTTCTTTGTGGCCGAAGTTTCGGACGAGGGCAGGGATGTTTATGACACCGTCCTGCGTGCCAACCTTGAAGGGTTCAACGCCTGCCGCCCGGGCACTACTGCGCATGACATCGACGATGCTGTCACCCGCGTACTTGAGGCATCGCCATATGCTGACCGTATCCGCACCAAAACCGGGCACGGGTTGGGCCGCGACGTACATGAAGCGCCCTATATCATGCGTGGAAATCATCAGGACATCCTTCCCGGCATGGTCTGGACCAATGAGCCCGGGCTTTATGACCTCGGAAATTTTGGTGTTCGGATCGAAGATGATGTTCTGGTGACGCAGGATGGCTGCCGGTCACTGACCCGCTTTCCCAAAGATCTCACAATCATAGGTCGCTGATGTTTGGCTACTTCCTTTCGCGCCTAGGAATGTTCGTTCCGACATTTCTGGGCGTGACGCTGATTTCCTTCATGTTCATCCGGGTGCTTCCCGGCGATCCCATCATCGTCATGGCCGGAGAACGCGGCATGACCGAGGAACGCTATCAGGAGATGGTGGTCAAGCTGGGCTTCGACAAACCGGTACTGCAGCAATACTGGGACTATCTGGTCGGCGTGATGCATGGCGATCTGGGCGAGAGCTTTGTCACCAAGAAACCGGTCTGGGATGAGTTCTTCGCCCTGTTCCCCGCCACGCTGGAACTGTCGATCTGCGCAATGATCTTTGCCGTGGCTCTGGGCTTGCCCGCGGGGGTGATTGCTGCGGTGAACAGAGGCAAGTTCTTTGACCGCGCGCTGATGTCCTCGGCTTTGGTTGGCTATTCGATGCCGATCTTCTGGTGGGCCCTGCTTCTGATCATCGTGTTCTCGGGCAATCTGGGCTGGACGCCCGTATCAGGGCGGATCGACCTGCTGTATTACTTCCCCAGTGTGACTGGCTTTATGCTGATCGACAGCTTGCTATCTGGGCAGGAGGGGGCGTTTAGGTCAGCCGTGCGTCACTTGATCCTGCCGACCATCGTACTGGGCACCATCCCGCTGGCGGTGATCGCGCGCCAGACTCGCTCGGCCATGTTGGAAGTTTTGGGCGAGGATTACATTCGCACCGCCCGCGCCAAGGGCCTTGCGCCCACGCGGATCAACGGGCTGCATGCGCTGCGCAACGCTCTTATCCCGGTGATAACAGTGATCGGTCTGTCGGTCGGCACGCTGCTGGCCGGCGCGATCCTGACCGAGACAATCTTTAGCTGGCCGGGCATCGGCAAGTGGATGGTCGACAGTATTTTCCGCCGCGACTACCCGGTTGTGCAGGGCGGGCTGCTGATGATCGCCGTGATCGTGATGCTGGTGAACCTGCTGGTCGATGTCCTTTACGGCATCATCAACCCCAAAATCCGGAGACGGTGATGGCCGAGCTTTCCGCAACCACCCCCAAGACCGAGGACCGCCCAAGCGCCCTGCGCGAATTCTGGTTCTATTTCAGCGAAAACCGCGGCGCAGTGATCGGGTTGTATGTGTTCATGGCCTTCGTAATCTGCGCGACCTTTGCGCCTTTGCTGGCGCCCTATGACCCGACCGAGCAGTTCCGCGACAACATTCTGCAACCCCCCGCGTGGCAAGAGGGCGGCAGTTGGGCCTTCCCGCTGGGCACCGACCCGTTGGGTCGGGACATGCTGTCGCGGCTGATCATGGGATCACGCTATTCCTTCTTTGTGGGCATCGTTGTGGTCTGTGTGGCCGTGACAGGCGGCGTAATCATCGGGCTTCTGTCCGGCTTTGCGCCGAAATGGGTCGATACGCTGATCATGCGGGTAATGGATATCATCCTGTCCTTCCCCTCGCTGCTGTTGGCGCTGGTACTGGTAGCCATCCTTGGGCCGTCGCTGACCAATGCGATGATCGCTATCGCTATCGTATTTCAGCCGCATTACGTGCGCCTGACCCGCGCCTCGGTTCTGTCTGAACGACAGAAAGACTATGTCACCTCGGCCCGTGTCGCGGGCGCGGGCAAGGCGCGGTTGATGTTCAAGACTGTGCTGCCCAACTGTCTGGCCCCGATCATTGTGCAGGCGGCGCTGTCATTCTCAACCGCTATTCTGGACGCCGCTGCCCTTGGATTTCTGGGAATGGGCGCACAGCCCCCCACGCCGGAATGGGGCACCATGCTGGCCGAAGCGCGCGAGTTCATTCTGCGCGCCTGGTGGGTCGTCACCTTCCCCGGCCTTGCCATTCTGATCACGGTGCTGGCGATCAACCTGATGGGCGACGGCCTGCGCGACGCGCTGGACCCGAAACTGAAGCGGAGCTGACGATATGAGTTTGTTGGACATCCGAAACCTCACTGTCGAATTCGCTACCGCCTCGGGTAAGTTCCGCGCCGTCGACGGGGTGGACCTGTCTGTCGACCGGGGCGAGCTGATGGCCATCGTCGGCGAAAGCGGCTCGGGCAAATCCGTGTCGATGCTGGCGTTGATGGGCCTGTTGCCCTGGACCGCCACGATCACGGCCGACCAGCTGAGTTTCGAAGGCATCGACCTGACCAAAATCTCGGCTCGCGACCGGCGCAAGATCATCGGCAAGGACATCGCCATGATCTTTCAGGAACCGATGTCGTCGCTCAACCCCTGTTTCACTGTGGGGTTCCAGATCAAAGAGGCGCTGCGCATCCATCTGGGCATGAACCGCAAAGATCGTCACCAACGCGCGATCGAGCTGTTTGATCAGGTCGGCATTCCCGCGCCGGAAAACCGGCTGAACACCTTTCCACACCAGATGTCTGGGGGGATGAACCAGCGGGTCATGATCGCCATGGCGATTGCGTGCAACCCCAAGCTGCTGATCGCTGATGAGCCGACAACAGCGCTGGATGTCACCATTCAGGCGCAAATTCTGGATCTGCTGGTGCGCCTGCGCGATGAACAGGGGATGGGTCTGGTGCTGATCACCCACGATATGGGCGTGGTAGCCGAAACCGCCGAACGCGTGCAGGTACAATACGCTGGTCAAAAGGTTGAAGAACAGCCCGTCAAAGATCTGTTCCGCACCCCGCGCCACCCCTATACCTCGGCGTTGCTAAGCGCACTGCCGGAACGGGCAACTTCGAAAATGCTGCCAACCATCCCCGGTGTCGTTCCCGGCCAGTTTGACCGACCAAAGGGGTGCCTATTCAGCCCGAGGTGCATGTTTGCGGATAACACCTGCCAATCCATCCCCCCCACACCACATAGTGAATCATTCGGCAAAGCCCGGTGTCACCATGTCGAAAGAATTGCAGCCGGAGAAATCGCATGACGGCCCCTATCGTTCAGGCAACTGCGTTGGCTCGGCACTACGAGGTCAGAGGCGGGCTGTTGTCGAAATCCGCAACGGTCAAAGCCCTGTCCGGAGTAGATTTTGAACTGAATCCTGGCAAGACACTTGCCATCGTCGGAGAATCCGGCTGCGGCAAATCCACATTGGCACGTGTCGTCACTATGATCGAAGAACCGACGTCCGGAACACTTACAATAGACGGCACCGATGTCACCCCATCGAAATGGGCCGAAATGCGTGAGACCGTTCAGATCGTATTCCAGGATCCGTATGGCTCGCTCAACCCCCGGCAAAGGATCGGGCAGATCCTACAGGAGCCGCTGACTATCAACCGCCCCAACATGTCCGCCTCCGACCGCGAGGCGCGGGCGCGCGAAATGCTTAACCTTGTCGGCCTGCGTCCCGAACACTACGACCGTTATCCGCATATGTTCTCGGGCGGTCAGCGCCAGCGGATCGCCATTGCCCGCGCTCTAATGTTGAATCCTAAGGTGTTGGTCCTGGACGAACCGGTCTCGGCATTGGATGTATCGATCCAGTCCCAAATCCTGAACCTGCTGGTCGAGTTGCAGGAACGCCTGAACCTTGCCTATCTGTTCATCTCGCATGACCTGTCGGTAGTTAAACACTTCGCCGATGATGTGATCGTTATGTATCTGGGCCGCGCGGTCGAGCACGCCACGAAAGACCAACTGTTCGCCGCCCCCCGTCATCCCTATTCCAAAGCGCTGTTATCGACCACGCCGCGCGCGGACCCTGAGGCGCGCAAGGAACGGATCAAGCTGGAGGGCGAGTTGCCCTCACCCATGAACATCCCCTTGGGCTGTGCCTTCGCGCAACGCTGCTGGCTTGCAACCGATGAATGCCGCGCCGCACCGCCAGATCTGAGTGGTGAGTCGCATCAGGTGGCTTGCCTACACCCGCTGGATTGATTTTAGTCACCGTTGCGCGTGGCAGTCACCATCTCCAGCAACTGATCCTTGGTGCGTGCTATGTGGCGGGTCAACAGAGCGCAGGCGCTCTCGACCTGTCCGGCTCGGGCCAGCGATAGCAGCTCGCGGTGGTCTTTCTTAGCAGGCTCTCGCTGTTTCATTACACTCAGGTGCATTCGGACATAGCGGTCCGATTGCAAGTTGACGCGTTGCAGGATTTCATTGCTCAACCCGCGATCAGCGGCAGCATATAGCGCCATGTGGTAAGCATTGTTCAACCCGCCCCAACGGCCCACGTCATTGGCATCGTAAGACTTCTCCATCTCATCCAGAATGCGCTCACACTCGGAAAAATGGGTTAGGGTCATCCGCGGTATTGCGTGCCGGAAAAGATCGACCTCAAGCAAAACGCGCAGATCGAAAATCTCGGCGATCTCGGACAGAGAATGAGTGGTCACCGACGCGCCACGGTTGTTCGTCAATTGAACAAGACCTTCGGCGTCCAGTCGTTTGAGTGCCTCGCGGATTGGCATGCGGGAAACGTCGTAATCCTCGGCCAGCGCTTCTTGCCGAATAACCTCTCCCTCGGCCATCTCCCCGCTTAGTATCCGCTCGCGCAGATCGTTTGTTATGACATCGGGCAGGCTTTGCCGTGGGATCGCGCGTGTTCCGCTCATATGTTGTATCTCGAGTGGTGGAGTGTGTATCCAAAATACAAAGTCACTTGCGTATTTCCAAGCCTCTCAATCAGTAATGTCAGAATTTTGCAATTCTATTGCAACAATCAATACTTATCATCCAAACAATCTATTGGACCGATGGAATAAAGTGATCCAGATTGCCGCCGAACAAAGTAGGCCAATTTCCTATGAGGGTCCAATGTGGCGCTATTCCAATCCGGTTGAAATCATGTTTGGCGCCGGTTCTGTTTCGGAACTGCCAAAACTGATTGGCGGCCGAAATTATGCTTTGGTCACTTATCCAAGTGATCCCTTCCAGCGCCTCGCGCAGCGGGTCGAAGAAGCGGCTGGACCAGCTGCGGTAGTAATAAACGACATCGCACCCAACCCGGATTTCCAGCTGCTTGGGCACCAGTGCGCGCAGTTAGCTGGAATACGACACCAAATCGAGGTGATTGTAGCCTTAGGAGGTGGGTCCGTAATCGACTCGGCCAAGGTTTTTGCGGCCGCAGATGGCAGTTTTGACAATGTAGTGAAGTATTTAGAAACCGGCGGCGGCGCGGCAAACTTGGGAACCATTCCCATTATTGCGGTTCCGACGACTGCTGGCACCGGTAGTGAGGTTACATGTTGGGCCACAGTTTGGGACGAGCAGCGCGGCAGAAAATACTCGCTTTCGCGACAAAATCTCTACCCAGAAGCTGCGGTGATTGATCCTGAACTTATGGTCAACAAACCCCATGAACTGACCCTGTCCACTGGGTTGGACACACTTTCCCATGCTTTGGAAAGCATATGGAACATCAATGCAAACTCTATTTCGGCCAGACATGCCGTCCATGCAGCTGGCACCATTCTAGACACTTTGCCCGATCTGCTAAACGATCTAGGCAACCTTAGTCTGCGCACGCAGATCGCAGATGCAGCACTCAGCGCCGGGCTAGCCTTTTCCAATACAAAGACTGCCATCGCCCATAACCTGTCTTATCCAATAACCCTCGGCTGGGGTATACAGCACGGAATTGCTTGTTCGTTCACGCTGCCAGTGATCTTAAGTTCGGTCGACGGCATTGGCGGGTTTAGACAGGCTGCCCTGCACGATGTTTTCGGTTCGGATCTGAGTTCCGCTTCGATTGAACTGACGACCTTCCTGAATCGGCTAGGTGTTTCCACCCGGTTTGCAGACTACGGCATATCCGACGCTCAACGAATGAATATTGTCGATGAAGCCTTTGCCGGTGAACGCGGCCGTAATTTTGCGGGCACAAAAGAGGCATTCCTGGAAACGCTGGACGCGCAGGATGGCAAAAAATCCAAGGTCGCCTGAACCATCTTTCAAAATAGACCCCGTGTGTCATCCACTGTTGATCTGACTATCGCTCATACGCAAGGACCGCCCTATGACAGCTCAAACCCCGATCACCGCAAATGAAAGAGTTTATCCGACTCCCAAAGTTCCCGCGATTGCGATTTGTCTCGATGGCTGCGAGCCAGAGTATCTGGATGTAGCCATCGCCAAAGGGCTGATGCCCACGCTCAAGCGAATACGTGAGACCGGCACGGACCGACTAGCGCACTCGGTCATTCCGTCCTTTACCAACCCCAACAACCTGTCAATCGCGACCGGACGTCCGCCCAGCATTCATGGAATCTGTGGGAATTACTTGATCGACCCTGACAGCGGTGAAGAAGTAATGATGAATGACGTTCGTTTTCTGCGTGCGCCTACTATCTTTTCAAAGTTCTACGAGGCTGGATACCGGGTCGCCATGGTGACTGCCAAGGACAAGCTGCGCGCTTTGCTTGGTGCCGGATTGAAGTTTGACGAAGAGCGCGCCGTCGCGTTCTCGTCCGAACGCTCGGGCGAGACGACAAAGGCCGAACACGGTATCGACAACGCAAGTCAATGGCTGGGAATGCCTGTGCCCGAAGTGTACTCGGCGGACTTGTCGAAATTTGTTTTCGCTGCGGGTGTGAAGCTGTTGGAGGAGTTCAAGCCTGATATCATGTACCTTTCGACCACAGACTACATTCAGCACAAATTCGCGCCTGACCAGCAGGGTGCACTGGATTTCTACGCGATGTTCGACCGGTATCTGGCGCAGTTGGATGCTATGGGCGCAGCCATCGTCGTCACTGCAGATCATGGCATGAAGCCCAAACACCATACGGACGGAACACCTAACGTAGTCTATGTCCAGGACCTAATGGACGACTGGATGGGGAAGGATGCAGCCCGTGTGATCCTGCCGATCACTGACCCTTATGTGGTTCACCATGGCGCGCTTGGCAGCTTTGCCACCGCTTATCTTCCTGAAGGTGCGAACCGTTCCGATATTGTGGACAAGCTGAAAGCGACCGACGGTATCACCCATGTCCTGACCAAGGAAGAAGCCATCGCGGAATACGAACTTCCCGGTGATCGGATTGGGGATATCGTCATGGTCTCGGGTGAGAATATCTGCATCGGCACCTCCGAGGATCGTCACGATCTGGCCGCCTTGAAGGAACCGTTGCGCAGCCATGGCGGCCTGACCGAGCAAGAAGTTCCCTTTATTGTCAACCGCGTCCTGGATTTACCCTCGCAACCAGAACTGAGGAACTTTGACGCGTTTTTCTATGCTACCACCGCCGCAGCGCAATAAAATGGACGGGATCATGAACGCTTCAGACATTCGCCACGAAGGAATGCGTATCGGAGGAGAGGTTGTCTTTACCGATGCCACTGTACCGGTCCACTACCCCTATACGAATGAGGTCGTGGGCACCGTCCCGGCAGGGACAGCGGAACACGCACGCAAGGCATTTGAGATTGCCGCAAACTACACGCCGAAACTGACTCGATACGAACGCAGCCAGATCCTGCAGCGCGCGGGCGAGTTGATCGGTGAAAAGCGGGATTACCTGGCCAAATGGCTGACGTTGGAACTGGGCATTTGCCATCAGCATTCGATTTACGAAACGAAACGCGCGCAGGACGTCTATCAGTTTGCCGCTGCCGAGGCGTTAAAAGACGATGGGGAGATTTTCTCGTGCGATCTGACCCATAACGGGAAAGAGCGTAAGATTTTCACCAAACGTGAACCCGTCAAGGCAATCAGCGCCATTACACCGTTCAACCATCCGCTAAACATGGTCAGCCACAAGATCGCACCTTCAATTGCGACCAATAACTGTATGGTTTGCAAACCCACCGAGTTGACGCCGCTAACCTGTTTGGCGCTGGCCGATATTCTGTATGAGGCCGGTCTGCCGCCCGAGATGTTCCAGGTTGTAACCGGTTGGCCGCAGGATATTGGTGACGAGATGATCACCAACGAAAACATCGACATCATCACCTTCACCGGAGGTGTTCCGGTTGGCAAATTGATCGCGTCGAAAGCCGGATACAAACGCCAGGCGCTGGAGTTGGGCGGAAATGACCCATTGATCGTTCTGAACGATCTCAGTGATGATGATCTGGACAAGGCCGCCACCATCGCGGTCGCAGGTGCAACCGGCAATTCGGGCCAGCGCTGCACTGCGATCAAACGCATTTTGGTACAAGAAAGCGTGGCCGACAAATTCGTTCCTCTGGTGTTAGAGAAAGCGAAGGCGATCCGGTTCGGTGACCCTCAGGACCCGGAAACTCAACTGGGCTGTGTGATCCATGACAAAGCCGCCGCGCTGTTTGAAAAACGCGTCCACATGGCCGAGGCCGAAGGTGCGGAAATCCTGTACCACCCCGGTCGCCAGGGGGCATTGCTGCCTCCGATTGTGGTCGACAAGGTTCCCCATGACAGCGAGTTGGTGATGGAAGAAACTTTTGGGCCCATCGTACCTATCGTGCGCGTGCCCGATGACGATGCGAAGGTTATGGGAATCTCGAACAGTACCGAGTTCGGCCTGTCCTCGGGCGTGTGCACCAACGATTTGAACCGGGCAATCGCCTTTATCAACGGGTTGGACGTTGGCACTTGCAACATCTGGGAACAACCAGGCTACAGGATCGAGATGTCGCCCTTTGGCGGGATCAAGGACAGCGGCAACGGCGTGAAAGAAGGCGTAATCGAAGCGATGAAGTTCTTTACCAACGTCAAAACTTATTCGCTGCCCTGGCCCGGCTAGTGGCGCAGATGGGTGTTTCGTACTATCCCTGACGCCATGTCATTTGATTTGAAAAACCTAAACCTGTTTGTCCGAGTGGCCACCCTGGGTGCCATTGGACGGGCAGGGGCGGAGTTCGGGTTCTCGGCCACCAACACCTCACAACGCCTGCAGGCGCTTGAAACCGAACTGGATGTCAAACTGCTGAACCGCACCACGCGGGCTGTATCCCTAACCCCGGACGGAGAGCTGTTTCTGGAGCATGCCAAGCGCATCCTCGAAGACGTCGAAGATGCGCGAACCATGCTGTCTGGAAACTCTGGAACAGTATCAGGCAAACTGCGGGTAACAGCATCCGCGTCATTCGGGCGGTCACATATAGTGCCACATGTACCCGAATTCCTTCGGCTCTACCCGCATGTAGAGCTTGATCTGAACCTAACCGATACGGTGCTCGACATTGTGGAACTGGGGTACGATCTGGCGTTTCGTCTAGGCGATCTTGGCCCATCCAGCCTGTTGGCCCAGAAACTGGACGACGATCCGCGTCTGCTGGTTGCGGCACCTTCCTATCTGGAACGGGCAGGGGCGCCTGAAACTGCGGCCGACCTGGCCAATCACGCTTGCCTGACAATGCACCCGCGTGAGGTCTGGCACCTGATTGATCAATCGGACACCATGCATGATGTGCGCGTGTCTGGCCCCGCGACCGTCAGCCTTGGTGATGCAGCGATGGATTGGACGCTGGCCGGATTGGGGATCAACAAAGCCTGCCTGTGGCAGACCGGAGATCACATTCGATCCGGGCGTCTGGTTCGGGTTCTGCCACATCTACGCGCCTGGCCGGATTCGAAAATCTGGGCCGTGCGCCCACCGGGCCGATTGATGCATGCCCGAGTCCGCGCGTTTTTGGATTTCATGCGTGTTCGGATCATCGCCGCCAACAAGGTGCTCTACGCCGACCTGATCTGAAGCTATTCTTCCGGTACACGGGATTATCATTTCCGAATTCTGCAGATAGCGGCAGACAATGGAAGGGCATAGATGCGGCTCATCACCAATTCGGAGCCTCATTCCATGAAAGACCTCATCGAAACCAGCGATGTTCAGACTCAGATCATCGACGCCTTCAATTTCCGCCACGCAACTAAAGTGTTCGATCCTGAACGAAAAATCACTGAGAGCGAATTCAACACAATTCTGGAAGCGGCACGCCTGTCGCCGACCTCGTTCGGGACCGAACCGTTCCAGTTGCTGGTTGTGCAATCCCCCGAGAATCGAGAGCTGTTTCGTGACTTCACCTGGGGCGCGAACGGCGCCACGAATGGTACTGCCGGACAGCTTGGAACCGCAAGCCATTACGTGATCATCCTGTCACATACTGGCGCAACCATGAAAGCAGGGTCGGATTATTTGGCCCAGCACAACCGCGAGGTCAAACAGTTCCCCGAAGAAGTCATCGAGATGCTCGGCGGGGCTTACGCCAAGTTTCAAGCGCATGATTTCAAATTGGAAACCGACGCGGATATCGAAAAATGGGCTGCGCGGCAGGCTTACATCGTTCTCGGCAACATGATGACCGCCGGTGCGCTTATGGGAATTGATTCATGCCCCATCGAAGGGTTCGAGTTGGACAAAACCGAAGCTGTTTTGCGCGATCATTTTGGGATTGATACCAACGTCTACAAACCTGCCGTTATGGTGGCGTTCGGCTATCGTGCGGATGGTCCGATGTTCGCCAAAACGCGCCGCGAGATGGCCGATATCGTCACATGGGCGTGACTTATATGCCCGGCACGACGTGCCGGGCACCCCGCCTGCTACCTTACAAACACACAGCACGAGGCGCATGGTGCCTAGCTGACTCATGTATCAAACAAGCAAAATCGGACAATCTACTGACAGCTCAGGACAGGAAGCATCTGGAACGCTAGGTCAGTTCGAAAAAGTTTGCCAAATGCGTCATAAGACTAAATTACAGAGCGTGATTTGAAAGATCCGCGAAGACAAGAAAAACGGGGAACCAAACGAAAGCGGCGGTGCAATGGGTTCAACTTCCCTATATCTGGACAATGACCGAGGCTTCAAGGCAAGGTTGGACAACGGTGTCAGCATCTACGTGCGCCCAATGGGCGTTTCCGACAAACATCTGATTGCGCAAGCAATCCATGATCTGTCCGACCAATCCCGATACATGCGCTTCTTTTCTGCGTTTCACGACGCCCCAGAACCCGTTTTGGACCTTCTGGCCAACGTGGATGGCGACAAACACGTAGCTTGGGGTGCCGTAGACTCTGAACAGAATGGGCGGCCCATCGCCGCCGTGCATGCAATCCGGGGTAACCGGCAAGACAAGGATGTCGAAATCGCTTGTACGGTTTTGGACGACTATCACGGTCACGGCATATCCCACCTTTTACTGGCGGCCACCGTGTTCGACTGTCTGGCTTTAGGGGTCGAGCTCGCTCATGCTGAAGTTCTGTTCGGAAACTATAAGATCCGCCGACTTGCCCTTGACCCATTGCCCCGAGCGGTGCAGCTGAAAGTCACGCTCGGACAGATCGTTGACCACGCAATAGCCCGCCACATGGTCCAGAGCGTCCTCTTCCGAGACGTATTTGGCCTCTTTTCCGATCACCACGCCCAGCTCGACCTCCCAATCGGTCTTGACCGAGTTGCGGGGGATTTCGACCGTGTCATTGGGGCCGATAATGGCGGATGTGGCCTTGAAGAAAATCACCGGCTCGGCGGGCAGGTCCATGCCCGATTCAGCCGCGTGATCGGCATAGTTGAGGCCAATGCAAATGAACTTGCCAACCTGGCCCACACAGGCGCCGATGCGCGGGTCGCCCTCGACCAGCGGCAGGGTTGCAGGGTCGATCGCGCGCAGACGTGCGAGGCTGTCATCACTCAGCGCGGCGCC
Organism: Ruegeria sp. HU-ET01832; assembly: GCF_040371315.1. Taxonomy (NCBI): domain Bacteria; kingdom Pseudomonadati; phylum Pseudomonadota; class Alphaproteobacteria; order Rhodobacterales; family Roseobacteraceae; genus Ruegeria; species Ruegeria sp. HU-ET01832. Next base: position 484,411 of record NZ_BAABWL010000003.1, read on the forward strand.
TGCGATATCACCGACTTCGCCCGACAAATCACGGATCGCGCCGTTTCCATCCATCAACCCCGGTTTTTCTTGACCCGTGGGTCCGTAGCGCAGCAGTTTCATTCCACCATCCTTTTAAACTGTGATTACCCGCCCCCGACGACAGCGGCACCCCAAAGAAGGGTCGCCATATACATCATAAATGGGAGCGGGCGGACTTGCCTTAGGTTACATCTGCTCGGGCAAAAGCGCGACAGGAATGTCCTGATAGCAGACCGGACGTAGGAAGCGACGGATCGACAGCGTGCCCACAGAAGTTGCACCAAAATTGGTCGACGCGGGGTAGGGGCCACCATGCACCATGGTATCACACACCTCGACCCCGGTAGGGAAGCTGTTGGCCAGCAGACGCCCTGCTTTACGCTCTAGCAACGGCAGCAGCGCCTGTGCGTCGGCTGTATCACCCGCGTCCAAATGCAGGGTACAAGTCAACTGACCTTCGATGGCGCGCGCCACCTGCAGCATCTGGTCGGCATCGCGAACACGAACAACTATACCCAGAGGGCCAAAGACCTCTTCCTGCAGCTTGTGGTCGGCCAGCCAATCGTCGCCCGAGACAGTGAACAGATAGGGTGCCGCGTCGCGGGTTTCGCAACTGGTACCAATGATCTGAGTCACGCCGGTGCCGGACGCAACGCGCGATACGCCATCGCGATACGCGGCGGCAATCCCGTCGGTTAGCATGGTCTGGTTGGCAACAGCGGACAGGCCGGTTTCGGCTGCCGATTGGAACGCATCCGCGTCTGGCCCGTCGATCACAACGGCAATACCCGGATTGGTGCAGAACTGCCCCGCACCCATGGTCAGTGAACCCGACCAACCCGTCCCGATCTCGGCCCCGCGCGCAGCGGCGGCCCGAGGCAGGATGAACATCGGATTGACCGAGCCCAGCTCACCAAAGAAAGGGATCGGCTCATCGCGTTGCGCGCACAGGTCGAAGAGGGCACGACCACCGCCAAGGCTGCCGGTAAAGCCCACGGCCCGGATTAGAGGGTGCTGCACCAAACGAGTGCCCACATCGCGCTTACCGCCTTGAACCAGCGAGAAAACACCCGGATGCACACCGGTCGCCTTGATCGCGGCATCAATGGCCTGCGCCACGATCTCACCCGTGCCGGGGTGCGCCGAATGGCCTTTGACCACCACCGGGCAACCTGCGGCCAGCGCCGCAGCGGTATCCCCACCCGCGACCGAGAACGCCAGCGGGAAATTCGATGCGCCGAACACGGCGACGGGGCCCAGCGGGCGTTGGATCATCTTCAGATCGGGGCGGGGCAGGGGCGCGCGGTCCGGCATAGCCGGGTCGTGGCGCAGGTCCAGATAGTCGCCCTTTTCGATATGATCTGCGAACAGGCGCAGCTGGCCGACGGTGCGGCCACGCTCACCCTGCAGACGCGCCTCGGGCAGGCCGGTTTCTTGCGTTCCGATTTCGGTGATGGCATCGCCGCAGGCGTCGATCTCATCAGCGATTTTGCGCAGCAGCGCGGCGCGATCCGCACGCGAAGACCAACCAAAGCTGGCAAATGCCTCTTCAGCGGCTTCGACGGCTGCATCGACCAACGCAGGCGTGCCCACGCAAAAGTCGTGGCTGGGCCCGTGCGCCGGTTCCGAGGTAAAAGAAGCGTCGGTCGCGACCCATTCGCCCGCGATCAGGTGTTTTCCGGTCAACATGTTCAAATTTTCCTTAAATCAGCCCGCGTTGGGCCAGGTTTCGCATCAGATGAGACGCCCCGAACGTCCATTCCGGGCATTCCGTCGACAGGCGCACCGTATTGGTCAGAGCGCCCAGTTTGTCGTTTGCAATCGTGACAGCGTCACCGATCTTGTGAGTGAACCCGCCACCCGGAGTGTCGCGATCCTGTGTCGGAGCGAAAAGCGTTCCGAGGAACAGCATAAATCCGTCCGGATATTGGTGATGACGCCCGACGGTTTGCTTCACCAGATCCGCGGGATCACGGCTGATTTGGGACATCGACGAATTTCCGTTCAGCACAAACCCATCCGGGCCGGTAACAGTCAGGGTCAATTCGGCATTGCGCACGTCGTCCAGATCAAAGTTGTCGTCGAACAGGCGGATCATGGGTCCGATGGCGCAAGAGGCGTTGTTGTCCTTGGCTTTGCTCAGCAGCAAGGCCGAGCGCCCCTCAACGTCGCGCAAGTTTACATCATTGCCCAGCGTCGCCCCCTTGATTTCACCCTTGGACGTCACAGCCAGTACGACTTCGGGCTCAGGGTTGTTCCACGTCGAAATTGGGTGGAGCCCAACATCCGCACCGAACCCAACCGAAGACAGCACCTGCGCCTTGGAAAACACTTCGGCGTCGGGCCCGATGCCAACTTCCAGATACTGGCTCCACAGACCTTCCGAGATAAGCGCCGCCTTTACCTGTGCCGCATCTTCCGAACCGGGCACGATATTGGACAGGCTGTCACCAATACGGGCACCAATGCGCTTGCGGATGGCTTCGGCCTTGGCCGGGTCGCCGGCTGCCTGCTCTTCGATGACACGTTCAACCATAGAGCCGGCGAACGTGACACCACAGGCTTTCACCGCCTGCAGGTCACAAGGCGCCAGCCATTGATGTTCCCCATCTAGCGGTCCGAGCGTCTCGCCCGAAGCTGAGCGCACATACCCTGCGGCATCGTCCATTTCGAGGATGTCGCGCGCGGTCGGTGCAGTTTTCGAGGTGATGTCGACAACCTGACCATCGCGCAGGGTTACGACAGCAGGGCCAACACCGGGGCGTTCAACACGCCCGAGCCACAGCCCGTCTGAATCCAGTTTAGGAGAAGTCATTTCAGTCCCTGAGGTTATAGGCACGGGCGGCGTTACCGCCCAGAACCGCATTGCGTTCGTTTTCCGAGAGATCGCTCAGAAGTGTGTCGGTGGTATCCAACCAGCGCTGATAAGTGCTGGCCAAGGTACAAACTGGCCAGTCGCTGCCCCAGATCAGGCGTTCCGAGCCGAACGTGTCCAAGAGGTGGTTAACGTATGGGCGCAAGTCGTCAGTGCTCCAATCCGCAGCTGCTTCGGTCACAAGGCCGGACAATTTGCAATAGGCCGAGGTTTCCTGCGCCAAGGCCGCCATATCCTGAGCCCATCCGTCGATCACACCATCGCGTATCAAAGGCTTGGAGCCGTGATCGATGACCACGCGCATCTCGGGATGGCGCGCCAGCAACTGACGCAGAGGGGCCAGATGTTGGGGCAAAGTCAGAGCGTCAAATGTCAGGTCGTTCTGCTGAATGGCAAAAAACGCAGAAGACAATGCGTCGTCCAACATCCAAATGGGATCAGCTATGTCCTGAATCATCGGCCGCAAACCGACAAGCGCCGGATGCGCGGACAGCGCCTTGATCTGACCGGCCGCGTCCATTGCTTCGAAGTCGACCCACCCGACTACCCCTTTGATAAAAGGCGTGTGGTCAGCCAGAGACAACATATATTCCGTCTCGGCCACAGTCGGCGCCGCCTGTACAAGAACGGTCCCCTCAATCCCGGCCGCTTCGATCAAAGGGGCTAGGTCTGACGGACCAAAGTCCCGATAAATCGTGGCCAGTTCCGAAGTGAGCCAACCATAATCGCCCCGAGCCAAAGCCCAGAAATGCTGGTGCGCGTCGATCTTCATCCAATCACACCCTTTTTCAAGATGATGTTGCCATACAACCTGCGCTCACCTGTCTGAACAACGGCAAAAGCTGTTGCGGCGCGATCATAGAACGCGAAGCGTTCAAGACCCTGCACCACAGCCGGGTTGTCTGCCGTTTCATTGATGATCTGCTGAAAATCCGCGACCGCCTCTGGCACAGCATCGGCGTCTCCGACCACCTGCATCGTCAGTGCTGGGTCCGGCACAAAATTGTCCAGTGGCATCACCGACAAAACTGCGCGCAGGATCTCACTGGCCGACGATCCGTCGGCCCGAATGCAGAGCGGTCCGGTACTCGTTCCCGGAAAATTGGCGTCCGCGATCACGATTTCATCGCCATGGCCCATCGCACGCAAGGTGTGCAGCAATTCGGGTGACAGGATCGGGTCGATGTCACGCAGCATCGGCGGCCTCCGAAGGAAGCGGAGCATCAGGCCGGATCAGCCCTTCGCCGCGCAGGTCGGACCAAAGGCCGGCAGGAATCTCGCGATCCAGCAACGCGACATTGGCCTGCACCTCGGCGGCGTTTACCGCGCCGGGGATCACAGTTTTGACGGACGGATGCCCCAACACGAACTGTAAAGCCGCCGCGATCAGAGGTGTCTTGTGCGCCTGACATACAGCTTCGATGTTGCGGACGCGCTGCAAAATCTCTTCTGGTGCATCATCATAGTTGTACTTTGCGCCCGGCACTGCACCGGTTGCCAGAATCCCCGAATTGTAGGGACCGCCCAGGATAATTCCTACGTCACGCTTTTCACAAAGCGGCAAAAAGCTGTCCAGCGCCTCTTGTTCCAACAGGGTGTAGCGCCCCGCCAGAAGGAAGCCATCGAAATCGCCCAGACCAAGTAGTTTTTCGCAAACTTGCCATTCGTTCACGCCCGCTCCGATGGCTGCGATTTCACCGGCGTCACGCAGCTCTACCAGCGCTTTGTAGCCGCCGCCGTCAAACAGCTCGCGCACCTTGGCATCGGACATCTCCTGACTGCCCTGGCTGAAAACACAGACGTCATGGATCAGCAGAATATCCGCGTTGGCCACCCCGATCCGTTCGCGGCTGGCCTCGTAGGAACGCATCACTCCGTCATAGGTATAGTCAAACACGATCCGCTTTTGCGGCACGTCAACAAAAGCCTCAGGGGTCACTTCATGCGGTTCACAATCCAGCAGAAGTCGCCCGATCTTGGTCGACAGCTGGATATTTTCGCGTCCAAAGCGGGCGATTGCTTCGCCAAAGCGTTGCTCGGAGCGTCCAAGCCCGTATTGCGGTGCAGTATCAAAAAAGCGGATACCCGCATCATAGGCCGCCTGCAGGGCCGCTTGGGCGTCTTCGTCGGAAACCTTACGATAGAGGTTCCCCAATGGTGCGCCACCGAAACCCATGCGGGTCAATGGTACAGGGCGCGCCGTGCGGTTGTTCAGTAATTCTGTAGTTGAAGCGGTCATCCTGCCTCTCGTTCGGTTTGGAGCGATAAGTTGAAAAGGTGGGGTTTTTCCTGACGCAAGACTTCGATCCGAGGCATGAGCTGGCCCATATGGCGGCGCATGGCCTGCTGCGCCATGTCTTCATCGCGCTCTACTATTGCGTTGAATATCGACCGGTGCTCTTCAAGCGTTTCAACGATCCGGCCTGGCGTCGGCAGCAGCAGCATACGTGCGCGGCTAACCTGAAGGGAAACGGTCTGCGCAACATCTGCCAAACGGTGGAAACCCGTGAAATCCATCAGCAGAGCATGAAATTCTTCATCGGCCTGATAAAAGCCCGAGATATCCTCATCCTCGACCAGAAGCTCTTGCAAACGCATGTTGCGACTTAACCTGCGACGCTGATCCTCGGTTAGGTCGCGGGCGACTTTGGCAATTGTCGCCAATTCTAACGCTTCGCGCAGAAACATGCCTTCGCGTATCTCTGACATCGAGAAATAAGAAACTCGGGTTCCGGATTGCGGAACGACGTCCACCAACCCTTCTGCATCCAGTCGCGCGATGGCTTCGGCAACCGGCGCGCGGGACACGCCAAGCCGTTCGCATATCGGCGCTTTCCTGAGGTTCGCTCCGGGCGCAAAGTCCAGAGACAGGATTGCGTGTTTGATAGACAAATAAACACGGTTGGCCAACGAACCTTCGGTCGATGAAATGTCACGCAAAAGCGTCGCGTCGATATCTTGTGGCTTATTCATGAAAGTTGATCTAGCATACTAACATGTTAGTTGACAAGTATGTGATCGCAGTTTAGCAATCACTGGCAAGCAAGCAGGAAAACGATGCAAGCAGATCAAGAAATAAAGGCTTTCACGCCCCCGACTCGCGATACGGTGAAGCTGAGCCCCGATGACAATGTCGTTATCGCACTGCGTGAATTGCAAGCAGGCGAGCAGCCCAATGACGTGCCGGTTCCGCTGATCTCTCAGATTTCGCGCGGCCATAAAATCGCGGTTGCGCCAATTTCCAAAGGGCAGAACGTGATTCGCTATGGTCAGATCATTGGCCAGGCGAAATCGGATATTGCGCCGGGTGACCATATTCACGTCCACAACCTGGGCATGGGCGCGCATCAACAGGACTATGCCTACGCATCTGCAAACTCCGCGTTACCCGCAATTGCGGAAGAGCGCACATTTTTGGGCTACCACCGCGCGGATGGCAAAGTGGGAACACGGAATTACATCGGGATTCTGACCACGGTGAACTGCTCGGGCTCGGTTGCACGGTTCATCGCCGAGGCAGCCGAGAAATCCGGAATTCTTGACGAGTTTCCCAATGTAGACGGCGTGGTCCCAATTGTGCACGGCACAGGCTGCGGGATGTCCGGTAAGGATGAAGGGTACGCGACCTTGTTCCGCACTCTTGCGGGCTATGCACAACATCCGAACTTCGCGGGTATTCTTCTGATCGGTCTGGGATGCGAAGTCATGCAAGTGGCAGATCTGGTGGGGGGTCGTCCGATCCGCGCCGATGGTGCTCTGCGTTATATGACTATCCAAAACGAAGGCGGCACGCGGCGCACAATTGACCGGGGCTTGGCCGAGATCAAGGGTATTGCCGAACTTGCCAATCAAGTAACACGCGAACCCGCGCCAATCAGCGAAATTACGGTAGGAATGCAATGCGGAGGCTCGGACGGGTATTCGGGCATCACTGCAAACCCTGCACTGGGATATGCATCCGACCTGCTAGTGCGTCACGGCGGAACGACAATCCTGTCGGAAACGTCCGAAGTATACGGTGCCGAGCATCTTTTGACTCGCCGCGCCGAAACGCCCGAAGTTGGCGCCAAGCTGATCGAGCGCATCCAGTGGTGGGAAGACTACACCGAACGCAACGGCGGCGAGATGGATAACAATCCAAGCCCCGGCAACAAGCGCGGTGGACTGACAACCATCCTCGAAAAATCTCTGGGTGCGGTTGCCAAAGGCGGCACTGCTCCGATGCGGGACGTCTATAAGTTTGGCGAGATCGTGGACAAGAAGGGCTTTGTCTTCATGGACAGCCCAGGTTTCGACCCGTGTTCGGTGACGGGGCAGGTGGCCTCAGGCGCGAACCTGATCGTTTTCACCACCGGGCGGGGTTCGGTCTCGGGCTATCAGCCGACGCCTTGCGTCAAGCTGGCAACGAACTCTGAGATGTACGCACGGATGGCCGACGATATGGACCTGAACTGCGGTGACATCGTCACCGATGGTGTCAGCATCGAGGCGAAAGGAGAGGAATTGTTTGAAATTCTGATCCGCGTTGCCTCAGGCGAGAAAACTAAAAGCGAAGAGCTTGGATTTGGGGGGGTCGAGTTCGTCCCCTGGCAGATCGGCGCGGTAATGTAATTACGCACCCTGGGGGATGAGGGTAGCATGGGAGGGAACATGACAAAACTGGTCGACATGACGGGGATCGAAAAGTATTTCCCCGGCGTGCACGCGCTGAAAACAGTGCAGTTCGATCTGTTTTCGGGCGAGGTTCACGCACTTATGGGCGAGAACGGTGCCGGGAAAAGCACGCTGATGAAGATCCTGTCGGGGATTTATCAGCGCGACGGTGGTGATCTGGTGATCGAAGCCAAGTCGGTCAGCCCGACCACGCCCGGCGAAGCGCAGGATCTGGGCATCGGTATCATCCATCAGGAACTGAGCCTGATGAATGATCTGACCGTAGCGCAGAACATCTTTATCGGTCGAGAGCCCCGCAAGAGCTTTGGTAGACTGGACGAGGCCGCGCTAAACGCACAGACGGCCGAGATTTTCGCCTCGATGAACCTGTCGCTGGATCCAAAGACACTGGTAGGCAGCCTGACCATTGCGAAACAGCAGATGGTCGAGATTGCCAAGGCGCTGTCTTTCCGGTCCAAGGTTCTTATCATGGACGAACCCACAGCGGCCCTGAACGATGCTGAGATAGCCGAGCTGTTCGTGATCATTCGCCGCCTCAAGGCCGAGGGCGTGGGCATCGTCTATATCAGTCACAAAATGGACGAGCTTAAGCAGATCGCGGACCGCGTCACCGTGATGCGCGATGGCGAATATGTGGGCACCGTAGGCGCGGCTGAGACACCAATCAGCCAAATCATCGCCATGATGGTGGGGCGTGAGGTGAACGAGAAACCTCTGGACGTGCCTGATCTTGGCGACGCCGAAGTTTCGCTTGAGGTGTCCGGTTTAAATCGCGGCAAAGAGATCAAGGATGTCAGCTTCTCGGTCCAGAAGGGCGAGATTCTGGGGTTCGCGGGCCTGATGGGGGCCGGTCGGACCGAAGTTGCGCGCGCAATCTTCGGCGCGGATGGGAAGGACAGCGGAACGATCCGCGTTCATGGCCAAGAGGTTTCGATCAAGTCGCCCAAGGATGCCGTGACTGCGGGCATCGGCTATCTGTCCGAGGACCGCAAACATTTCGGGCTGGCCACCGGCATGAACGTGCGCGACAATATCGCGCTGGCTTCGATGGATCTGTTCACCGGCACCGGAGGGGTGTTGAATGACGGTGAAATCAGCACCACGGCCAAGGGATATATCGCACAGCTGGGCATTCGCACGCCCTCGGACGTGCAAGAGGTCCGACTGCTGTCAGGGGGCAATCAGCAAAAGGTTGTGATTGCAAAATGGCTGCTGCGCGATTGCGATATCCTGATCTTTGACGAACCCACGCGGGGCATCGACATCGGTGCGAAGTCCGAGATTTACAAACTGCTCGAAGAACTCGCCGAGCAGGGCAAGACTATCATCGTGATCTCGTCGGAACTACCCGAGATCATGCGCCTGAGCCATCGCATCGCTGTGATGTGCGAAGGCCGACTGACCGGCATTCTGCCCGGCGGAAAAGACACCACTCAGGAAGACATCATGCATCTGGCCACCCAACGTGCGGCGGCGATGCAGGTAACGGGGGCACCACAATGACCACGGCAACAGACGTTGAAAAGAAGAAACCACTCGCGGGACTGTCCGACAGCGGCGCGTATCAAAAACTGCTAGCATTCGCCAGTTTGATCGCGCTGCTGATCGGCTTCTCAATCGCGTCGCCAAACTTTATGCAAACCTCGAACATGATCGCCATTTTGCAGGCGACCTCGGTCAACGGGGTGCTGGCAGTGGCGGCAACGCTGGTGATCATCACCGGGGGGATCGACCTGTCGGTGGGCACGCTGATGACTTTCTGCGCCGTGATCGCAGGCGTGGTGCTGACCTATCTGGGGATGCCCCTGCTGCTGGGCGTGGCGGCAGCCATCGCGGCGGGCGCGTTCTGTGGGCTTTGCTCGGGCACTTTCGTTGCCAAAATGAAAATCCCGCCTTTCATCGCCACGCTTGGCATGATGCTGATCCTGAAAGGCCTGTCGCTGGTCATCTCGGGTACGAGGCCGATCTACTTCAACGACACGCCGGGCTTTGACCAGATCTCGCGTGGGTCGCTGATCGGAGAGATCTTCCCGGCTCTGCCCATCCCGAACGGCGTTCTGATCCTGTTCCTGGTGGCGATTGCAGCGTCGTACATCCTGAGCCGCACGGTTCTTGGTCGCTACACCTTTGCCTTGGGTTCGAACGAAGAAGCAGTTCGCTTGTCCGGTGTGAACACCGACGCTTGGAAGATGCGCATTTACGCTCTGGCGGGCGCAATCTGCGGCATCGGCGGCATCTTGATCGCCTCGCGCTTGAACTCGGCGCAGCCTGCGCTGGGTCTAGGATACGAGCTTGAGGCGATCGCGGCCGTGGTGATCGGTGGCACGTCGCTGTCGGGTGGACGCGGTACCATTCTAGGGACACTGATCGGCGCTCTGATCATGGCGGTCCTGACCAACGGGCTGCGCGTGCTGTCCGTGGCGCAGGAATGGCAAACCGTTGTCACCGGCGCAATCATCATTCTGGCGGTCTATGCCGACATGGCCCGGCGCAAAAAATCCGGCTGAAGAAACCAAATAATAAACGACCAACTGTGGAGGAGAAAAACATGTTTTCACGTCGTTTCATTCTGGGAGCGCTGAGCGCTGCCACCCTTGCAGCCCCGGCCTCGATGGCCACTGCCGAGGAAATCTACATCCCGCTGGTATCCAAAGGCTTCCAGCACCAGTTCTGGCAGGCCGTGAAATCCGGGGCCGAGCAGGCGGCAGACGAATACAACGTCACAATTACTTTTGAAGGCCCCGATAACGAAACCATGGTGGACCGTCAGATCGACATGCTGGCAGCTGCACTGGCCAACAACCCAAAAGCCATCGGCTTTGCTGCACTGGACAGCCAGGCAGCTATCCCGCTGCTGCGTCAGGCGAATGACAAGGGTATCCCGATCATCGCGTTCGACAGCGGTGTTGACAGCGACATCCCGCTTTCAACCGCTACCACCGACAACCTTGCTGCGGCCGGGCTGGCTGCCGACAAAATGGCTGAGAAAATCGGCGGCAAAGGCAAAGTCGCCGTTGTAGCACACGACCAAACCAGCCGGACCGGTATCGACCGCCGTGATGGCTTTGTGAACCGTATCGAAGAAAAATATCCCGATATCGAAGTTGTCACCGTTCAATACGGTCAGGGCGACCACCTGAAGTCGACTGAAGTTACCAAAGCGATCCTGACGGCCAACCCTGATCTGGACGGTATCTTTGGCACCAACGAAGGTTCGGCCATTGGCGTTGTGAATGGTGTTCAGGAGCTGGGAACCGAAGGCCTGGTCATCATTGGCTATGACAGCGGCAAAGCGCAGAAGGATGCGATCAAAAGCGGCCTGATGGCTGGTGCGATCACTCAGAACCCGGTTGGAATCGGCTATGAGACCGTCAAAGCGGCTGTTTCCGCATTGAAGGGTGAAGAAGTCCCGGCCCTGATTGACACTGGTTTCTACTATTACGATGCGTCGAACATGGACGACCCGAAGATCTCGGCCGTTCTGTACGACTAAAACCACCCACTCACGGTGACTATTCCGGCTCGCCAATTTGGCGGGCCGGATTTCGTTTGGATTTGCAAAACGCAGTTTAAACTAAAAAATCGATCTGGCGATCGCGGCCAGTTTCGCAATGAAACTTAGAAAATGCGCAAGGAATGTGCTACTGTTCCCGATATAGTTGTTTTTATACGTTAAAGGTTATTGCTACTGTGTCCGATAAATCGAAAAATCTGTTTCGGCTTCGACCGTTGGAAAGGGCTGATGTAGAAATCGTCGCGCCTTGGTTCCAAAACATTGAAGACCTCGCTCTTTTTGATCGAACATCCCGCGTTCCCCAAAACCGCCTCCAGACTGAAGACAGTTGGAAAGATGCCTTCACATCTGAAGGTTCCGGCTGCAAATGCTGGTTCATTGTTGAGTCCGAGGAAGAAGAAGCCTTGGGCATGGCTGGTCTCGAGGGGATTTCGAATATCAATCGCGACGCGGTCGTTGCAATGTTTGTACACAAGTCCGCACGCCGACACGGAGTTGGAATCCGAGCAACCGCGATGATCGTTGACTTTGCGTTCCGACAACTCGGCCTGAATCGCTTGACTTCATATTACCGCGCCGACAACCACACCAGCCGTGACCTTGTCAGTAGAATTGGCTGCCAGGTCGAAGGCACAATGCGGCAAGCGTGGTTTGCGGATGGAGAGTTCCACGACATGATTGTTGTGGGCATCCTAAAGGACGACTGGATGCAGCACAGAGAAGTTCTCGCCTCGGAATTATCCACGGATACTGTCGTGGAAATGGGAGTGTCGGCATCATCAAACTGGTCATGGCCACCCAGGTTGGCAACAGGCAACGAAAGGTAGAAACAGCCGACAGTCGAAAAAACTAAAAATTGCTATATGTTGAAACGGGTGCCTATTTGGCACCAATTAAACGAGTATTGCCTGTGAATACCTCTAGTCCGAATTTTTCAATGACGCAAAAGCTCGGTGCTGTTTTGTTCGCCGACGTGGTCGGCTATTCCCGCTTAATGAGCGAGAATGAGCTGGACACATATAACGCTCTGAAATCGTTACTATCTCATCTTGAAACATGTTGTGCAAAATATCAGGGGCGGGTCGTCGAAGTACGTGGAGATGGGCTGCTTGCCTTGTTTGAAACGGCCACAAGCGCAGTTGAATTTGGCATCGAACTGCATCGGATCGCAAGCCAACACAACGAAACTCGAACAGATGATCAGCGAATCAAATTCCGCGCAGGCGTTCATCTCGGTGAAATTCTGATCGACGATCGCGGCATTCACGGCGACAATGTCAATATCGCGGCGCGGTTGCAGGAAATTGCAGAACCCGAGCGTGTTTACGTCAGCTCTGCAGTCTATGACCAAGTCTGCAACAGGCTGCGGTACGGCTACGAATTCCTGGGCCCCAAGCAGTTAAAAAACATACTCAATCCTGTCTCGACTTATTGTGTGCGCAGCGAAGTTGCAGGCGCAACAATGGCCGGCACCATGCGCCCGGAAACGCCCACGAGTCAGGTTCTGGAACGACCGGACACTCCGTCCGTCGCGGTGCTTCCCTTCGGCAGCCAAGGCGGAGATGAATCCGACAGTTGGATTGCCGAAGGCATGACCGACGACATCATCATGAATCTGTCAAAGTTCCGGAACCTTTTCATAATCGCGCGAAATTCCTCTTTCTTTTTCAAGGCACAATCGATGCCTCCAAAAGAGGCCGCCCAGCGATTGAATGTACGCTACATCGCGCGGGGCAGCGTCCGCCGGTCGGCCAGCCGAATTCGCATTTCGGCGGAACTGGTGGACGCCACCACCGAACGGACGATTTGGGCGGAACGGTTCGACCGCAGAATCGACGATATTTTCGACATATTGGACGAGGTGACCGAGTGCATCGTTGCAGCGACCGCCGTGATGATCGAGTCCCATGAAAAGCAGCGAATGATCCAGGCGATGCCATCCAACCTCGAAGCGTACAGCTCGGTTCTTCAGGGGCAGCATCACATCTTCAAGTATACGCGAAACGACAATCGCAAGGCGCAAAGCTTCTATCAATCGGCACTGGAACGAGACGAAGGGTATGCCCGCGCGGCCGCAGCGCTGTCGCGCACACTGAATATAGACTGGCGGTATTCTTGGACCGAAGACCCAAGCACCGCGTTGGATCAGGCTCTGAGATTTGCGCAACGTGCTATCGAGCTCGACCCGACTGACGCGCGTGGGTTTGGCGAACTGGGTTATGTCCACCTGTATCGCAAAGATCACGATGCGTCGATCCAGTCATACCAGCGCGCCTTGGCGCTCAACCCAAATGATGCAGATATGCATTCGGACTATGCCGACGCGCTGGCGCATTCGGGCGACAACGAAACAGCAATCACCCATCTGCAACAAGCAATGCGGCTGAACCCGTACTTCCCGGATCAGTATCTGTGGCACCTTGGCGGGGCATATTACAACCTACGCCGTTACCAAGATGTTATCGAAACCGTCAACAAAATGAACAACCCAACCGAAGGTCAACGAATGCTTGCAGCGAGTCACGCCCAGTTGGGCAATATGGAGATGGCCCGGTTGATTGCGGACAAACACCGTGAAGCGCATCCAAATTTTTCTTTGCAACGGTGGGCCAAGGTTATGCCCGACCGTTTGGAAGACGATACCCAGCATTTTGTCGAAGGATTGAAAAAGGCCGGGTTCTGAATAAGAAAAAGGGCGCGTCAAGCGCGCCCTCGTTACATTGATCGTAAGCGACCCTCAGTCGCCGCCCCGGACTTTGGCCCCACTTACTTTGGCGCCGCTGACCTTTGCGCCTGATACTTTGGCTCCGCTGACCTTAGCCCCGCTCACTTTGGCTCCAGATACCTTTGCGCCACTGATCGCCGGGCTATCGAAGCCGAAATAGATATCCAGTAGGACTTGCTCGAACTGGCCAGCCATCACATCCATGCGCATGGTCTGATCGGACTTGTCGTAGTTCCAAACACGTATGTCATCAGCAACCTGATAGTCTGCGGCTGCAACCCCACCAATAGACGGGTTTTTCGGGGCCCGTGATGCGTTGTCGTCTGGAACGTTTGCTTTTGCAACTTCCTTACCGTCACCATGAACTAGAAAAATCACAGGTTCGGGAAGGTCATAATATGTGCCTTCGTAAGCAAACCCATAAATTTTTGCGAATTGTGCTTTGTTGTTTCCTTCATCGCCCAATTGCTTTTCCAGATGCTTGTTGTTGCCCTGGCCGTTGTTCGACTTTGCCGTATAGCTCAAGTCTTCCAATACTCTTCCGTAAATCAACACTTCTGAAAAACTGAGTAATGTCTCCGCCATAAACTCATCTCCCAATTGCGGACGAGATGCACCAACCACCTCGCCCTCCACCACGACCCAAATTATAGACGGGCCAACAAATCCAAAAAATCATCCTATTCCTGAATGCCATAATTTGAATTGAAAAAAAAGAACTTACTCACTCTGTACCCGGCACCAAAGTTCGAACCGAATTGGCATGACTGTCTTCGTCTGGGTTCGGCAAACGCGGACCTGCCGTCGTCAAACCGATATCGCGCATCCGAAAATTACCCTCGATTATTTGCCGGAATGCGCCGCCGGTAATTTCCTGATCCACAGTAACTAGTGCTTTTTCGACACCAAAATAGCTGAGGGTATCAGCATCCAATAGGCTCCAGGTATCAGCTAAATAGGTCCCCAAGTAGTCGCGCGCCTCAAGTAGGGCAACGCGGAAACCCTCGGGGTTTTCCGCGTATCGCTTGTCAAAAACGTTTTGCATGACAGCGCTGTAATCGGGCGAGTCTTCCAATTGGTCCGACAGATCCTCTTCCTCAGGTGAAATCAGACCGTGTAGCAAAAGACGTTCGTGATAGATGTCGACGAAAATGTCGAACATTGCTCCGGTCAACGGCTCAGAAAGGGCATGTTCGCTGTACCAACCCGAGGAAAATTCCGAGAGGGATCTGTTATTAGCCGCCGTTCTGATTTGCGCGTTTTCGGACAATTCTGCAAATCGGTTCAATCGGTTGAATGTGTAGAGATTGCCCCGAGTGTTTTCCAACAGCTTTTCAACAACTGATCCAAAATGCAAAGACGCCAACAGCGCGACCAGATCGGCAGCGGATTCATGAAACCCGTAATACTCGCCCGAAGCGTCGCCATCGGCTGGCATTCCAATCACGCTATAAATTATGGCGTGACCAATTTCATGCGCCACGACATCGAAATTCAGACTGTAGGGTCGGTATTCGTTACCGTGCTCATGTGTTCCACCGGTTTCCAGAAAGCCCCACCCAATATGAGCATTGTCGAGACTGGGCAATAAAGACAATTCCAAACGGTCGAAATCACGCGCGAAATGCCACGGGATGGGGCGGTCGAAATAGCCTTGCCACACATCCATGGTGAAATGAGCGGAACCGAAAAGATGCGCAGCTTCGAAGGACGGATCGGATGGGTCGATATGGATGAAATTTCCCAGCTCATCTGGCATTGCGGGCGGTTGTATGTATCCGTCCCACGGGGGTAGGTACATGCCCGGCCCGTTGGGACCTGGAACAATGGCACCATAGGGTGTCATTTTACCAACCGGATTCACCGTGTACATACGCGGACCAGAAGGTCCGGGACCGATGCTGCCTTGTGGTGCAGATATCTCGACCAGTTCCAATTCCGCGTCAGGTTCGAGAAAAGGCGACTGTGGAAAAAGCAAAAACCGAGTGCCCGGTTCCTCATTCTCCGTTTCTTCGGGTAAGTTCATAATGCGCCCTCCCGCTTGGTTCGCTGGTCCGTCACGCGCCAGAAGGCGACGAGCTATCGGTCCTATGGCAAAATAAAAACTCGGCTTCTATCAAATCGAACAAGGCATCCCGATCGGGAAGTCCCAATGAAACTGCGTATGAGTCAAAATCATCCGGTATGTCCCGGTCAAGTATTGTTTCAAAGTACCACAACACCATCGACAACCTTTCGGCGTTCGCCATTTGGCTGGTCGAGAGGGATAAGGCCGCCTTTTCTCTTGCCCGGTCGCGAAACTCGGCATAACGGCCGGCACGGCATAGTTCAGCAATGAGCTGAACCTCAATCCGGTTTTTTCTATCGGCAATCGCCCCTTCAATTCGGGTATTATCGATCAGCATGGCCTCGTAGCTATCAAGACTTAGATCGTTGTCATCGAGCCACTGCATTAAATCGGAATGACGTGGCAGACCCGCGCTGGCCCGGTGGAGCGACATTTGGTGCATGACCGCGTCTCGGTCTAGCGAGTTTCCAGTACGCACATCCGCTTCCTGCGCCAATAGGCTTAGCGCGGCGCGTTCGCGCAATCTGGAAAAAAGCTGAGGGTTCAGGCGCAATTCATCCAACACCGCGTGACCGTTGGTTGTTTCTACATCAACCCGGGCGCGCAACCCCTTCCAAACCAGCGTCCTTTCCATTCGAATTGGGTTTTCTAATGATGGGGTAGATCTGGCAAAGTGTTCGGCCATCTTTCGAAGCATTGCACAAGCGTCCTCAGCCTTCGCATCGACCTGCCCGGTTTGCACCCAAGCTTGGAAGTCGGCGATACCCTTAAGATGACTGAGGGCCTGGCAGATACTTTCCCAGCTTCTTTGCTGGTAATGAATGCTTTTTGCCACGCCTAGCATTTCATCAGCATTCGCCAAAGACACCAGCCCGTCGGCCACCGCCTTTGCCACCGTCGCACGCACCGACACCATCGGGACACTAAGCGCAGGATATCCAAGCTCTGCTGGTCCATGCAGGACGGCAACTTCATCATCGTCCTGCAAAACATCCGCGCGGTAGTCTTCGAAAATCTGCCCGACACCGATCATTCCCATGTCCGACAGCTCTGCAGCCCTGAGCGCACCCATACTGGCGCTTCCGAAGACTGGTATACCCTGCTCCATAGCCCAAAGAATTTCCTTGTGCCAAACCGACGGCACCCCTTCGAAATATCCGTCGATAATCCCGATAGCATTTGGTCGGTCGCGCGCGGCCCGATAAACATCCCCCTGCCGAACCGGAGGGAGTATCGTGGCCTCCAAATACTCTGCTATCCTTTCATGGGGCAGAGTGGGGCCGACAAATACAACGACACTCATGCCTGGGCACCGCCAACAGCGTTCGCACGGCGCCCCGGAACATAATCGGGGTCATCATGCGGGGCCTCAAGACCGGGAATAATCGCCCTGACAACCGAGATATCCAATTCTGAGCGAGACAGATTGACGACTACTGTTTGAGCAAGTCCAACCTCGCGCAAACGGTTCAGTAACAACTCTATATCTTCGTCAAATGAATCGGTTGAGTAGGTGGCGCACTCTGTAAAATCCTGAAGCGGAGAGGTTTCCTTGATCAAGCTCTGTACAAAAGCGCTCCGATCAATTTTTGCCTGATCAGTAAACTCTGACGGATCCAAATCATCCCGTGCCCCAGAGATATAGGTCAGACGTGTCTGCGCAGCTTCGGTTACCGCGCGCAAAAGTGCAATCGAACGATCCGGGTGACACCCATCTCCGATGCCAATATGGCCGGTCTTACCTTCTGGTTCGCATATCACACAGCGAAAACAAGCGATGCCAACATCAGACGTCGTGTCCCAAAGACCAATCTCCAACCCCGCATGTGAGATCATGTTCAGAGCCTGTTGGCATCGGTCGTCTTCAATTGTTCTGACATCTATCCGATGTGGTTTTACCCTATGATGCCAGAGGGTTGTCGCGTCTCTCTCAATCACTTCACAGATTGCATGGCAACTTGCTTCGGTCACCGTATTTCCAGACGCCAGCCCATTGGTGGTTCTTGGAAAAGCGCAATGTCCTCCAACTGGGGCACTGGTGTAATCCGTGTCTACCATCTCTAAAGGAACCCAACAGTCTAACTGTGTATTCAGGTCACGGCCCTGAACCCACATAATAGCTTGATCTGGATCGAAACGCCCTCCGGTCACACGGGGCAGGGCGTCAATGTCAATAATAAAGGCCCGCTGGATCAGATCATTGTAACGGGCCAACCGCTGCGGAAGTTGAATCTGTTCTGCATGCCAGGACTCGATCGCCTCCATGACGCCTGAAGCCCGCGCCGCGCTAAGAGACAAGCCTTTTCCTAAAGACACTGCAACCGACCGAGAGTTTGGTCGCGTCACCATAACCGTCGGCAAACCTATTCGATCCAGACCTGTCAGGTTGGCCACTCGCGTAATACCCATCGCCTTCAGGTGCGGCTTGACCAAACTGAGCGTTTGTTCAGGATCACGCGCCCGATGCGTGTCCAAAATGTATTTTTTCTGTGAGTTTAAGGACATGAGACGAACCCAGAACAAACCAATCAGGTGTTTAACATGATGTTGAAATCAATATGAAACACGATGGTTGATCAAAGATCAGCGGTCAACATTAACACGTAGAGCCAAGCAGAGTTGTCACGATTTTTAACATAACCATAGTTATCTGTACCGCAGATGGCCAACATGCGCTTGGCCTTACCAGCTGATCCTTACAGGAAGCATCGCCCAAACCATGGTGGCCTCTTTGTCTGTTCGATTGCGAAACCGGTGTGCGATCATCGAGGGGTAAGAAAAACTGTCGCCCTTGCGCAGGACGATGACTTCGTTGTCAAGACGCAGCTCGACTTCTCCGGTCAAGACAATCGCATGCTGTTCACCTTCAAATGAATATCCTTCCAACGGCTCTGGCGGGGTACCCGCGCCCGGGCGAAAGCGGGACAGGATCAGATAACATTGCCCCGATAGAGTGCTGGATAGAAGCTCATCCTCGAAACCAAGTTCTTCGGTTGTCCGCGTGTACATGCCCGACAACGAGCGGCGGCTTTCTGCACGGACAACATGTTTGCGTTCAAGCGAGCCTGCTCCTGATTGTTTGGGAAAGAACCAGTCGGGATCCACTTCCAGAGCCGTGCTGATTTCTGTCAGGAGGTCTTCAGATACCTTCGCCGAGCCAAGCTCGATCCGGCTCAGGTAGGCGGTCGAACAGGATACGGCCTCGGACAAGTCATTCAAGGTCAGTCCGCGCGCCTTGCGTACTTCGCGGATTTCACTGCCCAGTCGCTGGGCATCAGTGTCTGGAAAGTCGTTTTTCATGCATTCGAGATAAAAGATTTTTGTTGATTTTTCGAGAGAAATTCAACTTAGTTGAAAAGAGAGCTGAAATTCAACTAATCACGATCAACTGGGAGGAAGCTATGCGCTTTGATTTGATTGCCAATTTCAGCCCCGGCGAGACGATTCCATGGGCGCGCACGCTGGAAATGATCCTCGAACAGTGTTCGCTGGCCGAGCAGGCAGGGTTCACAACCGCATGGTTTACCGAGCATCACTTTGCCCATAACGGGTACATGAATGCGCCGCCCAACCCGATCCAGATGGGCACTCATGTGGCTGCGCATTGCAGAAAACTGCGGGTTGGAACAGCCCCTATCATCCTGCCTGACTGGCATCCGTTGCGTGTGGCCGAAGATGCGGCGATGCTGGATAACATGACTTTGGGCCGGTTCGATTTCGGGGTGGCCAAAGGCATCAACGAACGCTCGACCCTCCAATTCAACAAGAATGCGGACCGGCGCGACAATGCCAAGGTCATGCGGCTGTATCAGGAGAGCCTTGAGATCATCCTGAAAGCCTGGACCAACGAAGCGTTCACCCATCACGGCGAGTTCTATCAATTCCCGGTTCCTGGCTGGAAAGAAACCAACCGGTTCTTTGACCCTCTGAACCCGCGTTATCACGGCGAGGATGGCGAATACAAAGCGATGTATGTGCATCCGCGCCCCTACTCCAACCCTCATCCGCCGGTTTGGCTGATGTCGAATGCTCCGCCAACGTTTAAGCTGGCTGGCGAGCGCGGTTGGGGTGTGATCTCGATGGCGGCAGGCCCCAAGGCGACGCTGGCCTGTTGGGAACCCTATCGTCAGGCGTTGTCGAAGCGTAAAGGGCGCGATGTGAAACTTGGCGAAGGCGTCGGTGTCTGCACGGCCTTTTATGTCGGTGAAAGCATGGAAGAAGCGGTGAATACCATCCGCGGCCCGATCAATGCCTATTACGAATTCCTCGGCGGGTCGCGTCCGAAAGGTGAATGGACCAAGCATGGTTATCTGGATGTCGGCGAGGACATGACCTCCGAGGATGAGGATATGGACTGGTTCGACTTATATGCCAACCATTTCGTTCCAGAGGGAGCTTCGAGCACCTAAACCTTTGTAAATTATTAAAAATATTTTCATCAGGTCAGGTTCTCGCTTCGAAAGACTTGCTTCATCACTTGGGATTACAGAACAAGTATTTTTCGGATGGAACTTTCGAAATGTGGCCACATACACATACGCAGCGCCTACAAAAAACAAATCATCACAATGCCTTACAAGATTGGACGTTCTGGGATCAAAAATGACCGACAGCACTTGATGCCACTTAGTTAGGTACTCGTTGCTGACTAGATTTGACTTACAGTCACGGACGGAGACTCAGATGGTCTCAACTACTTCCGACGTTTTTATTATTGGACTGCCAACGGCGGTATGTTTTCCGACCACTGAGAGGCGCAATACCCGGCCATTTCAGAGTGACTGGCACCTTGGCACGCGCGCTCTCCAAATAGCTGGCGTGTGCCGAGGTGCCTTGGTCCGTCAGGACCAATCGAAATTCCATTTCAAGAGTTGTCTTTGAGCTGATTTGCCCTGCTTTGCGTCAGGCTATAGCTGTCACCGTTCACCTCAAGAATTCTGACATGATGGGTAAGCCCGTTGAGAAAGGCTCCGGTCAACAATATCAAACCGTGACAGGTACAAGCGTTGTTGCCGATGATCGTTGCAAATGTGCAGCCTGGTGAGGCCGCGTGGATCCGCGCCTCCAAGTTGCTTTGGCTGTCGAGATTGTTCCCTTCGATCATTTGCAGTTGCGGACATCTCCGGTGATTCGCAGCGCTGGTCAAAACTGGCACCGACAATGCTCAAAAGCGCGTTAGACCGGCAAAAAAAATCTTAGCGCCCTCATCGCCAAGAATAGACATTCGTAGGGCACCATTGCCTCTCCACTCTTCTTTTATCCTTGAAACCAAGAACAGTCCTCTCATCTATCCATTGGGGACCAAGAACAGTATAAGCATTTGTTCTTGCTAAATATTTAAGACTGCACCAAGCGCGAGAAAGTTGAAGATTAACCTCCATTCGAGTATCGTATGGAGACCATCCACTGCCTCGGAGAAACCCTTGAAGCCCATTTCAACACTAGGCCGACAACCTGTGAAACAAACTCAAACTCGAGCTGGCGAAACCCGATTTTCGATTTATCGGGAAGATGGCAGCATCGCTCTGTGGCCTTGGGCTTGGGTTGTCAGCGAGACACGTCAACGCAACTACACCCCTGATACTATCTCCACTCGACTGTCTCACATCGCCATTCTTGAACTTTGGGCAATTCACCGAGGTATCGAGCTTTACACCATCATGCTAGACGGAGAATGCCTTAGCTTAGAGCAAGTAGCAGACTTAAACTACTTCCTGAATTTTCAAATCCAGGATTTGCGTAAGCTGGCGTGGGTTTTGCCCATGAATGAGCAGAAGTTTCTTACCAGGTGTCTGGAAGAGCGAAGCGTTCAAGCTGGCACAATAATCCAACGGCAGATAGGTATTGAAGAATACCTCCTGTGGCTCGGCGAATATGGCAATCGCTTGCTTCAAAAAATGCCAAGTCCAGTTTCCAAACAGAAACTGTGCCGTCGCAAACAACTCTTGGAACCAGCGATCAAGCTAAGTGACGGCGGCTACCACACAGCGCCGGGGAGTTATGCGCATTACTATCGAAAGATACGCAAAGGTATGCCACAAAGCCGGATCAAGGCATACGATCATGAGGAAGCTGCTGACCGCTTTTCCCTATGGTTAGCGATCTGCAATCCGTATGATGTTTGGCCCAAGAACCGAATTCGTGCACTACGAAACTACCTAATTTTATTGATGTTTACCGAACTTGGTTTGCGCGCTGGCGAGTTGGGTCAAATGAAGACCGAAGATTATAAGAGCGAAGATGATTTGATCGAGGTCGTTCGCCGCCACAACGACCCAGAAGACCCTAGGAAACGTCAGCCAAACGCAAAGACCTTCGACCGGAAAATCAGTTTGAAAGAGTCGCCGTTGCTGATCGAGACCCTCGATGAATGGATGGATGTGAGGGACGACATCGATTTTCAAAGCGGTAGAAACTCAAACCCCTTCATGTTTGTCAACTTGGCGCGTGATCCCACTATGTATGGCATGCCCATGTCCAAGACCGCAATTGACGATGTGTTCAGAGACGCCTCCAGAGCAGCTGGAGTTCGAAAACTGACGCCGCACCCTATGCGAAGCGGTACTTCGTCTCGGAATCATCCGTGTATCGCATTCTCAGCGCCGAGGATTTGATCACGGCACCGGCCCATGTCGTGATCTGCGCAGCCGATGAGTTACGGGACAAAACAAGTCGTCCGAACGAACTCTGGCAGACCGACTTCACGTACCTGAAGGTCATCGGTTGGGGCTGGTTCTACCTCAGCACAATCCTGGACGATTACAGCCGCTACATCATCGCCTGGAAGCTCTGCACGACGATGAAGGCTGTGGACGTCACGTTGGAACTGGCGCTGGAGGCGTCTGGCTGCAACAACGCGACGATCCTTCAGAAACCTCGGCTGCTCAGCGACAATGGCTCGTCTTACGTCGCCTCTGATCTTGCCGTTTATCTTGAGGACAAGGGCATGGATCATGTTCGTGGTGCGCCGCACCATCCGCAAACCCAAGGCAAGATCGAACGCTGGCACCAGACCATGAAGAACCGTGTCCTTTTGGAAAACTACTTCCTGCCCGGCGACCTGGAACGCCAGATCGGGGCGTTCGTCGATCACTACAACAACCATCGCTACCACGAGAGCCGGGACAACCTAACCCCCGCCGATGTCTATCACGGCCGCAGCGCGAAGAACCTAAAGAGGAGAGAGGAGATCAAGAAGCAGACAATCCGAAAACGCAGGTTGCAGCACCAAGCCGCTGCTGCCTAAACTCAAACAGAAACCGAACCAGAGCCTCCGTTACAAAACGGCCTAAATTCTCCGGAAAACCCTGACGACGTACAGGGCTGAGAGCGGTCATCGATTGGTCGGGTTCTCTACTAAATTAGACAAAATCATCCCCACACGACTTATCCACAGGACACACTGTCCGGGAATTAAGGGCACAGTGACATTTGTAGAAGCGCTTATCTTGTTTTTTGCGCCTTGCAAGAAAGAACACCCCCGCGCAGTGCGTCGCCATAGACTTGTCCTTTCGGCCCTATAAAGACCAGACGCGTGTGTGGACCTGTCTCTGTCCAACAGTCGCCCTCTCGCATGCTCCATCTGGAACCGACTCTTTGGAAGATCAAACGCTGATCCGGCTTTTGGGCAATGAAAACAAATCCCTTTGCCCTGAGTATCGTATCAGGCAGATCAGAGAAGAACTGCTGCAAAGCTTTTTCGTCGAGCGCGTCGTTGGTTTCCACACTGATGGTTTCAAAACCGTGTTCGGCTTCGGGCACAGGGGATTCATAATCGGAGACGTCTTGTTTTGTGTCAATGCCAAGCGCCACATCTGTCGGTATCCGGCCTTCAATAGCCTCAAGTATTGGCGTATCCGCATACAGAGCCCCGACGCGCGACTTTGCTCGAGCGCGGCTTTCATCGGAAAGCAAATCAAGTTTGCTCAGCAAAATCATGTCCGCTGACACGAGTTGGGCGTTGAATAATTCGCGTGTCGCAGGGTCGCTCGCACGTGCTTCAAGTGTTTCCGCGTCGACAACTGTGATGATACCGTCAAGCCGGATCGCTTCATTTGCAAGCGCGATCTGAGCAATCGAGCCGGGTTCGGAAATGCCGCTACATTCCAGAACGATGGCATCTGGGCGATCTCTACGCTGGGCAATGTCGACGAGTGATTTGGACAGGTCACTCGCAACAGCACAACAGGCGCACCCGTTGGTCAAAGTAATCGTGTCGTCGGTTTGTTCGGCAATAAGTTCCGCATCGATGTTGATCTTGCCGAAGTCGTTCACCAAAACAACGATTTTGCGGCCTTGCGGGTCCGCCAGTAACCGATTGAGTAGAGTGGTTTTCCCCGCGCCGAGAAATCCTCCGATGATTGTTAAAGGCAGCGACCTTGCAGGGGCCGCCAATTCGCGAGGCATCGACATGGCGGCAAAGATCAAGCCAGCAATTGTTTGCCTCTGGTCAAGCGCTCGCATGAATTGATCATGCCGCGACGCGGTGTTTTGAGCATGCGGGCGCTCAGTCATTCGGCGCCTCAATAACGCGTCCACCCAAGACTGTGCCCCAAATACCAATGTCTTTGATTTTCTCTGGTTCGACTTCCATCGGGTCTTCCTCCAAGACGCAAAAATCCGCGAACTTGCCAACTTCAAGGCTTCCAATTTCGTTTTCGAGATTGAGAATGTAGGCGGCATCAATAGTAACAGCGCGCAATGCCCGCTCCACACTGATCCGCTCGCCAGGTGCGACGACTGTCTTTTCGTCTTCGGCCAGACGAGTGACGGCTGCATACACGGCAGTCAAAGGATGCATTGGCACGACGACCTGCGGGTAATCGGAGTGCAGCGCAAAAATCACGCCCTCTTTTTCCAAACTTCCAAGGCGGGCTTCGGTCTGCGCGCGGTCTGGGCCATAGGCATTTTCAGAATGCAGGAGAGCGCGGAAATGCGAGAAGTAATTGTTCACACTGGCGTTACCGCCTAGGGCCTTAAGGCGGCGCGCCTGCATCGGGTTGCTCATGGCATAGTGCTCGATGGTAAACCGATGATCGAACCGAGGATGTTCTGCCTGTAATCGAGCAAGTAAGTCCAAAGTAAAGTCTACCGCCTGATCGCCATTGGCATGGCAGTGGATCTGGTGGCCACCTTTCCAAAACGGCACCATGCCTTCATAAGTGGCGTCGCCCGGGAAACCATTTCCACCGTCCAGGTAGCCGGGAAAGTTCAACAGCGCTCCCATGAGTGGGAACGACCCGTCGCTCAGGAATTTAACACCGCCAATAAACAGGTTGTCCTTTTCGTGCTTGGCGAGCTCCCAAACAACGTCCGATGCCTTGTCCCCATGCGCCCCCACAAAGGACATGGCATGCGGTTTCAGACAGAAGCGGATAGGCAGGTTCGGGTCTTCTGTTGCAGTTTCGTGGTCATTCAGTTCGGCGTCAATGTTCATCACGCCGAACATAAGGTCGGCGACTGTCGTAATGCCTGCCTTTAGAGCAATTTGACCAAAAAACTTCAAGCCGTCCACGCCACCCAATTGGGCGATAATTGGCATGATCGGGGCGATGCCAATCGAAACACCTTCCACCTCCGTGAAAACGCCGTTCAAGCGCCCGTCCGGATACTGCAAAATGTGGGTCGGGTTTGCACCATCCGCCACGTTGGCCATTTCGATGGCAGCTGAGTTCAGATAGGCGAAATGCGGTGCAAAACCCAAAATGTAAATGGGCCGCGTGGCCGTGATCTTGTCGAGCGTGTCACGATCAATCGACCCGCCTTGGTTCGCAGGGTCAAAGCCCCATGCGATGATGGGTTCACCTTCCTTTTTCGTCTCGTGGAGTTCGCCAAGATATTCGATCACATCGTCAAAGTGCGGATGCGCAGGGTTCATGCCCTCGCGTCCCGGCCAAGGCAGCGGCCCGATGTAGTCGACCGCCATGAAGCCTGCGGACATCCAGCAATGCGAATGCGGCTCGATCAAGCCTGGCAAGACGATTTTGTCTTTCAGAGTTTCATCGACCGTCACGTCGTAGCGCGACAGCCAAGGCTGCATCTGATCTATCGTTCCGAGCGAAAGGATACGGCCGTTCAAAACCGCGACGGCATCAGCCTCAGGTCGGCCCGGGTCCATCGTGCGAAATTTCTTAGCGATGAAAACCGTGACTTTTTCCTTGGTCATCCCAAACTCCTAAAATATCTCCATAACAAGGTTAATGCTCGGGATCGGGCAATCAAAGTAAATTGTGGAGAGTCGGACAATGCACACAACCGCAATCCTCGCCTAAAACGAAAAATAAGCATTTTGAGTTACGTGAGTGGGAGGATCCGTGTCAGCATCGTGTATGAGACTGGACACAGATTCTTATGAGCCACTTCGGGCTTATCCCTCGTGATTATGGAAACAAGAATTCTAAAATGTCGTTTTGGACACTTCTCATGATAAAAGTGCCTGCGGAGAAGGCAAAGCAAACCGCAGAAGCATTCATTCACCGCAACATTATCGAGGAATGCGCCGATGCCATTCCAGGCTTTCGCCACGGCGAGTTGATGGTGTCGCATGAAGGCGATGGGCAGCTTTGCGTTATGTGCAACTGGACGGATAAAGCCGCCTACGAGCAATGGGTCGCAAGCCCCATTCGTGACAAGCAAAATGTGGACGCCCTCGGCTTCCTAACAGAAAAAGGTTACGAAGCGACTGACATGCATACACTCATGTTCGACAGTCTGCACACCGTCGCACAAAAATAGCAACAAAATCGCTTTTGCTTCTTGGCTTTTCCCTGCGCCTGAGGGCAGACGCAGGACTCCGTTTTTAGTGCGTCATTTGTAAGACTGCGCCGCCGGGCAGCGATGCTGGCTCTTTCGATGGTTTGAACCGATGCACAATTTCGCCACTGGCCGGCACCCCGTCACACCCGGCGGGTTTTTTGTTTTTAGCTCCAATCATTTATTGGCTTGAGAGAGCTTTGACTGATACCGCCCTGCCCTTCTCAGATAGCATAAGTCCATTTTTCATTGGCATCTCACATATGCATTTGTATGAAAAGTTTTTTAATCATGCAGTTAGCCGCATAGTCGCCAAAGTTTCAACGCGTTCCAGAAAGCGACCCCAAGACGGAAAATTTTCGGCCCTCTAAGTTGAGGTTCGCCGCTGCGGTAGTTCGCTGGGTTCGGAACCATAGGACTCTTCCGCGGTCACGGAATCTGGGATTTCATCCCGCTTGAACTTTGTAATTCCAATACCAATCAAAACGACGGGTGTGATCCAGAGCAGGACGGCGTAAGGCGCTATCGAAAGAACGCCTATGCCCATTGTGCCCGCCACAAAGGCGCCATGAACGTTCCACGGAATCAATGGTGAAAAAATGGACCCTGATCCCGCTATTGCTGCTGAGGCGACATATGGTTCCAGACGAGCCTTTATATAGCGTTCTCGATAGGTCGCTGAATTTAGTATTATCGACATGTAAGGATCTGCCGTAGCCGCGTTCAAGCCAATTCCAGTTACTGCTGTAGCGACAATCAGACGTGCGCCTCCAGTGGCCCATGCCAGCAGCGGAGCAAGCAAGCGCCTAAGCATCCCGGAAAACTCGACCAGCGCTCCAAATGCAGCCGCAACGAGTATCAACCAAATAGTCGGCAACATGGACACAACGCCACCGCCTACGAATGTGGAGTCGAGTGTTTCACTCCCGCTGTTTAGTGAAAAACCGTTGCCCAATACTTCAAGTGAAAGCTTACCCCAGCCTCCTAACGTTCCAAGGCCCTCGTCGATCATTAACGCGTCAATCAGATCCTGCTGTGTAAATGCAGCGAGTACTGCCGCAGTTATTGCTCCTGCCATTAGCGACAAGAACGCGGTCGTCCGCGCCGACAGCACGAGAACCAAGATGAGTGGCAAGAATGAGATGAAAGACACGGTAAAATGCTCTTCAATAGCCTGGAGTATTTGAGCACTGTCATAGTTGTCAGACATACCGTGTCGCCAACCAAGAAAAAGGAAAAGCACTGCGCTAGCAATCCAGCCAGGCGCAAGGACAGTACGTAGCGCGCGTGCGTGGTCCTTAGCTTCGGCACCCACCACCGATGCCGTGAGAATGAAGGTATCCGAAATTCGACCTAGGCTGTCCCCCGTAAACGCTCCACAAACGGCAGCGGCTGCTGTGACCAGTGGAGAAACATGCATAGCTGGTGCGAGAGCTACAAACGGCAAACCCACAGCGGCTATCGTGGTGAATGAACTTCCAATTGCATACGAAAGACCAGATGCGACCACAAAGACGATTATGTACAGAAAGCGCGGCGAACCGTATTGAGCTCCGAAATAAATCACTGAAGCAATCGTCCCAGACATAAAAAGTGCTCCAATTAGAGCACCCACCGCAATCAGCACAAAAATTGTTCCCAGAGCTGAATTGATACTATCGGACATGACCGCCGCGAGGTCTTCGGCGGAATTGCCAGTCGTGATGGCGATCACAAGTGCAAGTGTGAGACCAAGCGTCATGGCAATCTGTAATGGACCATCTTCGGCTTTTTCACCGAACAGCAAAACTGATGCGAATATCAGTGACACCATTCCACCGACGGTTACGAGCGAGGCGATCAAAGAACTGGTAGCGCGAGATTCCACTTCATCGTTCATAACATCAATCCCCTGAGCCGATTATTTTAAGGTTCAATTGGTTTGCAACCTGGCGTTGCTTCCATATTGATATCGAAACGTGTTTCCGTACCGCAGACTGCAACAAAGCATACTTGGTCGTATCTTTCTAGTTTCCGGTTGTTTGCGGCCAAGTTCCTAAAACCAAGTGGGGGTTTGAAGGTGGGACTTTCCACGGCTTTCGTTCATGAGGGTTTGTCTTCTCGAGATTGACGGAGCGGGCTGTTTTCTTCATCGTTCGGTGTACTTTCCTCGCTCTTGCTTGTTTCTTCAGCCTCAGGCTCCTCAACCGACAACGGTTCCTCAACACTGCTTTTCTCATCGTCCGGGCCATCAAATTCCGGAGATCCTCTTGGGGGATAACGTAACGTGCCCTCAAGCCTGTCGCGTTCGGCAGTTGCAAAATCCGGGAATGGAAGTTCACGCCGGCGGCGCCACTGTTCAACCTGTTCGACGGCATGCTTTGACTTTGCAGCATCAAGCCCTCCGTCCTGAGACATGTAAACCGTTTGGCTGGGAAACGCGAAGCCAGTACCCGAAGCTTCGACAATTTCCTTCATTCTGAACAAGACATCTTCCTGAATAGCATAAAAAGCGTTCCACTCGCGGGTTTGAGCGTAAACACGGATTTCAATATTCAGAGATGAGTCTCCATACCCTATAAACCTCACCCGCGCTGTATCTGAAGTGATACGTGGGTGTGCGTACATCATTGAACGAGTTTCGGCGAGAACATACCTCAACTGGTCAGTATCCGTTTCAAGTCGCAAGCCAAGCGTTGTCCGGATCATCATTTCATCACAACGGGCCCAGTTGACGAGCTCCATATTCACAAACTTTGAATTCGGAATGGCTATCGTGGTTCGGTCCAATCCACGAACATGGGTTGATCGTACTCCAATGCTTTCAATTGTTCCTTCCTTGTCGAGGAACGAACAATAATCACCAACCTTCACAGCCTTTTCCATATAGATCACAAAGCCGCTGATCAGGTTCTCAAGGGTCGGGCGGATCGCGAGCGCGACTGCAAGACCGCCAACGCCAAGTCCTGCTATAATGCTTAAGAGCGGGAATCCTAGGGTTTGCGCACCGTAGGCGAGAATCCATGTGGCTCCAACAAGAGCGATAATATGGTTGAGCAAACGCATCATACTTTCATCATACTGACGCACAATGGACGTTTTTTTCTCGGCTACCCTGTCGCTTAAGAGCGACATAAATCGCCAGAAGGTTACAGCCGCAGCTGCATAGATCGCGATTGTTGCAAAGAACGTCTCCGTTAGAGCCAAAGAACCTGTCAAAAAGAGTTGGTTGTTAAAGAAATTGTTGAGCGCGAGTAAGATCAAAAGCCCTGCGCTGGCAAAAACGAACTTCCTTGTCGACTCTGGCATTTGTCCCGAAGCAACGCGACGGTTAAGCAGAAAACTAAGCCCGTAAAGAAGTGCCAGAGAGACAATTAAGAAGAAGACAGTGAAACAAATCTTCCAAATTGGAGTTCCCCAAAAGATTTTACGGGAGGCGGGGGGAAGGGCGTTTTCGACAAACAAAGGGATAAACGGTCCACTCAGTTGAAGAAAACGAGTGCTCCATAACTCGCCGATGCGATGCGGTGACTGCATTGCAATTTCACGCAAGTAGCGTGGAGCGATTTGCGACGAACTCGCCGAGAAAAGAAACTCACCCTCCCGGTTTCCCGCGTTGACCCTTTGGATTATTAGTGGGGTATTGGGCACCAAAAAAGTAGTTCGATCCTCCAAGTACACCGTCTCATCGTCGGGTAGAGCTTCCGCTTCTTCCGTTCCAACTTCACCAATGATGTCGATGAGAGCCAGGGCAGTTCTAATGCTCGCATCACGTCTCTCCGCAACGTTTTCTTCCGTTAGATCAAGAAGTGAAATGAGCGCATCACCGATTAGAACCAGTTGCTCCCATTGTTGAGCTGATTTCCCAACCTGGTATTCCAAGTAGATACCAATGAGTGCATCGCGCAAATTTTCCAATGACTGCAACGTGTCTCGTGGCGAATGCGTCAAAACTGGCGGCAGGCTTTCGAATGGCTCAATATCTTCCGTAATTGCCTGCGCAATCACTTGCTGACCGATAAATATCCAGCAAAGAAATGCGGCGATGACCTTTGTCCAGCGGCGTAAACCAAGAACACTCAGCACTGACGTGCCAAAAGAACATCTTTTTGCAGCACACTTCGCGCAAAAATCTTCTTGCTTTCGGGTGACGCGTAGCTCGTGTTCTTGGCTTGCTGGAAGGTTGATCATGCGCTCATTTTTTCCTCAAACCCCCTGATCCAATGCTTCCCGGAGATCATTCGTCCAATCAGCATCCCTAGGCCAATCGCGAGGAGATTACCAAACAGCGGCATGAGGTCTGCAATACCTGTCATCTCACCATGAGAAATCCACGTTTCGATTTCACGAACACCGTGAGATCCCGGCGACAACGCAAAAACGACCGGCACCATCAGCACAAACGTCGGAACAGCGCGTGGTTTTTGTGAAATCCACAAGCTTACGTACATACACACTGCTGCTGAAACCAACGTCCCAAAGATACCATTTGTGCCTATCGCTACAGCCTGCGCTGTTGCCGTGGAGAGCAGCAAGACGCCCAGTGCAGTCAGGAAATGGTCTTTGTCCATCTGAAACGCCCACATGATACCAAGAAGGAATGGAATTCGAGCAAAATAGATGGCCCACCACGGAAACTCCTCGCCGTCAGGCGCAACAGGGAGAAGAGCTGAGACCGGTGTCGAAGTAACAACCGCAGCGAAGTATGCACCAGAAGCCAACAGCACCAGTATGAAGACACTGTAGAAAAATCGATCTACCGCAGGCGACCACCTACCCTGCGCCAGCTCGTAAGCCTGCATACTGATGGAGTCTCCTGGGATGAAGACAAAAGTGGATGCGATCAGCAAAAGTCCCGGTGCAGCTAAGGCATAACCCGTTTGCCAACCGACCATAGCAATCAGGCCACTCGCAAATGCTGCAATTAAGGGACCAAGCCTCGCCAAAGCAGGGTTCTTGTCCACGGCCAAAAACACAGCACCAGTTGCCATGCCCGTCAAAATACCGAAAAAGATACCTTCCCACGTACCGACGACTTCAACAGCAAAAGCCGCCGACACCGAGACGACGCCAAGCCAAACGAGCAATGGCGAATAAGGAGGTTTACTCGACTTCAGATCAGAAAGATTTTTGCAGGCTTCTTCCGGAGTCAGCTTGCCTTCAAAGACATCTGCGAGGTGGTTCTTTAGTTTTTGAGTGTTCGTGAGCGCCGGGAACCCAGGCATATCTACCTTCACGAGAACCGTCTGACCTTTGTACTCCAATATTGCAGACTCTGCACCATAGACGACCGTGACATCCTTTACACCAAAAGAGGCCGCAGCCTTTTCTACGACTTCCTCATGGCCTACGACGCCTTCCCAACTCCACGATAGAAGGAGCTGCATTAGATCGACCAAGTATTCCCTGATTTGTGCGTCGGGTTTCGCCGGGTCTGGTGTTTTGTTAGTCACTCGTTTTCCCTCTCATACGCTGGTCAAAGAAATCGTGTTGCACGCTTGGCCTACTATTCCATCTCCAGGAATTCGACTGTGATGCCGTCTGAGTTACGGACCCAAGCAACGGCATTAACCGGGCTGGAAAAATGATCGCTGTCCACCTCAATGAAGTCACCCAGAAGCGCAAAGCCGTGCCCGGTGGCTTTGGCAACCGCAGCCTTGGCATCATCAACGTAAACTCCGATGTGGACGGACCCCGTATCTACTGGCGTTGAGGAAATGACCGTGCGATTGGGCGGCGACTGGTAACAAAGCAACTCGATACGACTTCCGTTACCGGTCAGAAAAGCCTGCTCTGCCGTCGCATCTGCCACACCGATAAGGCGTCCGATCACCCCCGGCACCTGCTGCCGGAGCTCTACTTGGTAACCGAGACATTCCTCGAAAAACTGAATAGTCTTTCCAATATCGGTGACCGTAAAGCATGTATGATTCAGACTAACACAGTCGCTTTGTTCCACGAGCCTCTATCTCCGGTCCTAGAATAGTGCGATGTGGGCCGCGCGAAAGCATACGAGCGGCCCATCGATATTCAACCGCCTGCCAACTGCTTTGCCGCTGCGCGCATATAGCCGGGGTTGAGGTCCGGCGCGAGATTGACAGGCGACGTCGAGAAGAACACGCCCACGACATCGCGAGCCGGATCGGTGTAAATGCCCTGATACAAGTTACCGTGCTTGAAAAGCGCTCCGTCTTCCCACACTGCATCCCACTGGTGCGAGTTGAAGATTGGCATATCATTACCAAAGCACATCTTTACCCACGAATGGTCGGTAAAATCACCCGCCAGGTAGGCCTCTTTGCTGCTGGCGGTCTGCATCTTGCGCAGCACATCCGGCGACACTACGGGCTCTGCCGAAACCTTGCGCCAGCTTGGCGTAAATATCAGCGCATAGCGCGCTAGGTCTTCAAGCGTGGAATTCAATAAACCATAGCCAATGGCCAAACCGGCAGGAGAAATATTGATCGCCAATGGCGACCGCGCGCCGATTTTCGACCAGATACGCTCGCCAAGATAGGCGGTGTAGGTTTGTCCGGTCACGCTTTCCACTGCTGCGCACAATACTTTGGTGATAACGGAGCTATAGCGCGCAACTTTGCCCGGCGACTCGCCTGCTATGGGGGCTACGTCGCGCAGCACCTCATATTCATCTTCCTTTACCCCATCCGCATTCGGGATCCCAAAATCAGCCGCCAGCATCCGTTGAAACACAGAATGGGGGTCCATCGTGGCCTTGGCATCCTCGGAGATATCGAGACCTGACGCCATGTTCATCGCATCGATGAGCGCGACCTTGTCCCACTCGGACCCTTTTAGCATAGCCGCAAAATCAGTAACTGGCTTGGATGTGTCGACCTTGCCTTCAAGCTCTAGCATCGTAAGCAGAGTGCCCACGGCCGACTTAGCGACTGAAGCCCAGATGTGCATCTGTTCAGGATGCATGCCCGGAAAGGCTTCGTAGACGACCTCGCCTTTGTGCAGGATCATCACGCCTTGAAGCCTCGTGTCAAAATCCGCGATGTGGTCATCCAAGGTTGCACTTTCACTGCCGTCACCCAGCATGTAGGTTAAGTCCCCCAGCGATGGGTTTGGTCGACGAGCTAGTTCACTGACCGGACCTTTGGAATAGGTAAAGGCAGCCGGCACGAATTCGGTCATGTTTGTGGTGTAATACAGCGCGTGGTCGCCACCCAACTGCATGTGCGTGTTGCTAAAGTTTTTTCGGGCTGCGGCGACGAACTCGAGGTCGAACCCATCGTGTACGGCACCTACTGGCAGCGTTACTTTAGCGCCTGGTACGCTCATTGGATCGTCTGGTGCATGAACAATACGATGGCCTAAGGGCAGAAAAATACCAGAAATCTCTGACAGGGGCGTTCGTGGTTTCATTTCAGTTTTTCCTTTTCACAGTGCATTAGTTTTGCTCAGTCAAAAAGCCCCGACGTCGCGATGGGCCTCAGGTATTGCATGATCGAATCGTCCGCCGCGTTCACCGAAAAATGCACGATAACCAAATCGCGAGACGACGACGCATAGATTGCCTGCCGTTGGAAGCCAGCCTTGAACATGTCGCCGTCCGGCCAGAGTGATTGTGCCGAAATTCTTGGGTTCAGTCGCGATTTTACCGATTTCCGGGTTGATGGGCTTCGGCAGGGCAGCTGGTGGCAACAGGTTCGGGGCGGGACCACTGGTCATAATTGCTTACTCCTATTGAAAAATCAGATCGGAGGAGGCAGAATCTTCTCACCTTTTTGGCTATTCACAATTCGGCTGGGTTGAGCACTGATCCGCCGCGCAACCACGCCAGTTCTTTTGATGGATTGAAACAGTCCGAAACCTCTCCCGTTGCTCGAATGTCCTTCTTAAGATCGAACATTACGACCGGCGCTCCGTCGCTCAGGTTGAGCTTGTGCAAATCTATCCAAGCGACTGTCGGATTCTGAGTGAACTCGAAATAATACCTTCCATTGGTCAGATCACTGATCGTGCGCCAGCGGGTGGGAGAGACGTTGGGCCGGGTTGGATCACTAATACCCCAAGGCGTTGACATGTTCCGAATGACGGCCAGTACATTTGCGACAGCCTCATGGTAGTCAGCCGGCTCCTCAGGCAGCGCACTGAGATAATAGGCGCCGCGCACAAAACGTTCGTCGGCCTGCGAGCCGCCCGGAAGCGGTTGATCCCCGCCAAGACCAACATACTTCTTCATGTTTTCAAGCTGTTGTTCGTATGGTGGCGAGTTCGTCATGATTGTGACATCACGGCCTTTGTGAACGCTGAACTTTCCGTCCAACACCTCGATTACCGCCGAGTTGCCGGTCTTGTCGGCAATTGAGTAGTGGAAGGGTGACTGCACCTTGTCATCAAAATGCATCATGTAGATCGGCACGATCTGAATGCTGTCTAGCGCAGCGAGCACTTCGTCCACCGTCGCGAAGTTGTCGAGCATCCATTGCGCAAAAATCGAAACTGACAGACCGCCCTTTGAGGTATCGCGAGGGCCAAAGTCCGACTCCGCGAGATACAACAGGTTGGCGTTCAATCCCGCTTCGTTCATGCCATCAGTAATTGCCGCGCCGTAGCAGGCCCCAACTATACTTCCGTACTTCGATGTCCAGGTCTCAGGATTGTCGTCTACCGCGCCGTCACGCTTCATCCCTTTGGGAAACGCGTAAACTTTGGTTTGCAAGCTCTCGAACCAATCCTCATTCCGGCCTACCAGCATTGGTTGGCCATCCTTGTTGAAAAAAATGCGCGAACACATGGTCTTCTCCCTGTCTCAGACTCTACTGTTGATCTTGGCCTGACTGTCGCTTCAAAACTTTGAAGGTTACCTAGGCAGCGGATTACCGTTGATTGCCCGAACGATAGCACGCGCCATGCCTTCTTCCTGGTTTTCCCCATCACTGGTGCTGAAGAATGCCACGACGGTGTCGGTCTCGGGTGAGATGTAAATCCCCTGCCCGCCCACTCCGGCCTTGAACAGGTCGCCGTCTGAAAAGACAGCATCCCACTGGTAACGGTTAGAGATCGCGCCGGCATCATCCCAGAAGGTGATGCTGTTCTTCTTGCCGATCCAGCCCTTGTCGTACATGTCGAGATACGTCCGGTCATAGATCTTGGCCATGACCGCGTCAGGGATCAGTTGCTCACCAGCCAGCTTCGCGCAGCTTGGCGAAAAGGCCATGCCGAACCTGGCCAGATCGCGCAGCGTAGAGTTCATGCCGAAAAAACCGAGTGTATTTCCGGTCGGGCTGACCACGTAAAAAGCGTCATGCTCCATGCCAAGCTTAGACCACAACCGTTCTGAGAACTGCGCGTAGAGCGGTTTGTCGGCGATCCGCTCATTAATCCGGTTCATGACAAAGGTGTCGATGGAGTTGTATTCAAACTTCTGATGCGGTGGAGAATGCCGCTCCATATCGCGCAAGACATCAACCCATGTTTCATTGCGACCGCGCACATCGGGCAACATGCCGACCGCGCTCGTCGCCGCCCAGCGAAACCAGATTTGGTCAGGATCGGTGCGCGAGTTTGGCTCCGGCTCATCGTGCTCTGTGCCGTTGAGGCCCGTGGCCATGTCCATGGCTTCGACGACTTTCACCGTGTCCCATACCGATCCTTGCAATTCTGTCAGGTAGGAACTGACCGGCGCGTCCACATCGACATTCCCCTCATGTTCGTGCATCGCCATCATGGTTGACCCGGTGACTTTGGTGACGGACATCCACAGATGCTTCTCATGCGGTTTCATCGTGCGATAGCGTTCGTAAACGATCTCACCACCTTTCACGACCATCATGGCGTCGATTGGTTTGGTGGCAAAATGTTCATCCACGCTGACCCAGTCACCATGCTTGTTCCGGTATTCGATATTCCCGATTGACGGGTCGACTGCGTAGGGCAGGTCGACCACGGGTCCACCGCGCATTACCTGCGCCGTTGGTCTGATTTTTGAGAAGTTCACATAGGAGTACTGCGTTTCAGGAGATGGAAACTGTACCTTGACCATATTCTCCGGCGCGTTGAGATAGGCGCTGATCTCGAGAACGCGGTCAAGCGGCACGTTTGTACTGAGATCTTCGGGTTTCGCGAGGATAGGTCCATCGGTCGATGTATTCGCCACTTTTTTGCTCCCAGCTGTAATGAAACTTGCGTTTGTCCAATATCACAATGAAATCAAACAAGATCATGAATCGAGATAGATGCAACTGTTTTCTGGTCAAACTTGTGGGTCATTCGCTTGGCGCCCCTATCTTGACCAAAGGTGCCTTACCAAAGACGTGGAAAGTAACCTTCCCCCGGTCTTTCGCGTGATGGGATACAGCCCGCCAGACCGGATCAAAGTCGGTGAATTCCTTGGTATCGAGGCGGAAGCCTAAAGTTACCCCTGAAGCTTGCGAGTCGCCGTTGAAAAAAGCTGCCCACAAGTAGGCACTTCGACAGATTTTTCTTTTTTCGCACTTTCACCAGTCGAGAGATGCACGTGCACCTCGCGACCTGTTTGATCAACAGCAAGACAATACACAATCGATTGAGAAACCGATCCAGTGGCGGCAAGAAGTCTTTTCAGGGCACTATGGCCAGAATGACGAGTCCGACGACGATAAATGTCAAGCTGGATACAGCGCCTGGTAAGCCAAAGGCAACAGCCGGTGCGGAACTCTTGGCATCCTTGCAGACCTCAGCGATTGCGACGCCTGTCATGACGCCAGTCGTGGCACCGGCGTTCTCAGCAACGTTCAACCTCATGATGAAGTGCCCGAACAAGAAACAAGAAATCGTGCAAACCGTCGTCACAAATGCTCCGGCAATCAGAAGGTTTACCCCAAAAGCCTGCATGGTCGAAATCAACGAACCACCTGCGCCAATTGCGACAGCCGCGATAAAGAGTGACAACCCTAGGTCAGAGAGCGCCGTTGCCGCGGGCGCGGATACCGACCCCATGCTGGGGCTGCGGGTCCTTAACCAACCGAGAATAGCCCCGCCAAACATGGCACCCATTGCGGACCCCCCGAGGGGTGGAATTTCAATCCCGGCTACGGTCACTGAAATCGTACCCAAGGCCGCAAATATGGCGATGAAAAATGAAGTATTCATCAAATCAGTCGTCATCTGGTTTGTGACCTCGTAACCGACTTCGTCGGCAAATATCGACACACACCGTGCTGAACCAAACACAAACAGCACGTCCCCAGCGATCAGTTCAAAATCCTCGTCGTCTATTGGCATTTCTGTACCGAGCCGCACTACGCGCTCCAGGCTGACACCGTAGCCATGCTCGTTTAGCAGTTCCGAGAGTCTTCTGCCGACGTGTGCATTGTTGGTGAGAACGAGTTCTGCCGATGCCATATCCACGGTCAAAGCGTCATTATCCGCAACTTCCGGCCCCAGCGTCTCATTACCCCTCAAGAGCAAATGGCTGGGCGCAAGGAAGGTCAAGATATCATCTTTTGCAAGGACCAGATCATCGGTGACGGTCAAACGTTCTCCATTGCGAATTACCTGCTCAAGTGAAGGTAAAGCTCCTTCTTCTCGCCGCTTTTCAACGTTTTTGACAAGCTCGCCAGTTGTACTTCCGATGTACTTCGGTAATTCCAGCCTCCAGGCCCGAACGGATGGCGCTACGCGCTTCTGGGGCACACTCCCGACTGCGTCAAGTTTCGCCGCTTCTTTAGCTATGTCTGCTCCCACAAGCGTTGGGCACAATTTAATAAGGATAATTAGTCCAAATGTGCCATACAGATAAGTGATGGCGTAGGCGCTGGCGAGGATATTGCCCGCATCTGACGGCGCCATACCCTCTGGAAGCTGGACCGATCCGGAAAACACAGCGCCTTGAGCGGCGGCTAGGACCGCAGATGTTGTGACCGCGCCGGCAGTCAGCCCACCGGCGACAATGTTGTTCAAGCCAAACACCAAAGCCATGAGATAAACCGAGACCCCAGCGACCACGGCAGTAAAAACGCACATTACCAAGTATTTGAAAGCCGACTTACTTTTAAAACACGCACCAGGCCAGGTCCAACCATCGTTCCCAGAACAAAAAGGTAAATTGTAAACGTCAACCCTTTGATTATTTCCGGAACTTCGATTTGTGCCAATCCGATAACCAACCCGACAATCAGTATTCCTGTAGTTGGTCCAAGCCCGATACCGGCAATCTTCAGCTTGCCGACCAGATACCCCAATCCGATGACAACAAAGAGAAGAATGACAACATTTTCTCGAGCATAAGAAATCAAAGCTTCCACGCGTCTCTCCCGATCAGGCTAGTTCCTCAACTGCAATATTGCGGCACACCAATCGATGTCCAAGGCCAAGTATTTTGTTTCAAACACCTTCGTTTCTGGCTGCTTTAGGCAAGTTATTCAGCAAAATATGACTTGTCATCAAGCGTTTTCAACAGCTTCACAATGTAGGCAATCATTCTGTGACACAGGGCTGTCACACGGGGCAAGGCTAGCTAAGGAGGAGAGTGAACGCGCCATTTCAGCCTGTTTAGGATTGCAATTGGAAAACTCATAAGATCAAGATACATCTCGATTAATGCATTATTGTGATCTCATCAAACGATGCCATGACCATGGACTCCTTGCGCCTTAAAGCTGCTATCAAATTGGCGTTGGCTTTGGTGCTTGCGTATTGGATCGCTTTGTCGATGGACTGGGCTAAGCCCTACTGGGCCGGTCTCTCAATAGTTGCTTGTTCGTTGACAACATTTGGCGAGTCCTTTCACAAAGGACTACTCCGGCTGGGTGGCACGTTCTTGGCAATTGTCGTTGCGATTGCTCTGCTGTCGCTGTTCCCGCAGGATCGTTGGCTATTTATCGCAGCGCTCAGTTTATGGCTGGCATTCTGTTGCTTCAATATGTTTCGAACGTCTCGCTCATACTTCTGGATGACTGCCGGATTTGTGGTGCCCATATTGGTCATTGGAGGCGGCGAAAACCCGGTCAATGATTTTACTGTTGTGGTTCTTCGGGCTCAGCAAACCGTCCTTGGTATTGTGTGCTTCAGTGTCGTCTACTCACTGCTATGGCCCTACAGCAGTCGGGAACAGTTCGAAGAAGAAGTACGCAAAGCACTTACTTTAAAACGACGTCTTCTCATGGCGACCTTGGACATCTTGACTGGAAATGAGCGCAAGGAAGACCTGCCAAAGCTTCGGATGCAGATCGCTCAATTGCGCTCCACTGTCGAAAGGCTTTTGGATGCCGCAATTGTCGATAGTTATGACGTCTGGGATAGACGCCTTGTCTGGCGGCAATTCGTGGCAAATATGGCGTCACTGGACCGAGAGCTTCAGCGTTTATATTTGAACGCAAGAGACTTGGAAGACTCCCGTGACACAGCCCAAGTCCAATCTCTTTGCTCCGCGATACTGAGTACCGAGCAATATCTTCTTGAAGCGGAGAAAATTCTGTCCGCAACCGCATCGCAAGCTGGGTATCACACCGAAAACCAGATTACCCAAGAAATGGTCAACAGCGGGCTAGGACACTTCCAACTTGCTGCCATGACTGCCACCCGTCACAATGTCCAACGGTCGCTAGAATACAGTCGGTCTTTGTCAGATTTGATGACCAACATTAAAGATGCAAGCTGGAAGGCAAACACCCGGCATTTGGCCTCATCCCAACAACCTAAACCCACATCCGAATTCCTTGATCGGGATATGTGGAGCGCGCTAATCCGTGTTCAGGTTATATTTCTTGCGACAGTGGCATGTGTCCTGTTTGTTCCAGGCTTTCCCAATCCGGCTCTTGTAATATGCATAGGCGTTTCTCTCGCTCTGAACCTTGCTTTACATCCGCAGGCGTCTGTCTCCGTCGCGCTGCCTTTCGCAGCGATCCTACTGTTGATTGTTGGAACTGTGCACCTTGTTCTATTACCGCTATTGGCCACCTTCTGGCAGTTGGCTTTATTAATCTTCGGCACCACAGTCCTGGTGGCTTACTTAACTTCCCGCCCGGAACAAATGATTGTTCGAAGTTTTTTCCTGAACTTGTTTCTGGTCGGCCTTCAGATCGATAATCAGCAGCAATACAGTTTCCTCTTCTTTGCAACCATGTTCATCGGTTTGTTCTGTGTAATTGTGATCATCGAATGCACGCGTTTTTTCCCGGTTTCTTTAAGGCCGGAAATCCGTGTGGAAGCTCTAATAAAGCGTTTCTTTTCTAGCGCGGATTATGTGGTCCGACACAGCCTTACCGACCAAAGAGAGCAACCAAACTGGTTTAATCGGATGCGCCTTTCGCTACATGTCAGCGAGATAGATAGCATTCCGACCAAACTTGTTCCTTGGCTATCTGCATTGTCGGAACCAGCACTGGGCAATACCAAAAGGACGGATACGCTTCAAATCGCGACAAGTTTGGAAGCGCTGAGCAGCAAGCTAATTGAATTTGCCGCAACCCGAAGACTGTCACAGGCAGCTTCACTGAGAGAAGGCGGTGGCGAAGCAATGAAGCAGTGGCGCTTGGCCGTTGCGGATGTAATGTTGGATATTGAACGCGACCCAGGGGGGATTGACCCTGAATATCTGCAAAACAGGCTTCAAAGCGCTACTGTAGCCCTTGAGAAGACTGTAGAAGTCCTAATTAACAAAGAGTCTAGTTCAAATTTGAATACCGCTGACTACGAAAACATGTATCGTCTTCTTGGCGCGTATCGCGGTCTTGCGGAGGGTGTTTTGGGGTACACCGGCAGAGCGGCATTCATTGATTGGCACGCACTACGAGAGTCCCGTTTCTGAAGTCGAGGAAAAAATGCTACCTGTTCCAAGCGAATTCGACTTTTTTGGCGTCTACCTCTCACCACTTTTCATATCTTCCCTACTGGCAGTCGTTCTAACTATGATGACGGCGCGTGTTTTGAACCGTTTCCGAATGTCGCGTTTCATCTCTCATCCGGCGTTGGTTTTTGTTGCACTTGTAGCAATCTATACGTCCGTCATCGGAACCTTTCTTATCCCGGCATAGTCAAATGAACCGAAACACCAAGTTGATCGTCACAGTTGCAATCGTACTCGTCGCTTTGGGCGCCGTGTTCTTGAAATATGCCATTTACGTATCCAACCCATGGACGCGCAATGGGCAGGTTCGCGCAAATGTTCTAGAAGTTGCACCGCGCGTTTCCGGGCCAATCGTCAACCTTCCGATACGAGACAACCAGTTTGTAAAGGCTGGGGATCTTCTCTTCGAAATCGATCCGCGCACTTTCGAAGCAGCACTGTCGCAAGCACAAGCGAGATTCGACAAAACCGTCGAAGATCTGGCTTCTTTGGATAAGCAAATTGAGGCCGCCCGTGCGAGTGTTCAGCAATATGAATCGTCGATCCAACAAGCCGAGTCTCAATTGTCTTCCGCAAAAGCCCAGCAGACAGAGGCACAACGTCAATTTGACCGGGCCTCTGTTTTGGTAAGCGACGGTCGCATCCCCGAGTCACAGTTCGACGAATTACAAAGAGATTTGGACGTTGCTCAAGCAAACACCGCCAGAGCACAAGGCGGAGTGGTTCAAGCCAAAGCCGCGCTCGCCCAAGCGCAGGCTTCGCTGGAGGGCTCAATTGCAAGCCGCGGCGTAACTGGTGAGGAAAACTCAAGCCTCCGCGAGGCTAAAGCTGCTCTAGAAGCTGCGCGCCTCAACCTTGAATTCACTAAAGTACATGCCTCAGTTGACGGATATGTGGCAAATCTGACATTGCGTCTCGGCAGCCAGGCTGTCGCTAATCAACCGATCCTTGCACTCATTGATGCCCAAAGCTTTTGGG
The DNA here is from genome assembly GCF_040371315.1 of Ruegeria sp. HU-ET01832. Classification (NCBI taxonomy): domain Bacteria; kingdom Pseudomonadati; phylum Pseudomonadota; class Alphaproteobacteria; order Rhodobacterales; family Roseobacteraceae; genus Ruegeria; species Ruegeria sp. HU-ET01832. The sequence continues at coordinate 526,794 of NZ_BAABWL010000003.1, forward strand.
TCGACGCTTATTTCCGCGAAAACTATGTAGGCGATATATCCCCTGGTAACCGCGCCGCCATAACGCTCATGTCTAACCCCGATATCGTAATTCCTGGGGTGGTGGATAGCATCGGGCGAGGAATTGCCAAAAGTGATGGGAGTGTTGGAGTCAATCTCTTGCCAAACGTGAGTCCAACGTTTGAATGGATCCGACTGGCACAGCGAATTCCGGTAAGAGTAGAAATTGACCAACTCCCCGAGGGAGTCGAATTGCTTGTAGGCACAACGGCGTCGGTTCTTGTGATGACTAATACGGATTCAACCGATGTAAATGAAGCGTTACCACCGCCGGCGCCGACAATTCTACAATAGTCGGTTCAATAGGTTCGGTACTCGCGAGGCCTACAAGACGACTGGTTGGTGATACGTGAGTGGTTGGAAGCGCACGGTGTCGCTGCCCCTGATCGCGTCTTTTCTAAAGTGCCTGAGTTGGCGGGCAACATGTCCGATTGGCGCCCTATGTCAAAGCATGGCGCACAAGACTAGTGACGAGACGCCAGTTCTGCTGGCCACCAGTTGTAGTGCCGCATTCCTAGTTATAACAGTGCTTTGTCAGTATCGAGAGGCGCAAAATGAGCAGAAGACACCCCATTTGGTATGGCATAGGCGTTACTATTATCCCGTTGGTCGTTCTGATTGTCGGGTACTTTAATATCCACCCAGAAATCTATCGAGGAATCCCGCAAGGCTTTGGATCGGAGCGAGACTCTTCGCGATCTGGTATCGCGTGGGACGATGATGAAAAGGAAGATCCGCCCTTGGATTATGTGTCTGATTCTTTCGAGGGATTGTACATTTCAACCGAACGGGCGTCCGTGACTAGCTTTTGGAGCAATCGCCGAGAATGAGGGTGACGAGAGTTGGAAGTCTGACGTCAATCCGGGCCTAGGCGGTCCGTCACAGCGTCTGAAATTTCGCGACCCATGGATGTTTGACGGTCCAAAAAAGAATATGAACGTCGGGGTATGGGTGATATGTGAAGCGATCTCTGGTTGAGTAATCAGCCCCCCTGCGGTGCCAACACATCATCACTTTATTCTGCCTACTAGCGGACATTGATCCTGTATATAGAGAAACCCAGCGATGAGCCGAGATTGCAGTTCTTCTGCATTGCCGCGAGTGTCTACTTATGAAAAAGCCGACCAAAAGTGACCTCTTTCAAAGTGCCAAACAGGAGTTGCTCAGACGGGTTAAGTCGCCCGCAGTGTCCTCTGATCGCCTTTCCCAAAACGGAGCGCCAGCTGACCTGATCGAATTTGCTTTGAGTGCAATTATGCGTTGTGCTGAAACACAGGCTGCTAGAATGGTCATCTCCGGGAAGTCCAGAAGGCTTTACCAGCCGTTTGTTTCCATCGTGCGTGATTCAGAAAATAGGGTGTAAGTCTTGATCTGCGAACCGGCAGGGCAGGTGTTACGCTTGGGGAATCGCTCGATAGTTACGATTGACGCTTTCTACTTTAAGGCGACCCTTGGTTCTACCTTGTCGAACGCTTGTTTCGTACAGTTTCTACAAGGCCACCACTTCGTTTTCTGCTTCACACCTCGAAGGGCAGCTTTGAACAACGGCGTGCCGTACCCGGCTCAGCTGGGCGTCGACAAAGACCTCCATAGCAGACGCTCCGCAGCTCGAAATGCTGCGATGCAGCATTGATAAGGCTCCAACGGCCGCAAAGGGCCGAATATGATCTGCTGCATTCAGCCGTTAAACCAAATCGGCGCATGGTCTTCTGACCAAGTTGCATACTTTCTCATCACCAGCAAAAAAGCTTCACTGTTTAGGAACTGATCCAACCAAGCGATTAAACTTGGCCACTTCTGTGCAACAAACCAAGCCCTGTCTATATGTGCAAACTGGCGAACAAATGGCAGAAGTGCTAGATCCGCTAGGGTGGGTCTCTCCCCAAAAAGCCAGGCCCGCCCAACTAACCGTTCGTTGAGGTCAAGCAAGTAGCCCATCGCTTTCTTGCGTTCCTCATTGAAGTCTAGATCCGGATAACGCGTAGCGTATTTGGTGTGATCCAGTGCTGTTTTGAACGGGCCATCATTTGCCGAAATTAGGTCCCAGCCTTCAGAGGGCATGTCCAAAAGCCGCTGCGGGTCATTTTGTTGGAGCGCCCAAACCATGATTTCCAAGCTTTCATCTATGACTTTGTCTGGAAGTCGAAGCGCGGGCACTGTGCCGGACGGAGATGTTTGCAAGAAAGCTTCTGGTTTGTCCCGCAAGAGAACTTCGCGCAGCTCGACTTTTACACTTGAACTCGCCAGTGCGAGCCGGGCTCTTATCGCGTAAGGGCATCGACGAAACGTCCAAAAGATTGGGTAGTTGTCCATACTAGATTTTATCTCCAGATCTATCTGGCTGGTCAAACCTCCAATTGTTGGCCAATTGGTACTCCTGCTTACTCTGTATGGGCAGACAGGTGTGGTGATCCTGCGGCCCCAACAAATAAACGCTGCAATGGCGTCAATGTCAGCTTTGCGGCTGCGGCCGTAGTGTCAATAACAAACGTTGGCCGTTTGAGGGCCGCTGAGTGGGGACCTCAAATGTCAGGTTTGCTGCAGCCTAATGCAAACGTGAAGCCACCATCCTGTATTCCCGGCTTAGTATCTCCCAAGGGATTTCCCTTCGAAGGAACTAATATGCTTCGCCATCTGTTCGCTATTGCCGTCGTACTCTGTTTCGCTTCCGACATGCTTTGGTCGCAGACAGTCGGGCCGTCGCGGGACTATGTGACGGCTGAGTTTGGGGCACCACCGACGATCCAGGAAGGACCTCTGGACGCTTCTGTAAAAGAGGCGTTGGAAGAGATATTACCGATCGCAGTGGCGCAGGCCGCATGGGACCCTGCAAATGCTGCGGCCTTTGATACAATCGCGCAAACGTATGATCCTCGACTGGTTTGGATCATCACCGACATGCAGCGTTTTGCTTGGAGGCCAGAATTCTACGCTGCGCTAACGCGGGCTGCGGCGACGATCCTCGACATTCCTTTGAATACCGGACTTCGGCGCCCGGAGATTATCAACAAGATGATCGCGTGGGACATTCCCGCCTATCCGGGCTACCTCGCCCATAAGCGCCATGTCTTCACCAACTATGTTTCCGGTTGGGACAAACTCTTTGTCGAGGGAGATATCGCATGGCAACTCGTGGATTGGGGCGGAGTTAACATTGATGCGCGTCCCTATGACTCGACTGATGATGTCTGCCATTGCATCCCTGCCGTCGATAATCCCGAGATCAGTACCGCAGCCGAGGCGACTTGGTTGGAAGATGATGATGTCATCTTCGGCATCGTGGTGAACGGTCAGGCGCGTGCCTATCCTCGCAGGATAATGGAAGTACGTGAAATGGTGAATGACACACTCGGGGGGCGTGATCTTGGCATTCCCTACTGCACGCTCTGCGGAGCCGCGCAAGCCTACTTTACTGATCGATTACCGGCAGGCGTGAAGCGGCCCATTTTACGAACGTCTGGCCTGCTTATCCGCTCGAACAAAGTCATGTATGACACCGAAACACATTCTGTTTTTGACACATTCCTTGGCAAGGCCGTGACGGGCCCATTGGCGGATATCGGGCTCCAATTGGAACAAGCAACGGTTATCACGACTGATTGGGGTGCTTGGCGCGAGGCTTATCCGAACACAACGGTCCTGGTTGAAGCTTTGGCCCTAGGTCGCGACTTCAACCTGCGCGAAACACGCGACGCGAATGGCCCAATATTCCCGATAGGGGACGTCGATCCGCGGCTGCCTGTGCACGAAGACATCATCGGCACAATCACGGCCAACGGAACTCCAGTCGCCTTTCCCCGTGCAACAGCCGTGGCTGCATTGGTTGCAGGGCAAGACGTCGCGTTTGAAGACGTGAGATTGGAACTATTTGCAGGGGGCGTAAGGGCCATCGGATTAAACGGCGACGAACGTTTGAGCCATCAGGCCTTTTGGTTTGCTTGGTCCCAGTTTTACTCGGAGACCGTTTTATGGACCGAATAGAGTGAACGTTTGCTTCGTGAGAGCTGCACAGCATCGGCAAGCGCATCGGTCAAGGTCCGGAACGGGCCGCAAGTGGCAACTTGCTGATTATCTGAAAGATGGGGCCAAATTCGAGATCCAGAGAACTGCGTGGGGCGTAATGTACGTATAGAGGCAATTAAGAGGTCGCGATTTTTCGTTCATACTTGCTGGCAACGGCCATTGGCTTTCTTTCGACCGGAGCGCTCCATGCTGGACTTGAGGTGCGCTTTGTCGAGGGTGCGATCTGGGTTCCTCAACCTTGAAAGTAGACCTTTCGCCATCTTCCGGCCGTCTGATTTTTGATGTGTCAGAGGCTGGCGCAGGGGTTGAGGTGTTCCAGCCTCTTGAAGTTATCGATGGCGCAGAAGCTTTGCTCGATGTGCCTTCGGTTGTGGACGGACAGGACTTCATTGACCTCCAGATCGGATCCAGTATTTCCTTTACCATCGACGTCGATGACACCATCGGTCAGAGGGAGATCACTGTCAGCGGTTCAGAGATTGCCGGCGCCAAAGTGACATATGCGAAAGAAGGTGAAAGCAGTAACGCGGTTTTCTCTTCTGACGCGCTTACCTTGCTGTCTATCCCAGATTGCTGATGGCCGTTCGTGTGGCTAAGTCATTCGAATGAGGTTCCAAAGATGACAAAACTGTTGATACGGCTTGGCTTCTTAGTCCTCGTGTTGGGTGGTGGCATCCTGATAGGAGCACTGACTGCACCGGGTGCATGGTACGCGAACCTATCCAAACCCGTGTTCAACCCGCCCAACTGGATCTTTGCTCCGGTTTGGTCGCTGCTCTATGTACTGATCGCCTGGGTGGGATGGCGTCAGTTCGAGGCGGATAAAAGCTCTGTCAAAATGAAGCTATGGTGGGCGCAAATGGGCTTGAACTTCCTATGGTCGCCAGTCTTCTTCGTGTTGCATCTGCCTTGGTTCGCCTTCGTTGTCATTCTATCGCTGTTGATCGTGATTGGCGCCTTCATTCAACAGGTGCGCAGATCAGCTCCGATCGCAATGTTGGCCTTTCTACCGTATCTGGCCTGGGTAGCCTTCGCTTCGGCATTGAACCTATTGATCGCGATTTTGAATTGAACACAAGCAGAGTGCGTACCACCACCTACGTCTGACTGCTTCACGGAAGCCGGAACCCGTTCACTTGGACAGGTACTTGGTGCGGGCTAGTTATATCTGCATCACGCAATAAGTGAGTGAGGGCATGGCAAGTGCAAGTGTTGTGGTTCAAACGGGACTTGCGTGTGGAAGATCATCGGGCACTGGCACGAGCCGCTCAGCTTGGACCAACTTTGCCAATATACGTTGTCGAACCAGAGCTTTGGCAACAACCGGATGCCTCCGCAAGGCACTGGAGCTTTGTTTCTGAAACACTCGCAGAATTAAGGGCAGATCTTGCTCGATTAGGCCAGCCTTTGGCTCTGCGGTTCGGTCCAATTGTAGACATTTTGGATGAGTTAAAGCAGGTCGGGCTGTTGCACGCTCTTTGGTCTCACGAAGAGACCGGAAACGATTGGACCTATCAGCGAGATCTGAAAGTTGCCGCATGGTGCCGTGAACAGGGGGTGCCCTGGACCGAAGTACAAAACCATGGCGTTTGGCGAAAACTCAGATCGCGGGATGGGTGGGCGACCCGCTGGGACAGGCTTATGGCTGAGCCCATCACACCTGTGCCCGCATTGCCGCCAGTTGACCTTGAACTCGGGCACATACCGACGGCACGCGATCTGGGCTTGGCCAGCGATCCTTGCCCGCAACGTCAGGCCGGGGGTAGACGTGCCGGTTTGGAACGCCTTGCTAGCTTTCTAACCAGTCGCGGTGAGAACTATCAGTGCGAGATGTCCAGCCCGGTGTCGGGTGCAGAGGCGTGCTCCCGGCTTTCTCCGTATCTCGCCTGGGGCGCTCATTCAATGCGCGAGGTTACGCAAGCCTGCGACGCCCGTCGTCGGAGCCTTCCGCAAGGGACGCGAAACTGGCAAAAATCTTTGCGCTCTTTCTCTGGTCGGCTGCACTGGCATTGTCACTTTATCCAAAAGCTTGAAGGCGACCCCCTGATCGAATTTGAGAACTTGCACTCGGTTTACGACGGTCTGCGTCCGCAAACCCCAAGCACCGAGCTTCTGGGAGCATGGAGTGCGGGGGAAACCGGATATCCGTTTTTGGATGCATGTATGCGATCTCTACAGGCGACGGGATGGCTTAACTTTCGGATGCGCGCGATGGTAATGGCGGTGGCAAGTTATCATCTATGGCTGGATTGGCGTGCACCTGGACTGCATCTGGCGCGTATGTTCACCGACTATGAACCTGGCATACATTGGAGCCAGGTCCAGATGCAATCGGGCACTACGGGCATCAATACAGTGCGCATCTACAACCCGGTCAAACAAGGATATGATCAGAACCCGGCTGGGATATTCATCCGAAGATGGTTGCCTGAACTTGCTGAAATTCCCGATAGATACATTCATGAGCCTTGGAAGTATGAGGCTTCAACCCAAGTGGTCGGGCGACGCTATCCTGTTCGTATTTTTGACCACCTTGCGGCGGCAAAAGCCGCACGCAAACGAGTCTGGGCAGTACGACGTGGCCCCGAGTTTCGCTCGGAGGCCCAAGCGATTGTTGCCAAACACGCCAGCCGAAAGACAAACCGCAAACAACGCTCGAAAAAGGACACTGCAACCCAATTGAGCCTGCCCTTCTTAGATGCTCTATGAAAATGCGTAAGAAATCTGATCTGCCCCAGAAAACCTGCACCAGATGCGGTCGTCCGTTCACATGGCGCAAGAAATGGGCGAAGGTTTGGAAGGAAGTCCGCTATTGCTCGACCCGGTGTCGGCGAGTGCCATGAGCGGTGTGCTTCCGGGACTAGCCTTGAGCGGCGAACCGATCGCGTTCACCCCAACACGTGCAGCAGGGTTGCAACGTCTTGAGCGCTTTGCGGCGCGCACCGGTCGCCATTACGCAAACACGCGAAACTACGACTTCGGCGCTGAACGGCGCACGAATGTTTCGGCTTTGTCACCTTGGATCCGGCATCGGCTCATAACTGAAGAAGAAGTGCTGATACGTGTACTAGCCTCGCATCGCCTCGGGCAGGCTGAGAAATTCGTGCAAGAGGTATTTTGGCGCACATATTTTAAGGGCTTTCTGGAACAACGACCCAGTGTCTGGTCCATGTACCAATTCGAATTGGTCAAAAGCTATCAAGCGTTGGAATCTGATCCAAGCCTGCAGTTGACCTACAGCCAGGCCGTGTCCGGCGCGACCGGAATCGACTGTTTCGATCACTGGGCGACAGAGCTGATCCGAACGGGATATTTGCACAACCATGCGCGCATGTGGATGGCGTCGATCTGGATTTTTACGCTTCGCTTGCCATGGGAACTGGGTGCGGATTTCTTTCTCAGGCATTTGCTCGATGGTGATCCGGCGTCGAATACACTCAGTTGGCGATGGGTCGCTGGGTTGCACACGAAAGACAAAACCTACCTGGCCCGTCCCGAGAACATAGAGAAGTATACCAACGGTCGTTTTAGTCCGACAGGTCTTGCACGAGTGGCTGATCCTTTGATTGAAGCTGCCGATCACCCAAGGCGACCAATCGCGCCATGCAACGCGTCACCTTCGGGACCTTATTTGCTTTTGCTGACCGAAGAAGACCTATGTAGTTACGATATTATGCCGCACGAACCGGCAGGTGTGTTGGGTCTGCTGGCGACTCATGGTCGGTCTCCGCAGCCAATTGGCGAGGCGGCGCAAAGATTTGCGAAGGACGCATTGCGCGGCATTCTGGCGAGCACTGACGTGCAGCCTCAATCCGCCGATGACTGGAGTGTTCCAATCCTCGCAGCCGCCCAGCGGATCGGGGTCAGAACCGTCGCCACCGCCTATCCTCCCATTGGTCCCGTACGGGCGCGTCTGGACCGAGCCGAATCCAAATTGGTCGAGGCGGGCGTGCTACTGCATCGGGTAAGACGCAACCTCGATAGTATCGCTTGGCCCTACGCCGATGCGGGCTTCTTCAAGTTGAAAACGAAGATCCCCACCATTCTAGCAAATCTTAACTTATTGCGATGAAGCGGCGCCGCCGCATAGCCGACGATCGCCGACCCGACAAATGAACAACCATTTGCCAAAGGAGCCACGCGGCATAGTTCGTTGGTAAATACAGCGCTCCGGAGCGACCATGCCCATTGCCACGATCCTTCTGCCCAACCAGCTTTTTGCCGATCATCCTGGTTTTTCAGAGCCCGCGGATCAGGTGATTCTGTTCGAAGATCCGCTCTTCTTTGGCGATGCGAGATATCCTGCGCGGATGCATAAGCAAAAGCTCTGGCTCCATCGCGCCAGCATGGCACGCTATCATCAGGATTTGATTGCCAAAGGCTTGAACGCCGATATCTACCTTTATGAGAAGCGAACAGATGCGTGCTTAGGTCTGTTTCAACAGCTGGCCAGGGACGGTGTCGATCGCGTGGTGATGGCCGACCCAGTGGACTTCATCGCTCAAAGCCGCTTGAAAAAGGCTGCAGAGGCCGTGGGCATCTCTCTGGAAATACGCCCATCACCCGGCTTTCTGAACACACCAACAGATAACGCTGAGTGGATCAACGGCCGCAAACGTTGGTTCATGGCCGAGTTCTACAAAAGCCAGCGCCGTCGTCTGGATGTCTTGATGGACGGTGATCAACCTATGGGTGGCCATTGGAGCTTTGACGAACACAATCGCAAAAAGGTTCCCAAAGCGATGCTCGGGAGTCTGCCCCGGATTGATTGGCCAGCACATGACGGCATTGATCACGCTGCAAAGAATAGTGTGATCGCAGATTTTCCGGATGCGCTCGGATCGTTGGACACGCTCTACTACCCGACATCCCACAGAGCGGCTGCGGATTGGTTGAAACAATTCCTGGAACGTCGATTTGATCGGTTTGGGGACTTCGAAGACGCCATCGTCGAAGGGGAAAGCTGGTTGTGGCACGCCGTTCTGACCCCCGCGCTGAACATCGGGCTGCTGACGCCCAGACAAGTACTGGACGCGACGCTTGAACATGCGCAGACACGGGGTATCCCCCTCAACTCGGTCGAGGGGTTTGTCCGACAGATCATAGGCTGGCGAGAGTTCATGCGCGCCACCTATCAAGACCTCGGCGTCGACATGCGGACCACAAATCATTGGGGCCACAGCCGTAAGATGCCCGCCTCGTTTTACGATGGCACCACGGGTATCGACCCGATTGACGACACAATCAGGCGCATTCTGCGGACCGGCTATTGCCACCACATCGAACGTCTGATGGTGCTGGGTGGTTTCATGTTCCTTTGCGAGATCGACCCTGATGAGGTCTATCGCTGGTTCATGGAGATGTTCGTAGACAGCTATGACTGGGTCATGGTCCCAAACGCCTATGCCATGAGCCAGCATGCCGATGGAGGGCTTATCACCACCAAACCCTATTTTTCGGGTTCAAACTACATCCGAAAGATGAGTCATTGGAGCAAAGGACCTTGGGCAGAGGTCTGGGATGGCCTGTATTGGCGTTTTATCTTCAAACATCTGGATAAGCTTGCACACAATCCGCGCTGGTCAATGATGTGTCGAGCAGCAAGGCGGATGAATGCGGAGATCAAGGAAAAGCATCTAAGCGTTGCGGATGCTTTCCTGGGTTAGCAGCCCTGAAAGAGCTTTCGGGCATCGATCTATGATTTACCCGGTTCTACTAGGAAATCCATCCTAGGAAAGATAGACAGTCGACCATCTGAGCCATAGGCGACCGAACGAAGACGCTGCCTTCTCCCTCGGGCAACCCTATTTGACAATACCTTGTGCTCAGCTGCGCCTGAGGGCTGCACAAATATTGTCGAATAGCATTGCCTCGCCCCCATCCGCGTTCGCCACGTGACAGATCAGCAGTAACAGGCGCCTTCGGCGTCTGATCTGCAAATCAGCCCTTAATTTCCCCAAAAGGAAGTCAGGATCAACGCAAACAGATCCTTCTCCAACACTGGACGCCTCCCGCATTGCCGCAACACTTCGTTATTCGATATCAAATGCGATTCAATTGCATTTTCTTTCGCGTCAGGCAGGAGATGTGGGCTGCTGGCGAGCTACGGACGCTTCTCTTTTCCGTTGCGCATCCCTGACCAGGGCGGCAAGCCGATAGAAACCGTGAGCCATTTTTGTGTAGGGCGTAAGGAGGAAGAGCGCCAGGACCGATCCAAGATGGACAGCAAGCAACACAGGCATAATTGCCGACCAACCGAAAGCGTAGAGAACAAGCCCGCTTAGCGCCACAAAGCCAAGCAGTAAGATGAACCCGATATCTCCGCCCCAAGCTGAGACGTCGCCAAGATTGCGGTCCGACTTCTGTTTCAACAGGACCATCGCGCAGCAACCGACAGTAAGCAAAACGCCCCCTAGTACGCCAAACAGCTTTGGCAATGACCAGAACCCGTAAGGTGCGTGATGGTCGAACCCGTAGTGCATGATCGTAGCTACTGAGGTTGAGGCAAAACACAGCAAAAACCCGTACATGATTGCATGATGCACGTGGCGGCGGGCGTGGCTAAATCGGTCTTCGCCCTCGAAATTGCAACCCTCGCCGTGGCCTGCGGCCAAGTCCTGCATCTTGCCAGCGCGTTTGAACGTAGCTGTCAGATCAGACATTTGGATAGGTTTGCCATCGACCTCCGCCCAATAGCGCCTCAGGCTGATAGCCAAGCTAAAGAGTGGCAACAAGAATGCGGGCGCAAAGATTGCGACCATCGCATTGTGGGACAGGACGCTATAGAACCCCTCTCCTCCGCTTGACCCGATGGCACGAATTGCCCAGAACAACAGGGCAAATCCAATCACCAGTGCCAAGGCAATGGCCCCGCCGTGAGTGTGAAACCGGCGTGCCAGAGGCTGTGGCCAAGCGAAGCTTTCCCAGCTGTCCCGCCGCACTTCGGCCAGTGCTTTCGGCAGGTTCAGGTCAAACTCGTGCGGAGCTGTGTACTGACAGGCGTAGTAGCACCCCCTGCAGTTGTGGCACAGGTTGGCCAGTTGGTTGATGTCCCCATCCGAGAACGCGCGTTCCGCGTGCAGCGACGGGAAGACCGAACAATAACCCTCACAGTAGCGACAGGCGTTGCAGATCTCTGCCTGACGGCGGGCTTCTTGAATAAGATCAGTTTGCATAGGCTGCAGCCTCACGTCCTGCGATGCGTCCAAAAACGGTTCCGATGGTCATGCCGAAGCCGGCCAGATACCCCTGTCCCAGGATCGAACCCGCCATCGTCTCGCCCGCGGCCCATAGGTTTTTGATCTTGCCGCTGGGAGTCGAACACTGAGCCGTATCGTCGACCTTCAGCCCCAGATAGGTGAAGGTCACGCCAGTGCGCAGCGAGTAACCATAGAATGGCGGTTCGGAGATCGGGCGGGCCCAGTTGGTCTTGGGTGGGGTCAGACCGGAGGTCGTTACTCCGTCCAACTCGGTTGGATGAAATCCACTGGTGTCGCCGCATCCTTCGTTGAATTCAGCAACGGTTGCCTTCAGCTTGTCGGCAGGCAGGTCCATCATTCCAGCAAGTTCTTCCAGGGTGTCCGCCTTCAGCGGTGGAAAGACCGAGGGCATAAACAGGTTCAGCGACTTTGCATCGATGATCACATAGCCAACTTGATCCGGCTGGGCCGCGACAAGACGCCCCCAAATCGCATAGCGCTTGGGCCAAACGTCTTCGCCCTCGTCATAAAACCGCTCGGCATTCTTGTTCACGACAATTGAAAACGGCACGCAGTCCAGGCGGGTGACGATGCCGCCATCGAACTTCGGCGCGCGCCCGTCGATGGCAACGGCGTGGCACTGGGTCGGATCGCCGACGCTGTCCACACCTTGATCCAGCAGATCGGACAGAACCACACCACGGTTGTATGGAGTACCCCGGATTAGGAAGTTCTTGGCAGGCTCACCCCATGCACGGGTCAGCCAGTCGGTGTCGGCCTGAAACCCACCCGAGGCAACGATGACCGCCTTGGGCGTGATGCGATGAGACTGGCCCTCATAGGTGTAGTCGACCCACTCGATCCGATCACCATTCAACTCCAGATGCGTGACAGCAGCTTCGTACAGAACATCGACACCCAAACCCGCGGCAGTTCGGTAATAGGCGTTCACCAGAGACTTCCCACCCCCCATGAAGAAGGCGTTGGTCCGCGCCAGCGACAGTGTCCCAGACAGAGAGGGTTGGAACCGCACGCCGTGTTCTTCCATCCACGGCAGGCATTCCTCGGAGGTTCGGATCGCAAGGCGAGCAAGATGTTCGTCGGTTTTGCCGCCAGTGACCTTGAGCAGATCTTCAAGATACTCATCTTCACTATATTCTTCGATCAGAGGGCCCAGAGGAGCACCATGCATACAACGAAAATTGCGCGTATGGCGTGAGTTCCCCCCACGATAGGGTTTTGGTGCCGTCTCCAGGATCAGAACACGGGCGCCTGCCTCGGCAGCAGTCATCGCCGCGCAAAGGGCTGCATTCCCACCGCCGATCACAGCGATATCATAAGCTTCCTTTTGGGTTGCCATATCCTGTCTACCTATTGATTTTCATCTGTTGTCCGGTCGCGTTCTTGCAACGCCCGAATACGCATCCGTTGTGCGGCCTGAATATGCGCGCGCATCTCTGTTTCAGCCGCTGCACCATCGCGGGCTTTTAAGGCAGCCATGACACGCTTATGCTCTGCCACTGCTGTCTCGGCCCGATCACCGTCCAGCAATTGAGATGGTCCGAGGATCAACAGCGCTTTTTGCAAAGACAACATAGACTTGGCAAGAAACCGATTCTTTGCCGCATCCAAAAGTGTGGCGTGAAAAATCCGGTTGATCCGAGCCGCCTCCGAGCCGGTGCCTGCCTCGGCCAAGCGATCGTTCAAAACGCCCAACTCGTCCAATTCGACATCCGACGCAGCACGCGCTGCTAAACGGGCCGCAGTTCCCTCGAGCACCGCGCGCATCTCATAGAGTTCCATTACTTCGGCGTAATCGAGGCTGCGTACGGTTGCGCCCTGCCGGGGCACATGAGTGACTAGCCCGTCGGCCTCCAACTGACGGATAGCCTCCCGCACCGGTGTGCGGCTGACTCCTAATCGTTCTGACAGCTCAATCTCACGCAGGCGTTCGCCAGGCAGCAGTGTGCCCTCGCGAATCTCGTCCAGTAAGCGCTGATACGCAGAATTACCTTGTGGGCCAGGCTGTAAGGGGTCGTCTTGAATGGTCATCGAGCGCTCACTTGTCTTCTTGCGTCCAGTTGTATACATTTGGATACATAGCGAGTCAATATTGTTGGAAGCCGCGCCTTGCCCACCCAAGACAAAACACCTTCTCTCCTGACAAAGCGGGCCGTAACACTGGTCCTTGCACTGCTGGGCACTGGCATTTTTTGGGCATTGAATCTGCCGCTACCCTTTCTGTTCGGCCCAATGAGCGCGTGTCTCATAGCCGCCCTGGCGCATGCCCCGATGGAAGGTTTTGGTCAGGTCTCGGTTGCAGCGCGCACCATCCTCGGCGTTGCAGTTGGGGCTTCGATAACCCCTGCCCTGTTTGTAGAATTGCCGAAGATGGCGGCGTCTATCGCACTGGTCCCGTTCTTCATCCTGCTGATCGCGTTGGTCGGAGTGCCTTTCTTTCGCAAGTTTTGGGGGTTTGACTCCACGACGGCGTTTTACGCTGCCATGCCAGGCGGACTGCAGGACATGATCATTTTTGGAACCGAAGCTGGCGCCAACCCGCGTACGCTATCCCTGATCCACGGTACGCGCGTGCTGATCATCGTAACGCTGGCTCCGCTGTTTCTGACGGTGTTCTACGATGCTCAACTCACCAACCCAATCGGAGAGCCTGCGCGCGACCTGCCGATGCATGAGTTGGCGCTGATGGTACTGGCCGCCCTTATAGGCTGGAAAGGCGGTGAGCGGATCGGTCTGTTCGGGGCATCCATCCTCGGGCCAATGATCCTGACGGCAGCCCTGTCACTGGCGGATTTCATTCATACCCGACCACCCCGCGAGGCCATTCTTGCGGCGCAGTTCTTTATCGGTTGCGGGATAGGCGTGAAATTCGTTGGCGTCACATGGGTCGAACTCCGCCGGGTGGTTGCAGCAGGCTTCGCCTATGTCATTGTCCTTACCATCCTTGCAGCCGTTTTCACCGCCGTTGTCACCACGCTGGGACTGGGTCAACCGGTTGAGGCTTTCTTGGCCTTTGCCCCCGGTGGACAGGCCGAGATGACGGTACTGGCCATCGTTTCGGGCGCGGATCTGGGCTTTGTGATCACCCACCATCTGACAAGGATCGTGCTGGTTATCATCGGCGCGCCCATAGCGGCCAATCTTATCCTGCGCTGGTCCAAACCTCGGGGTTGATCATGTGAATAGGGGCACCTTCAGCATAGGCATTCACCTGATCGAAAATATCTGCGAATTGCAGGTCGAATTCGTCCTCAGTCACAAAACCTATATGCGGTGTCGCAATCAAGTTTGGGTGCGATAGCAAAGGGTCATTCGGGTCCGTGAGCGGCTCGGTATCGAAGACATCAATTGCGGCCTTCCCCGGGCGACCGGCGTTCAGCGCGTCCAACAAAGCACCCGGAGCGATCAGCCCGGCCCGGGAGGTGTTCACAAACATCGCGCCCGGTTGCATCTGCGAAAAATCTGACGCTGTGATGATACCGTTCGTGTCGGGCTTCAGGCGGACGTGGACCGAGACAACATCGCTGTTGGCAAAGAACGCTTCGCGGCTTGTGGCAATCTGCACGCCGTCTGCCTGCGCGCGTGCCCGGCCTGCATCCGAAGACCACCAGACCACATCCATCCCGAATGCCTCGGCGTAGCCAGCAACAGCGCGGGCGATTCGGCCATATCCATACAGCCCCAACTGCCGCCCTCTCAGGGTCTTGCCAACTCCGGCCTGCCAATGCCCCGCTTTGACAGAGGCCAACTGCGCAGGCAAGTCTCGCATCCCGGCCATGATCAGTGCCCAAGTGAGTTCGGCTGCGGCGTAGGACGGTGTCCCACCATGCATGTTCGAACACAACAACACACCCTGATCTGTACAGGCTTCGACATCGACATGAGGATAAACGCTGCGCTGACTGATAAGTTTCAGGTTCGGTAATTTCTCCAGCAAGGCGCGGGTGACTTTGGTACGTTCGCGGAACAGGACAAGCACCTCCGCGTCCTGCAGTCGCTCGGCCAGAGTGTCAGTGTCTTCGACATGATCCGTCCATACCGTCACCTCATGACCGGTGAGTTTATCAAAGCAAGGCACGCCGCGCAGCGTGTCAAACCAATCATCAAGAATGTGGACCTTCATCGGCTTTCTATACCCTGCTCGGTGTTGAGTTTTCTTGGCGTCGGGACAAAATGACATGTGTCGAGAGCAGCAAGTGCATTGCGGACCCGTTCGCTTTGATCCAGCAGATGGTTGAACTGCTCATCGCAGCCAGCAATCGGTGTCGGGTAGTCCGCGATGTCCCGCCGAAGAGCCAACTGCGCCAACCTGAGTTCCTGACGCGCGATAGCGAGGCATTCCGAATAGTTGTCCATCGCGTCCTCCCTTTATGTATACCACAGTATACTATTTGGATGACACCTGATCAACTCCCGTTCCAAACCGACTTAGGCACATAAACATGCCCGTCCGCCAGCTTGCGCGCGGTCCGTACTAGGCCCGCCGCGTCCACCGAGAACCCGTCGGCGGTGGAGAAGTCCACCAGCACGTCGATCTTGCCCGAAGCGTGTTCCAGAATGACTTCAGCCGGGCTGTTAGTCGGACGATCCAGCAAACCGTCCGCAACAGTCCCGGGCGTAAAAGCGCAAGAAGCCATGCACTGTGCCCCGGTAACAGCCATAGTCGGGTGGGTCTTCCACGGCATGAAATACCGCACTGCAAGCGTTCCGCCGTCTCTGGCAGGCGCGACTAGGCCGAATTTGGGTGTCACTGACTTGGACACATCTCCCATGCCCATCTGTTGCCCGGCCTCAATCCGAACAGCCTCCATTCGGTCAAAAAAATTTCTGTCGGCGTCCAACTCTTCAGCGCTTTCATAACCCGTCAACCCGAAGTCGGTGGCGCGGGCGATGGCCATCGGCATGGCGACATCCATGCAAGTCAGTTCGATGCCCTGAACAGTATCGCGCAGGTTGCCCGTAGGCAGGAACGCTCCGGTGGCCGAGCCTACCACGCCCATGAAGCTCAGCTGCACCGGCGCTGAATGACCGGGAACACCGGCAATCTCCGCATCGCCCTCATAGGTCAATTCGCCCCCGGGTGTATTCACCTTGGCTACAACCCGAGCCCCAGTGTTGACGGCCCGAATGCGAATTTCGGTTTCATCGCCTTGCGGATTGAACAGCCCCATCTCGATAGCCGCAGGGGCAACGCCGGACAGGATATTGCCACAGGTGGGTTTGAAATCGACCAGCTTGTCCTCGACCGAGACCTGCGCGAAGAAATAGTCGATATCGGCCCAGTCATCCTCGCTGACCGATAGCATCGCGACCTTCGTAGTCACCGCCGCGCCGCCGCCGATGCCGTCGATGTTCAGCGACTGCCCGGAACCAAGGGCGGCGATCAGCACTTCGGCCAACGTGTCCAGATCCTCGGGCAAATCTGAGCGGCGAAAATACGGACCTTTTGACGTACCACCACGCATGAAGATGTAAGGGATTGCGGTTTGAGTCATTTTGAATCCCTCACTTCAACGGCCAGGGTAGGCTGACCATGTCTTGCAACAGACCCGGCGGGAAATCGCGGTTCAGCGCGCCCGCCATCAGGCACATGAAACCGATGCCGCAGGCGGTCAGGATCAGTGTCATCTGCCAGCTTGCCCCGGCGCGGATGCGGAAGAACGCTATCAGGAAGCCCAGCAGAGCGAGGATGAAGCCCACCACCCAGGTTGCTGCGATCAGGCTGGCGAACCACCCCAGCGTTGACCACAGACCATGGGGGGCGCTGGCGTCCTCACCGGCGATTTCCTTGTCGGCAAAGATCGCGTCACCTTCGGGACGTCGCATCATCTGGATCAGAAGGATCACGCAACAGAATAGCGAGACGCTGCCGATCACCAGCGGGATGATCTTGTCGGTCATGTTGTAGTCGGGGATCATGTTGGCGTTGACCAAAGCGACGATCAGATAGGCCATGATCACCAGCAGAAAGATAAGCGGCGCGCGTTTGGTACCTGCGTGAACGTCACCTTCGGACATGATCATCTTGGCTTGTCGGATGCCCAGAATGACTGACACCACAGTGACCACGATCAGGACGATCACGATGGGGCTGAAGACGTATTCCATGCCTTCGCCAAAGCTCTTACGGAACCGGAACGTGGCGATCTGGAATGCCTGGTTGGTGAACTTCTCAACCGGGTTCGACAGAACGAAACCGATCAGGAAGGCCGGGCGCGACCAGTCGAAACGGCGTAAAAAGATGCCGATCAGGCCGATCACGAACAGGGCCAGCAAGTCTTCGAAGTTTTGGCCGGACTGGAACGCCGCAAAGCTGATCAACATGAACAGGAACGGCGCCAGATAGGTGAAACGGATCGTAGTCAGCTTGGCGATCCCGCCCGAGGCCGCGATGCACAGGATGGTCCCGACGACGTTGGCCAACGCCAGCAGCCAGACGATCGAATAAGTGATGTCGAGATTGTCCTTGAGCATGCTCGGACCGACCTCGATATCGCCCGACCCAAGCAAAGCCACCGCGCCGATGAAAATCGCCATCGAGCCTGAACCAGGGATGCCAAACAGCAGAGTTGGCACCAGCCCTCCACCCTCTTTGGCGTTGTTCGAGCTTTCCGGACCGATGACGCCGCGCACTTCGCCTTTGCCGAAATTGCTCTTGTCCTTGGTGGATTGCACCGAGTGACCGTAGGCGATCCAGTCGACAACCGAGCCGCCGAGGCCGGGAATGACCCCAACAACCACACCTATTATCGAACAACGAACCGACAGCCAGATATTGGCGAACCAGTCTTTGACACCGTCCAACCAACCGGCGCCCAGCGAGGCCCCTTTGGCAATCGACCGGTCCTGGCGCAGCAGCGAGACGATCTCGGGCACGGCAAAGATACCTAATCCCACGATAACCAGCTTCAATCCGTCCGTCAGATAGGGGATGTCATAGGTCGCCATGCGCAGCGAACCGCCTGCATCTGCCTCACCAATTGTGCCAACCATCAGGCCCAGACCGGCGGCGGCGACGCCTTTCAGTGGGATGCGTCCTGCCAAAATGGCAACCATCGACAAGCCCAGAATGGTGATCATCAGCATCTCGGGCAGACCAAAGGCCAGAACGATGGGCCGCGCGACCAGGATGAACATGGTCAGAAAAGTTGCGCCGACCAAACCGCCGAAAAGCGATGAAGCAAAGGCCGCTGACAGGGCCCGCGCAGCCTCGCCCTTTTTCGCCATAGGGAAGCCGTCCAGCACGGTTGCCTGCGAGGCTGAGCTACCGGGGATACCCATAAGAACTGATGCAAAGGTGTCAGAGGTCGGAACCACCGCCACCATCCCTATCATCAGGGCCAGACCCAAGATGGGGTCCATGCCGAACATGAAAGGCAGCAGCAGCGAAAGGCCAGCGATGCCACCGAGGCCCGGAAAGACGCCCACGGCCAGCCCCATAACGACGCCGAGAATGAGATACCCCAGAACGATGGGTTGCAGGATCAGACCCCACGCGTCGCTGAGCGCAGGTAGAGCGGTGGCGAAAACCTCCATAGCGGCCGCCTTTCATAAATTGTCTTGTATTTAGAAAAGCGCGCGCCCTTCGTTGGGCACGCGACGACGTGTCGGCTTAATTCAGTTCGACGCCGTAGGCCTCTTTCAGCCAGTTCAGGACGTATTGCTTGGCATTGTCATCCACTTTTGTCGCAGTCTGCAGTGCCGCTTTCGAACCGTCACCTACAAACACCGGATACTTACCAACGCGCTTCGAGGAGATATCGGCAAAATCGCCCCGCTCGGTCACAGCTTGGAACGCTGCGGTATAGGCGTCGACGACCTCTTGCGGCGTGTCACCGGGCAGGAAGGCCAGCTTCTGAACCGGGAAACCTGCCACAAAGAAGGCTTTCCATGCGTCCCATGCTTCGCCGCTGGTTTCGCAGCCATCGGTGGCCTCGCAGACCTCCTTGAAAGTCGGAATGTCCGGGAAGGTCGGATCGCGCACGATGTTGCCATCAGCGTCCAGCGCACCCCACGTCATCATCGGCACAGCTTGACCAGCCTCAACCAGCGGGGCCGAGCCGCCCAGATAGCCGGAGGATGTCTGGTAGTCGATATTGGCCTCACCACGTTCGAACATCAGGCGACCGTCACCGCGGCCCTTAATGCCAAAGACCGGCTCAACATTCATGCCCAGCATCTGCCAGGCCAGCAGCGGCACAAGGTCTAAACGGGTCGCGCCCTGCGAGCCGTAGATGAAATTGGTGTCTTTCAGCGCATTGGCGGAACCATCAAACTTGGCCCCATCTTCTGCGTTCAGATAGGCGACACCGCCGGTGCCCGACGCCATAACCGGAATCCAATCGTTGTATTCATAGCGCACACGCGGGTCGCTCAGCAGGTACGGGAACTGTGTCGAGCCAGAGGTGCCGAACAGCAGCGTGCCGTCGTCATGGCTCTGCTCCTGAAACCAGTTAGCACCCTTGGTCGATCCTGCGCCGGGCATGAATTTAACCACGACGGTTGGCTGACCCGGCAGCGCCTCGGACAGAAGCGGGGCAAAGAAGTTGGCCCATTTGGCCGACCCGCCCGTTTCCGAGAACGGAATGACCCATTCGATGGTCTTGCCCGAGAAATCGACCTCGGCAGCGGCAGGCGCGGCGAGTCCGGCGGCGGCGATCAGCCCCACGACGGCGCGACGGGTGAAGTTGGAAATGGCCATTGGTTCCTCCCTGTTGACCAGACAACCACGTTGACGCCCTCCGCGCCACCGTGATCGCAAATAGAACTGTGGGGTTGATTCCCCCTCCCATCTGGCAATCATGGAGCGCCAACCTTGCGCGAAACTTGCAGGAGCCCGAATGCGGATCGTAATCGTCGAGGACAATGAGACCCTTGCTAACGCCATTGCCTATCGTCTGCGGGATCGGGGCCATGCCGCTGACGTGTTGACAGATGGCGATGCCGCCGATCTGTATCTGGAACAGGAAGGTGCAGATCTGATCGTTCTGGACATCAACCTGCCGGGTCGGTCAGGTCTTGAGATCTTGCGGTCGCTGCGCCATCGGGGCGACAGTGCGCCTGTTATCCTGCTGACCGCGCGCACCGAGACCAGCGATCGCGTATCGGGCCTGGATATGGGCGCAGACGATTACCTTGTGAAGCCCTTCGAGATGGACGAGCTTGAGGCCCGCATCCGCGCCCTGTCCCGCCGCAAACAACTGGAATACGGCACGCGTGAGACCATCGGAGAACTGGAATTCGACCGCACCGCCCGGCAGGTCAGCGCAAAGGGCCAAGTGCTCGATGTGCCGCGTCGGGAAATGGCAGTGCTTGAATGCCTGTTGGAACGACGTGGCCGGATCGTCCCCAAAAGTCAGTTGACCGACTACGTCTACGGCGTGGGCGCCGATGTTGACGATTCAGCCGTCGAGCCGCACGTGTCACGACTGCGAAAGCGCCTTCAGAATTTTGGCATCCAGATCAAGACGGCCCGTGGCCTTGGATATCTGCTTGAGGTGAAAAAGTGATCCGGCACGGTTCGCTCAGGCTTAGGCTTTTCATTCTGATCCTGACGCCATTGGTGCTGCTCGCAATCCTGCTTGGGTACTGGCGCTACACGGTTGCTCAACAAACGGCACAGGAGCTTTTTGACGACAGCCTGTTGTCCGCCGGTCTGGCCATTTCACGCGATGTGGCGGTGTCAGAAGGCGATGCCTTGTCGCCCACAACGCGCAGCTTGATCCGCGACGCGTCAGGCGGAGAGATTTTTTATCACGTGACCGGACCCGGCGGTATTTACGTGACTGGGTACGCGTATCCCCCGGCCACAGCAAAACCGTCGGAGCAAGACATTTACCAACCCCATTTTTTTGAAGCTGTTTACCGCAGCGAGCCGGTGCGTGTGCTGAAAATGACCGAACGGGTTACGCTGGGTAATCTGGCGGGCGACGCGACGGTCACGGCATGGCAACGTCTCGCGGATCGAAACAATTTTGCCAATGAACTGTCGATCCGCGCCGCGATTCTGATGGGGATTCTTCTGGCCACGCTTGCCGTTGTCGTCTGGTTCGGTGTCGCGCGCGGTTTGCGGCCGTTGCTGGATCTACAGGACGCCATTGATATTCGCTCACCCGACGACCTCAGTCAGATCAAACGCCCGGTCCCTGTCGAAGTGCATGGAATTGTCCGAACCCTGAACCGACTGTTCGGGCAGGTCGAACACAGCATTAACGCCCATCAAGTGTTTATCTCTGAAGCCGCGCATCAGCTTAGAAATCCAGCAGCGGCAGTCCAGTCCATGGCCGAGGCACTGCGCGATGCAAAAACGGATGAGGACAGGGCTAAACGCATTGTTGAGCTTGTGGCAGCCGCAAAGAATTCGGCTACAGTCGCGGATCAGTTATTGTCATTGGAACGACTACGGCAACCTACGCATCAAGATCAGATGGAGAAGATTGATTTCCGCTTGGTCGTCGAAGAGGCTTGCGCGGAAATGGGGGTGCACATCCTCGCAAAAGGGATCGATTTTGAGGTGTCGATGCCGGGCTCGGCAATTATGGCTTCAGGAGATCAAGTCTTTTTGACTGAGGCCATAAAAAACCTGCTGGATAACTCAGTTAAGCACGGTGGTACTCAGTTGAGCCGAATTTCTGTCACGCTGCGCTGTGATGGCGGGCACGTCAAGCTAACGGTGGCCGATGACGGAACAGGTCTTTCGCCCGACCAAAGCGAAGCAGCATTCAGTCGGTTTTCGCAGCTGGAGTATTCCCAAGGCAGCGGTTTAGGGTTGTCAATTGTTTCAGCGGTGGCGGAGCGCCATCGAGGAACGGTCGCAATCAATCAAGTCGAAAAAGGAGCGAGCATTACCCTTGAGCTCCCAATAGTCCTGTAAGTCGTTTTGGTTTTTAGGAGCCCGAAACACTTCATGATCAAAGCGCATTCTTTACTAATGCAACAAAGTGCCTCTCCGTTACGCATTGCAATTGTCGTCGCACAGCACCCTGAATGGCCGGATTCGCAACCATTGGATGATTGGCCAGATTATAACGAACCGCGAACACCGTTGAAGCGGTTTTATGTGAAGCGATCTCTGGTTGCGTAGTGGTCATTCAGTGGAACGAGTACGAAAGGCTGCCTCGTGGAAAAAACGGTCTTTCGATCATTCGTCGCGAACTTCCCTTGTTGCGGTGTGTAAAGACATTGATGCGACGGCAGGTTGAACTTTCCTGCCAATCCTATCGTATGTTAAACAACTATATTCCATTTACATTCGCCAATGCCTTCGAAAGCTGGACTATTCGGGATCGGCCAGCGATCGAAAGCCGCCGACCCAATACGCCAGCGGTTTAGCCTCAGAGCTTTCGGCGCGTTCGACCTTGCCGATCAAAATGCGGTGCGTGCCGAAGGAAACCGTTTGGATGTGCAGGCAAGTAAAAATTGCTGTGGCGCCAGATAGAACCGGCAGGCCTGTCTGTTGATCAACCATCCAACGCACAGATGCGAAGTTACGCTGACCCACGAATTCGGGGGCACCGGCAAAGGCAAGCGCCAGCTTGTCATACTGCTGCGCGATGTGGTTGACGCAATAAACACCGTGTTCCTAAATAATCCCCAGAATGCGGCTTTTCTTGTTGATACAAATCAACACTGCTGGTGGCGCCGCCGTTAGGGAACAAACCGCGCTGACGGTGGCGCCATAGGGACGGTTTTCGCCGCTTTGCGCATTGCGTTTGTGAATTCGGTCAGGGCCAGCATTTCGCCCCTTTCTGTTTCGAACCCTTCTGCCGGTGCGACCGCCTTGATCACAGGAACGAATTACTTAAGCTTTGCCCAACGAAAACTTATGCAGGGATGTGATGCGACATGCCCTTTAAAACAAACTGGACCTTCTTCGGCCCGGTGCATTGTCAAGACTTGAACCGGTTGGCTTTGACAGCAACCGAATGCGGCGTTCGCTGCCGCCGTTGCAGACTTTGATCGCCTTTGAGGCCGCCGCACGAGCAGTCGTGCCATAGGTCATGACCGCCTGAAAAGCCTCAACTTGGCGAATGTCCATGGCTGCCCCATTCCTTTTTGGCATACGTTAATCCAAATTTTCTGTTAATGGAATTGCCTGATGCAGCGGTTGCAGGCTCCAAATGTTTAGGAACCCTTCAGACCGCCAGGCTTGATCCAGATGCTTTGATCAGTGCTATAAGCACATAACCGGACAATTGTTCGACGTATGCGTCGGTTCAGGATCGGAGGCGCTCCAAGTGCTCAACCAAAACGCTTCATTTTGGGGCCCTAACGGTCTTCTGTGCACTTTCCGGGGGTGTTTGATCCGGTTTTCGAGTCTGACCCTATTGGTCATCGGCGCATTTCTGGCGGCAATTTCGCACCCTCACTCTGCGCACGCCTGCCCGGTTTGCGTCACGTTACCAAACGCATCGCTTGCCGATCATTTGATCGGGGCCGAGATCATCGTATTGGCTGCTCCGTCCGCCGAAAATCCATTTAGCTTTGCCCCGGTGAAGCTGATCAAAGGGACCCAACAGCGCCTCGAACGAGCGCCCGAGATTCCGTTTCTCATCGACAGCACAACCCGGGCGGCCTTTCGCACTGATCCGCAAATGCGCATTCTCTTTACTTACGGAGCTGTCGAAAAAGATGGCGCGGGCCGCAGTTTTTCGCGCAGTTGGAAGAGAATTTTCACACTGACCCCCGAAAGAGAGAAGTTTCTGGAAAGCCTTGAAACTGCTGCAAAAATCTGGCAACCCAATGACGTAAATTCTCCAGAGCGTGCTGCGTTTTTTATTCATCACATAACCTCCGATGACCCAGTATTGCGCGACACTGCGTTGATTGAGATGGATCGAGCGCCGTATTCTGTAGTCCGGTCACTTCGCCCAAGGGTGCCAAAAGACCAGCTGCTGAACGAGTTTCGCAATATTTACCGTATCAGTTTTGTTCCTGTCTCGATTCGACTGTTGGGTCTGCAGACAGGAGATGCCGAGGCGGTTTCAGTCGTTAGGTCTCGGTACCCACGCGCATTGCGTTCCAGTGGTGGTTACGTATACGAATGGGCGCTGGCCGGAATTGAAGTCGATCGATCGCATGCAGTGGAAGCCATCGATAATGCGCTGAAAATGAAGAACCGGAACTTGGAAAGCAAGCGCTATCTTATTCGGGCATTAGCGGATGGCGGCACGGCTCTCCCAAGCCTTCGAGACCAAATTGTTGAAGTCTTTTCCACTGAGTTGAATAGCAGCGGCGACTTGGCGTTGGATATCGCTATCGCCGCTCGTAACTGGAATTTCGCAGAATTGGATGATCAGCTTTTGGCGATACTGGAGAACGAAGGCACCGATCCAGTGACCCGATTTGTTATTGAAACCAATATCTCTTCAAACCAGTGAACCCCGAGGCTTTTTTGGGGGGGCCAGAGAACCAGCAGCATCGCTTAAGCCTTACGGGTTAGCCAGTCCAGGACCCTCTGCGCCGTCGCGTGCCATGTGTCGTCAGACTGAGGGCAATGGTGGCCACAAAGCACGTTTTCGACGATCCCAGGGTCATGGGCGGGATCTGTTGCGAAGTCTCTGACTGAACGAAGATTTTACACCTAAACTGCCACTAGTACTGTCAGTTCTGCAAATTGGGCAATCGGACGGATGCCTGACTCAAGTTGAGCTTTGCAAACCAAGTGCATCACTCCAATGTCTTCCAGTGTAGCAGGCACTGAAGCAAAGGCCTTGATCGGAACGTCCGATTTCTTGGAAACGACAATCCATTTGCCAAGCGCAGCGAAGGTTAGCTTTCCCCCAATTCATTAGAATGGCAACGCGTCTGGCGCGAAAAGTACCGGCGAGGTCTGGACCGCCGCAAATGTTTTTGGGGCTGCGGGATTTGGACAAGCCACCCCCCCTTGCCATCAGGGAAAAGACGCTGCCTTCCCCCTCGGGCAGCCGCAGGCGTTTTTGTGCTGTCTGGTGCATCCAGTGTACCCTGCCTGTCCTCATGCATCGTCAAAGACTTGATCGACGGTCTGGATGAGATCGACCTGATCGACATTCCAATCCTGCCGGGCATGACCCATTCCGCGCTCCACCTGCTCTCTAAGGCGCTCTATCCCTTCGGAAGCGATCGCTGCGGCATGGAGGTGAGTGTTTCCGGGAAGCTCGATGGGCATCTTATAACCCAACATGGAAGTTGATCGCGGAGAAAGGGCACGGACCGTTTGTGGCTGGCGTTATGTGTCGCGCAATCTTGCGGGAGCATACCAACATCAATGTCGGTGCGCGCCCTTGCCTAGCAGAACTGCCAAGGCCGATAGTTGAACGCGCGATGGGAGATTTGGAGATTCGAACCGGGTTGGTTGAATTGCCTGATCAACACGCTTTTATTCTGCAACGCGCTGACAAGGCGGGCAGAGACCTTGGGCAGCCAGATAGATCTGGAGATAAAATCTAGTATGGACAACTACCCAATCTTTTGGACGTTTCGTCGATGCCCTTACGCGATAAGAGCCCGGCTCGCACTGGCGAGTTCAAGTGTAAAAGTCGAGCTGCGCGAAGTTCTCTTGCGGGACAAACCAGAAGCTTTCTTGCAAACATCTCCGTCCGGCACAGTGCCCGCGCTTCGACTTCCAGACAAAGTCATAGATGAAAGCTTGGAAATCATGGTTTGGGCGCTCCAACAAAATGACCCGCAGCGGCTTTCGGACATGCCCTCTGAAGGCTGGGACCTAATTTCGGCAAATGATGGCCCGTTCAAAACAGCACTGGATCACACAAAATACGCTACGCGTTATCCGGATCTAGACTTCAATGAGGAACGCAAGAAAGCGATGGGCTACTTGCTTGACCTCAACGAACGGTTAGTTGGGCGGGCCTGGCTTTTTGGGGATAGACCCACCCTAGCGGATCTAGCGCTTCTGCCATTTGTTCGCCAGTTTGCGCATATAGACAGGGCTTGGTTTGATGCACAGAAGTGGCCAAGTTTAATCGCTTGGTTGGATCAGTTCCTAAACAGTGAAGCTTTTTTGCTGGTGATGAAAAAGTATGCAACTTGGTCAGAAGACGAAGCGCCGATTTGGTTTAACGGCTGAATGCAGCAGATCATATTCGGCCCAAACCGGACTTTGAGTGGGGTCTGGTTTGCCGCGATGCGGTATTCGCTTAAGCTGACATTCGCAGCGGGTATTGAGCTTCCCCAACTGAACTGATCCACCACTATGCTTGCGCCACTTATAGCGGTAGCAAGAAGCTTTTCATAAATCGCATGATCCCTGTCCCCGGACCATCTCCACGGCGGGTTGAACTATCCCAGACGACTGCATCTTTTGGCGCTGTTTTGAGATTGTATCCACTTAAGAACGTGTCCATCGTTGTAAGAGCGGCAAAAATGCTGAATCTTGTACTGCTACCCCAGGCGACCAGCTTGGGCATTGGAGCAGGTTTTTCCGCCTCAGATGAAGGCGTAAGACGCGCAGCCGCGGTCGTTCGAAGGATCAGGGTTCCTGGACCTTCTGCATAATAGTAGATCATACGCCCCAGTATCAGCGTCGAAAGACCAAGACTGGCAATACGTCCCATTTTCAATGTTTCGCTCATTCCAACGAAATCTGAAAACCTGAAAATCACACGCTCACCGGGTTGAAGGGACCAAGAAACAAGTTCTGCAGGCTCGTCGACTTTCAGTTCCGCGTCAAATTCATCGGGTTTCTCTACGCGGTTGCCCTCAATCCGATTCATAGCCCATGTACCGCTGGCAATGCGTGCGACAGGCATTCGAAACCCAAGCGGACGGCGTCGGGCGGGCGGAGGCCCTTCCAACGTCACGCCCCAACGCGCTACAAAATACGCATCTTTTTCGGTAATGGGGATGCGGTAGTGCTGCCCATGGTTAGCCAAAACAGACGCTGAAGATGGGGGGGCATCTGGCAGAAACTGTGCATGCAGACTGGCGGCCCCGTTTGGCGCAAATATCACGCGCGAGAAAACAATAAGGAACGTCTTGAGCAGAATAATAACACTGTACAACGTCAAAAGCAGCGATACGTTGCGCCAGGTTCTAAAGCCGCCTGTTACGGTCGATGTGGTTGTCGTGTGTGTGGCTAGATACACCTGTTGGTAGTAGCTTTGAACCCGGGTTGAAGCATCTGACACGTCGTCAGACAGAGCGACATCGCTGGGGCAGTTTCGGGGCCTGTTCGGGTCAGACGATGCCAGAGTAATGCATCCCGCAAAATCGGTGGTGCCGTCTATCATTCCGGTCCGCGCATCCACCATCATCTGGTTGGCCCCTTCGACGATCCATTCCTTTGTCTTGCAGACAGGATCAAGTGGAAAGCACCAGCCCGGTTTTTCCAACAAGGGCAAGACCTCTTTGGGAAAGGCTGTATTCATCTGGTCTTTTACAGCTAGGGGTACACGAGCAAGGTCGTTCTTTGCGTCCCGTTCAACCGTCTTCAGGTTGAGGCTCACACGTTTATGCACCGAAATCAGATACAGATCCGACCACTGATTGATAGCGCGTTCCAGCGGGTCCGCGCTTGGATAGCTACGGGACCAGGATTTGACGTACGGAACATGGCTGTCTTGCGCCATCGGCTCGTTTTCTATCACCCAGATGATTGCCCGGTTTTCCAACTCGGCCGTCCGGCGTTCAACATCGGCAACCATCTGTGGTTCGACCCACAAATTTACGAGCGCCCACCAAAACCCGCCGAAGAAAACAAAAACAGCCAATGCAGGGCTCCAGAGTCGTAATGTCTTGCGACTGGCGGAGCGTAGATCCGATTTAGAAAGCGTTGTGACAAACTGCCAGTTGTCACGGACCATCATCCACAGCATTCGAACCAGCACCGAAATCGTCAGGAACAACAGTGCGTTCACCAGTTTGGGTTGATAGCCAAGAAACATCATCCCCAGCAAGCTGGCACCCGGAGCTGCACCGAAAAGTTGCGCAATCTGTGACCCAGCTACATCCAGAAAAAGAATAGTGGTAAACCCTATGAATGACGTGGAAAGCAAATGACCGTGGCGCAGAAAAAGATAGGTGCATGCGGCAGCAAGAGCGGCATAAATCACGTGCGTGGTCATCTCAAATGCGCCGCCGGCCCCCGTCGAATTGAACTGATAAATCAGCGACGACCAAAACAAAAAGGCCGGAATTGGCCAAAGCGACAAACGCCCTAGCCGGATGACTAGGCCCGCGGAAACAAGCCCTGCCAACCCCAAAATACCGATGGCCGGATGCCCCCAACCACGCTGCTGATAAAGCGTTATTTGATCGGTAATCGTCGTCAGAACACCCGTCTTTCCAGTGGCCACCGGGTCCAGCACAAATGCATAGGACGCCAACATAGGGACCCAGCCAATAAACAGCAGGAACCAGAGGAGTTCTTGAAAAAACCGAGATTGTTGCGTTTCGATTTTGTTCAGCTCCTTGCAAAAGCGCTTCAAAAAATAATCGAATAAATAAATTTCTAATGGCAACTATGGCGTCTGTGCTTAATTCTGACAAGATGGCATCCAAAGCACCTTGAAAATAGCCTAGCTCACTGTGGGTTGGGCATTCAATAACCTGTTCTAAGGCCAAGTCTTGAATACCAGAGTTTGTGACACCGCCCGTGCCTTCGATCAGAGCGTTGTTTACTTTGGCCCTATGGTTTGCCTACGATTTCAATGAATTTTCCTGAAGTTTTTACGAAAGGTTTATTGTCATGCCCGAGACGCTCAACTTGCACAAATTTGAACATCTTAGCCCTTTTCAGATCAAAGACGAACTCATCAAGCTGGCTCAGAAAGAGTCGCATCGGATGGCCCTGCCCTATCTGAATGCAGGGCGTGGAAATCCCAACTGGATCGCAACCAAAGCACGCGAGGCGTTCTTCCTGCTGGGCCAGTTTGCGATGACCGAGGCAAAAAGGCACCGCGATGAACCACAGGTCGGGTTGGCCGGAATGCCTCAAGGCAACGGTTCTTACGAGAGGTTGAAAGCCTATTGCACCAATTCTTTGGAACAGAATGGACCTCCGGGTGCCGACACGCTGGCGGCAATGGTGGATTACGCCGTTGAAAAATTTGGTTTCACGCCTGACGACTTTGTCCTTGAACTAACCGATGGCATTGTGGGCGACCACTATCCAATGCCTGACCGATGCATGAAACACAACGAAGCCATTGTGCACGATTACATAATGTGGGCGATGTGCGCCGGGCATCGGCCCGAGGCAAAATTCGACATATATGCTGTCGAAGGTGGTACCGCCGCGATGTGCTATATTTTCAAGGCGCTTAAAAACCAGCGACTGCTTAACGCAGGCGATACAATAGCATTGGGCACACCAATCTTTACGCCTTATTTGGAAATGCCGCTTTTGGAAGACTACGGGTTGAACGTGGTCGACATATCGTCAGAGGAAGAACACCATTTTCAGTTGACGGATGATCATCTGGAGCTCTTGGCCGACCCGAAGGTCAAAGCACTTTTCCTTGTCAATCCAGGCAACCCTTCGTCGGTTGCGATCAGCCCCGAGGTCATGGCCCGGCTGGTGCATTTCGTCAATACCCGACGTCCGGATCTGATTATCCTGACCGATGATGTCTATGGCACCTTCGTGCCAGACTTTCAGTCGGTGATGGGACATTTGCCGGAAAACACGATCGGCGTTTATTCTTTTTCGAAGTATTTTGGGTGTACCGGTTGGCGTCTCGGCGCAATCTTAGTGTCTGAAAACAACATCTTCGACAAAATGATCGCCCAAGCCCCAGCGGATACGCGTGCAGTCGTTGAAGCGCGATACGAAACGCTTACCCCTGATCCGTCCTCGTTCAAATTCATCGACCGAATTGTGGCGGACAGCCGAGATGTCGCGTTGAATCATACTGCGGGTTTGTCTCTGCCACAGCAAGTTATGATGACGCTGTTTTCACTTGTTGAACTGATGGACGAAGAGAAAAAATATCAGGCATTTTGCTGGGGTATTCTCGATCACCGTTTCAATGAGCTGGTCGAAGGTTTGGGGATAGAGGTTTCTGACAATCCGCTTTTCGACAAGTATTACGGCATTATCGATTTTGAATTCTGGCTAAGGAAATATGTAGGTGAAGAGGTTGTGGAGTGGATTAAGGAGAACGTTCACCCTCTGGATATCTCATTCAAACTGGCGCAAGACCATGGGATTGTTCTACTCAATGGGTCGGGCTTTGACGCACCAAACTGGTCGGCACGTGTCTCTTTTGCCAATCTAGATGACAGCGCCTATCGCCAGATCGGCCGGGCAGTTAGGGCGGTGGCGGTTGGCTATGTGCAAGCCTACCGCGCCGCGAATGGCCTGCCAATTCACGGTTAGTTTGCGACTACGAACGCTTTGATCAGGGAACAAAGGCCACAACGAGCGGGCCCCAGAGCGTTAAAAAGATATTGGCGACCGCGTAAGTCATCGTAAACGCGGGGGTTGGCGTCGCGTTTCCGGTCTTTTCCAACAACGTCGCAAAGCCTGGGTTGCCTGAGCGGGATCCGGTTACGACCGCGCATGCCTCGACCGGGTTTTTTATGCCCAGAATAAAGTAGTTGATCGTGAACTGCACAATCATCGGCATCAAGGTGACTACGACACCGAGCAGGAGCAAGGTAATGCCGTATTGCTGGATGGCTTCCAGCGCCGGTTTGCCAGCATTCAAGCCAACAACGCCGACAAATACCGCCAGTCCAAAGCTCTGAAGGAAGTTTGCAGCGCCGTGGTTGATGCCACCAATCTTGGGTCGACGAATGCGCAGATAGCCAATGATCAATCCGGTCACAAGACAGCCAAGCCCCGACCCAAGTGCGACCTTCGTTCCAGCAATGACAAAGCTGATCTCACCAATCAGGTAACCGATGGCAACACCAATACCCAGAGCGATGAAGTTCGTAGCCGAGGCCGAGGGCGGCACGTAGCCTGCCAATTTGGCCACCCGGTTCAGGTCATCTTTGTGGCCAACGATGCTGATCTCGTCACCAGCGTGGAGTTCCGTATTGTGCAGTACCGGCACGCCATGACCCATACGCGTGATCTTTGAGATGTGAACTCCACGACGCTGATCGGCGGTCAATGCAGCCCTCAGTTCTGCCAGAGTTTTTCCTGTCAGTTTGCGATTGGTGATGATCACGTTGCGGCGTTCCTCCACGACAACCAATTCCGGTGGATATTCCCCGATTTCGCCGCTTGCGGTGTCTTCGAAACTGGTAAGTGAGGCGACAAGGCCCGAGACAACGATTACATCACCTGCCCCGACAACGGTTTCAGGTTCAGGCTCTACCGGAATTCCGTTCTGCATCAGCTTCTCGACAATCAGATCGCCGCCATACCGTTCCTCGATGGCCTTGACAGATTGCCCGGCAAGTTGCGCATCAGCAGTCACTTGATAGGCGCGCGCCTCAAATCGGTTCATTGGAAGAAACTCACCCTCCTCCAGTTTGCGACCGCCGCCGCTGAGTTTGCTGGCCAGTTTGATCGCTTCTTGCCGAAGATCGCAGCGCAGAATGATAGGAATGACGCTGACGGCCAGAATCGGCCCAATTGAACCAAAGATATAGGTAACCGAGTAGCCTACCGCGATATTGGTTTTTAGCTTTTCCGCTTCATCTGCCGCGAGCCCTAGCAAATCAATCGCGTTGCCCGCTGTGCCGATGATTGCCGACTGCGTCAGCCCTCCGGCAGCCAGTCCAGCCGCAAGCCCTTTGTCCAGCCCAGCCATGCGAGCCACGGCGATCACGAAGAAAAGCCCCCAGGCGGTCATCATGAACGCCGCCAACAGTTTTGTCAGAGCCGAGCGGTTAAGGGCGGCAAAGAATTGCGGCCCGCCGTTATAGCCAACCATAAAAATAAACAAGGAAAAGAAGACGTTTTGCACATCAGTGCTTAGGGTAATGCCGCCGATCTGGCCTACAAAAACCGCGACCAGAAGGGTTCCGGCAATTCCGCCCAGTTCAAACTTTCCAACCCTGAATTTCCCAATGCCGTATCCTAGACCCAGGCAAAGGAAAAGCGCCATAATCGGAAACGCGCGGAGTTGTTCTGCTAAAATATCCATATCGAAATCCCCAGAGCTTCACACTGGTCAGCTTAATTCACGATACAGGGACTGATGATTTAGAAAATACTAAATTTTGATTTCGACCACAGGCACAAGGTTTCACGTGGCGCAGTGCTTAAATAACTGCGCCACGAGTCACAGACTTACCCCTTCGATCGGAAGGCCAGAAAAGCCATCACTGCAACGCCAGCGAGGATTAAGAAAACCTCACTGCCATGTGTGTGAAACGCGTGATCGGTGTGGGCCATCGCGGGCGTTGCGGCCAATGCGGCTACTGATGCGAGTCTTACAGATTTCATGCTTCGATCTCCTGTTTGCGTTGGTGAAGAAAGTCGCGGATGTCTAAAGTGGATTTCTCATCCATCGAGACATAGATCAGCGACATATTGGTGCGCTCCTGCACCATCTGACCGGGGAAGGGCAGATAGCTCAGCTCGCGCGAGCCGAATGAAGGCGAGGCGGTGCCCACCTGCCATTCGGTCTTCAATTCGATGTCGATCAGTTTCAGCGCCTTGGCGCCGTCCTTGGACGGGCGTTCAAAGGGGACACCGGCCAGTTTCAGATAGCTGGTTTTGTCACCGGCCTGCAGGAAACCGTCGATGAATTGCGTGGCTAGAACCTGCAGGTCCGCTGCCTCATCCTCGTGATGCATGTGGCTGTGCAGGTGGTCGCCATGGGCGTGGTTGTGGCCATGCCCATGATGGGCATGGTCATGATCGTGGTGGTGATGGTGTGCGTGATCATGTGGCATTCGACCACCTCCGCCCTTCGAATTCGCCGTGTGGAATGGCGACGGGTTTGTCGATGAACTTCTTATGCGCGCCCATCTTGCCGTTCGACACCAGCGCGCCCAGCACATCCACGATCACGCGGGTGCCCATCAGGGCGGTGATATCGGATGTGTCATAAGGCGGTGAGACCTCGACTAGTTCCATGCCACAGATGCCTTCGGCAGCGATGCTCGAGGCCAGCGCCAGCGCTTCTCGCGGAAGGAACCCGCCGGGTTCGGGCCAACCGGTGCCCGGAACAAAACCGCAGTCGATGCTATCGATGTCGAAGGACATATAAACCATATCGACACCGTCCCACGCCATCTCCAACGCCATCTCGATGGTTTTGTCGACGCCCATCTTCTCCATATCGCCCATAGTGATGATGTTGGTCTCGCGCTCGCGGGCGACCTTGACGGCCTCACGCGGGACTTGCCAGCCGCCGATGCCGATCTGCACAAGGTTCTTGGCCGGCACATTGGGCAGGTTGGTGGAGTGAAACCACGGAGTCGTGTGCATCCTCTCATCCAAGTCTTTTTCCTGAATATCCGCGTGGCGGTCGAAGTGGACGATGCCGATTTTCTTCGAGGTGCATTCGGCGATCCCACGCACACAGGGGAAGCCAATGGAATGGTCGCCCCCGATCATGATCGGCAGCGAGCCCGAGCTGAACACATGGCTGACCGCGCGGCTGATCTGGTCAAAGCTTTTCTCGATATTGGCCGGGATGGTGAACACGTCGCCCGCATCACACAGGGTCATCTGTTCGCGCAGGTCGACCCCGATCTCGTAGTTGTAAGGCGTATAAAGCGCCGAGATCTTGCGCACCCCCTGCGGCCCGAACCGGGTGCCGGGGCGATAAGTGGTGCCACCGTCGAACGGAATACCCAACACGGTGGCGTCATAATCGGCAACCTCCAGCACGTCTTCGGCATAGGGGGCCTTGAGGAAGGTGTTGATGCCTGCGAAATGCGGCAACTCACCCCGCGCGAAAGTGGGGATCGACTTGTCCTCGATGCTGTCGGCCCCGGTCAGGCCCATGCGCAGGGCCCAGCGGCGTTCCTCGTCCCAGCGGCCTTCGGGCAGATCGGCCTCTTTCTGCATGGCCTTCCAGCCCGCCAGTTTGGTCAGGTCAGGGTGGTGTTGGCGCTTTTCGCGGCGTTCAAGATGAGTGCGCAGGTCCATCGGGTGATGGGACTGCGTGCGCTTTGGATCCGAAAACACGGTATGTCTCCCAAATCAGTGTCCCGCTGTCGGGCGGGGAATCTCCGGGCTTTGGTGAACGCAGCATGCGGAGCCCGGCGGCGCATGCTGCGGCTGTTCAGGCCCCTGCCAAAGAGGGGTACTGATCGAGAATGTCCTGATAGGGCATACCCTTGTTACGGGCGTCGAAATCATAGGTGATCGTGGCTCCGAACAGGCCCGGATCGTCCGGGTCCCAGCGGGGTTTGTCGAAGACCAGAACCCGGTCGCCCAGTTTGAACCCTTCTTGCAGGTCATGCGTGACCATGAAGACGGTCATGTTGGTTTCGTCCCGCAATTCCATCAGGAAATCATGCATTTGCAGGCGCGTACCCGGATCAAGCGCGCCAAAGGGTTCATCCAGCAGCAGAATGCGCGGCCGCGCCGTCATGGCCTGACCGATGGCCAACCGCTGCTGCATCCCGCCCGACAGCGCCGCCGGGAATTGATCGGCCACATGGTTCAGGCCGATCCGTTCCAGCATCGCGTCTGCCCGCGCTGCGGCCTCGGTGCGTGCAGCCCCGCGCAAACGACCAAAAGGCTGTTCAAAGCTTTCGCCCGCGATCAGGTTGTCGCGCACGGTCATATGCGGAAAGACCGAGTATTTCTGAAACACCACGCCGCGTTCGCGGTTCGGCTCGACTGCCGTGTCGCCACCATCAATACTGATCTCGCCCTTATACGGTCGCTCTTCAGCCAGCAGCATACGCAGGAAGGTGGACTTACCGCAGCCTGACGCGCCGACGATCGAGATGAACTCGCCTTCATCGACCGAGACATTGACCCGCTCCAGAATGGATCGGTCGCCGTAGCGTTGCCAGACATTACGGACGGATACAAAACTCATAGCCCGGCCTCCATCCACGGGAATGCACGGCGCGAGGTGGTTTTCAACGCCCAGTCGATCACGAAGGCCAGCAGGGTGATCCAGATGACGTAGGTCAGGATCACATCCATCGCCAGATAGCGGCGCACCAGAAAGATGCGATAGCCAAGGCCGACATTCGAGGCCACCGCCTCGGCCGCGATCAGGAACAGCCAGGCCGAACCTAAGGACAGACGCACATTCGAGATCAAGCGCGGC
This sequence comes from Ruegeria sp. HU-ET01832, assembly GCF_040371315.1. NCBI lineage: Bacteria > Pseudomonadati > Pseudomonadota > Alphaproteobacteria > Rhodobacterales > Roseobacteraceae > Ruegeria > Ruegeria sp. HU-ET01832. The sequence continues at coordinate 562,236 of NZ_BAABWL010000003.1, forward strand.
AGAATCTGCGGCAGCGCTACGCGCAGAGCAATCACCGAGGTCGAGGCCCCAAGCGTTTGCGCCTTGACGATCTGTTCCTTTGGGATCTCCATCACGCGCTGTGCCAGATCACGGGTCATGAAGGGAGTGATGCCGATGACGATCAAAACAACCTTGGACAGCTCGCCCAGCCCGAACACGATGAACAGGATCGGCAACAGGGCCAGCGGCGGCACCATCGAAATCACCGCAACAATGCTGGACAGCAGCGACCGCGCATAGGGCAGCAAACCGATGGCCAGCCCCAACACCAAAGACAGTGCCGCCGAAATCCCGACCCCGCCCAGCAAACGCGCCAGACTGGCGAACGTGTCATTCCACAGCAGGATCTCTTTTGACCGACGGTCGGGTTCCGTGAACAGCCGGTGCGCCGTGTCCAGAATGGTTGAGGGCGCGGGCAGCAGCTTGTCCTGCGGGTTAGCTGTCAACCGGATATCCGAGGCAACCGCATAGGCCACAAACAGCACCACGAAGGGCAGCGCGGCCAGCAGCAACGCTCCGGGGCGTCCGGGTTTGTGATTGATCAGGCGCATGAGTGGGCGATCCTTGGCACGTCGGGGGATCGGGGCAGCAGCGCGGGCCGCCCCGAAGCTTGCTTACAGGTCGCCGTCAGCGGCCATCTGCATGTAGGTCGTGTCAAAGCGGAACTTGACGTTACCCGCATCGCCCGTGGTCGTGCCATCGGGATAAGCGATGCCCACGAAATCAGCGCTGGGAGCGCCTTCGCCCAGAATGCCTTTGTCGAACAGGAATTCGGCAACATTGGTCATGGTCTCCGGCAGATCCCCGGCGCTGGCCTGTGCGACGGCGGCGGCCGGGTCAAAGAACATCTCGGTCGCGGCAAGCTGCGCCTTGTAGCCTTCCAGATCGGTGCCCGAGGCTTCGGCCATGGCGGTCAGAACCTCTTCGTCGCCCGCAGCCATCAGCGCCATGATCTCATACCAGGCGCCTGCCACGGCCTTGCCGAATGATGGGTTGGCCTCAAGCGTTTCAGTGTTGACCACCATCAGGTCCAGAATCTCACCGGGGATTTTCGAGCTGTCGAACAGGTTCACTGCATCAGGGTTGCTGCCCATGATTTCGGACACAAGCGGATTCCATGTCACCACTGCTTCGACATCAGGCGTGGCGAAGGCCGCGATCATGTCAGCGTCCGACGTGTTGATGACTGAGGCCAGATCGGATTCCTCAAGCCCCACGGAATCCAACCCCCGCGCCAGCAGGTAATGCGACACCGAAAGTTCCACCAGATTGACCGGCTTGCCTTTGAGGTCTTCTAGGCTGCCTGCGCCCTTCATGATCACCGCATCATTGCCGTTGGAATAGTCACCCACGATCAGCGCGGTCGTATCAACCCCGCCCCCTGAGGGGATCGACAGTGTGTCCATATTGGTGGCCGAGACACCGTCAAAGGCACCAGCGGTGTATTGGTTGATCGACTCGACATAATCGTTGAACTGCACGATCTCGACATCGATGCCGTATTTGTCAGCCCATTTGTCCATGATCCCGCTGTCTTCCAGATACCCCCAAGGCATCCAGCCCACATAGATTGACCATGCCAGCTTGAACTCGGTCTTTTCCTGTGCGGCCAGCGGCGCGGCCAGAGCACCCAAGGCAAGGGCGGTCGCGGACATCAGCTTAGTCATTTTCATGTCATTCCCCGTTGTCACGTCCCGCCAAAATCGTGGAGGGTTTCCGGACCGCTGGCGGAACAATGAGATCGGGCGCGGACGAAACCAGCGCAGTAACCTCCCGGGATTTTGGCCCGCCGTGTGCCTTGTCGGAGTTTGCCGACAAGGTGATGCTTCTTGGACCTGACCTGACGATGTCAGCGGAACCCTAAGCACCCTGCCCGTTCAGAATGCTCAGAGGTTTTGATCCTGACAACAAAGGTGCCATCGGTTTCTCGGAAGCTGATCTGGTTGCTTAAAAATTAGACTAAATCCTGAACGCTTGCTGCATTGCAGGGCTCAACTGTACTTTGAGTTGGCGCGAGCCGAAGCATTACAGTTTCAAACTTAGACTACCCAGCAGCAAAATCATCGCGCACATCGGCGAGGCTGATTCTCAGCAAATTTGTTCTGGGCCGAGGCTGGATTCACAGCACAGAGTCCACAATACTCAAGTTGGATTATGCCGACGATGGTGAGTTGTGTCTAATTTGCGAAAACATGGTTTCAGCTGGATGGCTGCTCTGCTCATGATGACGTTCATGGCTGACGCAATGCCTGACGAAACGCTGGATTGGGCCGAGATGCCGGACCCAGCCGCGCAAGTCTTTGAAGACCCGTTTCGGACACTCGGCCCTGAAGAATTTGACGATCTGGTTTTTGCAGTACGATTGCGCGGTAGACTGCAGCAAGAAATCGGCACCCCGGACGAGAGATTGAGGTGGCAGGAGCTTCTGGCAGAAACCGAAAACGCCTTGGCGGCGAAAGGCGTGGACATTGATTGGCTTCTGGATCAGCGTGAGGCTGTGACCGCACGGCGCGAGCGTGCTGCCACGGCTGGAAACCCCAAACTGGATGGTCGGTCCTTCACTGTATCAGGGTATGCTATCCCCGCTCCGCCTGACACTGATGGTCAGCCCGTGGCTTATCTTGTGCCCCAACTGGGGATGTGCAGCCATTTTCCTCCGCCACCACCAAATCAGATGATCCGTCTGCAATTGGATTCAGACTGGGTGCCGCGTTATATGCACCAGCCCATCCGGGTGACCGGAACTTTGGCCATCGCTCCATCAGATCAAATGGTAATGATCGTCGATGGATTTGTGCCCATGCGCGCAACATTTCAGATGACTGCCGAAAAGGTCGAGGTTTTGGAAGACGCACAGGACGCTCAAAGCCGGATCGAAACCCTTGCTGATCGCATGCGGGCGGCCCGCCACCGTAAATCCGGCGGTGCCGACCAGCTGGATTGACGGTGCAAGCCGAGGGAGGTTACCGCGCTCGTTTTATTGACAGCGCGTTAGAACCTCTTGCAGAGTTGCAAACATGGGAATCGTGGTAGTTTCAGACATACCTACTATGGCCGAGGGCTCACAGCTGGGGCGCCGCGCGACTGGCTGTGACTTGGTTGTGTGACCGTAATTAGGTGAAACGTCGTTGGGTCCGCTGTCAGCGCGACACAGGCTCAAAATCCCTTAACTCAATCCTTATGGCTTTGAATGAAACCTGAAAACGGCCTGCGTGTTGCAGTCGATATTGGTGGTACATTTACCGACACGGTCCTGGTCAACGAACATGACCAGATTTTGGCAACGACCAAAACGCCTACGACACCCAGCAACCCCACTTTGGGCGCGCTGCAAGGTGTCCGGCGTGTGATGTCAGATGCCAACGCAAATTGGCGCGACATCATCGGATTTATTCACGGAACAACCCTTGCCACAAATGCGTTGATCGAACGGCGCGGTGCTCGGGTCGCGACCGTGACAACAGAAGGGTTTCGGGACATTCTGGAAATCGCCTATGAGCGCCGTTACAGCCAGTATGACATCAACCTGGTCAAGCCAGACCTGATCGTGCCGCGCACGCGTGCCTTTACAATCCGAGGGCGGATGGATGCGCGTGGCCGCGAACTGTCCGGGCTTGCAGAGGAGGATGTCACACAGCTTGTTCGCGACTTGTCCGACTGTGGCGCCGAGGCTCTCGCGATTTGCCTTTTGCATGCCTACGCCAACCCGGCGCATGAGATCAGGTTGCGGCAGCTTTTGTCCAAGGCTTTGCCAGAGGTGGCGATTTCCTTGTCGCATGAGGTCAGCCCCGAGGCGCGAGAATTCGATCGACTGTCGACAACCATTGCCAACGCGTATGTCCAGCCGCAGATGGCAGACTATTTGTCGGACTTTCAAACACGGTTTAACGCCGAAGGCTTAGATTGCCCTATTCTAATGATGACCGCAGGCGGAGGTATGACGACGCTGGAAACAGCGGCGCGCCTGCCTATCCGTTTGGTCGAGTCCGGCCCAGCCGGAGGCGCAATACTTGCGGCGCGAGTTGCCGCCGAGACGGACGAGCGGGAAGTTCTGAGCTTTGATATGGGCGGTACGACAGCCAAACTCTGCCTGATCGACGCCTTTCGCCCACAGACCGCGCGTAAATTCGAGATCGCCCGCGCGGCGCGTTTTATCAAGGGATCGGGTATGCCCGTTCGTATTCCGGTTATCGAAATGATTGAGATCGGCGCGGGCGGCGGTTCGATTGCTCATGTAGATCGTTTGGGGCGCCTGCATGTCGGCCCGCAAAGCGCTGGTTCTGAACCAGGCCCAGCGGCGTTTTCCAATGGCGGCACGCAGCCTACGGTAACTGATGCGGATGTGGCGCAAGGGTATATAGATCCGGACCGGTTTGCCGAAGGGCGTATAAAAATAGACACACATGCTGCGCACTGCGCTTTGGACCAGAGCATTGGAAAATCGTTGGTGTTGGCGGCAGATCAGGCGGCGCTCGGTATTAGCGAAATCGTTGACGAAAACATGGCCAGCGCAGGCAGAATGCACGCTGTGGAGTCCGGCAAGGATTTAACTGCGCGCGTTATGATCGCCTTTGGCGGCAACGGGCCGTTACATGCCACCCGAGTGGCTCGGCGCGCGCAGGTCGACCGGATCGTTATTCCACGCGACCCGGGCGTGGGCTCAGCGGTCGGGTTTCTGTTCGCTCCGGTGTCATTCGAGATCATTCGCTCGCGTTACACAACTCTCGATAAACTCGATTTGCAGGATCTCAACGCGTTTTTTGACCTGATGTTGCAAGAGGCCCGGTCTGTTGTTCGCAGCGGCGCCCCAACGGGCGCGCTAGTGCAACGAAGGCGGGCCTACATGCGGTATCACGGACAAGGTCACGAGATAGAAATTCAGCTGCCCAATAGGTCACTGCAAGAAGAAGACATTCCAGAACTGCACCATAGTTTCGAGAATGAATACATCAGACAGTTTAGCCGCGCAGTTCCGGGCATGCGCGTCGAAATCATGAATTGGGGGCTTGAAGTCTCATCGCTTCCTCCCGCTTTAACACCCGCTGCGGCTTCGGCAAAAAAACGTCAAGCCAAGCCTCATGGCTTTCGGTTAACCCTGTGCGACGTCACTGGTGATTGGCGAAAGGCAGGTCTCTATGACCGCGCCACTCTGAAACCGGGTGATCATCTTTCAGGACCGGCTTTGATTATGGAACCGCAAACAACAACCTTGGTCAGCGCTGATTTCTCGGCGCGGCTGGACGAGGCCGGGAACATCTGGCTGGCCCGCAACGGTGGAGGATCATGATGAATCTGTCAGAAACTAGGTTGCAGGTCATGTGGAACCGCCTGCTGGCGGTTGTAGAAGAACAAGGACAAGCGCTTATCCGCGCCGCGTTTTCTCCGATCGTGCGAGAGTGTGGCGACATTTCGGCCGGGATATTCGATGTGCAGGGGCGGATGCTAGCGCAGGCCGTTACAGGAACCCCTGGGCATATCAACACGATGGCCGAGGCGGTAAAAACCTTGAGTGGCCGCTTTGCCGTGCAAGACATGCAGCCCGGCGACATCTACATGACCAATGATCCCTGGATCGCATCTGGGCACCTGAACGATTTCCTGCTGATGATGCCTGTATTTCTGGATGATACGGTGATTGGTTTTACGGCCTGCACCTCTCATCTGGTCGATTTGGGTGGTCTGGGAATGGGGCCGGAAGGGTCAGATGTTTACGACGAGGGGTTGCTTGTTCCACCCTGCAAACTGGTAGAGGCCGGCACTGTCAACGCTCTGCTGATCGAGATCGTGAAGGCAAACTCACGTGAACCTGTTGCAAATGAAGGTGACATTTACGCCTTGATTGCATGCTGCGAGGCCGGAGCGGTTAGATTGTCTGGCATGATGCAAGAGTTCGGCATCAATCGGCTGGATGAATTGGCAAACTATATTATCGAAACATCGTATCGCGGCACTCTTGACGTCATCGCTGGATTGCCGAAAGGCACATGGCATAACGTACTGAAAGTAGACGGGTACGAGCGCGAAATTGAACTGCACGCCGCCCTGACGATTGAGGCGGATAAGATCGTTCTGGATTTCAAGGGTACTTCGGGACTGTCCAGCAAGGGTATCAATGTACCCCTGAATTACGCGACCGCCTATTCGGTCTTTGCCCTGCGGTGCTTAATAGGCCCAGATATTCCCAACAATGCAGGATCATTGGCGGCTTTCCTCGTGTCGGGGCCGAAAGACTGCATTCTGAATGCGCAGCCGGGTGCGCCTGTTGCAATGCGTCACACGCTGGGCCAGATGACGCCGGATCTGGTGTATGGGTGCCTCGCGCAGGCCCTGCCCGATCACGTACCTGCCGAAGGCGCGTCGTGCATGTACGACCTGCCTTTGCGACATGCGCCCGAAGCGCCGCAGACCGGAGGCGAACAGTTCGCGCTTGAGTTGGTGTTCAGTGGAGGTACTGGCGCGAGACCCAGCTTGGACGGCCTCTCGGCAACTGCGTTCCCATCTGGGGTTTGGGGATCGCAGGTCGAAATGACCGAAGCGGTCGCACCAGTATTGATAACCCGACGAGAATTAAAAACAGATTCCGGCGGTGCGGGTCAAAGGCGGGGCGGTCTAGGACAGCATATCGAGCTTCGATCCGCTTGTGACGAAGACCTGTTGCTGTTCCTTTCAGTGGAACGGGTCAAAAACCCCGCACGTGGGCGATCTGGTGGATTAGCAGGTGCCAATGGGCGCATTCGGGTCGGCCACGATGGTTCTGACTTGCCAGGAAAAGGTCAGGTCCGAATACAGGCGGGTCAGACTCTTGTATTCGAAACACCGGGCGGCGGAGGTTTTGGATTACCCCAGGACCGTAGCCGAACCGAGGTTCTGCGTGACTTAGAGGCGGGCCTGATCACGGAGCAGTCCGCGCGTGACGTCTATGGAGTGGAAACATGATCCAACCAGTGTCGCATGTTTCAAGACTGTCGCCTTACGCGCTTGCTGAATTGAGCGATCTTGAAGGTAGGCGCTTAATATCCCTGGCGCAAAATGAAAGTCTGACACCCCCCAGCCCGCTGGCAGTTTCTGCCGCTGCTGGCGCTATGGAAGCAGGTCATCTTTATCCTGATCCCGATTGGCGTGATCTCCGCTCGGCACTGGCCGCGCTGCATGATCTGCCAGCCGAGTGGATATTATGTGGCAACGGGTCCATGGAGTTGATCTCATGTCTGGCCCAAGCCTACGCAGACGAAAACTGTTCGGTACTTGCACCGGCACATGCATATCCGTTTTTCAAAACCGCCGCACAAGTCGCGCGTGCACGTTTTGACACTGCCCCAGAAAAGTCGCGCGGAGTATGCGTTGATACGCTGATCGACCATGTTCAACCCGACACACGTATCGTTTTTGTTGCCAATCCGGGAAATCCGACTGGTACCGTTATCCCGAAAGCGGATCTTGTGCGTTTGCGTGAGGCTCTTCCCGATCAGGTGTTGCTGGTTGTTGACGAGGCTTACGGCGAATATGCGGACCATCTTAACGAGCCTATCTTTGATCTGGTCGAACGCGGTGACACGGTTGTTTTGCGGACGTTTTCCAAGGCCTACGGATTGGCGGGTATGCGGATCGGTTGGGGCGTGTTCCCTTTGGATATCGCGACACAGACCCGTAAGATTATGAATCCCAACAACATATCAGTGGCGGCTCAGGCTGCGGCGATAGGCGCGTTGAATGATCAGGACTATATGAAGGCCACTCGGTCAGCAACGATCCAACTGCGCGACGATTTCGCGACAAGACTACGCCGTGCGGGTTTCGAGGTTCCAGAAAGCTTCACCAATTTCGTGTTGATCCGCTTTGCAAACCCCCAAGATGCACGATCGGCCAATGATGCGCTTCGGGCCGACGGCATCATAGCACGTGGTCAGGCCGGGGCCGGCTTACCCGAATGCCTGCGGATCACTGTCGGCCAATCCGCCGAAATGGACCGCACGGCCCAACTGTTGGAAGCATGGATCGAAGGGGACACACCATGAAGCATTCCCGAGGGCTGGCTCGTTTCGGCATTCTTGTGCCCTTCACGAACACCAACCTTGAACCTGATATGTATTTGTTGCGCCCCGACGGGGTGTCGCTGCATTTCGCGAGAATGGGCGGTTATGATCAGGATGAGATTCCTGATGCCGAACAGATGCACGGCCTTGGAGCCGCAAATCTTGAAGAGCCGCTTCGTTTGCTCCAAGGGGTCCGGCCCGAGGTCATACTTTATGGATGCACATCTGCAACCCTGACCCATGGGTTCGCCTTTGACCGCACACTTGCGGCCCGGATTAAAGCCGAATGCGGAGCCGAGACTGTAACCGCTGCCGGAGCAATCGTGTTTGCGCTGCGATCACTGCGCGCGAAAAATATCGGGTTTGCTTCGCCGTATGTCCCCGCAATCAACGACCTTGCCGTCAGTTTTTTGACCGAGGCCGGAATCCACACGGTCAACCGCTCGGAAGTCGCAAGTACGTTGGACAATTATGGACAGGGCACGATAGGCCCCCAAGCCGTGTTCGAACTTGGACGAGCTGCAGACCACCCGAAGGCTGATGCGATTGTTCTTTCCTGTACCGATATGCGCAGTGTCGAAGTTATCGACCAATTAGAACAGGCATTGGGCAAACCAATTGTCACGTCAAACCAAGCAATGATGTATCAGGCTCGGCACATCATGGGTATTGCCAATTCTGTGCATGGGTATGGGAGGTTGCTGCAAACGACGGCGTCCGATCGCCCAGACACTAGTCACGAAATGCCTTCGCAAAATAGTCTGCCATAGGTTTGACCAAATACCCCAAAGGGCTGCGATCCGCGGTTCGGATGAAAGCTTCAACAGGCATGCCAGGTACAAGAATCGAACCTTCTGGCAGCCTTCGCGTTTCGCCTTCGTTCAATGTGATCTCGGCCCGGTAATATCGCAGCTGACTGGTGTTATCCTCGAAAGCGTCTGCCGAAATTGTCACAACGCGACCGCTAAGTTCAGGTGTTTTGCGCTGATCCAGCGCTGGAAAACGCAGGGTGACCAGTTGGCCGATACTCAGCTTGTCAATATGAATAGCCTCAACTTGTGTGTTGATCACCAATGGTCGGTCCTGCGGCACAATGAACAGAACCGGATCCGCCTGTTGGACAACGGATTGCAGTGCAAAGACCTGCAGACTATACACTACGCCTGCGACCGGAGCCTTGATGTTAAGGCGAGCCAGACGATCCAAAAGAGCCCGGCGTTCTTCCCGCAAACCCAACTCACGAACCGTCAGGTCGCGCAACTGGGATATAGCATCTTCGCGCTGAGCAGTGGCGAGCTTGAGGATTTCGATTCCAATCTCGGTGATCCGCACCTCGGCTTCTGCCTTACGCGCCTTGAGGTCACCCATCTGGCCCGACAGGTTGGCATCTTCTCTTTGCAAGGCCAAAACACGAGACGCCTGCGCCAGGCCGCGATCCAGCAACTGTTGCTGCCCGGCCAACTCTTGTGTGATTAATTCAAGCTGCCGGGACAGCGCCGCCTCCTGTGCCGCCAGACCATCTATCTGGTTCTTGATCTGATTGGCGCGCTTCTCAAGTTGGGCGATCTCGTTGCGCGTCGATGCCGCGCGCGCGGAAAACAGCCGCTTTTGACCCGCAATCAGATCCGCAGCGTCTGAGTCTTTAGCCGCAGCTTCCGACAGAATAACGTCAAACCGGATGGATTCGCGCCCGTCCCTTTCAGCTTCTAGTCGTCCGCGGCGGGCCATCAACTCATAGAGCTGGTTTTCAGCGATGGCCAACTCGGACTCCAAAGCGCTTGGATCCAGACGAATTAGGGTCTCACCTGCCCTGACCACGTCTCCTTCATCCACCAGAATTTCTGCCACCACGCCACCATCGGGGTGCTGAACCACCTGACGGTTCTGATCGACCTCAATCTGTCCGCTAGCGATGATCGCGCCCGAGATACGGGCAAGTACCGCCCAGGCGCCAAAACCTCCAAGCAACAGAAACAGTGTCAATACGCCCAGAATCAACGGCCCCTTCGCGGACCATTGCCCGTTGTTTTGCTGAACCGGTCGGGTCACTGGACACCTCCCTGCGCATCTGTTCGAGCGACATCATTGCTGTTCCTGACCACTTTTCGCAAAACCTCGTCTCGGGGCCCAAACGCCCGTACAGTTCCGCCATCCAACATCAACAACAGATCGCATTCTGCCAGAACCGCGGGCCGATGCGCGATAATCAACAGGGACTTGCCATCAGCCTTGAGCCCCCGGATCGCCTTGTTCACTGCTTCGCTTCCTTCATTGTCTAAGTTCGAGTTCGGCTCATCCAGAACAAGAATGACAGGATCGCTATACATCGCTCGGGCCAAACCGATGCGTTGAATCTGACCACCAGACAGGCGATTGGCCGTGGCCCTGACAGGCGTGTCATAACCCTTTGGCAACTTAACGATCATTTCATGCGCATCCGCCTTGCGCGCAGCCGATACCACCTTTTCAGCTTTGGGGTCCGGGGCCAGTTTAGCTATGTTCTCGGCGATTGTTCCGTCAAACAAGGTCACCTCCTGCGGCAGATACCCGATATGCGACCCCAGAACATCTGGCGTATACTGATCAAGACTGGCCCCATCCAACCGGATGTACCCCCCTGCCGAAGGCCATACGCCGGTTAACGCCCTTGCGAGGCTTGATTTACCAGCACCTGACGGACCGATCACCCCCACGGCTTGCCCTGGTGAAACAGCGAAGTTGACAGCTTTTAGGACGGCTTGCGTTTCACCGGGTGGAACAATGGTGAGGTTACGTATTTCAAGTCGGGCTTTCGGCGTTGGCAGCGGTGTTCGCTTTGTTTCGATTGGAACCGTTCCCAAAAGCTCGGCCAGTTGTCCCCAGCCTCGCATAGCAGCCTGAACCATTGGCCATTGACCGACGATCTGTTCGATAGGTGCAAGGGCTCGGCCCATCAGGATCGAACCTGCAATCATTGCCCCTGGCGTCATCTGACCCCGTAGCACAAGCAGTGCGCCAAGCCCCAGCATTGCAGATTGTAAGAACAGTCGGAATGTCTTTGTCGTGGTGGTGAACGTCCCTCCAAGATCGGCCGAGCGCATATGTTCGGACAATGCGTTGTCACGTGCTTTGCTCCACCTTTTAAAGGCTGCGCCACGCATTCCCAGCGCCTGCGCCATTTCGGCCTCATTTTGCATTTGGTCCGAGATGACTTGCGCCTCGACCGAAGCCCGGTTGGCCGCTTGACTAGGTGCGCGCGTGGTGACCTGGTTAATGACGGTTACTGCAATAAGAATGACCCCACCTACGAGGGCGAGTATGCCCAGCCAAGGGTGGAAAACCCAAATTCCAAGGAAAAATACCGGGGTCCAGGGCAGATCAAAAACCGCTCCGAAAACTGGTGACGAGAACAACCGCGAAATGGCAACCAGATCAGCTGGACCGGCAGTGTTATCTGATTTCCCCGGACCTGACGCCCTACGCAGCGCCGCATCAAAAACACGAGGATCAAGGTCGGATTGGAACCGCGCGCCTATTCGGCCCAAAAGTCGACCTCGCGCGTAGTCCAGCAATCCCATCATACCGTAGAGAAAGACCACCAGCACAGAGAGGGCGACCAGTGTCTCGACCGAGCGGCTACCCAAGACGCGATCATATACCTGGAGCATGTATAGCGGGCCAGTGAGCATCAACAGGTTCGCAAAAAAGCTGAAAATGGCGACACACCAAAACAGGCCGCGGCTTTGACGCCGTGCACCGCGCAATTCGGCGCGCCCCGCCTGAATCTGCCTGGCCTCTGAACCTGCCATTTTTAGCCTTGTCTTTTCAGTGCCTTAAACCAGAAAGATCTTCCTGGCTTTGCCAGAGCCCGTTGCCTAAAAGCCTATGAGAATCCACCTCAGCCTAGGCATCGGTTTCGGACGTTTTTTCCACGTGTTTGTAGATTTCTTTCTCTTCAAGCACCTTGATCATGGTTGAAATCTGCGCATGGCATTGCAGAAGCGCATGAAGCGACATGTTGATCATCAGGGTGTTTTCGCTTGCCGGAGCTTCCCCTTCGGTCGCGGATTTTTTCAGACACCCACAAGTGACACGTACCACTCCGTTGATCGTCGAGATATCCGTGATGCCATCAATATAAACGTGTTGCATTTAACGCTCCTTACGCAGAGGGATGTTAGTGGCCCGGCACAGGACAACGCGCCGAGCCGGGGGGATCAGACAAAGACCAGATTGTCGCTACTCAGGATCGACAGATCGTCGTATATTGACTAAATTTCCTGGAAAGCACCGTTTTCGATACTGCGTGTTGCGGCAGTGTTACTGGCTGCAAGATCGGCCACGCCTTCACTGAGATACGCGATCGTTGCATCAACTCCGGACTGGATTGCGGCAACAACATCAAACTCGGTGAACGGGTCTTGCGCATCAGTCGAGTTTGAAATGAGCTGCCCGAACGTGATCTCTGAGGTGCTGTCGTGATCCACGACGCGGATTATGTCCTCACTGCCGAACTGGTTGATCTGCACCTGACCCAGCGAGGCCCCGTCAACCACAACGTCAATCGTGTCATCCGCATCCGAGAAGACAAGGTTGTCGGTAGTGATATTGGTGGTATCCCCGTTGGCAGTACGGAAGATCAGCACATCGACAAAAGCATCGTTGCTGAGAACCGATGCGGCGGACCCCGAGGCATCCCCTAGCAAACCGTTTTCGACGTCATCGAAATAGGTGCCGAATGCTGCGTCATCGCCGTTGGACAATTGCGACAGACCTTCGGCGGTTGTCCCCGTCAGAGCAGATGCGCTGTCCTGCAGGTTGGTCTGGATCTGGTCGCTGACCACAAAGCGCCCGCTGCCCAGCGTATAGATATATTGGTCCGCGCCGCTGCCACCAAAGGCCACCGAGTTGCCAAAGCCCGCCACGAACACATCGCTATCCGCGCCGCCGTTCAGTACCGAGTTTTCAACAAAGCTGAAGACGCCGCCCAACGCGGCTGATCCGCTGACTTCGAAGGATTCCAGCACTGTATCCAGGGCGCCAACCACATTTGCCAGCGCTTCCGACACAACCGAAATACCCGCGTTGAACAGGAAGTCCAACGTCCCGGTCCCGAAGTTCAGGAAGACGTCCTGATCGTCGCCACCATCCAGATATCCGTTGCCGATACCAAGGAACACATCGTTCCCAGCACCCCCAAGGCTGGCATAGCGCGCGCCTACATTGATGATGGTGTCATCCCCAAGACCACCGGTTGTCAGGCTGGCCACACCTATGGTGATGACGATATCATCACCCGACCCCAACGAGGTCAGGTTTCGCGATCCAGTGCTGACCACAAGATCATCGTCTCCGCCAGCCAGTACCGTGTTGTAGAGACCGGCAACAAAGATGCTGTCATTGCCTCCGTTGCCTTCGATCTTGTTGCGACCACCCAAAGCAAAGATAATGTCATCGCCATTTAAGTCAGTCTGTTTGTCACCGTTGATTTCGGTTTTGACCCCCAACACCAGGGCAACGTCGCTTCCGCGCCCCAGATCAACGGTGTTCTCTTTACCAATGCTGACTACGATGTCGTTGCCGCCACCGGTGCCGGTGTCGTTTTTGACCCCGACGCTAAGAACTGTATCGTCACCGCCGCCGGTGCGGACCTTGTTTTCCGAGCCGATCGCGATGGCAACGTCGACGCCACCATTCAGATCATTGCCATTGTTGGACGAGTCGATGTCGTTCTTCTTGCCGATGGCGATCAGAATGTTGTCGTCGGTCACGCCGGGTGTGGGATCAGTGCCGCCGCGGACGGTGTTGGATTCCCCAATGGCAAAGACAATATCGTTGCCCGCACCGCCATTCAGGCTGTTGGTCTTGCCTACGGCCAGCAAGATATCCGCACCGGCGCCTGCGTTGACAAAGTTGCGCTCGGTCCCGAACACGGCGGCGGCGTCATTGCCCGCGCCCAGATAGACACTGTTGGCTTTCCCAAGAACCAGCACCGCGTCGTCGCCTCCGCCGGTGTAGACACGGTTTTCGCGTCCACCGACCACTGCAATGTCACCTTCGCCGCCATCCGCATCGGTTTGCAGGAAGTTGTAGGTTTGGTTAAAGCTGCCAAACCGTTGCGCCCAGTTGACGCCTGCAACCGTGGGCAAAGCCAGTTCCGGGATCGTGAAGGTCTGCGCGCCCAGCGTCACCGCATCACGGCTGGCGAAGTCGTCCAGATCAAAATCCGGAATCTCCAGATACTCGGCCGGAATGTCGAATTCGGGGATCGACAGGCCAAAGAACTCGCGTCCTCCCAAAATGGTGTCGATATCCGACAGGCCTGACAGATCTGCTCCGCCGATGGCAAAAGAGGGCACCGAGATTTCAGGTAGCGTAAAGGTTGGCAGGCTGATGGTCGTCGGTGGGGCGGTTTCCGGCGCGGCTTCGGCGGGGTTCACCTCAACGGCGAACTCATCCTCGGTCTGCAACACCTGATAGCCGCCATTGGCCGTGCCAGTGATTGAGGGCGAATTGGCCAGATCGGTGCCGGTAAAGAAGGTGTTGTTGCCCCCGCTTGCAGGCCCGACATCGCCGCGCTGTTCGGTATAGGCTTGGAATTCCGCATTGCCGCTGTTGGGGCTGAGGCGAATTCCGTTGGACGAGTTGAAGATGCCCGCCTTCCCGTCCGCGCTTTCGACGCCGACAAGGTCTTTGTAGACATTGCTGATTCCGGCGTAAGTGCTGGGGTTAAAGTCGATATCCAGCGTGAAGTCGAAATCCAACCCGTCATCGCGGAACCCGAAATCTGACACATCGGGCAGCGACAAGCTGGGCAGAGCCTGCCCGGCGACCGTCAGGTCGGGGATTGTCAGGTCCGGCAGGCTGATTTCTGGCAGGCCATAGGCGCCCAACTCACCATATTGGTAATCAGGCCGGCTGCGCAGTTCCGGAATATCGGGAATATCCAGATTGATCTGCGGCGTGCTGAACCCCGGGATGTTGACGTCCGGCACCCCTTCTGTCGAGAATTCGAGATCGGGAAACAGCACCGAAGCCGACCCCGATACTGCGATACCGGCTGTGAAGCTGGCTCCGATATCCTTGTCTTCGTATTTGGTGCTGACACCCGTGGCATTGGCCGTGTTGGTGGTAGAACTGGTTGGTTTTTCCTGCGCAGTTTTTTCCGGCAGGCCTTTGGCTTTTCGATCAGCCGCATCCGCTGCGGCCTTGTCGGCCTCTTTCTTGTCTTTGACGCGCTTTTGGTAATCGGCGATTTCTTGCGGGTCGATCGTGATTTCATTGTCGGTCACAACAAAGTTGGTCTGACCAAAGGCTATCACAACGTCCGAGCCGCTGCCTGAAGCCACAAGGTTGAACTTGCCAAAGGCCGCAACGGTATCGTCACCGCTGGCTGTCAGCACGAAATTGTCCTTGCCCGCAGTCAGAACGGTATCGTCCCCGGCTTCGGTCAAAAGGATATTGTATTGGCCGACTGAGACGACAACGTCATCTCCAGTTCCTGAAAGGGCAAAGTTGCGCTGGCCTGCGATGGTGACAAAATCGTCATCGGCACCGGACAGAACCACATTGGCCTGACCCGCGGCAATGATCGTGTCTTCGCCTGCGGCAGTCGAGATCGCGTTGTACCGGCCACCGGCATAAACCGTGTCGCTGTGCGATCCGGTGAAAACCACGTTGCTGTAGCCCAGCGTGATCACGTCGTTGTTGCCATTG
This sequence comes from Ruegeria sp. HU-ET01832, assembly GCF_040371315.1. NCBI lineage: Bacteria > Pseudomonadati > Pseudomonadota > Alphaproteobacteria > Rhodobacterales > Roseobacteraceae > Ruegeria > Ruegeria sp. HU-ET01832. The sequence goes on from NZ_BAABWL010000003.1 coordinate 577,985, forward strand.
CCCAGCAACGAGACGTTGTTGCCGCCCAGGATCAGCGCCTGATCGTTGTCGTCGCCACCCAGCACATAATTGGTGACACCGGCCACTGCGATGCTGTTTGTGCCGCTGGCTGCGTTGACAAAGTTGAAGTTGCCAAGTGCAAAGATCGTGTCCTCGCCGTCGCCGCCCAGAACGATATTGCTCTGGCCAATGGTCAGCACGTTATTGGTGCCGCTGCCCAGGAACAGGAAGTTCGAGCTGCCGGTGATCACGATATCATCGGTATCCCCTGCATTGCCGCCGCCCACGATCAGGTTCTGCCCCAGCGCCAGACCAGTCACGGTATTGTCGCCGGTGCCCAGCAGCAGGATGTTGTTTCCGCCGATCAGGTCGATCTCATCATCGCCGCTGCCGCCCCAATACGCGTTGAGCGAGCCGACAAGCTGCGCGTCGTTGTTGCCGTTGCCAGCCACCACAAGATTGGCATTGCCGATCGCAGTGATGTCGTCATCGCCTTCCCCGGCCTGCACAAGGTTGTGGCCGCCATAAGCCTTGACCTGGTTGTTGCCATTGCCCGCGATGACCACGTTGGCCAGGTTGGTCACGCTGGCCAGCGCGTTGATCAGAATGGACCCGGCCTGATCTTCTCCAAAGGCCGTGCCATCCGACGTACCGAACAGGCTGCCGACCAGCCCGCTATCGTCGCTGGCGGCAGCGGCATCCACCGCAACAAGCGCTGCCAGGTTCAACAGGCTTCCCGCAACGATGCGGTCACTGCCGCTGCCGCTGACCACAAGGTTACCAACGCCGTAAGCCTGAATGCCATTGCCGGGCTCATCGGCTGCAGGCTGCGCACCGTCAACGACACGCTCGACGCGCACATCGTCGATCAGCCCGCCCAGGTGGGTGCTGTCGGTTGTGCGCAGCTCCAGCCGCGACGTATCCCCGGCCGCGCCCGAGACTTCGAATGTATAGGTCCGCCAATCCGCATGCGCCTCGGAAATCACTCCGACCTGTACGCCGTCCCACCAGACCTCGATCGCGTTATCCGCCCCGTTTGCGCCATCCCGTCCCCGGAAATTCAGCGAAATCTGGTAGGTCTCGCCCGAGCTGGTGTCGACATCCTGATAAACGCCCGAGCCAAATCCGCCGTTGACTGCACCGCCAGCCAGTTCAAGAGCAAACTCTCCGTCGGCAGCAGCACCCAGACCAATTGTACTGGTTTTCAGGAACTCAGGCGTGCCAAAGGACGAGGACCAGCCATAGGGCAGAGACAGTCCGAAATTGGCATCGCCGTAATTGCCGAACTCGAAACTGCCATTGGTGATCAGATTGTCACCCGCGCCCGGATTGCTCAGGCCAGCGGTCAGGTTTGCGTTCAGCTCGCCGGTCTCGACGACGCGCACATCGTCGATCAGCCCGCCCAGATGGGTGCTGTCATTTGCACGCAGTTCCAGCCGCGACGTATCCCCGGCCGCGCCGTTCACGTCGAACGTATAAGTCCGCCAATCCGAATGCGCCTCGGAGATCACTCCGACCTGAGCACCGTCCCACCAGACCTCGATTGCGTTGTCCGCCCCGTTTGCACCATCTCGTCCCCGGAAATTCAGCGAGACCTGATAAGTGCTGCCCGAATTGGTGTCGACATCCTGGTAAATGCCCGAACCAAAGCCACCATTGACCGCACCGCCGGCCAGTTCGATGATATAGTCGCCGTCGGCGGCATCTCCGTACCCTGCATTTGCCAGTTTAATGAACTCGGGTGTGCCGAAGGACGATGTCCAGCCGTCTGGCAGGCCAAGACCGAAATTGGCATCGCCATAGTTACCTTGTTCAAAGCTGCCATTGGTCAGAAGGTTACCGTCGGTTGCTTGCGAATTCGCAACAACCCGTACGTTGTCGATGGCCCCGCCCAACAGGTCGGATGTTCCCGCCGCCCGGAATTCAAGACGTGATGTATCGGCCCCAGTGACCCGGAAAGTATAGTCGCGCCAATCAGTGTGGGTATCTGCAACCGTCCCAACCAGTTGCCCGGCCCACCAAACCTCGATCGAGTTGCTTTCCGCGGATACCGTTGTCGTTCCGCGATAGCTGATGGTGATATCATATTCGAGACCAGCCCGCGTGTTGAGGTCCTGGTAAATTCCTGAATTCTCGGTTCCGTCCAATTCCAGAATGTGGTCGCCATGGCCAGATGCGCTGTGGCCAAACTGGTTAATGCTGTCATTGATCAAGTTGGTGTTGTGGACTTCGAGTCGCCCAAAGGACTGCGTCCAGCCCGTCGGCACATAAAACGAAATGGCGGTATCTTCCTGTGTGCCCAGCTCGAACGACCCGTTCTGAACGATATTTTCCGACAGATCCTGCACGTTTTCAGCGGCGTTTGCGTTGAAGTCCGCATCCAGGACACCGTCACCGATGTCTCGTGTGCCCAGGATTTCATTCACGCGCACGTTGTCAACGGCTCCGCCCAGCAGATCCGAGTTGCCCGCTGCGCGCAGTTCCAGCCGCGAGGTGTCGCCGCCGGTGACCGCAAAGGAATAGTCGCGCCAATCGGTATGGGTTGAGGCGATCTCGCCAACCTTTTCGCCATCCCACCAGACTTCGATCGTGTTGCTTTCCACCGACACGGTGGTCGTCCCGCGATAGCTGAGCGTGATCTCGTAGGTCGCCCCGTCACGGGTGTCGATATCCTGGTACACACCCGAGTTCCGCGTGCCGTCCAGTTCCAGAATGTGCCGTCCGCTGCCCGAAGCCGAGAACCCATACGGGCTGACCTGATCGTTAAAGATCGAAGTGTCGTGAATTTCCAACTGGCCGAAGGATTGCGTCCAACCATCAGGGACGCGGAAAGAGATACCGGTTCCGATATCGGTGCCAAGCTCGAACGAGCCGTTCTCAACCAGATTTGCGCCGCGATCCGAATTGGTGACCGCCTGCGCGCGGGTGTTCAGGCTGGAATCTCCGTTGCCCGCGAGGATGATGTTCAGACCCCCTGCGGCGAAGATGTTGTTTTCACCATCCCCTACTGCGATGATGTTGAGGCCACCGCCGGCGACGACTTCGTTGTCTCCATCCCCAAGGAAAACGGCATTGGCGCCGCCAAAGGCGTCTACATCGTTGTTGCCGTGGCCCGACAGAACCACGTTTGCGCCGCCATAAGCGTCGATCACGTTGTTGCCGTAGCCTGCTTGTACGACGTTCAGGCCACCCGCGACCTCGACCTGATTGTGGCCATGCCCAGCATGGACCACGTTGACCCCGCCATAGGCGGTGACAATGTCATTGCCATCACCGCTGTCAATCTCTTGTCCGCCTACGCCCAAGGACCAGATACGGTCATTGCCTGACCCGGTTTCCGCCGAAAAGCCGAAGCCCTTTGCGGTAATGATATTGTCACCGTTGCCCGCGTTCAGATCCGCGCCCAAAGCGTTGACTACGAATGTGTCGTCGCCATCGCCTACCGTGATGTTGCCACCAACTGCGTTCAGTTCGACAACGTTGTTCCCCCCGCCCAGGTTCAGCAAGCCAACAGCAGCCCCAACAAAAGCGGTGTCGTCGCCATCGCCCGCAGTCAGGCTTGCGCCCGCGGCTTGAACGTCAAAGAGGTTGTTCCCATGACCTGCGTCGATCGAGGCTCCGACCACCCGCGCAAGGATCGTGTCGTCGCCAGACCCGACTCGGATAGATCCTCCGATGGCGTGCAACTCGATCGTATTGTTGCCCTCACCCAAATCCAGAACACCAACAGCGGCACCAACATAAGCGCTGTCATTCCCGCTGCCTGCGGTCAGGTTTGCCCCCAACGCGCGCACGTCGAAATGGTTGTTGCCCTCACCGGCGTCAATGCCGACACCCACAGCGTTCACATAGATTCTGTCGTTGCCCCCACCAACGGTGATATCGCCCGCAAACCCGTTGAAATGGATCGAGTTATCCCCTTCGCCAGCATTCAGGCGGACACCCGCTGCGTTCACGTGAACCGTATCATTGCCGCTGCCCACCGAGATATCCCCGGCGAAGCCGTTGAAACGAATGGTGTTGTTGCCTTCGCCCGCGTTGATCGCAGCCCCTGCCGCGTTGACGTTGATTGTGTCGTCGCCGGACCCAACCGTGACCGAGCCGACACCCACATTGAAATTCACTGTGTTGTGACCATCGCCAAGGCTGGCGTAACCGATGGCGGCATCAACTGTCAGCGTATCGTTGCCCGACCCGGCAACAACGCCCACACCGACCCCACTGGCGGTAATCGTGTTGTGGCCGCTGCCTGCATCAATATAGGCATCCGCTCCACGGGCAATGATCGTGTCGTCGCCTGCCCCAGCATAGACATTGATCTTAAACGCTCCGGTCGAGTCGATATAGTCGTTCCCGCCATGCGTGTAGATATAAGATCCACCAGCCCCTGCAATGACAGTATCATCGGTATTGCCATAGGTGTTGACTGTCGCCTCGAACCCGCCCGCAGTGGTGATGTGGTTCGTTCCGGTACCGCCATGCACGGTGATATCGGCGCTGAACTCGGCTGTCGAGTGAATACGGGTGGTGTTGCGTCCGACCAAATGCAGCGCCACGTCATCCACATCGGTCAATGTGATGTTGTTTTCGCCATAGCCGTGGGTGTTGATGTCAATATCGGTGGCGTTGTTGACACTGATGGTGTTGAACCCGCCGCGAATGTCCAAGTCTAGGTCAAAGATATCGTCTACGTTCAGGGTGTTGCTGCCGCCGTAGATATCAACGACAGAATTTGCGAACGAGATCCCGTTCTCAGCGACGTTATATAGATTCAAGGTGTTGTTGCCGCCGCGAATATCGACGGTCACAAACTCTACATCGTTGAGGTAAACATAGTTGTCACCGCCCGAGATATAGAGGCGTTCGATATCGAAGGCGTCGATGATGGTGATCGTCTGACCACCCCCATAGGCATCCAGCCATACATCATCAACGTCGTAAGCATATAGAGAGTTATAGTTGCCCCAAAGGTCGACATCAATATTCCAGAAGTCGACAATACTGATATTGTTGTTCCCATTGACGCCATTGTCATGAAACCACAGCTCCAGGTTGAAGCCGTCCACAAGGTTAACGTCAGACCCCGATGTCCACAGCTCGATATTGGCGTCGGCCTGCGAGATATTATCTTCACGAATACGACTGATATCAATGTCCAGGTTGTTGCCCCGGGCGTCAAAATTGTAAATGTATTCAACATCATCCAGATAGATGGTGTTGTTGTCACCATGGATGATCAAGTTCTCGATGTCGAAAGTGTTGGTGATCCTGATGGTGCTGTTGCTGCCGTAGTGTTCAACATAAATATCGCCCACGTCGTCGATATGCGCGTAGCGGCCGTTATCGTAGGTCGTGCTGTAGAATGACTCGTAGGAAGAACCCATTATACCGTATCCCTTTTCTTAACGCTCTGGGCGGGTGAGCAGCATCACCGCAGCCAGGCCGTGTCCGTGGTGTGTTGTTTAGTTTCGAATGATGTGGAACTTGGCGACGCGGATATCGCGCCCTTGATTTTTAACTCTGTGCGCCAAAACAAACTGAACGTCGGGAAACATGTCGCGCACGAAGTCATGCATCACCCGAGTCATTTTTCGAGTACCCCCATAGGGCGCTGCGAACTCCATAAACCAAAGGTTACTGCCCGAATTCCAATCCTCAGGCCGCAGCTCAAACGGCCCCTGGTGCCTCATTTTTTCGCTCAACTCGTCGGACAACCAGGCGTAACTCAGAATGCCAAATGGCTTTCCATTCCGATCCTTGAAAATACGTCCTTGACCAATGCTCATCGGAAAGATGAAACGTTCACCCAAGTGCCGAAGGGGCATCCGTGCGTAGTGGGGCGAACGGGACAATACCAAGCAAACCTCTCCGATTTGCTGGCATTTAAATCTCTCGTTCTCGCCGTATTTTCCCGCCGCATTCGAATTGGAACCGTTAATTAAAGACGATTCTTCATTTGAAGAATAACCAGTTATTTCACCATCTGTGTGCTGGTTCGTATTCTGCATAACCGTCATCTTCTTCTCCACCCAGGTGACCACATATGCTCTCCACAACTTTGTGAAAGAAAAGTGGCATAGATTTTAGGCAAGATTTTACGAATCAACTGCAGCAGTCAAATTCGAAAGTTGAATGCGGTACTGAAAAAACTTTAACCCAGCCTTAGACATCAAAAACTTTGCTGGCCCTTGCTTTCCGGCTCGGAGGAGTTGCAGTCTAACTATATGATAAATTTATGTTTATAATTGTTTTGAATTTTTTTCTATAGCGCGTGAATATATATTGGTTCTCGCGTGTTTATTTATTTGCGCAAAGTAGTTTGATCTGTTTTAGGGCTATATTGACCGTTTCCCTGAAAAGAAAAAAGGATCATTTTGGAACTATATTATCGCAATTGGGATGGAGAAAGACATGAACACAATACCGCATAATTTTGCTCATAATACCCAAATGTTTTTTTGATTCGTCTTTTTTAGATCACGTCCCTATCAGGAAATAAAAAGATGCCAATATCGACTGACCTCGTAAAAGCGTTTGTGACCTTGTGTCAGGTGAAGTCATATTCAGAAACCGCAAAGATGCTCCGACGATCTCAGCCTACGATCAGCAATCGGATTCGCTTGCTGGAAAATCAAGTTGGATTTGCACTGTTCAAGGATAAGACACCGCACTCGGGGCTGACCGCGCAGGCCGAGCTGTTGTATCAGCGATGCCTTACGATCCAGAATGAGTTGGATCAGATCTCGGTTCTGACGCAAACCCAAGTCGGGAAAGTCATCCGGATCGGTGTGTCCGCCAGCCTGGAAAACTTGTGCTCGAGCTCAGCGATCGCAAGCCTCGGTTTGGGCCGGGCTGACACGACACTTTCAATCTCGACAGATGACACGGAAAACCTGCTGGCTTCCGTGGAAAAAGGCAATTTGGATGCGTGCTATATTTGCAATCGGGAGGTGCCCAGCCCGCTGACCCAAAAAAGTTGGCCATTTGACGTTCGCTGGGTCGCGGCCAAGTCTGTCGATGTAGATGACCTTCTGGCGCGCCCCATTGTCCCTATCGTTGGTTGGCACGAACAATGGCAGCCGGCGCAGATTTTCTCGGCGTATTTCGAAAAATCTTCATACAGGTTTCGACCGATCTACCAGACTCAAAACCTGAGCAATTATCTGAATGCGGTGCAAGCTGGCGTTGGTTTGGGGTATGTAGGGGATATCTTTCTTCACAATCTGCCTGTGGCCAGTGACCTGCACTACATTGACGATAGGCTCAAACCTTTCGGTCAATTCTATATTCATCGCCTAAACCAAGCTGAGCCTGCGGCAAATCTGCGTCGAGTTCTAAGTATTATTGACAGCCATCTGGATCGTCTCACCACAACCACGTTGTGAATTCTCTGGAGTACAAGCGCCACGGCGCGCATGGGTATTCCGTGGCGCGTGTCTGGCAACTAGCCGCGTCCGCGATAAGGAGGCACGCCTTGATCGGGAATCCAGACATGGTTTGGAGTGGCCCCGGTCTGCCAAAACACGTCAATAGGGATGCCGCCGCGCGGATACCAGTACCCACCAATCCGCAACCAGCGTGGGTTTAGAAAATCAACCAAACGACGTGCGATGGATACTGTGCAGTCTTCGTGAAACGCACCGTGATTGCGGAACGAGCCCAGAAACAGCTTCAACGATTTTGATTCAACCAGCCAATCACCGGGCACATAGTCGATCACCAAGTGCGCGAAATCCGGCTGCCCCGTCATCGGACACAGCGAGGTAAACTCGGGCGCAGTGAACCGCACGCAATAGTCGATATCGGCCTGCGGGTTCTGTACCCGTTCCAGTTCTGCCGCCTCAGGTGAGGTAGGCAGTTCGGTTTTCCCGCCCAATTGGGTCAGGTCGCTGTAGATGGTTTCCATTGTCTTCTCCTGATGGGGTTTAAACCCCGCGTTTGTTGCCCCACAAAAGGACATGCAGTTGCGGCAGCACCCGAGGGGTGAACCAGCCATCTGCGGTGACTTTCTCGACCAGCCATAGCAACCGGTCCGACAGGGTTTGCGGATCGACGGGCTGAGTGGGATCGACCGTCTCATTGCCCGGCTGTAGATACAGTGGCAGCGCCGGATAGCGATCCGCCGCGGCACGGGCCCAAGCGTAGTCACGTTCGTCAAAGATCACGATTTTCATCACTGTTTTGGGGCCGTTTCCAGCAGCCAACAGGCAGGCGTCGAACGCAGCCCAATCTACCGTCTCCCCGCTGGAGGGCGGTTTGGGACTAAGAACCAGCGTATCCAGTTCGCTGAACCACGGTTTTGCGATGGAGCCCTGCGTCTCGCAGGCGAACCGATAACCCTCTGTCCGTCCCAACGCGATCAGAGGGGCAAAGTCCTGAATGGCCGGGTTGCCACCCGACAGCGACACGGTCAAAGGCCGCCCGCCCGACAGGCCGCGCACCCGGCTCCAGACTGCATCCGTGGTCATCGCCGCCCAGTCATGACGATAGGCGGTATCAACCGCATGCAGGCTGTCGCACCAGCTGCACCGGTAGTCGCATCCGCCGGTGCGCACGAATACGGTAGGTTCCCCGATCAGCGCGCCTTCACCCTGAATCGTGGGACCGAAAATCTCGGCAATGCGCAGGCGGGTCATGGGCGATACTCGGCCCATGTTTTCGGCGTCTCACTGACCCGCACGGCGGCGGTTTCCGGCCAACGGGCAGCGCACCAGTCATAGAAATGGCGCGCCATATTCTCGGCCGTGGTCAGGATGTTCATCACATCGTTCAGGTGGCGATGATCGAACGTCTCGTCGATATAGGTCTTGAGCGGCTTCAGCTCGCCATAATCGCGGACAAACCCGTCAGCGTTCAGGTCTGTGGCGGCCAGTTCGACTTCAACCACATAGTTATGCCCGTGCATTCGCGCGCATTGGTGATCGTCGGGCAGATGGGTCAGCTGGTGCGAGGCAGAAAAGTGGAATTCCTTGGTAATCCGGTACATCAGGCGCTTTCCTTCTGTGCCGTGGCGGCCACCCAGAAATCGGGATCGTCATAGGTTGTCGGGTCAGTAATACCGGCCAGATGGAACGCCTCGCGCCGTTCGACGCAGGTACCGCAGCGCCCGCAGTGATTGTCACCACCCTTGTAGCAGGACCATGTCTGCGCAAAGGGGGTGTTCACACGCGCGCCCTCGGTCACGATGTTGGCTTTGCTGCGATGCACGAACGGCGTGAACAGCGATACATCGGCACAGCCGTCCAGCGCCAGTTTCTGCATCGCTTCAAAAGCCTCGGTGAAGGCGGGACGACAATCGGGATAGATAAAGTGATCCCCACCGTGCACTGCAGTTGCCACAGCATCCGCCCCACGGGCGGCGGCGGCACCGAATGCAACGGTCAGCATGATGGCATTGCGGTTGGGCACCACGGTCACTTTCATGCTGTCTTCGGCATAGTGCCCGTCAGGCACATCCAAATCATCGGTCAGAGCCGAGCCGGTCAGAACCGCCCCAACGGGGCGTAGGTCGATGATATCATGGGGAACGCCAAGGCGCAGCGCGCATAGCGCAGCATAGTCCAGCTCTTTGCGGTGACGCTGGCCGTAATCGAAAGAGATCAGGCCCGCCAATTCGTGATCCTGCGCAACCATATGCGCCAAAGATACCGAATCCAGCCCGCCCGAGCAGATTACAATCGTTTTCATATTTTGAACCCTTGTTTTGTTACCCGGGTAGGCTGCGACCGGGATGTGCCCTGTTATACAGGGGCCTTAGACTTGGCAAGCGGCAACGAAACACCCAATCCACACTGTCGCACACGTTTTCGGCATAGCTATTAGTCGCGTCGACGACGCCGGGCGGAATGCCCGAATGTAATCGATAGCGAAGCCCTCAGTTCTTCACACAACAGTGAGCAAAGTGCTAATTGGAAAAAAAATATTACCAATTCCTGGGTCACAGGTTATGCTATCCTCGCATCGACATGGCCTGACACGTGCATGGCGATGATCAATGGGAGGAAGAAATGACCAAAAAGCTAATCACGCGCCGCAGCGCGTTTAGAACTATTGCAGGTGCAAGTGCGGCCACGCTGGCGGCCCCTCATATCGCGACCGCAGCGGGTGAAACCACCACCTGGAAGATACAGACATCCTGGCCCGGGGGCATCGGGTTACAGACGTTCAAAGACTGGTGCGCTACGATCGAAGAAAAAACCGGCGGTGAGCTGGCCTTCCAGGCCTTTGGCGCCAATGACGTGGTTGGGGATTTCCAACTGGCCGACGCGGTGAAGAACGGTGTGCTGGACGCTATCAACCCGTTCACCATCTACTATCAGGGCATCATCCCTGCCGCTGTTTTCCTCAGCTCATACCCGCTGGGGCTGCGTCAGCCGCATGAATACGACACGTTCTATTATGGTCTGGGCGGCATCGACATCGCGCGCGAGCTGCTGGGCCGTCAGGGTCTGCACTTTGTGGGGCCGGTGCATCACGGGCCGAACATCATCCACTCGAAGGTTCCGATCCGCTCGGTTGACGACTTCGCGGGCCGTAAAATGCGCCTGCCAGGCGGAATGGTTGCCGAGGTATTCTCGGAACTGGGTGCTGAGACAACCGTTCTACCGGGCTCGGAAATCTTCCCAGCGCTGGAAAAGGGCACTATCGACGTGGCCGACTTTGTGGGCCCCGCCGTGAACCACGCCTTGGGCTTCAGCCAGGTGACAGACTATATCGTCATGGGCCCTCCGGGCTTTATGTCAGTTTATCAGCCGGTCGACATCATGGACATCACCGTGGGCAAGACCGCGTGGGACAAGCTGAGCCCACAGATGCAGGAATTCGTGGAAATGGAAACCCACGTCTATTCCGATTTGCACCACGCCGCCATTCAGGCCGCCGACCAGGAAGCCTGGAAAAAGTTCGAAGCGGAAGGCACCGAGATCACGCGCCTGTCGCAGGACGATGTCGAGCTGATGACCGAGGTCGCCGTGCCGATCTGGTTCAAATATGCCAACCGCGACAAAGATGCGGCGCGGGTCTTCAAGATCCAACTTGACTACATGATGTCGGGTTCCTTGGGCTATGTGACGCCTGAAATGATCGAAGGCTATACGCTGGACCTGTAATCCGCTGAAGCCTAACCAAAAGTCCGCGCGAATTTCGCGCGGGCATGCCTTTTCCTTGGAATTCGGAACGTACTATGCCGAGCGTCGATTTCACGCTGCCGCACTGGCTATATTGGGTCGGGCTGATCGCCTTTCCGGCCCTGGCCATGGTGCTGGCACGCAAAGCCCAACCTGAACAGCGCACCTACGGGTTACCGTTGGGCTATCTGATCCTTGTCACCGGAGGAATGCTGGGCCTGCACCGCTTTTACCTGCGCAGCTTGCTGGGGTTGGTCTATCTGCCAGTTTTCCTGCTGATCCTCTACGCCAATGGCGAAGAGCGAACGGCCCGCAACGAATTCTCGAATGCGGTCAACATCGTCCGTCAGGCCGAGCGTACGATCACGCGCGAAGCCGAACGGGTTGCAACCGCCGAGGAAGGGCTGGAAGAACTGCGCGCCGCCGCCGAGGCTGCGCAGGATGGGACAGCATTGCAAAAACGCCGAGCCGAGCGTGCTCTGGAGAGGGCCGAGAAGGCAATTGAAACCGGGCGCGAACGTCTGGCCGAATCCGAAACCGCCCTGGCCGAGGCGCAGCCTCTGGCCGAGGCCAGCGGTGCAAACCGCGCTTTGTGGAGTTCGGTAGCACGTTATGCGTTCTATGCAATTCTGGCCTTTATGGCGATCGATGCGCTGATGCTACCGCGACTAGTGGCAAGCGCGCGCGCCAAGGCTGCTGCGGATCCGCATGAGCCTGAAATGGAGATTGATGAAGAAACTGCTGCACGGGCTGCAGAAATGGACCCCGGTGCACGCAAGGCGGACCAGGATTATGCCGAGAACTGGATTGACCGCCTGTCTCTCTATGCAGGTGAGTTCGTCAGCTATTGGGCCGTAATCGCGGTATTCGTCTACTACTACGAAGTGATCGTCCGCTATGTGTTCAACGCCCCCACAAACTGGGCGCATGAATCCATGTATCTGATGTTCGGGATGCAGTACCTGATCGCCGGGTCCTATGCGATGCTGACCGAAAGCCATGTGCGTGTGGACATCTTCTATGCACCGCTGACCAAGCCGAAACGGGCGTGGGCGGACCTGTTCACCTCAATCTTCTTCTTCATCTTCGCGGGAACACTGCTGGTGACGTCCTATATCTTCGCGATGGATGCGATTGCGGTTCCGACCGGCAACTCGGTTGTCTCGGACTGGGCGCGTGGAGAGATGAGCTTTTTCCAGATGTTCGGAGCGCTGACTTTTGGCGATTGGACCGATCCGAATATTCGCTGGGGTGAAATCAGCTTTAACGAATGGGAAATCCCGCTTTGGCCAATGAAATGGATGATGGTCGTGGGCGCGGTTCTGTTGATTTTGCAAGGGGTGTCGAAACTGTCCAAAGACATCCGAACGATTGCACGGGGGTACTGACCGATGGGTCTTGATATGTCCATCGAGCTGTTAACGCTCGTTATGTTTGGCTCGCTTCTGGTCCTTCTAATGGCAGGTCTGCCGCTGGCCTTTGTGACCGGAGGTCTGGCCTGTGTCTTCCTGTTCGTTCTGGGGGATGCGCGTGCACTGAACATTGTGCCCAGCCGAATTTTCCCGCTGATGACGAACTATCAGCTATCCGCAATTCCACTTTTCATCTTTATGGCCTCGATGTTGGAAAGGGCCGGGATCATCAACGACATGTTCGATGTGATCTACAAGGTGCTCGGTGGGCTTAAAGGTGGTCTGGCTGCGGCGACAATCATCGCCTCAACCGTTCTGGCGGCGATGGTGGGTGTGATCGGCGCAGCTGTGGTGACGATGGGCATCATCGCCCTGCCCGCCATGCTGAAACGCGGCTATGACACCAAGATCGCCATGGGTTCGATCATGGCCGGGGGGACGCTGGGCATCCTGATCCCGCCCTCCATTCTGGCCATTATCTACGCCGTTGTTGCCGAACAATCGGTAGGGGAGCTTTTCATCGGCGCGGTCATTCCCGGCCTGATGCTGTCGGGTATGTACATTATCTATGTGGTGGTGCGGTCCTATATCAACCCGGTTCTTGGCCCGCCAATCCCGGTTGACGAGCGTATCTCGAATCGCGAAAAAATGCGCCTGCTGGGTAAGATGTCTGCTCCGATTGCGCTGATCGTGATTGTTCTGGGCGTGATCTTCTCGGGCGTTGCAACCCCGGTTGAGGCGGCGGGTATTGGCACCTTCGGCGCCTTCATCGTGGCCGCGATCCACAACAAGCTGGACTGGCCCACAGTGCGCGAGGCATGTCTGACCACGCTGAAAGCCTCGGCCATGGTGATCTGGATCATGTTCGGCGCCACGATCTTTGTAGGACTTTACGTTCTGGAAGGCGGTCAGCAATTCGTCCAAGAGACGATGCAAGGCGCGGGTCTGGGCCCTTGGGGTATCCTGATCGTGATGCAGATTCTGCTGGTGGTTCTGGGCATGTTCCTGGACTGGGTCGGCATCCTGTTGCTGTGTGTCCCGATCTTTGTACCGATCATCAAGGCGCTGGGTGCGGCTGCCTTTGGGTTTGATGACCCCAATGATTTGGTCTTGTGGTTCGGGGTTCTGTATCTTGTGAACATGCAGATGAGCTTTTTGTCACCACCTTTCGGCTATGCGCTGTTCTACTTGCGCGGAGTAGCGCCACCGTCGATCCCAATGACAGACATTTTCAAAGCCGCCTTGCCGTTCTTGTTCCTTCAAATTGTCGGGTTGGTGATCTGTATGCTGTTCCCTTGGGTGGTGACCTGGTTACCAAACATTGTTTACGGATAGACGTCAGGCGCGGGCAGAGTAAACTCTCTGCCCGCGGTCGTTAAACCTTGGCACAATCAAGCGGCGGACGCGCCTTTCAGTGCGTTTTCGATAATTGATTTCAGGTGCCGAGCGTCAATCGGCTTTCGCAGCAAAGGCAGACCCACATCCTCACAATACTCGGTCAATTCTGGCGAACGATTGGCCGAGATCACACAGGCAGGTAATGGACCGAATTCCTGCCATAACACGTCTATCGCCTCAGTTCCGGTCATACCTTTGTTCAACTGGTAGTCGGCAACCACAATATCCGGAAGAATGCCAATTTCCTGCAGTAAGCCAACCGCTTGTGCCTGACTTTCGCATTCCAAAACCTGCACGCCCCAGGATTCCATTGTCATGGTCAACGCCGTGCGCAGATTTTCGTCGTTCTCAATCAACAAAACAACCGCGCGTGTCAGAACCTTAGTGTCTGGCGAAGCCAAATCAGCAGACCGGCCATAACAATGAGACGCCGGTTTAGCCAAAGGCACCTCTACCGAGAAGACCGACCCCTTTCCCAATCCGGAACGTAACTTCATAGGATGTTTCAACAGGACACACGCGCGCTCAACGATAGCCAGCCCAAGTCCCATTCCTTCGGCAGCGCTGGCATCCGAATGAAGCCGTTGGAATTCCTGAAAGATGATATCCCTCTGATCCGGTGCAATTCCGATACCGGTATCCCAAACCTCGATCACGATAGAATCTTTTCGACGCCGGGCGCCAACCAGAACCTTGCCTGCTTCAGTGTAGCGAATGGCGTTTGACAGAAGGTTCTGCAGGATGCGCCTCAAATAACTTGCATCACTCTGAACCAGCGCGCCGCAAGAGACGACGCGCAGTTCCAATCCCTTGGTCTGTGCGACCGGACGAAAGGAATCTTCGAGCTGCGAAAACACGTCATCTATTGGCAACGTCGACAAGTGAACAGTTGCCCGTCCTGAATCCAGTTTAGAAATATCAAGAAGCGCATCCAAAATATGTTCAACGCTGCTAAGTGCACTTTCCGCTTTGGCGGCCACGTCCCTCGCGTCTGTTTTGTTCAACCCACTTCCAAGAGTGGCAACGTAGAGCTTAGCCGCCGACAGCGGTTGCAGCAGGTCGTGACTTGCGGCGGCAACAAAGCGCGATTTCGAAGCATTTGCCCGTTCCGCGTCCTTAAGCGCATCCGCAAGCTCTTCGGTGCGGGCTGCGACGCGCTGTTCCAGCAAGGCTTTGGAGTCGTACAACGCCTGGGCAGATTTACGCTCGGCGGTCACATCGGTGAACGAAATCACAAATCCCCGGTCGGACATTTCCTGCGCGAAAACAGATAGAATCTTTGCCCGACCGCTATGCATCTCGAACCTCAACGGTGGCCGTTCGGACGTTCGGTTAACCCAAGCAAGCAGGTCGGCGTCACTTACGCCCTGTGCAAAGCGGATTGTGGTGCTCAGGCGATTGAACAGAGTTTTGAACTGCGCACCCATCTGAAACTGTGCATTTGGGATTGCCAACAATTCACTGGCCCGGTTGTTCCAACCAATAAGCCTCAGCTTACTGTCGAAGATACATACACCCTGATCGATATGTTCCAGAGTGGCACGGATAAGCCGGGCCTTGTCGTCAAGAATGCGGTCCCTCTCCTGACGTTCGATACGCATGATATCCGTGACATCAGTTTGCAAGATCACTGTGCCACCGTCGGGTGTCCGATGTTCAGAGACTTGCATCCAACGATTGCCATTCAACCTGACGTTAAAAACAACGTGGTCATCCGCATGGCGCGCGATACGACGTTTTGCCCAGTCCCACGGCGACACTGCCTCGGGGAGTGACAAAAACCGAGAGCGACTAACCAGTTCAACGTACTCGGTAAATTGCAAACCAGGCACCAGATGAGGCTGGATATCGGGCATGTGTATACCAAAGCGGCTGTTGCACAGTACAAGCTCTTCTTCCAAGTTGAACAGGGCAAAGCCCTCTTGCACCGTTTCTATCGCATTCGCGAGGTCCGCCCGCGCCGCCTCTGTTGCCTGATTGGCTTGAGCCAGACGAGCATTGGAATCGTTCAGCAGATCCAGCGCACGTTCAAGATCGAATGTCCGAGCGCGGACTTCCTGTTCCAGCACTGCAGCCCTTTGAAACTGTGCGTAAGCTGCGCCGCTTGCATCAGTCGATTCCTCAACCCTGCGCATCAGTGCCTCGGCGATCTTCAAAAGCTTTTCATTCTGCCGGTCTGGTGGATCGTCCGGGTTGATCAGGGATTCAATCATGTCGATCCTCTTCCGGCGGGTAAATCGCAACCCCCGTCAACGTTTGGTTGACATGGATCGAATTGAATTGCTCGCCATAAGTAGAAAACCCAACCACGTGATTGTCGGCGAGGATTGCAGACAAAGCACCCGTCATCTGTTTTTCCTGCGCTTCTAGACGCCTGAGAATACAGTCGCACCCAAGAATAGTATCCGGAGCCTCGGCTTCTGTTAGGCCCTCGATCTCTTGCTCGAGATGCTCGACCATGTCGCGAGGTTCAGCCAAAGTCAGAACCAATCCTTCGTCGATGGCCGAGAAAAACACCAAATCCCCGTTCTCATCCACGCGCTGAATGGCCCGAACGTGATGCTGCCCACCAATTTGGACGACGACCGGATGCGCAGCAAAGGTGAAGGTTGTCAACTGTTCGGGGTCTTTGCCCAGAATACGGGCGTATTCGCGCGCGGCAGGTTCTGCGTTGATCTCACGAACGATTCGCCGGGCGGGGTCCGCTTTGGTCACGACCATCCGTTGAGCTGTTGGCACCAGATGATCTGTCTTGAAAACCTTGATCGGACATCGAGTTCGCATTTGCGCCAGGATTGCAGCATTTTCCAATGCCTGTCCGTCGTGCAGGACGTAAGTTGTTTCGAAATCCGTTCCATCCCCGGCGGAACCCCCAAACAACGGAACTGGCCCTAGCCCCAACGCGAGTTCTGAAGTCAGCGCGTCTTCTTTTGTTGAAAGCCCATCAATCAATAAAAAGGTGAATTCGTGGTGCCAGTCAGGGTTTGCCTCCGTCATTTCATTGCGGTTTCGGATCATCTGATGAATCAGATCCTTAGCCAGAAATGTATCCAGATCAGGTACTGGCAAGATGCGAGCGTCGAAATGTGATGCAGGCAAGCCGATGGCCACGATCTGGTTTTCGGTATAGCCGGCCCCCGCCAATTCACCGGCTGTTGTACAACCAACCACTGGCGCGGGCGCAAAGGCTTCGGTTGCCTGTGCAATAACCGATGCAGCGTCAGCTCTGTCCGTCACAAAAAGAATGACCAGAGATAACTCTCCGGCACCGAAAGTCTTCAATAGTCCGGTGACCGCGTCTTCGGTGTCGTATGGCACACATGCAGTTCTTACGATACCTGGCGCGCGGGTCGGAGCCGTTGCCCACCCGACAGCTTGGTCCATCGAGCCTCCTCCCTAAAGCGCGACGATTTTCTGTGAGTATGCAGCTTAACTCGACTCTTGCAAGACACTGGCAAAGGAGGCTTTCTTTGCTATCAAAACGGCCTGCGTACGACTTTGGACACCCAGCTTGCGCATGATTGCAGTGACATGCGCTTTGACCGTGGTTTCGGCGATCGAAAGGTCATAGGCAATTTGCTTGTTCAGCTTGCCCTCACAGATCAGCTGAAGAATACGGGACTGCTGATTGGTCAACGTTGCAAGCCGCCCGACTGCATCGCTTTGTTCATCTGCGCCGTCCAGATCGATCAGAACGCATCCATCCGGCAAAAAGACATTGCCCGCGTGAACGGTTTCAAACGCGGTTCGAAAGACGTCACGCTGGCTGTGTTTTGGAACGTACCCAGACGCACCCGCGTGAATAACCTGGCTAATCACCCGATTGTCCGTCATTGAAGACACTACGATCACAGGCGCATTTGCGACGGCCTTCAGACGGACAAGCCCATCCAATCCGTCAACGTCAGGCAAGTTCAGATCCAGCATGATTGCATCAGGCTTCAAACCTCCTGCAATCATCTCAAGCGCATCTTCCAGACGGTCGGCGGTGTGGATTTCACGGATATGAGCCACGCTTTGCAATGTCATCGACAAAGCGTCACAAAACAAAGGATGATCATCGACGATCAGCACATTCTCGAAATCGTTTTGCCCGACGGCATTTGCAAGCATTCGCATTGGCCTTTGCAATCATGTTGCCCAACCTACCAAAGCGTAGCAAGAGAACAGAGTCACGCCAACTGGCGGAAAGTCGTATAAAAAACGCGCGCCCAAGCGAGGCGCGCGTTAAAGTCACGAGTTGTGAAGAAGATCAATTTGCCGAGGCCAGCTCCTTGGGCAATCGGAAAGTCCAAAGCGTGCCGCCCTGGTTCAGATAGTTAACCTTCTTTGCCACTTCGCCGCCCCAAAGCGGAACTGCGCCACCCCAGCCAGAGATGATCGAGACATACTGCTCGCCGTCCTGTTCCCATGTCACAGGCTGGCCAACAATCCCGGACCCTGTTTGGAACGACCAGAGTTTCTCGCCGGTCTCGTCATCCAGCGCGATGAACTCGCCTTCGGGTGTGCCAAAGAACACCAAGCCACCGGCAGTGGTCATCACACCTGACCATAGAGGCGCGTCGTTTTTGTACTCCCACTTCCACTCCCCGGTATCCGGGTCGATGGCTTTAAGAGAACCGATGTGGTCTTCGTAATTGGGCTTGATGGTAAAGCCCGCGCCCAGATAGGCGGCACCTTTCTTGTAGGTGATCGGCTCGTTCCAGATATCCATACCCCATTCGTTTGAAGGCACATAGAAATTGCCGGTGTTTTGAGAGAAGGCCATTGGCATCCAGTTCTTGCCGCCCAGGAAGGACGGCGAGGCAAAGATAACCTCACCTTTCTTACCATCGGCTGCTGCAGCCGGGTCACCGGGACGATTGTTTTCGACAAAGATCGGGCGACCCGTGTCATCCACGCCATCGGCCCAAGTAATGTCTTTGACAAAAGGCGTCGCCGAGACGAAAGCACCGTCTTCGCGGTTCAGAACATAGAAGTAACCGTTGCGATCCGCTGTGGCAAAACGCTTGTTACCATCACGGTCCGTATAGGCCACGACTTCGTTGACACCGTCATAATCCCAACCCTCGCGCGGGGTGGTTTGAAAGTGCCACTTGATGTCGCCAGTCTTTGGGTCGATCCCAATACGGCTGGCGGCATAGAGGTTGTCGCCTTTGTTGCCTTCAGTCGGAGTTCCTGCGTCCCGCAGCCACGAGTTCCAAGGCGCCGGGTTGCCCGCGCCAAAGACCAGCGTATCCGTGTCCGCATCATAAGACCCACCCAGCCAGGTCGCCCCGCCACCGGTTTTCCACATGTCACCGGGCCACGTTGCGTTCAGCTCTCCGGTCATGGTGCTTTCTTCACCATTCAACGTGCCCATGTGGCCTTCGATCACCGGTCGCTCCCAGACCAGATCACCAGTGTTCACATCGCGCGCTTGAACAGCCCCCACGATGCCAAACTCGCCCCCGGAATTGCCGGTGATCACCAGTCCATCGACGATCAATGGAGCAGCGGTATAGGAATATCCTGCCTTGTAGTCAGCAATCTTGTCACGCCAGACAACGTCTCCAGTGTCCTTGTTCAGCGCCACAATCCGTGCATCCAAAGTTCCGAAAATGATCTTGTCGCCGTATATTGCGGCCCCGCGATTAACCACGTCACAACAGGGCAGGATACCTTCGGGTAGACGGGCATCGTATTGCCAGACCTCTTTACCGGTCTCCAGATCAATCGCATAAAGGCGCGAGTAAGAGCCGGTGATATACATCATGCCGTCATAGATCAGCGGCTGGGTTTCCTGTCCGCGTTGTTTTTCCCCTCCAAGGCTGAAAGCCCAGGCCGGCAGCAGGTTTTTGACGTTGTCCTTGTTAAGCATGTCCAGTGGGCTATAGCGCTGAAGGTGCCGCCCCATACCGTTGGTTACGACTTGCGTGGTGATCGTTTGGTCATTGGCCAGATCGTCTTCGGTAACTTCTGCATAGGCCGCGCCTGCTGCAATCACACTTGCAACAGTTGCCATGATAAACCGGCTCATCTGTGTCCTCCCTAGACTTATGTCTTTCCTCCGCGCCGAATCTCCGACGCATCGGGATTGCAGGCGAGAGTATTATTGGCGGGCAGAACTCGTGGTGAAATTGCACAATGGTCGTAGGGCGGAAATCATGGCTTTCAAGCGCGATCGTCAATTATTCTGGATAAACCAGTTTTCCTAACCAGCTTCGGCCAACGCTCGGTTCTAGTCTGAGATGCTGCTTAGATATGCCAGAATAAAGTCTTGAACCGTGCGATCATCGATGCCGACATGCCGCATCTTGGTGCCCGGCATGAAGCCGTCGTTGTCTTCCATCCATGCCCGCAGAGCGGCCGGTGTCCAAACGATACCGGAACCAGCCAGAGCACTCGAATACTGATAACCTTCTAAAGTCCCTGCTTTGCGCCCAACGACACCGTCAAGTTGCGGACCATAACTTGGACCAGTTGCATCTGGCGCGTGGCAGCGTCGGCATTCAGAGAAAAAGAGCGTCTCGCCCGCCTCGATCTTGACTCGGTCGAACGTGGATTGAGCAAGTGTTGGCGCTGTCGTAACGGAACTGACGGCGAGGCCGAGTAGCAGGGTAAGATGTTTCATGTGGTCCTCCTAACGTTGGCCGAACTGTAAATCCGCGGCCATCGATACCGGCTTGACGTGGGTCAAGAAAACCGAGGAAGAGCATCATCCTTTAGTCGTAGTTCTCAGTAAAAAACTGGGTTCAGAATAGAGGTGCGTATTTCCACTCGTCAGCGTCAGGTGTGACTTCGTTGGGATCATAGCCCGAATCCCTAAGGCGTTTGGCGATCCTGAGGCCGTCCTGTGCCGCCTCGTCAACATAGGCCCGACCCAGTTCCTCGTTCCTTGTCACACCGTGACCACGCAAAAGGTTGAGACCATAGTTGAACTTGCCCACCGGATCGCCCAGATCGGCGGCGCGCTTGTCCCATGCGGCCGCTGCATCAGGGTCATAGGGTCCGGCCAGCCCATTGTTATCCAACTGACCCATCCAGGTCATTGCACCGGTGTACCCTGCTTCGGCACAGGTGCGAAACAAGCGTCGCGCCAGATCGTGGCGGCCTGACTTTGTCATGTAGTAACCCGAAGCGCAGGTGGTCATGTCGGTTACGCCATTGTCGATGTTGCTGAGGACTTTGCCCCAGCCCGTGTCCTGCGGGTTAAGCGTTCCGTACTCGTCCTCAATGGTCTGAGCCGTGACTGCAGACGCCAAAAGCAGAAAAAACGCAGCAATGCGGATCATGGCAGTACCCTCCGATTTTCGACAGTGTACAGTAGTCGGCCTACGAATTCACCGTGGTATTGGTAGTAGATGCTTAGCCGCGCTTCATGCCACGCGCCGGATCGTAGCCCCAAAAAGCAAACCCAAGAAAAATAATACCCGCCAATATCGTCCACCCCAATGCGACAGCATTAAACTGCCCATAAAGCGCGAAACGGATTAGCTCGACCGCGTGCGTAAAAGGGTTAAGCGCGCAGATATCTCTTAATAAGGCCGAACTTTCTGCCATCTTCCAAAGTGGATAAAGTGCTGAAGACAGAAAAAACATCGGAAAGATCACAAAGTTCATGACGCCCGCAAAATTCTCAAGCTGCCTGATCGCCGAGGACAAAGCCAAACCCAACGCGCCCAGCATCAATCCAGCGACGATCAGCGCCGGAAACACGTAGGCGTATCCGATCCAGGGCATGCCGATACCGTAAACCGCAGCGACCGCCAGAAAAGTATAAACCTGCAGGATCGATATCGTCGTGCTTGCCAACAAGCGACAAAACAGCAACCACCACCGCGGCAAAGGGCTGGTGAGCAGTAGCCGCATCGACCCCATTTCACGGTCGTAAACCAAGCTGAGAGAGCTTTGCATGCCATTGAACAACATGATCATGCCGCACAGGCCGGGGACGATGTAGATCTCATAGGTGATATAAGTCTCGTACGGCGGAGTAATCGACAAACCCAATGCTGCGCGAAAACCAGCGGCGAAGACCACTAGCCAAACCAGAGGACGTACAAGCGCCGCAACAAACCGGCTGCGTTGCCGCACGAACCGCAAGGCTTCTCGGATCAAGATTGCGCGCAAAGCGATCATTGCATCGATCATGAAGCCGCTCTGGTCATCGACAAAAAGGTATCCTGCATCGGAGCGCCGCCAGTGATGTCTCGGCAAATACCCTGATCCAGCAACTTACCACAATGAAGGATCGCCACTTGGTCGTCTGGCCCGATCTCGTCGGTCAAGTGGGTAGCCCACAAAACCGTCAAACCGTCTTGCGAAGACAGGTCATGCACATGTTTGGTGATGGCATGACGCGACGCAGCATCAAGCCCAACGGTTGGCTCGTCCAACAAAAGGACCGAAGGCACATGTATCAGGCATCGTGCTATTTCCAACCGTCTGCGATGACCTCCATTCAGATCACGCGCACGTTCAGTAGCACGTTCAGCCATATCCAGACGCTCTAGTACGGCCGTGATGCGGCCCTCAGCTTGGCGGCCGGACAGACCGTGCAAAGCGGCAAAATAACTGAGGTTCCGATGAACCGTCAGGTCCAGATCAAGCGTAGGCTGTTGAAAAACGACCCCTATCTTAGCCAAGGCTTTCCGCGGGTGTTTCGCGATGTCAATTCCAGCGATTTCAATCTCACCCTGCCTGGTGGTGAACAACCGTGTCAGCAGGGAAAACAGCGTTGACTTACCTGCCCCATTCGGGCCCAGCAACGCACAAAACGCGCCCTGCGGGACGTGAAAACTCACATCATCAAGAGCGCGTTTCTCGCCATAGGCATAGCTGACGTTTCGGACCGTTAGCCCTGTCACTTAATGGTAATCTCCAGCCGCTGTGTCTCACCGGTGCTGCCCGGCACTTTCAGATAGTAGCTGCCCGGCTTGATCGCGACAAAGCCTATTTCCATTTCACCGGCCTCGTCGAATTCGATCGAATCCAAACCCAGCGGCCGGATCTCTAAACCTTCTACCACAATCTCATCGACCCAGATGGCACGAAAGAACTCGGGGCCGATGATGGCAAGCTCCTGACTTCCGTCACCTTGAATTTCGAACTCGTAATAAGTTCCGGATTTTAGTTCCCATGGAGCATCGGCCAAGGGTTCTCCGGCTGAAAGGATGATGGGCGGTAGGTCTTCCTTGTTTTTGGCCGACAACAACCCGGCCAAGCCGAACCCCGAGTCATCGTCGGCATTAACGACGCTGGGTAAGATCATCGCGGCAGCAATTGCCAGCGTGGATAAACGCTTCATTTGAATTCTCCCTGATCAGTTTGTCGGACGAAACGCTGCGCCCCATGGGAACCGCCCGACCTTGATGGTTTTGATTGGTTCACGTTTTGCAACATCGATGACGGTCACATCGCCGGACACACCATTTGTGGTGAACAAGAGTGATTTGTCCGCGTTGAAATCCATGTGCCAAACCCGACGACCGACGAGGATGTAATCCTCAACCTCATAGGTGTCGGGATTGACCGCTGCGACGTGGTTCGAAGGTCCAAGCGCGACAAAGGCAGTTTTGTCTTCGTTGGACAGTTCAAACCCTACGGGCTGAACTCGATCAGGATGCACACCTTCGACTTCAAATTCAATCTTGGCTTTTTCGGTCTGGGTTTCCACATCAAAGACAGTGATCGTACCGCCAATCTCGGAACTCACCCAAAGCTCGGTTCCATCCTTAAGGAATTCGGCGTGGCGTGGGCGGGAATCGACCAGAGTATTGGCGAAAAGCTCTTGCGTTTCCGTGTCGATCCAATGAGCCATATTGGTGGTTTCAGAAGTCGTGATTGCGATTTTTCCATCCGGCGACACCGCCATGCCTTCGGGTTCGATCCCGACGTCGATCTGCGCGATAACCGTTCGCGTTTCAGTATCGACCACAGTGGTGATAGCGTCATCCTCGTTGGCTATATAAAGATGACGATCATTGGGATGTAGAACGAACTGCTCAGGGTCTTCGCCAGATGGCAAGTCGTGCAGTATCTCTCCGGTTTCGGGATCCATGACCTGAACCGAGTCGCTGTCAGAGGCGCAGATGTACAGCACCGAGAAATCTTTCGAAAACGTAATTCCCCTCGGCCGCTCACCAGTTTCGATTGTGCGGATGACTTCAAGCGTCTCGATGTCGATCACGCTGAGCGTGTCGTCTTTTTCGTTGCTGATCCACATCTCATCCGCTGCTGCGGGAACGCACAATGCAGCAGAGGCCAATAGTGTCGCTAGTCTCATGCCCGTTACTCCTTGAATGCCTGACACTGGCTTTCCGCCTCATCAATTCCAAGCGTATCCAGTTCTGTACGCTGATGTAGAAAGCCTTCCAGCGGCGCCATGGCGACCACCGCGCGGTCTGTGACCAAAGGGATTGGTTGCCGCAATTGCCCATTCCAAAACCTGAAGTTCATCGCCCTGCCCTTGAACCCGGCAAGTTCGAATTCATCCGACAAAATATAATCACGCAAGACCGCAGGATCGTCGGACTGGGTACGTGTCACGGCTTCGCCCAGCGTCCGGTATGCCGCCCATGCGGCGTAGTCTTTGGACATCATGGTGCGGCCCGACTGCTCAAAGAACCGATTCTGCATCTGGGCCGCACCCCATTGTTCGACCACGCGCGACCATGTGACGGGCTTAAGACCATCGGAACCAGCAACAGGGCGCGCCTTCCAGGTGTTGAATTCGACGTAGCGGCCGAAATCGTCCAATTCATCGGCCAATAACAGGACGTCATAGTCGCCGAATTCCTGCGTGAACAACGGAACTTCTTGCGCTGCGTTGCGACGCAGGTCAGCATCAAAAACCCAGGTCTTTTCCGCCATCAGGTCAAGACGGAATTTCTGCAATGACCGCTTCAGCGCGTCGGCAAAAGCTTGATCTTGTGGGTGGTTTCCAGAGATCAGAACCAGATCCTGCCAGCGGCGTTTGACCAGAAATTGAGCCAATGCATCCGTGCGCATTAGCCCCGACGGCAAAGTGTGCAGTAGGTTCGGCCGACAGTCCTGCTCGCGTATGGAAAGTTCAGGGGAAGATGCATTGAAAAGCACCGCACCATCGGCCTCGGCCAAGTCCGCGACCTGCAACTGAGCAGAGGCAGGCGCATCAAGAATTAGAAACGGACTGTCCGACAATGCCTTACGCGCTGCTGTAATCCAATCCTCACCGTCAGAAACGGTAGTGACTGTAAGCGTGTAGTCGTGTCCCAGAAACTTTGCGGTCGTCAGATTGTCTTCCAGCGCCAGTTTGGCACCCGCCGAACCAAGATCATCTGGAATCGGATCAAGGTTGGATAAAACGGGTGGACGCGCGACCTGCTGTTGTAGGTAAGTCACTGAAATACCAATCTCTGCCAACGCAGTGCCAGGCAGAAGTATCAGTGCCGCTACCGCACGGAACATCTTAATCATTTTCGCGCCTCCTCCTGCGCCGCCTTAGTAAAAACGGCCAAAATGCAGCCCACCATAAGACCTTAGTCGCAAACCTGCACGGATGTGCAACCAAGGTCGAATTTCACGCTGAGTCTTGCTGCGGTATGACCGTGAAAAGCATCGTAAAGGAGGAGAAGATGCGTCTTGGATTTCACAGCACATTGCTGGGCGGCCTTGTTGCCGGAGGTATGGCGCTGGCCCATGGCGATGTCGCCCCACAACCAGTCAACACAGACATCCTTCCCGATGTTGGAGAAGAGTGGCTGATTGAAAACCCCTATCGCGACCGGGGCGAAGAGGTATGGCAGGCTGCAATCGAAATAGGCGACTCCGGCTATAACCAGAATTGTGCCCGTTGCCATGGTCTTGGTGTCGTATCGGGCGGGTTAGCCCCTGATTTGCGGTATCTTGAAGCCGAGGAATATGGCGACGAATGGTATGTAGAGCGGTTCCGCGAAGGTTATACGCAAAACGGTATTACTAAGATGCCCGCCTTTGGCGAATTGTTAGGACAAAAAGCAGCGTGGGCCATTCGAACCTATATCGAAACGCGTCCGGATGACGGCGCGCTGGACGATCACTCGGACCGCTTGAAGGAAATCAGAGATCTTCTGGCAGCAATGGCCGGCGGCGCCGAGGGGGACACGGCAGCGCTTCAATCGGAATTGACCCAGATCGCCGAAACTATCGAAACCGGATCCGGCGCGCCCGTGGCCGACAGCGTGGCTTTGCGTGCGGCGGTATTGATATCTGGGAATGCACCCAATTTTGCCGAAGCTGCTGAACAACTTACCATTGGATTGTCCGCCGCGCAGTAGCGCGGCAGAATGGGGCGCATGATCAAGTACGTTTTCGTTTTCTCTCTGTTGGCCACCGCCCTGTTTTCAGGACCGGTTTTGGCCAGGTGCGAAGATCATGTGCCCCAGCCCAAACCTCAGAACGCAAGCCGAGATATCGTCGGTGCCGATCTCGATACCATAATCGACCGCGGTTATATTGAATTCGCAGCCTACGAAGACTTTCCCCCTTGGTCGTTTGAGAGAGACGGTACTATCCAAGGTGTCGATATTGAGATTGGAAAACTCATCGCCAGTGATCTGGGGGTCGAAGCTCGGTTCAATCTGGTCGCTGCCGGAGAGAACCTTGAAGCCGACTTGCGCAATTGGATCTGGAAAGGCCCGCTCATTAACGGCCGAGTTGCAAACGTGATGTTGCATATCCCCTACGACAGCGAGTTCGCGTGCCGGGTCGAGCAGGTTGTTTTTACTGGCCAGTACCACGACGAAGAAGTCGCAATTGCCTATCGTCGGGATGCCTACCCCGAGGATCCTCCGGTCCCGGCTTATTTTAGGTTCGATTCGGTAGCGGTCGAAAATGACTCAATCGCGGATTTCTACCTATCCGCCTTTCCGGGGGGGCAACTTTCGCGCAACATCCGTCGGTTCAAGACAGCCGAAAAAGCTATGGAGGCATTGGCGGCAGGCGAAACCATGGCTGCTATGGGACCTCGGGGCCAGCTTGAGGCCGGATTGACGCCCGACTTAGGTGTCCATGCGCCACCGCTTCCTGGGTTTGCTGTCAGCACCTGGACGAATGGTGTCGCCGTTCACTTTGCGTATCGCGGCCTCAGCTACGCCGTGGATGACGCCATTTTTGCAGCGCTTCAGGACGGGCGTATTGCTAATATCTTTGCGGAATATGGCCTGACACATTCGCCCCCGAAACTGCGGTGACTACACCCAAGGTCTTATAGGCACCGGACAGATCACCGCGTAGCTTAACCGAAAATACTGGAGGGAGTGACATGGAACTACATGACAGCCGCGTCATTGCGGCCCCACGTTCCAAAGTCTGGGAGGCATTGTTGTCGGCCGACATTCTGAAAGAATGTGTCCCCGGCTGCAAAGAAATGTCGGGAACAGCCGAAGATGGGTTTACCGCGACAGTGGTGCAGAAAGTCGGACCCGTAAAGGCGACCTTCAAAGGTGAAGTGACCCTTTCGGACATGGTGGATCAGGAAAGCGTCAAGTTATCTGGAGAAGGCAAAGGCGGGGCCGCCGGGTTTGCCAAGGGTGCAGCAGATGTCACCTTGTCGGATGCGCCCGAGGGGACGTTGCTGGCCTATAATGTCGATGCGCGCGTGGGCGGCAAGCTGGCTCAGCTAGGGGGGCGGGTCATTGATGGCGTGGCCAAGAAAATGGCCGACCAATTCTTTGAGAATTTCCAGAATGCGGTCGAGGAAGAACCTCAGCCCGCGCCTGCCGAGGCTGTTTCCGAACCGGCCGCGGCCCCTGCTGTGTCAGAAACGTCGGCTGAGCCAACTCAGGCAGCGCCGCCGGAAGAGAAAAAAGGATGGTTCAAGCGCCTGTTCGGTGGTTGAACCGAAAATTTAAGGGAGGAAAATCTGATGAAGA
>NZ_BAABWL010000004.1:0-470357 GCF_040371315.1 Ruegeria sp. HU-ET01832
TATTTACGGATTAGGTCTGGGACCTGCAACCCCCATTTTGAAAAAACTTTACATTTCTCAGAAGAAACTTCCTGACCTTAATAAAAACAATAAGTTACCTTCACAAACAGGATCAAAAAACCGACCATGGACGCGTCTTAATCCTGAAGCACGATCGCTTTCTATGGAATCGTACCCAATGCTTGGTACGCCTGCTGGATCCAGCCAAGAGAAACGCCGCCCGAGTTCCCTCGCGCGGCGTCGTTTTGTGAGTGGTGGTAGTCTTAATTATTTCAAGTCGAACCGGTCCGCATTCATCACCTTGGTCCAGGCGGACACAAAGTCGGCGGTGAACTTGGCTTCGGCCCCGGACTGGCCATAGACCTCGGCCAGCGCCCGCAGTTGCGAGTTCGAGCCAAAGACCAGATCAACACGGGTGCCGGTCCACTTGACCTCACCGCCGGCGCGGTCGCGGCCCTCATAGACGTCCTTGCCT
Organism: Ruegeria sp. HU-ET01832; assembly: GCF_040371315.1. NCBI lineage: Bacteria > Pseudomonadati > Pseudomonadota > Alphaproteobacteria > Rhodobacterales > Roseobacteraceae > Ruegeria > Ruegeria sp. HU-ET01832. The sequence goes on from NZ_BAABWL010000004.1 coordinate 476, forward strand.
GCGGGTTTCCATTCGGTGCTCATGTCCAGCAAGTTGGTGAAGAAGTCGGTGCTGAGGGTACCGACTCGATCCGTGAACACGCCGTGCGTGGTATCGCCGAAATTGGCACCCATCACACGCAGGCCACCGACAAGTGCTGTCATCTCGGGCGCGGACAGGGTCAGCAGCTGGGCTTTGTCGACCAGCAGCTCTTCGGGTGAAACGGTATAGTCACCTTTCTGGTAATTGCGGAAACCATCAGCGATGGGCTCCATCACAGCAAAGCTATCGACATCCGTCTGGTCCTGCGACGCATCAGTGCGGCCCGGAGTAAACGGAACCTCGACATCCTGACCGCCAGCCTTGGCCGCCTGTTCGATACCTACGGCACCGGCCAGAACGATCACATCCGCCAGCGAGACCTTTTTGCCGCCCGACTGCGCATCGTTGAACGCGGCCTGAACACCCTCGAGCGCGGACAGCGCCTTGGACAATTTCATCGGCTCGTTCACATCCCAGTCTTTCTGGGGGGCAAGGCGGATACGGGCACCATTGGCACCACCGCGCTTGTCCGACCCGCGGAAGGTCGAGGCCGAAGCCCAAGCGGTCGATACCAGTTCCGACACCGACAGGCCGGTTGCCGCGATCTTGGCTTTCAGGTCGGCTACGTCCGCGTCATCCACCAGATCGTGATCCACAGCGGGGACGTTGTCCTGCCAGATCAGCTCTTCGGTCGGGGCCTCTTCACCGATATAGGCCGAGCGGGGGCCCATATCGCGGTGGGTCAGCTTGAACCATGCTCGAGCAAAGGCATCGGCGAACTCTTCCGGGTTTTCGTGGAAGCGTTTCGAGATCGGGCCATAGATCGGGTCCATGCGCATCGCCATATCGGCGGTGGTCATCATGGTTTTGACCTTTTTCGACGGATCATGCGCTTGCGGGGCCATGTCTTCTTCTTTGACGTTCACCGGCTCCCAGATCCACGCGCCCGAGGGGCTTTTGGTCAGGTTCCAGTCATAGCCGAACAGCAGGTCGAAATAGCCGTTGTCCCACTTAGTGGGGTTGGCCGTCCACGCGCCCTCGATCCCCGAGGTGGTGGTGTCGTCACCCTTGCCCGAGCCAAACTTGTTAATCCAGCCAAAGCCCATCTCTTCAATCGGAGCGGCCTCTGGATCGGGACCGACCAGATCGGGATCACCCGCACCATGGGCCTTACCAAAGGTGTGGCCACCTGCGACCAGAGCGACAGTTTCCTCGTCATTCATCGCCATACGACCGAAGGTGTCGCGGATATCACGGCCCGAGGCCAGCGCGTCGGGCTGTCCGTCCGGACCTTCTGGGTTCACGTAGATCAGACCCATCTGCACGGCGGCCAGTGGGTTTTCCAGATCCCGCTCGCCCGAGTAACGGCTATGCGGGTTGTCCGTCGGGGCCAGCCATTCGGTTTCCGAACCCCAATAGATGTCCTCCTCTGGGGCCCAGATGTCTTCGCGACCACCGGCGAAACCGAAGGTCTTGCCGCCCATCGACTCGATGGCGCAGTTGCCCGCCAGAATCATCAGGTCGGCCCAGGAAATCTGGTTGCCGTATTTCTGCTTGATCGGCCACAGCAAACGGCGCGCTTTATCCAGGTTGCCGTTGTCCGGCCAGCTGTTGAGCGGCGCAAACCGCTGGTTACCGGTCGAAGCACCGCCACGGCCATCTGCCGTCCGGTAGGTGCCCGCGCTGTGCCACGCCATACGGATGAAGAACCCGCCGTAATGGCCATAGTCCGCAGGCCACCAGTCCTGCGAATCCGTCATCAGCGCATAGAGGTCTTCCTTCAGCGCCTTCATGTCCAGAGCCTTGAACGCTTCGGCGTAATCGAAATCCGCATCCATCGGATTCGAGGCCGGTCCGTGCTGATGCAGGATCGACAGGTTCAGCTGGTTCGGCCACCAGTCCCGGTTAGACCGGGTTCCTGCGCCGTGCATGACAGGGCATCCGCCTGCTTTGGGGTTATCACTTCCGTCCATGTCGATCTCCATTCCTGGCAAAATTCCGGCGCTGTGGCGCCGCTAAAAACTCGGTCGGTCAAGAACACATATAGATGACACTTTTATCCATCCTACAGGCGCCGCGAAAATTCGCGCAGGCAGCAGGGCGGGCAACAGCGACTCTCGGGTCTTGTCGACGCCACTCCTAGCAAATTCAAGCTATGCTAAAAAGTTTTGTTTTCGGATGATTGTGATAACTAAAAATTATCACAAATAGATCATCCGTCTCGCGTTAATGAGTCCAAACCAACCCGGTAATCAGGATACAGAAGTTTCACGCCCAGTTCATCCTTGATCCGGTCGTTCCTGACGCGCTTGTTCTCATTGTAGAAGCTACGCGCCATGGGGGTTAGTTCCGCCTCATCAAACGGGACCGCGGGTGGTAGCGGCAGCCCCTGCAATTCCGCCGCATAGGCAATTACGTCTTGTGGAGGGACCGGCTCATCATCGCAGACGTTATATATGGCCCCCGGATTGGGCGCAGACATGGACGCAGCAAGAACCTGCGCAATGTCGGCCACATGAATGCGAGAAAATACCTGACCCGGCTTGATGATCCGCCGCATCCCAACGCGTTTCAGTTTGGAAAATGGACCGCGTCCGGGGCCGTAAATCCCGGCCAACCGAAAGATATGGGTCGGCAGGTTCGGAATACTCAACCATTGTTGCTCGGCTTGAACCCGCCATTTGCCGCGTTGGGCGGTGGGCGTCGCAGGCGTGGATTCATCCACCCACGCACCTTGATGATCACCGTAAACGGCGGTTGTAGACAAGTATCCAACCCACTTGAACTGTGCAGCCCGTGCCGTGATTTCGTTTTGCAGCGCTGCCAGAACCGGATCGCCATCAGCATTGGGTGCCGTTGAGATCAGCAGATGCGTCACCCCGTTCAGATTGACCTGCTGTCCCGGCCAGACAACTGGTTCCGCCCCAGATGCCCGTAAAGCCGGTGATTGCGCCGGATCCCGCGTGGTTCCGATAGCCCGCCATCCATGGGGCGCCAGCAGTCGCGTCAACTCCTGCGCGGAATAGCCATGACCAAACGAAAATAGAGTACCTGTCATGCCGCCATTGATGATCCGCAAATCCACCGGATGCAAGCGGGGTCGACGGGGTACTTGATTCGAATCTCTCAATGCGCCTTTCTTTTAGGCATGAGTGACAAAACCCCCGATCTGCACACGGCTTATGCGCTTGAAACACCCGAAGATAACCGACGGCTATATGCCGAATGGGCCGGGGACTATGACGAAGGCTTTGCCACCCGAGAGGATTACCAGCTGCATATCCGCACCGCCCGCGCGTTTGTCGGCGCAGGAGGTCAGGGTCCAGTGCTGGATGTCGGAGCCGGAACAGGATTGTGCGGAGCCGTTCTTGCAGGTTTGGGTGTCGGACCTATCGACGCCACCGATATCAGCGCCGAGATGCTGGATCAGGCCATGCGCAAGGATATCTACCGCGACGCGATAGAAGCTGACCTGAACGAGGGTATCCCGGTTCCGCGCGAAAACTACTCGGGCGTCGTGTCGTCAGGCACGTTCACCCATGGCCATCTGGGCCCCGAGGCTTTGATGCCCTTGCTGCGCGTCGCCCGCCCCGGAGCGCAATTCGCCCTGTCGATCAACGCTCAGCACTATGAAAAACTGGGGTTTGCCGAAGCTCTGCACAAACTGGCACAGGGCCAGATTAGGAATCTCGCCCTACCCGAGGTTCGAATCTACGGCGAACTTGCCAACGGCCCAAACAAGGACGATACGGCTTTGATCGCCCTGTTCGAACGAGTTTAGCGCCCCTTCCAGACCGGATCGCGTTTTTCAGCAAAGGCGCGGGCACCTTCCAGATTGTCCTCGGATCCGTACAGAGTATCCACGGTCGGCAACTGCCGCCGTGTGATCCGGTTCATGGCGTCCTGAAACTTGGAGTCTTCGGCCTCGCGCACGATCTCTTTGATCGCGGCATAGACCAGAGGCGGCCCGCTGGCCAGCAAACGCGCCAGTTCCCATGCGCGGTCCATCAGCTGATCGCCGGGTACGATTTCGTTGACCAGACCCCAGTTCTTGGCCTCATCCGGGGTGAACCAGCGGCCCGTCAGTAATAATTCCATCGCGATGTGATAGGGGATGCGCTTGGGCAGTTTGACACTGGCCGCATCCGCAACGGTACCGGATCGGATTTCGGGCAGGGCAAAGCTGGCGTGATCTGCGGCGATGATCATGTCCGCGCTCAGCGCCAGTTCCAGCCCGCCACCGCAGGCGATTCCGTTCACGGCGGCAATCACCGGTTTGTTCATATCGCGCAGCTCTTGCAACCCGCCGAAGCCGCCCACACCATAATCGCCATCTACTGCGTCGCCATCCGCCGCAGCCTTCAGATCCCAGCCGGGGCAAAAGAACTTGTCGCCGCCGCCGGTGATGATCGCCACGCGCAGGTCCGGGTCATCGCGGAAATCCCGAAACACCTCGCCCATAACGCGGCTGGTGGCCAGATCAATCGCATTCGCTTTGGGGCGGTCCAGAGTGACCTGCAATATAGCGCCGTCGCGCTGGGTTTTGACCGGGTTCATGTGCGTGCCTTTCGGATCAGAGCATCCACTGCCACGGCACCTTCCGGCCCGCAGATAAGCGGATTGATTTCAACTTCGCTGACATGGGTGGCATTGGCAATAACATAGGCCTGAACGGCCTCGACCGTATCCAGGATCGCGCCTATATCTGCGGCGGGCTTGCCGCGATAGCCAGCCAGCAACGGCGCACAGGCCAGCTCGCCCAGCGCCTTTTCAACTACATTCCGAGGCGACGGGATCAGCAGAGACACCGAGTCCCGTAGGATTTCCGTCAATACCCCGCCCGCGCCTAAGGTCAGAACATATCCATGGGCCGGATCGCAGGTGACACCGACCAGCAACTCTGCCACGCCTTCGGGTGCCATTTCCTCGATCAGAACCTCAGAGGTGCCGATCTGGGCCGCGACCGCTGGCAGATCGTCGGCGCTGACTCCTAACTGAACCGCCCCGTGGTCCGACTTATGGGCCAGTCCAACGCCCTTGACGGCGAAAGGACCGGTCAGGTCACCCGCACTGGCGGCATCGGCCTGAATCACCAACCTTTTCGGAGTGGACACACCGAAGGCTGCAAGCTGGTCCTTGGCCTCCGCCTCGGTCAGCGTAACGTTTGGATTGGCAGTACTGGGAAGGACCACCGGATCAGAGTCCTGACCTGCAGGGCGCGCCGCCGCTTCGACAGCCGACAGTGCCTCATGCAGCCCGGCGAAGGGAATAACGCCGCCATCCATCAGTCGCTGCGCGACGTCCTCGGGCATCAACTCGGGCAGAGTTGCGGTCACTGCAAAGGGCCGCCCGGTTTGTGCCACGCAATTCAACGCGGCCTGCGTCGCACAGCTCCAATCCGTTTGATCCGTGTGCGGGTAGTCCACAATGGCCATGGTCAGAGCCTGTTCCGGCCCCATCATCGCCGACCAGGCGCGCGTCATCGCCTGCGTGTCGCGCCAGATATAGGTGTGGTAGTCCAGCGGGTTCGCCAGCGCCACCATCGGCCCCAATGCTGCGCGCAGATCGGTGCGTTGCGTATCCGTCAGAGGCGGAAAGTGCAGATCGCGCCCCTCAGCCATATCCGCGGCCAAACTGGCCTCGCCCCCCGAGCAGCTGATCGTACCAAGCCCGTTACTGTCCAGACGCCCGGTTACATGCAACAGCTTGAGGCATTCCAGAAAGCTGGGGATGTCATCCAATCGGGCAATCCCCAACCGATCCAGAAACGCCTGCGCACCCGCGTCTTGACCCGCCAGCGAGGCCGTATGCGAAATCGCTGCCGCTTGGGCATGGACCGACCGACCCATCTTCAGCGCGACAATCGGGACACCGCGCTGACGAGCCTTTTTAGCCAGCGCCTCCCATTTGCGCAGATCGCCAAACCCTTCGATATGCACGCCGATGGCCGTAATGCGGTCGTCATCCAACAACGCCGAGGCAATCTGGGCCTGATGCGTCTGTGCCTGATTCCCACAGGTCAACATGAAGGCCAACGGCAAAGCGCGGCGTTGCATGGTCATGTTGATCGCAATGTTCGAGCTTTGCGTCAGGATCGCCACCCCGCGATCCACGGGCCGCATGCCGTGCTGATCGGGCCAGACGGCCACGCGATCCAAACCGTTGACGAAACCATAGCAGTTCGGCCCCAATATCGGCATCTCACCGGCGGCGGCGATCAGTTGATCCTGCAAGCCCGCGCCTGATTGGTCTTCGGCTAGAGCCTCGGTAAAACCCGAGGCAAAACAGACCGCGCCGCCTGCACCCATCGCGGACAGAACCGTAACCGCCTCGACGGTTGCGTGGCGGTTGATCCCGATAAATGCCATGTCTGGTGCAGAGGGTAAATTTTCGAGCGTTGCGAACGCCCGCTCCCCAGCAACTTCGATCGCTTTGGGATGGACCGGCCAAATCTCGCCCTTGAACCCGAATTTGCGGGCCTGCTCGATGACCGCCGCACACCACGCGCCTCCGCCGATCACGGCGATGGTTTTAGGGTTCAGCGCTCGGGCCAGCGCTGTTGTCATGCGCCCAGCGCCCGCAGCAGATCGCGGCTGATAATGTGGCGCTGAATCTCGCTGGTTCCGTCCCAGATGCGTTCGACACGCGCGTCACGCCAGAATCGCTCCAGCGGGTAGTCGTCCATCAGACCCATCCCGCCATGCACCTGAATCGCCGCATCTGTCACCCGGGCCAGCATTTCAGAGGCGTACAGTTTGGCCGAGGCGATCTCACGGTTGGCGGGCAGCCCCTTGTCCAGACGATCGGCGGCGGCAAGGGTCAGCAGATCGGCGGCGTCAATCTCGGTGATCATGTCTGCAATCTGGAATGAGACGCCCTGAAACTTGCCGATCTTCTGGCCGAATTGTTCACGCGTGGCGGCATAGTCCAGCGCATAGTCGAACGCCCGCCGCGCGCGCCCGACCGACATGGCGGCAACGGTGATCCGGGTGGCGTAAAGCCAGGTGTTCATCACCTCGAACCCGCCATCGACCTCGCCCAGAACCTGCGCATCCGGCAGGCGGCAATCGTCGAAGTCCAGCACCATGTTCTTGTAGCCGCGATGGCTGACCGACTTGTACCCATCCCGGATTGTGAAGCCGGGAGTGCCGCGATCGACCAGAAAGGCAGTGATGCGTTTCTTGGGGCCTTTCGGCGTCTGATCTTCACCGGTTGCGATGAAGACGATGATAAAGTCTGCATGTTCCGCGCCCGAGATGAAGTGCTTGGTGCCATTGACCACCCAGTCGCCCCCATCACGCACGGCAGCGCATTTCATCCCCCGCACGTCCGAGCCCGCACCGGGTTCAGTCATCGCCAGCGCGTCCATCTTTTCACCCCGGACGGCAGGCATCAGGTAACGGTCGACCTGATTGCCCTCGCAGGCCATCAGGATGTTTTGCGGCCGTCCAAAGAAATGGTTCAGCGCCATGGATCCCCGGCCCAACTCGCGTTCGACCAGCGCAAACTCCAGATGGTTCAGCCCGGCACAGCCGACGCTTTCGGGGAAGTTACAAGCATAAAAGCCCAACTCGATCGTCTTGCGTTTGATCTCGGCGGCAATCTCGTGCGGGACCTCGCCGGTGCGCTCGACCAGCTCTTCATGCGGGTAGATTTCGTTTTCGACAAAGCTGCGAACGGTCGCGGCGATCATCTCTTGTTCGTCGGACAGGCCATATTGCATCTGGGGTCTCCACATCTGGGGTTGCGGGTATCCTGACGTGGCTTGCCAAGCTGAACATGCAGAAATAGACCTAAATCATGCAAAGATGGATCAAATCGCCCGCTGCGCCGCAGCAATTCGGAGTGCTTCTGTTCGACGGCTTTTCCAACCACTGCCTGGCGAATACGGTCGAACCCTTGCGGGCTGCGAATTCCATCGGTGGGCGCAAGCTGTATGACTGGCAATTTCTGTCACTAGATCGTGCGCCCGTCACGTCATCTTCGGGGCTGCAAGTCGCACCACATGACATCTTGCAGAATGCACGGGGCGATACGTTGCTCGTCATGCCCTCTTACGGGTTTCGCGCCCATGGCGGGTGGCGGACGCTGGCGGGGTTGCGATCCGCAGCGGGGCGTTACAGTGCGCTGGCCGGGCTGGACACAGGAAGCTGGTTGTTGGCGCTGGCCGGATTACTGGACGGGCACCGTGCGACGATCCACTGGGAAGAATTGGGCAGTTTTACCGAGCGGTTCCCAGAGATAGACGCACAGCGCGAACGCTACGTGATCGACGGCGACCGCATTACCTGTTCTGGCGCGATGGCGGCGTTTGATCTGGTGCTGCACCTGATTGGGCGAGACCACGGGCAGGCTTTGGCGCTGGAGGTAGCGCAGCTTTTCATGACACGCGATTCCGCAAGGTCTCATTCCGGCGGGGCGGGTGCGACCAGCAGCTATGTGACCAAAGCGCTGGCGCTGATGCAGGAACATTTGGAAACGCCCTTGCCTATCCCCGAGATCGCCCGCCGGGTTGGACGATCGCAAAAGGCACTGGCGGCCCGAATGCAAACCGAACTGGGCGCAGGCCCCGCACAGGTCTATCGCCGCCTGCGCCTGAACCTGGCCCGGAAACTGGCAACCGAGACCGACCTGACCATCGCCGAGATCGCACTGCGCGCAGGCTATGACGACCCCAGCGCCCTGACCCGCGCTTTTCGGACCGAGTTCGGGACCACCCCGCGCGCAATGCGATCCGGCTAGGTATACATCTGCTTTTTATAGGCCCGCGTCCGCGTCGTCGCCTCGGCAGACCCATCGTGATAGGTGCCGAACCACTTGTCGAAGGGGATTTCCGAGGTGCCATAGTTGCACTCGAAATACCTGTGATGAAGCTGGTGGAAAAAGTCCCCCGCACGGGCCGCTTCAGTTTCTCCGGCTTTCAGCTTTTCAAACCCTGAATGAGACAGAACCGGGCTGATCTGCTGGAAATACGTGTGAAACAGCAGATGCAGAGGGTGGGACGGCACGATCAGATGGATGAAATAGGTCGTGAAATACAGCAGGTTTTCATACCAATGGTTCGATATCCCCGACCACGGGCCGATATTGACGTTGCGATGATGCACGGCGTGGACGTGTTTATAGAGCTTTGGGTGATGCTCCAGCCGATGCACCCAATAGAAATGCAAGCCAGACCACATCGGGATGAACAACATCCAGACGATAAACCAAATCGGCGCGCTGGCCCAAGTGACTGTCGGCACATACCCATTAGCCATCGCCCAATAGATCACCCATTGATACACGGTCGCCACGGTCATGGCGCTGCCCAGCGTCCACCAGATATTGTCCCAGACCTGATTGCGGAAGGTGAAATTGCCGTTGTCTCGGGTCAGGTCGCGACGGTCGAACTTTTTGTACATGCCCTGCCCCTTGCGCATGTAAAGCCACCAATGCAGCCCGCCCGCCACCAAGATCTGAGGCACCATGTTCAGCAGCCAAATGCGGAACATCCACCCCGGAGCAAAGCTCTTCATCGACTCTAACCCAGGGAAAAATACGACATAGGCAATGACCGCCAGCCCCATACACAGGGTCAGTGAGGTAATCTGCAACCACGCCCCGCTATACCACTTCAGCACGGAGGCGGGGCGCGGAGGCCATGCGAACAGCGGGTTCAAACCCACAGGGCCTTCGGGGTGATAGTGCCAGCGGGCGGCTTCGGGGTCTTGTGCAGAATCAGTCATTGAAATCCCTTTAGCTGGCGTAGTCCGATCCCTCTGCATCCAGCAGAGCCTTGATTTCCCGCAGATGCGCCTCGGCCTGATCGGGGTAGTCGTCCAGTTCCTGCGCGGTCTTTTCCGCAATCTCATCAGACAAGACACGCAGGGGCTGGCCGGTCTGCAGCGCTCGGATATATGTCTCGGCCGCGCGTTCGAAGTAATAGAGGCGGTTGAACGTATCGGCCGGGTCGCTTCCAGTCACCAGCACGCCATGGTTGCCCATGATCATGACCTTCTTCTTCGGGTCCGACAGCATCGCAGCGCAGCGCTCACCTTCGCTTTCAAAGGCCAGTCCGCCGAATTCCTGGTCCACCACATAGCGGTTATAGAAGGTGGCCGTGTTCTGGTCGATCGGCGGTAGAGTGCTGTCCGCCAACGAGGCCAGAACGGTCGCAAAAATCGAATGCACATGCATCACGCAACGCGCATGCGGGCAATGGCGGTGAATCGAGCCATGCAGACCCCAAGCGGTCGGGTCGGGCGCGCCGGGTTGATCCATCACTTCGGGATCATTGGCATCTAGCAGCAACAGGTTCGATGCCTTGATCCGTGCGAAATGCATCTGATTGGCGTTCATCAGGAACTGCGTTCCGTCCTCGTTGACGGCTAAACTGAAGTGGTTGGCCACGGACTCGTGCATGTTCAGGCGTTCGGTCCAGCGGAAGGTGGCAGCCAGGTCGACCCTCTCGGGCCAGTGGTCGATATTAGGACGCAATTCGGTGACGGTCATGGCGGGCTCCTCCATCTGGTTTCTCAAGAAGGTGGCGACGCAAGGCAGATTTGACCAACGAAAAATTCTCGCCTATCCCATAAGCTCAGCTAATGGTGAGGTTATGCCAATGCAGACATCGCTTCCTCCGCTGGGCTGGCTGCGCACGTTCGAGGCCGCCGCGCGACACTTGTCGTTCACCGGTGCGGCGCGTGATCTGAACATGACGCAAAGCGCGGTCAGTCAGCAGATAAAATCGCTTGAGGGCTATCTGGGCCAACCCCTGTTTCTGCGCCGTCCCCGCGCGCTAGAGCTGACCGAGGCCGGAATCACCTATCTGCCCGTAGTGCGTGAGGCGTTTCGCACGCTGGTGCGTGGTACGCAGGCCGTTACCGGCGCGCAGCAAAATGCGGTGCAGGTTCAAAGCAACATCACCTTTGCCGTGAACTGGCTGGGACCGCGTCTGCCCCGGTTCCGCGCCGCGCACCCGGATGTGCAGCTGAACATTTTCACCGAACTTTGGGAGCCGCGCGAAATGGCCGAGGGCGCGGCGGTCGAAATCCGCTATTCCCTGCGCCCGTCCGACACGGTGCGCACCGAGTTACTGCGCACCGATCACTATTACCCGGTCTGCGCGCCGGGCTATGAAGTGCGGCTGGAAGATATTCAGGAACAACCCCTGTTTGATTGCTCGAATCTGTTGTCGAATTGGCAGAACTGGATCAGTGAACAGGGCCTAACTTGGGAAAAACCTCCCATTACCTATTCGACAACATATCTGGTTAGCCTGTCTGTTGCGATGGCCGGGGGTGGGTATTGCCTGACCCATGACACCATAGCTCGCGACCTGATCGAGCGCGGACAACTGGTGGCTCCGTTTGAGTATCGTGCGGAGATGCCCGAGGCTTATTACCTGCTGCTGTCGCCTCAGGCCGAGGAAACGCCGGGTGCCGTCCTGTTCGCCGATTGGGTAAGGCGGGAAATTGCCCGCGATCTGGCGGGGTAGGCGCTCCCGCCCATCGTCAGGGACGCTTGCTCGCGCCCTCCTTCGGTTGGGCCGGGCAGCGCTGACGCGCTGCGTGACGGTTTGATGATAGATGTTCGGCAGGGGTTGCACCTTCGGACACATTCAGAAAAGTTGAGCCATGGAATATACGCCTTTCCCAAGTTGGCCCGATACCGCCCCCCGATTGATCGCTGTTGCCGCTGGACGTGATCCAGCCGACATGGTCGTGCACGGAGGGATCTGGGTGAATGTTCACACACGTGAGGCGCTGCCGGATCACGACATCGCGATCGCCAGCGGGCGCATCGCCTTTGTGGGGCGGGATGCCTCGCATTGCATCGGCCCAAAGACGCAGATCATCGAAGCCAATGGGCGCTATATGCTGCCCGGTCTGTGCGACGCGCATATGCATATCGAATCGGGGATGCTGACCCCGGCCGAGTTTGCCCGCGCGGTGATCCCTCATGGTACGACGTCAATGTTCACCGACCCGCATGAGATTGCCAATGTGCTGGGACTGGATGGCGTGCGGATGATGCATGACGAGGCGCTGATGCAACCGGTGAACATCTTCACCCAGATGCCATCCTGCGCGCCATCGGCCCCAGGGCTTGAAACCACGGGCTATGAGATCACCCCCGAGGACGTGGCCGAAGCGATGAACTGGCCCGGCATCATCGGATTGGGTGAAATGATGAACTTCCCCGGTGTGATCCACGGCGACCCCAAGATGCTGGCGGAAATCGCGGCAACTCAGACTGCGGGCAAAACCGTGGGCGGACACTATGCCTCGCCCGATCTGGGGCCTGATTTCGCGGCCTATGTCGCGGGCGGCCCGGCTGACGACCATGAAGGCACCTGCGAGGCCGACGCCATTGCGCGGGTGCGGCAGGGGATGCGATCGATGATGCGGCTGGGCTCGGCCTGGTATGATGTGGAAAGCCAGATCACCGCCGTGACTGAAAAAGGGTTGGACCCGCGCGGCTTTATCCTGTGTACCGACGATTGCCACTCGGGCACTTTGGTCAATGAGGGGCATATGAACCGCGTGGTGCATCACGCGATTGCCTGCGGTTGTGACCCGCTGATCGCATTGCAGATGGCGACGATCAACACCGCCACCCATTTCGGGCTGGAACGCGAGATCGGGTCAATCACACCGGGCCGGCGGGCGGATATTATCCTCAGTTCCGATCTGACAGAGCTGCCGATCGAAGTGGTCATCGCCCGCGGCCAGATCGTCGCCGAAAATGGCGCGATCACCGTGGATTGCCCGCATCTGAACTGGCCGGACAACGCGCGAAATACGGTGCATCTGGGCCATGTGCTGGCTGATGCGGATTTTGAAATCAAAGCGCCAGAGGGTGCAAACCTCGTGCGGGCCAATGTGATCGGCGTGGTGGAGAACCAAGCCCCAACCAAGGCGCTGAAGGCGGAATTACCCATCATCGGCGGGCTGGTCGAGGGCGAAGGCGATGTCTGCCAGATCGCGCTGGTCGAACGCCACCGCGCGACCGGAGGGGTCACGAACGCGTTTGTCTCGGGCTTTGGGTATCGAGGGCGCATGGCCATGGCCTCGACCGTGGCGCATGACAGCCACCATATGATCGTGGTGGGGACCGACCGCGAACAGATGGCACTGGCGGCGAACCGTCTGGCAGAGGTGGGCGGCGGCATCACCCTGTTCCGCGATGGCGAGGAACTGGCGCTGGTGGAACTGCCGATTGCCGGCCTGATGTCCGACAGTCCCGCCGCCGATGTGGCCGCCAAGGCGGACCGGATGGTTCAGGCGATGCAGGACTGTGGCTGTCAGTTGAACAACGCGTATATGCAGCACTCGCTGCTGGCCCTTGTCGTGATCCCGGAACTGCGGATTTCCGACCTTGGGCTGGTGGATGTGCGGACATTTGAAAAGATCGACCTTTTGGAACCCCTCGCATGACAATAATAAGAACACCCGACGTCCCGAGCCCCGAGAAGTTCACCGACCCTGCCGCCGCTGGGGCGCGCCTGGAAGAGCTGTACGAAAAGGCCACAAGTTTTCTATGTGAAAACTTCGCCAAAGCGATGGAGGCAGGCACTCCGACCGAGCGATTCAGAGCCTATTACCCAGAGATTCGCATCAAAACGACCTCGTACGCGCATGTGGACAGCCGTCTGAGCTTTGGTCACGTCTCGGAACCCGGCACCCATGCCACAACGGTCACACGGCCCGATCTGTTCCGGGCCTATCTGACCCAACAAATTGCCCTACTGATCAAAAACCATGACCAACCAGTGACGATTGGTGCCTCGGATACTCCGATCCCGGTCCATTTCGCCGTGGCCAATAACCCTGACCTTGTGGTGCCCCATCAAGGCGCAGCCGGGTTCACCTTGCGCGATGTGTTCGATGTGCCGGATCTGACGACCACCAATGACGATATCGTCAACGGAGTGCATGACCACGAAACCGATATTGGCCCGCTGGCGTTGTTCACCGCCCAGCGCGTGGATTATTCGCTGGCCCGTCTGGCGCATTACACTGCCACCGATCCCAGCCATTTCCAAAACCATGTGCTGTTCACCAACTACCAGTTCTACGTGTCCGAGTTCGAGAACTACGCCCGCGAACAACTGGCCGACCCGGAAAGCGGCTATACCAGCTTTGTGTCGACCGGGAATGCGCAGATCACCTCGGCCGATGGCGTTTTGGAGCAGCCTCTGAAGCTGCCTCAGATGCCGACCTACCACCTGAAACGCGCCGATGGGTCGGGGATCACGCTGGTCAATATCGGGGTAGGGCCATCCAACGCAAAAACCGCGACCGACCATATCGCAGTTCTGCGACCACATGCGTGGCTGATGGTTGGCCATTGCGCCGGCTTGCGCAACACGCAGGCGCTGGGGGATTTCGTACTGGCCCATGCCTATCTGCGCGAGGACAAGGTGCTGGATGACGACCTGCCGGTCTGGGTACCGATCCCGCCGCTGGCCGAGGTACAGGTCGCGCTGGAACGTGCCGTGGCCGAAGTGACAGAGCTGGACGGGTACGAGCTGAAGCGCGTCATGCGCACCGGCACTGTCGCCTCGGTCGACAACCGCAACTGGGAACTGCGCGATCAGTCCGGTCCGGTACAGCGCCTCAGCCAGTCTCGCGCGATTGCGCTGGATATGGAAAGCGCCACGATCGCCGCCAATGGATATCGGTTCCGGGTGCCCTATGGCACTTTGCTCTGTGTCTCGGACAAACCGCTGCACGGGGAATTGAAGCTTCCGGGCATGGCCTCGGATTTCTATACCACACAGGTCAGCCGCCATCTGGCAATCGGAATTCGCGCGATGGAACACCTGCGAGGCATGCCGCTTGAGCGTCTGCACAGCCGGAAATTGCGTTCTTTCGACGAAACCGCCTTTCTCTGACGCAAAAAAGCAACGTTTTCCCCCTATTTTTAGGGTTTTCCGCGCTACTATTCGTTGTGTTCGCCCACAATATCCCGTTACAGTTACGCGGTGAGGCCCAAGACATCGGGCACGTTAAGGAGACCAAGAAATGGCAAAGCCTATGACAAAGACTCAGCTGGTTGCTGCTCTCGCTGAGGAAATGGGGACTGACAAGAAAGCCGCGAATGCCGCGCTGGAGGCCATGACCGGCCTGATCACCCGCGAAGTATCCGCCGGCGGCGCAGTGACCCTGCCCGGCGTTGGCAAAATCTACTGCCGCGAGCGCCCCGAGCGCATGGTGCGCAACCCCGCCACCGGCGAGCAGTTCAAGAAAGAGGCCGACAAGGTAGTCAAGATGACCATTGCGAAGGCACTTAAGGACAGCGTCAACGGCTGATCTCAGCTGTCGCAAAGATACGATCAAGGGCCGCCGTTTGGGGGCCCTTTTTCTTGGGGATCAGTGCAAACTTAATAGCACTTCCAGATCACGACGGCTGAGCCGGTTCATCAAGGCCCGATCGTCTGCAGACAGTTTTGCTTCCTTACGAATATACGTTTCAAGGTACGTCGCGATCTCACTGGTTGGGCGATAGTACAGATCAGGCGAGGTTTGGCTGAGTTCATCCACAAGCCTAAACAGCAGCTTTTTCTGCCGCTCTGAATCCAGGTCTTTTCGCTTCTCTTGCAACATAACAAGCTACGCCTTTGTCATCGCCACTTATAATCTAGCGTGCCGAAAAGTAACTCCAACTCCGGTGAGAATTAAATTGTGCGCCGCGCGTGTGGTGCCCTTATGAGATTCCTAGTTACTACGGCCAGACAGTACGTCTTGCGACCCTTACTGATTTAAGGAACAGTGCGCGAAACCAACAAAGGGGATGGGCGATGGATCTGCGCGCATTGGCCATGGGGCTGACATTTGCACTGATCTGGTCGTCGGCCTTTACTTCGGCGCGGATCATCGTGATGGACGCTTCACCGTTGTTTTCGCTGGCACTGCGCTTTTTGATTTCCGGGTTGATCGGCGTGGCCATTGCACGCGCAATGGGACAGAGTTGGCGGCTGACGCCGCAACAATGGTACGCGACCATCCTGTTTGGAATCTGCCAAAATGCCCTGTATTTGGGTCTGAATTTCTACGCAATGCAAACGATTGAGGCGTCGGTTGCCGCCATTATCGCCTCGACCATGCCACTGCTGGTGGCGCTGGCAAGTTGGCTGTTTCTGGGCGATCGTCTGCGGCACATGGGCGTGATCGGCCTTCTGGCAGGGTTTGCAGGCGTCGCCCTGATCATGAGCAGCCGCATCAGCGCGGGCGTTGATATGTTCGGCGTGATGCTCTGCGGTGTTGGAGCCTTGGCGCTGACCTTCGCCACCTTGGCGGTGCGCGGGGCGACCTCGGGCGGGAATTTCATGATGGTTGTGGGGTTGCAGATGCTGGTTGGTTCAGCCGTTCTGTTCGTCGCGGCTCCCGTATTCGAGACGATCTATATCCACCCCACGGTGCCGTTGGCGCTGGCTTTCACCTACACAACCCTTTTCCCCGGCTTGTTGGCCACTCTGATCTGGTTCCTGTTGCTGGACCGGATCGGAGCGACCCGCGCAGCCACCTTCCACTTCCTTAACCCTGTTTTTGGCGTGACGATTGCTGCGTTGCTACTGGGGGAGAAACTCGGCCCACTGGATGCCGTTGGCGTACTGATCACCACCGCCGGGATTTTGGCCGTGCAGTTATCGCGGCAACCTGCTCAGGGCAGCAAAGCCTCGACCTGAGACAGCACTTGCCGGGAATCGGGGCGCATGGTTGCGCCATAGGTCGCTATTACTTCGCCTTCAGTGTTCAGAAGGATTTTGTTGAAGTTCCAACTGGGCTCAAATCCTGTCTGCTCCGCGACCTGTTGATAGAAAGGATGCGCTTTTGCGCCTCGAACCGGGGTGATGTCGGTCATTGGCAGGGTCAGGTTATAGTTGAAGTCACAGAATTCCTTGACCTCTTCCGCCGAGCCCAACTCCTGATTGAAGGAATCCGAGGGCACCGCCAGCACCACCAGCCCACGCGGGCTATAATCCTCATGCACCTTCTGTAGCGCACTATATTGACCGGTAAAGCCACAATGCGAGGCCGTGTTCACCACCAAAACCGGTTGCCCCCGCCAATCCGCGATCGACAGGGTGCCGCCGTCGATGGAATTAAACTCCCCGGTCAGCGGCGCGGCCTGCACGGTGCGCCCGGTCAGAATCAAAGCGGTCAACAGCAAGATGCGGAACATTGTGAACTCTCCTCTGCCCCAGTATACGCGCCAAATCGCACACCGGATCAACGCACGAGGACGCGAGGTGCGTGAATCAGGCTTTGATTTCTGCGCCTCAACCCCCAAATAATGTTGCAACCCAACCGACCGGAGGATCCATGACCCAATACACCAAATCCCCCGAGGCCATCGCCGCCCTCTCACCTGAAGAATACCATGTCACGCAGAACAGCGGGACCGAACGTCCGGGCACCGGCAAGCTGCTGAACAACAAGGAACCGGGGATCTATGTGGATATCGTTTCGGGCGAGCCGCTGTTCGCCTCGACCCACAAATACGAATCCGGCTGTGGCTGGCCCAGTTTCACCAAGCCCATCGTGCATGAACATGTGGAAGAATTTCACGACGCCACCCACGGCATGATCCGAACCGAGGTGCGCTCGAAATACGGCGACAGCCATCTGGGCCACGTCTTCCCCGACGGTCCGCGCGAACATGGCGGGCTGCGCTATTGCATCAACTCAGCCTCCTTGCGGTTTGTCCACCGCGATGACATGGAGGCCGAAGGCTATGCCGACTATCTGATCCATGTGGAGGAAATCTGATGACCGAAGAACGCGCTGTCCTGGCCGGAGGTTGTTTCTGGGGAATGCAGGACCTGATCCGCAAACTGCCGGGCGTGTCCCGCACCAGCGTCGGCTATACCGGCGGCGATGTCCCCAACGCCACCTATCGCAACCACGGAACCCATGCCGAAGGGATCGAGATTTTCTTTGATCCCGCGCAGATCAGCTATCGTGAGTTGCTGGAGTTCTTCTTCCAGATCCACGATCCGACCACGGTAAACCGTCAGGGCAATGACCGCGGGATGAGCTATCGTTCGGCTATTTACTATGTGGATGACGCACAGAAACAGGTGGCCTTGGACACGATTGCCGATGTGAACGCCAGCGGCATCTGGCCCGGCAAAGTCGTGACCGAGCTGGAGCCCGTCGGTGATTTCTGGGACGCCGAGCCCGAGCATCAGGACTATCTGGAGCGTATCCCCAACGGCTATACCTGCCACTTCCCGCGCCCCGACTGGGTTCTGCCCAAACGCGACGCGGCGGAATAAGCGATCATCCGGCGGCAACCCTTGGGCGGCCGCTGGCTTCAACCGTGATCATGGCCTCGACAAAGACCTCCTGCGCCTCAACGCGGGCAGTGCGGATGTCGCGGTCAACGATCACGCGAATATCCTCGGCCCCGGCGTCACGCACCGCGCCTTCGGCCTCGGATCTTAGCACGGATTCCAGCAGGGTTAGCGCCGCCTCTGAATCGTTGAAATCTTGTGGCCCGTCCTCAAGATGCACTCGGAACCTGCCCTCGGACGGCGACGTGACTGTCCCCGCCCGGCGCAAAGTCAGGCGACCGACGACCGCACCGATGGCATTGGCCACGCCAGTATGTTCGGGCAGGATCATCTTGCAATTCAAACGCTCCCCCACCGCCGGGTAATAGCTGGGGGCCGAGGCACCCAGCCCGATCACATCCACGTTCAGCCCCGCATCCAACGCCAGCAGGCCCCGATGCCTGGCCAACCCCTTGCGCGTCAGAACATGCCGCGCCAGATCGGCGGAAGGGATACCAAAATCCCCGGCTTCTTCGGCAAAAGCAGTCTCTAATAAAATCAATGAGGTCTGTTCGGTCAACTGATCCACGATCATCTGCGCCAAAGCCTCGGGCGTTTTCGCCAGCACATCACCCGACCCGACCCGTTTGCGTGACACCAGTTCCAACGCCTTGCGCGCGGCGTCGGCATCCCAGGCGTCCAGCCGCCCCAAAACGTGGCTGGCATCCGACGGCGTCACGCCCGAGACCTGAACGATCCCGCGATCCACCAACCGCGTCAGAGCCCCATTCTCCATCCGTGTGCGCAACAGGTCGCTCAGCGGCAAAACCTGATCGCCAAGACGGTCCAACAACACCTCTTCCCGCGCACCCAGCCCCTCGGCATGGATACCGGGCACGCGACGGGCAAACCGCGTGTCATGTTCACCTACCGTGGTCGCGCGCAGTTGTTTGTCCAACTCAGCATGCACCACATCCGGGGCCTCGGCCGCGATCAGCGACACTGGCAATACCCTACGTGGCCCAAGGACCACGCCGCCTCCCAGCCCCTCGGTCACCACATGGACCCGACTGTCGCCGCCCAAACCATGGGTGCGCATCGCCACCGCCTCGACCATGGTGCGAAAACCGCCAACCTGCGCACCATTGGGATCAATCGCGGGCTTACCGTCGCGGATCAGCGCAATATCCGTGGTTGTCCCGCCAATATCCGATACCAAGGCATTCTCAGCCCCGGTCAACCAACTGGCCCCCACGATCGAGGCTGCAGGCCCGCTGAGGATCGTCTCGATCGGGCGCTCCCGCGCCTGCTCGGCGCTCATCAACGCGCCGTCACCGCGCACCACCATCATTGGCGCGGTGATGCCCAGCGCCAGCAACTGATCCTGCGCCCGTCCGATCAGCCGGTCGATCATTCCGATCAGCCGTGCGTTTAATACCGCCGTCACCGCCCGTTTCGGCCCATTCAGCTTGGCCGACAGGTGATGCGAGCAGGTGACCGGAGCCCCCGTCCGCTCGGTAATAATCCGCGCCGCTTCCAACTCATGCGCGGGGTTGCGCGTGGCAAATTGCGCGGCCACAGCAAAGCCGGAAATGCCTTTATGAGTGTCTAAAAAGGCCTCCAACGCGGCCACATCCAACGGCGTGGCTTCGCCCCCCGCATGACTGTGACCCCCAGCAATAACCAAGGCTGGATCACCTTTCAACGCGTCGCGTAACCCGTGCCGATCCAAATCGCCTTCCTTGAACCCGATATAGACCAGCGCCACACGCCCGCCCTGCCCCTCGACCAGAGCATTGGTGGCCAAAGTGGTCGACAAAGATGCCATGGAGATTTGCTCAGGGCCAACTGCCGCCTGTTCCAATACAGCCGAAATCGCTTTGCCCACGCCGATTGCCAAGTCTGCCCGCGTGGTCAACGACTTGGCCGAGGCGATCACCTCAGCTTCATCCCGGATCAGCACCGCATCCGTATAGGTTCCGCCCGTATCCACCCCCAAAGCCAGCGCCATCGGGTTCTCCTTCCTGTTCGCTGAATTGGGTGTAGCGGTTTGGACCGACACGTCCAGCCTGTTTGCGGCACTTATGGCAGTTGTTGCACCGCCCAGCGCGCGGCATCAGCCACGGATGCATCCGGATCTTCCACCAACCCCTGCGCCACCGGCTTCAGCGCGGGCAAACCGGAATTGCCAATCGCATAAAGCACATTGCGCACAAACCGATCCCGTCCGATCCGCTTGATTGGCGAGCCCGAGAACTTGACCCGAAACGCCGCATCATCCAACCCCGCCAACTCAGCCAGAGGCGGAGCCACCAAATCATCCCGCGCAGCATAGCGAATATCGCTGGCCGCAACGGCAAACTTGTTCCACGGACAGGCTGCGAGACAATCATCGCATCCGTAAATCCGATTGCCCAACTTGCCGCGCAGCTCTTCGTCCACCGGGCCCTTATGTTCGATAGTCAGATAAGAGATGCAGCGCCGCGCATCCAATTGATAGGGCGCAGGAAACGCATTCGTTGGACAGGCATCCAAACAAGCGCGACACGATCCGCAATGATCCACCTCTGCCATATCCGCAGGCAGGTCCAATGTGGTGAAAACAGAGCCTATAAAGGCCCAATTTCCCCAATCACGGCTGACCAGATTCGTATGCTTCCCCTGCCATCCCAGCCCCGCCGCATGGCCCAGGGCCTTCTCAGGCACCGGCGCTGTATCAACAAACACCTTCACCTCGCCGCCACCTTCGGCAATCAACCACCGCGCCAACCGCTTCAGGCGTTTTTTCACCAGATCATGGTAATCCTTGTTCTGCGCATAAACCGAAATCGCAGCCAGGTCTGGATGGCTCAAAACCTCGGTAGGATCATGTTCAGGCGCATAGCTCTCGGCCAACATGATCACTGACTGCGCCTCGGGCCACAAAGCCGACGGATCGCCCCGCCAATGGGTCCGCTCTGCCATCCACCCCATCTGCCCGTGATACCCAGCATCCAAAAACGCCTGCAAGCGCGCGGGCACCTCGGGCACATCCCACGGCCGACAAATCCGACAGGACACAAACCCCTCGCTCAATGCCCGAGCGACCACCTTGCGCTTTAAATCCGATCCGCTCTTCATCTGGCTAAAAATACCTTCGGGGGGAATCGCGCCCCGGCGCGATGGGGGGCAGACAGCCCCCCTGCCACCCTATCAGAAATCCAGATCCGCGTAATGCGGCGGAGGCCGGAACCCTGGCACCTGATCCGCTAGTATCGACCGGAACGCGGGCCGGGACTTGATCTTGGCATACCAATCCTTCACCGCCGCCGACCGGTTCCAATCCACATCCGAGATATAGTCCAACGCCGACAAATGCGCAGCCGCCGAAAAATCCGCCAGCGTCATCTGATCGCCAGCCAACCAACGCCGATGATCCAGCAACCATGCCATATAATCCAGATGATATTTAATGGCCTTGGCACCCTCTTTCACGTTCTTGCTGTCCGGGTATCCCTGACCGGTCATCTTCTTGTTGACCCGTTCATACAACAGTTTCGATGTCACCTCGTGATGAAACTTGTCATCGAACCAACCCACCAATCGCCGCACCTCATACCGAGCTTCGGGGGTTTTCGGCATCAAAGATGGCTCGGGGCGCGTTTCCTCAATGTATTCACAAATCGCTGCGCTTTCCGCCATCACCTGACCGTCCAACCGCAGAACGGGAACTTTACCCGCCGGATTGCGACGCAGGAAATCCGGGTCTTGCTCCCAATACTTCTCTTCGACCAGCTCAACCTCGATCTTCTTTTCCGCTAGCGACAGACGGACCTTGCGGCAATATGGGGACAGGGGAACGTGAAACAGACGCGCCATGAGCTTCCAATCGAACCAGTGAATACAATCCAGCTTTAGCGCCGAGAGGGTTAGTATTTCAATCCTCGAAACAATCTGCGCGACCATCTGCGCGGATGGTGGCCGCCCCATCCAGGATCGAGGCCGCCCGCCTACGTGTGCGTACTGATGGATCAGTGACCGATCTGTTTCGGGGGGAGGGCAGAATTGCAGCGATCCGCGCGGCCTGAACCGGCGACAGCTTGGAGGCGGTTACATTGAAGTTACGCTGAGCCGCTGCTTCGACTCCAAAAACGCCATTCCCGGTCTCGGCCACGTTCAGATACACCTCAAGGATACGTTGTTTGCTCCAAAAGATTTCGACAACCGGTGTGATCGAGGTTTCAAGCGCTTTGCGTACCCAGCTGCGCCCTTGCCACAAGAACACATTCTTCACCACCTGCTGTGTAATCGTTGACGCACCCCTTGACCCTCCGTCCTCAAGTGCATCGCGAATGGCTTCGACATCAAAGCCCCAGTGCAGACAGAAATTGGCGTCTTCCGCCGCCACAGCCGAGCGCGCCATGACCGGAGAAATCTGTTCTATCGGAACCCAATCCCGTTCGACTTTGCCTAGGCGCCGCCACTCGGACCAGATCGTGTGGGTCACCGGTGGATTCACCACCGAATACAAAACCACCAGCCCAACAACACATGCGATCACCACCAAAAACCCACGCCCTACCCAGCTGCGGATTCTCGGAATAATCGGTGTTTTTCTTTTAGAGGCCTTGCGTTTCTTGCTGCTCGATTTGCGCGCTGCTTTTTTTGCCATGCTGTTGCTATACGACGCCGAAGACGGGTATGGAACGGGTTAAATCGCGATTACGCGGGCTTCGCGCGGGCGTACTACCGGACGGGCGGTATCCGGCAAAACAGGGTTTTCGCGACCAAGCTCGGGAAACAAGGTCAAAATCTCGGCCTGCGTTTGGCTGTCGGCCATTGATACGGCATGACCCGGATAAAAACTTTCGCTTTTTGCGCCATTTGCCGTCACGATCTCATGTCGTGAAAACAGCAGATGCAGATATTCGACCTCGCCACCTTCGACGCGCGTGACCGTTTTGCCGTTCACAAGACAATGCGCCGCAATCAGAACTTCGGAATGCCCAAATAGATAGGGCGCGCGCCAGTCCTCGATCAGAATACGGTGTTGCGGAGAGACGATCAGCGGTTTGTTCGTCCCCAAAACACCGGCTTCAAAGCGTACCGGGGCAAGTTTTCCCTGGGCCTTGACCGTTGTTCTGCCGACCCAAAGCAAAGGCTGTGCCCCGTTGTCAGAGGTCAGAACCAGATCACCGGGGCGCAAGTCCTCGACCCGGCGAGGGCCGGATGCCGTCTCGATCATTGTGCCGGGCGTGAAACACGGTGGGCCCAGATCGCCGGCTCCGATATCGACCGAACCAAATGAACCTCCGGTGTCGCTGAAATCAGTCGCAGATGAGCTGACGAACGTCCCGCTTTCCAAAACTTGTCCGTCGGTGGGTGTAAACACCTCGCGCCCATCGGCAAGATAGAAGGTCACACCCGTGTAGGTGATCTGAGAGCCGTCATCCAATTCAATGGTCACCATGTCATCGAAATAGGACGCCGTAATGTCTGATCCGTCGACCGAGTCGTTGTTCAGCCGGTTGATCAGGCCGTTGTCGTTCTGGTCGACGATGTCGAATTTCTGAACCGTCAGGGTCGAGCCAGGTGTCGTACCGTTCGCTCCGGGATTGGCCGGGTCGATGACAAAAAACTGATCTGTGTAGGTTGTTGGCATGTGCCTGCTCCCTGCGACGCGTTAAATGGGCTGGCGACCAGAGCGCCGAGATAACGTTTTCGTTAGCTAGGCGTGAAACGATTAAAAACGCAAGAAAACCGTCAAAAATGCCCAAAAATAGAAAAACCCGCGTGTTTCAGGAGACACGCGGGTTTTTCGATTAACGATCAGACAGGGTCTTATTCCGCAGGAACTGCTTCAACTTCGTTGGTCAGAGGATGGCTGAGCTTGTTCAGCATCTCCTTTGGGCAGACCTGAAGGAAGTTTGCCTTTTCCACATCCCAATGCTGCAGGATATCTGCAGCTTTGCGACTGTTGGTTTCCAAAGCATGGCGTTCAATCAGCGTTTTCATCTGATCCATCCAGTGATTCACCGTCACCGGGCAGGTCACCAGAGTTTCCATGTTCATCAACGCCTGCGCCTTGCCTTCGGGATCGTACAGGTACGCCATGCCGCCGGTCATGCCCGCGCCAAAGTTGGCACCAATGTCGCCCAGAATCACGGCCACACCGCCGGTCATGTATTCGCACCCGTTCGAGCCGCAGCCCTCGATCACCACTTTGGCACCCGAGTTCCGAACCGCGAACCGTTCACCTGCGCGACCCGCTGCGAACAGGTGGCCGTCGGTGGCGCCGTATAGAACCGTGTTGCCGATGATCGTGTTGTCATCTGCCTTCAGCGGGCTGACCTGCGGTGGGCGCACGACGATCATGCCGCCCGACAGACCTTTGCCGACATAGTCATTGGCATCACCCGACACTTCCAGTTTCAGACCCGGCGCCGCAAAAGCCCCCAGCGACTGACCAGCCGAGCCCTGCAACTTCACATGCAGATGGTCGTCTTGGAATGTGTTCCGCATACCAAAGTTCTGCACGATATGGCTGGACACCCGAGTGCCCACTGTCCGGTGCGTGTTCTGGATCGCGTAGGACAGCTGCATCTTCTCACCGTCTTTCAGGAACCGCGCCGCGTCGCGCACAATCTCGGCGTCCAGCGTGTCAGGCACTGCGTTGCGATCCTTGTCGCGGTTGTAGACGATGTCATGTGCGCCATCGACGGTGATCAGCAGCGGGTTAAGGTCCAGATCGTCCAGATGCGCCGAGCCACGGCTGACCTGCGCCAGCAGATCGGCCCGTCCGATGATCTCGTCAATCGAGCGCGCACCAAGGCTGGCCAGCAGCTCGCGCACTTCCTGCGCGTAGAAGGTGATCAGGTTGACGACCTTGTCGGCATTGCCGGTGAATTTGGCGCGCAGGGATTCGTCCTGCGTACACACGCCAACCGGGCAGGTGTTCGACTGGCACTGACGTACCATGATACAGCCCATCGCGATCAGGGCAGCGGTGCCGATGCCGTATTCCTCGGCCCCCATCATCGCAGCCATCACGATATCGCGCCCGGTGCGCAGCCCGCCATCGGTCCGCAGAGTCACGCGGTCGCGCAGGTTGTTCATCGCCAGAACCTGATGCGCCTCGGTCAGGCCCATCTCCCACGGCAGACCAGCGTATTTGATCGACGTCGCGGGCGACGCGCCCGTACCGCCATTGTGACCCGAAATCAGGATGATATCCGCCTTCGCCTTGGCCACACCGGCAGCAATCGTGCCAACGCCCGAGGACGCAACCAGTTTCACCGTCACCTTACAGCGCGGGTTGATCTGTTTCAGGTCATAGATCAGCTGCGCCAGATCCTCGATTGAGTAGATGTCGTGGTGCGGCGGCGGTGAGATCAGGGTCACACCCTTGGTCGAGTGACGCAGGCGCGCGATCAGATCGGTCACTTTCATACCCGGCAACTGACCACCCTCACCGGGTTTCGCCCCTTGGGCAACCTTGATTTCAAGCTCTTCACACTGATTCAGGTATTCAGCGGTCACGCCGAACCGGCCCGAGGCCACCTGTTTGATCTTGGCTGACGGGTTGTCACCATTGGGCTCCGGCACGAAATGCGCCGGATCTTCGCCGCCTTCACCAGAGTCAGACTTGGCTCCGATTCGGTTCATCGCCACGTTCAGCGTCTTATGCGCCTCGGGGCTCAGAGCACCCAGTGACATGCCCGGCGTGACAAAGCGTTTGCGGATCGAGGTGATCGATTCGACCTCTTCAATCGGCACCGGTTTGCCCAGCGGTTTGAAATCCATCAGGTCACGCAGGTGGATCGGCGGGTTTGACTGCATCTTGGCCGAGTACTGTTTCCACAGCTCATAGGATGCGCGGTTACACGCCATTTGCATCATATGCATCGAGCTCGCTTCCCAAGCGTGGGTCTCACCCGATTTGCGCGCTTTGTAGAAACCACCGATGGGAAGCACGTCCAGACCGCTGTCCCAACCTTTGGCGTGGATTTCCTCGGCCTTGGCCTGAATACCGGTGACACCGATGCCGGAAATCCGGCTGGTCATGCCCGGGAAAAACTCGGCGACCATGGCGCGGCTCAGGCCCACGGCCTCAAAGTTCAGGCCACCGCGGTACGAGGAGATCACCGAAATCCCCATCTTGGCCATGATCTTCAGCAGGCCCTGATCAATCGCCTCGCGGTAGCGCGCGACATTCTCGGTCAAAGTGCCATCCAGCAAGCCGCGATCAATGCGGTCAGCCAGCGAGTCTTCGGCCAGATAAGCGTTCACAACGGTCGCGCCACAACCGATCAGAACGGCAAAGTAGTGCGGATCAACACATTCCGCCGAACGCACGTTCAGCGAACAGAAAGTCCGCAGTCCCTGACGGGTCAGATGCGAATGAACGGCACTGGTCGCCAGGATCATCGGCATCGCCACGCGGCCTTCGCTCGAGTTCATATCGGACAGCACCAGATGCCCCGCGCCCGAGCGCACGGCCTCTTCTGCTTCGGCTCTAACACGGACCAAAGCAGCGCTCAGCGCGCCCCGACCGGGTTCAAAGCTACAGTCGATTTCCGCCAGCGGCGAACCGAGGTTTTCCACCAGCCGGTCCCATTGGGCGTTGCCTACAAAGGGGCTGTCCAGCGTGATGATCTCGGTCTGGCTGCTGTCTTCGTCCAGCACGTTTTTCAGGTTTCCGAACCGGGTCTTCAGCGACATGACGCGGTATTCGCGGAGGCTGTCGATCGGCGGGTTGGTCACCTGGCTAAAGTTCTGGCGGAAGAAATGGCTGAGCGGGCGGTATTGTTTGGACAAAACTGCCGACGGGGTGTCATCGCCCATCGAGGCCAGTGATTCCTTGCCGTCTTCAGCCATGGGGGCAAGGATTTGCTCCAATTCTTCAACAGAATAACCAGCCGCGATCTGGCGCTTGCGCAGTTCCTCTCCACTGAACTTCGCGGTCTCTGTCACGCCTGACAGGCTTTCATTCAGATCGTTGATCTTGCCAACCCACTCACCAAACGGCAGAGCACGGGCCAGTTTATCCTTGATCTGCGTGTCGCGGTACAGCTTGCCACGCTTCATATCCACGGCCAGCATCTGACCCGGGCCCAGCGCGCCTTTTTCCGTCACCGATGCCTCATCAATCGGCACCATGCCGGCCTCGGACCCTGCGATAACCAGACCATCGCCAGTCACCACATAGCGCATCGGACGCAGGCCGTTCCGGTCCAGACCGGCGCATACCCAACGGCCATCGGTCATGGCCAGCGCGGCGGGGCCGTCCCACGGTTCCATCACCGAGTTGCAATAGGAATACATGTCACGCCACGCCTGCGGCAGTTCAACCGCCTGCTTGGACCAGCTCTCCGGCACCAGCATGGTTTTCGCCATCGGAGCAGACCGGCCTGCACGTACCAGAACCTCGAAAACCGAGTCTAGTGCGGCTGAATCCGACGATCCGCCCGCGATGATCGGTTTGATGTCCTCGGCATAGTCCCCAAAGGTCGAGGATGCCATGCGGATCTCATGGCTTTTCATCCAGTTGACGTTGCCTTTTAGCGTGTTGATCTCGCCGTTATGGGCCAACATGCGGAAGGGCTGCGCCAACCACCATTGCGGGAAGGTGTTGGTGGAATAACGCTGGTGATAGATCGCAAAGGCGGATTCGAAACGCTCATCCATCAGGTCGGGGTAGAAGACGGCCACTTGTTCAGCCAACATCATGCCCTTGTAGATGATCGAGCGGCACGACAGCGACGCCAGATACATTCCCGAAATCCCAGCCGCTGCCGCCGCTTTTTCGATCCGGCGACGGATCACATACAGCTCACGCTCAAAGGTTTCTTCGTCCACGCCTTTGGAGTTCGAGATCAGGATCTGCTCAATCTCGGGGCGGGTCGCGTTGGCCTTTTCGCCTAGACAGGTCACATCAACCGGCACGTGGCGCCAGCCATAGATGTAGTAACCCATGCGCAGCACTTCGGTTTCCACGATGGTCCGGCAGCTTTCCTGCGCACCGAAATCGGTGCGGGGCAAAAAGACCTGACCAACAGCGATCAGCTCGTCCAGGTTGGGCTCGTGACCGGTGCGACGGATCTGATCATAGAAGAAGGGGACCGGAATCTGCACATGGATGCCGGCACCGTCGCCGGTTTTGCCATCGGCATCCACAGCGCCCCGGTGCCAGATCGCCTTGAGCGCGTCGATCCCCGCATCCACAACCTTGCGCGAAGGCTTGCCGTCGACGGACACAACAAGGCCTACGCCGCAGGAAGAATGTTCTTCCTCTTTGGAATAGAGACCGTTTTCCGCCATCCACTGACGTTTGGCTTCTTCGGCGCGCACCCAATCGGCATCGTATTTGGTCATTGGCTGTCTCCTTCTTCCAAGGGGGCGAACATGGCCTCAACCTCGGCTTTGGTCATTTGCTGGCGTTCACCTGCGAACGCATAACCCTGGGGTTTTTTGTCGATAAAAAGTTCATGTGTCAGGCCGTGCCCGGTATCCGGGAACAACCCAGCGGCCATAAGCGTCTGGCCATGCATCTCACCTTCTGTGGTGATCCGGTACCACAGCACCGAGCCACATTCGGCGCAGAAGGCGCGCTCGGCCCAATCGGACGAGGCGAAGGTTTTTACCGACCCTAGCGCGGCATAGCCCTCTTCAGCCTCAAACGTCACAAGCATCGAGCTGGTCCAGCGGCGGCATTGGTCGCAATGGCACGCGCCCAGCGCATTTTGCGCCGGGGTGGCGGTCACGGTGACCGCGCCACACATGCATTGGCCTTGCAACTCGGGCATTCCGGCGCTCCTGATTGCTGGGTTATTCGGCTGCAACCGCAGCCTTGGCGTTGAAACGGTCGATGATCGCATCGGCACAGTCGCGCCCGTCACGGATCGCCCACACGACCAGAGAGGCCCCGCGCACGATGTCACCGATGGCGTAAACACCGTCCATCTCGGTCTCGCCGGTCTGGAAGGCGGCCTTGACGGTGCCCCAACGTGTCACGGGCAGGTCGGGCTGACCGAACAGGGTGGGTAGGTCTTCGGGCTCAAACCCCAGCGCCTTGATCACCAGATCGGCGTCTTCGACATAATCCGCACCTTCGATCACCTCAGGTGCCTGACGGCCTGTCGCGTCGGGCTGGCCCAGACGCATCTTCTGCACCATCACACCCTGCACCTTGTCGTCGCCGGTAAAGCCCTTGGGCGCGCTGAGCCATTCAAACACCACGCCTTCTTCTTCGGCGTTCTGAGTCTCACGCTGCGAGCCAGGCATATTCGCGCGGTCGCGACGGTACAGGCATTTGACCGAGGTCGCACCTTGACGGATCGAGGTGCGCACGCAATCCATCGCAGTATCCCCGCCACCGATCACGACGACCTTTTTACCAGAGGCGTTCAAGCGGCCATTGTCAAAGTCTTCGACCGCATCGCCAAAGCTTTTGCGGTTCGAGGCGGTCAGGAAGTCGATCGCTTTTTCGATCCCGGCCAGACCACTGCCCGGCATGGACAGGTCACGCGACTTGTAAACGCCAGTGGCAATGATAACCGCGTCATGCTTGCCACGAATGTCTTCGAATTTCGCGGCGTCGACGTCACAATTCAACTCGAATGCCACGCCGCCATCGGCCAGCAGGTCGTTGCGGCGCTGCACGATGTCCTTTTCCAGTTTGAAGCCCGGAATACCGTACATCAACAGGCCTCCGGCGCGGTCATAGCGGTCATAGACTGTCACCTGAATACCTGCGCGGCGCAGCATGTCAGCGGCCGCCAGCCCACCAGGGCCCGCACCGATGATACCAACGCTTTCGCTGCGCTCGGCCGTGGGGACGGTGAGTTTGACCCAACCTTTGTCCCATGCGGTATCGGTAATGTATTTCTCGATCGTGCCGATGGTTACTGTCCCGTGACCGGACTGTTCAATCACGCAATTGCCTTCGCACAGGCGATCTTGAGGGCAGATGCGGCCACAGATCTCGGGGAAGGTATTGGTCGCCTGGCTGGTCTGATAGGCCTCTTCCAGACGGCCAGTGGCGGTCAGGTGCAACCAGTCGGGGATATTGTTGTGCAACGGGCAATGCGACTGACAATAGGGCACACCGCATTGGCTGCAGCGGCTGGCCTGCTCTTCGGCTTTGGCCGAGGCGTATTCGGCATAGATCTCGTCAAAGTCTTCCTTGCGCGTGTCAGCGGCACGCTTTTCAGGCATGGCGCGATCGACTTGCACAAATTTCAGCATCGGTTGCTTGGCCACGGGTCAGACTCCATGAATTGGCTTGGTCGAGTTTCTTTAAGTGATGCAAGTTAGGATGAAAAGTCAATTATGCTGACCTATTTAGTGAATTTGCGATCAAAAATCCTAGGGTCGCATGAAAAAAGCAAAAATTTAGATCCGAATCGGACCTATATGCGTTCTTTCCTTTTCTTCATCACGCTTATACCCATGAATCGCAAAGAACACGTGACGATGGCACGGGCAGGTTAATGAGTCTATTTCAACTGATTCTTGCGGCGATCATTCAGGGTATCACCGAATTTCTGCCGATTTCGTCATCCGGGCACCTGATTCTGCTGCCCAACCTAACCGGTCTGGCGGATCAAGGCCTTGCCATTGATGTGGCGGTTCATGTGGGCACCCTAGGCGCAGTGGTTCTTTATTTTTGGTCTGACGTCAAATCAGCCGCAGCAGGTTTGCCAGACGCGCTGCGGGGTCAAACAGACACGCCACAGGCGCGGCTTGCGCTTGGTCTGATCATTGCGACGATTCCGACGGTTGTCCTTGGCGCCATACTTTATCAAACCGGGCTCAGCCAGTCTTTGCGCTCGATGGCGGTGATTGGATGGACCATGTTGGGATTTGGTCTGCTGCTCTATTGGATGGACCAGAAAGGACAGCAAAGAAAAAAGGCAAATGACTGGGGTCTGAAAGATGCGGCCATTATGGGTTTGTGGCAAATGCTGGCGCTGATCCCCGGCACATCCCGGTCTGGCATCACGATTACGGGCGCCCGGCACTTGGGGTACACCCGAGAAGACAGCGCGCGGATCGCGATGTTGATGTCGATTCCGACTATCTTGGCATCGGGCATATTGCTTTCAGTCGATGTGATCAAAGAAGCCGACGCTCAACTGGCTATTGACGGAGCAATCGCCGCGCTTTTTGCCTTTGTTGCGGCCCTTCTGGCGCTGTCTTTCATGATGCGCTTGCTGCGCAGCGTCAGCTTTACGCCATACGTAATTTACCGCGTTGTTTTGGGCGTAGTTCTGCTGGCCATTGCCTACAGTTGATCAGGTCCGCAGGTTGTCAGCGGATCTTTGAATTTCGTCATACTGACCCGAGGGGCGGAACTTCCAAAGATAGTCCGGCAGAACCGACTCCAACGTGGCCGGCTGGATTCCAAGATCGGCAAAGCTTTTCGCCCCATCCGACACGACGTTGTCGCGGCGAAGGTTTTTCAGCTGATCCCGTGTCAGAATGCTATTCGGGAACAGTTGGAAACTGACGAACTTAACGATGTCCAGAACCCCGGCCATGATCCGCGCGGCAAAAAAAGGCATCCCGATAATCACGCGGCGGCGGTGGATCACGTCAAGCATCTGCTGCATGAGCGCACGGAATGTCTTGACCTCAGGGCCGCCCAGTTCATACGTGCCGGCCGCAGCCTGCCCCAGAACGCCCTGAACAGCAGCTTTGGCCACATCATCGACATAGACCGGCTGAAACTTCGTTTCGGCCCCGACCAGCGGCAGGAACGGCCCCATCCGGGTCATCCCGGCAAAGCGGTTGAAGAATTGATCCTCGGTCCCGAAAATAACCGAGGGGCGCAGGATCACGGCATTGGGCATATGAGCAAGCACTCCGGCCTCACCCTGTGCCTTGGTTTGCGAATACTCACTGTCCGAATCCGCGTCTGCACCAATGGCAGAAATATGGACCATCCGCGTGATCCCTTGTTCGGCTGCGATCCGCGCGATCCGTTCGGCCCCGTCGGCCTGTACGGCGTCAAACGCGTTCTTGCCCAGCTCGTTCAGCACACCCACGCAGTTCACCACCGCATCCGCGCCCTGCATCGCCGCCGCGACCGAGGCATCGTCGCGAATGTTGCACAGGATGGGTTCAACCTGTCCAACCACGCCGTAAGGTTTAACGAACATCGCTTCATTCGGGCGCCTGACAGCGACCCGAACACGCCACCCTTCGTTCGCCATACGTCGCGCGACGTACCTGCCGACAAATCCGGATCCGCCATAAATCGTGACCAGTTTTGACATAGAAGGGCTCCTGCTTTTGGCTCCTGATCCGATCTACCGCCCAAAGAGGCGCGGAACAAGGCGCAATAACGCCGCGTGTAGGGGAAAAACCCTGCCTTTTTCGGGTGCGTTTTGGATGGGGTCAAAAAACTTTCAAAAAACTTCCCGAATCCGGTTGACCCTCCTCGCCAGTGGGCTTAAACGCCCCTCCACGACACCTGCCCAGGTGGCGGAATTGGTAGACGCGCTAGCTTCAGGTGCTAGTGTCCGTATGGACGTGGAGGTTCGAGTCCTCTCCTGGGCACCAAATCCCCCGATAACGTATTAATTGCTCTCAGTTTACTTGTCCTAACTGTGCGGGTGAAGGACATGGCGTAGGACAATTCGGTCCTCTTTTTCGTTCAACAAGAACGGCATCTATTACTTTAGAGGCGGGTTCCTCGGGGTCTCCTGAAACACTAACAACGAGGACCGCGCGCTGGTAAGTGGCTCGGTCCAGACAGTGATCCGTAAAGATGGGGATGAAGTCGAAACCGTTCTGAGCCAATTGAACGAATGTCTGACAGCCTCTGGCAATATGGTTGGTAAATTCACGCTAGAACCTGATCTTTCCGGCAATAGTCGGACTGTGCGAACTGCCTGATACAAAGCCGAGCGCACGGACTAGAATGAAGCGGTTTCCTACTTGAGACGAGCAATGGGCTTTCAAGTTGAATGCTTGCTCTAAGTGATCAACCTTCGAAGATCCCCTCAGAATTGGCCAAGTAGCGAATGCACTTGTTTTGAAAACCAGTGATTTAAGTCTAAGGGCTTCATGGGCACTTTTGACGCCGTTGTGACAACACCCGTAGCGGAGTTTTCTTTCAAGACTTCCGTCTTGATACTGCCCACATGACCTAACCAATTGACTATATCAGGATCTGCATTCCAACTCGTTCATTTCGGCGTTTCTGGTTTTTGACTGTCGCCTGACACGCTGGTCGAACGCGGGAAATAAACTTGGACCAGAGTCGACACCAAATCTTGCACTTGTTTCGTCCCCTATCAGCTGAGCGTATCTGACCCATGTTCGGAACACAAAAACATCGCGCAGACTGATTATTGACTTGTTGTTTGTCTGCCGTCCAGGTTTCGCAAGTTTTAGATCCCGGAAATAATTCTTTTCATCTGCAGCCCAGCCTTGCGGAGTCTTAAACGGCTTCTGCTCATCCGAACCTTCGTATTTGAAATCAGGATATTCCTGTCCGAACTCGGAACACCCGTGCGAGATTTTTGCGGGCAGACCACAGATCGCATGCTTGGTTTTCAAGTCGTCAAAAGCAGCAAGACAGCTTTTAGCTTCGGCAAGGCTCTGACAATAAATATAACCCTTGTAGGGATACTTTATGCCACTCCTCAGCTCTATCATGCATTTTCGTGCGTTGTCGTTCGGCAGATCGAGGTTGAGTAGCAGAAAATAAGCCAGAAAAAGATCATCCAGATTCTCGGGCAAAATCTGAACTTTGAAACAATCGTGGCACAAGCTCGGGATAACTTTGGTTTCTTTGAAGAATTTCAAACGCACGTCGCAATGCGTATGCTGACCATTGATGGTCAAGACCCGACCAGAGAACATCTGGGCCACAGGGACAACCTGAGTAATACCCAAGGTTTCCAGAACACTCATCCACTGACGGTAGGCATCGCCGTATACTCTGCGGTCCAACATGCCCAATCGCCAATCAAACCCCAAAGATTCATTTATCTGGCTTTGGGCCGTTCCGAATGCGCCAAAAGCTGTCGTGCATCCTCGGGGTGTTTCCAACAGATTCACAAGCCGCCGGACACTGGCACCATCATCTGGTTTAATCGCAACCCATTGTTCAAGCTGCCTAACTTGCGCGTCGACGGACATCACACCTCTCCTGAAACAGAGAAACTCTCTGCCAGCAAGGTGATCGCCCTCATCACGCCTGTCGTCAACTCAAATGCGCAAGAACCGGCAGTTTGTGCCGGTTCTTGACCTTTTTTGATCAGGACACCGCTTGTTCCGCTACGATTTCGCCAAATCGGGTGAAGAACTTGCCCGACAGCTTTTTGGCCGTTCCTGCAATCAGACGGCTGCCAAGCTGGGCGATCTTGCCGCCGACATCGACCTTCGCGGTGTAGGCCAGAATTGTCTCAGCCCCGTCCTCGGTCAACGTGACCTCGGCGCCACCTTTGGCGAAACCAGCCGCTCCGCCCTTGCCTTCTCCGGTCAAAGAAAATCCACTGGGAGCGTTGGAATTGTCTAATGTGACCTGCCCGGCAAATTTCGCTTTGACCGGACCGATTTTCAGGACCACCTTGGCCTCAAGATCCTCGGGCGAGTTCTGGATCAATTCTTCACAACCCGGAATGCACTCCCGCAATATCTCGGGCGTATTCAGCGCTTTGTAAACCACGTCGCGCGGGGCTGCGATGCGGATTTCGTCACTTAGTTCCATTCACGTTTCCTCTGTTCAACAGCATTTCGGAAAAACCAGAAGGGCGGTTTCCGTCGCCTGTTCCGGTGTTTGTTTCGGGCGCTCGGGCCACAGGCGCTTAAGCAAGTTTTTCATCCTGAGAAACCTCCGTCGATTTGTCCGTGTTTCGCCACATCACGATCTCGGCCAGGATTGACAGGGCGATTTCGTGCGGATCTATAGCATGAATGTCCAGCCCGGCAGGGGATTTCAGACGCGCCGCGCGGGCTGGATCCAGACCCTGACCAATCAGCTTTTCCGTGAGTGTTTCGGCTTTGCGGCGGCTGGCCACCATCGACACCCGCGCGGCTTGCGTGTTCAGCGCGGCCCCAAGGGCTGCGCCGTCTCCTTGACCTTGCGAGGCCACGACAACAAAGTCGCGCGCCTCGATACCCAAGTCTTCGACCGTCTCGGGCGTGCTGCTCGTCACCCGAAACCCGGCGAGCGTCCCGTGTTCGCCCAGCGCCTTGGCAATCAACGAGGTGCCAAAGATCACCAATCTTGGCGCGTGCTGATACGGTTCAACCAGCAAATCCACCGTCCCGCCCGAGGGGCAGCCGCTTTTGAAGGTTTGCACGCCATCCGGGTCCGTCATGTCGACCACCTTGTCCGAGGGTTTCACGCGGATCATCTGCGGCGCACCGCTGACCAGCGCTTGTATCGCTGAACTGCGCACCGCGCGCTGCACACAGGCACCGCCCAGATGACCCAATATCCGCCCGTCGCGCGCAATCGCCGCCTTTCCCCCGGCCTTGGCCGAGGTTGCATCCGCTGTGCGCAGCACCGTGGCGACGCAGAAAGGCTCACCGGTTCGGCGCAGGGTTTCGATCGTGTCGAATATGTCGAAATTTGCCATATCAGACTCCTTTCACAACTTGCGAAACTGCGGCTCAAGCGCTGCCAGCGCCTCGAGTGTGTTGGCAGGCAAGTGCGCGTCCAAATGGGGTTCGGCCGCCTGCATCGCCGCTGCGATGGGTTGGTAGTCTTTCCATCCCTTCAACGGGTTCAACCAGACGATGCGCCGTGACTTGCGCCGGATGCGCGCCAGAACTGCGCTCAGCGCCTGCGGATCCGAACTGCAATAGCCGTCCGACAGGATCAGAACGATGGTCCGCCCGTTCAAAGCACGCGCGCCATAGCCGTTCAGAAAGCTTTCCAAGCTACCCGAAATGTCGGTGCCGCCGCCGAACCCCTCGGCCATCAAGGATAACCGCCCAGCTGCACGGATCGAGTCGTGATCACGAAGGGCGTCCGTCACCCGCATCAGGCGCGTGTGAAACAGATAAGCATCCGCTTCAGTCCCGCTACCGATCAGACCTTTGAGAAAGGCCAGAAACACCCGCGAATAAACAGTCATCGACCCGCTGACATCACACAGCGCTACGATCCGCATCGGACGCGGCGGCTTGGCGCGGCGATACAAATCAATCGGCTCACCCCCTCGTGCAAGACTTGCCCGTTGTATCCTCCGCATATCCAACGTAGCGCCCCGCAACGCTTGCTTTCTGCGACGCGACCGCCGATCACGAATGGCACGTGCCAACATCAAGGCCGCCTTTTCAGCCTGTCTTAGAGCCTCGTCATCCATCAACTCGCGCAGGTCCCTGCGTGACAGGTTGACTGTGCGTGTCGCAATCAACTTGCCATCAGTCCCCTCGGCATCGCCTTCGCCCTGATCGGCAGAACCCTCTTGCTCTGCGCTTTCCGCACCCTGTTCGTCGGAATGCGCGGCATCCTGCCAAATCATGGGTTTGGCAGATTGCACCCTCACGTGGCTCGTTTGTGCGACCCCTTCTCGCTGCTTTCCAACGTTGAACCAATATGCATCGAACAAATCGTCAAAACGGCGCCAATCCTCGGCGTCGCTCGCCAGCAACACACATAGCGCCCGGCGGGCCTGATCCGCATCCGTCGCCGTGATCTGAGACAATGCAGACAACGCATCCGCGGTCTCACCCGGACCAACTCGAAGCCCGTTCGACCGCAAATGCGCGATGAACCCAGACATCCGATCTGCCAACCCATCGGCCCGAGAAGGAAACCGCGTGACCTGCATCACGCCACCTTTCCGATCAGCCGGTCCATCACCTCGGGCGGAGCCGCGTCATAGTCCGCAGCCGTCTTCAACAAACATACAAGCGTCGCCTGCACAGCATCGCGCGATTGCGCCATGTCGTTGACACCCAAACCTGACAGGGCTGCAGCCCAGTCCAACATCTCT
Source organism: Ruegeria sp. HU-ET01832 (assembly GCF_040371315.1). NCBI lineage: Bacteria > Pseudomonadati > Pseudomonadota > Alphaproteobacteria > Rhodobacterales > Roseobacteraceae > Ruegeria > Ruegeria sp. HU-ET01832. The sequence goes on from NZ_BAABWL010000004.1 coordinate 37,703, forward strand.
GCAATGCCCGGCGTCTTTTCCAAATCTTCTTTGCGCAACGCCTGTACGACCCCAATGATCTGCCGCGCCAGCACGCCTTCAACCTCGGGCATCCGCGCCCGAAGGATCGCCATTTCAACCTCTTTCGAGGGGTAATCAAGGAAACTGTAAAGACACCGCCGACGTAAGGCGTCCGACAAATCACGCGTCCCATTGGCGGTCAGGATCACAATGGGCCGGGCCGTCGCCTCGACCGTCCCAAGCTCAGGGATGGTGATCTGAAAGTCGGACAGGATTTCCAGCAAATAAGCTTCGAATTCCTCATCCGCCCTATCAATCTCATCAATCAACAAAACCGGAGGCTCGTCCTGCGAAATAGCCTCTAACAAAGGTCTTTTCAGCAAATACGCATCGGAAAACAACTGCGCCTCGCCAACCCCTCCCTGCGCCTCCGACGCCCGGATCGCAAGCAGTTGCCGCTGATAATTCCACTCATAAATCGCATGGCTGGCATCCAGCCCTTCATAGCACTGCAAGCGGATCAAACGCGCCTCACGCGACGCTGCCACAGCCTTGGCCACCTCGGTCTTACCCACCCCGGCCGGACCTTCCAGCAACAAGGGCCGCCCCAAAGTCTGCGCCAGATGCAGCGCCATCGCCAACCGATCATCAGCAACATAGCCTTGCGCGGCCAATCCGTTCTGCACATCACTCAAAGTCAAAACCAGGATCCATTCTTCATCTGGCAAAAAATACCTCGGGGGAGGCTCGGAGGGGGCTGGCCCCCTCCGCTCGGTCGGATCGGCCAAGCCGATCCGAACCCATTCACCCGTGCATCCCCAACCCATTGGCGATCTTCCAGATGCGCCAGTGGTCATGCGGCATATGGCTCTGCACCAACCCAAAGGGCCGGAACGCATCATGCACCGCATTCGAGAAACAGGGCACGCCCCCAACATTCGGGCTCTCACCCACACCTTTTGCACCAATCGGATGATGCGGGGACGGCGTCACCGTATAGTCGGTGATATAGTTCGGTGTCTCCCACGCGGTCGGCAGGAAGAAATCCATCAGCGTGCCGGTCTTCACATTACCCATCTCGTCATAGGCAATCTCTTGCCCCATCGCGATGGCCAGCGCTTCGGTCACGCCACCATGAACCTGCCCGTCGATGATCATCGGGTTGATCCGGGTGCCGCAATCGTCCAGCGCGTAGAACTTGCGAACATCCCATTCGCCGGTATCCACATCGATCTCCATGACGCAGATATAGGCCCCGAACGGATAGGTCATGTTCGGCGGGTCGTAATAGCTGACCGCCTCCAGACCAGGTTCCAGCCCCGGGATTGCCTGATTATAGGCGGCGAAGGCGATTTCCTTCATCGTTTTGAACCGCTCAGGCGCGCCCTTGACCGAGAACCGATCCACGTCCCACTCGACATCGTCGTCATGGACCTCCAGCAGATAGGCCGCAATCATCTGCGCCTTAGCGCGGATCTTACGCGCGGCCATTGCCGTTGCCGCACCGGCCACAGGAGTGGACCGAGACCCGTAAGTCCCCAGACCATAGGGTGCTGTGTCGGTATCGCCTTCCTCCAGCGTGATGTCATCGGCTGGCAACCCGATCTCACTGGCGATGATCTGTGCAAAGGTCGTGGCATGACCTTGACCTTGAGAGATCGTCCCCAGCCGTGCGATAGCAGAGCCAGTTGGGTGGATGCGGATTTCGCAACTGTCGAACATGCCAAGCCCGAGAATGTCGCAATTCTTCACCGGACCCGCCCCCACGATTTCTGTGAAATGCGTCAGACCAATGCCAAGCAGTTTGCGTGTCTTACCGGCTTTGAACTCCTCGACCCGCTGCGCTTGTTCAGCGCGCAAACCGTCATAGTCCACGGCCTTCAGCGCCTTGTCCCAAGCGGTGTGATAATCGCCCGAGTCATATTCCCAGCCCAGCGCCGATTGATACGGGAACTGATCGGCCTTGATAAAGTTGATCCGGCGCAGCTCGGCCGCGTCCATGTTCAGTTTGATGGCCAGAACTTCGATCATGCGTTCGATGAAATAGGCGGCCTCGGTCACGCGGAAGGAACAGCGATAGGCCACCCCGCCCGGCGCCTTGTTGGTATAGACCCCATCCACGGCCAGATAAGCGGTCGGGATGTCATAGGACCCGGTGCAGATATTCATGAACCCAGCAGGGAACTTGGTCGGGTCGGCACAGGCGTCAAAGCCGCCGTGATCTGCCGTGGTGTGGCACCACAACCCAGTGATCTTGCCATCCTTGGTGGCCGCGATCTTGCCCTGCATCCAGTAGTCCCGGGCAAAGGCGGTGGACATCAGGTTCTCCATCCGGTCCTCGACCCATTTCACTGGCTTGCCGGTGACAATCGAGGCCACGACCGAGCAGACATAACCCGCATAGGCCCCAACCTTGTTACCAAAGCCACCACCGATATCGGGACTGATGACGCGGATATTGTGCTCGGCAATGCCCGAGATCAGCGACACAACCGTCCGGATCGCGTGCGGGGCTTGGAACGTACCGTAGAGCGTCAGCTTGCCGGTCACCTTGTCCATGCTCGCGACCGACCCGCAGGTCTCCAGCGGGCAAGGATGGGTACGGTGGTAATAGACCATCTCTTCAGCCACCACATCGGCCTCGGCCAGAATAGCCTCCGTCGCGTCTTTGTCGCCCTGTTCCCAGGTGAAGATGTGGTTGTGATGCTTGCGCGGCCCGTGCGCACCTTCGGTCTGACCCTCAAGGTCTTCACGCAGGACCACATCGGATTTCAGCGCCTCGAACGGGTCGGTCAGAACAGGAAGTTCCTCGTATTCAACCTCGACCAGTTCCGCAGCATCCGCTGCGATATAGCGATCCTCGGCCACAACGAAAGCGACCTCCTGACCTTGGAACAGCACTTTGCCATCGGCCAGCACCATCTGTTTATCGCCTGCCAGTGTCGGCATCCAATGTAGGCCCAGCGGCGACAAGTCTTCGGCAGTCAGAACAGCGATCACGCCGGGCAGCGCCAGCGCCGCCTCTTTGTTCACGCTGACAACGCGGGCATGTGCATAGGGGGAGCGCACAAAGTCGCCGAACAGCATGCCATCCAGCTTGATGTCATCGACATAATTGCCCTTGCCTTGGGTAAAGCGCACGTCCTCGACGCGTTTGCGCGAGCTGCCCATCCCTTTGAGGTTGGCGGCGCGTTCTTCGGGGGTCAGAGTTTGATCGTTCATTCCGCGGCCTCCTTCTGAGCGTTCAGCATGTCAGCCGAGGCCGAGATCGCCTTGACGATGTTCTGGTATCCGGTGCAGCGGCACAGGTTCCCAGCCATACCAAAACGGATTTCTTCCTCGGTCGGGTTCGGGTTTTCCTGCAGCAAGCGATGCGCGCGGGTGATCATGCCCGGCGTGCAGAAACCGCATTGCAGGCCATGATGTTCACGGAACATCTCCTGCAGCACACCAAGGCTGCCATCGTCGTTGGTAAGCCCTTCGACCGTTGTGATATCGGCACCGTTCACCTGCGCCACGAAGGTGGTGCAGGATTTGACGGACTTGCCATCGATATCAACGGTGCAAGCGCCGCAATGGCTGGTTTCGCATCCGATATGGGGGCCGGTGATTTTCAGATCTTCCCGCAGGAAGTGGATCAGCAACGTGCGCGGCTCGGCCAGACCTTCGACCTCTTTGCCGTTCACGGTGAGTTTGACGTGCATTTTTGACATGGGTTCTCCTCCCCTCAACCCGCGCGGCTTTGGGCGCGGTCGATGGCGCGGCGCAGCATGACGCCTGCCACATGTTTCTTGAACTCGACGGGGCCACGATTGTCGGCAACCGGATCAATCGCATCCAACATGGCAGCAACGCAGCCATTCACATCACCGTCCGCCAGCGCAGCGCTTGCGCCTTCGGACCACACAGGTGTGTCAGCCAGATTGGTCATCGCGACCGAGGCCGTTCCGTTACCCACCATCACAGCAGCCGCAGCCGTGGCATAGTCGCCAATCTTGCGCTTTTGCTTTTCATACGCCTGACCGACTCCCGCGCTGGGCACCGGGATCGAGATACGGGTCAGGATTTCCTCATCCTCGCGGGCGGTGAAATACGCGGCCTCGTAAAACTCACGCGCGGCGACGCTGCGATTGCCATCGGGACCGGACAGATCAAATGTGGCGTTCAGGCATTGCATCAACCCCGGCATGTCATTGCCCGGATCCCCATTGGCCACATTGCCACCGACGGTGCCCACATAGCGCACCTGCGGATCAGCGATCTGCAAAGCCGCCTCGCGGATCAGCGGAATGGCAGCGGCCAGACCTTCATGCGTGATCAACTCGTGCTGCGTGACCATCGCACCCAAGGTCACGGTGTCGGCGCCGACCTCGATGCCCTTTAGTTCGTCGATGGCTTGCAGATCGACCAGATGGCCCATCTCGGCCATGCGCAGCTTCATCATCGGGATCAGGCTGTGCCCGCCCGCGATCACGCGCGCTTCGTCTCCGTGTTCTTGCAAAATGCCGATGGCCGAGGCGATATCGCCTGGCCGGTGATACTCAAAACCGGCTGGTATCATGTTTTTCCTCCCTGGGTCCGAGCAATATGCCTTGGGGGACCTGACGTCAGGAAAGAACGCCGGCGTCAGCCGTTCCAGTCAACGAGAACGGGGCGCGCAGCTTGTTTCACGAAATACGAATAGGCTGCACGAGTTGCGATCAAAGGCCCAGCGCGTCGCGAATGTCAGATAGGCGTGACCGGCTGACCGGCACCTTGGTCAACGCGTCCACACCGTCGAAATAACAAGTGCCATTGTCCTTGTGACGTTCGAAACTGGAGACATGTTTGGGATTCACCAGATAGCTGCGATGGGCGCGCAAAAACCCGTCCGGCGTCAGGCGGGTTTCAGCCTCGGTGATGGACCAGGGACAGAACAGTTTCTCGGCCCCGATATAGAGCACGGTATAATGCCCTTCGGCCCGGATCGCGGCGATCTCGGTCGGGGTGGCGAAAAAGGTCTGGCCTTCGCGCTCAAACGGAATGCCCGCCCGCAAGGTCACGGGTTCGGAGCTGGGCGCAGCAGGGGCCGCAACAGCAGCAGGTTCAAGGAAGCTAACGCCGGTTAACAGAAACGCTCCACAGATCAGGAACACAGCCACGGTGACACCCATCGCCAGCACCTGATTGTTCAGTGCCGGACCGGCCCCGCCGGTGCTGTCGCTGACGGTGAAATCGGTCAGACCGGTGGCCACGAAGTGCATTGTAAACACCGCCAATCCGAAACAGGCCGTTCCCAGCAAGATGTTACGCTGCGTGCGGTTGTCGTAGGCCACCCAGATCGCCACAACCGACAGCAAGACCGAGGCCAGCGTTGACAACAGTACGTCCCACACGTTGTAGACCGGGCGACACAACTCCATCCCGGCCATGCCTATATAGTGCATCACAACGATGCCAAGGCCCACGATCACGCCCGCCCCCACTATGGTCTGCACCGAACGTGGCCGGAAATGCAGCAACAGCAGCGCCAAACCTACCATCAGGATCGCCACAAGGGCCGAAATCAGTGTGATCAGCGCGTCATAGTAGAACAGGATCGGAAGTTGCAGGCCCAGCATGGCGACGAAATGCATCGACCAGATGCCGCCGCCCAGAACCACCGCAGCCAGCGCCACGATGATCTTACGGCGTTGGTCGTCCAGCTTCGATGCGCCATGCGTAAGATAAAGGCCAGTAAACCCCGCCATGAGCGCCACAGCTAACGAGGCTGCCACAAGCCAAGCGTTATGCGAATAGTCCAGCATCTTTGGTTTAGGCGCCCTCCCCGACGCGTGGACGACGTTAGCAAACGGATTTGATTGGGACAATTGGCTCTTGAACACGAATTCGGTGCTCGCCTCGGCCGTAACCTTTTTTCGTTTGCGACTTAGAAATTCAGCGCGTTACAAGTTCGCGCTCAGATCTACTTGATGGTCTCCGCTGCCTATTGAATCACCGCATTTTCCCATGCGGAAAGAAACTTTTTACGCTTAAGGTCATCCAAAAAAGTCAGCAAAGCCGGGTTCAATCCAATCGTTTCTCTGTCAGTCACCCCTCCCGGAGACGTCAGCGGCGGGAGGGAGGACTGCGTTTCCTGCGCGGCAGATTTTTCGGCAACGAGATGGCGGATGAAAGCTTCTGCTGCGTCTGGTTCCTGAGTTGCATTGGAAACCAAAGCTGTACGCATCATAATCGTTTGAAAATCAGTCGGAAAAATAACTTCAAGCGCATCTTTACCTTCGGCTCGGACAGCGGCGTAGCTGCCCAACACGTTGTATGCGACCAAAATCGTGCCATCGGCCAGATCATTGATCATTTCGCCCGAACAACAATACAACCGCACATCAAGCCCGCCCATAACTTCCATCAAGCGCCAATAGGTTTCCGAAGCTCGCGCATCCTGCGTTGCAAAGAGGTAACCCAAACCGGACTGGCGAACATCATAAGTGCCTACCTTGCCACGGAATTCTTCCGGGCGTTTACGTAAAGCTTCGATCAACATTTGGCGCGTTACGGGAACTTGCTGGCCTTCAAATGCCGCCCTGTTGATCACAATGGCCGCCGGCTCAGTGGTGAACGAGAAAAGGCTGTTGTGCCATTGTGCCCAGTGCGGTGTATCGATGTCGTCGATTGGTAGGGCATACCCATCATTGGCCAGTTTGAGTTGCAGATCCATCGCACTGGACACTACTACGTCAAATGCATCAGCAGCGGCTCGGACCCGCATGTTGATATCGGCCGTGCCCGAGACCAGGTATTCGACACTAATTGAGGGATTCTTCGCCACAAACTCCTCGATCAGTGGCGCAAATAGAACTGTGTCCGTGCTCGATATTACCCGCAGCCTGGGACCCTCTGCACCCTCGTTGAAAATCAACTGATCTTCCCAGTCTTCTGCCCATCCAGCGCCGGGCAGAAAAGCCAGCATCAAAGCGATAATGTAACGCATGCGCCCCCCTTTGGCCGGTTCGATAAAACCAGTATCCCCCCATGTGCAGTCGCCACATCCTTTGCAATGGTTAGTCCCAGTCCAGAGCCAATGGTTCCTACAGCGTTTTCCCCACGCTCAAATCGCCGGGTAAGTCTGTCAACTTCGCAGGGAAGAAAGCCGGGCCCCGTGTCGCTGACCTTAATCTCGGGTTTCGCTGTGACCTCTATTTCTACGATGCTGTCTGCAGGTGCATATTTCAACGCGTTGTCGATCATGTTTCTGACAGCGTTTTGAATAAGAATAGGATCTCCAGAATACGGAACCGATTTATCGCCCGTCAGACAGAGCGACAGTTCCTTCATTTCAGCGATGGGCGTCAAACGCTGAACCAGCTCTTGGATCAACTCGACAAGGTCAACATTCTCGCGCTCTAGCCGGTCCGCGCGAGACGTAATCATGGCGTGATCCAAAAGTTGACCTGCCGCGCGCGAGCTTTCGTCAATCGCGCGAACCATAGCACGCAGCGCCTCGCGGTTTTCTTTTCTTTCCACGCGGTGGAGCGTGGCTTCGGCGTATGATCTGACAGTCGCCAAAGGTGTCCTGACGCGGTGGGCTGCTTCGGCGATAAAGTCCTCGGATTGGCTAAGCGACTGATCCAACCGGCCCATCAAGGAATTCAAGGACATGACAAGCGGCGCCATTTCTCGTGGCACTGGTTTTTTGAAAGGACTCAGATCCTGCGGCCCCCTTCGGGTTACCGAAGTCGTCAACTTGTTGAGCTGACCAATGGTTGTCGACGTGATCCAGAAAGATAAAGCTGCGGTGAGTAGAAAGAACCCCAACCCAAGAAAAGCAGCATTGCGCGAAATCTGATCAAGAGTTTCGGAAAGCGCATCTTGTGTTTGACCCAGTACGACTTCGACCTCGGTTTGTCGGTCAAGTCCAACAAGAGTCCGGCTGGCGCTGACCTGTCGGATAAGTTCTTCGCGAACTTCGCCAGTTTTGAACGACCAATCGCTTTCTCCGAGCCCACCAGCAAACCGAAGGTCTTCGTAGCCTGATAGGAACTCACCGTCCTGAAAGATCGCATAGAACACTCGGTCATCTGACGGTGTACTCAGCATTGAAAATGCTGCGTACGGGATATCTACCTCGAGTGCACCATCTCTGAGCGCCGCAGCATCCAGTATTGATGTGACTGAAGCTTCAAGTATGTTGTCCTGACCTTGTTGTGCCACCTGCGCCGCGTAATTGCGAACTGTGAAAAACAGAAGAATTGCAAGAACAGCCGCACCGCCAATCAACGCGAGCACCAGCCTGTTTCGCAATGACCCAGAAACGGTCGGATTAGTTGTCATGATCCAGCCTATACCCCAGACCGCGCAGAGTAGTTATCTTGAGGTCCGACTTTTCAAGATGCCTGCGCAATCGGCCCACATAGACCTCGATGGCGTTGTCTGAAATGTTGTCATCGTAGGAAAACAACCGATCTGCCAGCTTCTGTTTCGAGAACACATGACCAGGTGCGTTGATGAACAGCTCCATCATACGCAATTCACGATTCCGCAAAGAAACAATGTCCCCGGCGACGACCAAATGCCCCGCGACCGGATCGAAGACAATGCCGCCCATCTCGATCGTCGTTTTTGTGATGCCTGACTTGCGACGCAAAACGGCACGGCATCTAGCCTCGAGTTCAGCGTGATCAAATGGTTTTGTGACGTAATCGTCGGCCCCAAGATCCAAAGAACCGATTCGATCAGAAACCTGACTGCGCGCGGTCAATACAATCACGGGAGTGTCCAGTCGACTTGCCCGATGCCGTTTCAGAAAGTCTCGCCCGTCCCCATCAGGAAGCATGATATCCAGCAGAATCAGGTCATATTCTTCGGTTTCGACAAAGGCGGTTGCGTCCTCCAAATTCGCTGCGTGATCAATGACATGGCCGTCCAGACGCATGCGCGAACTGACCGCGTTCGCGAGGTCCAAGTTGTCTTCGACAAGTAGAAATTTCATCAGGCTTTTTCAGTATTTTGCCGCGTGACAGGTTGATGTCAGGTTGGTGTGTTTTTGTTCCATCCAATCTGAGCCGCCATGCGGCCGGTTGTCAAACGGGAGGAAATCATGACAACGATTAAACTGGGCCGTCGCGCCCTAATCGCAGCTGTGGCCGCAATCGGCCTGACCGGCCCGACGTTGGCCGAAGATCAAGTTGTGGACAGCATCCACTTTCTGATCCCCGGTGGTGCCGGTGGCGGTTGGGACGGAACTGCCCGCGGCACGGGTGAAGCCCTTACGAATGCGGGTCTTGTTGGCACTGCATCCTATGAGAACATGTCAGGCGGCGGCGGCGGTAAGGCCATCGGCTTTCTGATTGAAAACGCTGACAGCAATCACGGCACATTGATGGTGAACTCAACGCCCATCGTAATCCGTTCGCTGACTGGTGTTTTCCCGCATAACTTCCGCGACCTGACTCTGGTTTCAGGCACCATCGGTGACTATGCGGCGATTGTTGTGGGTAAAGACAGCCCGATCAATTCGATGGACGATCTGTTGGCGGCTTTTGACGCTGATCCTTCGGCCACAGCAATTGGTGGTGGTTCGGTACCGGGCGGCATGGATCACTTGGTTGCAGCCATGGTCATGGAAGCCGCTGGAAAAGACGCTCTGGGCGTGAAGTACATTCCGTATGACGCAGGCGGTAAAGCCATGGCGGCGCTTCTGTCCGGTGAAATCGCGGCTCTGTCGACCGGTTTCTCAGAGGCTGTTGACCTGTCGAACGCGGGCGAAGTCAAAATCATCGGTGTCACATCGGAAGAACGCGTCGACGCTGCTCCTGATGCGATGACCATGAAGGAACAGGGTATTGATACCACCTTCGTCAACTGGCGCGGTTTCTTCGCAGCACCCGGCCTGCCGGAAGACAAGCTGGCGGCATATCAAGACGCAATCGCCAAGATGTACGACACTCCTGAATGGGAAGAAGTTCGGGCGCGTAACGGTTGGGTCAACATCCACAACTCGGGAGCTGACTTCCAGACGTTCCTTGAGCAGCAGGAACAGCAAATCGGTGATCTGATGAAGAAGCTGGGCTTCCTCTAACTAAAAATCGGCAGAGCGGACCGCCGCTCTGCCTTCCCCAAATACAACAAAAAAGGAGGGGGCATCATGGCGTTGGATCGCTGGATCGCGCTCGTTCTGCTGGGTGTTTGTTTAACATATGGCTACGCCGCCTGGTTCACGATGGACGGTAGCCTCCCCCCCTTCATGCAAAGAAATCCCATCTGGCCAAGCACCTTCCCCAAAGTGCTGTCCATTCTGGGTATCATCACGACGACAATTATCCTGCTGGGCTTTGAAAAGTCCGAGATCAAGGAAGCCGACATCGATTATCGCCGGCTGGGTGACTACCATCTGGATCAGGCGCTGATGCTGCTGGCTTTGATGGTCATTTATGCCCTTTGCCTGCGACCCGTGGGCTTTCTGATTTCGACGTCGGCATTCCTGATACTTGGCTCTATCATTCTGGGTGAGCGCAAGTGGCATATCATGCTGCCTGTTGCATTCATCGCAACGGGGGCCGTCTGGTATCTGGTTCAGGAAGTTCTTGGCATTTACATGCGCCCGCTGCCGGGCATTTTCGGAGGCTGACATGCTTGAAGGACTTCTGATCGGCCTGCAAACGGCATTCTCAATCCAAAACCTACTGATGGTCATCGCTGGGTGTCTGATCGGCACATTCATCGGGATGTTGCCCGGTCTTGGACCGATGTCGATCATCGCCATCATGATCCCGGTTGCAATCTCGATGGGCGACCCATCCGCCGCACTGATCCTTTTGGCTGGGGTGTATTACGGAGCGATCTTTGGCGGTTCCACGTCATCCATCTTGCTGAACGCGCCGGGCGTCGCCGGTACGGTGGCCTCAAGTTTTGATGGCTATCCGATGGCCCGCCAAGGCAAGGCTGGGAAAGCACTGACAATCGCCGCAATCGCCAGTTTCGCAGGCGGTACGCTGGGTGCCGTCCTGCTTATGGTGTTTGCACCGGCTTTGTCTTCTGTTGCGCTGCTGTTCCACTCGGCCGAGTATTTCGCCCTTATGGTCGTTGGTCTTTCAGCCATCGCTGCCTTCGCCGGAAGCGGTCAAGTCGCCAAAGCTGTCATCATGACGGTACTGGGGCTGATCATGGCTACCGTTGGTGAGGGCGCGTTGTTCAACCTGCCTCGGTTCACCATGGGAATCATGGACCTGCAATCGGGCTTCGGCTTCATCACACTGGCCATGGCCATGTTTGCCTTGCCCGAAGCGCTGTTTCTGGTCCTGAAGCCAAAAGATCTGAAAGGTGATGATGGCGAGATCAAGGACCTGCGCATCACCAAGGAAGAAGCCAAGGCAATTGCACCAGTTGTGGGACGGCAGTCCGTACAAGGTTTCTTCATCGGCGTTCTTCCTGGCGCCGGTGCGACGATTGCCAGTTTCCTAGGCTACGCGGTTGAACGCAACATCGCTCCGAAAGAGGAACAAGAAGAATTTGGCAAAGGCTCGATCAAGGGTCTGGCAGCCCCGGAAACAGCAAACAACGCGGCCTGCACCGGATCATTCGTTCCACTGCTGACTTTGGGCATTCCAGGTTCCGGCACAACGGCGATCCTTCTGGGCGCGCTGATTGCTCTGAACGTGACACCCGGTCCGCGTCTGATGCTGGATGAGCCTCAAATCTTCTGGGCTGTGATCATGTCCATGTTTATCGGAAACCTTGTCCTGTTGATCCTGAACTTGCCGCTGATCCCTTACATCGCAAAGGTACTCTCGGTCCCGCGCAACTACTTGATCCCGTTCATTCTGTTCTTCACCCTGATGGGCGCATATATCGGGCAGAACAATGCAACGGAGCTGTTGATCCTTGTGGGCTTCGGCGTCTGTGCCACGGCTTTGAAATTTGCCGACTATCCGCTGGCCCCGCTTCTGATCGGGTTCATCCTTGGCGGAATGATGGAAGACAACTTTGCAAGGTCCATGCAGCTCTATGACGGGATCGGGTTTATCTGGGAACGCCCCATGACGCTGGGCCTGCTGGTCATCGCCGCGCTGCTGGTGTTGCTGCCCAGCTATCGCGCGCGTCGCGCACGGGCACGGGCTGCCGGTGTCGCCGATGGCGACTGAGCCTTTGGCAGGAATACGAGTTCTTGACCTGACGAATGTTCTGGCGGGCCCGTATTGCTGCTATCAGCTTGCCTTGATGGGGGCCGAGGTGATCAAGGTCGAACGGCCTGAGGGCGGCGACCTTGCTCGGGTGTTGGGCGCAGACCCAGACCGCAACAAGGCCGGGATGGGCATCAGTTTTCTCGCCCAGAACGCGGATAAGAAATCCGTCACGCTGGATATGAAGCCGGCAAAGGGCAAAGACTTGCTGAAGAAGCTGGTTCAAACCGCCGACGTGCTGGTCGAAAATTTCCGGCCCGGTGTAATGGACCGGCTTGGCCTTGGCTATGACGTTCTGCGCGCTGAAAATGCCAACCTGATCTATTGTGCAATCAGCGGTTTTGGGCAGGATGGTCCTCGTAAAAAAGACCCGGCCTACGACCAAATCGTTCAGGGTATCAGCGGTGTCATGTCGATCACCGGAGCAGCCGATACAGCGCCCTATCGCGTCGGCTACCCGCTGGCCGATACCGTCGGGGGGCTAACGGCCGCTTTTGCGATCAGTGCGGCCCTGAACGCCAGACCACGCGGCACGTTTCTGGATATCGCAATGTCCGAGGCGGTGATCTCCACCATGGGCTGGGTGGTGTCGAACTACCTGATCGGGGATGTCACACCGGCAGCGCATGGCAACGAAAACACCACATCCGCCCCGTCAGGAACCTTTGCCACTGCGGATAACCCGATCAACATCGCGGCCAATCGTGACGAACAATGGCAGGCGCTTGCTCGACACCTTGGACGGGAAGATTTGCTGGGCAACCCTGACTATGCCTCGCGTGAAGATCGCAAGAGGAACCGCCATAACCTTAGGGACGATCTTGAAGCCACGCTGCGAACCCGACCCTCTCGGGAATGGGTTCGCGAGTTAAACGCGATTGGCGTTCCGACCGGGCAGGTGATGACCGTGCCCGAAGCGCTGGCCGACGAACAGCTGACAGGCCGCGGATTGATTGGATCTTTGCCGTCCCAAAGCGACGAGCTGAAACTGACCGGCAGCCCTGTTGTGATGGATGGTCAACGCAGAATGCCCCGGGCCGCCCCACCGGACTTGGGGGCAGATAATGCCGTGATCTGGTCTGAGCTTGGTCTGAGCCACGACGAAATAAATGCGTTGACGAAGGAGGGGATCATATGAGCGATGTCGCTGACTGGTGGTCAACATCCATCATCGACATGGAACCCGGACGAATAGACCTGCGGGGCACACCTATTCAGGACCTTATCGGCAACCTTGGTTTCGCGGAAATAATCTGGTTCATGGTGCGCGGAGACAGGCCATCCGCCGCACAGTTGAAATTGTTCGAGGCCGCCTTGGTTTCTGCCGTGGATCACGGGCCACAAGCCCCTTCGATCGCTACGGCCCGAATGGCAGTAACGTGTGGACTGCCGCTCAACAATGCCATGGCAAGCGCGGTGAATATGCTAGGGGACATCCACGGCGGCGCTGGTGAACAAGCGGTGACCCTGTATCAGTTTGTCAATGCTCACCCGTCCGCCGTTGGCCCGGCGCTGGATGACTGGATTGCCGCGCAAGGGAAAATTCTGCCCGGATTCGGCCACCGCTTTCACACCCCAACGGATCCACGCGCACCACGTTTAATGAGCCTTGTGGACGAAGCGATTGAGGCAGGTGCCTGTGATGGGCGCTACAAATCTGTCGCGATCGACATCGAAGGCGAATTGGCGCAGCGCAAAGGCAAACCCGTTCCGATGAATATCGACGGAGCCACAGCGGTGATCTATGCCGAGCTTGGTTTTGACGCGCCATTGGCGCGTGGCCTGTTTTGCCTGTCCCGTTCTGTCGGCATTCTTGCACATGCGTGGGAACAATCTCAGCAGGGTGGCCGAAACAAAGGACCGACCCCGCCAAAGTATCGCTGGACGTACTTGCCCAGCGACACGTAAGTGGCATCAAGGTTCTAAAGTGTCCATTGATCCGAGTCCTCAGACCTTCTCTTCGACCGCAGGCTCGACATCGGGGCGCACGGGTTCGGCCTCCATTTCGATCACGTCGGGCGCAACTTCTTCTTCCGGCTCTTCAACCTCCGGCTCGACCTTGTCTTCAAGCGCGCCAACGATCAGGGGCAGCATGTGAACACCGGTCGCCGAGGCGATCTCGGGCGTTTGCGGGGTTTGCCAGCTCAGCGTGTCAAAGCTGTGGCAGTTCTGGCAGACCGGAGCCCATTCGGGCTGGATATCATGGCAGTTGTCGCAGACCCATTGCGGCCCGCGCGGCGCGTTCAACGCTTTGGCCAGCCATCCCTGCACCACCGCGTCCGAGGCGCCCTCGCCCCGTTCAATCGCCGCCATCAGCGTATAGGCACGGGCATCGGCTTGTTTTTCGACCACATCGCCCAGCGCACGGCGAGCTTCGGGGAAGTCCTCGGCCACGATGTTCAACTCGGCCAGGATCAGGCGCGTTTCAGGGTTTTCCGGGTGGATACGGGTCAGGGCGGTGAACCGCTTGATCCGCGCATCCGGCGTTTCATCCGGCGCGATTTCCGCAAAGGCATGGGCCAGATCGGGATGCGGCTGCACCTCCCACGCTTTTTTCAGGATCTTGGTCGCGGCGCGCGGCTTGCCCTTTTCGATATAGGCCCGCGCGGCCATCGCAGCGGCAGGAACCAGATCAGGCGACAATCGGTTGGCCTCGATCGCGTGTTCTTGCTGTTCGACCGTGGCACCTTCTTCCAGAATGCCCTTGGCTTCGGACAGAGCCAGCACTGCATCACGGCGTTTGAACACGTCGCGCGGCAGATGACCAGCCTTGAGCTTGGCCGTTAGAGTCGAACGCGCGCCTGCCCAATCCTGCGACTTGGTTTGCAGCCCCAACAGGATGTCTTGTGTTTCGGCGTGGCGCGGCTTGATCGCCAGCGCCTTTTCGGCCAGCTTCCGGGCGGTATCGTCATCACCCTCGGCCAGTTTCTGCTTCAAGATACCACGCACGCCCACAAACCGGGTGGCATTGTTCGTCACCAGTTTCTTATAGGTGTCCGAGGCTTTCTTGGTGTCACCATTCATCTCGGCCGCCTGTGCCACCAGCAGATTGGTTAGTTCAGGCTTGTTCAGCAGTTTTTCGGCCTTGGTGGCCTTGGACATGGCAATGCGCCCCTCGCCCGAAGCCAGTGCCATCAGCCCATCAGCCAGCGCCTGATAGCCGCGCTGTTCACGGCTGCGGTCGAAATAGCGCGACAGGGCGGTTTCATCGCCATTTAGGAATTTCAGCGTGGCGATCAGCAGGGTCAGCAGTTTGAAGAACACCCAGATTGCAAAGACCAACACGCCCAGCGCAATAACCGATTGCAAAGGCCCCAGAGTGTATTCCGTGCCACCCGCCGTGATCTGAATACCGCCGCTGGTTTCCATCAGGAACCCGGCACCAATAGCCAGAAGGCCAACAATGGCAACAAATACAAGGATTTTTATCAGTGACCACAGCATGGCAGGTCCTTCAGTTCGAGTTCGCGCCAGAAGCAAGCGCATCTGCGGCATCCACGGCAGATACCCGTGTCTGCGCCGCTTGTTCCCATTCAGCCAGCGCAGCACGGGCCGCCTCGGGCAGAGATTTCAGTTCGTTCAAAGCCCCAGCCACATCGCCGGCGGACAGCGCCGCTTGCGCACGAGACAAGATCGCATCCGGATCATCACCCTCTTGCGGTGTTACCGAACGCGCACCCGTCTGGCGCTGGAGGAACGCGACGATCCCCGTGCCTTTCTCCGCCTCTCGGGCGTCGGCAAGAGCAGCGCGGGCGGCTGGCGCAAAATCCTCACGCAGGGCCGAAACCGTCGCAACTCCATTGTCCGCGGCCGCGGACAACGCACCCGGGATTTCGACCCCGCCAGCAGACAGTTCGGAAAGAAGGTCGGAATAGGGTTGCCCTGCATCCAACTGCCCGTGGAGCTTAGACAGTATCGCTGCATTGGTCGCGGCCAAAGCCTCATCCGAAGCTTTTGCTTCCAGAGCCTGAGCTTCCGCAACCATCTTTTCAACCTCGGCGCGTTGGGCAACCAGCGAGTCCTGCAGTTTTTTCAGCTCGGCTTCAAATGCGGCTGTGGTTTCGGGGGTGGCTCCTTGGGTCAGCGCGCCGCTTTCCAGCGCGGCCAAGCGATCAGCCAGAGGCTGGATCTGTCCTGACAAACCATCAAGGCCGGATTGAACGGCGTACAGATCCGACGTGATCGGAGCCAACTGTTCTGTCAAAGCAGCAATCTTGCTTTCCAAGTCCGAGCCATCGGACAGAGATTTCGAGAGCGCATCGATTTGGTTGGCTTGATCGGTCAGCTTTGTCTCGAGCGTGGTCAACGCGTCCGAGCTGCCGGAGTCGAACAAACCAGCGCTGCCCGCCGCGAACCCGATTGCGGCTGCAATCGCACCGCCGATCAACGCCGGAACAAAGCCACCTTTCTTTTCCGACTGACGTTCGGACAGGTTCTCCTTGAAACGTTCAAGATTGGCTTCGGCTTCGGCTTCGGCTTCGGCTTCGGCTTCGGCTTCGGCTTCGGCTTCGGCTTCGGCTTCGGCTTCGGCTTCGGCTTCGGCTTCGGCTTCGGCTTCGGCTTCGGCTTCGGCTTCGGAAAGGGTCTCTTCTAACCCTGTTGCATCGTCAATAGTCGGTTCCTCAGATGCGGAAACAGCTTCAACCGACTCATCTGTCTTGGGATCATCCACCGGTTTTTGATCGGAGTTCTTCTTATCAGCCACCGCAATATTCCCCTTATCGAATCCGAAATGCTTGGAACAACAGACCCGGCTAAGTTAGTCGGTGGCCACGTCGCCCTCAACCCGCAACGCATGTTTCACAAGTTTTTTAACGGCCTTACGCATTTTCTTGGGTGTCGGCGCTTTCGCGACCTTCAACCGCGCATAGGGCAAAGAATAAAGGGGTTCGGCCGTGGCCTGGCTGATGGCAGCTACCCAAAGCGGGGCAGAACCGCGCCAGATGTCGGCAAAATGTCGCGCCGTTCTGGGTGAAAATATTGGAACCAAAACAGCGGATTTGCCGCTTGCGGCGGCAGTCGCTTCGGGTGTCAGCGGTAACAGGTTTTGCTGGTAAACGGGCTGTTCGCGCACGGTCAGGCCGGATTCGGTTAGCCGCGCGGCAATATTGCCCCGGCTGTGCTCGCCTCGCAGGTGCAGTAGCGGACTGAGCGGTCGGGTTTGCAAAAGGGCTGCGATTAACTCCTCGGCGGTCTGGCCCATCATTTGCGCGTCCCACCCAGCACCTTTTGCCGTACCTGTTGTTGCAGGACCCACGCAGAAGGCAGGCAGAGACCGCTCAACCCCAGCCGAGGCCGCCGCGTTCACCGCATTGGCTGAGGTGAAAATCAGCCCACGCGTATCAATCGTATCCACACGAACCGGCAGGGGTTTGATTTCCAGAATCGGGGAATAGATGACCTGCACCCGAGACCTGACGCGGGTCGGAAGCTGCGCAACGAACCTTTCAGAGGCCGCGCGCGGGCGGGTCATCAACAAATACAACGGTCGGCGCCTTGGGCCTTGGGATTGTTTGCATCCGCACAGGGTGATACCCCGCTTGGCAACCAAGGTGTAACGGATCAGGCCAATGGTGCAAACACTTACTGTCCTCGGGTTGGAAAGCAGCTGTGACGACACAGCCGCAGCCGTTGTGCGCCATGGCGAAAACGGGGCCGAGGTTTTGTCCTCGATCGTTCAAGGCCAAAACGAACTGCACAGTGCCTTTGGCGGCGTTGTCCCCGAGATTGCTGCCCGCGCTCATGCCGAGAAACTGGACACTTGCGTCATGCAGGCGCTTGAGGAGGCCGGTTTGGCTCTGTCCGACATGGACGCCATAGCCGTGACTGCGGGGCCGGGTTTGATCGGCGGCGTCATGTCCGGCGTGATGTGCGCCAAGGGGATCAGTGCCGCGACCGGGTTGCCCTTGATCGGGGTGAACCACTTGGCAGGCCACGCGCTGACGCCGCGCCTGACCGACGGGATCGCGTTTCCGTATCTGATGCTGCTGGTTTCGGGCGGACATTGCCAATACCTGATCGCCCACGGGCCGGACCACTTTACCCGTCTGGGCGGCACCATCGACGACGCGCCGGGTGAGGCGTTCGACAAAACCGCCCGTCTACTGGGCTTGCCGCAACCCGGCGGCCCTTCGGTCGAGGCCGAGGCCCGCGCAGGTGATCCCACACGGTTCCGCTTTCCACGGCCTTTGTTGGACCGCCCCGGATGTGATCTGTCTTTTTCAGGCCTTAAGACTGCACTGATGCGGATGCGCGATCAGGTCGTGGCCGAGAAAGGCGGGCTGACCCGTCAGGACCGCGCCGATCTGTGCGCCGGATTCCAACAGGCCGTTGTCGATACACTGGCCGAGAAAACCCGCCGAGCGATGGATCTGTATTTAAACGAAAACCCCGCGGAGCCGGTGATTGCAGTGGCCGGAGGCGTCGCGGCAAATTCGGCCATTCGTTCAGCATTAGAGACTGCATGCGATGAGAAAGGCGGGCGTTTCACCGCACCGCCTCTCGCCCTTTGCACCGACAACGCGGCCATGATCGCCTATGCCGGGATCGAGCGATTCCGCACCGGCGCGCGCGACGGGCTGGACTTGACCGCCCGCCCCCGCTGGCCTTTGGACCATACCAGTCCCGCAATGCTTGGCAGTGGCAAAAAAGGGGCCAAGGCATGAGCGTTTCGGTTCTGGGCTCGGGTGCATTCGGGACCGCGCTGGCAATTTCGCTGGCCGGAAACGGACCGGTAACGCTTTGGGCGCGAGACGCGGAACAGGCGCGGGTGATGCACAGCACGCGTGAAAACGCGGCGCGGCTGCCGGGTGTGACCTTGCCGGATGCGATCACCGCAACGGCGGACATTACGCAGGCAACGCGCAGTCAAACGTTACTGGTCTCGGTACCGATGCAAAAACTGCGCGGTGTGCTGACGGATCACGGCGTGGTTCTGGCTGGGAAAACGCTGGTGGCCTGCTGCAAAGGTATCGAGCTATCCACCGGGCTGGGTCCGATCTCGGTCATCCGCCAGACCATTCCCGACGCGCGCCCTGCCCTGCTGACCGGCCCGAGCTTTGCCGATGATATCGCACGCGGATTGCCCACCGCGCTGACGCTGGCCTGCGCTGAGGATGCGCATGAGCTGCAGCACGACCTGACCACGGCGAACCTGCGCCTGTACCGCACCACCGATCTGATCGGGGCGGAACTGGGCGGTGCGTTGAAGAACGTCATGGCCATCGCTTGCGGTGCAGCGATCGGAGCCGGTTTGGGCGACAGCGCCCGCGCCGCGCTGATGACGCGCGGATTTGCCGAGATGCAGCGCTTTGCCCTAATGCGCGGCGCGCGGCCCGAAACCCTTATGGGCCTGTCGGGACTGGGCGATCTGGTGCTGACCTGCTCGTCCGAGTTATCCAGAAACTATCGTTTTGGCCTGTGTTTGGGTCGAAATCAGCCCTTTAACACCACCACCACGGTCGAGGGCGTCGCAACCGCGCGTGCCATGTCCGACATTGCCCGGGCCGAGGGGCTGGACATGCCTATCAGCGCTACTGTCGCCGACCTGAGCCAAGGCACATATAGTGTGGCGCAGGCCATTGATACTCTGCTCAACAGACCCCTGAAGGAGGAATAATATGCTCATCGCTCTGATCGCCCGTGACAAGGACGGCGCATTGCAAACCCGGCTGGACAATCGCGCCGACCACCTGGCTTACATCGAAGAAACCGGTGTCGTTGCACAGGCTGGACCCCTGTTGGATGGCGACGCAATGATCGGATCGCTGATCATCCTTGAGGTGGAAGACATGGCCGCCGCCCAAAGCTGGGCTGACAATGATCCCTATGCTAAGGCCGGGTTGTTCCAGTCCGTCGACCTGATCGCGTGGAAAAAGGTCATCGGCTGATGGCATATTGGCTGTTCAAATCCGAACCCTCGACCTGGAGCTGGGACCAACAGGTTGCCAAAGGGGACGCAGGCGAGGAATGGGACGGCGTGCGCAACTATCAGGCGCGCAATTTCATGCGCCAGATGGCGGTGGGCGACCGGGGGTTCTTTTACCACTCGCAAAAGGACAAGGCGGTGGTTGGCATCGTCGAGGTCTGCGCCGCCGCCCATCCTGACAGCACCACCGATGATGACCGCTGGGAATGTGTGGATATCAAGGCCGTACGGCCCTTAAAAACACTGGTCACGCTGGACCAGATCAAGACCGATGGACGGCTGGACGAGATGGTGCTGGTGAAAAACTCGCGCCTGTCAGTGCAGCCGGTTACGGATGCCGAATGGCAGGTGATCTGCGATCTGGGGCAGACTCAGGCGGAATAAAAAAGGGAAGGTTCCGACGGATGCAGAACCTTCCCTACCCCGCGTGCTCCCGACTCACCACACGCGTATAGAAATTCTTCGGTTCTGACCGTCCTGGCCACAAGATGACACTAGCCGAAACAGCGGCGCCGATACAAACACCAAGTACTTAAAATTGGAAACGCCCGCCGCTGCGACGGGCGCTATTGGATCAGCCGTAGACCGATTCCTTGCCGAAGTGTTTGGTCAGCATGTAATAGACCACAGCGCGGTATTTATTGCGCTCTGACATGCCATAAGTGCCAAGCACCGATTGTATCGCCTCATCTAACGCAGGACTATCGGACAGGCCCAGTTTCTTGATCAGGAAGTTGTTTTTGACAGTCTCAATCTCGCCCTCTTGCGAGGCCGCCACGGTCGATGCGTCGGCATCGTAGATCGCCGGACCGCAACCGATCGTGACCTTGGTCAGCAAGTCCATATCGGGATCCATCCCGCATTTGTTCTTCAGATCTTCCGCGTATTTTGCAATCAAGTCGTCGCGTTTTCCCATGACTGGCTCTTCCGTAAAGCAGCGTCTTGCTGCGAAGTCACAAAAGGTTGAAACAAGTGCGGGAAATCTATTCAGCTGAGGGTAGGTCACAACGGGAAAAACTGGTTTATTTCCCCCCAAGGAAACACGTAAAACTCACTGAAAGGCGCGATTGGCCAAGTCCGAGAAAGCGCGCACCTTTCGCCCAGGTGTTGCGTTCCCTGCATGCACGAATGAGATCGGAGCGTCAGGTGACCGCAAAACACCAGGCATGACCTCAACCAGTGCCCCGCTTTCCAACTCGCGCTGAACAGCTAAGCGGGATTTGACCGCAAGCCCCAACCCCTGTACCGCCGCTTCGGTCAACATATCCGAGTTCGATACTGCAATCCCGCGCGGGATCGAAAACTGCGCAGCACCGTGACCATCCGTGATGTCGAGCCGAGTTTGCCACGGCAGACAGGCCCAGCGCATTAGGCGTAAGTCTTCAGCCGTGGCCGGCAGTCCATATGTTTCGCAAAACACCGGTGAAGCACAGATGATCCTGTCATTATCGCTTAGTTTACGGGCCTTTAGTGTGCTGTCGGCCATCTGTCCCACCCGGATCGCGCAGTCGATACCCTCATCCACCAACGCGACATAGCGATCAACGGCCAGAAACTCGACCGTCAGGTCCGGATGCTCGGCCTGAAACGCGCTCATGACCGGCATGATGAAGCGCGACAAAATCCAGGGTGACAGCGTCACGCGCAAATGTCCGCGCAATGCGCCAGTGCCACTGCCGGCCTCAAGCTCGGCATCGCGCAAATCGGCCAACAAAGGTTCGATCCGGTCCAGAAAGATCAGACCTTCTTCGGTCAGTTGCACCTTGCGGCTGTTGCGGTGGAAGAGTTTGAGGTTCAGAACCTCCTCAAGCTTCGTGATGCGATGGCTGACCGTCGCCGCCGAGATCCCCTGCGCCTTGGCCGCGGACCCGACGCCGCCGGTTTTCGCGACCGAGACAAAGGTCAGCAGGTCATTCACATGGTACATTTGAAAATTCCTAACGCTGGTTTCAAGATTGAGCCAGTTATCGCGGAAAATTTCAAATGGTATCTGCTGAACCACGACCAGAGGAGAACCTGATGAAATCACTTTACGCAGCCACATGCGCGCTTGCGCTGGCCCTGCCCGCAGCGGCAGCCGAGTTGGAAACCTATCTTGAGTTTGAAAAGGCCATGCCTCCGGGCAATCTGGCCATTGGCCCGGATGGGCGCATGTTCATGTCCGTGCATGAATTCTATGGCCCCGAATTGCGCGTGGTTGAAGTGATGCCGGACGGCTCCACCAAACCCTACCCGACCGAAGACTGGGCCCGCGCCCCGAACGATGATGCGGACGGGTTGAACGGCGTGTTGGGCCTGCGGGCGGATCGCGATGGAATCCTGTGGATGCTGGATGGTCAGGGCGAGAACCAGACCGGACGCGTGGTCGGCTGGGACACCAAAACCGAAACGCTGCACGCGATCCACTATATCGGTGCGCCTGTGGCGCGGCCCACATCGTTCCTGAACGATCTGGCTGTGGATCGCGATCATGGAGCCATCTACATCTCGGATACCGGCGACGGGCAGAACTCGGCCATTATCGTGGTTGATCTGGATACCGGGCGCGCGCGGCGGGTTCTGGAAGGCTCTAAATATACGATTCCTGAAGATACACCGATGGTGATTGACGGGCGTGAGATCACGCTGGGCGGCAATCCGGCCAAGATAGGCATCAACCCGATCACCGTCGATCCGACCAACACCTGGGTTTACTTTGCCCCAATGACTGCAAGTGCGATGTACCGCATTCCTACCGCTGCGCTGCTGGATGAAAGCCTGTCAGATGCCGATCTTGAGGCCAAGGTTGATCGCTATGGCGACAAGCCGATCTCAGATGGGTCAACCGTGGATACCGGCGGCAATGTCTACATCACCGCTATGACGGACAATGCGCTGGGCGTCACCAAGCCGGATGGCAGCTATGAAGTGCTGTTCCAGTCGGACGATGAATTGCCGTGGCCAGACGGGTTTTCGATCGGTGCGGATGGGTATGTCTATGCCACGATTAACGAGTTGCACCGCTCTCCCGTTTTGAACAATGGCGAAGATGCCTCGAAGGGTATCTACAAGATCGTCCGGTTCAAATCTCTGGCTGATGCGGTCAGCGGACGCTAAGCCAATCTTCGGCCACGGTTCTCGGGGCCGGATTATCTGCAATAGCCCCAGCCCGGCCCCTGCAAATGGAAGTGGTCCGCGTGCAGCTTGTTGAAATTGGGGCTCAGCACCACGCGGAACCAATCACAAGCGCCCTGCCCGATCTGGCGTAGGAATTCGGATTCGGGCCCTTTAGTCGGCCAGTCGCGCAACAGGTTTAGTGTGCGTCCATCAGCCAGATCGACCCCCACGATATCAATGGAATCCGCGGTTGCATGACTGCTCCATCGGCTGACCTGCCCCTGCGCGGTCCGCATCCGGCGACAGTTATAGCTGCCCAGATGCCGCAGAGCGCGCGCCTCGGTGCCCAAAATGTCCCGCGCAGCAGGCTGAACCACGTGATGTTCCCACATGGCAAGACGCAGAGCTGTGGTACAGCGCGTTTCGACCCCTCGGACATCTGCGGTAACAAGGCGCGACAGAAGGCCCCGTCCGCTGATCCCGCAATTCTGATCGACGACCAAATCCTCCATCTCAGCAAACGCCACTTCGTCCGCAGACAGTACCGCCTTGCATTGCGCCCCATCCGCCAGAGCACGGTTCAACTGAAACCGCGTAACCAGAGTAACCGGGGCCGTAATCGACAGATCGCGCAGTGGGTTCCATTGGTCAGGCAAGGGTGACTTCGGGTGTGTCACCAGAAGGAATCCGGCAGAACCAACAAGAAATAGAAATACGATGATGGAAAAGAAAGACGCCGCCAGTCGCATGAACCGGCGGCGTCCCGTGCGTTTCGTCATACCCGATCCGCGATCAGTAGCGGTAATGCTCGGGCTTATAGGGACCTTCGGGCTTCACGCCGATATAGGCCGCTTGTTCCGAGTCCATCTGAGTCAGCTTCACGCCGATACGGTCCAGATGCAGGCGGGCGACTTTCTCATCCAGATGCTTGGGCAGGATATAGACGTCGTTTTTGTACTCATCGCCTTTAGTGAACAGCTCGATCTGCGCCAGAACCTGGTTGGTGAACGAGGCCGACATCACGAACGACGGATGCCCGGTGGCGTTGCCGAGGTTCAGCAGACGGCCTTCGGACAGCAGGATGATGCGGTTGCCCGAGGGCATCTCGATCATATCCACCTGTTCCTTGATGTTGGTCCATTTGTGGTTTTTCAGGCTGGCCACCTGAATTTCGTTGTCGAAGTGGCCGATGTTGCCGACGATGGCCATGTCCTTCATCTCGCGCATGTGCTCGATGCGGATCACGTCCTTGTTGCCGGTGGTGGTGATGAACACATCAGCGCTGACAACTTCGTCTTCCAGCAGAGTGACCTCGAACCCGTCCATTGCGGCCTGCAGCGCGCAGATCGGGTCAACTTCGGTCACCTTCACACGGGCACCGGCACCGGCCAGCGACGCGGCCGAGCCTTTGCCCACATCGCCATAGCCGCAGACCACGGCAACCTTACCGGCCAGCATGGTGTCGGTGGCGCGGCGTATACCGTCGACCAGCGATTCCTTGCAGCCATACTTGTTGTCGAATTTCGACTTGGTGACGCTGTCATTCACGTTGATCGCGGGGAAAGGTAGGTGGCCTTCTTTCACCAGCTGATACAGACGGTTCACGCCGGTCGTGGTTTCCTCGGACACACCTTTGATCTGGTCGCGCATCTTGGTGAACCAGCCAGGGCTTGCAGCCATACGCTTGGCGATCTGCTTCTTGATCACCTCTTCCTCTTCCGAGCCCGGAACGGGGATGATGTCTTCACCGGCTTCGGCGCGTGCGCCCAGCAGGATATACAGCGTCGCATCGCCGCCATCGTCCAGAATCATGTTCGGGCCGTCATCGAACATAAAGGACTTGTCCAGGTAATCCCAATGCTCTTCCAGCGTCTGGCCTTTGATGGCGAAGACGGGAATGCCAGCCTCGGCGATTGCCGCTGCCGCGTGATCCTGGGTCGAGAAGATGTTGCACGACGCCCAGCGCACATCTGCACCAAGCGCCACCAACGTTTCGATTAGAACGGCTGTTTGGATGGTCATGTGCAGCGAGCCAACGATGCGCGCGCCGCTCAGCGGTTTGCTTTCGCCATATTCTGCACGCAGGGACATCAGGCCCGGCATCTCAGTTTCGGCGATATCCAGTTCTTTGCGGCCGAACCCGGCCAGCGAAATGTCTTTGACGATATAGTCCCCGGCCATCAGGTACTCCATTCCGGTAAATACTGTTCCGGGTTGCCCGTAACATCCCTTTATGGGCGTGGCAACGCAGATGGCCGGAAACGGGATTTTTGTCGCTAAAATCAGCTTGGCGTGCCGTCTACCTTGATCTTGGGGATCGCCTCAAAAAAATCGGTGCCAACGGCGACGATACAACTCAGGCCGTTCGCATGGGTCACCAAAACGGTATAGCTTCCCGTTTCCTCAGAGGTCCAAACCTCCATCACCGATTGCCCGCCGCGCGATTTCTGCAATCCGCCAAAGGCTAGCTGTTCCGAATAGCTGTCCTGTAGCTTGGCGATTACGTGATCACGCTGCCCACAAGTGTTCTGCTGTGCAAAAGCCGGAGGCGCAGTCGCGGCCATTCCAAAAGCCAGGGCAACTCCAAATAAACGCTTGAACATAACAAGCTCCTTTCGATTCTGGTTTCAATCGAGAGGGGCACACCGGGAGAAGCATGCGCCCCCCTCGGTACTTGATGTCGGTATCACCGCGCACTTGTTCAAAGCACGAATGCTCAAGAAAAAGTTGGCAGCTGGTGATCTTGACAGGTAAACCATACCATAAAATTGAGGCGCAATCGCGGCTGTACGGACGAGGCATGGCATAATGGCAACACAACCCCGCGCGTGGCAGAGGATGCTGTCGGGCCGTAGGCTGGACCTGCTGGACCCCACCCCTGTGGATATCGAGATCGAAGATATCGCGCATGGACTGGCCTTTGTGGCGCGCTGGAACGGCCAGACGGCAGGGGATTTCGCCTATTCCGTGGCCGAACACTCGCTGCTGGTCGAAGAACTTTATGGCCGCATCGCCCCCAATGCGCCGGTCAAATGGCGGCTGGCGGCCTTGTTACATGACGCCCCCGAATATGTGATCGGAGACATGATCTCGCCGGTCAAATCCGCCGTCGGTCCCGACTATGGCGCGTTGGATGATCGGTTGGCGGCGGCGATCCACTTCCGCTTTGGCCTGCCCGCTGCGGTGCCGAAGACAGTGAAACGTCAGATCAAAAAGGCAGACAAGATCAGCGCCTGGATGGAGGCCACCCAGATCGCGGGCTTTTCCGAGGCCGAGGCGAGCAAGTTTTTTGGTCGCCCCGACAAGTCGGTGATTGAGGGGCTGAACATTGTCCTGCGCCCTCCGGTCGAGGTGCGGCGCGCCTATACTGACCGGCACGCCGCCCTGTTGGCACAGCTTTAGCCGAAGACGTAGAAACAGATCTTGTTGTTGTCCGCGTCACGGACATAAGCCCCGTAGAACACATCCGGCACGCGCTGGCCGGGCTCGCCTTCGTCAGTGGCACCAAGACTGATCGCCTTGTCGTACATCGCCTGCGCGTGCTCTTTCGAATCCGCTGCAAAAGCCACCATAGTGCCGTTTCCCGGCGCACAATCACCACCGTCATAGGGTTCGCACACAGCCAGCATCGGCGCACCGGGCTGGTTGCCGATAAAGGCGATGCGCCCCACATCCAGCGTCACCTTGGCATCGCGATCCGAAAGCAGCTCGGTATAGAATTTCTTTGCGCGCTCCATGTCTGACACGCCGATGGTCACGTAACCGATCATTTGAGAGGTTCCTGTCTTGTTAAGTGTTTTCCCGAGGCGAACACTTGGCCTCAGGTCGCAGAGGTGCAAGTCACGAAGGCGTGACACATGACGACATACGGCAACTTAACTGCCGGCTAGAACACATAGAAAGACTGAATCTCAGCGCCGAGGACTCAAACAAGCTTATCGCGGGCTGCGCTTTGCCAAAATCCGCTGCAACGTCCGACGGTGCATGTTTAGTCGGCGGGCAGTCTCGGACACATTCCGGTCGCACAGCTCATAAACCCGTTGAATATGTTCCCAGCGCACGCGGTCCGCGCTCATGGGGTTTTCCGGGGGCGGTGGTAGTTCGTCGCCCTTGGCCAGCAGCGCGTTGGTGATGTCAGTGGCGTCGGCGGGTTTCGACAGATAATCGGTCGCGCCGATCTTAACGGCGGCCACGGCGGTCGCGATCGCGCCGTATCCGGTCAGAACCACAACCCGGCTATCCGGGCGCTTTTCACGCAGCACTTCGACCACGTCTAAACCATTGCCGTCCTCAAGCCGCAAATCCACGACCGCATAGGCGGGTGGGCGGGCTGTGGATATGGCACGGCCTGCGGCGACCGAACCTGCGGTCTCGACCTCGAAGCCGCGCTTTTCCATGGCTTTGGCCAGACGTCTCAGAAAAGGCTCATCATCATCTACCAGAAGCAGGGATTTGTCCGGGCCGATATCCAGATCAGAGCTGTCTGCCATATTCTATTCTTTCCGCTATTTCACGCCGTTGGCCTAGCTATGAGTAATAGCAGCGCCATTGCAAAGGTCAAACGGATCACAGTTTGTCCAGAAAACACCCGACCTTGTCGGCCATCTGTTCAGCCGAGTCATTGCGGTTGAAGAATTCAAGGAATCCGGTCTCGGGCGTCATCAGGTAGGTAAAGGTGGAATGGTCGACCAGATAGTATTCGTCGCTTTTGTCATGGGCCTTGTAATAGGTCTTGTAAGCTTGGCTGGCGGCTTTGACCTGCTCGGCCGAACCGGTCAGCGCGATGGTTTTACCACCCATGTTAAAGGCATAGTCGGCCACCACTTCTGGCGTGTCCCGGTCTGGGTCGATTGAGATGAAAAGAGGCGTCACCGACTGGCCACGACCCGCCAGTATATCCACGGCCTCGGCGTTGCGCGACATGTCGAACGGGCAGACATCAGGACAGAACGTATAGCCGAAATAGACCAGTGTCGGCTCGGTGATAACGTCAGCGTCGGTGACAGTCTGACCCTCTCCGTTGATCAATTCGAATGGGCCGCCGATTGCTGCGGTGCCACCGGCGATTTGGCTGGACCGGCATTGTGCGAACTGATCATCTGATCCGGCACCTCGGGTCAGTAGCCACATGGCCCCCAGACCAATGGCAAGAACAACGGTGGCTAGAACGGCATAAAGACGGACCATGACTTCAATCCTAATGATCAGAGGGGTTGTTGATCGTTTCGGCCCGGACACCTATCAAGATGATCAGCCGATGCAACAGGACATAGTGAACCCATGGCCAATTCCAACATCACATTATGGCGTGGACAGGAACGCAGCAGCTGGATCAGGCTGCGCACGCTGATCCTGCTGCGCTGGGTTGCCATCATCGGCCAGATCACAGCCATCACCGTCGCCCAACAGACCTATCACGTCGAGCTGGATGTGATGCTGTGCTATCTGGCCATCGGGGTCTCGATCCTAGGCAACCTGACTGCGATCCTGATCTTCCCAAGAAACAAGCGCTTGTCAGAGTTCGAGAACTTCCTGATGGTTCTGTTCGACCTGTTGCAATTGACCGTTCTGCTGTACCTGACCGGAGGGCTGAACAATCCGTTTGCGTTGCTGCTTGTGGGGCCAGTAACGATCTCGGCCAATGTCATGAGTACCCGGTCGACGTTGATTGTTGGCGTCGTTGCAATTGTTCTGACTACTCTGCTGGCCGAATTCCATGTGCCCTTGCGCACGGATGTCGGAATGGATCTTGAAATCCCGGATATCCTGTTGTTCGGAAACTGGGCCGCGATCGTCATCGCGATCGTCTTTTTGGGTGCCTATTCACATCGTGTCAGTTCCGAAGTTCAATCCATGTCCGAGGCTCTGGCCGCCACGCATATGGCCCTGGCGAGAGAACAGAAGCTGACCGATCTGGGTGGTGTTGTTGCTGCGGCAGCACATGAACTGGGCACGCCGCTGGCCACAATCAAATTGACCAGCTCGGAGTTGATCGAAGAACTGGATGACCGGCCCGAACTGAAAGAGGATGCCGCGCTGATCCGAGAACAGGCCAACCGGTGCCGGGACATATTGCGCGACATGGGCAGGGCCGGAAAGGATGATCTGCATCTGCGGCAAGCCCCTCTTTCAACCGTGGTGAACGAGGCTGCAGAACCACACATTCACCGGGGCAAAACCGTCCATTTTACCGAAGGCCCTGCGGATGACGGGGATGTTCAGCAACCCTCGATCCTGCGCAAGCCCGAAATCATTCACGGGTTGCGGAACCTAATCCAGAATGCGGTGGATTTTGCCCGCGCGAACGTTTGGGTCGAGGCGGAATGGAGCTCTGATCAGATCATTGTCAGCATCATGGATGACGGGCGCGGATATCCGTCTCAGATGATCGGGCGGATTGGCGATCCGTTCATGCGCCGCCGTCGCGCCGAAACCGATCAACGCGCACGCCCGGAATACGAAGGCATGGGTTTGGGCCTGTTCATCGCCAAAACCCTGCTGGAGCGCAGCGGAGCGGAACTGGATTTTGCCAACGGTTCAGACCCCTATCAGACCTTATCCGAATACCCCGAACGTCGGGGGGCTATCGTTAAGGTCACTTGGCCGAGAAACCTGGTTGATGCGCAACAAGGAGACACCCCGGTCCCGTCTGGCGCGAACCAACGGATTCAGGTCTGAGTTAAGACCCCGTTAACCATTGGTAACCATAATCCGGTTTCGTAATTTCTGTTGCGGGGCGTTCATGGTCGACTGGTTCATTCTGGCTGTCATCAGCTTGGTCTCTGCCGGCCTTGCGGTGCAATGGCTGCTGCCGCGCCGTCGGCACAGGGGTGACAATTTCGGCCTATCCTCGCCCACGTCCTTGTTTGACGCGGTGTTTTTGTTCGACGATCAACGTCTGATCAGCCACTCGGATATCGCGCTAGAAGGGTTCGAAGAAGTCCGGTCCTGGCACGACCTGCGCCGTTTACTGCAGCGAGACTTTCCCACATTTCCCGAAACTCCGGACTGCATCCGACAGGAGGGTAATCTGATCATCCCCGCCATAGACTGCACGGTCGAGCGTGACGTCATGTGCGAATGGATCGACGGCATAGTCAGGGTTCAGTTACGTGAAAACAGCATCTGCCCTGCCACCATCAACCGTGAAGCGAACGATCCAATCCGCCTGGCAATGGAACGCGCGCCGTATCCCGTCTGGTTACTGGATGAACAAGACACATTTCGTTGGTGCAACGCAGCCTATATTTCGTTGGTTCGCAAGGTGCGGGGTCAGGATACGGATCTGACCGCGCCGTTGTTTCCCGGATCCGAAGAAGATGCCCGACTGGGTGGAAAGACGCGGGTTTCAATTTCGTCGGACGGCAGCGAAATCAAGCTTTGGTTCGATCTGACACGGGTCCACCATCCAGAGGGGCACTTATGTTACGCCGTCGACATCAACGCGATTGTCGACGCCGAAACCGCCCAACGCAAATTCGTTCAGACGATGACCAAGACCTTTGCCCAACTGTCAATTGGCTTGGCGATTTTCGACCGCAACCGACAATTGGCCCTATTCAACCCGGCCCTAATTGACCTCACCACCCTGCCCCCGGACTTCCTCAGCTGCCGGCCAAGCCTGTCCAGTTTCTTCGACCGGCTAAGGGATCAACACATGATGCCCGAACCCAAGAACTACCGAAGCTGGCGCAGTCAGATGAATGACCTGCTTGAGGCTGCCGAGGACGGGAATTATCAGGAAACGTGGTCCCTGCCCTCAGGGTCGGTTTATTCGGTTAGCGGTCGCCCCCATCCCGACGGTGCCGTCGCCTTTTTGTTCGAAGACATCACGGCCGAGATCACCCTAACCCGGCGGTTCCGTTCAGAAATGGACCTGATGCAATCGGTTCTGGACAAACTGGCGGATGCGGTCGCCGTTTTTGGCGATGACGGAACCCTGGCCTTTACCAATTACGCCTATCAAAATCTGTGGGGCGACAGCGGAGACTCGGGCTTTGACGCCGATTCAGTTCTGGATGTCACCCGCAGTTGGCAGGAACTTTGTACTGCATCCCCTGTTTTCGGTGAGATTCGAGAGTTTGTAGGGATGCGCGACAACCGGGCAGAATGGTCGGCAGAGTTGCGTATGCGCAATGGTGCTTCGCTTGAATGCACAATCTGCCCGATGCAAAACGGAGCGACAATTATCCGGTTTGCAACAGAAGATAAAACAGTTCTTCAACCTAAGTTACACCAGATCAGCGCCTGAACCGGGTTGCAGGCAAACCGGTGCGACGTCATTGTGGCGCCATGACGACCGCGCCCTTTGCAATCACCTTCAACTCGCCTTGTGAGACGGCAGATTTTGCCGCTCGGTTGGGCCGGATTCTACGTCCGGGCGATACTCTCTTGCTCGAAGGCGAAATTGGCAGCGGAAAAACCCACTTCTCCCGCAGTCTTATTCAATCGGTGATGAGCATCCCCGAAGACGTTCCTTCGCCAACATTTACGTTGGTTCAGGTTTATGACACCGAAATCGGAGAAATCTGGCACTGTGATCTTTACCGCCTTGGCGCAGTGGATGAGGTCGATGAGCTTGGCCTGACCGAGGCATTTGAAACAGCGATTTGCCTTGTGGAATGGCCAGACAAACTCGGGTCGATGCAACCTGAAAATGCCTTGACGCTTTCGTTTGAAACAGACCCTAACACTGTGGAAAAACGCCTTATAACCCTTTCGTGGGTAAATACCGAATGGGCCAGCAGACTGGAGGCCGCTCAATGACAAACCGAGCTGTGCTGGCCGAAGCGCTGATCGCTCAAACCCCGTGGGCCAATGCGCAGCGTGCGCCTTTGGCCGGGGACGCCTCGAACCGCCGTTATGAGCGTCTGACCGATCCGGATACCGGCAAGACAGCGGTTTTGATGGACTCGCCACCGGGTCAGGCTGAACCCGTCGAAGCGTTTGTCCGAATGGCAAACCATTTGCGATCCATCGGCCTTAGCGCGCCCGAAATTTATGCCGAAGATACCGAATATGGCTTTTTGTTGCTTGAGGATTTGGGCGACGATCTATTTGCGCGTGTGCTGCGGCGATCTCCGACGTTGGAACGTGAATTCTACGAGGCAGCCACAGACGTTTTGATCACGCTGCACAAGGCACCGACGCTTTCATTGCCATCCTATGGCCCATCCTTGATGACGGAACTGGCCGCACTGTCGTTCACCAAATACGCCCAGTCGATTCAAGGATCGCATGACGAGGACGCACGGGATCGGTTCGAACACCGGTTTGCAGATATCCTGCACCGGGAAACTGCGGGAACAAAAGTTGTTGTCCAAAGGGATTATCACGCTGAAAACCTGATTTGGTTGCCTGAACGCGACGGCGTTGCCCGCGTTGGGTTGCTGGACTTTCAGACAGCCATGCTGGGCCATCCCGCTTATGATCTGGTCTCGCTTCTGCAAGATGTGCGCCGGGATGTAGCACCTGGAACCGAAATGCGGATGGTTAACAGGTATATTCAGACAACCGGAGTGAACGACCACGATTTCCGCACCGCATATGCCGTTCTGGGAACGCAACGAAACCTGCGTATTCTCGGTGTATTTGCCCGATTGGCGACGGAATATGGAAAACCGCAATATGTCGACCTGATCCCCGCGACATGGACGCACTTGATGCGCGATCTGGAACATCCCGCGTTGGTCACTGTGTCCGATCTGTTGCGTGATGGGCTACCTTCACCGACACCGGAAAACCTTGCAAAGCTCAGACAATCATGACCGACACGCCTGATGCCATCATGCTGTTTGCTGCCGGGTTCGGAAATCGTATGGGTGCGCTGACCAAGAATCGGCCGAAACCTCTGGTGGAATGCGCAGGCCGCCCACTGATTGACTACGCGCTTGATTTGGTCAACGACCTTGATCCAATTCGTAAGGTCGCCAACCTGCATTACCTTCCAGATCAGCTTGAGGCTCATCTTGCCCCCAAGGGTGTTTTGCTGTCCCATGAACAACCCGAAATCCTTGAAACAGGGGGTGGATTGCGCGCAGCATTGCCTTTGTTAGGGTCTAGTACTGTTTTCACCCTGAATTCAGATGCGATCTGGTCGGGGCCAAATCCACTTGGGATGCTGCGGGATGCTTGGGATCCCGAAAAGATGGATGCGCTATTGATGTGCATACCAACAGACCAAGCCGATGGACATGCGGGTCAGGGTGATTTCACTGCAGATCGCGACGGCCGCATCACGCGCGGCCCGGGGCTGATTTATGGTGGCGCGCAGATCATGAAAACCGATGGATTGGCCGATATCCCGGACAAGGCGTTTTCGTTGAATGTTTTGTGGGACCGAATGCATCAGAACGGTCGGTTGTTTGGCCTGACATATCCCGGGCGCTGGTGCGATGTGGGCAGTCCCGAAGGGATCGCTCTGGCTGAAAGGATGTTGGCGGATGTTTGACCCCAGCGGTCTGCCCCGTGTATTTGCCGTTCCCCCCGGCACGGATTTTCCGGCCGCTTTGGTGAAAGGGTTGCGTCACCGCAGCAATGACTATCCGCCCGAGGAATTGGCCAAGGTGCAGCTGGTGGTAAACACAAGGCGAATGGCCAGACGTGTGCGCGAGTTGTTCGACCAAGGGCCAGCCTGCCTTCTGCCGCGTTTGTCCTTGGTCACAGACTTGGGCGAAAGCGTTGACCTGGCTAGCGTTCCGCCAGCTATTCCGGCACTACGCAGGCGGTTGGAGTTGACACAGCTGGTCTCAAAACTACTGGACCAACAACCTGATCTGGCGGCGCGATCTTCGCTGTTCGATTTGTCCGACAGTCTGGCCGCATTGATCGACGAAATGCAGGGCGAGGGCGTGTCGCCCGAGGCAATCGGGCAGCTGGATGTCAGCGACTTGTCTGGCCATTGGGCACGCGCGCAGGCCTTTATTGGGATCGCAGATCAATTCATCGACGCAGGGCCCGATGCGCTGGACGCGCAGGCCCGGCAGCGCATCGTCGTCGAAAACCTTATTGCGCGGTGGCGGGACGCACCTCCACAACATCCGGTCATTCTGGCAGGATCGACCGGATCACGCGGCACCACACTGATGCTGATGGAGGCGGTGGCGCGCCTTCCACAGGGTGCTTTGATCCTGCCGGGGTACGACTTCGATCAGCCTGATCACGTCTGGCGGGGGTTGGACGATGCCCTGACCTCGGAAGATCACCCGCAATACCGATTTCACAAATTGACAACTCAGCTTGATCTGAGGCCCGATCAAGTCACGCCCTGGACACCTGATACACCTCCGTCACCCGCGCGTAACCGGTTGGTTTCCCTAGCATTACGCCCGGCACCCATCACGGATGCCTGGATGTCCGAAGGGCCCAAGCTGACAGATTTGAACGGCGCGACGAAAGACCTGACCCTGGTCGAGGCACAATCGCCGCGGGACGAGGCGCTGGCCATTGCCCTGCGCTTGCGGCAAGCGGCCGAGACAGGTCAGACCGCTGCTCTGATCACCCCGGACCGGATGCTGACGCGGCAAGTCAGTGCTGCTTTGGATCGATGGAACATTCTGCCAGATGACAGCGCAGGTCTGCCGATGCAGCTTTCACCACCGGGGCGGTTCCTGCGCCATGTGGCCGGATTGTTTGCGCGACGGC
This sequence comes from Ruegeria sp. HU-ET01832, assembly GCF_040371315.1. Classification (NCBI taxonomy): domain Bacteria; kingdom Pseudomonadati; phylum Pseudomonadota; class Alphaproteobacteria; order Rhodobacterales; family Roseobacteraceae; genus Ruegeria; species Ruegeria sp. HU-ET01832. The sequence goes on from NZ_BAABWL010000004.1 coordinate 72,527, forward strand.
TGGATGGCGAGGCCCTGTTGACACTGCTAAAACATCCCCTTTGCCACGATGGTGGCGATCGCGGCACGCATCTGCTGCACACGCGCGATCTGGAGCTTGACCTGCGGCGGCATGGACCTCCGTTCCCGGACAGCCGCAGCCTGACCGCGTTTGCGATCCGCAAAGAGGTGCCGGACGATTGGGTGCGTTGGGTGTCGCATCACTTCTGCGACCAACGGGTGACTACAGATCTGCCACTATCGGACTGGGTCATCCGGTTGCGCGATCTGGCCGAAGCGATTTCAGCGGGAAATACCGGGGGTCCCGGTACGCTTTGGGACAAGAACGCAGGGCAAAAGGCTTTGTCGGTTCTGACCGCACTTACGGAAGAAGCTGGTCATGGTGGTCCGATGACGGCGCATGACTTTGCGGATTTGCTGGGTGCATTGCTGTCAGGCGAAGAGGTACGGGATCGCGACGCACCGCATCCCCATATCATGATCTGGGGCACGCTTGAGGCGCGGGTGCAGGGGGCCGATCTGCTGATTCTTGGCGGATTGAACGAAGGCAGTTGGCCCGAAGCCCCCAGCCCTGATCCCTGGCTGAACCGCCAGATGCGCGCCAAGGCCGGATTGTTGTTGCCCGAACGGCGGATTGGTCTGTCGGCGCATGATTTCCAACAGGCCATCGGCGCGCCCGAGGTCTGGCTGACCCGGGCCACCCGATCCGATGATGCCGAAACCGTGCCGTCGCGCTGGTTGAACCGTTTGACGAACCTGTTGCAGGGCCTGCCGGAACAGGGCGGTCGAGCCGCCCTTTCGGCCATGCGCGGGCGCGGGCAGAAATGGCTGAGCTGGTCGGAACAACTTGAAATCGCGCCCGAAATTTCGGCGGCGTCGCGCCCGTCCCCGCGCCCACCGATCGCGTCGCGCCCGCGTCGCCTGAGCGTGACCGAGATCAAGCGCCTGATACGGGACCCTTATGCGATTTACGCCAAACATGTGCTGCGGCTGCGGCCTCTGGACCCGTTGGTGCAGGCCCCCGATGCGTTATTGCGTGGCATCGTGATCCACGAGATTCTGGAACATTTCGTCAAGGACAGCGTGTTGGACACCGCACTGCTGACCCGCGAGAATTTCCTGAAACGCGCCGAAACCCTGTTGGATCAGCATGTGGCATGGCCGACTGCCCGCAAATTGTGGCTGGCGCGGCTGGAACGGATTGCCGACGACTTCCTAAGTGCCGAAACTGCCCGGCGTGGCGATGGCGGGCCGGTGGCGTTCGAAGCCGCGATGAAACTGGTGCTAAAGCCGCTGGATTTCACCATTGCAGGCCGCGCTGACCGGATCGACCTGAACAGCCGGGGCGCGCTGCGGCTGGTGGATTACAAAACCGGTGCGCCTCCGACCGAAAGCCAGCAGTCCAAATTTGACAAGCAACTGCTGATCGAAGCCGCCATGGCCGAGCAGGGCGGGATCGAGGGTTTTGACCCTCTGCCCGTGGCTGAGGCGGTGTTTATCGGCATGGGCGGCAGCTACAAAGAAGTGCCCGCACCGTTGGCGAAAGAACCGACGGACAAGGTGTTGACCGAGCTAAAAGAGCTGATTTCGGCTTATTTAGAGCCTAACCAAGGCTTTTCCTCGCGTCGGATGCTGCACAAAGACACCGACTCTGGCGATTACGACCATCTGGCCCGGTTCGGCGAATGGGACCGCACCGCAGACACCAAGCCCGAGGATCTGACATGAGCGCCCGCAACGACGCGACCGAACGGCAGGTGCAGGCAGCGCGGCCCGATGCCTCGACCTGGCTGGCGGCAAATGCGGGCTCGGGCAAAACGCGGGTTCTGACCGACAGGGTGGCGCGGTTACTGCTGGACGGGGTGCAGCCGCAGCACATCTTGTGCCTGACCTACACCAAAGCCGCCGCCAGTGAGATGCAGAACCGTCTGTTCAAACGGCTGGGCGAATGGGCGATGCTGGGTGACAAGGCGCTGCTGGCGCAACTGACCGATCTGGGCGTCCCCGGCCGGATTGATCCCGACCGTCTGGCACAAGCCCGCACGCTATTTGCCCGCGCGATTGAAACGCCGGGCGGGCTGAAAATCCAGACGATCCACTCTTTCTGCGCCTCGCTTCTGCGGCGATTCCCGCTGGAGGCCGGTGTCAGCCCCCAGTTTTCCGAGATGGAAGACCGCGCCGCCGCCTTGCTGCGCGAAGAAATCGTCGAGGATTTCGCCGAAGGCCCTCATGCCGCTCTGATCGAGGATGTGGCGCGGTTTGTCACCGATACCGGGTTCGACAATCTGACCGCCGCGATCACCCACAAGCGCAACCTGTTTGCGCAACCCTTGGGCTGGGCTGATCTGCTGGACCGGTTCGACCTGCCCGATGGGTTCGACGAAGACGCCCTGATTGCGCGCGTGTTTCTGGGCGGTGAGGTCGACCTGATCCGCGCGATCCTGCCCGCGTTGACGGAAAGCGGCGGCAACAACGCCAAGGCGGCCGCAAAACTGTCGGCGTTCACCGATCCCCGGATCAGCAGTCTGCCCATCTTGGAAAGCGTGTTTCTGACCGGAAAGGCCGCCAAAGAACCCTTTACCGCCAAGATCAACGCATTCCCGACCAAAGCCCTACGCGAAGGCGCATTGGCCGGACAGATGTCACAACTTGAGGCGCTAATGCTGCGCATTGAGGCCGCTCGGGAACAGCGGCTGGCGCTGGTGGCGGCGCGCAAGACCCATGTGCTGCACCGGTTCGCCTCTGCGTTCCTGCCAGAATATGAGCGCCGCAAGCAGCTGCGCGGCTGGCTGGATTTCGACGACCTGATCTTGCGCGCACGGCAAGTGCTGAACGACCCGGCGGTGGCCGAATGGGTGCTGTACCGGCTGGACGGTGGCATCGACCACATTCTGGTGGACGAGGCACAGGACACCAGCCCCGACCAATGGGACGTGGTCGAGAAACTGGCGCAGGAATTCACCAGCGGCGAGGGGGCAAGGTCCGGGGTCGAGCGCACGATCTTTGTGGTCGGCGACAAGAAACAGTCGATCTATTCCTTCCAAGGCGCGGACCCTGCAGCCTTTGACCAGATGCAGCAGGAATTCGGGCGGCGGTTGATCAATTCAGGCTCTAAACTTGAGAGTTTGGAGTTGGAATATTCCTTCCGCTCGTCCAGCGCGATCCTGTCTTTGGTGAATATCCTGTTCGAAGGCCACGCCGAGGCCGGGTTTCAGGATAAGGCCCTGCACCGCGCGTTCAAGACCAGCCTGCCGGGGCGAGTCGATCTGTGGCCGGTGGTTGAAAAGGTCGAGGACGAAGAGGACGGCGACTGGACCGATCCCGTCGATCGCCCCGGCGCGCGGCATCACACGGTCATTCTGGCGGAAGAGGTGGCACACTCGATCAAAGAGATGATCGACCGGGGTGAAACGATCCCCGAGGATGGCGACACACCCGGCGCGTTCGTGCGGCGTAAGGTGCAGCCGGGCGATTTCCTGATCCTAGTGCAGCGCCGGTCCGATCTGTTTGCCGAGATCATCCGCGCCTGCAAGGCCGCCAATCTGCCCATCGCCGGGGCCGACCGGCTGAAGGTCGGGGCGGAACTGGCGGTGAAAGATCTGGCCGCTCTGCTCAGCTTTCTGACCACGCCCGAAGACAGTCTGTCGCTGGCCACTGTGCTGAAATCACCGTTATTCGGGTGGACCGAGCAGCAGCTATTCGATTTGGCACACCGGCGGTCCGAGCAGTTCCTATGGGCCGCCCTGCGCCACCGGGCCGAGGATTTCCCCGAAACGCTTGAGATTCTGAATGACCTGCGCGGCCAGATCGACTTTCTGCGCCCCTATGACCTGATCGAACGCATCCTGACTCGCCATGACGGACGGCGCAAATTGCTGGGTCGTCTGGGGGCCGAGGCCGAAGACGGGATCAACGCGCTGCTGTCGCAGGCCCTAGCTTATGAGCGCACGGATATTCCCAGCCTGACCGGCTTTCTGGTCTGGATGCAAACCGACGATCTGGAAATCAAACGGCAGATGAGCGGTGTCGGCAACATGATCCGGGTGATGACAGTGCATGGCTCCAAGGGGCTGGAGGCTCCGATCGTGATCCTGCCCGATACCGGAAAACGTCAAGCCCCCCGCGATGCCGAGATCATGGTGGGCGAGGGGGTGCCTTTGTGGAAAGTGCCCGCGGATGCCTCACCCGCGTTGATCGCACAGGCCCGGTCTGAGGCCCGCGCGCGGGAAGAGAATGAGCGCCTGAGATTGCTCTATGTGGCTCTGACACGGGCAGAAAAGTGGCTGATCGTCGGGGCTGCGGGCGATGTCGGCAAGGATGTCACCAGCTGGTATCAGATGGTCGCGGCGGCAATGGCGCGGGCAGGGGCCGCGCAATTGCCGGGCTCGGAAACTCTGCGCCTGTCGCATGGGAATTGGGACGCGCTGTCGCTTGTCGAACAGGAACAGGCCGAAACCACGCAGACTGATCTGCCCGCAATGTTTGAATCCCCCGCCGCGCCGCCTTTGCCGCAGTCCGAGACGCTCAGCCCTTCTAATCTGGGTGGAGCCAAGGCACTGCCGGGTGATGCGGGGCAGGATGAAGAGGCCGCCAAACTCAGGGGCACCCGCCTGCATCTGTTGCTGGAACACCTGCCCAGCGCACCATATCAGGACTGGCCGCAGCTTTGCGCCAGAGTACTTCCCGATATGCAAGACATCGAACGCAACGATCTGCTGGCAGAGGCAAAGGCCGTTCTGACCTCGGACCACTTGCGGCCAGTCTTTGCGGAAAACACGCTGGCCGAAGTTCCTGTTAGCGCAGATCTGGGCAGTCAACGAATGCATGGGGTGATTGACCGGCTGATCGTAACCGAAACTGAGGTGCAGGTGATTGATTTTAAATCAAACGCCACCGTTCCACAGGTCCCGACTGCGTGCCCCGAGGGTCTTTTGCGGCAGATGGGAGCTTATGCGCAAGCGATGGCCCAAATCTATCCCGACCGAAAAGTGAAAACCGCCATCCTATGGACCCGTACCGCGCAGCTAATGTGGTTGCCACACGAACTTGTGACCCAAGCACTGACCCGCGCCCAGATACCTTGACCTCGGGATACCCCGTGCCTAGGTTCTGAAGCCAAGCATTCCCCATTCAGGAGACAGAATATGTCGACCGTAGCCGTAACCGACGATACCTTTGACGCCGAAGTCAAGAATTCCGACATCCCTGTTGTTGTCGATTTCTGGGCAGAATGGTGTGGCCCCTGTAAGCAAATCGGCCCCGCTCTGGAAGAGCTGGCGACCGAGTATGGCGGCAAGGTGAAAATTGCCAAGGTTGACGTGGACAGCAACCCGAACGCCGCTGCAGCGATGGGTGTACGCGGTATTCCCGCGCTGTTCATCTTCAAGGACGGTCAGGTTGTTTCGAACCGCGCAGGCGCGGCACCCAAAGCCGCGCTGCAAAGCTGGATCGAAGAGTCCATCTGATCCATTGGATCAACCGAAATAAAAGGCGTCCCACTAGGGGCGCCTTTTTTGTGACCGAGGATCAAATGGCTAAAACACGTGTTCTTGTTGAATTTGGCATGGGAACGTCCTTGCGCCGCCAAGACTATACCGAGGCTGCGCTGCGCGCGATCAAGGATGCCTTGTGGCACAACTCGGTGAATATGGCAGAGCTGTTCGGCTTTCAGAAAGAGGCCATGATCATTGATGCCGAAATCGGCGTAGCCCAACCGGATAAAGTGGATGTCGAGGCGTTGAAGGCCGTTTTTCCCTATGGGCGACCTTCGATCCAGGTCAATCAAGGAGGATTGGATATAGAAAAGCCTGATGCGCAAGGTCACACCGTGATCGCCAATGCCGCAATCATAGTCTCGTTTGATATGGAGGCCGTTTGATGGGCGAAAAGCGAATTATCCTTGAGATGGGCACTGGAAATGACCTGTACGGGCAGGATTACACAAAGGCCGCAAGACGCGCAGTGCAGGATGCGCTGCACCATTCCTCGATCACGCTTTTTTCCAAGCTTGGTGTGGATCACACAGCGATGCGGGTTCAGGTGACGCTCGGGGTACAACAGCCGTCAGCTGTGGACTGTGATCAGGTGGCTGCTGATTTGCCACGCGGTCGGGCGCAAGTTCGTGCGGTTCAAGGTGGGATTGATGTCGTTGACCCAGACGGGGGGCGTCATGTTGTGGCCACCGCTGCGATCGAGGCATTCCTGCCTGACATGGACGGCCAATACAAACTGTCCTGACAAAGAAAAAGCCGCTCGACTTCGAGCGGCTTGTCTAAGCGGGTATTCCGTTTGCGGATCAGAATTTTTCGATATCCGCACGGCACAGACCGACATCGTCCAGCTGGGCGTCGGAGAGTTCCCACAACAGCTTGCGTGTCTTGCGGGATTCATTCCACGCCAGTGCCTTTTCATAGGTTCCGAAGAACGCGTCCACTACATGCAGGATGGTAGCTGCTCCGAGCGGCGCATGGATATTTGCGGTGGTTGCCATTTGCGCATTCCTTGTAACTGAAACAGCCGACCCTTCGTCGGTTGTGAGGCTCATGTAGGATCAAAGCCCGAGTCTCACAATTGCTAGTCCGGTAACCCCGAATTGCACTCAATGCATATCTTTTGAGCAGTTTGAGAACTGTTGCGCTGAACGCACGCCCGGCCCATATAGGATGCCAGTTGAAAACGGAGGCCCCTATGGCAGACAGCGATTTTCCCGGTTGGCATGGCACGACAATTATTGGCGTCAAGAAAGGCGGCCAAGTGGTGATTGCCGGGGATGGTCAGGTCAGTCTGGGCCAGACGGTGATCAAAGGCACTGCCCGCAAGGTGCGCCGCCTGTCCCCCGGTGGGTTCGAGGTTGTGGCTGGTTTCGCCGGATCAACAGCCGATGCGTTCACTTTGCTGGAACGGTTGGAAGCCAAGCTTGAGGCAACGCCGGGCCAACTGGCCCGCGCCTCGGTCGAGCTGGCGAAAGACTGGCGCACCGACAAATACCTTCAAAAGCTTGAGGCGATGCTGATCGTCACCGACGGCAAAGACCTTTTGGTGATCACCGGGGCAGGGGACGTGCTAGAGCCCGAACACAACGTCGCCGCCATCGGGTCGGGTGGCAATTTCGCATTGGCCGCCGCCCGCGCGATGATGGACAGTGACAAAAACGCCGAAACCGTGGCGCGCGAGGCAATGGCTATTGCCGCCGATATCTGCGTCTACACCAACGGCAATCTGACGGTCGAGGAAATTTAAGACGTTCTGCGTTTAATTCGGTGAAATGCATCTAAATGCGCGTTCGACCGCAGGGAGAGGCAGCGTATTTCGATTCAAATCAAACGCAAAACTGTCTCAGGCCAATAGCGCCTTGATCTCTTTCCCTTTCCAGCGGCGGTGCATGCCGATCAGGCCCAGTATCGCCGCGACGATGACGATATAGTAGGGCACGCGGATATCGATGCTCATCAATCCGCCGCCAATCAGGGACATGATCCCTCCAGCCAGGCAGAAGACGGCTGTCGTCACGCCCATGACCCAGCCCTGATCGGTTTCGCTGACACTTGCTGAAAACAAGCCCAGTAAAGTCGGATAAGATACCCCGAAGAAGAAATAGAAAAAGAACACCGGCACGTAACTGAGAACACCGCTGGGGCTAAAGGCGAAACCAAAGCCACAGATCACCATTGTGATCAGCGAGACATAAATGATCTGATGCTTGCTGAACCTTTGTTGTGCTGGTTTCACCAGAAAGGTGCTGGAAAAGGCCAGGGCAAAGCCGATGACGACCATGGCCATGCTCCCTCCGATGACGCCATAGCCAAAGCGACTGGTCAGATAATTGTCGACGAACACATAGAAGGTGACGTTGGCGATCATGAAGAAGGAATAGACTGGCAGGATCTTCAGGACCATCGGATGCCCGCGCACTGCAATCAGGCTGTCGGTGATATCTCGGGGGCGAAACACGAAAGCAGTCCGCTCGGTCCTTGTGTCTTTGAAAAAGGTCATCACCATGAAGATGGCGATCAGCACCAGAACAAACGCGCCGTAGAACGGCATCTTGAGCGTGGCATAGCTGCCCAGCAAAGTGGCGTCGGACAGAACGGCGCCGATGATGGGCCCTCCGACCAGGCCAAAGCTGACGCCGGTAACGATGTACCCCATGTTACGATCCCGGTCGGCGGCATCCGTGCTGCCATCAATCATCGCCGCCTGCGCGATTGGTTGGTTTCCGGCTGTGAACCCAGTAATTGACCGCCCAATGATCAACAGCAGCAGGCTGTTGAGGTAAAGTGAGGCGATCGTCAGCGCATAGCCCACAAGCGCCCCACCCAGACAAACCAGTAGCGCGTTCTTGCGTCCGATCGAGTCCGAGACCTTGGACACATAAACCACCCCAAGAAACCACGACAGAAAGAAGCACCCGATCACCAAACCGTAGTAGAAATGCCGCCGTCCCATCGGTGTACTTTCGGGCAGAAAACTGGACGACGTCTCCATGATCAGCGAGTTGATGATCGGAAAGACCAGACCCTGACCCAGCAAGTCCACAAACACCACAAACAGCAGGGTGATCTTGGCAATTTTCGTCATTTTCAAGCTCCTGACCTTCAGGCCACCGTAACAGAATGGGCGCGTTTCACCTATGGAAAGCAATTGCAAACACGATAGGGCGTTGCTAACCAACGCTGCCGCTGTTGTTTTCACCTGTGCGGTGACTACGTAAGCCAAACCGCTGATCGAAAGGACTGCACCCGTGACCGACCTGACCCCGCGCGAGATTGTCTCGGAACTGGACCGTTTCATTATCGGTCAGAAGGATGCCAAACGCGCGGTCGCTGTGGCGCTGCGCAACCGCTGGCGGCGCAAACAACTGGCCGATGACATCCGGGACGAGGTTTATCCTAAGAACATCCTGATGATCGGACCCACCGGCGTCGGCAAGACCGAGATCAGCCGCCGTCTGGCGAAGCTGGCTCGCGCCCCCTTTATCAAGGTTGAGGCGACCAAGTTTACCGAAGTGGGTTACGTGGGCCGTGACGTCGAACAGATTGTCCGTGATCTGGCCGATGCTGCGATCATCCAGACCCGCGAATACATGCGCGAGGATGTGAAAGCGCGCGCCTATCAGGCCGCCGAAGACCGGGTGATCGAAGCCATCGCTGGGGAAGACGCCCGCGAAGGCACGCGCGAGATGTTCCGCAAAAAACTCAAGGCCGGAGAGCTGGATGACACGGTGATCGAGCTGGAGCTGGCCGACAGTTCAAACCCGATGCCGATGTTTGACCTGCCCGGTCAGCCCGGCAGTCAGATGGGGATGATGAATCTGGGCGATATCTTCGGCAAGGCGTTCGGCGGGCGCACCGTCAAAAAACGCATGACCGTGGCCGAAAGCTATGACGCGCTGATCGGGGAAGAGGCCGACAAGCTGCTGGATGACGAAACCGTCAACCGTGTGGCCTTGGAGTCAGTCGAACAGAACGGCATCGTCTTTCTGGATGAGATCGATAAGGTTTGCGCCCGCTCGGATGCGCGCGGTGGCGATGTCAGCCGCGAGGGGGTGCAGCGCGACCTGCTGCCGCTGATCGAAGGCACCACCGTGTCCACCAAACATGGTCCGGTGAAAACCGACCATATCCTGTTCATCGCCTCAGGCGCGTTCCACATCGCTAAGCCCTCGGACCTGCTGCCGGAATTGCAGGGGCGTCTGCCGATCCGGGTTGAACTGCGCGCGCTCACCGAAGAGGATTTCGTGCGTATCCTGACCGAGACCGACAATGCCCTGACCCGCCAATACACCGCACTGATGGGCACCGAAGAGGTGACTGTCAGTTTCACCGATGACGGCATCGCGGCGCTCGCCAAGATCGCGGCGGATGTGAACCAAAGCATCGAAAACATCGGCGCGCGACGGCTTTATACGGTGATGGAACGCGTGTTCGAGGAACTCTCGTTCACAGCACCCGATCAGGCCGGAGTGGAAATCACTGTGAATGCGCAATTCGTGGATGACAATCTGGGCGAATTGACCAAATCCACCGATCTCAGCCGTTACGTTCTGTAACGCACCCGGCTGATTTTTGCCGCCTGTGCCAACCTGCCTCGCTGGACGTGGGGCGGGAATGCGTTAGCCTAGGGCCAAACCTCTAAAGGGCCGTTCCCCGTGCTGCGTTACCTTCTGATTATTCTGACCGCGACGTCTCTGACCGCCTGCGTGGATCGCACCGTGTCCAAAACTGTGCCATCTGCGCTGAGCGTCGGCACGGCCGAGACCATTTTTGCCACCACCACCCGCGCGCGTGAAGTGGATGGATCATATGGGTTCAAACGCGGTGAGACACTGCAATTTCTGGAAATGACGGTCTCTATTCCGCCCAACCACACGCCGGGAACGCTGGATTTTTCTTACGCCAATCCAAACCCTGAAAAACAGTTTGTCATGGCCGGGGTCGAGGAATTGCAGGGGCCCAAAGACATGAAATCACGCCTCAAAGGCGCAGATGAGGTGTCGATATTTATTCATGGGTACAACACCACCCAGGCAGAAACCGCCTTTCGTGCCGCTCAGCTTAGTCACGATCTGAACATCCCCGGCGCGACAATGGTCTATTCCTGGCCCAGTCAGGCCACGGGATATGGCTATGCCTATGATCTGGACAGTATGCTGTTTGCCCGCGACGGGCTGGAAAAAACCGTCCGCCACCTGAAATCCATGGGTGTCAAACGCGTGGTTCTGGTGGCGCATTCCATGGGCACCGCCCTGACGATGGAGATGATGCGACAGGCCGAGCTGCGCGAACCCGGATGGTCCAAGCGCAACATCGAGGGGGTTGTTCTGATCGCGCCTGATCTGGATGTGGATCTGTTCCGGTCCCAGATGGACGTCATCAAGACCCCGCCTGACCCCTTCATCGTCATCGTTTCACAAAAGGACAAGCTGCTGAGCGTCTCGGCGCGGCTGCGCGGCACCACCAAGGGCGAACGGCTGGGCAATATCAGCTCGACCGACGCGCTGGCCGAGTACAAGATCAGCATTTTGGACACGACGGCCTTTAATGATGACGCAGAATCCTCGCATTTCGTGGCTGCAACCTCACCTGCATTGCTTGCGATCATCGGGTCGGCCCGCCGGGTCAGCAATACATTTGGCACCGAACAGCGGGGCATCGACGTGATTGCCCCAGCAAGCGTCCGCAACCCGACCGGCGCGACCGAGATCGTTCTGACCGAAACAGGACAAGCGCAGGTCAGCTCTCCGTGACGCAGTTTCAGGCTGCCCGGTTTCTACGTGACAACGGGGCGTGGTTGGGTGCGGGAGTGGTGCTGACATTCCTGTCCAGTTTCGGTCAGACCTTTTTCATTTCGGTTTTTTCGGGCGAGATTCGTACCGCCTATGGGCTGAGCCATGGGGCGTGGGGTGGGTTGTATTCGCTGGGCACCACAGTTTCTGCCGTCGTCATGATCTGGGCCGGAGGTTTGACGGATATCTTCCGTGTGCGTGTGCTGGGGCCTGCAGTTCTGGCCGGTTTGGCGCTGGCGGCGTTGGCCATGGCACTCAATAGCCTGTTGTTCCTGTTGCCGGTCATAATTTTTTTGCTGCGCTTGTTTGGTCAAGGCATGAGCGTCCATCTGGCCATGGTCGCAATGGCGCGCTGGTTCACCGCGACGCGGGGCAAGGCGCTGTCAATCGCTTCCGTCGGGTTCGCAGTGGGCGAAGCATTGCTGCCAGTGATCTTTGTGGCCGCGATGGTGTTTTTAGACTGGCGATTGCTTTGGTTGATGTCCGCCGGAGTAGTGGTTTTGGGAATCCCGGTCCTACTGTTTCTGCTGCGGAAAGAACGAACCCCGCAAAGCCTTGCCACCGCATATTCCTCTGTCGGTATGCAAGGGCGCCACTGGACCCGGAGGCAAGCACTCCTGAGCCCGCTTTTCTGGTTCATGACCCCTGCAATACTGGGACCATCCGCCTTCATCACTGCGTTCTTCTTCCATCAAGTGCACCTGGCTGAAATCAAAGACTGGCGACATATTGAACTGGTGGCCCTGTTTCCGGTCTATACCGGGGTTTCGCTGCTTTCGATGTTTGCAGCGGGTTGGGCTTTGGACAAATGGGGCACTGCGCGGATGATGCCGTTTTACCAATTACCTATGGCAATTGGATTCATGATCGTCTCGGCCACGGATACACTGGGAGGAGCGGCACTGGCATTGATCTTTCTGGCCCTGACCGTCGGGGCAAACAGTACCCTGCCCAGCGCTTTTTGGGCCGAGTTTTATGGAACCCGCCATATTGGTGCGATCAAGGCGATGGCCACGGCGGTCATGGTATTGGGTTCAGCAATCGGTCCCGGTTTGACAGGAGTTCTGATTGACCAAGGTATGGCACTGGACAATCAGTTCTTATGGATCGGTGTTTTCTTTATTGCCGTTAGCGCGTTGGTCTGGATCGGAATTACACGCGCTGTTCGCTAGTTTTAGCGCGTGCGTCGCAGATAGACGTAATACGCGCCATCACCGCCATGACTGATATGCGCAGGAGTAACCTGCAAAACTGCCTGCGCCAGCGGCGGGATCGACAGCCAATGCGGCACTTGATTGCGTAGAACGCCTCGCGGGGTGGGAATGGGACCGGGTTCATCCCGATCCTTGCCTTTACCGGTCACCACCAGAACCAGACGTTTGCCCTGTGCCTGCGCGGTCAGCACAAATTGGACAAGGGCAGGATGGGCCGTGTCCATGCGCATTCCATGAAGGTCCAGCTTGCCCTCTGGCTTGATCTTGCCCCGCTTCATGCGACCAAATGCCTTGGCGTCCATCTGCACCGGGCTAGCCCGTAGCCGATCCGTGACAGAGGGCTGCAGCGAATTGCGCGATGGCTTGGCTGGCGCTGTTTGGCCAAACTCGAACGGGTCGACCCGCGCTTTGGGCGTTTTGGTCGGCTTGGGCTTGGGCAGTTGGGTCGGATGTACGGATTGTGGCAACTCGGGATGCATCCGTTCAGCTTGTTTGGCAACTTTGCGCCATAGCTCGATCTCGTCCTCGGTCAGTTTGCGCCGGGTCATCAGAATGCATCCGGCAACAGCGCATAGGCGCGCTGGATTGGCAGCAAAACAACCATGCGCCCCGAATCCTTAAGACGACCAGCAGCGCGGCCGGCCTCGTCCCCGGTTCCAAAGAAGATATCTGCTCGTTGCGCGCCTTTGATTGCAGCCCCGGTATCCTGTGCAATCATCAAGCGGCGCAAAGGATCTTTGCCGTTCTTTTCCACCCAGACCGGTGCGCCCAGCGGCGTATAGGCGGGATCAGCGGCAATACTGCGCATGGTCGTGACAGACCTATTCATTGCGCCCAACGGCCCAAACTCGGGTGCCACGCGCGTGACCTCTCGGAAAAACACGTAAGAGGGGTTGTGAAACAGCAGTTCGGCACCGGCCTCGGGGTTTTTGCGGACCCAGGATTTGATCATCTGCGCACTGACCTGATGCGCAGCCAATGCGCCTTGTCGGATCAGCTCTTTCCCGATCGAACGATACGGATGGCCGTTCGCCCCGCCATAGCCCACGCGCAATCCACCGCCATCAGGCAGGCGAATACGGCCCGAGCCTTGAATCTGCAAAAAAAACAACTCGACCTGGTCATCGACCCATGCGATCTCAAGCCCGCGGCCGTTCATAGCCTCGCCTGTCAGAATATCGCGGCGGCTCAACCAAGGTCCGTCGGCCCGTGCCTCGGGGGGCATTTTGTAGATCGGGTATTTGTACCGTTCCGTCCGCGTGCGAGAGCCATCCAGTTCGGGTTCAAAATACCCCGTGAACAGGGCATCATCACCGTCCTCGACCAGAACGGGGCGAAAGAACAGTTCAAAAAAGGAACGTGCAGCATCCGCCTCGTAGGTGCGGGCGACAGCACACAGGGCGCGCCAGTCCGGATCTTCCAGATCACCACATGTGTTCAAGAAAACTGAAAGGGCCGCACCGTGGTCATCGGCGGCCCAGCCATCAAGATCGTCAAATGACAGAATGGAACGCGTCGCCTCGGCGCTGGCAGAGGTTGCCATCACAGCCCCCAGCAAAAGCGACCGAAGCGCAGCAATCATGCGTCCGTGGCAACAAGCAGCCAGTTAGGATCGTCCGAGCCCATGACGCGGGCAAAGGTCCAGCTGTCCTTTTGGCGTTTGACGGTGTTGGGGTTGCCTTCGATGATATCCCCACCGCGATCCCGGACAACCGATGTCAGCTCACCCACAAATCGCATGGTGATTTCGGCTTCGTTGGTGTCCTTGTCGAACTTCACATCAGCTAGGGCGGTTTCCCGCACACCGATAAACTCGGCCTCGATGGTCAGACCCTGATCTTCGCGAGAGGCGACCACCGAAACAAATGTGTCAAACACTTCTTCGGACAAGAAGGGCTGGATTTCATCCAGATTGCCCTTTTCGAACCCCATGACGATCATCTCATAAGCACCGCGGGCGCCTTGGACGAATTCGCTGACAGAAAAGCCGGGCTCAATCCGTTTCATCGCGGCCAGGGATTGGGCCTGCTCGCTGTCTTCGGCGACGTGGTCGGTAATGTCGTGATCCGGGCCACCTTCGATCACCTCGAAGTCTCGGCGCGATTTATGCGCTTCTGGCTGCTGTTGAACGGGGGGCTTCTCAAAACCCTCACGCGTCCCCAGCACGCTTTTGAGGCGTAGGATCAGGAAAACGGCAATTCCGGCCAGGACCAGCAACTGGATCATCGGTTCGTTCATTTCATCCTCTTTATCAGACCGCAGCTTTGTATACGCGGCCTCATGCCACTATGTAGGTGACAGTTCGGGACAAGTCTACTGCCCGACCTGTAGTAAAGGATAACGCTTATGTATCTGTTTCTGGCATTTTTGCTGGTTCCGATCATCGAAATCGCCCTGTTCATTCAGGTCGGAGGTCTGATCGGCCTGTGGCCCACGCTTGCAATTGTCGTTGTGACCGCTGTTATTGGTACTGCTTTGGTCAGGACACAAGGTCGCATGGCGCTGGCAAATCTGCAGCGTTCCTTTGCTGACCTTGACGATCCGACCGAGCCATTAGCCCACGGAGCGATGATCCTGCTGTCCGGTGTGTTGTTGCTGACGCCAGGCTTTTTCACCGACGCGGTCGGATTTGCCCTTCTTATTCCGGGGGTTCGCGTCGCTGTATTTCGATATCTGAAATCAAAAGTGCAGATAACTCAATTCCAGATGGGTACGGGCACGCAGTTTCGCGGTGGCCCCAACCCATCGGGTGATGACGTGATTGATGGGGAATACACCGAAGTTCAACCCCGTCGTGACCCATCAAAACCATCGAAATGGGTGGATGGCCCGTGACCTGCATTGAGGTGCCGCGCCCAACTTGCTAAGCAATGGCGGATTTTAGTTTCGGAGTAGACCCATGGCCGAAGAAGACGCCAAAGAAAACATCGCAGCCGCACCGGCTGCACCTCAGATTCAAATGCGCGTTCTGGGACAATTCATTCGTGATCTGTCTTTTGAAAACGTGATGGCCCAAAAGGGTGTGTCGGGCGACGTGCAGCCCGAGATTTCTGTTCAGGTCAATCTTGACGCTAAAAAGCGTCAGGTCGAGCATCAGTATGAGGTCTCGGTCAAGCTGAACCTCAAGTCCAAAGCCAAGGGGATGGAAGACGTCCTGTTCCTGTGCGAGATCGACTATTGTGGTCTGTTCCATGTGGAAGGCGTGGCCGAGGATCAGCTGCACCCCTTCCTGATGATCGAATGTCCCCGGATGCTGTTCCCGTTCCTGCGCCGTATTGTCAGCGACGTAACACGCGACGGTGGATATCCGCCGGTCAATCTGGACAATATCGACTTTGTAGCTTTGTACCGGAATGAGCTGATGCGCCGTCAGGCCGAGGCGCAGAAAGCAGAAGCCTAAACAATCAGACCCGCGCCGGGGACACCTTCAGGCGCGGGTCCACAGGGCATTTTCGCCCAGTTTTTCAACAAAACCTTCATGCGCCGCGCGCTCTTCCTCCGTGATCCTTGAGGCCAACGGCGTCGGACGGGCTGTGGGCCGCCATTCCTCACCCCCGGCTGCTGTTGCCGCCGCTGAAGTCGACAGACCAAAATCCGGCTGTCGTCCGCCGATCAGTTCAAGATACACCTCGGCCAGGATCTCTGAATCCAAAAGCGCGCCGTGCAGCGTTCGGTTCGAATTGTCGATATTGAACCGCCGGCACAGCGCGTCCAGAGTCGCGGGCGAGCCGGGGAATTTCTTGCGAGCCATGGCCAGCGTATCCAGTGCCTGTGCCATAGGCAGGGTCGGCAAACCCATCCATTTGAGTTCGGCATTCAGGAACTTCATGTCGAACGAGGCGTTGTGGATCACCAACCGCGAATCCTGCACGAAATCCAGAAACCCCTGACCGACCTTTGCGAAAACCGGCTTATCTTTCAGCGTGACCTCGCCCTTTTCCGGCGGGCGTGGGTTATCCAGCAGGTCGGGGCCGATACCATGCACGCCAAAGGCCTCTTCGGGCATCCCGCGCTCGGGGTTGATATAGACATGATAGGTCTCGCCCGTGGCCATGTGGTTCCAAAGCTCAACCGCGCCGATCTCGACGATTCGATCGCCACTTTCGGGGTCAAAGCCCGTGGTTTCGGTATCCAGTACAATTTCACGCATCTTCCAGCCCCGCCCGTATCTGCCGGACCACATCCTGCACCTGCGCGCGGGCGTGGTCCAGACTGTCCGTCTCGATCACATAGTCCGACCGAGCGCATTTTTCTTCATTGGGCATCTGTTTGGCTCGAATCTGTTCGAACTGCGCCTCGGTCATCGTACCGCGCGCCATCACGCGACGCTTTTGTTCATCGGCTGGGATCGACACACAGGCGACGGCATCCATCGCAGCGTCTCCACCGGTTTCAAACAACAAGGGAATGTCGAAAACCAGAATATCCGCCCTGGCGTTCGCCCGAAACGACGCACGGTCTGCGGCGACCAGAGGGTGCACGATGCCTTCGATCTGTTTCAGCGCAGCCGGGTCATTTCCGATGATTTGTTTCAACACTTCCCGGCTGACGGCGCCGTCAAAGATTGCGGTCGGGAAAGCTGCTTGCATTGGGTCAATAGCAGCTCCACCCCTTGAATAGAGTCTATGTACGGCCGCATCGGCATCCCACAGCGCGCAGCCTTCATCAACAAACATCTGCGCCGTCGTGCTTTTGCCCATTCCGATCGAGCCCGTCAGGCCCAGCGCGAAACTCATGACAAAACAGCCGCGCGCAGGTCCAAATTGACCTCGGGGCGGACGCCGAACCAACTTTCGAAACCCGGAACCGCCTGATGCAGCAACATGCCTAGGCCATCGACAGTGGTGCAGCCGACCTCTTCGGCGGTTTTTAATAAATGCGTTTTCAGCGGTGCGTAGACCAGATCCGTCACAACCGCACCGGGCTGCAACCCGTCCAGCGGCACACGCAGTTCGGGCTGCCCTTGCATCCCCAAAGAACTGGTGTTGACTACCAATTCCGCATCCTCGATCACATTTCCAGCCTGAACCCAATCGACAACCTTGATGCTGGGTCCAAATTCATCGCGCAATATCTCGGCCCGTTCACGGGTACGGTTGGTCAGCAAAATCTCGGGCACCTCTGCGTCAACCAAAGCCTGAAGCACCGCCCGCGCGGCACCGCCAGCCCCGAACACAACCGCAGGTCCGCCCGACGGGGACCAATCCGGCGCACCGCTGCGCAGGTTCTCAAGAAACCCGTAGCCATCGGTATTGTCTGCGTGAATTCGGCCATCTTTCTGGAACACCAGCGTATTTGCCGCGCCAATCTTGCGTGCCCGGTCCGAAACCTCGTCGGCCAGTCGCAGCGCAGCCTCTTTATGTGGAACAGTGACATTTGCCCCCACGAACCCAGCCTTGGGCAATGCGCGCAAAACATCCTGCAAATCTTCCGGGGCCACATCCATCGGCACGTAGTGACCCGGCAGCCCATATGTCTTTAGCCAATGTCCATGCAACTGAGGCGACTTCGAATGCGCGACCGGATGACCAATCACCCCAGCCAAAGGAATTTTTGTCTTGCTCATTGATCAATCACCCCTTTGACAGCCAGGTAGTTCAGCAGCTCTAATAGAGGCATACCCAAAACGTTAAAATAATCTCCGTCAATGGTGGCGAACAAGCGCGCGCCCTCTTCTTCAAGCTTATAGGCCCCGACCGCATGGCGGATACTCTCCCAGTTGCGGTCGATATAGTCGCGCAGATACGCATCCGAGCTCATCCGCATCCGCAGGCGAACCTGACCCACATGCCGCCAGATCGGCTCGCCGTCTTGATAGATCACGGCAGCAGATAACAACATGTGCCGCTTGCCCCGCATCGCCTTAAGCTGCGCAAAAGCATCCTCGGCCGTTTTGGGTTTGGACAACAGCTGACCGTCGAAATCCAACACCTGATCACAGCCCAGCACCATCGCGCCGGGACTCTTGTCACTGACCTTGCGCGCCTTCATCTCGGCCAGCGCATCGGCAATGTCGCGCGGGCTGGCACCCTCGGCCAGCAAGGCGCGTTTCATCGTCTCTTCGTCTACGCGTGCGACTTGGACGGTGAATGGCACGCCTGCGTTCTGTAGAAGCTGCGCGCGAATGGATGACCCCGAGGCCAGGATGATGGGGACAGACATGTGGAAAACCCCGTGTGCAAATCGTTGAGCGTTCTAAGATGGTTTGTATGGTTTTCAGGTTGACACGCAAGCCCGGTGTTTTCGACTGAAACTTCCCCGAGTCGCCCAAATCCTGTCCATCCGGGACAAGGATAAGTCTGCCGAATGGTATAACCCTAGTTTTCTTAATTACCCAAAGAGTTATCCCCAGAAGTACACATTCAATAATGGTTTAAAATACTGTTTTTTATAAAGAATTTTTTTCTTCAACAGAATCGTTTTATTCAAGCTGGATTCTATCCACCTGGGGAAAACACTTGTGTAAAAAAGTAATCCACGGAAATTGTTCACCCTACAAAACCATCTTCCTTTTTCTTTTCTTATTTTTTTATTAGGGAGGGTTTCGAGCAACCCTCGGAGCCAGCATGACCGACCTCCTTTTCGCAATCTACCCGTGGGTGAAGTCTGTCCATATTATGGCTGTGATCTCTTGGATGGCAGGCTTGTTCTATCTGCCCCGTTTGTTCGTCTATCACGTAGAAAAGGCGCAAGCAGTAGACGGAGCGCAGGAGATCTTCTTTGAAATGGAAGAGAAGCTGCTGCGCGTGATTATGCGTCCGGCGATGATCGTGGCGTGGGTCTGCGGGCTGATCATGGTTCTCACACCCGGCATTGTTGGCTGGGATTGGGCCTGGCCCTGGGCCAAGGGGGCTGCGGTGATCGGGATGACCTGGTTCCATCATTGGCTGATGGCGCGACGCAAGGACTTCATAGAGGGTCGAAATAAGCTCACTGGGCGGCAGTACCGCATGATGAACGAGGTTCCGACCGTTTTGATGGTGATCATCGTTCTGGCGGTCGTTCTGAAGTTCTGAGCGAGCATTTGACTCGGACCGCCGGGATGCGTATGTAACGCACAACACGCCCGTCCGGGCGGCGTATCTTCCGTACTGAAATTCCACTTCGTGCCGCACAGTCAGCGGTGAAGGTTTGCATCATGTCCAATGAATCCCTGAATCTGGCCGATCTGAAAGCCAAAAGCCCCAAAGACCTTCTGGCCATGGCCGAAGAGTTGGAGATCGAAAACGCCTCGACTATGCGTAAGGGCGAGATGATGTTCCAGATCCTGCGCGAACGCGCGGACGAGGGCTGGACCGTGGGTGGCGACGGCGTTCTGGAAGTGCTGCAAGACGGGTTCGGTTTCCTGCGCTCGCCCGAGGCAAACTATCTGCCAGGTCCGGATGACATTTATGTGTCGCCTGACATGATCCGCCAGCATTCGCTGCGCACTGGCGACACCGTCGAAGGTGAAATCAAAGCGCCTGACGACAATGAACGCTATTTCGCGCTGATCAAAGTAACCAAGATCAACTTTGAAGAGCCCGAAAAGGCCAAGCACAAAATCCTGTTTGACAACCTGACGCCTCTGTACCCGGATGAGCGCCTGAAGATGGAGATCGAGGACCCCACCATCAAGGATAAATCGGCCCGTGTGATCGACCTCGTGTCGCCCATTGGGAAAGGCCAGCGGTCGCTGATCGTGGCGCCTCCGCGGACGGGTAAGACGGTGATCCTGCAGAACATCGCGCACTCGATCGAACAGAACCACCCCGAGTGCTATCTGATCGTCCTGCTGATCGATGAACGTCCCGAAGAGGTGACGGACATGCAGCGCTCGGTGAAGGGTGAGGTCGTGTCTTCGACCTTTGATGAACCGGCGACGCGCCACGTGGCCGTTTCGGAAATGGTGATCGAAAAGGCTAAGCGTCTGGTTGAGCATAAACGAGATGTTGTGATTCTTTTGGACTCGATCACAAGACTTGGTAGGGCGTTTAACACTGTGGTCCCATCTTCGGGTAAGGTTCTGACCGGTGGTGTGGATGCGAATGCTCTGCAACGACCCAAACGATTCTTTGGTGCGGCCCGGAACATCGAAGAGGGCGGTTCGCTGACCATCATCGCCACAGCGCTGATCGACACCGGCAGCCGGATGGACGAGGTGATCTTTGAAGAATTCAAAGGCACCGGTAACTCGGAAATCGTGCTGGATCGCAAGATCGCCGACAAGCGCGTGTTCCCAGCCATCGACATCCTCAAATCCGGGACCCGGAAAGAGGACCTGCTGGTCGACAAGGGCGATCTGGCCAAGACATTTGTTCTGCGCCGAATCCTCAACCCGATGGGCACGACCGATGCAATCGAATTCCTGCTGTCCAAGTTGAAACAGACGAAGACGAATGGCGAGTTCTTCGATTCAATGAATACCTGACACAGGTCTTAACCAACGCGAGGCCTTCGAATGGATACGATATTCGCCTTGGCCAGCGCTCAAGGCAAAGCCGGGGTGGCGGTGATCCGCCTCTCGGGGCCCATGGCGCATTCTGCAGCGGCAGATTTGACGGGTGGGGATTTACAGCCGCGCGGGATGAAGTTGCGGACCTTGCGGGCACCAGATGGGTCACGTCTGGATGATGGGCTGGTTTTGACATTTCAGGCACCAGCCAGTTTCACCGGCGAGGACGTGGCAGAGCTACAAATACATGGCAGTACAGCCGCGGTGAATGCCGTCATGCGTTGCCTGTCGGATACGAACGGTCTGCGCCTGGCAGAACCCGGAGAATTCACCCGCCGCGCGCTTGAGAATGGTAAGATGGATCTGACCCAGGTCGAGGGGTTGGCCGATCTCATAGATGCGGAAACAGAAGCGCAGCGTAAGCAGGCGCAGGTAATACTTGCAGGTGGACTAGGAACGCTTGCGGAAAGATGGCGTCGCGATTTGATCAGAGCGGCCTCATTGTTGGAGGCCGTGATCGATTTTGCCGACGAAGAGGTTCCAACAGACGTAACTCCTGAGGTCCGCTCTTTGATCTCGTGTGTTGTAACGGACCTGCAGCATCAAGCCGAAGGTGTCCGGATTGCGGAACGCATCAGATCTGGTTTTGAAGTGGCTATAGTAGGTCTTCCTAACGCAGGTAAGTCGACTTTGCTTAACGCATTGGCAGGGCGTGAAGCGGCAATCACTTCCGAATACGCCGGAACTACCCGAGACGTCATTGAAGTAAGGATGGACTTGGATGGGCTTCCGGTTACCTTGCTGGATACAGCGGGCCTTCGCGAGACTGAGGATCACGTTGAAAATCTGGGAATCGAGCTTGCCAGGAAACGGGCGGAAACAGCTGATCTTAGAGTTTTCCTTGCCGAAGATCCTGAATCATTGGGTATCTCTATGCAAAAGGGGGATATCCATGTGTTGCCGAAATCTGATCTTCGCAGTGTATCAGATGGTGGAGTATCGGGGATAACAGGTCAGGGCGTGGATAGACTAGTATCCGATATATCGGGGGTCCTTGGTCAACGAACCACTAGTTCTGGTATTGCAACACGGGAACGGCATCGTGCTGCGCTGGTGAATGCTCAGACCTCCTTGATCGCTGCGATGTCGTTTCTTGAATCAGGCCCCGACATGTATGATATCGTGGCTGAGGAGTTGCGCAGTTCAATTCGGGCGCTCGAGGCGTTGGTTGGCAGAATAGGCGTGGAAGATTTGTTGGACGAGATCTTTTCTAGTTTTTGCCTGGGTAAGTAAGGAGTGTTTCACGTGAAACATTCAGATTTCGATGTTGTAGTTATTGGTGCAGGCCATGCTGGAACCGAGGCTGGTCATGCTGCGGCACGGATGGGTGCCAATACTGCACTGGTGACACTTTCTGCGTCAGATATTGGCGTCATGTCCTGCAACCCAGCTATTGGAGGACTGGGCAAAGGGCATCTTGTTCGAGAAATCGACGCGTTGGATGGCGTCATGGGCCGGGTCGCCGATGCGGCAGGAATTCAGTTTCGTTTACTGAATCGCCGAAAAGGTCCAGCGGTGCAAGGGCCCAGAACACAAGCAGACCGAGCTCTGTACCGATCTGCAATGCAGAAAGAAACACAAGCACAACCAAACCTTACCGTAGTTATTGGTGAGGTCGTGGACTTTCTGATGTCTGGCAACAAGGTTGTCGGCATAAAGCTCTCGGATGAGTCTGAAGTACGCGCGGCTGCAGTGATCTTGACCTCAGGTACGTTCCTTCGGGGAATCATTCACATAGGTGATGTTTCCAGACCCGGTGGTCGAATGGGTGACAGACCATCGGTTAAACTGGCCGAGAGACTGGATAGCTTCGAACTTCCATTAGGTCGGCTTAAGACTGGAACGCCACCGCGGCTTGATGGCCGCACCATTGATTGGTCTGATCTGGAGCGTCAGGACGGTGATGACGTTCCGACGTTATTCTCATTTTTATCCAAGACCGTCCAAGCGCCTCAGATTTCCTGCGGTATAACACATACCAACTCACGAACGCATGAGATTATCGAGCAAAACCTGTCGCGATCAGCGATGTATGGTGGCCACATTGACGGGATTGGTCCTCGGTATTGTCCATCTATAGAAGACAAGATTGTTAGGTTTGCAGACAAGGACTCTCATCAAATTTTCCTTGAGCCCGAAGGTGTGAATGACCACACAATCTATCCCAACGGAATCTCCACCTCTTTGCCCGAAGATGTTCAATTGGAATACGTTCAGTCGATTAAGGGCCTGGAAAACGCTGAGATTCTTCAACCTGGGTACGCAATTGAATATGACTACGTCGATCCGCGTGTACTGACGTCATCATTGGCACTTCCAGAGGTGCCCGGACTTTTCCTTGCCGGGCAAATCAATGGAACAACAGGTTACGAAGAAGCCGCGGCCCAAGGATTGGTTGCAGGTTTAAATGCTGCTTTGTCGGCATTTGATAAAGGTCCCGTCCATTTCACACGTTCAGACAGTTATATCGGCGTTATGATAGATGATCTGACAACTCGTGGCGTTGCTGAACCGTATCGAATGTTTACTTCTCGGGCCGAATTCCGCTTGTCTTTGCGTGCTGACAATGCTGATCAACGTTTAACACCGATTGGTTTGGATTTAGGCTGTGTGAAATCTGTTCGCAGAACCTCATTTAATGAAAAGATGGAGAAGCTTAGCTCTGCAAAGGCTAAGTTGATTGAACGCAGTTTTACGCCAAAGGAAATCCGATCTGCTGGTATTAATGTAAACCAAGACGGTAACCGCAGGGATGGTATGGCCGTTCTAGCATTCCCAGATGTTTCGTTCGAAGATTTACTTCCCTTAATTCCTGCATTGGAGGCCGTCGACCAAGACATACGCCTTCAGGTAGAGCGCGATGCCTTGTATGCGAATTATATCGAACGTCAGAAAAAAGATGTTGAGGCGATGAAGCGGGATGAGTCTTACGAAATTCCGCAGGATTTTGACTTTTTTGCTTTGGAAGGGCTGTCTTCTGAGATGAAGCAGAAACTGTCCATTGCCAGACCTGAAAATATCGCTCAGGCCGGACGCGTAGAAGGCGTAACACCCGCAGCTTTGACTTTGGTCTTAGCGAAACTTCGGCGGGACCAAAAGGTGCGAAAAGCATGATCGGGGCGATTTTCGAAGGTCTGGATGTTTCACGTGAAACATTGGAACGGCTGACGACATACGTTGACTTGGTAAATCGCTGGAATCCCAAAATAAATCTTGTCTCTCGCAACAGTCTTAATGAAATTTGGGTTCGGCACATCAAGGACTCGGTTCAGGTTTATCGGTGTGCAGATACATTCGACAACTGGGCTGACTTGGGTAGCGGAGGAGGTTTTCCAGGTATGGTCTGCGCTTTGATGGCGGTAGAAGAGAACCCAAATGCAGAGTTTACTTTTGTCGAAAGCGATCAGAGGAAATCGGCCTTTCTAAGGAATGTTGCGCGCGAATGTGGTGCCAATTGTAAGATCATATCTAAGCGAATTGAAACAGTTGGCCCATTGAATGCGCAAGTCTTGTCAGCCCGTGCACTAGCGGATCTGAAGACGCTTTTATCCTATTGTGACAGGCATTTAAGCGAGTCCGGTGTGGCGTTGTTGCCGAAAGGCGCAAACTGGAAAAAAGAATTGGACGACGCTCGGGAAGAATGGAATTTCCAAGCCGACCCGATTACAAGTTTAACAGAACCCCAAGCCGTTATCCTTAAGATCAAAGGAGTTTCACGTGGTTGACCTGTCTCGCCCCACCGGCCCCAGAATTATTGCGGTTGCCAATCAAAAAGGTGGGGTAGGGAAGACAACAACTGCGATCAACCTCGCGGCGGGACTAGCCGAAGCTGGGTGTAATGTCCTGGTTGTCGATCTGGATCCCCAAGGCAACGCCTCAACCGGGCTTGGTGTTGAAGACCGGGATTGGACAACTTACGACCTTATTCTGGACGACGCTCCGCTAGAGGCAGTTATCCAAGAGACAGAAATTGGCGGACTCTACGTCATTCCGGCCACAGTGGATCTGAGTTCGGCGGATATTGAGCTTATTTCAAATGAGAAGCGCAGCTATCTGTTGCACGACGCGTTGCGACAAACGGCGATCGACAAGTTTGAATTTGATTTTGTGCTGATCGACTGTCCACCGTCACTGAACTTGCTGACTGTGAATGCTATGGTGGCCTCGCATTCTGTCCTTGTTCCTTTGCAAAGCGAGTTCTTCGCCTTGGAAGGTTTATCACAACTGATGATGACGATCCGAGAGGTACGACAAACAGCGAATCCGGACCTCAGAATCGAAGGTGTTGTGTTGACCATGTATGATAACCGCAACAACTTGTCCCGGCAGGTCGAAAAGGACGCGCGTGACAATCTGGGTGAGATGGTATTTAAAACCAAGATACCTAGAAATGTTCGGGTGAGTGAGGCTCCGTCTTATGCGTTGCCTGTATTGCAATATGACTCCGGCTCTTTAGGGGCAATGGCATACCGTCATTTGGCACGGGAAGTCATTCATAAAAACAAAAAAGCCGCTGCATAAGCGGTAAAAGGAGGGTCACGTGGCCGCAAAGAAAGCAAAACCCCGAGGTTTGGGCCGCGGATTGTCCGCTTTGATGGCTGATGTGACGCAAGAACCCGAAGGTCGCTCTGTATCTGAACCGCGTCGTCCGGACATGACGGTACCAATCGAAAAACTGCACGCGAATCCTAATCAGCCACGCAGAACATTCTCGCGCGAGCAACTGGATGAACTCGCGGCTTCAGTCAAAGAAAAGGGCATCATTCAGCCGCTGATCGTACGCGAGATCTCTGAAGGGGACTATGAAATCGTCGCGGGCGAACGGCGATGGCGCGCTGCTCAGATGGCGCAATTGCACAATATACCGGTGATCGTCCGGGATTTCGACGACACTGAGGTTCTGGAAGTCGCTATTATCGAAAACATCCAGCGCGCCGATTTGAACGCAGTAGAAGAGGCGGCGGGCTACAAACAGCTTATGGATCGCTTTGGTCATACGCAGGAGAAACTCGCCGAAGCACTGGGTAAAAGCCGCAGTCACATAGCGAATCTTTTGAGACTTTTGTCTTTGCCAATGGACGTTCAGCATTTCGTCGTTGAGGGGAAGCTTTCTGGCGGACATGCGCGGGCTTTGGTGACGGCTGAAAACCCGACCGATCTGGCTAAAACCGTCATTCGAGATGGTCTTTCGGTGCGTGCAACTGAGGCTTTGGTAAAAAAGCAGCACCAACCCGAGGCTGAAAAATCTGCACCTCGATCACGGAATTTGGATGCGGGCAAAGACGCCGATACGCGCGCGCTTGAAAAAGACCTGTCTGCAATTCTCGCAATGAAGGTTGTCATCAATCATAAAGCCGGAACCGAGACGGGACAGGTTGTTTTGACATATGAGAATCTGGATCAGTTGGACGATCTGTGTGCCAAACTTAGCCGTTAGGCCGGGTCCAGATAAAAGTTAGCACACCGCCAAGAACGACGGCTTGAATTGCCAATACGTAGATGGGCACCGCGATCAGAACAGAAATTCCAAAGACGGCGGCGATCGACACGGTGGCCGCTCTTTTTGCGGCGGGTCGAATGGCGCCAGAGCTCTGCCAATCCTGGATTAATGGTCCAAACGTACGATGCGTGATTAGCCAGTGGTGCAGTCGTGAAGACGAGCGCGCGAAGAAGAACGCCGCCAACAGTAGGAACGGCACCGTGGGCAGAAGGGGCAGCACAATGCCGATCACGGCAAGCGCGACGCTAATCAAACCCAAAGCTGCCCAGAGATACTGCATGTTACCCCAACAATTCTCGAATGACGGCGTTTAGAACTGCGCGTCCATCTTTGGTTGCGCGAAGCCGGTTATCATGCAGTTCGATCATCCCAAGTTCGCAGAGATGTTGCAGTTTTTCTTGTGGCAGAGGTTGCTTGGACAGAGCACCAAATCGATCAATATCTAGTCCTTCGCCAATCCTAATCCCCATCATAAGGTATTCACTTGCCTGATCTTGCAGAGTTAAGGCAGCTCGCTCCTTCTCACCTGATCCCGCAGATGCTGCTTTCAGCCATGCATTCGGCGATAGGTATGTTTCGGTGGCCCATTTTGTTCCGTTTGCGGTTACTCGTCCGTGTGCTCCGGGGCCGATGCCGACATAATCGTCATAACGCCAGTAAATCAGATTGTGTTGCGACTCTGACCCCGGTCGGGCGTGGTTCGAAACCTCATAGGCGGGCAGGCCGTGGGCCTCACAAATCTCTTGCGTGGCGAGGTACATGTCAGCGGCGTGGTCATCCTCGGGCAGGCCGCGCAGTTTGCCCACCGCGTAACGGTCGCCAAAGGCGGTGCCTTCCTCGATCGTCAGTTGGTACAGTGACAGATGATCAACGGCCATCGACAGGGCTTCGGTTAGTTCCGCGCGCCAATCGTCCAACGTTTGATGCTGGCGGGCATAGATCAGGTCGAAACTGACGCGGTCAAAGCAATTCCGGGCGATATCAAAGGCGGCGCGTGCTTCGGCCACTGTGTGGATACGGCCCAGACGACGCAGATCTTCATCGTTCAGCGCTTGTACCCCCATCGAGATCCGGTTCACGCCGGCATCACGATAGGCAGCGAAGCGCCCAGCCTCGACCGAGCCGGGATTGGCCTCAAGCGTGATTTCCATGTCATTGGCGGGCCGCCAAAGGGCGCGGGCCTCATCAATCACAGCGGCGACGGTGTCGGGGTCCATCAGGGATGGGGTGCCGCCACCGAAGAAGATCGTGTTCAACACGCGATTGGGCGTTTCTGTGGCCGAGCGACGCAACTCGGTTAGATATGCCTCAAGCCATTGTTTTTGATCGATATTACGCGATACATGGCTGTTGAAATCACAATATGGGCATTTGGCCTCGCAAAAGGGCCAATGCACGTACAGGCCAAAGCCCCCGTTGCGCCAATCATCCGCCAAAGCAGCCCTTCACGAACATCTCCACCGCGCGGCCGCGATGGCTGATCTTGTTCTTTTCCCAGCGATCCATCTCGGCAAAGGTAATGTTATAGCCGTCGGGAACAAACATCGGGTCATATCCAAACCCGCCTTCGCCGCGAATGGGCCAGACCAGATGGCCGGGGGCGATGCCCTCGAACACTTCGTCATGACCGTCGGGCCAGGCCAGCACCAGCGTGCTGCGGAACTGCGCAGTACGCGGGTGGGGGGCGTTTTTGGCTTCCAACTCATTATGAGCGCGGGTCATCGCCATCAGGAAATCCCGGCCATTGCCAGTTTCGGCCCAATCGGCAGTGTAGACGCCGGGTGCGCCGTTCAGCGCGTCGATGGTGATCCCAGAATCGTCCGACAGGGCAGGCAGGCCGGTTGTTTGCGCGGCGGCATGCGCCTTGATCCGGGCGTTGCCGACGAAGGTATCCTCGGTCTCTTCCGGTTCGGGCAGGTTCATGTCGCCCGCACCGATCACGGTCACACTAAAGGGCTCAAGCAGATGCGCCATCTCCTCAAGCTTGCCTTTGTTATGAGTGGCAACCAGCAGCCTGTCGCTGTCGAACTTGCGGGTCATGCGGTCGCGGCCTTTTGCGCGGCGGCCAACTCGCCGACGCCTTTTTCGGCCAGATCCATCAGCTGATCCATCTGCGCACGACTAAAGACCGAGCCTTCGGCGCTCATCTGCACTTCGATCAGCTTGCCCGAACCGGTCATGATAAAGTTGCCGTCAACACCAGCCTCGCTGTCTTCGGGGTAGTCCAGATCCAACACGGGTTGACCGGCATAGATGCCACAAGACACGGCGGCGACCGGATCGATCAGCGGATCGCTGATCACATCGCCCGCCTTCATCAGCTTGTTCACCGCCAGACGCAACGCCACCCAACCGCCGGTGATTGAGGCGCAGCGGGTGCCGCCATCGGCCTGGATCACATCGCAGTCGACTGTGATCTGACGTTCTCCCAAGGCAACCCGGTCCACACCGGCACGCAGGGCGCGGCCGATTAGGCGTTGGATTTCCACGGTGCGGCCCCCTTGCTTGCCCGAGGCCGCCTCGCGCCGCATCCGGGTGTTGGTCGCGCGGGGCAGCATCCCGTATTCCGCCGTTACCCAACCCAGGCCCGAGCCTTTGATGAAAGGCGGCACGCGATCCTCGATTGTGGCGGTACACAGCACATGGGTGTCGCCCATCTTGATCAGGCAAGACCCTTCGGCATGTTTGGTGAAACCTGTCTCGATGGAAACAGCGCGCATTTCGTCTAGATTACGTCCTGAGGGTCGCATGGAATTTCCTTTGTTTGCTGGCTTTGGGATACCGCCCCGTGGCGTTACGATGCAACCCCGATTGACCTTTCATTTGCCTGCGATTTAATGACGATCCAGCAGGGGGCCGCCGATGAGCGAAGCAAGTAAAATTCTGAATGAGATGAACGATCGCTCGCGCGAGGTGTTTCGGTTGATCGTCGAAAGCTATTTGGAAAGTGGCGAGCCGGTGGGCAGCCGCACCCTGACCCGTACCCTGTCGGAGAAAGTCAGCGCCGCGACGGTGCGCAATGTGATGCAGGATCTGGAATTTCTGGGCCTGTTGGACAGCCCTCATGTGTCTGCGGGGCGGATTCCAACGCAGCAGGGGCTGCGAATGTTTGTCGATGGGCTGCTTGAGGTCGGCGATCTGGGCGCTGATGACCGGCAGAAGCTGGACGAGACATTAGGCTCTAACGCAGGTGATGTAGGCGGAATGCTGGACCGGGTGGGATCGGCCCTGTCACACGTGACACAAGGCGCATCACTGGTGCTGACGCCCAAGCATGAGGCCGAGATCAAGCATATCGAGTTCGTCTCGCTGGGCCATGACCGGGCTTTGGTGGTGCTGGTTTTTTCGGACGGGCACGTGGAAAACCGCCTGTTCACCCCGCCTCCAGGGCAGACGCCCAGTTCCATGCGTGAGGCGGCGAATTTCCTTAATGCGCTGATCGAGGGGCGCACGATCAGCGAAGTACGCAAGCAGATGCTGTCACAGATCGACGCGCGTAAACAGGAAATTGATGTGCTGGCGCGCGAATTGGTCGAAAGTGGAATCGCGGCCTGGGACAATGATGGCAGCGACTCAGCCCGTTTGATTGTGCGCGGGCGGGCGAATCTGCTGCATGATCCCGCACAGGAAGAGGAACTGGATCGCATTCGCACCCTGTTTGACGATCTGGAGCGTAAGCGTGACATCGCCGAATTTCTTGAATTGACTGAAGATGGCGAGGGTGTGCGCATTTTTATCGGCTCTGAGAACAAACTTTTTTCACTTTCGGGTTCCTCTTTGGTGGTGTCTCCATATATGAACGCTGATCGAAAGATAATCGGTGCGGTCGGGGTTATTGGACCTACGCGACTGAACTATGGACGGATCGTGCCGATCGTGGATTATACGGCGCAACTGGTCGGCAAGCTGATTTCCGACCGGAGCTAGAGGGTAAGAGATGGCAGAGCCCAAGAACGAAGATTTTCTGGACGATATAGCAGCCGCCGAGGCCGAAGAGCTGGCGGAAGAAATCGCAGAGTTCAGTGACGAGGCATTGGAACTGGACGAACTGCGCGCCGAGCGTGACGAGTACAAAGACCGGTTCATGCGCGCTCTGGCCGATGCCGAAAACGCGCGCAAGCGGGGCGACAAGGCGCGTCGCGATGCGGAACAATATGGTGGGTCCAAACTGGCCCGTGACATGCTGCCGGTTTACGACAACATGAAACGCGCGCTTGAGGCCGCGACCGATGAGCAGAAAGAGGTTGCTGCCGGTCTGATCGAAGGTGTTGAGCTGACCATGCGTGCGCTGACGAACGTGTTCCAGAAACACGGGATCGAGGTGATCACCCCCGAGGTTGGTGATCGATTTGATCCGAATGTGCATGAGGCGATGTTCGAAGCTCCGGTGCCGGGAACACGCGCGGGCGACATCATTCAGGTCTCAGCCGAAGGGTTCATGCTGCATGACCGCCTGCTGCGCCCGGCGCAGGTTGGGGTGTCGTCGACACCTGCGAGCTAAGCGATCACACAGACTTGGAAAGGGGCGGTCAGGATTTGGCCGCCTCTTTCAGTTTGTAGATAAGGTCCAGCGCCTCGCGCGGGGTCAACTCGTCCGGCAGGATGTCGTCCAGCATATCTGTGACGGGCGATGCTTTAGGCGCGGGCGGCGGAGGTGGCGGCGCGGCTGAGAACAGAGGCAGGTCGTCGATCAACGCCTTTTGCTTGCCGCCTTCGCGTTCGGTTTTCTCCAACTGGTCCAGAACAACGCGGGCACGGTCGACCACGGATGCGGGCAGCCCGGCCAGTTGCGCGACCTGCACGCCGTAGGATCGGTCGGCGGCGCCCTTGTGGACCTCGTGCAGGAAGATGACCTCGCCTTCCCATTCCTTGACGGCGACAGTGGCGTTGTCGACGCCTTCCAGCTTGCCGGCCAGCGCGGTCAGTTCGTGGTAATGGGTGGCAAACAGCGCACGGCATTGGTTGGCGGAATGCAGATGTTCCAGCGTGGCCCAGGCGATGGAGAGGCCGTCATAGGTGGCGGTGCCGCGCCCGATTTCATCCAGAATAACCAGCGCGCGGTCATCGGCCTGATTGAGGATGGCGGCGGTTTCGACCATCTCGACCATGAAGGTTGAACGCCCACGGGCTAGATCGTCGGAGGCTCCGACCCGGCTGAATAGCTGGCTGACCACGCCGACATGGGCCTGTTCGGCCGGGACATAGCTGCCCATTTGCGCCAGTAGGGCGATCAGGGCGTTCTGGCGCAGGAAGGTCGATTTACCGGCCATGTTGGGACCGGTCAGCAGCCAGATCGCGGCCCCCTGATCTGCGGTCAGATTGCAGTCATTGGCGATGAACGCATCGCCCGATTGCTGGCGCAGCGCGTGTTCCACGACCGGATGGCGACCGCCTTGCACGTTGAACGCGCGCGAGCTGTCGACCTGTGGACGGCACCAGTTTTCACCCCGCGCCAGATCGGCCAGCGCGGTGGTCAGGTCCAGCTCGGCCAGCCCGCGGGCCGCTTGGTTGAGGCGGGCAGCAAGGGCCAAGATATCGCCAGAAAGCCTTTGATAGAGCCGCTTTTCGATCTCAAGCGCCAGATTTCCGGCGTTCAGGATGCGGGTTTCGATCTCGGACAGTTCCACCGTGGTAAACCGCACCTGATTGGCGGTGGTTTGGCGATGGATATAGGTTTCACTGAAAGGCGGGTTCAGCATTTTCTCGGCGTGCGTAGCCGTGGTTTCGATGAAATAGCCCAGCACGTTGTTGTGCTTGATTTTCAGCGAGGTGATGCCGGTGTGCTCTGCGTATTTCTGCTGGAACCCGGCGATGACGGACCGGCCTTCGTCGCGCAGAGTGCGGGCCTCATCGAGTTCGGGGTCGAAGCCGGGGGCGATGAAGCCTCCATCGCGGGCCAGAAGGGGCGGTTCGGCGACCAAAGCCTCGTCTAGAAGGTTCAGCAGATCGTCGAACCCCACGAGGTTCTGCAACGCGGTCGAGAGCAGAACGGGCAGATCCTGCGCCTCGCAGATTTCGGCAATCGCGGCGGCCTGGGTCAGGCCGTTGCGGATGGCAGCCAGATCGCGCGGCCCGCCACGGTCCAGCGACAGGCGCGACAGGGCGCGGTCCAGATCGGGGGTTTTGCGCAGTGCCTCGCGCAGGTCCGAGGCGATCAGGTTGTCCTCAGCAGCGAAACTCACCGCATCAAGCCGGGCATGGATTATGTCCAGATTACGAGACGGACTGGACAGGCGCTGTTCCAGCAGACGTGCGCCGCCCGGCGTCACGGTGCGGTCAACCACCGACAGCAGTGACCCGGCGCGCCCGCCTGAGAGCGACCGGGTCAGTTCCAGATTGCGGCGCGTGGCGGCGTCGATCTGGACCACGCGGTCCTCGGATTCCTTCAGCGGCGTTTGCAGCAGGGGCAATTTGCCCTTTTGCGTGATCTCCAGATAGTCGATCAGCGCGCCCATGGCGGACACTTCGGCGCGGCCAAAAGACCCGAACGCATCCAAAGCGCCCACGTGAAACAACCCGCAGATACGCTTTTCTGCCGCCGTGCTGTCGAAACTGGCGCGCCCGATGGGGGTCAATGAAATCCCAAGATCGCGCACCGTCTCGTTCAACGCCTGTTCCATGCCGTCGCCCACGATTAACTCGGACGGGGCCAGCCGCGCCAGTTCGGGGCTGAGCCGCACGGATGTCAAAGGCATCACGTGAAACGCCCCGGTGGAAATGTCAGCCCATGCCAACGCGGCCTCATCCCGAACCTCGGCATATGCAGCCAGAAAGTTGTGGCGGCGGGCCTCAAGCAGCGCGTCCTCGGTCAGCGTTCCGGGTGTTACCAGACGCACAACATCGCGCCGAACCACTGATTTAGAGCCTCTTTTCTTAGCTTCAGCCGGGCTTTCCATCTGCTCGCACACGGCCACGCGAAAGCCTTTGCGGATCAGCGTCAGCAGATAACCCTCGGCCGAATGCACCGGCACGCCGCACATAGGGATGTCCTCACCATTGTGCTTGCCGCGTTTGGTCAGGGCGATGTCCAATGCCTCGGCGGCATTGACGGCGTCCTGAAAGAACATCTCGTAGAAATCGCCCATGCGGTAGAACAGCAGGGCGTCTGAATGGGCCTCTTTGATCTCAAGATATTGCGCCATCATCGGCGTGACTGTGGACAAAAGCGGCCCCCTTTTGGCGTCTTCCGGGCGTGACCTTACAAATCCCCCAACCGTGACGAAAGGTGAAAACGTATTGTCGTTGAGGCGCAGCCCCGCCTGCGTTATGACGCATAAGCCCCGAAGTCATGGAAACGACCGATAAGATGCCCAAAACGAAGATCACAAAAGAAGAGGCGCTGGCCTTTCACCTGGACCCCACCCCCGGCAAGTGGGAGGTGCAAGCCACCGTTCCCATGACCACGCAGCGCGATTTGTCTCTGGCCTATAGCCCCGGCGTCGCTGTTCCATGTGAAGCCATCGCCGAAGCGCCCGAGACTGCGTACGACTATACTAACAAGGGCAATCTGGTGGCTGTGATCTCGAACGGGACGGCGGTTCTGGGTCTTGGCAATCTGGGCGCTCTGGGGTCGAAACCGGTGATGGAGGGCAAATCCGTCCTGTTCAAACGGTTCGCCGATGTGAACTCGATCGATATTGAGCTGGACACCGAAGACCCGAATGAATTCTGCCGCGCTGTGCGCCTGATGGGGCCTACTTTCGGCGGCATCAACCTTGAGGACATCAAGGCGCCCGAGTGTTTCATCATCGAACAGCGCTTGAAGGAAGAGATGGATATCCCCGTCTTCCACGACGATCAGCACGGCACGGCAGTGATCTGCGCGGCGGGCCTGCTGAATGCACTGCATATTTCAGGCAAGAAGATCGAAGATGTTAAGATCGTGCTGAACGGTGCGGGCGCTGCAGGCATCGCTTGTATCGAACTGCTCAAATCCATGGGTGCGCGGCATGAAAACTGCATCGTCTGCGACACCAAGGGCGTGATCTATCAGGGCAGGACCGAGGGGATGAACCAGTGGAAATCCGCCCACGCGATCACCACTGACCTACGCACGCTAGAAGAGGCGATGAACGGTGCCGACGTGTTCCTGGGCGTTTCGGTCAAAGGGGCGGTGACGCAGGAAATGGTCGCCAGCATGGCCGATAATCCGGTCATCTTTGCTATGGCGAACCCTGACCCTGAGATCACGCCAGAAGAGGCGCACGAGGTCCGCGTGGATGCGATCGTCGCCACGGGCCGCAGCGATTATCCCAACCAGGTGAACAACGTTCTGGGCTTTCCCTACCTGTTTCGCGGCGCGCTGGATATCCACGCCCGCGCCATCAATGATGAGATGAAGATTGCCTGTGCCCACGCGCTGGCCAATCTTGCGCGCGAGGATGTGCCGGATGAGGTCGCCATGGCCTATGGCAAGTCGCTGACCTTCGGGCGTGACTATATCATCCCTACGCCGTTCGATCCGCGCCTGATCCACCGCATTCCTCCGGCGGTTGCAAAGGCCGGGATGGATACCGGGGCCGCGCGGCGTCCGATCATCGACATGGACGCTTACGAGCTCAGCCTGAAATCCCGCATGGATCCGACGGCCAGCATTCTGCGCGGTTTGAACGCACGGGCGCGTCAGGCGCAAAGCCGGATGATCTTTGCCGAGGGCGACGATCCGCGCGTGTTGCGCGCTGCGGTGACTTATCAGCGGTCAGGCTTTGGCAAGGCGCTGGTTGTGGGTCGCCAGGATGACGTCAAGCAAAAGCTGGAAGAGGCTGGGTTGGGCGATGCTGTGCGCGAGCTTGAGGTGGTGAATGCCGCCAATACCATGCACCTCGATACCTATACCGATTTTCTGTATAAACGCCTGCAGCGTAAAGGTTTCGACAACAAAGATGTCTACCGTCTGGCGGCGCGTGACCGCCACGTGTTTTCCTCGCTGATGCTGGCCCACGGCCATGCGGATGGTCTGGTGACTGGCGCCACGCGTAAATCAGCGCATGTACTGGACCGTATCAACCATGTGTTCGACGCTGACGCTGCCCATGGCGCGGCGGGGGTAACAGCGCTTTTGTATAAAGGGCGGATTGTGCTGATCGGCGATACTTTGGTGCATGAGTGGCCGGATGAGAATGATCTGGCCAATATCGCCGAACGCTCGGCCGCTGTGGCGCGTCATATGGGGCTTGAACCACGCGTGGCCTTCGTAAGCTTCTCGACCTTCGGGTATCCGGTATCGGAACGTGCTGAAAAGATGCATCGCGCCCCGGCCGTTCTTGACCAGCGCGGCGTGGATTTCGAGTATGAGGGCGAGATGACCGTCGATGTGGCGTTGAACGTGGATCAGCAAGCGGCTTATCCGTTCCAGCGTCTGACGGGTCCGGCCAATATCCTGATTGTGCCTGCGCGGCACTCGGCCTCGATCTCGACCAAGCTGATGCAAGAGATGGGCGGCGCGACCGTGATTGGCCCGATCCTGTCGGGTGTCGATAAGCCGATCCAGATCTGCTCGACCGTCTCGACCGCGAATGACATCCTGAACATGGCCATTCTGGCCTCTTGCGACATTTCGGGTAAACCATGACGATCTGGAACCTCGGTTCGATCAATGCGGATATGATCTATGACGTGCCGCATCTGCCCGGGCCGGGGGAAACGCTCTCGGCCAGCCGTCTGGACCGGTTTCTGGGAGGCAAGGGTGCGAATACGTCTGTGGCCTCGGCCCGGGCTGGTGCACGGATTGCGCATATCGGCGCCGTTGGTTTTGATGGGCGCTGGGCGCGGGATCGACTGACCGAGTATGGTGTTGATACGCGCTACATAGCTCAGGTCGATGTGCAAACGGGCCACGCAATCATTGCTGTGGATGCGCAGGGTGAGAACAATATCATCCTGTTTCAGGGCTCGAACCATGCGATTTCACAGGATCAACTGGGGCAAGCGCTGTCATCCGCGTCGCAAGGCGATCTGTTGGTGACGCAGAACGAAACCAATCTGCAGGTTGAGGCGGCGAAGATGGGCCGTGAAATGGGTCTGACGGTCTGTTATGCTGCTGCTCCGTTTCAGGCAGAGTCCGTTCAGGCCGTGCTGCCATATCTGGATTTCCTGATCCTCAACGCGGTCGAGGCCGAGCAGTTGCACGAGGCCACCGGTCAACCTGTTACGGACCTCCAAATTGAGCATGTGATTGTCACACTGGGGGCCGAAGGCGCGCGGTATTATCATCGCGGAGAAGCCTTAGACTTCCCGGCCCATAAGGTGCAGGCCGTGGATACAACCGGAGCAGGCGACACCTTTACCGGCTATGTTCTGGCGGGGATGGATCGCGGAATGCCGATGGCGCAGGCGATTTCACAAGCAAATCGTGCCGCGGCCCTGATGGTCACGCGGCACGGTACGGCAGATGTGATCCCCGACCTCAAAGAAGTCAGGGAAGCGCGGTTCGACTAAGACCCGGCAAAAGGTGCGTCGCCACCCCAAAGCTGTTTGACGCGGGCGTCTCGGCCACAGGCGTTGCGATAAGCCTTATAGGCATTCTTCTGACGCTTGGGTCCGAAGCGGGTGAAGACCAGCTTGTCGCCTTTGTAGTAATCCTGATGGTATTCATCCGCCGGATAGAATGCGCCTTCCTGCAGGATGGGCGTTACAACCGTCTGTCCCAAAGCGCGCTGGGCGTCGGCCTTTGCAGCCTCGGCCACGGCCTTTTCGCCGGCGCCGGAGACGAAAATCGCCGTGCGATAGCTGTTTCCACGATCGCAGAACTGACCGCCGGCATCCGTTGGATCGACCGAACGGAAAAACATGTTCAGCAGGGTTTCACGGGAAACGCGAGCCG
Source organism: Ruegeria sp. HU-ET01832 (assembly GCF_040371315.1). Classification (NCBI taxonomy): domain Bacteria; kingdom Pseudomonadati; phylum Pseudomonadota; class Alphaproteobacteria; order Rhodobacterales; family Roseobacteraceae; genus Ruegeria; species Ruegeria sp. HU-ET01832. The sequence goes on from NZ_BAABWL010000004.1 coordinate 109,840, forward strand.
GGTCGAACGTAATCTGGACGGCCTCGTAGTGGCCGGTGCCGCCCTTGGACACCTGATCATATGTGGGGTTGGCAGCTTTGCCGCCGGTGAAACCCGAAACCGCTTCGATCACACCGGGGACGGATTCGAAATCGGATTCGACGCACCAGAAACACCCTCCGGCAACGGTCAGGGTCTCGGTTCCTGCTGCGGGCGCGGGGGCGGCACGCAGCAAGGCCGCGATCGTAATCAAAGCAAAAAGAAGCGTCGGTTTGACGTAGTCGAGATAAGCGATGCGTGTCATGGCAGGTCTCCTTCTAATAGAAACTTGCCTTCTCTTTTTGATCCGTGCAATCGCCTGACATCGTTTGTCACGCGCTGGTGAGACGAGTTTATCCCAGCAATTGTCCCAGCTTCATCGCAACGCCCATGTTTCCCGAAATCTTGAGCTTACCCAGGGCAACACCCGTCATCGGGTTCAATTTGCCCGTTAGCAGTTTGGTCAGGTTGCTTTGCGAGATTTTGATGGTGCAGTCCGTATCCTGATCCTGTGTCGTGGCCTGATTGTCGGCCAGAACAATCACGCCATCGGAACCGCAATCGAATTTGAGAGAGCCCTCAAAGCTCTTGCCTGCGAGGTTCTTTTGAATTCCGTCCGCGATCTCTTGCAACATGATATCCTCTTTCCCTGTTCGCGAGACCGTAAAGAGCCAATGGGTTTATCCGCAAGCTTGACCAAAGGACAACTTACGTAACGGTGAAGAAGGCTCTGACCCTAGGCACAACGGCTAGTGGCGGTGGTTCAACTCTCTGAAGTTTTCCTGCCGTTCCTGGAACCCCGGATGGGTGCTGAACCAATCGGTACCGTGATCTCCGAACTCGGTCTCGAGAATATCGAAAAACTCGGACAACCCATTTGGGTCAAAGCCTGAACGGGCGGCCAGATCGACTCCGTATCGGTCAGCAGACAATTCATGCTGGCGCGAATAGGACAGGGACAGGATCAGATTGCCCTCTAGCAGAACCTCTTCAAGGATGGGGCCAGTATCTCCGGCCATCATTCCGATCAGGACAAATGTCCCAAGCGACCGATACAGCTGGGTCAAACCGTGCTGTTCAGCGACATGCCCGATTTCATGACCCAGCACACCTGCCATCGCGTCCACCGAGATCAGCTTTACCAGCTCATCGGTCACGACGATGGTTCCGTTGGGCAAGGCAAACGCGTTTGGGCCAATTCCTGGCAGGCGCCTAAATTGCAGAGTGTAGGCAAAGTCTTGCGCCTCGGGTCCCATGTTGGTCAAAAGACGGTCGAAACTGTTCTGAACCTGTTCCTGTTGGTCCGGACTCAGGGCGCTGGGTTTCGCCAGCACTTTGTCTATTGCTTGCAAGGTGCTGGCATCAATGGCCGATACAAGCGGCGGTGGCGTCATCCAGACGGCCAGTGCGACCAGCACGGTCAGGCCATATTTCCATACACCCCAGGCGGCAAACAGACAGGCGATCGAGACCAGAATAAGCCGAGGGTGAAAGCGTTCGGCATGGTGCAGCCAGGATCCACTGCTATCGGAAATCAAGTGTTCCAGCGCGGCATGTCTGGTGGTCAGAAAAAGGGTGCCATCTGGAAAATTCACCCTGCGTTCGGTCGACCCGACGCGGGGCTCGATATCCAGCTCATTCGGGGCACAGCGTGTTTGTATCTGCCCGTCTCCGTCGATCAACCAGACGGTATTGGATCCAACAGCCAGACGCGCATGGATTTCGCGTGAGCTGAGTGGTGGATAGGCGCGCCCTTCAACGGGCGCGCTGATATTATCGGGCAGCTCTTGCAACGGTCAGACCGCGATACCGATGTCAAAGCCTTCGATGTCACCATAGGCATCGCCAATGGCACTGACATTGGCCGTGACATCTCCGACGAATTCGTCCAGCGAACCCGAGGGGATAAAGGTGGTGTGATTGGCCAGATACCGCGCCCGGCGAACATGCGCCCAAGGCAACATCAGACCAAGGGTCACAGAAATGACGACCGCATTTGAAACAGAAATCCACAGCAAGCGCAGCGCGTTCACATCCGAATAGAACCTGTGGCCGTCGCCCAGAATGGCGTAGTTGTAAACCGTATTGCGTACCATGGCGCGATAGATGATCGAGGCCGGGACAAAGACCGCGAAAAGAAGCAACAAGATCAGGATAACGTCGATCGCGGCGGCGACGTCCTCGGGGTTTTCGTTGATCGAGGCCAGAGCTTCTACGAAATTCATGTTTACACCAACCACTGCAATCGCAACGACGATGGTTCCCAAACCCCAAGCCATCGCCGCCAGTGCGGCCTTGTAAAACGGCCCGATCGGGCTGTCGAAGGACATTGCAGTTGCACCAAATTTGTGACCGTTCACGTGAAACCTCTGGACGGATCGCGTGACAAATGGCCATGTCGTATAGAGCGTCAGCGCGGCGATGATCGGGTACAGGAAGTAATTGGCCGCCGCCGATCCCCATGTGCCTTGAAAGTCGAACCGAACATTCGACCAACTGGAGACACGCGCCTGAAACCGCAGTGAGCGGACAAGCAGATATGGGATCACGAAGATCAGCCCCAATATCAACACAAGGTTCACAATCGGGATTGCGCCGAGAACGGAGTAAATCACGATACCCGCAACGACGATAATCCGTCCGAACAGAATCTGAAGGCCGGTTGCGTGATAGTCAAAACTGCGTCCCGCCACATAGGTGTTTTGATAAAAGTATTTCTTGGTCCGAACCTTTGCCCACGCGCTGTAAATTCCGAACGTGATTAGCGACAACAGCAAGTTGACGATCCAGATCCCGAAATACTCGCTGGCCGAGCCTCGGAACTCGAATTCGTTTGGGGTGCCTTGTGGGTGATTTGCCTGCATTTCAGCCTCAAAAGAATGGATAGAAAAAAGGGCCAATCCCACAAGGGAACCGACCCGCTTTGTCTGAACATTCAAAAAGGCGATTGTACGGCAGAGTTGCGACCGCGAAGCCCTATTCAACCTTTTGGTGCAGCGTTGCCGCTATTTCAGGCGCTTGTCGCGTGCGGCCAGCAGTTTCAATCGCAGCGCGTTCAGCTGGATAAAGCCCGCCGCGTCTGTCTGATCATAGGCACCGGCATCTTCTTCAAACGTCACATGCGCTTCGGAATACAGCGAGTGATCCGACCAGCGGCCAACGGTCGAGGCCAGACCCTTGTACAGTTTCACGCGGACGGTGCCGGTGACATGTTCTTGCGATTTGTCGATGGCCGCTTGCAGCATCTCACGCTCGGGCGAGTACCAGAAGCCATTATAGATCAGCTCGGCATATTGCGGCATCAGCTGGTCCTTCAGGTGCATCGCGCCGCGGTCCATGGTGATGGATTCAATGCCACGGTGGGCCTCCAGCAGGATGGTGCCGCCGGGAGTTTCATAGATACCGCGCGACTTCATACCAACGAAGCGGCCTTCGACCAGGTCCAGACGGCCAATGCCGTGCTTGCCGCCATATTCGTTCAGCTTGGTCAGGATGGTTGCGGGGCTCATCGCCTCGCCATTGATGCTGACCGCGTCGCCTTTTTCAAAGCCGATTTCGATGAATTCCGGCTCGTTTGGGGCGTCCTCGGGGTGGACGGTGCGCTGGTACACATAGTCCGGCGCCATGTCGGCGGGGTCTTCCAGAACCTTGCCCTCGGACGAGGTGTGCAGCAGGTTCGCATCGACCGAGAACGGAGCCTCGCCGCGTTTGTCCTTGGCGATCGGAATCTGATGCGCTTCGGCCCATTCGATCAGACGGGTACGGCTGGTCAGATCCCATTCGCGCCAGGGCGCAATGACCTTGATATCGGGGTTCAGCGCATAGGCGGCCAGTTCGAACCGCACCTGATCGTTGCCTTTGCCGGTCGCGCCATGCGCCACGGCATCGGCCCCGGTCGCTGCCGCAATCTCAACCAGGCGCTTCGAGATCAGAGGCCGCGCAATCGACGTGCCCAGTAGATACAGCCCTTCGTATTGCGCATTGGCGCGGAACATGGGGAAGACGAAGTCGCGAACGAACTCTTCACGGATGTCTTCGATGTAGATGTTCTCGGGCTTGATCCCCAGCAGCTCGGCCTTTTGGCGGGCGGGTTCCAGTTCCTCTCCCTGACCCAGATCGGCGGTGAAGGTAACGACCTCACAGCCATACTCGGTCTGCAACCATTTCAGAATGATCGAGGTATCAAGGCCACCGGAATAGGCCAGAACAACTTTCTTGGGCGCGGACATCTGACTTCCCTTTATGCGTAGAACGACTGGCCCCTAGCGGGTTTTGAAAGCGGGGGCAAGTTATCTGCGTTGACGGGCTGCCTGATTTCGGGTGAAACATTCGCATATAAAACACGAAATGGTTGAAAGGGCAGTTTTCGGATGTTGGGTTGGAAGATTTTTGTGCACTCGGTGCGGATGGTTTTTGGAAATTTTAAGCAAGCGCTTCAGATCACGCTGGGTCCGTCATTGATTGCAACGGCGCTGACGATTGCCCTGTTTTTTCTAATCGACATCCCGTGGGACCAGTTGGACGCCAGTACCGGGGCGTTTCCTTCGACCGCAGCCAATGGTTCGTTTGCGATTTTGGTGGTCTGTGTTGCAATCATCTTTGTGCTGACGATGTTCTGGATCGCCGTGTCCTGGCACCGTTTTATCCTGCTGACCGAATATCCCAGCGGGATATTCCCGGCATTCCGGTTCGATAGAATCCTCGCCTACCTTGGGCGCATTCTATTGCTTGGACTTCTGATGGGGGTCGCGTTTCTGCCGATGAGTGTCCTTCTGTTGGCAACCGGCGGTGGCGCGTTTTCAGCCGCTGTAATGGTCGTATATGCCATCTTTCTGATAGTCGCTTTCTACCGCCTGTCCGTTATCCTGCCAGCCGCAGCGCTTGGTGAGCCGTTAAGCCTTTCGAACGCATGGGGTAGTACCTCAAGTGCAGGCGGAGCGATTATTGTGCTTTTGGTCGTGAACGCCCTGTTCCAATTTTTGGTACAGATGGTCTTTACGCTGCTGGCCATTATTCCGATCTTGGGGATTCTGCTAACGCTGCTATTCTCAATGCTGGTATTGCCGCTGATCAACGTCAGTATTCTTACAACCATGTATGGCGTCTTCATCGAAAAACGCGAACTCGATTGACGCCCGTACACATATGTATTCCTTGCTCTTTTAGTCAGGATCGGCCACTGAACGGGTCATGAGTGATTTCATGACCCGCGCCCGCGCCGCCGAACAGGCGATGCGCTCTGTTTTCCCGGCAACGCCGCTACAGCGCAATGCCCATCTGTCTGACCGATATGGCGCGGATATCTGGCTGAAACGCGAAGACCTCAGCCCGGTGCGCTCGTATAAAATTCGCGGAGCGTTCAACGCCATGCGCAAACAGCAGGGACAAGATCTGTTCGTCTGCGCCAGCGCGGGCAATCACGCACAGGGCGTGGCGTTCATGTGTAAACACTTGAACGTGCGCGGCGTGATCTTCATGCCAGTGACGACGCCGCAGCAAAAAATCCAGAAAACCCGCATTTTCGGCGGCGACAATATCGAAATCCACCTGACCGGCGACTATTTCGACGACACTCTGGCCGCAGCGCAGGCCTGGTGCGCCGATCAGGGTGGCCATTTCTTGTCGCCGTTCGACGATGAGGATGTGATCGAAGGTCAGGCCTCTCTGGCGGTTGAGATCGAGGAGCAGTTGGGCCATCTGCCTGATCACGTGATCCTGCCGGTTGGCGGGGGCGGTATGTCCTCGGGCGTGGCAACGTGGTTCGGGGATCGCACTCATTGCCTGTTTGTTGAACCCAAAGGCGGGGCCTGCCTGCATGTGGCGATGGCGGCGGGGCATCCGGTGGCGCTGGACCATGTGGACAATTTCGTCGATGGGGCGGCGGTGGGCAAGATCGGCGCGAAGCCCTTTGCGCTGCTCAAGGATCGTCACCTGTCCGACGTGCATGTCCTGTCCGAGGACCGCATCTGCACCACCATGATCGAGATGTTGAATGTCGAGGGCATCGTGCTGGAACCCGCCGGTGCGCTGGCGATCGAGGCGCTGGGCGATATCCAAAGTTTTATCCGCGGCAAGACTGTGGTCTGTGTGACATCCGGTGGGAATTTCGATTTCGAACGCCTGCCCGAGGTTAAGGAACGGGCGCAGCGCTATTCGGGTGTGAAAAAGTATTTCATCCTGCGCTTGCCGCAGCGCCCCGGCGCGTTGAAGGAATTTCTGAGTATCCTTGGCCCCGAGGATGACATCGCCCGGTTTGAATACATGAAAAAATCGGCGCGCAATTTCGGTTCGGTCCTGATCGGGATCGAAACCCGCAAGCCCGAGAATTTCGCCCGCTTGTTTGCGCATTTGGACGAAGCCGGATTCACCTATACCGACATCACCGAAGACGAAACGCTTGCGCAGTTCGTGATCTGACGGCGCATTTGTCGACCGACTTGTTTGCACTTGGAAATTCGCCTAGGCACGAGCGAGCGAACAAGACTGGAAAGTGCACAGATGAAGCCGCTTGCAGCAGTGACCATGGTATGGCGCGACTATTGGTATCTTGAGAAATGGGTCGCCTACTACTCGGCCCAGCTTGGGCCCGAGAACGTCTATATTCTGTCGCACGGAGCTGATCCTGAAATCGATCGGATCGGCGAGGGCTGCAATGTGATTGCGATTTTGCGCGATGGTTTGCACCAAACGTTTGAATATGCCCGCTGGCGAATGCTGTCGGATTTTTCAGCCATGCTGACTCAGTTCTACAGCCGAGTGATTGTTTCGGATTGTGATGAAGTGCTGCTGACCGCCGATGGATCGGGTTTGCTAGACTATGAATTCGCATTTGATGAAAACACCGCTGGCGCTGTCGGATTCAATTTGGTCACTTTGCAGGACGATGATGAAGATTTGTTGTTCAAAGGCGAAAAGTTCAGCCTTTTCGAGGTTCCCTATTCGAAACCGTGTATCGTCCAGCGCCGGGCCGCTTTTGGAACGGGCGGGCATGGTGTGACAAACGACACGTTCCGTCTGCTGCCGGGTCTGCTCAACCTGCACTTTCACTATGGAAATCTACAAGAGTTGCATCGACGCCAAGAGGAAAGATCGCCGCTTGTGGACCAGTCCATGGCGGACGGCGTCAAGATCGCCAGCACACCAGGGCAATCGGTCGGTATCGTGGGCTGGCGTCGGCGCTCACGCCGTTTCCGTCGTCTTGTAAAAGAGCTTGCACGCACACAGGAATTGCCGATGGAAGAATGCGTCGAATTGAGCCGACAAGAGGCCACCCGAACGCTAAAGACAATGGCCGACGGATATTTCACCCACGACCGGGCGCTTGAGGTAACTTTGCGGAAATTCCGTTTTCCCGAGGGCTTTCCGATCAAACTGTAAGGCTACGAGATCTTCCCCAGATCGGACTTGAATTCCGCAGCTGATGCCTCAAACACCTGAACGATACTATCGAGGTCTAAAGATTTGCTGTTCCCCTGTGCGGAATGCCTTTCACCGTCTTGGCACAGCTTTGCCAATGATTGGAATCCCAGGCTGAGTGCGCTGCCTTTCAGAAAATGCAGGTTTTGGTCAAAACTTACCCGATGGGTGTCGGCGCGAAGGCGGCCAATTACTTCTTGTACTTCATCAAGAAAAATATTCACCACTTCGTCAAACTCGCTTGCGCCGACCTCATCCCTAAGCTGTTTGACTCTGGCCCAGTCGATCATGCCGCAAGCTCCGCAATAACTGTTGTCTGCTTGCTTAGCCCGCCCAAGGTAAACGTTGGGTTAAGCGGGTTCAGTATTGCCTTTCACCGGTTGTTAAACCGCTGCGCTATAGGTTGAGCAGAATTAGGTAGGCGACCCATCGCAGAGGACTCACGTGGCAGAGGTCAGTCGCAAAGACATCAGGTCAGAGCTGGATTTTGGAGCGATCCAAAAGGTGCTTGTCGTTGATGACAGCCGCCTGCAACGACGCATTCTTGTGGCGTCTCTGAAGAAATGGGGGTTCGAAGTCTTCGAGGCCGACAATGGTGAAGCGGCCATCGAGATCTGCGCAAACACACTGCCTGATCTGGTGCTCAGCGACTGGGTCATGCCGGGGATGAGTGGGTTGGAATTTTGTCGGGCCTTCCGCGCGTTGGACTGCGACCAGTACAGCTATTTCATTCTGCTGACATCAAAAAGCGAAAAGCAGGAAGTGGCGCGGGGTCTGGATGCGGGGGCCGACGACTTCCTGATCAAACCGCTTGAGGCGGATGAACTGCGCGCGCGCATTTCGGCGGGCGCCCGCATTCTGGATATGCAGCGTGAATTGTCCGAGAAAAACCGTATGATCGAAACCGCGCTGGAAGAGTTGCGCATGGCGCATGACGCCATCGACAAGGATCTGATGCAGGCGCGCAAGATTCAGGAATCTCTGGTGCCGGAACTGACCAGGGAATTCGGCAAGTCGCGGGTCAGTTTGTTATTGAAACCTTGCGGGCATATCGGCGGCGACCTGGTCGGTATGTTTTCGCCCGGCGTGAACCGGCTGGGATTTTACAGCATTGATGTCTCGGGCCACGGTATAACCTCGGCCATGATGACGGCACGGTTGGGGGGGTATCTATCCAGCAACCACTTTGATCAAAACGTGGCGATGGAAAAGCGATTTGACAAATTCTATGCGCTGCTGCCGCCGGAACAGGTGGCCGAGATGTTGAATTCTCGACTAATGGCGGATGCAGGTGTCGAAGAATATTTCACGATGGTTTACGCGATTGTCGATTTGCGCAACGGGCATCTTAAGATGGTTCAGGCCGGTCATCCCCATCCGCTAATGCTGCGGGCCGACGGAACCACCGAGTTTCTGGGCGAAGGCGGCTTGCCAATCGGCCTGCTGCCGGATGTCAAATTCCAGCGTACTGAGACCTATATGCAGCCGGGCGACAAACTGCTGCTGTATTCTGATGGCTTTACCGAATGTAGTATTGCTGATGGCGGTTTGCTTGAGGAAGAGGGGTTGCGGGACCTGGCGCTGAACTGCGTGCCCGAGCGATGTGGGACAGAGTTTCTGGATGATATGTTCTGGCGATTGACACAGAAGATGGTGCCCAACACCGGAATGGACGACGATGTGTCGGCAGTTTTCTTTGAATACAGCGGAACCTAAAGGCCCTGTAAATGTAGCTTGGCGAAGTGACGGTCGCCCGCATTGCCCAACATCTGCGCAGCGTCCACGCAGTCCATCCATAACGCCTCGTGAAACGGCTCGGTCGGGGGGCCGATGCGGCGCACGGGTCGGGCGCGGTAGATCAGGCAGATTTTCTCGGCCCACAGGTCGTATTCGGGCATGAAGGTAAAGCGCCGAAACGCGCCCATGCGACGCGGCGCGGCGATCAGCCAGCCGGTTTCCTCGTACACTTCGCGATGCAGGGCGGTGATCGGTGATTCGCCCGGATCAATACCGCCTCCGGGCAGTTGCAGATCGGGGCCGGGCTGCAACTGGCAGGTCAGCAACAGGCTGCCGCCGCGCGGTAACAAAGCATAAACTCCGACACGTCTGATGTATTTCTGCCCCGATTGCGGGGTTTCACCGAACCGTCTGATCATGTATGGCCCCTTACAACCCGAAAACTTCGACCTATATGCTGGCGGTATGCCAATCTGTGGCGTGTAAGGAAACCCCATGTCTCTTGGAACCAAAATCGCGTGGGACGACACCGTCCTGCCCTTTCAACTTGATCTGTCGGATATGCGCGGCCGCGTCGCGCGGCTGGACGGGGTGCTGGACGGCATCCTGAAACAGCATGATTACCCCGAAAAGGTCGAGGCTCTGGTGGCCGAGATGGCCCTGCTGACCGCGCTGATCGGCCAGACCGTTGCTCTGCGCTGGAAACTGTCGCTTCAGGTGCAGTCCAAGGGCGCGGTGCGCATGATAGCCACTGATTACTATGCCCCCACGCAAGAGGGCGAACCGGCCCGCATCCGTGCCTATGCCAGTTTCGACCGAGATAAGCTGACCGATGCCGCCCCCTTTGATCAGGTGGGTGAGGGGTATTTTGCCATCCTCATCGACCAGGGTGAGGGCACGCAGCCGTATCAGGGCATCACCCCGCTGGCGGGCGGTTCGCTTAGTGCTTGTGCCGAGGCGTACTTCGCGCAATCCGAACAGTTGCCGACGCGGTTCTCGCTCAGCTTTGGCAAATCGACTGAGCCGGGCGTCGGTGAACACTGGCGCGCGGGTGGGATCATGTTGCAGCACATGCCCAAAGCCTCGCCCTTTGCCGCATCGGGTGAAGGCAGCGGTGAGATTCTGACGGCCAATGATCTGGTCGACGGCGACGAAGGTGAAAACTGGGGCCGCGTGAACATCCTGCTGGATACGGTCGAGGATCTCGAGCTGATCGGCCCCTCGATCGCGCCCACCGACCTGCTGATCCGCCTGTTTCACGAGGAACAGCCGCGTGTCTATGACGCGCAGCCAGTGCAATTCGGCTGCACCTGTTCCGAGGATCGCGTGCGTCAAAGCCTGTCGATCTACTCGGCGCGCGACATTGAAAAGATGACCACGCCCGAAGGTGACGTGACCGCAGATTGCCAATTCTGTGGTGCGCATTACGTGCTGGATCCGGCCTCTGTCGGTTTTGATGCGGATGAGGCCTGATCCCACCGAACAGCTGCGGGCGGCGCTGCGCCGCCCCGGCCCGGGGTCCAGCGATTTCGACCTGAACCCCGACACGGTGCTGCCCGAGGGGCGCAAACTGCGTCCGGCCGGTGTGCTGGTTCCGATCTCAATCGCAAGCGATGAGCCTTGCCTGATCCTGACGAAACGGTCCTCGGCGCTGAAACATCATCCGGGCCAGATCGCCTTTCCCGGCGGCAAACAAGACGAAGGCGACGCGGATGTGACCGCCGCCGCCCTGCGTGAGGCGCAGGAGGAAATCGGCCTGCCCAGCGATGTGCCGCAGGTTTTGGGCCATCTGCCGCCGCACGAAACCGTCACCGCGTTCACTGTGACGCCGGTTGTGGCAATCCTGCGGGACCCGTTCCCGATCACCCCCGAGCCGGGCGAGGTTGACGAGGTATTCTCGGTTCCTCTGACACATGTGCTTGATCCGGCGAATTATGTTGTTGAATCGCGCCGCTGGGGTGGCCACAAACGGTATTATTATGCAGTGCCGTTCGGTCCTTATTATATCTGGGGCGCGACGGCCCGGATGTTGCGGGGATTGGCCGCGCGGATGAACGAATGACACGAATCTCGGACGGTTGGGTCGCGGACCCAGCAACCCAAAAATTGTGCGCAGCCCTGACGGATGCCGGGGCACAGGCGCTGTTTGTAGGTGGTTGCGTGCGCAATGCGCTGCTGGGTGCACCGGTTTCCGATATCGACGTCGCAACGGATGCGCGCCCCGAACGGGTGATGGAACTGACGCAGGCCGCGGGCCTCAAGGCCATTCCCACCGGGATCGAACATGGCACTGTCACCGTGGTCAGCCACGGCGTCCCGCATGAGATCACCACCTTTCGCCGTGATGTAGAGACGGACGGCCGCCGCGCCGTTGTGGCCTTTGCCGACACAATCGAAGAAGACGCCGCGCGGCGTGACTTCACCATGAACGCGCTATACGCCCGACCCGATGGCTCTGTATTGGACCCGCTTAACGGTTTGCCGGACCTGCAGGCGCGGCGGGTGCGCTTCATCGGCACCGCCGAAAACCGCATTCGCGAGGACTACCTGCGCTCGCTGCGCTTTTTCCGGTTTCATGCATGGTACGGCAATATGGAAGCGGGTTTCGACGCGGATGCACTGGCCGCGATTGCTGCCAATCTGGACGGGTTGTCCGGCTTGTCCCGCGAACGAGTCGGGGCCGAGATGTTGAAGTTGCTTGGCGCGCCTGACCCTGCGCCTTCGGTCGCGGCGATGCGGCAGGCGGGGGTGTTGGTGCAGGTGCTGCCGGGGGCCGAGGATCGCGCGCTTGCCCCGTTGGTCGCGTTGGAAGAACAGGCCGGGGCCGCGCCTGACCCGATCCGCCGCCTGGCTTCCATAGCAACGCCCGAGATCGCCAAAACCCTGCGTCTAAGCAAGGCGCAGCTGCAACGCCTGACCCGGATGCGTGATGAGGCAATGGCCACCACCAGCATTGCCGAGCTGGGCTTTCGCTATGGCGAAGAGGGCGGGATGCACGAAACCCTGCTGCGTTGCGCCTTGCTGGAACAGCCTTGGTCCGAGGCGATGCGCCAAGACCTGCGCGCCGGGGCGGCCGCCGATTTCCCCGTTCAGGCTACCGATCTGATCCCCGATTTCACCGGTCCCGCGCTGGGCAAGAAGCTGGCCGAGCTTGAGGCCCGCTGGATCGCATCCGGCTTTGCCCTGACCCGAAGTGATCTGCTGGGCGGGTAGGCGAGGTCTCAAAAAGGGATGACAAGTCGAAAGGTTTGTGATTACGTGCGGCTGTCACATGAATGGAGGGATGCGAATGTATTACGGGATCTGGTTCGGCTAAAGCCGGAACACTTTGACCCGTAGGGGTGGTGTTCTGGCGCCATCTGTCTTCGCATGACCTGTTATCTGCTCAATCTGGAGCATCCTCCATGTTTCGCTATTTCGAAAACCTTGTTGACCCTTTTGTCGCCTATCAGGAAACCAACACACCACCCACGCGGCTGTGGCCGTTCATGTTGGAATACACGCGACCGTTTTATCGGCTGTTCTTTTGGGCTGCGCTGATCTCGATCATCGTGGCCGGTGTCGAAGTCGGGCTGATCTACTATATGGGCCGCGTTGTTGACCTGCTGTCCGGGTCCCCGGCCGAAGTTTGGCAGGCCCACGGCACCGAGTTGATCCTGATGGCCGCCTTCGTGTTGCTGCTGCGCCCGCTGCTGCACGTGGTGGACGTACTTTTGCTAAACAACGCGATTTTGCCCAATATAGGCACTATTTTTCGTTGGCGCGCGCATAAGCATGTGCTGCGTCAATCTGTGGGCTGGTTCGAGAATGATTTCGCGGGCCGGATCGCCAACCGCATAATGCAAACGCCCCCGGCTGCGGGTGAGGCGGTGTTTCAGGTATTTGACGCAATCTCGTTCTCGCTGGCCTATCTGGTGGGTGCTGCGATCCTGTTGATGGCAGCTGATCCGCGTTTGCTTTTGCCGTTGCTGATCTGGTTTGCGCTCTACGCGATACTCGTACGCTGGACGGTGGCGCGTGTTGGCCCTGCGTCGCAGGCGGCCTCTGATGCGCGCTCGGCTGTTACAGGGCGAGTTGTGGACAGCTATACCAACATCCATTCGGTCAAGATGTTTGCCCATGACGCGCAGGAACTCGACTATGCCCGCGAAGCCATCGAGGAAACCCGCCGCACCTTCCAGATCGAGATGCGGATTTTCACCATCATGGATGCGGTTTTGGTCACGTTGAACGGGCTGCTGATCGTGGGCGTTGTCGGTTGGGCGATTGCGCTGTGGATGCAGGGCAGTGCCTCGGTTGGGGTGGTAGCGGCGGCGACCGCTTTGACCCTGCGGTTGAATGCGATGACTGGCTGGATCATGTGGGCGCTGACCAGTTTCTTTCGCCAGCTTGGCGTCGTGGCCGAGGGGATGGAGACTATTGCTCAACCCATCGATCTGCTGGATGCGCCGGGTGCTCAACCCTTGCAGCTAAGCAACGGTCAGATCGACATCCGGGATCTGTCGCATCACTACGGGCGCAAAACCGGGGGACTGGACCACATCAACCTGACGATCCAGCCGGGCGAAAAGATCGGCTTGATTGGACGGTCTGGGGCCGGAAAATCGACCCTAGTAAAAATACTTTTGCGGTTTTACGACGTCGAACAAGGGGCGATCCTGATCGACGGTCAGAACATCGCGCAGGTTACGCAGGACAGTTTGCGCAGCCATATCGGCATGGTGCAACAGGATAGCGCGCTGCTGCATCGCTCGGTGCGGGACAATATCCTTTATGGCCGTCCCGACGCGACCGAGGATCAGATGATCGCCGCCGCCAAACAGGCCGAAGCGCATGAGTTCATCCTGGATCTGCAAGACCCGCAGGGGCGCACCGGTTATGACGCGCATGTGGGTGAACGCGGTGTAAAACTGTCGGGTGGGCAGCGGCAGCGGGTGACGCTGGCACGGGTCATTCTGAAAAACGCGCCGATTTTGCTGTTGGATGAGGCGACCTCCGCCCTAGATTCCGAGGTCGAAGCTTCAATCCAGGAAACGCTTTACGGCATGATGCAGGGAAAAACCGTGATCGCCATCGCCCACCGGCTCAGCACCATTGCTCAGATGGACCGCATTCTGGTCATGGATGGCGGCAGGATCGTCGAACAGGGTGGTCATGCTGAACTGCTGGCCAATGGCGGGCTTTACGCGCAGTTCTGGGCGCGGCAATCTGGTGGCTTTCTGAACCCCGAGGCTGCGGAATGAAGCTTGCCGACCTGATCAACCCGTTCAAAAACACCGAAACGCCCCCGCCGCAAACGCTGGGGGCGTTCATTCGCTGGTGCCTGTCGGGCGCTTGGCCGATGATCTTTGTAGCCGCGGCCTTCTCAGCCACCGCCGGCGCGATGGAAGCGGGCACGGCGTGGATGCTGGGTCTTGTGATCGACCTGACTGCGGAAACCGGGCCCGAGGGCATTCTGAGCGGCCCCGCGCTGTGGACGATCTTAGGGGTGGCGGCGTTTTTCATGCTGCTGCGTCCGGTGTTTTTCGGGCTGTCGGCCTTTTCGAACAACTACATCGTCATGCCCAACATTCCGCCGCTGGTTCTGGCCAAGCTGAACCGCTGGACTCTGGGTCAGTCTGTGACCTATTTCGACGACGATTTCGCAGGCCGGATCGCGCAGAAACAGATGCAGACCTCGAACGCGTTGGCCTCTGTCGTGTCGGAAACGATTAGTGCGATTGTGTTTGCGCTTGCCTCGCTTGTGGGCTCTTTGCTTTTGTTAGGGTCTATTCATCCGCTGGTGATCCTTCCTTTTGCCGCTTGGCTGGTGGTCTATTTCCTGCTGATCCGCTGGTATCTGCCGCGCATCCGCGTGCGGTCGGCGGCACGGGCCGGGGCGCGGGCGATGGTGTCGGGGCAAGTGGTCGACACGATAACCAATATCAAAACCGTGAAGCTCTTTGCCCATTCCGACTTCGAGGATCAGGCCGCACGAAAGGCGATGGTCGATCTGCGGGAAAAGATGCTCGCCTTCGGCAAGCTGTCGGCCAGTTTCCGGCTGATCCTTATGGTACTGGCCGGGGTTCTGCCGGTTCTGCTCTTGGGCGTCACGCTGATGCTGTGGCGCAATGGGATCGCGACAGCAGGGGATATTGTGGCGGCAGGTGCGGTCTCGATCCGCATTTCGCAGATGACCGGCTGGGTCAGTTTCACTCTGATGGGCCTTTATGCCAATGTGGGTGAGGTCGAGAACGGCATGAACACGCTGGCCAAGCGCGACCGGGTCGAGGATGCGCCGGACGCGACCGCCCTGCGCGTGCCCGAAGGCCGGATCGCCTTTGACCATGTCAGCTTTGCCTATGGCCGTGATGTGGGCGGTGTGTCGGATGTGGATATGACCGTTCACGCGGGCGAGAAGCTGGGCATTGTCGGCGCATCCGGCGCGGGTAAATCAACCTTGGTATCGCTACTACTCAGGCTCTATGACGGGGAAAAAGGCGCGATTTTGATTGATGGGCAGGATATCAGTCAGGTCACGCAGGACAGCCTGCGCAGTCAGATCGGCATGGTCACGCAGGAAACTGCGATGTTCAACCGATCCGCGCGCGAGAATATCCTCTATGGCCGCCCGGACGCGTCCGAGGAGGATATGATTGCTGCAGCTCAAAAAGCTGAAGCGCATGAGTTCATCCTGTCCTTGCAGGACGCCCATGGCCGTAAGGGCTATGACGCGCATCTGGGTGAGCGGGGGGTGAAATTGTCGGGCGGGCAACGGCAGAGGATCGCTCTGGCCCGCGCCATTCTGAAGGACGCGCCGATTCTGGTGCTGGATGAGGCGACGTCGGCATTGGATTCCGAGGTCGAGGCGTCGATTCAAACCGCGTTGCACCGGGTGATGCAAGGCAAGACCGTGCTGGCAATCGCGCACCGCCTGTCCACGCTCAGTGAGATGGATCGGATCGTGGTTCTGGATCAGGGCCGGATCGTGGAAACCGGCACCCATGAGGCCCTGTTAGAGCAAGGCGGTCTGTATGCCCGGTTCTGGCATCGCCAGTCCGGCGGGTTCATTCAGGTCGAGGCGGCGGAATAATACCCAAAGGGCTTTTGTTGCGCGCATAGCCCCGGTATCAGGCCCCCATGACGCAGCAATTCACCATAATCCGCCTTGGTCATCAGGGCGATGGCATCGCCGATGGCCCTGTTTACGCCCCTCGCACCCTTCCGGGTGAGGTGGTTAGCGGCACGGTGGACGGTCAGTTTTTGCAAGATATCCGGGTCGAAACCCCCTCGGACCAGCGTGTCAAGGCGCCGTGCCGCCACTACAAGGCGTGCGGCGGGTGTCAGCTGCAGCACGCGTCAGACGATTTTGTCGCTGGGTGGAAAGTGGATGTGGTGCGCAACGCGCTGGCCGCGCAGGGGCTCGATGCGCCGATGCGGCCCATTCACACCTCGCCGGAACGCTCGCGCAGGCGGGCCACCGTCGCCGTGCGGCGGACGAAAAAGGGCACGCTTGCGGGATTCCATGGACGCGCGTCTGATACCATCACCGAGATCCCCGATTGTCACCTGCTGGATCCGGACCTGATCGCTGCGATCCCAGTGGCCGAGGCGCTGGCCCTGTTGGGTGGCAGCCGAAAGGGGATTTTGGCCGTTACCCTGACCCTGTCTGAAGGCGGGCTGGATGTGGCCGTGAAAGGTGGTAAACCGCTGGACGGCCCGCTGGAGCTGGCCCTGGCGCAAGCGACCGAGAAACACGGCCTCGCCCGCCTCAGCTGGGACGGTGAAGTCATCGCCATGCGTCAGCCCCCCGTTCAACACTTCGGCAAGGCGGCGGTCGTGCCGCCCCCCGGCGCGTTTCTGCAAGCGACAAAAGATGGCGAACAGGCTCTGTTACAGGCGGTTTCGCAGGCCACACAGGGGGCAAAGCGGATCGTTGATTTATTTGCGGGCAGCGGAACCTTCTCTCTGCCGCTGGCGGAAGCCGCCGAAGTGCATGCCGTCGAGGGCGAGGCCGTGATGACCGAGGCGCTGGATCAGGGCTGGCGGCGGGCGCAGGGCCTCAAGAAAGTCACGACCGAGGCGCGCGACCTGTTCCGCCGCCCTTTGATGCCCGATGAGCTGAAATCCTATGACGCCGGGGTCATTGACCCGCCCCGCGCCGGGGCCGAGGCGCAAACGGTCGAGCTGGCGCAGGCCAAACGTCCGGTGATTGCCTATGTTTCGTGCAACCCGGTGACTTTTGCCCGCGACGCAAAGACGCTGGTTAACGCGGGATACACCCTTGAATGGGTACAGGTGGTTGACCAATTTCGATGGTCGTCCCACACCGAACTTGCCGCCCGGTTCACCCTGAACCCCTAACCGCACAGGAGATCATCCCAATGGGGATCACTCAGCGCCTGCTGACCATCATCGAAGCCCCATGGTTTGGGAAATTCATCACCGGGGTCATCCTGTTCAATGCGGTGCTTTTGGGGATGGAGACCTCACCCACGTTGATGGAGGCTGCGGGCCCCCTGATCGTAACTCTGGATAAGTTGTGTCTTGCGATCTTTGTGGCTGAGATCGCGATGAAGCTGGTCGCAACGGGCCGCAGGTTTTTTACAAGCGGCTGGAATATCTTCGATTTCATCATCGTGGGCATCGCTCTTGTCCCGAGTGCGGGTGCCCTGTCGGTGCTGCGGGCACTGCGAATTCTGCGGGTGTTGCGGGTAATATCCGTTGCGCCGCGCCTGCGCCGAGTGGTGGAAGGCTTCGTCTCGGCGCTGCCGGGCATGGCCAGTGTGTTCCTACTGATGGCGATCCTGTTCTATATCGGGGCCGTGATCTCGACCAAACTGTTTTCCTACAGCTTTCCCGAGTGGTTCGGAGATCTGGGTCTGTCGGCCTACACGTTGTTCCAGATCATGACGCTGGAAAGCTGGTCGATGGGTATCGTCCGCCCGGTGATGGAGGTGTACCCCTATGCCTGGTTGTTCTTTGTGCCCTTCATCATGGTCACGACATTCGCCGTGGTGAACCTGCTGGTCGGTCTGATCGTGAATTCGATGCAGGATGCCCACCATGCCGAGGATGAGGTTAAAACCGACGCCTACCGCGATGAAGTTCTGGAGCGGCTGGAAAGCATCGAGCGCCGTTTAATTGAGCACTCGGACATCAAAAAGTGATTTCAGTTTTTGCCGATTCTGGCATAATCCTTGAAAAAAACAGAGCAGCAGGCAGTGAAACATGGATCGTCGAGCATTTGGAATGGGTGCTGTAGCAACGCTGGGCCTTTCGGCCTGCGCGTCGGCCAGCCCAAGATTTCTGACCTATGACGGGCCCGAGGTCACCTCATTAGTGATCAACAAGGGTGCACGTAAACTTTATCTTCTTCATAACGAACATGTCCTGAAGGAATACAAGGTCGACCTTGGCTTTGCTCCGCGGGGCACCAAGACCAAGCGCGGTGAT
The DNA here is from genome assembly GCF_040371315.1 of Ruegeria sp. HU-ET01832. Classification (NCBI taxonomy): domain Bacteria; kingdom Pseudomonadati; phylum Pseudomonadota; class Alphaproteobacteria; order Rhodobacterales; family Roseobacteraceae; genus Ruegeria; species Ruegeria sp. HU-ET01832. Next base: position 128,446 of record NZ_BAABWL010000004.1, read on the forward strand.
GGACGCACGCCGGAAGGCACGTATCTGATTGATCGCCGCAATCCCAACAGCCGTTATCACCTGTCGTTGGGTATTTCCTATCCCAACTCGCAGGATGTGGCTCAGGCCAAGGCGGCGGGTGTTGACCCGGGCGGAGACATCTTTATCCACGGCCAACCCAACAAGCGGGCCGAGCGTAAACGGGCAAAGAAAACAGAAGACTGGACGGCGGGTTGCATCGCGGTCACTAACGATGAGATCGAAGAGATCTATGCGATGGTGAACCGCGGCACGACTATCACGTTGCGCCCGTAGCCGGTTTCCATCCTCCGAACCCGAATTGTATATAGTCGCGCTGGTAGACATCCTCTGCCAGCGTTTCGAGTGTTTCGTCGTAAATTTCGGCCAATGTGAATGGCGCGTCATCGGGGGCTGTATCCGGCATGGGTGGGGCATCATGACCCATCTCTCGCACCAGATCAGGAAGCGCTTTGGTCATTTCATCTTCGCGTAAGATCAGATCGGGCAGAGCGAACGACGCCATCCCCTCAAGGACTTGTGCCTGACTGCACCAGACGCCGTCCACTCGAACAGGGGTCTGCCCGGCGAGGTTTTGGCGCAGAAACACCAGAAACGCGCTGAACGCTTCATGGTGTTGATCCAGTGAATAGGTTTCAGCGCGCACCTGTCCCGGGATCGGGATTTTGAACCGGTTGCGCAGTATGTTGCGTATCTTCAGATAGGCGCCAGGTTCGGTACTGAGGATGTTCCTGCAAAACACCGAATGTGCGCGGGCCAAAGGATGGCGCACAACGGTGAACTTACGATGCCCTTTGTTGGACTGAAGCCAGTGCCGGGTTTGCTTGCGGTTCTGGTTCGTCAACAGATTCTCGGGCGACACCCCGTCGAGTTTGGCCAACCACGCCTTAACCCGATCCTCGACACCTCCGCGAACTGGCAAATACATCACTGGCGTGTTCGGTGCTGCAACGTGATTGGCGACCGCCGGACCTCTTCGAGGTTCAAAATTGGGTGTGCGATGCAGATTGAAATAGTCCAGCCCGTGCAGGGATTGCTCGGTCTCGTCAGGGTTGGTGACTTTGGCCAGAGGCGGCTCGGGGTTTTGCGGCTTGAGCGTGTCGTCGATCCGGGACAAGCGACTTTCCAAGCCTAACCACTTGGCCAGACCGTTCAGTGTTTCAAGACGATGCAGGTCATCATACGAGATGTAGAAGGCTGTTTGGCCGCTTGCCTGCAAATGGTGCAGCAAAAACAGCTGAAAATCCTGCTGCTGGTCTAGATAGTCCCTAAAGCTGTGAGGATCGAATTCAACCTGAGCTTCGCGTCGGCGTTTTACGTTCTTTAACTGCCATTGCTTGGTTTCCCGCGCTATCTGCAGGGAAATGAAACTGTCCAACGGATTGCGCGTCAGGATAATCTTGGCGCAACGGGGATCGCTCAAAACGGGCTTTAACACTCGGGAATCATGCCCTTGGAAAAAACGAAACCCATTCATTTCGCCGGGTGCAATCCTGATTGCTTCCAACAGGCGAGACGGGTCGGCGTCCCGTTCGTCCAACGAAATGTCCAAAAGCGTGTCCGATTTAACGCGTCCGATGAAATGTGGATTGAACGCCTCGCCATGGCTTGTGACACCATCCAGCGCGTTCAGGTTCGCCTCGAGCAGGTTGGAGCCAGTGCGCATGGCGGCAAGGATGACAAAATAGTCGAAACGGGGCTGCATAAGTGGTCACTGCACCAGATAGGGTTTGTGATAGGGTCTTGTCCGTTTGCCGAACACATCATCGGCAGGAAAATCGCCCATCAGGTAAGGGTGCATTCCTTGGTTTTTTAGGTTCTGCAGAAACTGTCCGAAGCCGCTCAGGTCGACCATCGTCGGCGCGGTTGTCAGGTGGGCTTGGGTCTGCATTCCAATTTCGTCTGCCACAGTTTGCAGGGGTTCCATGGGGGATTCGACGAATTCAGCCAGTGACCACGTTCGTACCCGCGCTTTGGTCCAGACCGAGTTCAAAACCTCGAGCTGCTTGGTTTCGATCTGCTGAAGGCGCGCGGCCTCGGCCCGGATATCCGAAAAATTCATATTTGACCGAAACAGAGATATGGCCCACGCCCCGGTCACGACTGAAATCTGAGCATTTTTGTCGCGCGCCAGAAACCAATTAAGCGACTGCGTGTCGCGAGGCCCGTATTGAAAACACTGCCGCTCGCCGCGCGTGTTCCAGATCAGATTAGACAGGAAGGCGGTTGGGTTATAATCCCGCAAAGTCGCGCAGTCGCTGAGTGCGCCATTCGAGATCGTCTCACTCCCCGAAAACTGGGCACGTTCCGGGGCAAAGAGATGACCATGGACGCGTGCACCAGTCGTATCCGTAAGCCAGCTTTCAAAATCGTCGAACAGTTCCGTAAAGCCCTGAAACACTGAGTAGGGAAAACACGTCAGACCGTTCTCGCTGCCATGCCGGGGAAAGCGGCTTTGCATGTACAAGCCATCCCGCCCGCGCGTGCGACGCTCGACCGCTTTGGAAAACACTCGGTCGATCTTGCCGGGGTTCGGCTCAGCCGGAGAGACTGCGCTGCTCTGTTTGGTCAGAAAGGTCTGATACAAGCGGTCGGCATTGCACCAGATCTTGCGGGCCACAAAACAATCGGACCGCCGCAAAAGCTGTAAATGGTCGTCGTAGAATATATGCGGACGACCTTGGAAATCGAATTTGGACAAGGTCAGTGACCGGCTTTCGATATGTGTGGAATACAATCGGGCGAGTGTTTGGAAATAGCTTTCGTCCGGAATCCACACCCGCCGGAAATAGCGATCATACACCTTGCGTTTGGGGTCTTGCAGAATTGCGGACAGGGTCTGGCGTGTCAGACACCACCATTGGCTACCCATATGCGGAACCAGCCCCTTGGGAATGCTGCGACGCATTCCCAGTGCACGTTGCAATTTGACATAGGCATCAAACAGTTTGCGATGCCTGCGCCATGAAAACGGAAATCGCAGCGTAAAGCGTTCCTGATCCAGGCCACCAATTGTCCAGCTTACGTCTGCCGTGGTTGCGCTTTCGATGAAATCCACTCTGGGGCGTTGCGCGAGGTACTCGATCAGTTCAGGTACTGGTCGCAAAGGTAGGCAAGCGCCCGAGGACAGGTAAACATGGTGAACGTCTGGGAACGCGTCCAGCATCAGTTCGGCCCCTGCCTGCGACGCCTCAACAAGGCCCCAACTGCCCCACGGGCATTTGTGACGTCTGGAGAACCGGATAAGTGGATTGTCATCGCAAGAGGCCACAAAATCCGAAAAGACCTGATCTGACACGTTCTGATCCACGTGGATCACGACGGGACAGCCTGACGCCGTCCAATGCCGAGCAACCTGCTCGGCCCGGTGCAGAGCCGTGTGTACCAGCATGAGGACGCCCAGATTGCTCATGCCCAGTTTCCTTTGGACATAAGGCCCAGAATCTCAAGCTGTCGCCAATTGATGTACTTCTCGGACCACGTGCACCAAAAGACGGGCTGCTCGTCCAGGCCTTGCGCATAAGCCTGATATTCCCCGGATTTTCGATAATGCTGGCGACGGCCCATTTCTTCGCGGGCTTTTTCGCCCAGCGTATTGATCAGTTTGGCGTGCAGCAGCGCGCCGCTGGTCTTTTCGCCGCCCCATTCGTCATAGACCTGGTTCAACCCTCGTGGCAGCAGCGAATGAGTCGAGCTGACATAAGCATAGCGACGATCCCATTTAACCAGCGGGATTTTGTTAAGCGCTGGTGCCTTTGACGGGGTGTCGCGAAAGAATACCCGTGCCCGCGGCCCACCTTGTATCCACAGATTTCCGTATTCCGGGTTCCGGGTGATCATGTAATTGCCGGAATCGAACCAACGAGCGATTTCAAACGGATCCTGCCCTTCGGTGTAAACCTGTGCATCGACCGGGCCACGCGGGTACATATCCAGCAGCATCGTGCCAAAGCTGCGAACGGCGCATCCGTCCAGCCAATCTGTCAGTGCCCGCAGCGGCCGCGTGTCGCAAAACGGGTAGATAAAAAACTCATCCGGGTCCACGGTCAGAACCCAGTGCCCATGGGCATATTTGCGCAGAAGGTAGTTCGACCAATCTATCCCGAAGGTCGCGCGCCGATAGCTGGCGTTTGTATGCCAGACCGAAACATCCGGCTGCGCGGCCAGGAACTCGGCCGTGCCATCGTCACTGTCATTGTCCACGAAAAGAAAATGGTTAACACCCAGCTTACGATAATATTCCAGAAAATAAGGAAGGCGGATTTTTTCATTCCGCACCACGCTCATCAGCAGGGTGTCGCGGCGTTTGATCTTACCAGTGTTGTTCGAGACGGTCGAAAGATCGCGTCGTTTTCGAACGCAGCGCAAAATACGGCGCTTGCGCCGCAGTCTCATTCGGTAAGAATCCAACAGGCTCACGTGACCGCCCAACCTTTTGATTTACGCGAGCATCCCCGGGGCCTGGATGTGCCAGAGTGGTGCCGGGTGATTGTCGAGTTATGCCATTTTTTCATGTATCAAAGCAATGCATTTACAAGTCGTTAGCCCCAGTGGCGGTTTCCCACTCAATTAGACCCATCAGTTTGGCTTGTTGCAACGTTTTCCAACCCGTGTAGCGTGCGGATTGAGAGGTCCAGAGAGTCGGCCGATCGGCTATCCCGTCATAGTAGTCACCAAATTGATCTGGATCGTGGAAATGCTGTCGGCGGGTTTTTTCGGACTGCGATTTTTCGACGATCTCGGGCAGGAATTTCGTATGCAGCAATACCCCGGATGGGGTTTGGTTATTCGGCCCGGTGTAGGTGGCATTCAAGTCTTGGGGTAATGCGGAATGGCAAGAGTTTACAAAGGCATACCGCCGCGACCAACGTATTAGTGGAATCTTGTTCAGGGTTGGAGATCGGTCCGGCCTATCTGAAAAGAACATGCGCTCCCGCACACCGCCCTGCACCCAGAGATTACCTAAAGGCGATTGCCTTCGTGATCTGTAAGGCGCCGGATCGAACCAGCTCAGCAGGTCGGTTGGGTCGGTTTCAGAGTTATAAGGTTCGGCACCCAGCGGACCTTTGGGGTACAGGTCCAGCATCAAAGCACCAAAAGCGCGTTGTCCCCTTGCGTCCAGCCATGCGGTCAGGTCGTGCAAGGTCCGGGTGTCGTAGTCAGGATAGACAAGCAGTTCATCGGCATCCACCATCAAGGTCCAGTGCCCGTGACCATAGCGCATCTGCAACCATGTCAGCCAATCCAAGCCGAAGCGTGACGCACGATAGCTGGCCTGGGTTTGCCACAGTGAAACATCCGGTTGGTCGCGCAGCAGCTCGACCGAGCCGTCATCGCTGCCATTGTCCACGATCAGAAAGTGGTCAACACCCAGCGCGCGATAATGGCGCAGGAACCAGGGCAGACGGGTGATTTCGTTGCGCAGAGTGGTAAACGCCAAAATGGTGTCTTGTCCGATCCCTGCGGTCCGGTTTGCCAGGGCCGTCAGGTCGTGGCGACTGCGAAAGGATCGCCACAGCAGTCGCCTCCGTTTCAGCCGCAACCGATACTTCTGCGTCCAACTGATGGGCGGAAGGTTATCGGGCGCGGAATCGGTCACCAAAAGCTCATTTCTCGTAATTGCCGTTCTGGTGCCAACGCCAGGCGTCGCCAATCATAGTCTCTAACGTTGATCTTTCCGGCGACCAACCCAGTTCCTCCCCGGCCCGGACGGACCCTGAAACCAGTTTGGTGCAGTCTCCAGCCCGGCGTGGGCCGATTGAATAGGGCACCTCGCGGTTGGTGACGGCTTTGGAATGGCCGATCACCTCCATCACCGAAAAGCCCGAGCCGGTGCCCAGATTGAACACCCGGCTGCCCTTGCCCTGTTCCAGCCAATTCAGCCCCAGCACATGGGCATCCACCAGATCGCAAACATGCACATAGTCGCGGATACATGTCCCGTCGGGCGTATCATAATCGGTGCCGAACACAGTCAGCCCGTCGCGCTTGCCGTCAATGGCATCCAGCATCAAAGGGATCAGGTGAGTCTCAGGGCGGTGGAATTCGCCCACTTCGCCCTCGGGGTCTGCGCCCGCCACGTTGAAATAGCGGAAAATCACGTGGTTCAGTCCATGCGCTGCTTCGAAATCCCTCAGAATATCCTCGATCGCGCGTTTTGAGGCCCCATATGCGTTCAGCGGCAATTGCGCGGTGTCTTCATCCAGCACCACATTGTCATGCTCGCCGTAGGTCGCGCAGGTCGATGAGAACACAAAGTTCCGGCAACCCGCGGCGACCGTGGCTTCGATCAGGTTTAGCGAGCCGGTGACGTTGTTGGTCCAGTATTTACCAGGCTCGGACATCGCCTCACCCACCTGGCTGAGGGCGGCGAAATGCATCACGGCGGCGGGTTGGTACTTGGCAAAAACCTCATCCAACCGGGCGCGGTCTAGCAGGTCGCCCTGTTCGAACGGGCCGAATTTCACCGCGTCCTGCCAACCGGTAATCAGGTTGTCATAGGTCACAGGTGTATAGCCGGCCTGCGCCAGCGCCTTGCAGGCATGCGATCCAATATATCCGGCCCCGCCGGTGACAAGAATATGCGTCAATTCAGTATCCAGTTTTCGAAACCGGGCGTGTTTAGTTCCTGTTGGATAAACACGCCAGCGTCAGTTTTATTCAATCCAGGCCCATCTCGGCCATCATCTGTTCCAGCTTGGGCACGTCCTGTGGATTGTTCAGCTCCCAGAACTGGCGGCCTTTGGCCTCAACCTCGACGCACAGAACTTTGCGGCCGTTCTCCATGAAGCGTAGCTGTTCTAGCCCTTCCAACTGTTCCAGAGGGCCCGTGGGCCATGTGGGATAAGCCGCCAGCGCATCGGGGCGATAGGCATAGACGCCCACATGGTGAAACACCGGGGTGTCGTCAGTGGCCGCATAGGACTGCGCGGTATAGGGCACCACCTCTTTCGAGAAATAGAGCGCGCTATGATCTGCCGCGAAAACGGCGGTGGTGCCACCGACCCGCCCGTGTTTGCGGTCGTTCAGCAGGCTGTTGAGCGCGTCCCCGTCGCAACGCAGCACTGGCGTGGCAACCCCGGCGTCGGGTGCGGCGCGCAGGCCCGCGATCAGGTCCTCGACAAACCAATGCGGCGTCAGGGGTGCGTCGCCCTGCAGATTGACCACAATGTCGTAGCCCGCGCCCAGATTGGCATGTGTTTCGGCGCAACGTTCGGTGCCATTCTGGCAAGTTTCCGAGGTCATCACGACCTCGGCCCCAAACGCCTCTGACGCTTCGCGGATGCGGTCATCATCGGTGGCGACAACCACCTTGTCGACGCTCGACACCGAACAGGCCGCGCGCCAGGACCGTTCGATCAGGGTCATGGCTTTGCCGCTAGACCCGGTCAGCGGCACCAGCGGTTTGCCCGGATAGCGGGTCGAGGCGTAGCGGGCGGGAATAGCGATGAGAACAGACATCAGGCCTCCTTCAGCTCAACACCCGGAGCGTAGGCGATGAAGAACGGGTTTGCATAGCCGTCCTTGCCGTAGGTCAGGGGGGAATGATCGTCGAACCGCACCACGTGTCCGCCCGCACCGGCCAGAACAGCGTGGCCTGCGGCGGTGTCCCATTCCATCGTACGGCCCACGCGGGGGTAGAGGTCTGCTTCGCCTGTGGCGACCAGACAGAATTTCAGCGACGAGCCCGCGCTTTTGCTGTCCTTGACCTGATATTTGTTGATGTAATCCTCGGTCGCCTGATCCCGGTGCGACTTCGACGCCACGATCATCAACGCCGAATTGTCCGGTTTAGAGACTGATATCGGTGACACATCGCTCGCTTGTGCCTTGTCCAACGTGCCGGTTTCCTCGACCGATTGGCCATTCGGTTGGGTATAGAACATGCGCCCTTTAGCAGGTGCATAGACAACGCCGCGCGTCGGCACGCCATTCTCGACCAAAGCGATGTTTACCGTAAAATCGCCGCGCCGGTTGATGAATTCCTTGGTCCCGTCCAGCGGGTCAACGATCAGGAACGTTTCGCCTTTCTCCGAATGCGAGGCGGCCTGTTCCTCGGTCACCAGCAGAATATCGGGAAACGCAGCGCGCAACCCGGCCGAAATCAGAGCGTCTGCAGCCTCATCCGCTTCGGTCACGGGGCTGGCATCGGATTTGACTTTGACGTCGAAATCATCTGCCTCATAAATCTCCATGATCTTGTCGCCAGCTTCCAAGGCGAGGCGTCGAATGACAGGGATGAGGGCGTCGTAGGTCACAACAATGCTCCGTTCCAGTGATTTGTTGATCGAAAATCCTGACGGCCTTATGATGCGCCGGTTACGGAACGGCAAGAAATTCGTGGCAAATTGCAGGCGATTCAGCGGGAAAGAGTGCGTACGTGTTTTATTTTGAGCGAAATAAATCGCTGGTGGGCGGTGCCTTTACCACACTTGAGCTGATCTATCATGCGGTTGTGCGCAGCATCCGCTCGCAACGGTCGAATGCTGTACTGGCCGTGATTATGAACATTGTGCAAATTCTTGCGCTGGTCACGGTGTTCTATCTGATCATGACCTTGGTTGGTAAAATCACAGGTGTTGCGAAGATTCGCGGTAACCCGATCCTGTTTTTGCTGTCCGGGGTATTTCTGTTTCTGACCCATGTGAAATCTGTAAGCGGTGTGTCTGGGGTTTCAACGGGCAACAATCCGATGATGTTGCATTCTCCGATGAACATGATGGTATCGCTTTTGGCAGCGGCCTTTGGGACATTATACACTCAGCTCGTTTCGATCCTGGTGATCCTGTTTGTATACCACGTCGCGATCGAGCCGCTTGAGGTGCAAGATCCGGGTGGTGCGTTCTACATGCTGGTTTTGGCATGGTTCACGGGATGCGCTGTAGGCGTTGTATTCATGGCGCTGAAGCCTTGGCTGCCAACTTTTGTGTCCATTTCCTCGACCGTGTACCGGCGTATGAACATGATTTTCTCGGGCAAGATGTTTGTAGCAAACAGTTTGGGAGGGTTTACTTTATTGATGTTCATCTGGAACCCGCTGTTTCATATCATTGACCAGTGCCGCGGGTTTGTGTTTCGCAACTACTTTCCGCGCAACACAAGTTGGGAGTACCCGCTGTGGGTCGGTCTTGTCTTGCTGCTGATCGGGCTGCTGGGCATTTTCTTTACGCGCCAGCATATCTCGCAAAGCTGGGGTGCCCGCAGTTAACGTGCGACACGCAAGGTCAGATTGATCCGCCCCCCTTTGGGCAGCAACCGGGATGAACCGAACCTAATTCGGTCTATGCCATGATAGGCCAGGCGAGCAGGTCCGCCCATGATTACGACATCACCCGAGTTCAGCCAGATCGACTCGGTCTTGCCGCCGCGGGTGGTATTGCCGATGCGAAACAGCGCGTCATCACCCAGTGAGACAGACAGAACGGGCCATGAAAAATCCGCCTCGTCCTTGTCCTGATGAAGCCCCATGCGCGTTCCTTCGCCGTAGTAGTTGATCAGGCAGCAATCGGGATCGCGTTCGGATGATGCGAGGTCCCGCCAGATATCAAGGATGGGATCGGGGATAGCAGGCCATGACATTCCTTTAGGGTGCAGATCCTGATACCGATATCCCGCTTTATCTGATACCCATCCCAAAGATCCGGCGGATGTCATGCGGACTGACATTTCCTTGCCCGAAGCCGTAGTTGGTCGAAACAATGGCGCAGATTTCAGAATCGGCCGCAGCATATCGACCAGTTGCGCCTGAGCGTGCCCGTCCAGATAAGCTTTTCGTATATCGAAATCGCGCAAAAGCAGCCGTGCCATCCAAGATTCCCCAATCCTTGCCAAAACCTTGCAAAAAAGGCCACAGATTCCCGAAAACCTGCGATTTACACCGCTTGCAGGCTTTTGGTCTCGCCCTTATATACGCCGGGACGCGTGATGGTGTAGGGCCATTGCGCAATTGAGATCGAGGCAGGGATGCCATAACGGGTCCCGGCCTCGGGACATCGCCTTAAATAGAAAGGGATCGAACATATGAGTAAAGTAATCGGGATTGACCTGGGAACCACCAACTCGTGCGTGGCTATCATGGACGGCTCGCAGCCGAAGGTCATCGAAAACGCCGAAGGGGCGCGGACCACGCCCTCGATCGTCGCCTTCACCGAAGATGAGCGACTGGTCGGTCAGCCTGCAAAACGTCAGGCGGTCACCAACCCCGACAACACGATCTTTGGCGTCAAGCGTCTGATCGGTCGTCGTGTGGATGATGCCGAAGTCGAAAAAGATAAGAAAATGGTGCCGTATGCCATCGTGAATGGCGGTAACGGCGACGCGTGGGTCGAAGCCCGCGGTGAAAAGTACTCCCCAAGCCAGATCTCGGCCTTCACTCTGGGCAAGATGAAGGAAACCGCAGAAAGCTATCTGGGTGAGGAAGTTACGCAAGCGGTCATCACTGTTCCCGCCTATTTCAACGACGCTCAGCGTCAGGCCACCAAAGACGCCGGTAAAATCGCCGGTCTGGAAGTGCTGCGGATCATCAACGAACCGACAGCTGCCGCGCTGGCCTACGGTCTGGACAAGGAAGAAACCCAAACCATTGCGGTCTATGACCTGGGTGGTGGTACCTTCGACGTGACCATTCTGGAAATCGACGACGGCCTGTTTGAAGTTAAGTCGACCAACGGCGACACCTTCCTGGGTGGTGAAGACTTTGACATGCGCATCGTCAACTACCTGGCGGATGAGTTCAAAAAAGAACACGGCGTCGATCTGTCGGCCGACAAGATGGCCCTGCAGCGTCTGAAAGAAGCTGCCGAGAAAGCCAAGATCGAACTGTCCTCGACCTCGCAAACAGAAATCAACCAGCCGTTTATCTCGATGGGTGCCAATGGCCAGCCGCTGCACATGGTTATGAAGCTGACCCGTGCCAAGCTGGAATCACTGGTTGGCGACCTGATCAAGAAGTCGATGAAGCCCTGCGCGGCCGCTCTGAAAGACGCCGGTCTGTCGGCTGCTGACGTGGACGAAGTTGTTCTGGTCGGCGGTATGACCCGGATGCCGAAAGTGATCGAAGAGGTCACCAAGTTCTTCGGTAAAGAGCCCCACAAAGGCGTTAACCCGGACGAAGTCGTTGCCATGGGCGCCGCCATTCAGGCCGGTGTTCTGCAGGGTGACGTCAAAGATGTGGTTCTGTTGGACGTGACCCCGTTGTCGCTGGGCATCGAGACGCTGGGCGGCGTGTTCACCCGCCTGATCGACCGCAACACGACAATCCCGACCAAAAAGTCTCAGGTCTTCTCGACGGCCGAAGACAACCAGAACGCCGTAACCATCCGCGTGTTCCAGGGTGAGCGTGAAATGGCTGCGGACAACAAGATCCTGGGTCAGTTCAACCTCGAAGATATCCCACCCGCACCGCGCGGCATGCCTCAGATCGAGGTGACCTTCGACATCGACGCCAACGGCATTGTCTCGGTTTCGGCCAAGGACAAAGGCACCGGCAAAGAACAGAAGATCACCATTCAGGCCTCGGGCGGTCTGTCCGACGACGATATCGAAAAGATGGTCAAGGACGCCGAAGAGAACGCGGAAGCCGACAAGGAGCGCCGCGAGCTGGTCGATGCCAAGAACCAGGCGGAAAGCCTCATCCACTCGACCGAGAAGTCGATGGAAGAGCATGCCGACAAGGTCGACCCGACCACCATCGAAGCCATCGAGCTGGCGATTGCCGCGTTGAAGGACGAGCTGGAAACTGAAAACGCCGACAAGATCAAGTCTGGCATTCAGAACGTCACCGAAGCCGCGATGAAGCTGGGTGAAGCCATCTACAAGGCGCAAGCTGAAGATGGCGAAGATGAACCGGCCGCAGCCGATGCCGCACCGGGCGATGATGACATTGTCGACGCCGAGTTCGAAGATCTGGACGACGACAAACGTAACTAACGGCTCACCGGGCCAATTCGGGCCGGTCCGTTCTCCGGGCCGGCCCATTTACGTTGAGGCAGAAGGACATACTGATGTCAAAACGCGACTACTACGATGTGCTCGGCGTAACCAAGGGCGCATCGGCGGATGAGATCAAGAAGGGTTTTCGCAAGAAGGCCAAGGAATTGCATCCCGACCGCAACAAGGACAACCCGGACGCTGAGGCCCAGTTCAAAGAAGCGAACGAGGCTTATGACATCCTGAAGGACGCCGAGCGCAAGGCAGCCTATGACCGTTTCGGCCACGCGGCTTTTGAAAACGGCACCGGTGGCGGCCGTCCTGGCGGCGGCTTTGGTCAGGGCGATTTCTCGAGCGCGTTTTCCGACGTGTTCGACGATCTGTTCGGCGATTTCATGGGCGGCCAACGTGGCGGAGGCGGTGGACGTCGCGCGGCGCGCGGCTCGGACCTGCGCTATAACTTGCGCGTGACGCTGGAAGAGGCGTTCTCGGGTCTGCAAAAAACCATCAACGTGCCTGCCGCTGTGGCCTGCTCGGCCTGTGATGGCTCGGGTGCGGAAGGTGGTGTAGAACCCACGACCTGCCCCACTTGTTCGGGCATGGGTAAGGTCCGTGCGCAGCAGGGCTTTTTCACGGTGGAACGCACCTGTCCGACCTGTTCGGGTCTGGGTCAGATCATCAAGAACCCCTGTAAATCCTGTGGCGGTGCGGGTCGCGTCGAAAAAGAACGCGCTCTGTCGGTCAATATTCCGGCTGGTGTCGAAACCGGTACGCGCATTCGCCTAGCGGGCGAGGGCGAGGCTGGAATGCGGGGTGGCCCTCCGGGTGATCTGTACATCTTCGTCGAAGTGTCGGACCACAAACTGTTCGAACGTGACAGCGTGAACCTCTATTGCCGCGTACCTGTCAGCATGGCCAAAGCAGCGCTGGGCGGTTCGATCGAAGTCCCCACCATCGACGGCGGGCGTGGTCGCGTTCAGATTCCAGCTGGTAGCCAGTCTGGCCGTCAGATGCGCCTGCGTGGTAAAGGTATGCCGGCGTTGCGCGGTGGTGGTGTAGGGGACATGTTCATTGAACTTGCGGTGGAAACGCCGGTGAACCTGACAAGCCGCCAGAAAGAGCTGTTGAAAGAGTTCGACGACTTAGGTGAAGACAACCACCCAGAGTCCAAAAGCTTTTTCTCATCCGTCAAGTCTTTCTGGGATGGAATGAAGGGCTGAAAAGCCAGGTAGGGGGCTCTGCCCCCGCCGCCCGTTCCGGGCGACTCCCCCGAGATATTTATAGCCAGATGAAGCAGGGGATTCGAACTTTATCTGGCCACAAGTAGCTCGGAACGTGAGGCAGAGCCTCGCAGAATCCTCTTGATTATTTCTCGCGTGCCTGAAATGTTCCGCACCAACCGTTGGGGTGCCTCTTGTGAGGGGCTGAGAGGTGCTATTGCGTCAACCCATCGAACCTGATCCGGGCAATACCGGCGGAGGGAACGGTCGCCAAATTATGGACGTTTTCTACGCCACGATTGCCCAAGATTATCTGGAGCAACGATATGGCGTCTATTGCCTTAACGATAGCAGGTTCGGACAGTGGAGGGGGGGCCGGCATTCAAGCCGACCTTAAGGCCATGTCTGCTCTTGGAGTGTATGGCGCCAGCGTGATCACGGCGATCACTGCGCAGAACACGCGGGCAGTGACGGCTGTTCACGGTGTTCCGTTGGATGTGATTGCAGCACAAATTGAGGCCGTGCTTAGCGATCTGGATGTCGGGGCGATCAAGATCGGGATGCTGGCAACTCCAGAAATAATCCGAACCGTGGCTGACAGTATCACCGGGTTCGGCGGTCCGATTGTGCTCGACCCGGTCATGATCGCCAAATCGGGTGACTCCTTGCTGGCCGAGGACGCGGTGCAGACATTGCGTGACGTGTTGGTGCCGTGTGCTTCTGTACTGACGCCGAATTTGCCCGAGGCGTCATGTTTACTGGGCTTGTCGGACGCGGAGACTACAGAACAGATGATCGAACAGGGGCTTGCGCTATGCGACCTTGGGGCTCAGACCGTATTGATGAAGGGGGGGCATGGAAAGGGAGACGTCTGTCATGATCTTTTGATAGATCGGACGGGCTTGATCGCTGAATTCTCGGCCCCCCGCCGTCAAACCAAAAATACGCATGGCACCGGGTGCACGTTGTCTTCTTCGGTTGCGGCGGGATTGGCGAAGGGGTTGTCAGTTCCCAACGCAGTCGCGCAGGCGCACGAATACCTGCAGGGCGCGATTGCACAAGCAGATCGTTTGAACATTGGGCATGGTCATGGGCCGGTGCATCATTTCCATCAGGTTTGGCCTGCGTGACGATCTGGTCGGTCATAGGTTCAGGCGTTGCTGGTTTGGCTGTGGCCAGCGAAATGGTCTCGCGCGGGGCACAAGTGCAGGTTTTTGACCCCGGCGGGCCACCCGGAGCACATGGTTGTTCTTGGTGGGCCGGTGGGATGCTAGCCCCATGGTGCGAGTATGAAAATGCTGAAGAGCCAGTGATGCGTTTGGGGCAGACCGCGTTGGATTGGTGGGCCGCGCGGACTCAGGTGCAGCGGTGTGGGACGTTGGTTGTGGCCAATCCGCGCGACCTGCCTGATTTACGACGATTTGCGCGCAGCACTGAAGCATTCGTCGAAGTCGATCAATCTAAAATCGCCGAGTTAGAGCCTGATTTACATGATTTCCCCAAGGGTCTGCACTTTGCGCAAGAGGCACATCTTGATCCGCGTCAAGCGCTGCATGACCTGTATCGCCAGTTGCAGGATCAGGGCGTTGTGTTCCACCGCAAGCTTGCGCCTTCGCGGTTGGAAAACGCGATTGACTGCCGGGGACTGCACGCGCGCGAGGTCTTGCATGATCTGCGAGGTGTGAAGGGTGAGATGTTGGTGATCCGCTGCCCCGAGGTCACTCTGACCCGGCCGGTGCGGTTGCTGCATCCTCGGATGCCACTTTACATCGTTCCGCGTAGTGATGGCGTCTACATGCTGGGTGCGACGATGATCGAGAGCGAGGACAGCAGCCGCATCACCGCGCGGTCTATGCTGGAACTGCTCAGCGCGGCTTATGCGTTGAATCCGGCCTTCGGCGAGGCCGAGGTGCTGGAGATTGGCGTCGATCTACGTCCTGCATTCCCCGACAACCTGCCGCGTATTCGGCGGTTGGGGCACATGATTTACGCCAACGGTCTTTATCGCCACGGCTATCTACTGGCCCCGGCGCTGGCGCAGGGTGTGGCCGATCTGGCGCTTGAAAATAAACATTCGGAGATGGTCGATGAAGATCGTGCTTAATGGCGAGACCCGAGAAATAACGGCTCTGACGCTGGCGGAAATGTTGGTTGAATGCGGATTCTCGGGCCGGGTCGCAACGGCGGTGAACGAGGAATTCGTTCCTTCGAGCCTGCGCATTGCGCACGAACTGGTAGATGGCGACCGGGTCGAGGTCGTCGCACCGATGCAGGGGGGCTGAGGATGAAAACGTTTTACGGCACAGATTTGTCCAACCCCTTAATGCTGGGCACGGCGCAATATCCAAGCCCGGCCATTCTGGAGCAGGCGTTTCGGGAAAGCGGGGCCGGGGTGGCCACCGTGTCGCTGCGACGGGAATCTGGCGCGGGGCAAACATTTTGGCAGATGATCCGCGATCTGGGCGTGTTGGTCCTGCCGAACACCGCCGGGTGCCACACGGTCAAAGAGGCTGTGACCACCGCCCATATGGCGCGTGAGGTGTTCGACACCAAATGGATCAAGCTGGAACTGATCGGCCACACGGACAGCCTGCAGCCGGATGTGTTCCAACTGGTCGAAGCTGCCCGCATTCTGACCGAGGATGGGTTTCAGGTCTTCCCCTACACCACCGATGATCTGATCGTGGGTGAACGTCTGCTGGCCGCAGGGTGTGAGGTGCTGATGCCCTGGGGCGCGCCGATTGGGTCGGGGCGCGGATTGAACAACGAATACGCTTTGCGGGCGATGCGGGCGGAATTCCCGGATGTGCCGTTGGTGATTGATGCTGGCATCGGCCTGCCCAGCCACGCCGCGCGCGCGATGGAGCTGGGTTATGACGCTGTTCTGCTGAACACGGCTGTCGCGCGTGCTGGTGATCCGCCGGCGATGGCGCAGGCCATGATGCAGGCGATTGAGGCCGGGCAACTGGCCCATCAAGCCGACCCGATTGAGGCGCGCGATATGGCTGAACCCTCGACCCCCGTGATCGGAAAGGCGTTTCTGTCATGAGCCTCGACCGCTTTTACCCGATCTTTGATCACTCGGACTGGCTGCGGCGGATGCTGCCATTGGGTGTCAAACTGGTGCAGCTGCGCGTCAAGGATCAGCCCGATGCGGTGCATGAACAGATTACCCTGTCGCGTGATCTGTGCCGCCAGCATGGCGCGGTTCTGGTGGTGAACGACTATTGGCAGGCCGCGATTGAGGCCGGATGTGACTGGATTCACCTGGGGCAGGAGGATCTGGACGACGCCGACCTGCAAGCCATTCGCAAGGCTGGACTGAAGCTGGGCGTATCGACCCATGATGACGACGAGTTGGAACGCGTTCTGGCCATGGACCCGGATTATGTGGCGCTGGGGCCGGTTTTTCCGACCATCCTGAAAAAGATGAAATGGCATCAGCAGGGCCTGCCACGTGTCACCGAATGGAAGGCGCGGGTGGGCGATATCCCTCTGGTCGGGATCGGCGGGATGAGCGTCGAACGCGCGCCGGGTGTTCTGCAGGCGGGGGCGGATATCGTCTCGGTCGTGACAGATATCACCCTGAACACTGACCCCGAAGCGCGCGTGCGCCAATGGATCGAGGCCACCCGATGAGCCGTTATGCCCGCCAAACCATCCTGCCTGAGGTGGGGGCAGAAGGGCAGGCGCGGTTGTCTGCGGCGCATGTGCTTGTTGTAGGGGCCGGAGGGTTAGCTGCGCCGGTTCTACCCTTGCTGGCTGGGGCTGGTGTCGGGCGGATCACGGTGATGGACGGGGATACAGTCGATTTGTCCAACCTGCATCGCCAGACTTTGTTTACGCAGGCGGATTGTGGTCGACCCAAGGCTGATGTGGCGGCTGAGCGCTGCCGGAGCTTGAATAGTGAGATTGATGTTGGGGCGCTGAAACAGGCTCTAACCAACTTAAATGCGCCCAATATGGTCGCGCAGGCTGATGTGATCCTAGATTGTGCGGATAGCTATGCGGCCAGCTATATTCTGTCGGACACGTGTCTGGCGCAGGGGAAACCGTTGATCAGCGCCTCGGTACTGGGGTTATCGGGCTATGTTGGTGGGTTCTGCGGAGGGGCACCCTCGTTGCGCGCGGTGTTCCCTGACGCGCCCGATAGCGGAGCGAGCTGCGCAACCGCCGGTGTACTGGGTCCGGTCGTTGGGACAATAGGCGCGATGCAGGCACAGATGGCGCTAAACCTGATCCTTGGGATCTCACCCTCGCCCTTGGGGCAGATGGTTCAATACGACGCCCGTACCCTGCGTACCAGCACCTTCCGGTTCGACAACGCGCCCGAACCCAATAGCTGTTTTCGGTTCGTCTCGGCCAGCCAACTCAGCACGAAGGACCAGATCGTCGAGCTGCGCGATGAGGCAGAGGCAGCAATCCCAGCCCACCCCAATGCGCAACGCGTTTCGCCCGAAAATTTGCGTGTAATAGATCCTAAACAAGGCAAAAGACTGGCCTTGTGTTGCGCCACTGGCCTGCGCGCATGGCGTGCTGCCGAACAAATTCAACCGGATTGGCCGGGCGAGATCGTCCTCGTCGCGGCCTCGACCTCGTAAGCGAAAAGGAAACGCGAGATATGAAAAAGTTGATCACCGCCATCGCCCTAATGGCCGCTGCGCCAGCCTGGGCCGAGGACAAGATGACCGTCCTGCTGGACTGGTTCATCAACCCCGATCACGGCCCGATCATCGTGGCGCAGGAAAATGGCTATTTCGCCGAGCAGGGGCTTGAGGTTGAAATCGTCCCGCCGGCCGATCCTTCTGCCCCGCCGCGTCTGGTGGCTGCAGGTCAAGCTGAACTGGCGGTGTCCTACCAGCCGCAGCTGCACCTGCAAATCCACGAAGGGCTGCCGCTGAAACGCGTGGGCACGCTGGTTGCGACCCCGCTGAACTGCCTTCTGGTGTTGGAAGACGGTCCGATTAAATCTTTAGCCGACCTCAAGAGTAAAAAGATCGGCTTCTCGGTCGCGGGCGTGGAAGAAGCGATCCTGACCGCCATGCTGAATGCCCATGGTGTGGCGCTGGACGATATCGAATTGATCAACGTGAACTTCTCGCTCTCGCCATCGCTGATGACCGGGCAGGTGGATGCGGTGATCGGTGCGTTCCGCAATTTCGAACTGAACCAAATGGATATCGAAGGTGTCGCGGGCCGCTGCTTTTACATCGAGGAAGAAGGCGTGCCGCCCTATGATGAGCTGATCTATGTGGCCAATCCCGAAACCATGGATGCCGACATGATCGCGCGTTTTCTGGCCGCGACCGAGAAAGCCACGCAGTATATCGTCAACAACCCCGAAAAAAGCTGGGAGATTTTCGCCGCCACCTCGCCCGAGCTACAGGATGAGCTGAACGCCCGTGCATGGGTCGACACGCTGCCCCGTTTTGCCTTGCGTCCGGCTGGTTTTGACGCTGGTCGCTACGCACGGTTCGAGGCGTTCCTGAAAGACAGCGGCATGATCGACAGCATCAATCCGGTCAGTGACATCACCATTGATGTGACCGCGCAATGAGCGGGTACGGCAAAGCCTTCGCGCTGATGCGTGATGCGGCGCAAGGGCCGTGGCGGGATTATACCCGCCACGCCTTCGTTGAAGGCATGAAGGACGGAACGCTGCCGCGTGAGGCGTTCCTGCACTATCTGCGGCAGGATTACGTCTTCCTGATCCATTTTAGCCGCGCCTGGGCTTTGGCGGTGGTGAAATCGGAAACGCATTCCGAGATGTTGACCGCTGTGGGAACAGTGAATGCTCTGGTCGCCGAAGAAATGCAGCTGCATATCGGCATCTGCGAAGCGGCCGGGATTTCGCAGGAGGAGCTGTTCGCGACTCCCGAGCTAGCCGAAAATCTGGCATACACGCGGTTCGTGCTAGAGGCCGGGTATAGCGGAGACTTGCTGGATCTTCTGGCGGCCCTTGCGCCTTGCGTCATGGGTTATGGTGAGATCGGCGCGCGCCTGGCTGCTGAGGCGACATCCGAGACCTATCGCGATTGGATCAACACCTATGCCGGTGAGGACTACCAAGGCGCATGTCAAGCGGTAGGAGAATTGCTGGATCAGGCTCTAACGCGGCGTATTGGGGCAGATTTCGAAGCCTCACCGCGTTGGGATCGACTGTGTCAGACCTTCCGCACTGCGACCGAGCTTGAGGTCAACTTCTGGCAAATGGGCCTGACCCCGTGACCCAAGCGCCTGATCTGACCATCAGTGGCTCGGCCACAATCGACGGCGCGCCATTGTTCGCGCCGTTGACCCTGACCCTTGGAGCGGGGCAGTGGACCTGCTTGTTGGGCGGATCGGGTGTGGGGAAAACCACCGTTTTGCGCCTGATTGCTGGATTGGAGACGGGCGCAGATTTCAAAGGGCAGATCACTGCCAGCGACACGCAGCCAGTGCAAAGCCGCGTCGCTTACATGGCGCAGGACGACCTGCTGCTGCCTTGGGCGACGGTGGCGCAGAATGTGTCTCTGGGCGCGCGGCTGCGCGGGGAAAAACCCGACCTGGCCCGCCGGGACCGTCTGATCGAGCGGATGCGATTGCAGGATCATCTGGACAAAAAACCCGGAGAATTGTCTGGCGGTCAGCGTCAGCGCGTGGCCTTGGCGCGTACGTTGATGGAGGACCGGCCCATCGTGCTGTTGGATGAGCCGTTCTCTGCCCTCGACGCCCGCACCCGCGCCGATATGCAGGATCTGGCGGCCGAGTCGCTGGCGGGGCGCACCGTATTGCTGGTGACGCACGATCCGGCCGAGGCCGCGCGTCTGGGTCAATCCATCATGGTGATGACCGCGCAGGGGCTGACGCCCTGCGATCCGCCCTCGGCCCCGGCTCCGCGCCATGTGGATGACCTGGAAACGTTGGAGACGCAGGGCGCGTTGTTGCGGTTGTTGAGAGAGGCGGCATGAAGATCCTGTCCGCCCTTGCCGCAACTGTATTCGCGCTGGCCGTCTGGCAGGCGATTGTCAGCCTGACGGGTCTGCCGAAATTCATCCTACCCGGTCCTGCGCTGGTGGCCGAAACATGGTGGCAGAACCGCTGGTTGATTGCCGAACATACCTGGATCACGGCGGTTGAGGTGGTGATTGGCTTGGCCGTAGGCACCGTTTTGGGCGTGGTGACCGCGCTGCAATTGGCCAATTCGCGGGCAGCGCGGGTGTTGGTGCAGCCGATGCTAGTGTTCACGCAGGCGCTGCCAGTGTTTGCGCTGGCCCCGCTGTTGACCCTGTGGCTGGGCTATGGGCTGTGGTCCAAAGTGGCGATGGCAGTGCTAATTATCTATTTCCCGATCACCTCGTCCTTTTTTGACGGGTTGATGCGCACGCCGCCCGGCTATCTGGATCTTGCCCGGACCATGCAGGCCAGCCCGCGCGCGGTGTTGTGGCATATCCGCATTCCGGCGGCGCTGCCCTCGCTGGCGTCGGGGATGCGGCTGGCGGCGGTTTATGCGCCCATCGGGGCCGTGATTGGCGAGTGGGTGGGCTCGTCTCAAGGCTTGGGCTATCTAATGCTGCTGGCCAATGGGCGCGCCAAGACCGATCTGATGTTTGCCGCAATGCTCACTTTGGGCGTGTTTTCCATCCTGTTGCATATGATCATTCGCCGCGCCACGGCGCGCATGGCAGGTGAAGCGCGTTAACGGTTTGGAAACCGATTCGGCGTCAGGGTTGGAACATGACCAAGGACGCCTTTGCCGAAGCCCCGATGCTGTTTGAAACGGACGAAGCGCCCGCGCAGCCGCTGCCAAGTGGTCGATTGCCCTCCTATATAAAAGACCATCGCAAGCGGCTGCGCGAAAGGTTCATGTCGGGTGGGTCCGCCGCAATGCCGGATTATGAGTTGTTGGAGCTGGTGCTGTTCCGGTCCATCCCCAGGCAGGACGTGAAACCTCTGGCGCGGGCGCTGATGGATACGTTTGGGGATTTCAACCGCGTGCTGACCGCGCCCGAAGAACGGCTGCGTCAGATCAAGGGTGTAGGTGATACAGTCATCACTGATCTGAAAATCCTTGAGGCTTGCGCCCATCGCATGGCCCGCGCGCGGGTGATGCAACGGCACGTGATCTCGGGCTGGGATGCGTTGCTGGACTATTGTCACACCACAATGGCCCACCGTGAGACCGAGCAGTTCCGGGTGTTCTATCTGGATCGTAAAAACGTCCTGATTGCGGATGAGGAACAAGCCAAGGGCACAGTTGATCATGTGCCTGTTTATCCGCGCGAGGTAGCGAAACGGGCGTTGGAACTGAACGCCTCGGCGCTTATTCTAGTGCATAACCATCCGTCGGGCGACCCGACGCCCTCGCAGTCGGATATCGACATGACCAACCGGATTCAGGATGCATGTCTGGCGCTTGACCTGACTCTGCATGACCATCTGATCATCGGAAAATCAAACGAACTGAGTTTTCGTTCGGAAGGTTACTTGTAGTGATTATTCGACCCACACTTCGACACGGCGATTGATTTTGCGACCCCATTCAGTGTCGTCACAGGCCATGGGCATCGCCTCGCCAAAGCCATCAACTTCAAGCGTCACGCTGTCTGCTATTTTGGTTTCAACCGCATCGAGCACCGCGTTTCTGACGGTTTTCGCCCTCAGTTCGGCAATCCGGGCGTTTGCGGTGGCGGCGCCGTCTCCGTCACTGAATCCGACAAAGGTCAGTGTTCGTCCATCAAACTTGCCGGATTCCAAAAGCTGGGCCAGATGGAGCAGGTTCGATCTGGATTGCGCGTCCGGTCGGGACGAGCCTGCCTCGAACCGAAACGACAAGGACAAACGGGATCGCGGCCGTAATGTTTCGACCATCCGTTGCAATTCGTCCAGACCGACTTCTGAGGCGCCAGATGCCACGGCGTTTGCCAACCGATCACCTTGCGCGCTAAGAGGCAGCAACTCGGGCGATTGATCCACGAAACCGGCATTCCGGATCACATCCTGAGCTTCGGCGCCTTGGATATAGGCCAGAAACTGTCGTCCAATTCTCGGCAACCGACGATTGGGCAGATACAGGAACATTGGCGCGGTCAGAGGGTAATCCTCGGTTTTGATAGATTGGCGCGTGGCTGCCAGCGGATGACCACAGCCACCGGCCAGGGCCAACGCGCGGGCCGCATCGGCCTCGGCCTGGCTGGCGATCCCGATTGCAAACGGATCCTTGGCAACAGCCCGCGCCATTGCAGTGCTGCGTTTGTGTCGGATAACCGTGTCGGCAAGCGTAACGTCTGCGGGTTGCAAAAGCTGTTTTTCAACACCTTGAGTCAAACCTGAGCCAACCTCGGGCATATGAACGGAAATTGGCGCATCGGGACCACCGAGTGCGACCCAGTTGTCGATCTGGCCGGACAGAACCTGAACCAGCTGCCCCAAGGATATCTGTCCCACAGGATTGTCGGAGGCCACAATCGGCACCAGTGCGTCTAATGCAATGACGCGCGCACGCCGACTATGCTGAAGGTCCCCCAGTCCGGCATCCCGCGCGGCCTCTTGTTCCTGGGAAGTGATCTCACGCAGGGCCATCACGATGTCGGTTTCATTTTCAATGAAATCCGAAAACCCGCGGGCTGTAGTACCAGGGTCAAAGTAAAACCGACCAAGCGGTGCCTCACGATCAGTTGTTTTCAACTCATAGTAAAATCGGCCTGAGGATTCCCGAATAGGCGCCGCCGACAACCCTTCTTGTCGGGCAAAGCCGATGATCAATTCGGGCAAGATTTTTTCCGCCATGACCGATGCACCGGAAAAGCGCAGCTCGGCGACGAAATCCGTGAGGCTGGGGCAAGCAGGCCCGGCACATGTGACGCCTGAGCCGTCGACGGTCAGCTCTCCGAACTGCGTATCCACGCGATAGAATTCACCATCAAATCCCAACAGGTTACCCACGACCTCGACCTTGCCGTCATGGGAGGTAAGAGAGATATCCTGCGCCGATGCATTCAGGGTATATATCGCCGAAAACAGTGCGGCCACCGCCACACGATAGAAAGTCATCAAAAGCCCGAGCCTGCCTGCGTTTTATTTGGCCGCGATTGTCAGGTCTTCGAGCAGATTATTCAACACCAGAAACTCGCCAGACTGGCCGCAATCAGGCAGAGTCAGCGACAAATCGCGTGACCGCAGACGACGGTCGCCGCGTAACTCCAGCGATTGCAGGGCCAGTTCCTGACCGCAATTCTCGGCGGTCACTTCGGCCTCGACGGACAGGGCAATCGAACCGGATTGGGCGGATTGGCCAGCCGGGTAGGAATACACCTGAATGTTTTTGGCATCGCCTATCCCGGTGTGCCCCAGATGTACGACTTTGCCGATTCCCTGGGTTTCAGGATCGGCTGAGACATGCCCCTTGCCGCCATAGCTGGCACCGAATTCCAGAGCATGAATCTGAAGATCGGTCTGCCCGGTCCATTGTAGGGCGACCCGGTTGTAATGCGCGATTTCTGGAATATGAGTCGTGGCAACCGTTCCTTGTTGATCCTCTGTCGAGATCAGAAAGATCGCGTATTCCGATAAGGCTGGAACAGTTAGGTCTGTCTTGCCGTTCTTGTCAGTCTTTTGGGTGACAGTCAGACCCCTGTGGTGGATATCGATGCGCGAATTGCTGTGGCAGGGGGCAATGACGCTTAGATGTGCCGCGGCACCGGGAACGGCAACTGCGCGTGCGCTGATGGCACAATCGCTGTTGTCCGCGATCGATTGCGCGGTCGTGACCGCGTGTCGTTGAGAGTGCGGTTCGCTGGCGTCATTACCGGAAGGAGCCGAGGAGGTCAGAACGATATGCTCAAGCCCGGTTATCCCGACACTCTGATACGAGGCCGAGTTTGCAGCGACCTGCGTGCCTTGCGGCTGCGCAGGTGTTCCATTCTGCATTAAGTAACCGATGGCGAGGGCGCATGCGACTGTTCCCCCGGTGGTCACGTAGTTCTTGATTACAAACAAAACACCCTCCCCAGTTGAAGGAGCGAGTCGGATGTTTAAGCCGAAACACGGCCAATATGTGGCCGTGGCGCGGACTCATTGTGACTGAACCGGGTTAAATCAGGTCAGTCTGCCGTGGCAGTGTTTGAACTTTTTACCCGATCCGCAGGGGCAGCGGTCATTGCGTGACGGGTTACCCCATGTGTTGGGATCGTTTTCATCAAATCCGGGGAGCGGATTGCCTGAGGCTTCGGCCTCGGCCACTGCTTCGGCCTGTTCGGTTGCTTGGTCGACAGCTTGCTGAGCCTGCGCCTGTTGCGCCTGCATCTGAGCCAGCATCTCGCGCTGTTCTTCTTCGGTCAGCGGGCGCACGCGTGACAATTGTTGCGTAACGGTTTCGCGAAGACTGTCCAACATGCTTTCGAACAGCTGGAAGCTCTCGTTCTTGTATTCGTTCAGCGGATCACGCTGGGCATAGCCTCGGAACCCAACGACCGAGCGCAGATGTTCCAGTGTCAGCAGGTGCTCGCGCCATTTGCCGTCGATGGTGTTCAGCAGAACCTGCTTTTCGATGTTGCGCATGTTTTCGGGGCCAAAGGCGGCGGCCTTTTGCGCCATCATCTCATCGGCGGCATTGACCAGACGCTCGCGCACCTGTTCGTCGTCCACGCCTTCCTCGGCGGCCCAGTCCTGAACCGGCGCGTCGATGGTCAGCTTGTCCTTGATCGCCTCATGCAGACCGTCGGTGTCCCACTGATCGGCATAGGTTTTGGGCGGCATGTATTCGTCGATCAGGTCGTCGATTACCTGTTCGCGCATGTCCGAGACGATCTCGGAGAGGTCATCCGCAGACATGATCTCACGTCGTTGGCTGAACACCACTTTCCGTTGGTCGTTCATCACGTCGTCAAACTTCAGGACGTTCTTGCGCATGTCAAAGTTGCGACCTTCGACCTTGGATTGCGCGCGCTCCAGCGATTTGTTGACCCAGGGGTGGACGATGGCCTCACCCTCTTTCATGCCCAGAGTGGTCAACACCTTGTCCAGCCGTTCCGAGCCAAAGATGCGCATCAGGTCGTCTTCGAGGCTTAGGTAGAACACGGTACGGCCCGGATCGCCCTGACGGCCCGACCGGCCGCGCAGCTGGTTGTCGATGCGGCGGCTTTCGTGGCGTTCGGACGCCATCACGTAAAGGCCACCGGCGGCCAGTACCTTTTCTTTTTCCTCAGCGTGGCGCGCCTCTTCGGCTGCACGCAGTTCAGCCGGATCGGCCTCGGGGTTTTCGGCCAGGGCCTGCAAAACCTTCATCTCGACATTCCCGCCCAACTGAATATCGGTGCCGCGACCGGCCATGTTAGTGGCGATGGTGACCGCGCCATAACGGCCTGCATCGGCGACGATCTGCGCCTCTTGTTCATGCTGGCGGGCGTTCAGGACGTTATGTTCGATGCCTTCTTTCTGCAGCATCTGGCTGAGCAGTTCGGATTTCTCGATCGAGGTAGTGCCCAGAAGAACTGGTTGCCCCTTCTCCTGCGCCTCTTTCGTCTGCTCGATCATGGCGCCGTATTTTTCCATCGCGGTGCGATAGACCTGGTCATCTTCATCCACGCGGGCAATCGGCTTGTTGGTCGGCACTTCGACCACGCCCAGACCATAGATTTCTTGGAATTCTTCGGCCTCGGTCAGGGCGGTGCCGGTCATGCCGCCAAGCTTGTCATACAGGCGGAAGTAGTTCTGGAAGGTCACGCTGGCCAGCGTCACGTTCTCGGGCTGGATCGGAACGCCTTCCTTGGCTTCGATGGCCTGATGCAGACCCTCGGACAGGCGGCGGCCCGCCATCATACGGCCGGTAAACTCGTCGATCAGTACCACGTTATTGTCACGAACAATATAATCCTTGTCGCGCTGAAACAGCTTATGCGCGCGCAGACCCTGGTTCACATGGTGCACCACGGTCGTGCTTTCGGGATCATAAAGCGAATGGCCTTCGGGGATCAGCCCGTTGGCGATCAGTTGCTGTTCCAGAAACTCATTGCCCTCATCGGTGAAGGTCACGTTTCGCGATTTTTCGTCCAGCGTGAAATGATCATCGTCCAGCGAAGGGATCAGCGCGTCAATCGCGGTATACAGATCAGATCGGTCCTGAGACGGCCCTGAGATAATCAGCGGTGTCCGCGCTTCGTCGATCAGGATCGAGTCGACCTCGTCCACAATCGCGAAGTTGTGGTATTTCTGGTAGATCTCGGCAAGGTCCGATTTCATGTTGTCGCGCAGATAGTCAAAGCCCAACTCGTTGTTGGTGGCATAGGTGATATCGCACCCATAAGCGGCTTTTTTCTCGGCGTCAGGTTGCCCCGACCAAATCACGCCGGTTGTCATGCCAACCGCGGCGAACACCTTGCCCATCCATTCCGAGTCGCGCTTGGCCAGGTATTCGTTCACCGTGACCACATGCACGCCCTTGCCGGTCAGTGCGTTCAGATAGGCTGGGAAAGTGGCGACCAGGGTTTTGCCCTCACCCGTCTTCATTTCCGAGATATTGCCTTGATGCAGGAAGGTGCCGCCCATCAGCTGCACGTCAAACGCCCGCAGACCCAGCGCGCGCTTCGCGCCCTCGCGCACATTGGCAAAGGCTTCGGGCAGCAAATCGTCCAGGCTTTCACCGTCCAGCGCGCGTTTGCGCAGTTCGGCGGTCTTTTCGATCAGACCTTCATCGGTGAGATTTTCGAACTCGGGCTCCAGTGCGTTGATCTTTTCGATCAGGGGGCGGGTCGCCTTGATCTTGCGGTCGTTCGGTGTTCCGAACACCTTTTTGGCGAGCGTTCCGAGTCCCAGCATGTTCACTCCATCGGATCTGTTCTTGTCTTGGTTGCGACAGGCTTGCCCACCTTGCGCGCAACCCATAGATACGGGGGGTGAAAGGCGGCCCTGTCCAAGGCTTCAAAGCGATGTAAGCGGCAGGTTCCACAGTGTCAACGCTGCGCCCCGTCGTGGCAAAGAAATAGGATGATTCCATGCCCAAAGGCCTCACTTTTCTGCCATCGCTGGCTCTGACTGCCATGCTGGCCCTGCCGCTGGCCGCCGAAACCAAGCCTGACGCCAGCACCGTGGTCGCCCGCGTGAACGGAGATGAGATCACTTTGGGTCACGTTATCGCCACTGTAGCGACCCTTCCGGCGAATTATCAGCAGATTGAAGATGACGTCTTGTACGACTTCATCATCGAACAGTTGATCCAGCAGCAGCTATTGGGTCAGCAACAGGACGAGCTGACCAAGCTGAACGCGCTGGCGCTGGCGAATGAAACCCGCTCGTTGATGGCAGTTCAGACTGTGAACGCTTTGATCGGCGATCTGGTCACCGACGAGGCGATTCAGTCCGCCTATGACGCGCGGTTCGCCGAGTTCGAAGGTGAAGATGAGTTCAACGCCAGCCATATACTTGTCGAAACCGAAGAAGAAGCCAACGAGATCAAGTCGCAACTGGATGACGGTGCGGATTTCGCGGAACTCGCCAAAGAAAAATCGACCGGTCCCTCTGGCCCGAATGGGGGCGAGCTGGGTTGGTTCGGAAAAGGACGAATGGTTCCGGAATTCGAGACAGCCGTCATAGGATTGGACAAAGAACAAGTTTCTGATCCGGTGCAGACTCAGTTCGGTTGGCACGTGATCATCCTGAACGACAAACGCAAAACCGAGGCACCCGAGTTGGACGCTGTGCGGGAAGAACTGGCTCAGACCTTGCAGAACGAAGCGATTCAGGCCCGCATTGATGAGCTGACGCAAAGCGCTCAGATCGACCGCCCTGAAATCGAGGGCATGACGCCCGGTATCGTTCGTCAGCTGGACCTGATTCAGGAGTAAACCCGGTGGCCACGATTACCAAAGTGTCCCCGCTGGCTCCGGCGGCATTTCCCGACCTGCCCGCGATTGACGGCGTGCGCTTTGCCACCGTTGAGGCTGGCGTGCGCTACCAGGGCCGCACCGATGTGATGCTGGCGGTGCTGGACCCCGGCACCTCGGTGGCGGGTGTGTTTACGCGATCCGCTACCCGCGCCGCGCCAGTGCTTGATTGCCAGGACAAGATCGGTGGGGCCAGCGATGGCCCGGCGGCCATTCTTGTGAACTCGGGCAATGCCAATGCGTTCACCGGGCATTACGGTCAGACCTCGGTGGCCGAAGTGACGCAGGCCGTGTCCAAAGCCACCGGCGTCACGGTCGAGCGGGTCTTTACATCGTCCACCGGCGTGATTGGCGAACCGCTGCCCCATGATCGTATCGTATCGCAGCTTGAGGCGCTCAAGGCCGGTCTCAGCCGTCACGCGATCAAGGACGCAGCGCGGGCGATCATGACCACCGATACCTTCCCCAAAGGGGCGTCGGCGCAGGTCGAGATTGATGGTAAAACAGTCTCAATTGCGGGGATTTCCAAGGGTTCCGGTATGATCGCGCCGGATATGGCGACGATGCTGGTTTATATCTTCACCGATGCGCGGGTCGAACAATCGGCGCTGCAGTCCATGCTGGGCGCGCAGACGGATCGCACGTTTAACTGCATCACGGTGGACAGCGATACCTCGACCTCGGATAGTTTGCTGCTGTGCGCCACCGGGGCCTCGGGCGTGGATGCTACTGGCAACGCAGCGTTTGCGCAGGCGCTTGAAACGGTGATGCTGGACCTTGCTCAGCAGGTGGTGCGCGACGGTGAAGGCGCCACGAAATTCGTGGAAATCCGTGTGACTGGAGCGGCCTCGGACGCGGATGCCAAGGTGCATGGTCTGGCGATTGCAAACTCACCACTGGTGAAAACGGCGATTGCGGGAGAAGACCCGAACTGGGGCCGCGTGGTCATGGCCATCGGCAAATCCGGAGCGGCTGCGGATCGTGACCTGCTGAGTATCTCTTTCGGAGACATCCTTGTGGCCGAGAAAGGCTGGGTCAGCCCTGATTACAGCGAAGACGCCGCCGCCGCCTACATGAAAGGTCAGGATTTGGTGATCGCGGTCGATCTGGGGCTGGGCGAGGGCGCATCCACCGTTTGGACCTGCGATCTGACCCACGGCTATATCGAAATCAACGCGGATTATCGTTCATGAAGACCGTTTTGGTGTCGGCCGTCGCCCTGATCGACGTCGAAGGCCGGGTGTTGCTGGCGCAACGCCCGGAGGGGAAGTCCATGGCCGGTCTGTGGGAATTCCCCGGCGGCAAGGTCGAACCCGGCGAAACCCCCGAGGTCGCCCTGATCCGCGAGCTGGAGGAAGAACTGGGCATCAACACCTGGGCCTCCTGCCTCGCACCGCTGACCTTTGCCAGCCACAGCTATGACGATTTCCACCTGTTGATGCCGCTGTTCGCTTGCCGGAAATGGGAGGGGATACCACAATCAAGAGAAGGTCAGGCGCTGAAATGGGTCCGCGCTAATGATCTGCGGAACTATTCTATGCCCGCAGCTGATGTGCCGTTGATCCCGATTCTGCGGGATTGGTTGTAGTGTCGCGGCAGGGCGCATGCCCCCTGTGGCCAAAAGAGAGCACGCGGTGGTCGGAATTGCGTGATTTGTGACCTGTACCCCTGATCCTAAAGTATTAGGCCCAGCCGAGCTGTTTCAAGGAATGCGCATCATTCCATATCTTGGTCATGTGTTTGATTTTGTCACCGTCAAACTCAATGGCATAGACGTATTCCGCGGCCAGAGTTTTTCCCGTAGCAGGCACTGGGCCATCCACGGAATGAGTTCCATGGAACACGGCAAATATGCTTGCAATTCCACGCTCTTCATCAACAGAAAATGATTTGAGCTCATAATGACCATCCGGGATCGGAGTCAGCAGGTTTTTCATCCAGTCTGCGTAACCTTCTAGGGAAGTGACGTCGGCCAATGCGTCGGCTTGTGCCGAAAACGTCGCGCCCTCATGGCAAAAGTTTTTGCAGGCGTCCCAGCCTTTGCCTGTATCGCAGGCCTCAAAGAATTCTCTTGCGGCTTTTTGGATAGACATGTGTTTCCCCCCCTACGAAACTGTGGCCAACCGTGTTGGCCATCAACTGAAGCAGTAAGAAACAGGGTACGCTGAAATAGCTCATTATCAAAATGCGCGGAAATATCGTGGCTTGGTGACGACATTGTGACTGATGTGCTCAGGCGATCCATCCAATCCATCACCCTTCCACCACTGTTACAATTCGTAAGGATTGAGAAAACATCAGGCAAAACTTGACGCTGATCGTTCTCATGTCTCTTAATCGGGGCATTGGCGTTCGGGCACCAACCTGGACCCGCCAGTTCCGGCCCGGGGAGGGGTCGGATGGGGAGGAGAAAAAGATTGGCTCAGATGCAGTCGGGCGCGGAGGGGATGGTATCTCTTCCGGCGCTATTACATCGCAATGTGACGCAGTTCGGGGATGCCCCGGCCTATCGGGAAAAGGAATTCGGGATCTGGCAATGCTGGTCCTGGGCTGAAACCGCCGCCGAGGTGCGCAAGCTGGCGTTGGGATTTCTGGAGATCGGCGTTGAGAAGGGCGACCATATCGCCGTCATAGGCCGCAACCGCCCGGCGCATTACTGGTCGATGGTCGCCGCGCAAATGGTGGGGGCGGTGCCGGTGCCGCTGTATCAGGACTCGGTCGCGGAAGAGATGGCCTATGTTCTGGAACACTGCGGTGCGAAGTTCGTCGTCTGTGGCGACCAGGAACAGGTCGACAAGGTCATCGAGATTCAGCAGGGGCTGCATCAGGTCAAGCATATCCTCTACACCGACAAGCGCGGGATGCGGAAATACGACCACTCCCAGATGAACGCACTGGACGACATCATGGCCGAGGGCAGCGCCGGACACGCGCGGTTCGACGCAGAACTGGACAAACGTATCGCGGCGATCACCTATGACGATACCTGCGTGATGCTCTATACCTCGGGCACGACGGGCAAGCCCAAGGGTGTGGTTCTGTCGAACCGCAACGTTATCGAAAGCGCCAAGAACTCGGCCGAGTTCGACCATCTGACCCGCAACGAAGATATTCTGTCCTACCTGCCGATGGCGTGGGTGGGCGATTTCATCTTCTCGATCGGTCAGGCCTATTGGTGCGGGTTCTGCGTGAACTGCCCCGAAAGCGCCGACACGATGATGACCGACCTGCGCGAGATAGGCCCGACCTATTTCTTTGCCCCGCCGCGCGTGTTTGAGACGCAGCTGACCAACGTGATGATCCGGATGGAGGATGCGGGCAAGCTGAAGAAGCGCATGTTCCGTCACTTCATGGATCACGCCAAGAAGGTGGGCGGTCTGTTACTGGATGGCAAGCCGGTTGGGTTTGGCGACAAGGTGAAATACGCGCTGGGCAATATGCTGGTTTACGGACCGCTCAAAGATACTCTGGGCTATGGCCGGTTCCGCGTCGGCTATACGGCGGGTGAGGCGATTGGGCCTGAGATTTTTGATTTCTACCGCTCGCTGGGTATCAATCTGAAGCAGCTATATGGTCAGACCGAGGCTACCGTTTTCATCACCGTGCAGCCTGATGGCGAGGTGCGCGCGGATACGGTTGGTGTGCCCGCGCCGGATGTTGAGTTGAAGATCGACGACAAGGGCGAGATTCACTATCGCTCGCCCGGTGTGTTTGTCGAGTATTACAATAACCCGGACTCTACCGCCTCGACCAAGGATGCCGAGGGTTGGGTGGCTACAGGTGATGCAGGGTTCATCGAGGAAGGGTCCGGCCATCTGCGGATCATCGACCGTGCCAAGGACGTGGGCAAAATGGCCGACGGGTCGATGTTCGCGCCGAAATATGTCGAAAACAAGCTGAAATTCTATCCCGACATTCTGGAGGTTGTTCTGTTTGGTAATGGCAAGGATCGCTGCGTGGCCTTTATCAATATTGACCTGACGGCGGTTGGAAACTGGGCTGAGCGCAACAATGTGGCTTATGGGTCCTATCAGGAACTGACCAGTCATCCCCGCGTGTTAGAGACGATCAAGTCGCATGTGGAAGAGGTCAACAAGTCGGTTGCGGCAGATGAGATGCTGTCGGGCTGCCAGGTGCATCGCTTTGTGGTTCTGCACAAGGAACTGGATGCGGATGATGGTGAGATGACCCGGACTCGTAAAGTGCGGCGCGGTTTTGTGGAAGAGAAATTCCACGACATCATTGATGCGCTTTATGACGGATCATCCAGCGTTTCGACTACGACTGAAGTGACCTATGAGGACGGGCGGAAGGGGTCGATCTCGGCCACGCTGGAAATCGTCGACGCGCCGGTTGTTGCTGCGGCCTCGCACAAGGTTGCGGCGGAATGAGGGCCGCTCGAGCGCCGCTCGACCTTGCGGTCATCGCCCCGCCCGCCGTCCCGTTTTTTCGCAGCTCAGGGAGGATCTGATGCTGGATAGTTCCGAAGGATATGTCACCGAAGACGGCCGCAAGATCGGTGGTGTGGTGATGGAGATGAAGAACATCACCCTGCGTTTTGGCGGTGTGGTTGCAATCAAGGATATCTCGTTCGACATTCGCGAGGGTGAGATCCGGGCCATCATCGGACCGAACGGTGCGGGTAAGTCCTCGATGCTGAACGTGATTTCCGGGTTCTATGTGCCGCAGGAAGGTGAGGTTTGGTTTCACGGATCAAAACGCCCGCAGATGCGACCCTTTGAGGTGGCGCAGCAGGGGATTGCACGGACGTTCCAGAATATCGCTCTGTTCGAGGGGATGAGCGTTTTGGATAACGTCATGACAGGGCGTTTGGGCTTCATGAAGACGAATATTATCCAACAGGCCTTGTGGAAGGGTAAAGCCGAGGCGGAAGAGACGGAAAACCGCGAGGCGGTCGAAAAGATCATCGATTTCTTGGAAATCCAGCACATCCGCAAAACACCTGTGTCTCGCCTGCCCTACGGGCTGAAGAAACGGGTCGAACTGGCGCGAGCCTTGGCGGCGGAGCCAAAGCTGCTGCTGCTGGATGAGCCGATGGCGGGCATGAATGTCGAGGAAAAAGAGGACATGAGCCG
Source organism: Ruegeria sp. HU-ET01832 (assembly GCF_040371315.1). Classification (NCBI taxonomy): domain Bacteria; kingdom Pseudomonadati; phylum Pseudomonadota; class Alphaproteobacteria; order Rhodobacterales; family Roseobacteraceae; genus Ruegeria; species Ruegeria sp. HU-ET01832. The sequence goes on from NZ_BAABWL010000004.1 coordinate 161,566, forward strand.
CTTTATCCTGGACGTGAATGACGAGTTTGGCACCACCATCGCGCTGATCGAACACGACATGGGCGTTGTGATGGACCTGAGCGACCGCGTGGTGGTGATGGACTATGGCCGCAAGATCGGTGACGGCACACCCGATGAGGTGCGCAACAATCAGGAAGTCATCGACGCTTATCTGGGGGTGAGCCATGACTAAACATCTGACAGACATGAGAGGGGGCGGACATGCCTGATCAGTTGGTATTCGCGATGGAGGTCATCCTGAATGGCCTGATGGCTGGGGTACTTTATGCTTTGGTCGCGCTGGGTTTTGTGCTGATCTACAAGGCCTCGGGGATTTTTAACTATGCCCAAGGGGTTATGGCGCTGTTTGCTGCGATGACTTTGGTCGGGATTATGAAAGGGCAGGTGCCGTTTGCGCATCTGATCAATGCCACGTTCGGGACGCATATCCACTATTTTGGCTGGAGCGTGCCTGCGCTGCTGGCGATTATTCTGACCATGGCGGTGATGGTTCTGCTGGCTTGGGCGGTGCAGCGCTTTGTGATGCGCCATCTGGTGGGGCAGGAGCCGATCATTCTGTTCATGGCAACGATTGGTCTGGCCTATCTGCTTGAGGGTGTTGCAGACCTGATGTGGGGGTCCGAAATCAAGACGCTGGACGTGGGCCTTCCGCAGGGCATCAACCTTTGGATCGATGAGAGCACGTTCAACATCTTTGGCTACGGCTTCTTCATCGACAATCTGGACATTGTTGCAACAGTGATCGCGGCATTGCTGGTGGCGGCGCTGGTGGCGTTCAGCCAGTACACCAAACAAGGGCGTGCGATGCGCGCGGTGGCCGATGATCATCAGGCTGCGCTGTCGGTCGGGATCTCGTTGAACTTCATCTGGGTGATGGTCTGGTCAGTGGCCGGTTTTGTGGCCCTTGTCGCGGGCATTATGTGGGGCACGAAATCGGGCGTTCAATTCTCGCTGAGCCTGATCGCGCTCAAGGCGCTGCCGGTTCTGATGTTGGGCGGCTTCACCTCGATCCCCGGCGCCATCGTTGGCGGCCTGATCATTGGTGTGGGCGAAAAACTGTTTGAGTTTGCCATCGGTCCGATGGTGGGCGGGGCGACTGAGAACTGGTTTGCCTATGTACTGGCGCTGATCTTCCTGGTTTTCCGGCCGCAGGGTCTGTTCGGCGAAAAGATCATCGAGAGGGTGTAGGGCATGACCAAACTGATCGCCATCACCAATGTCATTGCCTGGGCCGGGTTCTGGGCGTTTGGATATATCGCTCTGACGTCGGACGACCTGTCGGACGGGCAAGTGACAATCGCAGCCATACTGGCTTTTGCCGGTCTGGTCATGGGTGTTCTGGCCTATTTGAAACTTGTGCGCGCGTCCGAAGCGAGCGGCTACGCCAAGGGATCGAACCAACTGGATGCTGCGGCCCGGAACCGGGCGCAGGAACAATGGGGAAAGTAAGACATGTTCTATCGTGAAGCAGGGGACTTCAAAGTCTCTTACGTGGATGACAGCCAGACCTTCCCGATCAAGTTCGACCGGTATCGGTACTATGTGGTGCTGGCGGTGGCATTTGGGATCATCCCGTTCATCATCAACGACTACTGGGCGAACGCTTTGCTTTTGCCTTTCCTGATCTACGCGATTGCAGCGATCGGGTTGAATATCCTTGTGGGTTATTGCGGTCAGGTCTCGTTGGGGACAGGCGGATTCATGGCTGTGGGGGCCTACGCTTGCTATAAGCTGATGACGGCCTTCCCTGATGTCAGCATGTTTATCCATGTTATCCTTGCAGGTGGCATTACCGCGCTGGTGGGTGTTTTGTTTGGTTTGCCAAGCCTTAGGATCAAGGGCTTCTATCTGGCCGTGGCGACGCTGGCGGCGCAATTCTTCCTGGTTTGGCTGTTTAACCGCGTGCCGTGGTTCTACAACTACTCAGCCTCGGGTCAGATCAACGCGCCTGAACGGGAAGTATTTGGTATCATCATCACAGGTCCGAATGCGCCAGCCTGGGCCACCTACCTGTTTTGCCTGATCTTCCTGACAGTCTGTGCCGTGATTGCCCGCAACCTGACGCGCGGTACGACCGGGCGAAAATGGATGGCGATCCGGGATATGGACATCGCTGCCGAGATCATCGGCGTGAACCCCCTGCGGGCGAAGTTGACGGCCTTTGCCGTCAGTTCGTTCTTTGTGGGCGTCTCGGGTGCGCTGTTCTTTGCGGTCTATCTGGGTGCGGTCGAAGTCGGCGAAGTGTTTGGCATCCAGAAATCGTTCCTAGTGCTGTTCATGATCATTATCGGCGGGCTGGGCTCGATCTTCGGGTCTTTCGCGGGGGCTGCGTTCCTTGTTCTGCTGCCAGTCGTGCTGAAGGTCGTCGGTGCGGACATGCTGGGTTGGCCCACCGATATCGTGGCGCATTTGAATCTCGTCATCGTCGGCGGACTGATCATCATGTTCCTGATCCTTGAACCACATGGTCTGGCGCAACTGTGGCGCGTGGCGAAAGAAAAACTGAGACTCTGGCCATTCCCGCACTAGCGGGTCGGCCCAATCACATAACGGGTGGTACACGCCCGAGCTCACCATCGGACAAACCAAGGGAGGAGACACCCGATGAAATTGAAACTGGCAACCATGGCGCTGGGCGCTGTAATGGCGGCAGGTCCGGTTATGGCCGACCTCGTCTTTCCGTCGCTTAGTTATCGTACGGGGCCATATGCGGCGGGCGGTATCCCGTTTGCGGATGGCTATGCCGACTATTTCACACTGCTGAATGAACGCGATGGCGGGATCGGAGGAGTTCCGACCAGGGTGATCGAATGCGAAACCGGCTATAACACTGAAAAAGGTGTGGAATGCTATGAATCGACCAAGGGCGAAGGCTCGTTGGTGTATCAGCCGCTTTCGACCGGCATTACCTATCAGCTGATCCCCAAGACCACCGCAGATGGCATTCCGATGCACACGATGGGTTATGGGCGTACTTCGGCCAAGAACGGTGACGTGTTCAGCCATACCTTCAACTATCCTGCGAACTACTGGGATGGGGCCTCGGGTGCGATCAACTATCTGTTGGAGTCGAACAACGGCGACCTCAGCGGTAAGAAAATCGCGCTGGTCTATCACAACTCGGCCTACGGCAAGGAGCCGATCCGCACACTCGAAGAGCTGTCGGCAAAGCATGGCTTTGAGCTCGTTGCGCTGCCCGTTGATCACCCAGGTCAGGAGCAGAAATCCCAATGGCTGCAAATTCGCCGCGATCGTCCCGACTTCGTCCTGATGTGGGGCTGGGGCGTGATGAACCAGGTCGCTGTTCAGGAAGCTGCCAACATCCGCTATCCGATGGAAAACTTCATCGGTATCTGGTGGTCGGGTTCCGAGAATGACGTGCTGCCTGCGGGTGAAGCCGCCAACGGCTACAAGGCACTGACCTTCCACAACGTGGGCACCGATTTCCCGGTCTTTGACGACCTGCAGAAATATGTGGTCGACGCCGGTAAGGCTGCCGGTGCGGGCGATCAGGTAGGTACGGTTCTGTATAACCGCGGTCTCTATGCCGCTATGTTGGCCGCCGAAGCTGCCAAGAAAGCGCAGGAAATCCACGGAACCGACGACATCACCCCTGCGATGATGCGCGATGGTATGGAAGCGCTGGAAATCACCGAAGCCAAAATGACCGAACTGGGTCTGCCCAACTTTGGTCCAGCCTTCTCGGTCTCGTGCGAAAACCACGGCGGGGACGCTTTGGTTGGTGTGACCCAATGGGACGCGGCCAGCAAGACCTGGAGCTTGATTTCAGAGTTTAAGGCCACCGATGGCGACGTGATCGGCCCGCTGATCAACGAAGACTCGAGCGCTTATGCGACCGAGAACAAAATCGACGGACGTTGCTGATCCGATCTCCTGAAAAACGGGGTGGCGCATTGACGCCGCCCCGACCCCAACACAAGCCTGAGGACACGCACTGATGCTGGATGCGGCTCAAAACACCGAAGTGCAGGCTGAAACCCTGCTTGAGGTCAACAATATCGAGGTGATCTACAACCACGTGATCCTCGTTTTGAAAGGCGTCAGCCTGACCGTGCCCAAGGGCGGGATAACCGCTTTGCTGGGTGGCAATGGGGCGGGCAAGACGACAACGCTCAAGGCGGTGTCGAACCTGCTGCATTCGGAACGGGGCGAGGTCACGAAAGGGACGATCAAGTATCGCGGTACCAGCGTGCATGAAAGCGATCCAGCTGATCTTGTGGAAAAGGGCGTCATCCAGGTTATGGAAGGCCGCCATTGTTTCGAACACCTGACGGTCGAGGAGAACCTGCTGACCGGTGCCTATACCCGTAAGGACGGTGCGGCTGCGATTCAGAAAGACCTTGAGCTTGTCTATTCTTATTTTCCGCGACTGGCCGAACGCCGCAAATCTCAAGCCGGATATACTTCGGGCGGTGAGCAACAGATGGTCGCCATGGGGCGCGCATTGATGTCACGACCTGAGACGATCTTGTTGGATGAACCGTCGATGGGTCTGGCCCCGCAGCTGGTCGAAGAGATTTTCGGCATCGTGAGAGACCTGAACGAGAAAGAGGGTGTGTCCTTCCTGTTGGCCGAACAGAACACCAACGTGGCGCTGCGGTTTGCGCATTACGGCTACATCTTGGAATCGGGTCGTGTGGTGATGGACGGTCCGGCGGCGGAACTGCGCGAAAACCCGGACGTGAAGGAATTTTATCTCGGCATGTCGGATGAGGGTCGCAAGAGCTTCCGCGATGTGCGGTCCTATCGCCGCCGCAAGAGGTGGCTGTAAGCGGATGGAGGATCTGGCGATGACCTATTTCGACGCACTCGAGACCCGATCAGCCGACAAACGCGCTGCTGATCAGGCCGAGGCGCTGCAAAAACAACTTGCTCGGGCCCTTTCCGCCCCGGGTTTTCAAACGCATCTGACGGATGTGGTGACGGGCGGTGTTGCGTCTGTCGAGGACTTGCCCAAACTTCCGGTACTGCGCAAATCAGACTTGGCGCAGGCACAGGCTGCACGTCCTCCATTTGGAGGGTTCACCGTCAAACCCGCACGGCATTTCCACCATGTGTTTCAATCTCCGGGCCCGATCTATGAACCGGGCAGCACCGATCCCGACTGGTGGCGCATGGGCCGATTCCTGCACGCTGCTGGTGTGGGGCCGGGCGATATCGTTCAGAATTGCTTTGGCTATCACCTGACGCCCGCGGGTATGATCTTTGAAAGCGGCGCGCGCGCGGTTGGGGCAGCTGTTCTACCCGCAGGCACCGGACAGACCGAACTGCAAGTGACTGCTGCCCGCGATGTGGGTTGCACCGCCTATGCCGGGACGCCGGACTACCTGAAGGTCATACTGGACAAAGCGGACGATATGGGCGTCCAGCTTCATTTCACTACCGCCGTTGTAGGGGGCGGGGCCTTGTTTCCGTCACTGCGGCAGGAATACGCGGATCGCGGGATCTCGTGCCTGCAATGCTATGCCACTGCCGATCTGGGTAACATCGCCTACGAAAGCCCCGCTATGGAGGGGATGATCATCGACGAACATGTCATTGTTGAGATCGTGACCCCCGGCACCGGCACCCCGGTGGCAGAGGGTGAAGTGGGTGAGGTCGTTGTGACCTCATTGAACCCCGACTATCCGCTGATCCGTTTCGCCACAGGCGATCTATCGGCGATCATGCCCGGCCAGTCATCTTGCGGGCGCACCAATGCACGGATCAAGGGCTGGATGGGCCGCGCCGATCAGACCACCAAGATCAAGGGTATGTTTGTACGCCCCGAACAGGTGGCCGCGCTGGTCGATAAACATGCCGAGATCGTCAAAGCCCGCGTCATTGCCGCCCGACAGGGTGAGATGGACATGATGACTGTTCAGATCGAAAGCCCCGGTGGCGATGACATGGCCTACGCTAAATCGGTTGTCGAGCTGCTGAAACTGAAGGGCGCGATCGAGGTCGTCGCGCCGGGATCGCTGCCCAAGGACGGGTTGGTGATCGAGGATCAGCGCGTTTACGAATGACGCCAAGCAGGTCTGCGGCAGTATGTGCCGCAGATTTGTATCCCTGCCCACTGGTGTTTCTGACCGTTTTGGTCGATTAAAGACGAAACCTGCGCCTTAGCCAGTAAAAAGCCGGGATCATGGCCGACGTCGAATTCTCAGAACACGGAACGCGCAATCGGGGCGCGTTGGGCACCCGGTTGGTGGCGACCGTGGCCTGTCTGGTGGCGGCGGCCTGTCTGCTTCCTATGCTGGCCGTCGTTCTGGCGGCGGTGACAGGCGGTACGGACACGATCTCTCACCTAATGGAAACGGTCTTGCCGGGCTATGCGCTGACCACTGCGGTGCTGGTTGTTTTGGTGGCGATAGGGACGTTTTCCATTGGTGTCGGTGCGGCGTGGCTGGTGACGATGACCCGTTTTCCCGGCGTGAGGTTTCTGGAAATCGCGCTGGTGCTGCCGCTGGCCTTTCCGGCCTATGTTCTGGCCTATGCCTATACGTTCATTCTGGACCACCCAGGTATCGTTCAGACCACCCTGCGCGACATAACCGGCTGGGGCCCGCGTGATTATTGGTTCCCCGAGATCCGCTCGACCGAGGGTGCAGCGGCAATGCTGATCCTCGTGCTTTATCCTTATGTCTATCTGCTGGCCCGCGCGGCATTTCTGCAGCAAAGCGCCAGTGCGTTTCTGGCTGCGCGCGCGCTGGGCAAAAGCCCGTGGCTGGCCTTCTGGCACGTTTCGTTGCCAATGGCGCGCCCGGCGATTGCCGGGGGTGTGTTGCTGGCCATCATGGAGACCATCGCCGATTTCGGCACCGTCGCCTATTTCGGCGTGCAGACCTTTGCCACCGGCATCTACACCAGCTGGTTTTCCATCGGAGATCGTGCTGCCGCCGCGCAACTGGCGTTGTGCCTTCTGGGTTTTGCACTGCTGATGGCCGTGGCTGAACGGATGCAACGCGGCAAAGCGAAATATTACCAGGCGGGCAAAAGCCACGCATCGCTGCCCTCGGCCCAACTGAAAGGATGGCAGGCGGCGGCGGCGTTTACGCTATGTGCCATTCCGGTACTGTTGGGCTTTTTGCTGCCGGTATTCATTCTGGTTCAGATGGGGATGGAATCAGAGCAGAACCTGCTGTCGCGGCGCTATATCGACTTCATCCAGAACTCGCTGACTTTGGCGGGGACGGCCGCGGTGATTACAGTGTTTGCTGCGATCTGTGTCGGGTTCTTTCAGCGCCTGCGCCCTGGTCGGGTATCCTCGGGCGCTGGCTATATGGCGCGACTGGGCTATGCGGTGCCGGGCGGAGTTATCGCCGTCGGCTTGATCGTGCCCTTTGCCAGTTTCGACAATGCTCTGGATGCGTGGATGCGGCAGACCTTCGATATCTCGACTGGCTTGCTTGTCACCGGCTCGATCTGGCTGCTGGTTGCGGCCTATATGGTCCGGTTCCTGGCCGCTGCGCTAAGTGCCTATGAGGGCGGTCAAAGCACAGTCCACGCTAATATGGACGCGGCCTCTCGGTCCTTGGGACAAAGCCCGCTGGGCACGCTGCGCCGCGTGCACCTGCCGATTCTGACACCATCGCTGCTGACCGCGCTGCTGATCGTGTTTGTGGACGTGATGAAAGAGCTGCCCGCGACCCTGATCATGCGCCCGTTCAACTTTGACACACTGGCGGTGCAAGCCTATCGGCTGGCCTCGGACGAACGGCTTGAGGGGGCTGCGGTGCCGTCTCTGGTCATTCTGGCTGTGGGGCTGTTGCCGGTTATTCTGATCTGCCGGCAAGTGGGGCGCAGACGCTAGGTCGCTTCAAAATTACCACACCTTGCGTTGGGTGGGCTTGATTCAGGCGCGTTTTCCGGCAAGGCTTGGCGTATGAACATGCAGCCTCCTAGCCGGTTCTCTGGTAACTCGGCCCAGATGCCCGTCGCCTTCAACCGCCACGAGATGTCGCATATCTTGTCCGTCTATGGCCGGATGGTCGCCGCCGGAGAGTGGCGGGACTACGGCATTTCCAACCTGCGCGAAATGGCAGTGTTTTCCATCTTTCGCCGCACGGCTGAACATCCGATCTATCGGGTCGAAAAGCACCCACGCCTGCGGCAAAAACAGGGGATGTATTCGGTGGTGGGCATGGATGGCCGTATCCTGAAGCGCGGCCATGATCTGCGCACCGTGCTACGGGTATTGGAACGCAAGCTGATCCGTTCGGTTGACCTTGATTAGAGCCTTTTTTGGCTGGTCACTGGCCCGTCACCCTGATCCTTGATACGCGCGATCGCCTGCGTCATCGGCTCGAACGTCACATCCATGTGGAAGGCGTTGGCGTGTAGAAGCATGTCCTCAGCGTAAACCCATGCAACATGGCCTTTCCAGAACAAAAGATCGCCACGTTGGGGCGGTGTACCGTCGGGTAGTGTTCTGCCAACTTCACGCTCTTGATCCCCGCTATCGCCTGGACAAGGCAATCCGCAGGCCAGCATTCCGGCCTGCACCAGGCCCGAGCAATCCAACCCAAACCGGCTGTTGCCACCCCACAAGTACGGTGTGCCCAAAAACAGTTCGGCCACAGCGACCGGATCGGTCAGGGTGACGCCGACAGGTTTGGCGTGAACAGCGGGAATAAACCCAAGACCAGTTTCCAGAAACCCATTTTTCTCGGAACTGGCGGTTATCTTGCTGCCGAAACTCAGCGACGCGGAATCCGGGCTTTTCATGTCCGGCTGCGCGTAAATATGCGTCGCCGGTGCAGTGATCCAATGGGTAGCAGGAACGTGCAGACCAAGCTGGTTCGAGCGGACCCAGCCACGGTATCCATCCTTGTCCGCTTTGATCTGCTTCCATCCATCTGCGGTATCGGTCACCGCGACAGTGTCCCCGTATAAAAGCTGTCGATCCCGAGGGCCATCGGGCGCGCGCATCAAATCGACGACCGGTTTGATGATGCTATGTCGCGTCATAGGTTCAGCATCTCGGGCAAGGCGGCCAGCAGGGCGCGTGGACCTTGTCCCAAACCGCCTTTGCTGCGCCCCGGTTCCTTGCTGCGCTGCCACGAGAAGATATCGAAATGCATATAACGGTTGTCACCCACAAAGCGGCGCAGGAACAGAGCGGCGGTGATTGACCCGGCAAACCCACCAGCCGGCGCATTGTCCAGATCGGCGATGCCAGGTTCTATCATCCCTTCATATGGCTCGTGAAAGGGCATTCTCCAGACCGGATCGGCTGCTTGACGCGCGCCGCGGGCCAAGGCATCCGCCACGCCATCATCATTGGTGTAAAACGGCGCAAGATCGGTTCCTACCGCCACGCGTGCTGCGCCGGTCAATGTCGCCATCGAAATCACAAGGTCTGGTTGCCCCTCATCCGCCAGCGCCAGCGCGTCTGCCAGAACAAGACGCCCTTCGGCATCGGTATTATTGATCTCGACCGTAAGGCCCTTGCGCGAGGTCAGGATATCGCCGGGTCGGAATGCATTCCCGGCCACCGAATTCTCAACCGCTGGGATCAGGACACGCAGTTGCAACGACAGGTTCAGCGCCATGATCATCCGCGCCAGACCCAGCACATTGGCTGCCCCGCCCATGTCCTTTTTCATCAATCCCATTGATGCACCGGGTTTAAGGTTCAACCCGCCGGTATCGAAACAGACACCCTTACCGACCAAAGTCAGTTTCGGCCCCGCGTTACCCCAGTTCATCTCGATCAGACGAGGAGCCTGCGCGGCCGCGCGACCCACCGTGTGGATCATGGGAAAATTCTGATCCAACAGATCATCGCCCGCAATTACTGAACAGGATGCGCCGAATTCCTGCGCCAGCGCTTCAGATGCGGCCTGCAACTGGTCCGGCCCCATATCCGAGGCGGGGGTGTTGACCAAATCTCGGATCAACGCCTCGGCCTTGGCAAGAACCTCTAATCGGGTGGCATTCACGCCATCCGGTGCGACGAGGCGCGCTTTGGCGGCGGATTGACTGGCATAGCGGTCGAAACTGTATCCGGTCAGCAACCATCCCAGGCATTCGGTCTCAAGCACATCATCCGATACTCCCGAGGCTATGCGATACGTGCCTTTGGGCAACGCTTCGGCCGCTGCGGCCAGTGGGAACCGTTTGCGCGCCCGCCCCGCTGGTTTGCCGTAGCCCGCCAGCGCCATGGACGGCGCTCCGTCTGCATCGGGTATCAACAGCGTTTGACCCAAGCCGGCCGTGAACCCGCTGTTTTCCACCCAAGCAGCCATAGATCCCGGCTGATCCGAAAGCCAGCTTTCCAGATCGGGCTGCGCGATCACATGCAATGGCAGGGACGGGTCAGAGGCGGAGGCAAAGGACAGAGTCATGGGGATCTCAACTGGTTCGGTTTGCGCCCAGCCTATCCGTCCACGATCCGTCCGCAAGCCCCGTCAGACCGAAAGATCCTGCTGGTCCCAAATAACGGTCAGCGATTTCTCACCCACGCGGATCAGGCGCGACAGTGTTGCGCCAGTGGCGACGGCATCGCCAACATCCACGTTATGCGCCACATCGCCCGCTACGCGCGCCAGCGCAGTCATGCCGACCTGTTCGGAAATCGCCACCAGGGAACGCGCACATTTGCGCAAGCTGGTCCAATCACGCCGCCGCCAGTAGCGTTCGCAATTCGACAAACGCACGGCCAATTCCTCGACTGTGCGGCATAGCACGTCCAGTGCATTCTGATCACCCAGTTGCCCGCAAAGACCATTCAACTGGTCCGGATCCAGACGGACGGATTCCTTGTGTTCAAGTGTGACTATCTTTTCCACCACATTTACCCCAATTCTAAACGCCCCCACGGCGTGGATTGACTGTTGCGCGGAATTCGTTTGCAAAACCTTGCAGCGCACTGGGATAATGGCTCGAATTTTCGGCGAATTCAGGTTACAGCACTCGTCAGACACAAGACTAAGGACATAAAAATGGATCGCGCCAAACCTTTGCCGAACTATCTGGTCAAGCGATATCACGGCTGGAAAGCTACGACGTATTCGGAAAATCAGGTCTGGTACCGGCGTCTTGCCACCGAAGGACAGCGCCCGCGCGCCATGGTCATTTCCTGCTGTGACAGCCGGGTGCACGTGACTTCGATTTTCGGAGCCGATCAGGGTGAGTTTTTTATTCACCGAAATATTGCCAACCTGGTTCCACCCTATGCCCCGGACGGAGACCACCACGGCACCAGCGCAGCAATCGAATACGCTGTAACTGCGTTGAAAGTGGCGCATCTGATCGTTCTGGGCCATTCGCAATGTGGCGGTGTTCAGGGCTGTATCGACATGTGCAAAGGACAGGCCCCGCAGCTTGAAGCGAAAGACAGCTTTGTGGGGCGTTGGATGGATATCCTTAAGCCGAAATATGATCTGGTAGCGGATATCGAGGACAGCACGGACCAGGCGCGCCAATTCGAGCGCCACGCGGTTGTCGCCTCGCTTGAAAACCTGCTGACCTTCCCGTTCATTGCTTCGGCTGTCGAGGACGGATCACTGAGCCTGCACGGGCTGTGGACCGATATCGGAGAGGGCGGGCTGCAATGCTATGACCCACATGAAAAGAAGTTCGTGGTTGTTTGACCATCAGTAAGTGCGCTGCGATCGGAAGGGCCGGTCAGGCCCTTCTTGAAACGCAGTTACTCATCACTTCAGAACCATTCCTTCGGGCCAGCTGAGCTTGGTTTCGATCTCAACGGTTTCGGTTTGGCCGGGCGCAAGCTCCATTTCCCACGCCAGAATACCGCGCCGGTTGTCGACATTCTCGTCGGTCGGCTTGGGGGTCGCGGTCCATTCGATCTTAAGATCATCCTGTTCGGAATATGGAACACTGTCGAGCAACCGCAGGGGCCATGTCTCATCCGAAAGGTTTTCAACACGAATTTGCGCACGTTCGGCGCGTTCGTTCGACCGTGCAATCAAACCGACATCACCACTGCGCCGACCCAGAACCTGCCGCCGCAAGGTGAGCGCGTATAGGGGGCCAAATCCCAGCTCGACCTCTTCGCCGGGGCCGATATCAGGGCTGGAGTCGACCGCGACCAGAACACCGTCGACCTGCCACCGGGCGTAGTCAGATGAAAACAGGTTTTGCGAATAAGGGTTCGTAAACCGCGCGGTCCGGTAGGCTGTGGTATCCCGGCTGGGATTTGCCAGGGCAAACACTTCCGCAGGTTGGGACATGCTGTCCAGTTCCAGCTCGGCGGCCCCATATCCGCTGGAAATCGAGATCGGCACAGGCAGTGTATAGGTCGTGCCTGTTCCTTGAATTGACGCGGCGCTCGGTCTCCATCTTTGAGTTACTTCGAAAACGGGCGCCTCTGCAACCGGTTCTTCCAGCGCTTTGGGTTTTTCACGAATGGAGCGGCGTTTGTCTCTAATCCTTGACGCGGCGCTTTGATCGTTGGGCTGTAGTGTGGAAACGCTAAGGGTGATGTCGTTCCAGTTCTCGCCGGTCATTTGACCCACCAGAACGCTACGACTGATCTGTACCTCCGGGACACTTCCGGTCTTCAGATCAAATACATAAGCCGGCTGCCAAGTTGCGGTTTCATAACTGAGATATGATAGTGATAATGTTCCTTCTGTATCTTCTTCGGCAACAACATCTACGGCGATAAGGATACGTTCATTCGCTTCGGGCCAAAGGGCGACCAGATCAGCGCGGGCTGCGTCCAACTCGGTCTCAAGCTCGGTCAGTTGGGTTTCTGTTTCGCGGGCCTCAAGCTCTGCCGCCAGCGCAGTGTTTTCGGCCTCAAGGGCTTCGTTTCCAACCATGCGGGCAATGTTGCGCAGGTTTTCGGGATCCGATCCGGCCAAACCTACGTTACGCCCCAGATTGGACAGGAACGTAATCGTATGATCGGCAGCTTGGGCTTTCAATCGGGCGGTTTCGGCCTGATCTTGTACCGATTGAATTCGCGTTTCTATGTCTTTGATGCGGTCTTCTACCTGTTTGACGGCGTCGCCGACATAGTCACGCCAGGGCACGTCTTCGAAACGTGAAATAAGGGCTGTTTGGGTTAACCCATCGGCGCGGAATTGCATGGTCGCGATTTGGTGGCCCAAATCGTCGTTCTCTGGGGTGCCCAGCAGGATCAGGCGATGAGCGCCCGCCGGAACGTCGAACTCAGCTCTTCGGGTGATCAGGGCGCTGTCCGGGTAAACGGTCACGGCGCTGACATCTGTATCAAGGGTAAAGGTTTCAGCGGACAGAATGGTCGGCACAAGGGCAAACAAATAGAACACTGGTTTCATAATCACTCGCGGAAATAAAATTGCAAACTACCGTATTGGTTGCAATTGAACCGCAATACATCAAGTCAAATAAAAAGAGCCGCCCAAAAGGCGGCCCTTCATATTGGTTCAGATTAGCGATTTCAGCCCTTTTTCAGAACCTCACGGCCCAACAGTTCGGCGATCTGCACCGCGTTCAGGGCGGCGCCTTTGCGCAGGTTGTCGGACACACACCACAGATTGATGCCGTTTTCCACCGTCGAGTCCTGACGGATGCGGCTGATGAAGGTCGCGAAATCGCCCGCGCATTCGATAGGCGAGACGTAGCCACCGGCCTCGCGCTTGTCGATCACCATGATGCCCGGTGCCTCGCGCAGGATGTCGCGGGCTTCGTCTTCGTCCAGGAATTCCTCGAATTCGATATTCACGGCCTCGGAATGGCCGACGAATACGGGAACGCGGACGCAGGTGGCTGTGACCTTGATCGACGGGTCGACGATCTTTTTGGTCTCGACCACCATCTTCCATTCTTCCTTGGTCGAGCCGTCTTCCATGAAGACGTCGATCTGCGGGATGACGTTGAAGGCGATCTGCTTCTGGAACTTCTTGGGCTCCACTTCGGTCGTGGGGTTATAGACCGCTTTGGTCTGATCCCACAGCTCATCCATGCCCTCTTTGCCCGCGCCCGAGACCGACTGATAGGTCGAGACGACAACGCGCTTGATCTTGGCGCGGTCATGCAGCGGCTTCAGAGCGACAACCATCTGCGCGGTCGAGCAGTTGGGGTTGGCGATGATGTTCTTGTTTTTATAGTCGTGGATCGCCTGCGGGTTACATTCCGGCACGATCAGCGGAATGTCGGGGTCGTAGCGATAGAGCGACGAGTTGTCGATCACCACACAACCAGCCGCAGCCGCCTTGGGCGCGTAAACCTTGGTTGCGTCCGAGCCGATGGCAAACAACGCCATGTCCCAGCCGGTGAAATCAAAGGTGTCGATGTCCTGGGTGGTCAGTGTCTTGTCGCCAAAGCTTACTTCGGTACCCAGCGAACGACGGCTTGCCAGCACGGCAAGTTCATCGACGGGGAACTGGCGTTCCGCCAGAATGTTCAGCATTTCGCGGCCCACGTTACCCGTGGCGCCGGCGACAACGACGCGATAGCCCATTTCATGTCTCCAAAGTTAAGGACGCGCGTTCATAGCTGCGTTGCGGCAAAGAAAAAAGGGTTTTCGGGTCAGATTCCGCCCGATGACACCGATTTGACGCGGCGCATCGCCTCAGGTGTCGGTCAAAAGCCGTTCGTAGAGGGCGACAAGGGTCTTTGCTTCGCCGTTGATGTCGAAATTCTGCTCGACATGGGTACGGGCGGCGCGGCCGGATTGCGCTAGGGAATCGCGGTTTTCCAGCATCCGGGCTGCGGCATCGGCCAAGGCCGGGATATTGCCTGGCTCCACCACATGGCCCAATGACGGGTCAGTAACGATCTCAGAGAACGCACCGACATCGGTGGCCACGACGGGTACGCCGCAGGCCATCGCCTCCAACGGGGTCAGGCCGAAGCCTTCCCACCGCTGGGGCGCGATGAAAAGGTCCAGAACCTGATACCATTCGGCGATCTGGTCGACTGTAACCTCGGGCATGAAGAGGATGCGGTCGGACAGGCCCGCCACCGCGACCTTGTCTTTCAATTCGGACAGAAAGGTGGTGTGTTGTTCCGTAGCGCGGCCCATGACAATGCCATGCACATCGTCAAAGCGGCCACACAGATCGATCATTGCATCTACAAAGGCGTCAGTACCCTTCTGGTGGCGGATACGGCCATAGCAGCCCAGCAGCAACCCATCAGGCAGGCCCAACCGGGCACGAACGGATGCTTTATCCTCGGGCGGGGTAAAATCCTGCAGGTTGATGCCATGCATGATCACCTGTGCATCCCGATCCAGATACCCTGCGGTTTTGCGCGAGGTGGCGACTACGGCGTCCATCTTGTCGATCAGCCATTTGGTATAGCCGGTATGCGCCCGCTGCGACGCGCTGGTGAACAGCAGTTTCAGTCGCAACCGCAGGATGTTTCGCAGGAACAGACCCAACAGCATCTCGGTATTGCGACGTGCGTGCCAGACGCGCAGGGTTTTGCGCGACAGAAAGGGCAGGCGGCCGAGCGGGATATGCGGGATGTCATCCGGTAGGCCCGGACCGGTGGCTGCAATGTCGATCCATTGTACCTGCAACGGCACCAGCCGCGCAATCGTTGCCGTCACGCCCGAAAGCCTGCGTTTGAGATTGGGGGCAATGACGCGCGGGTCAGACATGGGCTCTCCTGACGGGGTTGGCGTCAGTCGACGCTGTCCCGGCTGAATAGATAGATCACGCAGCCAATGGCAAGCGAGATGGCGAAAAAGCCGAATATCGCTGTGTAGGGTGCGGAGGGGCTGATGTCTACCGTGGCCGCGTGGACGCGGCCGGTGACGAATTGGGCAAGGCCGACGCCTCCGATCCCGAACAGGTTCAACAGGGTCACGCCTCGGCCCACTAGGTGTGGAGGAACAAAGGCGCGGCCATGGGCCATGATGACAGGAAAGCTGGCCCCGGTGAACCCGATGACCGAGATTAGAACTACCGACAACCAGACCGCATTGTCGATCCACAGGCACAATAGGGTCAGGGCGACCACGCCCAGCGCGTTGCCGCCAAAGATCACCCATTTCCGCGTTCCCAATATCCGGTCAAGCGGGCCATAGGCGAAGGTGCCCGCAATCATCGACGCGCCCATGATCAGAGTGGCGGTTCCGATCTGTGTTGTGCTGAGTGCGAAGATATCACTTAGATAAGGTCCGGCCCAAAGGCCGCGGGTTGCAGCCGATGGCGCATAGGCCACCAACATCAGGGGCAAGATGGCCCAGAGTGCGGGCTGCTTCAGCAGATCCAGAACCGATCCTTTGTGGTCGGTTTCAACGCGTTTGGGATCATGAACTGTGAACAGGATGCCGATGGCGATCGCGCCCGAAAACAGGGCCAATGTGACCATTGTGGCCCGCCAGCCCATCAGCTCGACGGCCAGCGCCGTGGGGTATGAGGCAACCAGATTGCCGACTGACCCCAAACCCAGCATCAGAGCAGCCAAAGTGGCGAAACGAGCAGGGGGGTATTCACGGGCGAAGATAAAGTACGATGCCATCAGGATCGGCGAGCATCCCACTCCGATCAGTCCCATTGCCACAGCGATATGAAACGGCGTGCTTGCCAGGGCAAAGATCAGCGCGCCGCCAGCGCCGCCGACCAGCAGCAATACAGTCGAGGTCAGTCGGGGGCCAACACGATCCAACGCCCATCCGACGGGCAGTTGCATGGCGGCGAAGATCAGGAACCAAAGACCCGATGCAAAGGCAAGGTCTTCGGGTGTGGCGCCGATATCCCGGCCCAGATCAACGCTGAGAACCGCCAGAAAGGCGCGAAAAAACTGGCTGAGCACATAGCCCAGGCACAACACGACCAAACCTGCTTTCATGAAATGACTCTCTCCGCCGCGGCTAACCGGCTATGCTTGGCACGGCAAGACTCCGCACACAAGCATGTGTGTAATGACGATTTCGCGGGACAGGTGCCACAATCGCTCTATGTTCAAAGATAATTTCGACAAGAGGTTATTATGAAGGACGCTCAGGTCGCGTTTTACGACAGCCTGCCCTTGCTGCGGGACTTTACCCGTTTGGCCGACCCTCAGCGGTTTTCGGCCATTCCCAGTGACTGGGTTGTTGGTGTTGCGGACATTGTCGACTCGACCGGGCAGATCGCGCAGGGACGCTACAAAACGGTCAATACCGTCGGGGCAGCGGTTATTTCAGCGATGATCAACGCCATGAGCGGGCGCGAGTTTCCGTATGTCTTCGGTGGTGACGGCGCAGGCTTTGCCGTGCCCGCCAGTGCAGCTGAAGCGGCCCGCGAGGTTCTGGCCGCCATGAGGCGCTGGGCTGAGGAAGAGTTTTCCATTCCGCTGCGCGCAGCATTGGTGACGGTGGCCGAAATCCGCAAGGCGGGCAAAGACCTGCGCGTCGCCCGTTTCGCACCATCGGACGGGGTCGACTATGCGATGTTCTCGGGCGGGGGGCTTGCTTGGGCGGAAACACAGATGAAGGCCGGTCACTTTATGGTGCCCGAGGCCGACCCCGGTGCGCGCCCTGATCTAACCGGTCTTTCATGTCGGTGGTCCAACGTTAGGGCGCAGCATGGGCAGATCGTTTCGCTGGTCGTGGAACCCACGCCGCACGCCACCGAGGCGGATTTTGCCGACCTCGCCCAATCGGTTCTGTCTGCAGCCGAAGGGTTGGAGCGCGCGGGTCACCCGGTACCGGAAAACGGCCCACCGATCGGATGGCCACCACCTGGTCTGAGCATTGATGCCCATGTCTCGCGCGCCGGCGGCAGCCTTGTTGGTCAAACGCTCAAACTGTTGGTACAGAATTTGCTGATCGCATTGCTGTTTCGGTCCGGCAAACGGCTGGGTAACTTTGAGCCGGATCACTATAAACGCATGGTTAGTCGGAATGCGGATTATCGAAAGTTCGACGACGGGCTTAAAATGACGCTGGATTGCGATCCTGCGACGTTGGCGCAAATTCAGATGATGCTGGAACAAGCGCGCGGGCGCGGCAAGGTGCGTTACGGCTTGCACGCACAGGACGAGGCGATGATGACCTGTTTTGTGCCTTCAGCTACCCGCGATGACCACGTGCATTTCGTTGATGGCGCGTCAGGTGGATATGCGCAGGCCGCTGCGGCGATGCAGAGCTGATCGTTACCGGGTCTTCCACTTCGTCGCCAATGCGCGCGCCGCCTGCGTCAGGATCATGACGTCGATTCCAACAGCCAGAAATTGTGCGCCCATCTCAAGGTAGCTTTGTGTCGCCTCTTCATGAGTGCCCAGAATTCCGGGAGCCTTGCCGGCTTTTTTGATTCGGCTGATTGCGTCGGCAATCGTTTCGCGAACCTCCGGCGCCGCGCTGTTGCCCTGGTATCCCATATCCGTCGACAAGTCCGCTGGACCGATAAAAACGCCTTCGACGCCATCGACTTTCAAAATATCATCAAGCGCGGCGATACCGGCACGGTTTTCGACCTGAACCAATAGGCAGACTTGCGCATCTGCTGTCTGGATGTAATCGGAGAAAGATCCATACCCGGTCGCCCGCGCGGCGCCGGCACCGACGCCGCGGACCCCTTCTGGTGGATAGCGACACGCGCGCACCAATTCGCGCGCTTGATCGGCGCTGTTGACCATGGGAACCAAAATTGTTTGGGCACCGGCGTCCAATACCATTTTGATCAGCGCGGTGTCTCCGACGGGCACCCGAACAACCGGATGTGTGGCACTGGCCGACAAGGCCATTAGCTGGTCACGAACCGAACGGATATCGTTGGGCGCATGCTCTCCGTCGATTACCAGCCAGTCGAAGCCAGCGGTTCCCATGATTTCAGCGGTGACGCTTTCGGCGAAGCTGGTCCAACAGCCGATCAAGCGATCCCCATTGGCCAGAGCTTCTTTGAATGTGTTTACAGGGGCTGGCATCGCGGGGCCTCCAAGGCGGTGGTGGAAACGCCTGACAGTGATGGCCATTCGGGGGAAAAGGTCAATCAGATTTGGCATTGGGTTCGAAGGTGATGCGGGCAAATCTGGACAACAAGGCTCTGAATAAGGGGTTTTCCGCGCTGTTGCAGTCTTATTGGATTTCGGTCAAGATTCCGTATGACCAAAGACCTGCCATCGACATCCCGCTCGTTGCCGATTGCGTTGCTTCGGGCCCGCGAACGGGTCATGGGCCCTATTCGGAAGATGTTGGCAGACGCCGGCGTAACCGAGCAGCAATGGCGTGTGTTGCGTGTTCTGAACGAGGAAGGTCCACAAGAGCCCACGGTGATTGCTGACCGGGCGTGTCTGTTGTTGCCCAGCCTGACACGGATTTTGCAAAAGCTCGAGGTTAAGGGACTGATCCGGCGCAGTGCCCACCCAATCGACAAGCGCCGACAGATTGTCGAGATCATGCCAACGGGTGAGCAGATCATCCGCGACAATATCGACGTTACAGTCCGGCTGGCGGATGAGATAAAGTCGCAATTGGGCCCCAAAAGGCATGAGACGCTGCTGGACCTTCTGAACGATCTTTATGATCTCAAAACCTGAGAGGTAACTCTGCGCCCCGCCAGAGGCGGTGATTGGTGTCCCCTGGCGGGAGAGTCGGACTTAGACTTGTGTTTTGTGTCCGACCGACGCTTCAGAGGACCAGCCAACCTGAAATGAGGCGACATTGCGAAAGTTGCGACCCTTGGGGGGGCGGGCCACGACCGCGGTTCTCTGAAACAGGTGCACCCGGTCTTTTGTGCAATCTGCCCTATCTTGGGGCTTTGGGCGGGCAAGAATGGTCTGGGTGCAATTCAACGTCTGTTTGTTGTCTGCAACCTTTGATTTAGTGCTTCGATCTGTCATTCCAAGATGTAGGGCTACAAAGTAACCCGGGTCAGGACGTCGCTTTGGCTTGTTCAGACCGGGTGTATCCTTAGGATGCGTCCAGTGCGTTGCAAGAAGGGGCCAAAGATGTCTGATACGTTGTTTTCCTTGCCAGACCCGATCGAGGTACCGATCCACGGGGAGTCGTCCTTTTACCCCGTCGGTCGCATTTTCTGTGTCGGACGCAATTATGCAGCCCATGCCGCGGAAATGGGCCACGAGGTTGACCGCGAAGCGCCGTTCTATTTCACCAAATCGGCAGCCAATGCCGTTCTGTCCGGTGCGACCGTGCCGTTTCCGTCCGGAACCCAGAATTTTCATCATGAGATGGAATTGGCAGTCGCGCTCGGAAAGCCCGTTTTCAATGCCAAACCTGCCGAGGCCGCAGATGCAGTCTACGCCTATGGCTGTGCTCTGGACATGACCCGTCGGGATTTGCAGATCCGCGAGCGTAACAAGCAACGCCCTTGGGATCTGGGCAAAGACCTTGAAAATGGCACCGTTCTTGCCCCGCTGACGCGCGCCTCGGACTGGATGCCCGAGGATGACAAACGCATTTTTCTCAGCGTGAACGGCGACGTTCGGCAAGATGCGACCTTGCACGAACTGATCTGGAAGATTGATGAGATCATCAGTCACCTTTCCGGATATTACCATCTGCGACCCGGAGACATAATCCTGACCGGTACACCGGCCGGAGTGGGGGCGCTTGCGCCCGGAGACGTTCTTGAGGGTGGAATAGATGGGCTGCAGCCAATCTCTCTAACGCTGTCAGATCCTGAATAGCCTCTATTTAGGCTCTTTCAGCCAGTGCTTAGAAAACTCCACGCGATCCAGCCCTGCAAACCTGCGGACCCGGTCCAACTCCGAGGTCAAACGACTTGTCCGTGCCGCGGACCATTTGACCGAGCGTTCTGGCCACAACGCACTGACTTGCAGAACGCCCCGATCGCGATGAGCCTTCATGTCGATCCGGCCAATAAGCCGGTCGCCTTCAAGCAGCGGGAAGACGTAGTACCCATAGGTACGCTTCGCTTCGGGGACGAAGACTTCGATACGATAGTGAAATCCGAACAATCGCTCGGCCCGGTTTCGATCACGCAGCATGGGGTCAAAGGGGCTGAGGACGCGAATGCGACCCGGCGGGGCAGCCTGGGGCTTGGTGTCGGCCAAGACCGGTTTTGAAACCAATTTGCGGGTCTGCCCATCCGCACATGTGATTTCGACTTCCTCAATTTCTCCCCGTCTTAGAGCCTGCTTTACCCATTCTCGCGCCTCTGTTGCGCTGACTGTGTCCCAGAATGCTGCCAGCTCACCGGACGTGGCGAACCCCAACCTGTCCAGGGCTGCGTTACAAAGCCAATTCACTGTTTCCGGCGCATCAATATCTGCATCGCCGGGGCAAAGATGCGTGTCGATCACCCGTTCCGTCAGGTCGTATCGTTTTTGGAACCCGCGCCGTCCGACAACCGTCAACGCGCCAGATCGCCAGAGAAATTCAAGCGCGGTTTTTGAAGGGTGCCAGTCCCACCACCCGCCCGAGCCCTTCTTTTCGTCCTTCCCGACATCGGACGACGATACAGGGCCATGATCACGAATATGGTTCAGAACGCTTTGGAACTGCTGTTCGAAGCCATCGCGTCGCCAATTCTTCCACCGGGATTTCAGCAGTTCAGCATCGCGTTGAAAGCGCAGATGCCAGTGTCGGTAGAATTCCATCGGAATAACGGCGGCATCATGGGTCCAGTGTTCGAACAGCGCGCGGTCGCGTTCATAAAGGCGCTTTAGGTTTTGCGCGCGATAGCTGGGCCTGCGTGAGAACAGGATCATATCATGGGCGCGCGCAACCGTGTTGATACTGTCCAGTTGAACAAAACCCAGCCGATGGATCAGATCCAGCAGCTCTGCCCCTTTGGCCCCCCCTGAAGGCTGTTCTGCCAATGCATGACGGTCCATGAACAGCAATCGGGCTGTGCGATTGTCCAGCTTTTGAATAGCCACGGCGTCAGCGCCGTTTCAGCGTGTCACCATAGCTGATTTTCGGCGTCAGGGTAACGCGAGACTCTAATTCAGCCTCGGGATCGGCCAGTTGGGCGGCTATGATCTCGGCGGCTTTGCGTCCGATCTCAAGCCGACAGGCATCCATCGTGGCCAGCTTGCGCGGCAGGCCCTGCAACAGTTCAACGTTGTTGAACCCGGCAAGACCAATCTGTCCGGGCACGTCTATACCTTGCTCCAGCAGGTACAGCAGCCCTCCGGCACCAATCATATCATTGGAATAATACAGAAAATCCAGATCCGGAGAGCGTTCCAGCATGGCCTGCGTCATCTCACGCCCCTTGGCAAGGGCTGACCCGCCGGAATAGAACTCGCGGTCTTCAATTTCGACCCCGTGTTTGCCCAGCACTTCGGTGAAGCCTTCGAACCGTTTGCGGGCGCGGTGATCCAGCGGCATCTTGGTGCCCATAAACCCGATATGCTCGTACCCCGCCTTCAGGATTGCCTGCGCCATCTCGCGTCCGGCGCGGCGGTGCGAAATGCCAACCATTGCATCCACGGGTTTGCCATCAGTATCCATGATCTCGACCACTGGAATCCCCGAGGAGTCCAGCATGGCACGCGCGGCCTCGGTATGTTCCAGCCCCGCGATGATCACACCTGATGGCCGCCACGAGAGCATCTCGTACAGTACCTTTTCCTCTTTCTCGGGAAGGTAGTCGGTAACGCCGACCACGGGCTGCAATTCGGTATCTTCCAATACTTGGTTGATGCCGGTCAGCACCTCGGGGAACACCATGTTTGAAAGGGAAGGGATGATCACCGCGATCAGATTCACCCGGCTTGAGGCCAGCGCGCCAGCGATCTTGTTGGGCACATATCCCAGTTCTTTTGCGGCAGCCAAAACGCGGGTGCGGGTGGCATCCGACACGTCACCCCGGTTGCGCAGGACGCGGCTGACCGTCATCTCGGACACCCCCGAAGCCTCAGAGACATCCCGAAGAGTGAGCGGGCGTTTGGTTTCTGTTGTCACGATGGCACCTGCGTCGTTGTTTTAAGGGATGGTAGCGTGAACAGGACGCATTTTACAACTGCCCATCAAAGGTCATGACAACCTGAAAAATCCGGGGTACAGAGAGCCTTGCGCGGCCCCGTGGCTCAACTGGATAGAGCAGCCCCCTCCTAAGGGGCAGGTTGCAGGTTCGAATCCTGCCGGGGTCGCCAGACTTACTAGTGCTCTGAGTATTGCCAAGTTGTTGACCCGAGCATGTGAGGTATTGGCGAAGACAGGATCAAGCGGTCATTTCCACAGCGTAATCGTCCCAGAGGCTGAATGCGTCGGAACGAGCGTGGCGGTATGAGTTTGCGGTGAGTTGATATTGGTGGGGGCGGAAGACCAGGTTGATTTGGTCATTCGCAAACAGAAATCTCTGAGCCTTTAGGTGAGACTTGAAACGGCCCATTATCTTTTCTCGTTTGCGAGTTGGTCGGTGCGAGACTTCGATCGCGTTATTCAGATCTTTGTGGGCACGATGGTCGGTGTTCGGTGCCAGTATTTTGAACGGCTTGATATAGCTGCGCAATTTGTCGGTGATGACGACCCTGGGTTCGCCAAACTTGGCAACCAGCCCGTTGAAAAAGCGCTTTGCAGCTTTAGCATTTCGGCGCGTTTGCACGAGAATGTCGAGAACGTTTCCATTGGCGTCAATCGCACGCCACAGCCAGTGTTTCTTGCCACGGATCAGGATCACAACTTCGTCCATGTGCCACTTGTCGTTCGGCCGTGGGCGATCCCGCCTGATGCAATCTGCAAAGTGACGACCAAAGCGATTGACCCAAAGACGAACTGCTTCCCGGCTAACGATCACGCCACGCGCAGCTAACAGATCCTCAACGTCAGCAGTACTCAACGCAAAGCGATGGTAAGACCAGACCGCGTAAGCAATGATCTCACGAGGAAAGCAAAAACTCTTCAGGCGTGGCATGATCGGTCTTGAAGAGAACCTTGTTCGTTAGCAGCTTATAGGCGGTTTTATCGCCTCCCCGTGCAGTGTTTATAAGGTTATGAATGCAGCCGACACGTTGATCGGTTCGTAGCACGCGTCGGATCCAGTTGTAATACCAAACCAACTAACTGGGTGCTGACTAGGGTCAGGACCCGTTGATTTCCGTCTTACAGCGTGATTCACGGTTCAAAAACGATCGGTGAACATGTCTTATCTTTTCTGGCTTACGGACGCGCAGATGGCGCGTTTGAAGCCCTTCTTCCCAAAGCCCCACGGCAAGCCACGCGTAGATGACCGGCGAGTATTGAGCGGGATTATCGTCATCAATCGCAATGGGTTACGGTGACGCGCCTGCTGCCTATGGCCCGCACAAGACGCTGTACAATCGTTGGAAACGGTGGAGCGATAGGGGTGTTTTTGCACAGATGATGGTCGGTCTGGCCGCTGAGCACGGCGAAGAGAAGACTGTGATGTTCGACGCAACTTATTTGAAGGCCCACCGTACCGCGACCAGCATGCGCGTCAAAAAGGGGGGCGTGGACGCCTGATCGGTCGAACCAAGGGCGCTATGAACACCAAACTGCATGCCATTTGCGACAGCCAAGGGCGTCCGCTGAACCTGTTTGTCACAGCCGGACAAGTCAGCGACTATATCGGCGCAAGGGCGTTACTGAGTAGCCTGCCGGATGTCGATTGGCTGCTTGTTGACCGCGGCTATGACGCGGACTGGTTCAGAGAAGCATTAAAAAACAAGGGCATACGCCCCTGCATCCCGGGTCGAAAGCAACGTAAGACGACCGTAAAATACTACAAGCGGCGATACAAACGCCGCAATCGGATCGAGATCATGTTCGGCAGGCTGAAAGATTGGCTGCGTGTTGCAACAAGATACGACCGATGCCCGAAGGTCTTCCTCTCAGCAATCGCTCTCGCGGCGCTCGTAATTTACTGGCAAGGAGTCCTGACCCTAGGGCGGTTGTGGCGTTTTCTGTTCACTTGTCACTTGGGAAACGTTGTTTCAACGCTGATCTCAAATACTTCCAAGGATACCTATAAGCGTGATCTCTTTCTGCTTGAAGCTGATTGTTCTTCCTAAATATTTTAAGTTTTTCACTCTTCAGCTCGTTGACTTTAGACCCTAGGTGTTCGATTTTTTTCTTAAGGCTTCGCGCCTCTTTCTGCAGTTGTACATTTTCATGCTGAACTCTCTCAATTTCGAGCCTTGACTGCCTTAGGTGTTCAATGTCTTCGGCCAGAGTTTCAAAAACTGCGTCCCATTGCGCAGTTGTAAATCTGGTATGTTCCAAATCCCCCGCTCGCTTTATTGTTTGCAAAGAAATTTGATTTTTGGGGGACAGGTATTGGTTAATGAAAGCCGCGGCGTCGATATTTTTTTGAACTACCTTTTCCGAGATTGTCTTGGGAATTTCAGGGGGCTCTGATGCTATTTCTGAAAATCCAACCACGAGAGCATCAGACAATCTCCTGCCGTATTCTTTGCCAAGCACCTTGTTTGCAGACTTTATGAGATTTCTTTCTTCATAGGTAAGTGAACGGTTCATAATTGCGGGAATCTGTTTTTCCCAATGATCCACTAGAGCTTGCGGTATTCCAAAGTACTCAAGTAGACATTTAGATATATCCCTTTTGGCCACTGAGTAGTTGAACAGCTTAACTGTAATTCCCAGATCAGAGCATACAGCTACAATATCGGAAGCATGGATCAGGTGCTGTTTACCGTCTACAAAACCTTCGATCTCTCCAAAATAGCCATTTCGTTTGATCTCTTGCCCATAATAGGATTGCAGCATCTCAAGCGGTTCTCGTACAGAAATGACTACTGAAAGATCGTACTCAGGCGAAATCTGGTTGTGTACAACTGGTATCTGATCGGCAATCTCCCAGAAGACGATTTCGCTAGAGAAAATGTAGGTTGAATAGCCTGGATTCTCTCGGACTGCTTTGAGTAATTGTGGTGCGACTGGTTCCTTTGCGCGGATGTTCCCAGATGTCCCTTTGCCTTTCAATGCGTCTTCGATGTTACGGCGGACCGGATAAAAAACACCCATCTCAGCTAGGTGTGGATTCGCAACTGTCAGCAAGTTCTGTGTCGCTGTTGTTCCAGTTTTCTCGTAGCCTAAATGTAGAAATATTTTGGTCAAACCCGACGACAACTTGTTGGTCCTTTAGTCCTTTGGTCCTCCAAGCCTATGAGATGATCGGCGGATCTTCTCTTGTCCCGGCCTGAAGCGCACTATTAATAACAATGAATCCTATTCAGAGTTATCTTTCCCTTTGTAGCGTGTTAAACAACTCATGGCATTCTGCAACCTGTATGAAATAATCACTGGGCACAATACGCGGAAACCTGTTCTGAGTTACGCTGGAAAGTTGTTCAAGCAAAGCTAGGGCTTTTGTCCGCAGGTTGAGCAGTGATCAGATTATCTTAGCAGCACTAAGTTGTGACCGTTAGGCCTAACTAGTCGCCATTCACAACGACAAGGTTTACTCGATAGATCTAAGTGTGCTAATTTGGAGGCACAATTTGACTGAAAAGCCCATTACTTTCTCTTGAATTTTTTAGCTAAAGCTTTCGCGGACCTTTTCAACGCAACTTCCCAAAGTCGATTTAGCTTAAAATTGTCGACTGATCGGCTTTGAAGATCTTCGATTTTTGACTCCAGCTCGACGAGACTCAGATTATGCCTTTTACCGCCGGGTTTGTGAAGCCGTTTCTCAAACGGAGGCAAATGCTCACTCGCCGAGTACAGAGGGCCCAACGTTCCACGAACTGCTTGAACTTTATAATATTTTCCAATTGGAAACGCACCCAATGGATTCCCAAAAACATCAAGCACGCCACTCTCTTGAAAAATAGCGTCTTCGAAATCATCATCGCAGACAAGCTTCCCCCTACCAAGAAAAACTATCTCGAATAAGCCTCTTTCTTTCATTACCGAATAGGCCCGAGCCCCGAAACCCGTGTGTTTTCCAAGTTCCCAAGTCACTTCGTGAGCTATCTGACAGTGAAGGCCAGAATAAACCACCGACACATCTTCGGCTTTACTCTTAGTGAAAAGCTGAAGAAGTATCCCCCACGTACAACCCGGAATAAAGGCAGGAAGAAAATCTGGAAGCGCATCGATCCTGCAGACTACCAAGTCACCTCCAAAATCCACTTCACAGTACGAGTACGGCCCCCAGACCTTCCAAGTGTCGACGGCCATCTCGATTGGTGTGCAGAACAGGCTTTCGCCCGAGTTAACTGGGTCAGAAAGAAAAGCCGCACTGTTCCATCCCGAGGGGCCGTTAATAATTCCAAAGACACGTGTGAGTTTGTGGCTCTCCATTAACTCGATTGCACCATGTATTCCGACCGACCTGCAAAACTTAAAGTGCTGTGGAAGAAAACAAACATATTCGAATGCGTTTGAAAAATTGCTTATTCTCTCAGTAATGTTTCTGGGGTTCGTCCCATCTATTGAAGCTAATAACGCAACATTTTCGCGTTGGAGGTTGGAAACTTGGTCAAAAGTTAGGCTGGGTCCAGTAATCACCAATAATGAAGTTCGAACTTCGTCCAAGACTTCGAAAGACGCAATGGACTCGACGACGCTCGCCATCGTTTCACAACGCATAACCAGCAAAGTGGAAGTGTTGATCTTAGGGCCCATCATTAGAACTCCCGCACAACGGACTTATATAGCTCAACGTCACGGAAGAACTTTTCAAGATACTTATTTTTTACAGACTCCGACACTGCCAAATTGTGCAAACTTGACCGGGAAGAGTTGAGCATTTTGCCATCAAATTTATAATTGTTGTCTCCAACCTTTTCCGCAAGTCGCTGGAGCGAAGCGTTCAAATGCTCGACAGTGCCGATTATGTCGAAAGGTATATGGTCAACAAACACAGCTTTATATTGATGGTACCAATGGCGGTCCATTTCGTAATCATTCTGGGAAATAACAAAACCAATAAATTGGTCAAAAGTTATTTCTTGGGTGATAACCCCCAATTCGGAATGGCGAGTACCTTTTGTCGCCTCAATAATCTTTTGCCTGTTAACTATCCACTCATTCCGAGCGTAGTTGATTGAGTCATATTGCTCCATAAGATAATCGGAAACTCTCGAATTGTAACATGAAACAATGCGTGACCACGGGTCACGAAGTACAGTGAACTTTGTAACTTCAGGATCGAAAATATGCTTAAAGAACTTTTTCCGTCCAATGTCTAGTGGACTCTGGAAACCCATGGCTCTTCTGTTATGGGGGCTGAACTGCTCAGGTGGATAAACACCGTTTTCAATTTTGTACAGTTCCAACTTAATTTTAGAACTTGCATTTTTTGAGCATGACAAAAAAACGATCTTTCGCTTGGGTAGAAAGAGCATATCGTTCCAAATTAAGTCACCCCAATAGTTACTGTCCAAAAGGATGTCGAAGAATTTTTCAGGGCTCACCAGGACAATTCCCAAGTTCTATGGTCTAACCGGAACGAAGTTTCTTCCTTCAGCAATACATCAGTTCGTTTTCCGGGGAAGCGGAAGCAACTCACGCCAATATCATTCATCGCAATAGCTAATCCTTCATTACGACGTCTAAGCGCCGCAAACTGAGAGCTGGTTTTTCGGTGATGTTGTGTAAACAGAAGATTGGTGTAGTAGACGCCAATTTCCTGAGTACACCTTTTCACTTGGTAATAAAAGTGCTCATGCTCACCCATAATTTTGATGCTATCGTGCCACCTGACACCGCAATCACTAAAGACTTCCCTGCGCATCAAGGCGAAATTGTTTACTGTGTCTATTTTCTGAATATAAGCACAGTTACCGATGAACTCTCTTGGAAAATCTACATACTCTGTTGGTATGAAGGTTACGTCACTTTCCTTCTCTACCATCGAGTGATTAAAACAGGTCGGGCAAATTGAGGAAACTTTTCCTTCCCTGTAGTCATAATTTTCGAACATTCCGCCTAGAATTGAAACTTCTGGTTTTTCTGACATCACCTTGAGTGCTGCATCAAGTTTTAAACGGTCATCAAAGACAAAGTCATCATCACACAAGAATAAAATTTCTTCTTTTGTGTTTTCTACCAGGTAGTTCCGACACTTTGAAAGCCCTGCATCTTCTTCTAGTAAGAATACTCTTCCTCCATACGTCTTCTCAATTTCGGAGTATTGCTCTTCATTTTTTCCTTGAGCTGCTATATATATTCCTATATCTGAGCCCAAAACTTTTCTGATTGATTTAACGAACTCTAGGCAGGATTCTGGCCGTTCTATTGTCGAAAAGATGATCGCTACATCCTTTTTCGAATAACTTGCTTTTTCTGCAAAATTCTTTTTGCTTGACGCAGGTACTTCATTTTGAAAGGAGAGGCCTTCTCGCATAAGGGCTCCCATTAAGCTATTTTGGTTTAATATTTGTCGCCTGGTAAATGATTTCTGTGCGTCGGTGAACATTGCGTTGTACAGCATTACTATGTTTGCCGATTTAACGCGGTCATCCAAATCTAGTAAATCGTCCCTTCGCGTCCAAAATTTTTCGTGTTCGGTGTAGTTTACCGGATGAACTTTGGATTCAAATTCTAGTTTGCAGATGGATTTATTTTTCTCGACGATCGGCGTCAAAAGCTCCGCACCAATTTCTGTCCAGTTAAAAGTTTCGTTTTTTTCGATTTTGTATTTAAGGAGGTCGTCCATAGCTATTAAGTATTCCGAAATAAGGGTCCCGGAAGGCCTACTTGCCATGATATTGTTTGTAACAATTCCGCTTGTTTCAGTCTTTTGCATCCCCCAAAAGTCAAAGGAACTTAGCGCTTCTTTGAGTTCGGGAATGATGTCTTTTCGGACAACACAGTCTACATCCAGCCATAAGCCGCCATATTTTTTTAGTAGAGCAGCTCGGTAGTAATCTACTTTGAGAGCTAACGGATTCCTGTTTGGATCCGACATGTGAATTTTTGAAAAGTCTATTTCAATGTCACCCAACAGTGATTGAATTTTCTGTGGGTCCAATAGCTGCAAACGCCCGGAAAGTCTTTGCCGTGCTATTTCAAAACACATTTTCAAGTATGTTGGCATACGTCTACCAGGAAGGTTTTCCCAGTACATCCAGATAGGAAACTCGTTGAGGTCGGTCATTGCTCGTGCCTATATTTTGCCGCTTGGACTCTGAATGGATGCCACGTTGCGGTCTATTATTGAAATACACGACTGGGCGTCAATCACAATAGCCGAAGCAAAATGTATTCACGACAATTGTTCAGCTCGTATACAAGGGTAGGGTTTAGTGCTTGACTTAAGTACCGTGGGTTGCTTGTCGTCATCTGATGCGGGTCTTCTCACGGTGTAGGCGATCGCTGGAAGCCTTTTTGCAACGTGGTGTGTCCAATCAAAGGATTTTTTTTGTAAGAGGAACAGAGGATCAGCTAACCTCGCTGGCTGACTGCTGGTCAAACAATAAACTGTCCGCTTAACACTCACATAGACTGCGACCAAGTCCTACGGTATCGACCTCGATGATGCCGCGCAAAATGTTTGACGGTGGCGCGGTGCAAAGGTCTACGAGGTACTTCAGCGTGGTCGGTAGTTCGAACCCGGAGACTTGGGCGCGTCGTTCTCGAGAAATCTCGAATTGGGGCTAGGCTCAAGACTAATAGCCAATAGATGACGTGGGCTGCGAGGGCGATTGCGGATAGGAAGACTTTTGGGCCCCTGTCGTATCTTGTTACCACCCGCCGCCAGTCTTTCAGTTTGCCGAACATGATCTCAATGCGGGTGCGTCGTTTGTAGCGACGCTTGTTATAGCGGACAGCCTTCTTTCGTTGTTTTCTGCCGGGGATGCAGGCGCGTATACCTTTGTCTTGTAACGTTTCTCTGAACCAATCCGCGTCATAACCCCGGTCGCCGAGCAGCCATTTGACGTTTGGCAAGCTGCCCGCCAAAGCTCGGGCGCCGATGTAGTCGCTGACTTGCCCTGCCGTAACAAACAAGTTCAGCGGGCGGCCCTGACTGTCACAGATGGCGTGCTGTTTCGTGTTCACGCCGCTCTTGGTTCTGCCGATCAGACGGACACGCCCTCCTTTTTGACCCCCAAACTGGACGCCGTGCGATGGGCCTTGAGATAGGTGGCGTCGATCATCACCGTCGTCTTCTCGCCGTGGCCTGCGGCCAAAACAATCATCATTTCGGCGAAGATACCCTTGTCGCTCCAGCGCTTCCATCGGTTGTATAGCGTCTTGTGCGAACCGTATTCCTTAGGCGCGTCGCAACAACGTAAGCCATTGCGGTTGTTGAATATAATGCCACTTAGCACGTGTTTGTCGTCCACGCGAGGTTTGCTATGGGACTTGGGGAAGAAGGGTTTCAGACGCGCCATCTGCGCATCGCTCAACCAGAAAAGATCAGACATGTTCACCGCTCGATTTTCCGACCGTGAATCACGTAGCCAGCCCGAAATCAATAGGTCCTGAACCTTGCTTTTCGATCAGCAAGTCGTTCGAAAATACCTGCTTCCAGAATTTAGATTGCATCCACTCAGGGCAATTTTTTAGGTTTAGCAAACCCTGGTTGCTCTGGTGTTCGGCGACATTCGTCAAGCAATTTGATTTAATCATCCCCAATTGTTCTCGCGTTGGGCACGCGTTTGCTCTGCCACCCTTTTTTGGTTTCACGAGTCGTTATTCTTGTTTAGAGCGCAGAATTACTGCAGAACTAAATTTTCTTTTTAATCCAATAACTTTTCGGGTGCCATACGTTTCAAACGAACGCCCACCCAAAGCAAAATGCCACGTAGTCTATCCGGCGGTGTACCGTAAATGCTAACTACTTTAAGCAACCTGTTGATCACTTTGTGATCCACTCCGTAAGCCTCCAATATCCACTTTGGGTTGATCATTGGGAATAGGCGAGCAACACGTTTGTCGAACTCCTTTTTCATATTGGATGGTAATCCTATCCGGCACCAGAACACGGTTTTCAGAAGGCCTGCTAAAAGATACCCGCCATGCAGTCGATCGACTGCCGAAATCTCTTGTAAATTCAGAAATTTACAGGCGTTATCCAGTACATCATATCTCTCTGGGCCGATGTTCCCAGTTATTCGACCAGTATGGTCTTCTCTGTAATACAAGCCCACTTCGTCCACAATCCCAACTTTACCGTTGAGAGCCAAGGCCCTTAGGTGAAAACAAATATCCTCGAACACTTTTCCTTCCGGAAACTCAAATTTGTGCCGAATAAGGTATTCTCGTAGCCATATTCGTGTACAGATCTTCGGTTGTGTAAGAAATACCAAAGGGCTTTCAAGTGGGCGAAAACTACGCCGGCTCTGACCCTGCAGAAGCTCATCCCAATAGGAAATGTCATAGAAATCTTGGCAAGTATTATCGTTGTTATTAAAAGTTTTTGTTCTAGCAAAAACTTGGACCGAACCCGTCTTCGACGCGAAATCAGTTAGAGACCGGTACATAGTTCCAGAAACAAAGTCGTCACTATCCAGAAACGCAACATAAATACCTTCGGCGGCCCTAAATCCGACATTCCGTGCTGATGACAATCCTCCGTTCGGTTTGCGGATAATTTTGAAATTGACGTCCGACTCTACAAGGACCTTTTCAGCGACCTCCGAACTTCTGTCTGTTGAACCATCATCAACAACGATGATCTCAATATCTACTGACCCCGCGTTCGCCAAAATGCTTTTTAAGTTTTGGCCTAGATATTGTTCGTCGTTGAAAACAGGTACAACAACGCTCAAGGTTGGGATATGTGTGATTTCAGTACTTGGCATTGCCTGTAAAATTTTCACCAAATGGTTTAGACGCACCTACTTTCAATCGATCAGATGAAAAGAGCTTCGACTACTGGGCGTATTGATTTCCTCATACCTAAGAAGGTGTCTGATCACTGTCAAATTTTCTTTCCAATGCCGTTTTAGTTCCATTTGTTCTTGGGTGCCTGCCACTCTGTACGAGGTGCGGCTGAGCAGCCTCATCTGACTAGTCCAAGTTGATTGTTAGGGTCAGGATTCATAACCAATAGATGACGGTTGCAGCCAGAGCGATGGCTGAGAGGAAAACCTTGGGACAGCGATAATAGCGTGTCGCCACGCGCCGCCAGTCCTTGAGTCTGCCGAACATGATCTCGATGCGGTTGCGTCGTTTGTATCGGCGCTTGTCGTATCGAACCGGTGCCTTTCGTTTCTTTCGGCGGGGGATGCATGCGCGTATCCCTTTGTCTTGCAACGCTTCTCGGAACCAGTCGGCATCATAGCCGCGGTCCCCGAGAAGCCAGTCGACCTTGGGCAGGCTGCTCAATAACGCCCGCGCACCGATGTAGTCGCTGACCTGCCCAGCGGTGACGAACAGGCTGAGCGGTCGCCCGCGGCTGTCGCAGATAGCATGCAGTTTGGTATTCATGCCGCCCTTGGTTCGGCCGATCAGGCGTCCACGCCCCCCTTTTTCGCGGCCATGCTGGTCGCAGTGCGACGCGCCTTCAAATAGGTCGCGTCGATCATCACGATCATTTCCTCGCCGTGCTCGGCAGCCAGGCCGACCGTCATCTGCGCGAAGATGCCTTTCTCGCTCCAACGCTTCCATCGGCTGTAGAGCGTCTTGTGCGGACCGTTTTCCCGCGGCGCATCCCGCCAGCGCAACCCATTGCGATTAATGAAGATAATCCCACTCAGAACCCGTCTGTCATCGACCCGTGGCTTGCCGTGCGACTTCGGGAAGAAAGGGGTAAGTTTGGCCATCTGCTCGTTGGTCAGCTGGTAAAGGTCGCTCATGTCACCGCTCCGTTTTCCGAGCCGTGGCTCACGCAGTGCGTTGAAAATCAATGCATCCTGACCCTAATGAAGACATATGAATCGGTGAGTAGCCTCAGGTATTGACCCTTCGATGTCTGTCGGTTGCAAATTGTGCTTTCCATAGCGATAGACGAATTTTAGCGAGGATTTTACTTTCGACTTGGTTACCTGGCCGCGGTTTTGTCAGGATCGTCACCAACCGTGAGAGAATGCCGCCCGCCCCGACCCACGGAGCCCACTCCTTTTGACGAATTAGAAGGCTATATCGTCATTCTGCTGCGTTAGTGTCAAAACTACGTTTATTGAATTGCTGATCAAAGAGACTCTTGAACTGGCCGTTGAGTTCAATGAGTTCGTCCAGATTGCCCTCTTCGATAACGGCCCCATCCTGGACAACCATTATCTTGTCAGCCTCAAGGATCGTGGACAGCCGATGTGCGATTACGATCACAGTGATGCTCTGTGTCAGCGTGTCCAGCGCCGCTTTCACAAGAGCCTCGGACTCCGCATCCAAAGCGCTGGTTGCTTCGTCCAGCAGTAAAATCTCTGCGTCGCGCAATACCGCGCGAGCGATGGCGATACGTTGCTTTTGACCACCGGAAAGGAACGCGCCGTTTTCTCCGACATGTGTATCGTAGCCGTTGGGCAGCTCGCTAATGAAGCCATGAGCATGTGCGGCTTTAGCGGCTTCAATAACCTCTTCGTCTGTCGCATCCGGCGCGGAGCAGCGTAGATTTTCCAGCACGGAAGCGGAAAAAAGGAAGGTATCTTGGCCGACATAAGAGATCTTGCGCCTCAGCGATGAATAGCGAGCGTCCTGAATATTCTGACCATCAATTTCAACACTTCCTTCATCGGGGTCATAAAACCGCATTATCAGTCCGAAAATCGTTGATTTTCCGCCCCCGGACTGGCCGACTAGCGCAGTGGTTTTTTGGGCTTGGAAAGTCACGTTCATATCTTGGATGACAGGCATTGATCCGTGATAGCTGAAGGTGACGTTGCGCAAAGCGATTTCGCCCGGTCCTTCAAGCAGGTCGCGTGCCACGGGGCTTTCTGGCATCGTGTCTTCTTGATCTAAGAGTCCGAATAACAGCCCGACACCAACCATGGCAGTTTCGATCTGGACGCGCATTCTCGACAAACGCTTTGCGGGCTCGTAGGCCATAAGCAGCGCGGTGATGAACGACATCAATTGCCCTGCAGACGGTTGTTCACTGCCAGAAATTCCAAGCGCGCTAATGACCAGCACACCTGCAACAGCCAGACCGGCCAGAAATTCCATTAATGGGCTAGCGATTGATTGAAGGCGTGCAATGTCATTCGCACGATTTTCGACTTTCCGGATAGCCGTGTCCATTCGGGTGATCATCCGTTCTTCCAGTGAAAACACCTTGATCACCTTTATCCCAGAAGATGTTTCCTGGAGGACGCGAATGATTTCAGCCAAGGATTTGAACTCAGCCTGCATAATCGCACGGACGCTTTTCAGAAGCCGTCGAACACCAAAAAGGGCAACGGGGCCAACCACAAAGAACATGATCGATAATACAGGCTGCTGATACACCATGACGATCACAAGGCCAATCAGTGTCAACGCATCGCGAACGAAGCCGGTGACGATGACATCGATAAGCCTGCGCGCGGCCTGCGCACCGTTTGTCGTGCGCATTAGCAGATCGGCGGATTCATTTTGTGCGAAGAATGATACGCCGTGCCGAAGCAGCTTGCGATAAACTCGGTCCTGTTGCCTTGCAACTATACGGTTTCCAGCCCGTGCCAGGAAGATGGCTTGCACATAGGAGGCCACCGCTTTTGTAAGAAACAAAAGAATGACGCCGAACGCGATCATCCCAGCCCATTCACGCATTTCAGGGCTGGTCATCGCATCGACGATGTATTCCATCATGTAGGCGGAGCCGGCGGTGGTTGCAGCAACTGCGATCATTGCAACGATCGCAACAGCATAAAGATGACCTTGGGCAAAAAAGCTCTCGACGATGAGGCGGCCCATATAGCCTGATCGCCATTCGGTCCAGGCACGCTTAATCATTGCTTTCTCCAGATCGTGAAATCATGCGCTCGCTCAGATAACCTATAATCGTCCCCGCCTAAAGGGCAGATCAAATGACGCGACAGAGTTGCCCAATCCTAAGGTTGCGCGGGGGCCTTGGCAAATAAGGGTTGGAGCTGGTTTGTACAAGGTTTTGATGCTCTCGTTCAACAAGCTGGCGCGATGTATTGTGGGCCTTCGTGCACCGACCTCTATTTGGTGTTTATATGTCGATGCCGGTAGTTGTCCGCACAGCTTAATAGCGTCTTGTATGCACCTTCTGCTGCGCGAGGTCCCTTGATTATGATGGATAGATTGAAGCGTTGACAGAAATTCGCGCTAGCTCGCGTGAAGTGGTCAGGTGATTTTCTTTTTGGTTTAATCGTGATATGTACATGTTTGGAAGAATGTAAGCTCTGATATTGTGGGGCAAATTGCTGTAACGTGAGAGTAACGATTGAATTTCAGCGGTTTTCTGCAGCAGGAAATCCTTGACGCGTCGCGGGAAAAGGGTAGACCAGTTTTGCTTGTGCTCAGTAAATACGGCCCGTAGTAACGCGGTGCAAAAAAAATTAGTGGTAATGGAACAGTGTCGATTAAGGCCGTCATTCTGAGTTTGCCGAAAGATGTTGAACGGCGACGTTTCTGCGAAAGCGAATTTACCCGCTTTGGCTTGAACCATGAGTTTTGCGACGCCATTGCTGGAGACCAGTTGAACAACTCTGAGTTGCAGCGCATTTATGATGCCGACATGAATCGGAGCAAATTCAAACGCCCGCTCAGCCGCAACGAAGTCGCATGTACCCTTGGGCATCGCCGGATATGGAAGGATATTGCGGCCTCTTCCGATTTCGTGAGCCTTGTTTTGGAAGATGACGCGACATTCGTGCAAGATCCCAGGCCATTTTTCAATGAACTGGCTGGATGTGGCGAATGTTTCGAAGGTGTTATGATAAAGCTGGATGGCACTTCGAGCAGCAACGGGCAGGTGATTAAATCCGTGGCAGATCAGAATCTTGTCCTGTCGGATCGCCTGCCGCCCAGAACCACAGGTTACATCATCGGTCGGCGTGCTGCCGCTCAACTATTTGCGATCGAGGCCCCGATTGCGCGCCCCATCGACATCGACCTGAAATTCTATTGGGAACACAACGTACCCATCCTCACACTTGCCGAGCAGATGGTCGCGGAGCGCAAAGAGGTAGACAGCACGATTGACCACTGCCGCAGTAAAATGAAACCCAGCTCGCCCATGGCCAGATTCGTTCGAAACCTAATGTACCAGACGAAGTACACGTACGGACGGTTGAGCCATCCGTTGAACCCAGACATGATTGAAGGGCTCGGCCCGTTGATGCAGGCAGGAAATCGGGTTCGGAACCGCGCATGAAGAATAGCCTTGTGGTTGTCCGTGCGGGCAACAAGTCATTGCACCATCGGTGGCAAGAAATCCCCTATGAAGATCGCACCTACGATCTTCTGATCAGCTATTTTTCGGACGAGGCTTTTGCGGCATTCAAACCTGAACCCGGTGTCGAGGCTGTGCTGGTAAAAGGCGGCAAATGGGACGGGTTATTCAAGACCCTCGCCGACCGTGACCTTGATAAGTATGACTACTATTGGCTGCCGGATGATGATCTGGACATAAGCGCTACGGATGTAAACGCGCTGTTTGATGCTATGCAGGTTCACGGATTGCGTATTGCACAACCGTCGCTGACCCCCGAAAGCTATTTCTCGCATTTTGTGTTCAGCCAATGCCCGGGCTTCGTGCTGCGGTACACAAACTATATCGAGATCATGGCCCCGTGCCTGCACAAGGACATTCTGAAAAAGGCACTGCCGCTGTTTCAGGGCACAATGAGCGGCTATGGTCTGGACTACATCTGGTGCCGATGGGCCGAGGCTGGCGCGTTTCGAACAGCCATTCTGGACGAGATCGCGATGCACCACACGCGGCCGATCGGAAAGAACCTGAAAGCTGCGATGGCCGAGTCGAATAACCTCAGCTCAGAGGAAGAAGAGGCCGTTCTAAAGCAGATGTTTGATCTGTCGCGGCGTACCGTTCCGGTCGTCTTTGCCGCGATCCTGCAAGGTGGGCAACCTATCTCGGGTCGTTTGCAGTTGGGATGGCGCATGTGCCGGGCATGGATGTCGGTTCTGCCGAAGTTCCGCAGTGCCAGCGAGGCGCGGTCGGGTATATTCAAGATTGCCCGCCGTCAGTTGATCAAACCCCTCGATATGACTACGATTTCGATGAAACAGGAAAGCCCCTGATATGCAGTTTTTGATGGTTGGGGCCGGATTGTCTGGGGCTGTGATCGGTCGGGAACTTGCGGAACAAGGACATGATGTCACCGTGGTCGACAGCCGTGACCATATCGGTGGAAACTGCCACACAGAACGGGATGCCGATACCGACGTCATGGTCCATGTGTACGGGCCGCATATCTTCCACACGGATGACGAAGAGGTTTGGCGGTATGTGAACCAATACGCCAACTTCCTGCCCTATAAGAACCGGGTCAAGACGACCTCGAAGGGTCAGGTGTTTTCGCTGCCGGTGAACCTGCATACGATCAACCAGTTCTTTGGCAAGACGATGCGCCCAGACGAAGCACTTAAGTTCATCACCGAAGAACAGGCGGACACCTCGATCACCGACCCTCAGAGCTTTGAAGAACAGGCGATGCGGTTTGTTGGCCAGGACCTTTATGAGGCGTTCTTCAAGGGCTACACCATCAAGCAGTGGGGCTGTCACCCGTCCGAACTGCCCGCCTCGATCCTGAAACGCTTGCCTGTTCGCTTCAACTACGACGACAACTACTTTTTCCACAAGTTCCAGGGCATGCCGGAAAACGGATACACCGATATGATTGCGGGTATTCTGGATCATCCCTCGATCACTGTGAAGCTGGGCACGACATTCGACCGCAGTATGGGCGATGACTTTGACCACGTTTTTTATTCGGGGCCGCTGGACGGGTATTTCGACTATGAGCTGGGCCGGCTGGGGTATCGCACGCTGGATTTCGAACGCTTCACGTATGATGGCGACTACCAGGGGTGTGCTGTCATGAACTACGGCGAGGAAGAGATCCCGTATACCCGTATCACCGAGCACAAGCATTTCGCGCCGTGGGAAACGCATGACGGCTCCGTGTGTTACCGCGAATTCTCGCGTGCGGCCGAAGCGGACGACATTCCCTATTATCCTATCCGTCAGGTCAAGGAAAAGGCGCTGCTGGGTGATTATGTCGAGCTGGCCAACAAGGCGGAAAATGTCACGTTTGTCGGCCGCCTCGGCACCTATCGCTATCTGGATATGGACGTCACAATCCGCGAGTCTCTGGATACAGCCAAATCGGCGTTGTCCGCGATTGCGGCAGGAGAGAAACTAAAGCCGTTCTTTGTGACGGTTCTCTGAGTTCAGGACGGTGTAGGTTCGGGGAACCGGGAGCGGGTTCTGTTCGCGAAGGCAACAAGCGACAGCATTACCGGGACCTCGACCAAAACGCCAACAACGGTCGCAAGCGCCGCCCCTGAATTCAGGCCAAACAGGCTGATGGCGACGGCGACTGCCAGTTCGAAGAAATTGGATGTGCCGATCATGGCGCACGGGGCGGCTATACGATGCGGAACCTTCAGCGCGTAAGCTGCGCCATAGGCCAGGGCGAATATGCCATAGCTCTGGATCAGGATCGGTACTGCAATCAGGACAATCACAAGCGGCTTGGCCAGGATCGTTTGTCCTTGCAGGCCGAACAGGATGACGACCGTGGCAATCAATCCCAGGATGGACCACGGCTTAACGCGGGCCGAGAACGCCTCAATCGCTTGTTTAGAGCCTAGTTTGCGTCGTGTGAGCAACCCTGCGATCAAGGGCAAAACAACATAGAGCACCGTCGCCAGAACCAGTGTTTGCCAGGGAACCGCGATATCAGTGACCCCCAACAGAAACGCCACAATAGGGGCAAACGCCACCACCATGATCAGGTCGTTGACCGAGACCTGCACCAGCGTATAGGTCGCGTCCCCTTTGGTCAGTTGCGACCAGACAAACACCATCGCCGTACAGGGCGCTGCACCCAGCAGGATCAGACCGGCGGTGTATTGTGCGGCGTCCTCGGGGCGTATCCACGGGGCGAAAACGTAGTCAAAAAACAGTACAGCCAACACAGCCATGGTGAAGGGTTTGATCAACCAGTTCACCACGAGGGTCACGATCAGTCCCTTGGGTTGGCGGGCAACGCCGGCTACGGCTCCGAAGTCGACTCCGACCATCATTGGGTAGACCATGGCCCAAATCAGCACCGCGACAACCAGATTGACGCTTGCCACCTCGGCCGAGGCGACCAGGCCCACCAGCCCGGGCGCGGCGAGTCCGATCAAGACGCCGCCGATCATCGCCAGCGCAACCCAGATGGTCAGGTATCTTTCAAAGACGCTCATGCATGTGCCTCGTGGGTTTGGTCGGTCAGCTTGCCGGATGTCAACGCGGCAAGCGCGACCATTGCCGCGGCTGTGCCCAGGACCAAAGGCAAGCCTCCGACTTGGTAGGTAAGGCCGGATAGAACGGTGCCCACAAGGCGTCCTGTGGCATTGGCCATATAGTAAAAGCCGACGTCCATGGTGACCCGCTCGGATTTGGTGAAGGCCAGAATCAAGTAGGAATGCAGGGACGAGTTCACTGCAAAGATCGCTCCGAAAACCAAAAGACCCAAAACCAGTGTCGCGGTCAGCCATGTTTGCGGTCCGTCCGAGATCAGTACCGCGACCGTCAACGTCGCAGGAATGCAGAACAGGACAGCAGCCCAGGTGCGGGCGGCTTTTATCAAGTCGCCCTCGGTACGGTCCGCGGCCCGCAGGATTTTCGGCGCGCTGGCTTGGACCGCGCCGTACAGTATGACCCAGACGGCCATGAACGTACCGATCATGAAAAAGGCCGCGCGGTTGCCTTCTTCCGTGCCATCCGACAGGACGGCGTAAAAGTATATCGGTATGCCGACCACAAACCACACATCGCGTGCGCCAAACAGAAAGACCCGAGCCACCGATAGCCAGTTGACGTTGGGCGATTTCGAGAAGACCTCGGAGAACTTGGCTCCTTTGCGCCCTTTGGGTAGGCCGGGCGGCATAAAGCGAATGACGGCGAACAGGATCACGGCCAGAACAGCGGCCATGACAAAGATCGCTGTCATAAAGCCCATTGTGACCAGCATGATCGCGCCAAGCAAAAAGCCCACCCCTTTGACCGCGTTTTTGGATCCGGTGAGAATAGCAACCCAGCGAAACAACCCTCCGCCTGTCGTGGGGGCCAGTAGTTTGACGGCGGATTTCGAAGACATTTTGGCCAGATCCTTGGCCACGCCGCTGGCACCCTGTACAGCCATCACGAAGGCGACCGAGGTGGCGACGCTCCAATGCGGGTCCAGAAACGTCATTGTCAGCAATGCCGCAATCTGTATCCCCAGACCGGCATAAAGCGTCGAGGTCAGCCCGAACCGCGCAGCGATCCAACCCGCTGACAGATTGGTCACCATCCCGGCGACTTCGTACAGAACAAACAGATAAGCCAACTGAACCGGCGAGAACCCTATGGTATGAAAGTGCAACAGCACCAACATCCGCAGGGCTCCGTCGGTCAGCATAAAGGCCCAATAGGCCGCCGTGACCGCGATATAGGCCGACAGTCCCTCGGGCCGGTCGCTCACAGCGCGTTCCCCACCATCAGCGCCACATCCACCAGACGGTGCGCATAGCCCATTTCGTTGTCATACCACGCATAGATCTTTATCTGCGTCCCGTTCACCACCATGGTCGAGGGCGCATCGACAATCGAAGATCGTTCGTCATTGGTGTAATCCGTCGAAACCAATGGCCGGGTCTCGTAGCCCAGAATGCCTTTCAGCTCACCCTCGGCGGCGGCTTTGAAGAAGGTGTTGACCTCTTCGACGGTGGTTTCACGTTCCACCTCGAACACGCAATCGGTCAGCGAGGCGTTCAGCAGGGGCACCCGCACCGCGTGGCCGTTCAGGCGGCCTGTCAATTCAGGGTAAATCAGCGTGATCGCCGTGGCCGAGCCAGTCGTGGTCGGGATCAGCGAGTTCAATGCCGACCGCGCGCGCCGCAGGTCTTTGGCGGGGCGGTCCACGATGGTTTGCGTGTTGGTCACATCGTGGATTGTGGTCATCGAGCCATGACGGATACCCAGATTCTCATGAATGACCTTAACCACCGGGGCCAGACAATTGGTGGTACAGGACGCCGCGGTCACGATGTGATGGGTTGCGGGGTCATAAGTGCTTTCATTCACGCCCATCACGATATTGGCCGTGGGGCCGTCCTTGACCGGGGCCGAGACGACAACCTTCTTCACCCCCGCCTCGAAAAACGGTGCCAGCTTAGCCTCGGTCTTGAACACGCCAGTGCAGTCGATCACCACATCCACGCCGTCCAGAGGCAGGTCGGACAGGTCATTGGTGCCAACAAACGGCAGGCGCGTGCCATCGATCGTCACGCTGTCGGCATTATGGGTAAACTCCGCATCCCAGCGGCCATGGACCGTGTCGAATTCTAGCAGGTGCGCGTGCATCTCGGGGTCGCCGACGCCATCATTGATCCAAGCGATCTTGGCGCCCTTCTCGATCAGAGGTTTCAGGGCCAGTTTGCCCATCCGGCCAAGGCCGTTTACCGCGTAAGTGGTCATTTCATATCCTCAACGGGGGTTCTGCCGATATCATCGACGGCGGTTTGCAAAGCGATCCGGTCCAGGCTTTCGACCGGCAGAGAGGTAAACGCCTCGATACGACGCTTCAGCGCGCCATAGGCGTTCTGGAAGGCCAGACTTTTCTCGGCGTCCGTGCCTGTGGCTTTGACCGGGTCGACCATGCCCCAATGACCGCTGATTGGCTGGCCTTCCCAAGCGGGACACTCCTCATTGGCGGCCTGATTGCAGACGGTGAAGACAAAATCCATCTCGGGCGCGCCATCGGCTGCAAATTCGGATATATGCTTGGACCGCAGAACTGAGGTGTCGTGCCCTTTGTCGCTCAGTACCTGAACGGCAAATGGGTTGAGCTGCGATGTGGGCTGCGTTCCGGCCGAGTAGACGTTGAAGCGATCCTCTCCCAATGTGCGCAGAATGGATTCGGCAAAGATCGAGCGGGCGGAATTGCCCACGCATAAAAACAAAACGTTGTATTTGCGATCCGGCATAGTCTCGGGTCCTTGTGAAAACGGCATACAGATATCGGGCCGGCCCCTGCAGCAATCGTTCAGCAAGAAGTCCAGCATGTGCTGCACATTCGTCATCTCGATCGAATAGAGCAGCGACGTCCCTGACCGTTCTTGCCGCACCAGCCCCGCGCGTTGCAGCGCGTTCAGGTAATTCGACAGGGTGCTGGGTTTGATACCCAGCTCGGATGCAAGCTCACCCGCTGGAACAGTGTCAGGATATCGTCGCATGAGCATGCGAAACACCATCAAGCGTTGCGGGTGACCCAGGGTGGCCAGTTTGTCGGTTGTTTCATTTATCATATTTCATGAAATATCGAAATAATAGAAAAACGGCAACCGGCGATCAGCAGTGTCGTAAAAATTTCACAAAACTGACCGGGGTTTTGGGCGCTGTAAGCACGCCTAAAAGCCCTGCCGAACAAGTCTTGCACGTCAGGGCGAGACGGTTTAAACGGTCCCCCGCTGCCTCAATAGCTCAGCTGGTAGAGCAGGTCCTTCGTAAGGACAAGGTCGGGGGTTCGAGTCCCTCTTGAGGCACCAAATATCATTGTAATGTATTAATTTTTAAAATTTTAATGATCAGCTTGATATTCATCCCCTGAATTGTCCCCCGAATTTTTGTTGATGCCTGATGATCCTGGGCTGGTTTCAATTCCATGCCCATCGCCCACTTCCCACTGTAAGAATGGCCATACTATTTAGCACGTCCGCTTTGGCTCAGGAGCGGACCGTCGCCAAACCTGACTGAGCGTCCGCTTAGCGGACAAGCCAGCATTCAGTTCGGCCGGGTTTCGCGCCGATGGAGCTTCTTGAGTTACATCAAATCTGCGAACGCGATGCATTGCTAAGTTCGAACACCGAATCAGCAGATCCCGACATGCGGCACCCGTTTTCAAACTTGGCGGGTTGGCCAATTGCTTTCTGCACGGGGAGAATTGTTTGGGAGGAAGAAATGTTTGGACTCATAATGGTTCCGGTCGATTTGGAGCGTGAAGAGAGCCTTGGGCTGGCCCTGTCTTGTGCCGCTGACCTGGCACGCATTCACAATTCGAAAGTCTGCTACGTCGGGGCGACCATGTCAGCTCCCACCACATTGGGTCACACGCCGGCCGAATATGAGAAAAAGTTGGTTGATTTCACGGAGGGACAGGCAAACCAATATGGGCATGCCGTGTCTCACAAGATGATGATTGCCCATGATCCCACGACCGACATCGACGACGTTCTGCTCAAGGCCGTGAAAGAGACCGGCGCGGATCTTGTAGTGATGGCGACGCACAAACCGGGTGTCGCGGACTATATCTGGCCATCTAATGGTGGACGAGTTGCTTCTCACGCCGACGCATCGGTCTTCTTGGTCCGCAGCTAAACCTGGCCGTATCGAGCAAAGTCCGTGGTCTGAAAAAACCGAACGCTTGGGTCGATTTCACGTCAGCAGCGGGCTCAACGCAGTCGCTCGCTGCGCTTTGCACGAATGACCGCTTTTCGGTGAAAGCAGCCATCAACGGATTGCATCGTCAATGTCCGCTTTGCGGATAAAACGGCCTTTCGCAACAACACTCTTAAGGTACAAGCAGGCCGAGGTAACTCCGTTCCTTCCAGTATGAAAGTATCGTGCAAGTTTACGCAAAGATCGTTTCGACGGATGCAGCTAAACGAACTAAAACTTCAAGATTTTTGCGCGACAATATAGCGGCTCTGAAGCATTGAGGCTTGATCAGAAGTATAAAGCACGTCGAAGCCTGCGGACGCGATTTTCCTTTCAAGCACTGATCCAGACACAAAATGCACAAACGGGGCTTTCCCAAGAGCCTGCATGATTGGGATGGCGATCCGACTGATCATCGCATACTTGAAACCACCGCTCTCAGGTGCGCAGACGGTTTTGGATATGAAAAGCCCAC
The DNA here is from genome assembly GCF_040371315.1 of Ruegeria sp. HU-ET01832. Classification (NCBI taxonomy): domain Bacteria; kingdom Pseudomonadati; phylum Pseudomonadota; class Alphaproteobacteria; order Rhodobacterales; family Roseobacteraceae; genus Ruegeria; species Ruegeria sp. HU-ET01832. Next base: position 206,359 of record NZ_BAABWL010000004.1, read on the forward strand.
CGGGTTTTGTAAGCGCCGAAATGTGCTCGAGCGCTTGGTCCAAATCAGGCAGAAGATGAAGCAAATTATGCGCCAAGATCGCATCGTAAGAACCTTCATCTAAACCGTGCTCAAGAACTTCAGCCACCTTGAAAGTGACGTTCTCCAATCCTTCTTTAGCACGCTTCTCATCGGCAATCTTGATCATGCCCGGAGCGAGATCCGTGGCAGTGACATGGGCGACATGCGGTGCAAGCAGCAGCGCGGTTGAACCCGTCCCGCACCCGATTTCCAGTACGTTGTCCTCCGCTTTCAGGTACGACTTAGTGAGCTCGAGTGTTTTCAGATACCCTTCCATGTTGCGGATTGGGTCTGCCGCATACTTTTGCGAGATATTGCTCCAGAACGCGGCATCCTTGGACAAAGCAGTCATTTCATTACTCTTAAAAAAGGTTGTCGCCGTATCCTTTACTTCCAAACAATCATTTATGGAATTGCCGCAATTTGCAGAAGTGTTATGCATAAATGCATGAACTGGAATGCAATCAATTTCGACTGGAACCAGGTACGGTCCTTTCTTGCGACAGCCGAAGAAGGCTCGTTTTCCGCAGCGGCACGCGTTCTTGAGCAAACTCAACCCACTGTTGGCCGTCAAGTTGCTGCGCTGGAAACGGCCCTTGGCATCACTCTGTTTGAAAGAGTCGGCAAGTCGCTCAATTTGACGACTGCTGGCGCCGAGCTTTTGTTGCATGTCAGAGAAATGGCAGATGTGGCGAACAGGATTTCTCTTACTGCGACAAGCCAGTCGCAAGCTGTTGAAGGGCAAGTCAGGATTACTGCGTCCGATGTGATGTCTGCCTATCAGCTGCCACCTATACTGAAAAAGATCCGACTTGCGGCACCGCGACTAGAGATCGACATCGTTGCTGCAAATGACATACGAGACATACAGCGACGTGAGGCTGATATCGCCATCCGACATGTGCGTCCAACTCAGCCGGATCTGACAGCAAAGCTCGTCGCCGAGGCCACGGCCCATTTTTACGCAGCACCTTCGTACCTTGATCAGGTGGGACGGCCAAAAAATGAAAACGAACTTGCGAAATTGGACTTTGTCGGGTTTGGGGACATCGACACGATGATCGGTTTTCTCGATCCGGCGGGCATTAAAGTAACCCGAAAGAGCTTCAGGATTGGCTCACAAAGCGGGATTGTATCCTGGCAACTGGTGCGCCAAGGTTTTGGCATAAGTGTAATGTCGGATGATGTGGCTGCCTTAACACCTGGTGTGGAGCGCGTGCTCCCCGACCGCGAGCCGTTTAAGTTCCCGATTTGGCTGGCGACACACTCCGAGTTACATACCGCACGAAGGATCAGGTTGGTATTTGATCAACTGGCGGACCAACTTAGCGCAGGGACCATCAGGTAATCCGGGAGTTCGTTCTATGTCACAGGCTATTCCAACGCTTCACTTGCTATGCGGCAAAGTCGCTTCTGGAAAATCTACTCTGGCAGCGGAACTAGCGGAAAGAGACGCAGTCGTGCTCATTTCAGAAGATGAATGGCTTAGCACCCTGTTTGGCGACCAGATGAAGTCCCTGCAGGACTACGTGAATTGCGCTTGGAAACTGCGACCGGTCATGGGGCGTCACGTGGCTTCTTTGCTGAAGGCTGGCGTTTCAGTGGTTCTCGATTTTCCAGCGAACACAGTTGAAAATAGAGCTTGGATGCGCGACTTGCTGAAAGACACGGCTGCGCAGCACCACCTTCACTTTTTGGATTTGCCAGATGAAGTTTGTCTGCACAGGCTGCATAAGCGCAACAGAGAAGGCGCGCATGCCTTTGCACCAACAGAAGATCAATATCGCCGTATTGCGCGGCATTTCGTGCCACCATTACCCGAAGAAGGTTTCAACATCATAACTCACCGTCAGTAGCGGCGGCACCAAACATGTTTCGAGCACCTACTCTGCATCGACGGATGGCTAATGCTCACAGACAGCTTTCACGGGGTCTCAAGTCCGGAGTACGCGCGGCAACAAGAGGTGCATGCGTGTGTGTCCTTCATGGCTCAAGGCGAAGGCAAAACCGCAATGTCGTTTACACCGATTATTGGTTAACGTACGTCACTGGCGGGCTCGAGCAACGCACTGGCCAGTACTGGCTCCAGCGACCACCTTCAGAATAGTTCAGCGCCGTCAATGCAGCACGGACGAAGGTAAATGGCACTGAGTATTTTGCAAATACGTTGTCAAAACACTCCTAGCTTGGTTTCACCGGACGCAATCACTTAACAACTGCCCTGAGTTGGTGCTTGGTGCTCGTCCAAAACCCCTGAAATAAGTCTGCAAGATGTGATAGGAAATACTGTCATAAGATCGTTATGCAAAAGCGGCAACAATTCTCGTTGCCAGCCAATTCGAAAGGTCACCCATGTCATTTTCCAGCCGCTCGTCAATTTCGCGTCGCCAGTTTCTTGCAACAACAGCCGGTGCAGCGGCGATCACCTTGCATCCTTTTTCAGTTTTGGCTGCCAACAACCAAGCGCATTTGCGCATTATGGAAACAACCGACATCCACGTCCATGTGTTCCCTTATGACTATTATGCTGACAAACCCCGTGACACCGTGGGCTTGTCCCGTACGGCCTCAATCATCAACGAAATTCGCTTTGAGGCGACAAATTCGATCTTGGTCGACAATGGTGACTTTCTTCAAGGGAACCCGATGGGTGACTACATCGCCTATGAGCGTGGCATGAAAGAAGGGGACGCCCACCCCATTATCACCGCGTTCAACATCGTTGGCTATGATGCCGCAACTCTGGGCAATCACGAATTCAACTACGGGCTGGATTTCCTGGAAAAATCACTCGCGGGTGCGGAGTTCCCGGTCGTTTTGGCCAATGTTTCAAAGGCACAAGGTGCAACTCCGCGTGACGACAAAACGCTGATCAAGCCTTATGCAATCATCGACCGTGAAATCGAAATGGGCGATGGGGCTAAGCACTCGATCAAAATTGGAGTAATTGGATTTACGCCGCCGCAGATCATGAACTGGGATCGAAAGCACCTGGAAGGCAATGTTCAAACCCGCGATATCGTCGAAACCGCGCGGGCATACGTGCCAGAGATGAAAGAACAAGGTTGTGACCTAGTCATCGCCCTTTCACACTCTGGGATCGGCGACGCCAATCATGTCGACGGTATGGAAAACGCATCAGTCGTTTTGGCGGGTGTTGACGGGATCGACGCGTTGGTCACGGGCCACAATCACCTTGTCTTCCCCTCGCCGACATTTTCGGACCGACCCGGCATCGATGTCGAAAAGGGCACCCTTATGGGCAAACCTGCTGTCATGGGCGGCTTCTGGGGTTCACATCTTGGTTTGCTGGATCTGCTGCTGGAACGGGAAGGAAATGAGTGGCGTGTGGTTACCACTACGTCTGAGGCCCGTGCGATTTCCCAACGCAATGAAGACCGCTCAATCACCGCTTTGGTCGGAGACGATCAGAAGGTTCTCGACTCGGTTGCGAAGGATCACGACGAAACGCTCGCCTATGTCCGTCGAGCAGTTGGCAAGACATCCGCTCCATTGCACAGCTATTTCGCGCTGGTTGCTGATGATCCGTCTGTTCAGATCGTTTCAATCGCGCAGAAATGGTATGTCGAAGAAATGCTAAAAGGCACCGAGCATGAAGGTTTGCCGATCCTGTCAGCGGCGGCGCCGTTCAAGGCGGGTGGTCGCGGAGGCCCCGACTATTACACCGATGTCCCGGTTGGGGATGTTGCCATAAAAAATGTGGCTGATCTGTATCTCTATCCAAATACGGTGCGCGCGGTGCGAGTGAACGGTGTTCAGCTGCGTGGTTGGCTGGAGCGATCGGCCGGAATGTTCAACACGATCGAGTCAGGCTCAGAAGACGCGGTTCTACTGAATCCTGAGTTTCCGTCTTACAATTTCGATGTAATGGATGGTGTGACATATCAGATCGACCTGTCAAAACCGCCGCGCTTTGGACCAAAGGGCGAAGTGGCGAATCCCGATGCAGCCCGAATTGTGAACTTGTCCTTCCAAGGTGAACCGGTCACTGATGACATGGAGTTCATCATTGCCACCAACAATTATCGTGCATCGGGCGGCGGTTCGTTCCCTGGCGCACTGGGTGATACAATCGTATTCGAGGCCCCAGACACCAATCGCGACGTCATTGTGCGCTATATTGTTGAACAGGGAACGATCAACCCAAAAGCCGACGCCAATTGGTCCTTTGCGCCTCTTGAGAACACAACCGTTCTTTTCGAAACCGGCCCAAAGGCCCGAGACTACATTGGCGACGTCAAAGGCGTTTCAATCGAAGAGGCCGGAGAAGGCACAGACGGTTTCGCGGCTTTCCGCATCAAGCTCTAGTTCAATCTCATTTGCATACTTTGGGGGAGCTGGGGGTCAACTAAAGCAGCTATCATCTGGCTTATGCTGACCGCCCGCCTGCGATGTTCAAAAGCTATCAGTGGTCAGAATGAACGTCTGCTTTGGGCTCGGTGCAGACGTTCGCAGAATTTTCGCTAATGACCGCTCTGCGGGACAAAACAGACGCTAGCTTAAGGCCGCTTCCGCTTAATCAATGAACAGGCTAGGTTGCTACCCACGACGAGATAGGTGAGAGAAATGCCCGACCGAGTAGCCAGCAACAACTTGTCGTCTGCTTTTACCGTTCGCGGCAATGATGCTCTTGAATCCCAGTATGACGAATGGGCCGAAACATACGATGCTGACAACGCGGCAATGGGATTCCGACTGCCTGTTCTTGCTACGGCGTTTTTTGCAAGGTGGGTCCCAACCGGCGGCAAAGTTCTTGATGCGGGTTGCGGAACTGGTTTGGCTTCGGAGAACCTTCATATTCTGGGTTACCGCGATCTAGTGGGAATCGATCTTTCGAACGCAATGCTTAGCAAGGCGCACGAAACAGGCGTTTTTTCCGAGTTGTACCGAATGGTGATGGGCGAGGCACTTGACTTCGCGTCCGACACCTTTTCTGGGGCCATCGTTACTGGCGTATTCACCGAAGGACATGCTCCGCATTCCAGCTTTGATGAATTAATCCGCGTCGTGAAGCGGCGTGGCCATATTGTCTTCAACGTCCGCGACGACATATATGAGCATCACGGCTTTCGTGAGAAAATGGATAGGCTTGAGACCGATGGCCTCTGGAAGCTTTCTGAGAAGAGCGAAGCTTTCAGACCTTTTACGATCAGCGAACCTCACGTGATTGCCCGAATATTCGCTTATGAAGTCACTTCGTGAGGGCTCGACCTTGGGCGACGCACATTCTGATCGGTATGCGTTCGTTTGTTCTCGTCGATGTCTTGGCTGTATTAGGATCAGTCGCGCCTTGATCGGATTCCAGGACTTCACAGACTTCAGCCTTTCAATTGTGCTAAGTAAGTTGGTGTACACGGATAAGGTACTGAGATTTGGCCGACGAACCGTTCTACAAAGCGCATTGGCGAGACATCGATCCTGATCGCATGTCGGCTTACAAGGATGGTTTCCGGTGGGATGATGCGGCGGAGGCGTTATACGAGACCGCTCGAATTTCGTTGGGACAAACGGTTGCGGACTTTGGATGCGGCCCGGGCAATGTCGCTGTGGAGCTTGCCAACCGGGTAGGCAAAAACGGACATGTTCATGCCCTCGACATCAACGCAGAGTTCCTCGCCCTAACCAAACAGAATGCTGCCAAAGCTGGTTTAGCCAGGCGTCTTACTACACATCAATGCGACGGAGTTTCGCTGCCGCTTACAGACGGAGCGCTGGATCGGATAACCGCGCGCAACACGATGATGTATGTCGACGACCCAGTCCAAACGCTGAAAGAGTTTCGTAGGGTACTTCGACCAGGTGGCCTGGCACATGCGGTTGACGGAGATTGGTTCATCATGGTCGCTGAGCCGGTTGAGCACGATGCTTGGCGTGCTTTCGTGAAAGCAGCATCGAATGCCTGCCGAACCTCGGACATGGGCAGGAAGCTATACAGCACATTTCTGGATGCAGGCTTTCAGAACGTCCAAATTTCAATCTTTGCGAATGCAGATGTGGACGGTCGTCTCTTGGGAATGGTCCGCAACATGGCAAAGTATGCTCACGAAAGCGGAACGCTTGCTGCATCAAAAATCGATGAAATTGTAGAACTGGTTGAGCAAGCAATGGCTTGCGGCAGCTATATGCTCGTATCACCGCAATTCGTTGTGACAGGACAAAATCCAGCCTAGAAATGGACCATACTTACCAATCTTCGCCTTCGTGGGCGAAGCTGCCCCACGATGTCGTCGAGCGTTAGCTGTGTGGGCAAAGTTGCCTTCTGTGAAATGATCGACCGTTTCACGACGGCAACGCCAAACGGAAGATTAGATTTTGAGTTTCTCTAATGTTAGCGTCTCCCTCAATGGCGACTGGAGATCGAAATGGAAAATTTCGCTGAGTTCGGCAAGGCCGAGTTGAAGGGCTGGTCAGAGCCAAAAACGGCAGAAGCCTATGCAGAGGGATTTGCTTCGGCGGCAGAACAATGTGTGACCGATATTGTAGAAACCTCATGTGTAACGAACGGCTCCGTTGCGCTTGATGTTTGTTGTGGCCAGGGAATTGTTGCAAAGGGGCTCGCAACTGTAGGGGCTGACGTTACCGGTTTAGATTTCTCTCCAGCAATGCTCGAAATTGCACGTCGGGAAGTGCCGATGGTGGATTTTGTGAAAGGTGATGCAACCACTTTGCCTTTCGCAGACAATTCGTTCGATGCAGTAACAATGGGGTTTGGCATTCTTCACATCCCAAATGCCGAAGCCGCAATAAAGGAGGCGAAAAGAGTTTTGAAACCTGGCGGCCGCTTTGTTTACTCAGTATGGGAATCTCCTGAGACATCAGCCGCATTCCGAATAGTTTTTGGAGCCATTGAAAGATATGGAAGTAAAGAGGTTTCTTTGCCTCCTGGGCCGCCTCTTCATGCTTTCGCAAATCCTGAACACGCTTATCCGATTTTGGTAGCAGCCGGATTTACTGAACCTCAAATGCGATCTTCAAGTAGCGTTTGGGAAGTTTCAGATCCTGCCACTCCCTTTGACTATTTTCACGATGGCACCGTAAGAGGTGCGCTTTTGCTTAGATCACAGCCTGCCGAAAATGCTTCTGCGATTAGGACTGCGATAGCCAAGGCTGTTCAGGTGGAATTTGGCTCAGTCGCTCCCTGGAGAGTGCCAATACCTGCTGCTATAGTTTCAGCCACGGCGTAATTTAATCAAATAAGTGTTCTGCGGAGAGCAACAGGGTGGGTTAAGCTTATATTTGAGCTTGTGATGTCTGTTTCGGGCTCAAAGCGGACGCCGGTATTAGTTCCAATGCGCAGGTCTCAAGTTCCATCTCTATTTCGCGACTAGCAGAAGCAAAACGAATGCGAGTACACCCCAGCCTGCGATCACGGGTAGGACTAACCGATATTACTCCTCCTTGGGCAAAACCCAAGCCCTCAGCGCCCCGAGCCGCCTTAACGGTCCAAAGACACGCGACGGGCCAGTAAACGGTAATTCCCAAGGCTGCACTGAGCACCGCCGCGGCCCACGAAGCGGCCATCGCGTGCGCCACGAGCCCTAGGCCAAATAAAGGTACATAGAAAACCAAATCGGCGCCCGCATATTTACGCTCAAGGTCGGGCCCGAACTAGTCAGTACCTGCCGGGATACATACTCATCATACTTTGGACATCGGCATCGCTGGAGAAGGCGTCCGGGTTGCGGGAAAGGACGTCCCAGATGAATTCCCGCCGGGCCCGGGCGTCATCGGGCTGCGTTTCCTCAGAGCGGGAGCGCGGGGCGAAGTTGAATACACGCTGGATGAAGCCAAGAGCCTTTTGAAGCGGCGGGACTGTGCGGGCGCTGGTCTTGAATGCGTTCATCTCTCGGGCCTTTTTTGCTGCTGCGAAGGTTCTCCCACTGTAGTTGATGCGGGATTTTCCGGTATCGGCCGCGGCGATGTGCTATTCTACAAAAATGAAGAGCGCATTCCGGAGCTGGTCAGACATCAGGGTCTTTCTTGCTGTCGTGCGCGCGGGGTCCACCTTGGCTGCCTCGCCCAAGCTCGGCATGGCCCAGCCAACTGTTGCGCGCCGCATTGAGGCGCTTGAGCATGAGCTTGGCGTAACCTTGTTCGAGCGGGACACGCGCGGCTTCCGGCCGACCGAAACAGCACGAGCGATCCTGCAGAAGGCGGAAGAAATCGAAGCGGCGGCGATCTGTCTGGTCGAGACAGTCGAAACGTTGCGCAGCACCAGGCCGATCCGGATCACGGCCTATTCCGGCAACTTCTCGCCCCGAGTCGCAACGATCTTCAACGAGTTCTCTTTGCTCCGCCCCGATGTCAGCTTCGAATTCCTGCCCAGCGTCGAAGTCCTGGATCTATCGGCTGGCGAAGCGGATATAGCACTGCGAGTGACGAAAAGCTCTCCCCATCCAGACCTCATCTGCCGCAAGATCAGCACCGCGCGCTACGCGCTTTTCGGATCCCATTCATACGCCGAAAAACACGGGTTGCCGACCTCGGTCGAAGACTTGTTCAACCATACTTTTGTCAGCTTCCTACGTGAAGGCGTGCCGTCAGCCTTTCACGATTGGCTGATCCGCTATGCGGAACCTGATCAGATCAGGCAAACCTATTCCGAGCTGGATCTGATGCATGCCGCCATCCGGTCGGGTCATGGCCTTGGCATCATAAACGTGAAACTTGCCGAAAGCGATGACACGCTCATTCAATGCTTTGCGCCGCTCGAGGAGATGAACTCGGAGCATTTGATGCTGATTGCGCCAGAGGCTTATCGTCGCCCCGAAATAAAGGCCTTCGCGAAGTTCTTCGCGCACCGCTATGCTGCCATTTTCTGGTAGAAGCTTCCCTTGAACCGGAATAATGAATTACGGCGGTCAGTCACTTTGATTGCGTTTTCATCCGCACACCGACTGTCTATGAATTGCGCCCCGAGCGACCGCTCTCCGGCTAACCTGCCTACGCTCCCTCAAACGGAAATTCCCGTTGGTCACGTCCGCTTCCGGCTAACTGCGGTTATAAACTCACCCGAGGCAGACGACCGCTCCGGCCACAGACCAGACGTTCAAATGGTCTTTTGGCGCCGCAGTGCAGCTAATGGCAACTTTGTCCGCGACTCTGCCGTTCAATGCAGACCTTCAGGCGAAATTTCTCGAAATGACCACCAACAATGATCGCTATCCGTTCCTAAGCCGTCGTCTGACGAAAAGACTCAGATGACTGCCTTGAGCCCGAAGCGGCCAAAGCGCTGAGCCGTGCGTTAATGGCAGGTCGGGCGGGTCAATGTTGGGCGATGCTCGGATCTAGCTGGCTACAAAAACGAAGAGAGCCATTGATCCAGATCGCGTGCCACCGCATCTTTGTAGGGAACCAGTGAACCGAACGCACAGAGCATAGGACATAAATTGAAGGGAGATTGGACCGAAAGCTTTCTTGGCACGAGAAATCTACCTCGGCGGGTCAGGGATAAGCTTCTACATGAAGCACGCGTCGTTACATACAAGCAGGGTCAGCAAGTTTTTGGACCCGACAACATCCCAGACAGTCTGATGTTTTTGTATGGCGGCCGCATACGCGTTTCTCAAAGTTCTGATGCCGGGCGAGAAATCGTGCTGTATCGCGTTGAAGCTGGAGAGAGCTGCGTGCTGACCACCGCCTGCATGCTGTCCGAGGAAGCTTATAATGCTGAGGGAATTGCCGAGACCGACGTTACGGCTATCACATTACCTAAAACTTCATTTGATAGGCTGGCTGCTGAAGAAGACAGTTTTCGCGGTTTCGTTTTCTCGGCTTATTCTCGTCGGTTGATTGATCTTTTGCGCGTGGTCGACGATGTCGCCTTTGGCAGAATGGATGTTCGACTGGCAGAGCGCCTTTTGGCGCTAGGAGAAGGCCATTCCGAAATCCAGGCGACGCATCAGGCTTTAGCAAACGAGTTAGGGACAGCGCGTGAGGTCGTTTCACGCATACTGAATGATTTTCAAAAGCGAGGACTTATCCTTCAGACGAGGGGGCGGATCACCCTCCAGAACAAACCTCAATTAGAGCGTTTGGCGAACAGCGCATGAATTCTTTGCGTTAAGTGACATTGTCACTGAAAAGTAAGGTGCCGGCCGGTAATCAGGTTGCAACATGAACAACCGGAGACGCCTGATGGAAACCGCGTTTACGCCGATCGCCTCATTTGGAGGGGGGCTCGCAATTGGACTTGGATCCGTGCTTTTGATGCTCGGACTGGGACGGATCATGGGTGCAACGGGCATATTGTCTGGCTTGGCATTCCCAGAAAACCGCGAGGAATTCGCCTGGCGAACAGCCTTGGTTGTGGGAATGATGCTCGCACCGGGCCTGATCTATGCTGCGACCGGTGCAATGCCTGAACTTACGGTACCTGTCAGCCCGATTATGATCGTGATCGGCGGTGTGATCGTCGGTCTGGGCGCCAGTCTCGGATCTGGCTGCACGTCAGGGCATGGAGTTTGCGGACTATCTCGGCTGTCTGTTCGCTCTTTGGTGGCAGTGCCGACCTTCATGGTCACAACTGCAATCACAGTCTTCCTGATCCGTCATGTCTTTGGAGTATAAAGCAATGAAACTTGTTTTTGCTTTGTTTGCTGGCCTGATCTTTGGCGTTGGTATCGCTGTTTCGGGCATGATGGATCCGGCCAAAGTTTTGAATTTCTTCGATATTGCCGGGACGTGGGATCCTAGCCTCGCCTTTGTTATGGGTGGTGCGCTTCTGGTCACTTTCTTCGGCTACAGACTTGCCTGGCGGCAAACAACGCCGCTCTTTGGCGGGCGTTTTCAGATTCCAAGCGCGACGGCCGTAGACAAGCGACTGGTTGGTGGTTCTGCTCTCTTTGGCGTCGGTTGGGGAATTGCAGGCTTCTGCCCCGGCGCTGCTATACCGGCACTTGGCACCGGGCGTTGGGAAGTCGCTCTCTTTCTGGTTGCCGTTCTTGCCGGGTTTGTACTGCGCAGGCTCCTTTTCGCGCGTCCTGTTAAGTCGGCGGCGTAATCACCCTTTGCCTCAAACTCTCAGGAGTAAAGTTAGATGACGTATCACTCGAACATAAACATCAAGCCGGACGTTCAGGCCTTCTTCGATGAGGCAACGAACACCATCAGCTATATTGTAAAGGATCCAACCTCGAACTCATGTGCCATTGTCGACAGCGTAATGGACATTGATTACGCTGCCGGGCGCATCACTTACGATCACGCAGACGAGCTCATCCGCCAGATCGTAAGCCAAGATCTGAATTTGGAATGGATCATTGAGACCCATGTTCACGCCGATCATTTGAGTGCGGCGCCGTATATCCAAGAAAAGCTTGGGGGAAAAATCGGCATTGGTTCAAAGATCATGATCGTGCAGGACACGTTTGGAAAGGTCTTCAACGAAGGTACCGAGTTCCAGCGTGATGGCAGCCAGTTCGATCAGCTTTTCGAAGACGGCGATGCGTACATGGTTGGCAATATGCAGGTGTTTACAATGTACACCCCCGGCCATACGCCGGCTTGCATGGTACATGTTGCAGGGGATGCGGCTTTTGTGGGCGATACTTTGTTCATGCCGGATGGGGGATCAGCGCGCGCAGATTTTCCAGGAGGCGATGCAGCAACGCTTTACGACAGCATTCAAAAAGTCCTGAGCTTGCCGGACGAAACACGACTTTTCATGTGTCATGACTACGGACCAAACGGGCGGGACATTGCCTGGGAAACAACTGTCGGCGATGAGAAAGCCCACAACATCCACGTTGGCGGTGGCAAATCAAAAGAAGAGTTCGTCAAGTTCCGCACAGAACGAGATGCTCAGCTGGCAATGCCGAAGCTGATCATCCCATCACTTCAGGTAAATATGCGTGCGGGTGAGGTGCCAACGGACGTAGACGGCAACCCCATGCTCAAGATCCCGGTCGACAAACTCTGATTTTGAAAGGATGAGAGCGATGGAAATCACCCAAGTTTCCGACGACTTCAGTACTTGCGGCCAATTAGAGACCGATGACTTTGCGGAAGTCAAAACGCTTGGATTTCGGTCGTTAATCTGTGTCCGTCCTGACGGCGAAGAAAAGGGTCAGCCTACCTTCGGCGAGATCCAAGACTGCGCCAAGGCTCAAGGTCTTCAAGCTCGCTATGTGCCGGTCAAACACTCCGGCGCAACAGAAGCGAACCACATTGAGTTTTCTAAGGCGTTGGCAGAGCTGCCTGAGCCTGTCCTTGGCTACTGCCGAAGCGGTCAGCGCGCTGCAGCGCTGTGGCGCGCACTACGAGGCACTGCGGCGTAGCGGGAGGTAACGATGCGGGCGAATCAATATCTGCCGGTTCTGAGTTGGGCTCGCAGCTATGGACGGGCGGAGCTCTCTAACGATCTGATGGCGGCGGTGATCGTCACCATCATGCTGATACCCCAATCCTTGGCCTACGCGCTCTTGGCTGGGTTGCCACCGGAAGCGGGGCTGTACGCATCCATCGCGCCAATTCTGCTTTACGCAATATTTGGAACCAGTCGCGCCTTAGCCGTTGGCCCGGTTGCCGTTGTCTCACTGTTAACAGCGTCAGCGGTCGGTCAGGTTGCTGAGCAAGGCACGGCAGGCTACGCGGTTGCGGCACTAACCCTCGCATTTCTTTCTGGCGGTTTCCTGTTGCTTTTGGGGTTCTTGCGGCTAGGCTTCCTGGCTAATTTTTTGAGCCACCCGGTGATTGCGGGTTTTATCACAGCATCCGGGATCTTGATCGCCGCCAGCCAACTCAAGCACATTTTGGGTGTCAATGCTCACGGACATACAGTGTTCGAGATACTAGCATCGATTGCTGCGCATTTGCATGAGGTGAATTGGGTTACGCTTGTTATCGGTCTCAGTGCGACGGCCTTCCTTTTTGGGGCCCGCCGTTGGTTAAAACCCGGATTATTTAGGCTAGGCGCCCCGGCGGCGCTTGCCGATATTCTGACGAAGGCGGGACCTGTTGCCGCCGTAGTTGCTACTACGGTTGCGGTTTGGGCATTGGATCTTGTCGAAATGGGTGTGGAAATCGTTGGGGAAGTCCCGCAAAGCCTGCCGCCGCTTACTTTGCCAGGATTTGCGCCCGATTTGCTTGCAGCGCTGTTGGTTCCGGCGATTCTGATTTCAGTGATTGGCTTTGTCGAATCCGTCTCAGTCGCGCAAACTTTGGCAGCCAAGAAACGTCAACGGATTGATCCGGACCAGGAACTCATTGGACTGGGCGCAGCAAATATAGGCGCAGCGTTCACCGGAGGTTACCCGGTCACGGGGGGATTTGCGCGATCAGTCGTCAATTTCGATGCTGGCGCGGAAACTCCTGCTGCTGGCGCCTATACTGCTCTTGGCCTCGCGATCGCCGCCTTGGCGTTGACACCATTGGTGTACTTTCTGCCAAACGCTACGTTGGCCGCCACAATCATTGTGGCGGTTCTGAGCCTCGTGGATTTTTCAATATTACGCAGAACATGGGACTATTCCCGTGCGGACTTCATCGCGGTATCTTCAACGGTTTTGCTGACGCTCGGTCTGGGTGTCGAAGTCGGCGTCGCGTCTGGAGTGGCGATTTCAATACTTTTGCATTTGTACAAGACGTCTCGACCGCATGTTGCGGAAGTGGGCCGCGTGCCAGGGACAGAGCACTTTCGAAATGTCCTGCGCCACGATGTCGAAACCGCACCTACGGTGTTGACGCTGCGCATCGACGAAAGCCTTTACTTTGTAAACGCTGGCTTTCTGGAAGAACTGATCCTAAGTCGCCTTGCCGAACGGACTAAGGTCAAACATGTTGTTTTGATGTTCTCCGCCGTTAACGAACTGGACTACTCAGCGCTGGAAACTCTCGAGGCGATCAATCACCGCCTCAAAGAGCTTGGTGTTGGCCTACATCTGTCCGAAGTTAAGGGGCCTGTCATGGACAGACTCAAACGGTCTCATCTTGTCGACAGTCTGAACGGCAGGGTTTTCTTGTCCCAGAACGATGCGTGGACAACGCTCATTGCAGAAGCGTGCGAGTGACTAAGATCAGCTTGGTTTGTGAACGTGATCAGAACGCGCGCTTTGGTCCGCATTGCGGACGTATGAGCGTATTTGATTAATGAACGCCTCGTTCCCATATGTGCCATCAATGGCAATCGCTTTCTGAATAAAAGAGAACCGCCGAAACGGTCCTTCACTCGTGAATTCTCGTTTGAACTGTGACCTCAACGCTCAGTTATGAAGGACAGTCCAGACACGAGTTGTTTCAAGCCAAGCGCGGCACCGGCGAATATGGCAGCGAATGTTACAGGCGCGCTGTAGGCCAATAGTGAGAAGGCAGATATACCTTGTCCGACGCTGCAACCGACCGCGATGATCGCGCCTGGCCCCATAATCGCCGCGCCGAGCATTTGACGCTTTAGTTCACGTGGATCCTCGCATGCTTCCCATCGGAAATGACCTTTGGACCAGGACCCCAAAAATGCACCAATGAGAACGCCGGAGACTGATCCGACCGCAAAGGACAAAGTGTTTCCGGAGGCTGTCATAAGATAGAATATTGTGTCGCCAACGGGTGCAGCGAAAGTATGGGTTTGAACCGGTTCACCATCGAAACCGTGCGTCGCAACCCAATTCGTGCCGAGCCACCCTGATACGATCGCCAGCCCAACTACCGATCCCCAAAATACCTGTGCGGGAGCGCGGCGGAAACGCCGGTTTGCCAAGGCGAAAATCACCAACGCAATGCCGATGACAGCGCCAATGAGCCAAGCTGGGATAGAGGTCAGTTGTTCGGCAAGGAAGCTAATGCTCTGAGGGCCTTCAAGATCCATTTCCTCGGGGAAGACCCATACGCGCAAATATGCAAGGGGCCCGGACATGACAACGTAAGCAGAAAGACCCATAATCAAAACGATGACGAATGATCGAAGGTCGCCGCCTCCAAGCCTTGCCAGCGCGCCATAGCCACAGTTTCCGCTGATGGCCATTCCGTAACCGAACATGAGACCACCTATTATCGACCCAAGTGGGTTCCAGGTCTGTGCAAGATACCGTGTTCCAAGAGGGTCCAGCCAACCTAAAGTCATAGCTAAGTGGCTGCCGACAATTGCTACGCCAATCGCAATTGCCCACATACGCAGCCGCCGGTCATCATCTGCGTAAAGGTAGTCTTCGATTGCACCCAACGTGCAAAAACGGCCAATGCGTGCGGCCAAGCCCAACACAATGCCACCGATCAAACCGATCAGGGCGACGGCGTTGGCGTCTCCCAATGCTTCAAACATTGCCAGTCTCCTCCCAAAGCTGGCGGGTGTTTTGGCGGCTTCTATTTCTCCCTGCAGAACAGATCGTAAACGACTTCCAGGATCTGTGTCGATCGATCATCCGCCAATCTGTAGTAGATCGTTTTCCCCTCGCGTCGCGTTTTGACCAAGCCCTCAAAGCGTAGGCGAGATAGTTGCTGAGACACGGCGGCCTGGCGTGCCGAGAGCATTTCTTCCATCTGCGCGACAGATTTTTCACCCGAGGACAGATAGCACAATATCATCAAGCGTCCTTCATGGCTGATTGCCTTGAGGAAACTTGACGCCGTCTGAGCATTTTCCATCATTCTGTCCATGTCTTCGGCGCACATGTCCGGGGAGAACACAGGCAGTTTCGAAGATTTGTCCAACAAGATCGCCTCGCTTTCATAGCTTCACGCATTCATAATAGTTTATGTAATGCGCCGCAGTTTATCCAGAGCTCTCAATCGGTACCCCCGCGTCACGCAGCAAAACGCCCAGCAACCCCCAGAAAAAATCTTCGCCGGGATAGCCTTCGATCCTGCCGACCTCTTGGCCATCGTCCAGCAGAACAAAGGTTGGCGTGTAGTAGAGAGGCCGCTCCAATGCGATGCCTTCAGGCACGGCTGCGTGGATATCGATGCGTTGAAGTGGAGCGGCATGTCCTTCCGGTGTCTTGGGGTAGATCTCCGAGATGTCGGTGTCCCAGCGTGCGCACCACATACACCCATCTTCTTCCGCCATCAGAAGAGTCATTTCTGCCCGTGAAACCACGGGAGAAACAAAAAACGTAATTGCACTCAAGAGTAGAATTAGGTGGCGCATCTCAAGCTCCAATTGACCACAGTGATATATCTTTATTATTTTGAATGTGTGAATGATAGCGCGCCAGGACGGGTTTGACCATGCTCGACATTACATTTGCGGGAGCTTTAGTCGCAGGGCTATTGTCGTTCCTGTCGCCCTGCATCCTACCTATAGTACCGTTTTATCTCAGCTACCTGGCCGGCGTCGGTATTGATCAGATATCTGCGGGTTCTACAATTCCCGGCGGCGTTCGTCGCAAGGCAACGCTTTCTGCGATAGCATTTGCAGCCGGGATCATAACGATCTTCATGGCGCTAGGTGCGACGGCTTCGATATTCGGGCAGCTGGTACGAGAGTATTTCGACATCCTGCGTTGGATCGCTGCGGCCATCATCATTGTGATGGGCATGCATTTCTTGGGGATTATCCGCATCGGGTTCCTGTATCGCCAATTTCGTGCGGATGTTGGTGATACATCAAATGTGAGCCTTGTTGGAGCATATGTTCTTGGATTGGCGTTTGCTTTTGGCTGGACCCCCTGTGTTGGGCCGGTGCTCGCTGCAATCCTGTTCATAGCGGCCGGAACCGAAACGGCCTGGCGTGGAGCGGTGCTTCTATTCGTCTACGGTGTTGGAATGACCGCACCGTTTGTTCTGGCGGCCTTCCTGGTCCGCCCCTTCATGCAGTGGATGGCACGGTTCAGAAAGCACTTGCCCCTCATCGAAATGGCAATGGGTGGCTTTCTGGTGCTCTTCGGCATCCTCATCGCAACCAACTCCATCAATCACATCGCACAATGGATGCTCGACCATATGCCTTGGCTTGCAGCCATTGGATAACTCGGGAGGAAGACATGAATCGAGTTTTGTCATTATTGATCGCTTGTCTGATCGGCGGGGCAGTTTCCGCCGCTGAACTGGGCGACGACGGTTTGCATAAAACTCCGTGGATGCGCGACACCTTCAAAGACCTTCGTGAGGATCTTGAAGAGGCGTCAAGCGAAGACAAGCGGTTGGTTTTATTTATTGAGCAACAAGGCTGCATCTATTGCAAGAAAATGCATGAAGAAGTGTTCCCCCAGCCTGACCTTGCAGCGTTCATCGAAGAGAATTTCTTTGTCGTCCAACTGGATTTGCATGGCAGCACCACGGCCATCGACTTTGACGGTGAAGAGAATGAGCAAAGAGCGCTGATGCGAAAATGGGGGATTCTGTTCACCCCGACGCTCGTATTCCTGCCGGAAGAGGTGCCAGAGGACGCTACAGCCATCGATGCTGCGGTCGCTGTTATGCCCGGAGCGTTCTCAAAAGGAACAACCTTAGACCTTTTCACCTGGGTCGAGGAAAAACGATATGAGCTTGAAAATGGTGAAGATTTCCAACGCTATCATGCGCGGCGCATTCAAGAGCGAAACAATGTTTCTCAGGATTGAACGCTGCCATTATAAATAAAAAAATTCATTATTATGAATTTAATGTTGCGACAAGCGGTACTCGTCGACTACGGTACACAAGGCTTTGGGTCGCAAGGCGCCGTCGGCGCGTTAGCAAATGGGAGGGATCATGAAGCTGAGACTCTTAACATTGGTCTGCGCAATGACAGGCGTTGCCGCAATTGCGGCAGAAACAGACCCGCAAGACGTAACCTATGACGACTATGGTGCCATTGAGGCTTCGTTGACCGGTGCTGCTGGCGACGCGGCGAATGGCGCGCTTATCGTTGGGGACAAGTCAAAAGGCAACTGCGTTGCGTGCCACGCGGTTTCGGCTTTGGCTGACATCCCGTTCCATGGCGAAGTTGGTCCGATGCTGGATGGCGCCGGTGATCGTTGGACCGAAGCAGAACTTCGCGGATTGGTCGCAAATGCCAAGATGACGTTCGAAGGTACGGTGATGCCTGCGTTCTACAAGGATGACGGTTATATCCGCCCGGGCGACGCCTATACCGGAAAAGCCCCAACCGCGCCTTTGACGTCGATCCTGACAGCACAAGAAATTGAGGACGTGGTCGCGTTTCTTGCGACCCTGAAAGAAGAATAGCTGCGCTTTCAGGCGCAGATTTTCGAAGAATCAAAGGAGATTGAAAATGGAACTCTCTCGCCGCGAGACACTGGCCCTTGGGCTGGGCGCCGCGTTCCTGACAATTATGCCGCTTCGGGCAAATGCAGCTGCTGAAGATGCCATTGCGGCATTTACAGGCGGGGCAGATGTGGCTGATGGCGGTGTTACGTTGACTGCACCGGAAATCGCAGAAAACGGAAATACTGTACCTATCGAAGTGAGTGCCCCGGGTGCCGCTGCAATTCTGATCGTGGCTGCAGGCAACCCCGAACCGGGCGTCGCGACATTCAATTTCGGCCCATTGGCGGCTGAACAAGCCGCATCAACCCGCATCCGTCTTGCCGGAACGCAGGACGTCATTGCCGTGGCGAAGATGGCAGATGGCAGCTTTGCCAAAGCGTCCGCGACCGTAAAAGTGACAATCGGCGGCTGCGGCGGCTGATCGCCACGCGCCCTGAAGAACAGGAGATTAACCAATGGCATCCGGTGTAAAACCCCGCGTCAAGGTTCCAAAGTCAGCCGCTGCTGGTGAAACCATAACGATCAAGACACTGATCAGCCACAAGATGGAAAGCGGCCAGCGTAAGGATAAAGAAGGCAATGTCATCCCGCGCTCGATCATCAACCGTTTCACCTGCGAGTTTAACGGAGAAATGGTGGTTGATGTGACTATGGAGCCGGCGATTTCAACCAATCCGTACTTCCAGTTCGAAGCGACCGTGCCTGAAGCCGGCGAGTTTGTTTTCACTTGGTACGATGACGATGGTTCTGTCTACGACGAGAAAAAAACGATCGAGATCGCCTGACGGCTCGACCACTAAGGACGGTCAGCGCTGGTCGTGAACTCTGGCGCTGGTCCACCAAGGGAGGAACGCAATGAATACCAAGGCAATAATGGCGATCGCGGCAGTTCTGGTTTTCCCAGTGGCAGCAATGGCCGGACCGGACGAAGAGAATCTTGTGATCAATGATGAGTTGGACATGACTTCGGTCACTGAAGCTCCGGCACATCTGGAAAATTTGGACACGATCTACTCGGGTTGGCATTTTCGCACAGATGAAACGCAAGCACTTCAAATTGATGACTTCGACAATCCTGCAATGATCTTCGTCGATCAGGCCGCCGATCTCTTTGAGACCGTTGATGGTGCCGCTGGCGAGAGCTGTGCCTCATGCCACGATGGGGTGGAAAGCTTCAAGGGATTGCAGGCGTCCATGCCGAAGGTGGATGCCGAAACTGGTAAGTTGGTCGTCATGGAAGATCTGATCAACAAGTGCCGTGCGGACCGCATGGAAGCCGATGCCTGGAAATGGTCCGGGGGCGATATGCAGGGCATGGTCGCTTTGATCGGTCTGCAATCACGCGGGATGCCAATGAATGTCGCGATTGATGGCGATGCCGCCCCATTTTGGGAGCAGGGCAAGGAGATGTATTATACCCGCTATGGTCAGCTGGAGTTGAGCTGTGCCAATTGTCATGAAGACAACTGGGGCAACATGATCCGTGCCGACCACCTGAGCCAAGGTATGATCAACGGGTTCCCGACATATCGTCTGAAACAAGCCAAGCTGATCTCGCGCCACAATCGTTTCCGCGGCTGTATTCGCGATACGCGTGCGGAAACTTTTGCCGAAGGATCGGACGAGTTTCGCGCGCTTGAGCTCTATGTGGCCTCTCGTGGCAACGGACTTTCAGTCGAAACTCCTGCAGTACGGCAATAACGAACGACCCGCGTGGACAGTGTCCTGCGCGGGTTTTTCCAGGAAAATTACATTCACACATTTATATGTGTTATAGGAAAGCTGATAGATGATTTCTCGACGTGACTTCTTGCAGGTTTCAATGGCTGCATCGGCTTTGTATGGGGCGTCCGGGTTTGGCAACTGGGCCAGGCTTGCTGCGCAGCAAAGCCTAACGCAGGATCAACTGCTGGAATTCGAGACCTTCGGCAATATCAGCCTGATCCATGTCACCGACATCCACGCGCAACTCAAGCCGATCTATTTCCGCGAACCCGAGATAAACCTTGGTATTGGCGATGCGCGAGGGCAGATGCCGCATGTCACAGGGGCGGCGTTCCGCAAGGCCTACGGGATCGAAGAGGGAAGCCCGTCGGCCTATGCGCTGACCTACAACGATTTCTCTGCGCTGGCCAAGACCTACGGTCGGGTTGGTGGATTGGACCGGGTCTCAACTGTCATCAACGCCATTCGTGCTGACCGCCCTGATGCCCTTTTATTGGATGGGGGCGATACCTGGCACGGTTCATACACCTGCTATCAGACGGCCGGTCAGGACATGGTCAATGTCATGAACGCGCTGAAACCCGATGCAATGACCTTCCATTGGGAGTTCACGTTGGGCAGCGACAGGGTTAACGAAATCGTCGAAGGTTTGCCCTTTGCGGCCCTTGGGCAGAATATCTTTGATGCTGAATGGGACGAACCCGCTGAACTATTCCAACCCTACAAGTTTTTTGATCGGGGCGGTGCAAAGGTTGCTGTTATCGGGCAAGCGTTTCCTTACATGCCCATCGCGAACCCAGGCTGGATGTTCCCAGAATACTCTTTCGGTATTCGAGATGAAAACATGCAGGCAATGGTGGACGAAGTTCGTGATGCCGGTGCCGATGTCGTTGTCGTCCTCAGCCACAACGGCTTTGACGTGGACAAGAAGATGGCGGGTCGGGTGCAAGGGATCGACGTGATACTCAGCGGTCACACCCATGACGCGCTTCCCGAGCCGGTCCTGGTCGGAAAAACGCATATCATCGCGTCTGGCTCGAACGGCAAATTTGTCAGCCGCGTAGATCTCGACGTGAGGGACGGGCAGATGATGGGGCTGAAGCACAAGCTGATCCCGATCTTCTCTGACGTCATCGCTCCTGATCCTGCGATCACTGCTCTGATAAATGATCAGCGCGCGCCGTACGAGGCTGCGCTGAGTGAGGTGATTGGCAAAACGGATTCGTTGCTCTACCGCCGTGGCAACTTTAACGGCACCTGGGATGACCTGATTTGCGATGCTCTGATCAATGAGCGTGAGGCAGACATCGCGATGTCGCCCGGCGTCCGTTGGGGGCCGTCAATACTGCCTGGGCAGGATATCACGCGCGAGGACATTTGGAACGTCACATCGATGTCGTATCCCAATGCCTATCGCACAGAAATGACGGGCGAATTCATCCATGTGATCCTCGAGGATGTCGGTGACAACCTGTTCAATCCCGACCCCTACTACCAGCAGGGCGGCGATATGGTACGCGTCGGTGGGCTTGGCTACCGCATCGATGTGACCAAACCACAAGGGCAGCGGATCAGCGAAATGACCCTGCTCAAAACGGGTGAAGCGATTGATCCGTCGAAAACCTACGTCGTGGCTGGTTGGGCCAGTGTCAACGAAGGCACCGAGGGTCCGCCGATCTGGGATGTCGTCGAAAACCACATTCGCAACCTTGGCGCCGTCACGGTGCAAGAGAACACCAGCGTCGATGTTGTCGGCGCTTAAGAAACAGATGGAGACCTAAGAGTTATGGATGACGCGTTCAAACCGTCCCGTCGGGCCTTCCTAAAAGGCAGCGCTGCGGTCGCCGCAGGATCAGTTGCGGGTGCGGCAGCGGCAGACACGCCCGACCCACTGATAACAGAGCTTCAGGATTGGGCGTCTTACACGGGTGCCGGTGTTGATGAGTCACCTTATGGCATGCCGATCAGCTTCGAATCTCATGTCGTTCGGCGCAACGTGGAATGGCTGACCGCCTCTCCAATTTCGTCGATCAACTTCACGCCGATCCACGCGCTTGATGGCACTATCACTCCGCAAGGATGCGCCTTTGAGCGTCACCATTCGGGTGCGATCGAGCTGCGCAAAGAGGATTATCGCCTGATGATCAACGGGCTGGTCGATCGCCCGCTTGTGTTTACTTATGAAGACATTGAGCGTTTCCCGCGCGAAAACCATGTGTATTTCTGCGAATGCGCGGCGAACACCGGTATGGAGTGGGCTGGTGCTCAACTCAATGGCGTCCAATTCACGCACGGCATGATTCATAACATGGAATACACCGGCGTTCCTCTGCGCACGCTGTTGCAGGAAGCCGGCGCCGATATCTCACCAGACAAATGGGTCTATGTTGAAGGCGCAGACGCGTCATCAAATGGCCGCTCCATCCCGATGGAAAAAGCACTGGATGACGTGTTGGTGGCTTTCAAGGCAAATGGTGAAGCGCTGCGCATGGAGCATGGATATCCGGTGCGACTGGTTGTGCCTGGCTGGGAAGGCAACATGTGGGTCAAGTGGCTGCGCCGCATTGAGGTCGTCGATATGGCGGTCGAAAGCCGCGAAGAAACATCAAAATACACTGATGTCTACGCTGATGGCACAGCCCAGAAATGGACGTGGGTTATGGATGCAAAGTCCGTCATTACTTCACCCAGCCCGCAAATGCCCATCAAACACGGACCGGGACCATTGGTCATTTCCGGGCTTGCTTGGTCAGGCCACGGGCAAATTACGCGGGTGGATGTGTCCAAGGACGGTGGGATCACCTGGGAGACGGCGCGTCTTGGCAAGCAGGGCGACAGCAAGGCTTTGACGCGTTTCTATCTCGATACGAATTGGGACGGAGCACCAATGTTGTTACAGGCCCGGGCGATAGACGAGACCGGCTATGTGCAGCCAACCAAAGACCAGCTACGCGAAAAGCGCGGAGAAAACGCTGTCTACCACAACAACTGTATCCAAACTTGGTACGTGAGCGCAGAAGGGATCGCTGAGAATGTCGAAGTCTCTTAGTCATGTTTTCCTGCCCGTATTTGGTGGCACAGCCTTGGTGCTTGCGGCAGCGTTGGTATTTGCCAATCGGAACTACGGCCAGTCGAAGATAGACACTTTGGAAACCCGGATAGGTCAGGTTGAAGCGCATGCAGCATCAGCTCTGAAAAACGCGCAAGCGGAGGCCAGTCGAGCGGCTGAACTCGAGACTAAAGTCGAAGAAATCCAAGCGGCCGCCGCGGAACGGGTTGCAAATGGTGCGAACCTAACTGCACCGGCGCCCATTCGCGACGGTACTATTGGGCTTGGACGTCCTGCATTGGAGGAAGAGATCGCTGCCTGGGACGTTGACATCTTGCCCGACGGGCGTGGCTTGCCGGTTGGATCAGGCGATGTCTGGACCGGAGAAGAAGTGTTTGTCGACCGGTGTGCGTCCTGTCACGGCGAGTTTGCCGAAGGCGCCGACAATTGGCCTGTTCTGGCCGGTGGATTCGACACGCTTGCCGACGAGGATCCTGTAAAAACCGTCGGGTCTTATTGGCCGCATTTGTCGACCGCTTGGGACTATATTTCCCGCTCAATGCCATTTGGTGAAGCGGGTACGCTGACGGCGGATGAGACCTACGCAATCGTCGCCTACATTCTATATTCCAATGACCTGGTGGATGACGATTTCGTTCTCAGCAATGACAACTTCGCCGAATTCGAGATGCACAACAAGGATGGGTTTGTCGTCGATACGCGACCTGAGACTGAGTACGCAAAATGGCGAAAAGAACCCTGTATGGAGAACTGCAAAACAGAAGCCGGTGTTACTATGCGCTCTGTATTTCTGGTTGAGACGCCACCAGAAGGCGGTTCGAATTCGGTCATGAACGAAGCCAGCGCGGACGAGTTGCCGACGTTCACGGTGGAAGGGCCCTCGTTCATTCCGGCCGCAGCGCCAAAGCCTGAGGAAGAAGCCGCCGCAACACCGGCTGTTCAAGAAACCGACGAGGCTGACCAGACTACGGAACTGTTCGCAGCCGGTGAGAAGGTCTTCAAGAAATGTAAATCCTGCCATCAGGTTGGTGACGGTGCAAAGGACAGTACGGGTCCGGCGCTGAACGGGGTTATAGGGGCCAACGCAGGGTCGGCTGAAGAGTTCAAATACTCCAAAGCTATGAAAACGGCTGCCGAGGCTGGCCTTGTTTGGACCGAAGAAGAAATGGCGGCCTTTCTGGCAAAACCCAAGGAGTACATGAAGGGCACACGCATGTCCTTTGCAGGGCTTAAGAAACCAGACGATATAGAAGCCGTGATCGTTTACCTCAAGTCGTTCGGAAGCTGATCATGCGCTGGTCGAACGTTTTGAAGTGCGCAGCGGTCGTGGTTGCTTTCGGCCCATCCACCCACGCCACCGAAGACCTCGGCGACGCCGAAGCTGGGAAAAAAGTGTTCGCCAAATGCAAAGGTTGCCATCAGGTTGGCGAAGGAGCAGAGAACAAAATAGGCCCGCATCTAAACGGTGTTTTTGGTCGGAAAGCTGCAGGTCTCGAGGGGTTCAATTATTCCAAGAGTCTTGTTCGCGCGGGTAACTCGGGTCTGGAATGGCACGCTGACACTCTGTCCGCCTACATCGAAAACCCTCGTGCTTTTGCGTCAGGCACGAGGATGAGTTTTCGCGGATTGAAAGACCCGGAAGACCGAGCCAACGTGATCGCGTATTTGCGGGGGTTTTCAGACAATCCCCGAGATATCCCGGAAGCGGATCCAACCGCGAAAGGCACGGATCATTCGATCGATCCTGCGATCCTAGCGATACAAGGAGATCCTGAGTACGGCGCATATCTCAGCAGCGAATGTACAACATGCCACCAGATTGAGGGAGGCGATGAGGGCATTCCTTCGATTGTGTACTGGCCTGACGAAGACTTCGTGGTCGCCATGCACGCTTACAAGGACAAACAGCGGCCACATCCGGTCATGCAAATGATCGCTGGACGACTGAACAATGACGAGATCGCGGCATTGGCCGCCTACTTCAATAATCCAGAATGAAAGTGCCTAAGGGGAGGAAACGCGATGACACTCAATAGACGAGTATTTCTTGGAGCCGCAGGGGTAGTGGCCGCCGGGCTATCCGCTCCGATGGTGCTGGCTCAAGGCAAGCCCCGTGTAGTGGTTGTTGGTGGCGGTGCAGGCGGTGCAACTGCCGCGCGGTACATTGCAAAGGACAGCAAAGGTGAGATTGACGTGACGCTGATTGAGCCGTCTCGGACTTACTATACCTGTTTCTTCTCAAACCTTTATTTGGGAGGTTTTCAGGAGCTATCGGACATCGCCCACAGCTACGGCACGCTTGCCGCGAACTACGGTATCAACGTCGTGCATGATTGGGCCACTGGGGTCGACCGCGACGCAAAGACGGTGTCCTTGGCAGGTGGTGGGTCAGTTCCTTATGACAAACTGATCCTCAGCCCGGGTATCGACTTTGTTGATGGCGCGGTCGAGGGCTGGGACCTATCGGCCCAAAACAAGATGCCACATGCGTACAAGGCTGGTTCTCAGACTGAGCTTTTGAAAGCGCAGATCATGGCGATGCCCGAAGGCGGTACCTTCGCGATGGTCGCTCCTCCTAACCCGTACCGTTGCCCGCCCGGGCCGTATGAACGGGTTTCGATGGTGGCGCACGTGCTGAAGGCAAACAACCCAACAGCAAAGATCATTGTCGCCGATCCGAAGCCGAAATTCTCGAAAATGGCTTTGTTCCAAGAAGGCTGGGGAAACAATTACGAAGGAATGGTCGACTGGATCGGCGAAGATTTCGGTGGCGGCAATGTATCCGTGAGTCCGGATGCAATGACGGTGACCATCGACGGCGAAGAGACAAAGGTCGATGTCTGCAATGTGATCCCAGCGATGAAAGCCGGTCGAATTGCGGAAATGGCGGGAGTAACCGACGGCAACTGGGCACCAGTAAACGCTGCGGACATGTCCTCCAAAGCCGATCCGGATATCTACGTTCTTGGTGATGCCAGCCAGCAGGGTGACATGCCGAAATCCGGTTTTTCGGCAAACAGTCAGGCAAAGGTCTGTGCGAATGCGGTACGAGGTGCGTTGACCGGGTCTAAAGTATTCCCGGCCAAATTCTCGAACACATGCTGGTCGCTGATCGATACCGATGATGGCGTTAAGGTTGGCGCAACCTATGAGGCGACGCCAGAAAAGATCGCGAAAGTCGATGGCTTTATCAGTCAAACCGGTGAAGATGCCGATTTGAGAAAAGCGACTTACGAAGAGTCACTGGGTTGGTACGCCGGTATCACGTCGGACATGTTTGGTTGAGGCAATTGGGGGCTTTGACCAGTGTCAAAGACCCCGATGATCAATCTGAGAAAATGCGGTTCAGGAGGAGGACTAAAAACATGAAACACTTTATCGCCGCAGCCGCGTTTTCCACTGTTCTGGCGAGCCAAGGGCTTGCAGAAGAGATCATCACTATCCCCTTCGACGGCAGTTTTGATGATGCAACGTTCGCCGTCGAGTCCGCTATTGTGGGACAGGGACTGGTCATCGACTATGTAAGCCACGTCGGCGACATGTTGAATCGAACAGGCGCTGATGTCGGCAGCGACAAACAGATATTTGCAGCTGCAGACATCTTCATCTTCTGCTCGGCAAAAATCTCGCGTGAAGTGATGGAAGCAGACCCGATGAATATTGGCTTCTGCCCCTATGGGATTTTTGTAGCCGAAGGCGACGATGGCGTGATGGTTGGATACCGAAGCTATCCTGATGGACCAATGCAAAAGGTTCAGGCCCTGCTGTCCGGGATCGTAGAAGAAGCCGTTGGGAACTGAAATGAACTATCAGCAGTTTTTTCGTGGTCAACTCGACCAGCTTAAGGAGGAAGGGAACTACCGGGTCTTTGCGGATCTCGAAAGGCAGCGTGGCGCGTTCCCGACAGCGCGTAGCTACGCGGAAAATAGCCCCGAGAAAGTCACGGTTTGGTGCTCAAATGATTATCTGGGGATGGGTCAGCACCCCAGTGTTATTGCAGCAATGCACAAGGTGATCGATGAGGTTGGTGCCGGAGCGGGAGGAACGCGGAATATCTCTGGAACGACCCACCAGCATGTTTTGCTGGAGCAAGAGCTTGCTGACTTGCACGGCCAGGACGCTGCGCTGTTGTTTACGTCCGGTTACGTCTCGAACTGGGCTGCCCTGGGAACATTGGCGTCTCGCATTCCGGGCATCACAGTCTTATCCGACGAGTTAAACCATGCCTCGATGATCGAAGGAATTCGCCACAGTCGTTGCCAAAAGCGTATCTGGAAACACAATGATTTAGCCGACCTTGAAAGGCACCTTGCTGAACTCCCTGCCAATGCACCGAAGCTCATTGCGTTTGAGAGCGTCTATTCCATGGATGGCGATATTGCACCAATTGCCGAGATCTGTGATCTGGCGGATCGCTATGGCGCGATGACCTATTTGGATGAGGTTCACGCGGTGGGGCTTTATGGGCCACGCGGCGGAGGCATTGCCGAACGCGAGGGCCTGATGGATCGGCTAACCGTAATTGAGGGGACATTGGGCAAAGCATTCGGCGTAGTTGGTGGATACATCGCGGCGTCGAAAGAACTTGTCGACTTTGTGCGATCCTTCGCCAGCGGGTTTATCTTTACCACTGCATTGCCTCCAGCCATGGCCGCAGGAGCTGCTGCTTCGGTTCGGCACCTGAAGCAAAGTAATTCGGAACGACATCTACACCAGCAGCGCGTGCGCGAGGTGCGAGACAGGCTGGACGATCTGGGCATTCCGCATACACCGAACCCAAGTCACATAATTCCGGTCATGGTCGGCGATCCGGTCAAGTGTCGCTTCATCTCTGACGTGCTGATGCGTGACTATGGAATTTATATCCAGCCGATCAATTATCCAACCGTCCCCAAGGGAACGGAACGTCTACGGATTACACCTTCCCCAGTGCATTCCACCGACGACGTGGATCGACTGGTGTCTGCCTTGGGTGAGCTATGGACACAATGCCAATTGGCGCGCAGACCAATGGCCGCTCAATAACAACTTGACCGAAGACAAGGACGCGCAAGCAACCAAGTGAGAGTCTCTGTTGATGGAAAGACTCATCGATTTGTTGGGAGACCCTGGCGCTTTGGCATTTGCCGGTGCGCTTGTCGGTATCTTGTTCGGCGTGACGGCCCAGAAGTCTCACTTTTGTTTGAGAGCGTCGACCATCGAAGTCGCCAAAGGCGAGCTTGGTCCTCGCCTGGCTGTCTGGCTAATCGCCTTCACCGCAACGCTCACCTTAGTGCAGGCGTTTGTCGCGTTTGAGTGGTTAGACCTTTCCGAGACACGCGCGATTGCGTCGACGGGCAGCCTCAGCGGCGCAATACTTGGCGGAGCGATGTTTGGCGTTGGTATGGTTCTGGCGCGTGGGTGTGCATCTCGCCTGTTGGTATTGGCCTCCTGCGGTAATCTGCGCGCCCTGATTACGGGATTGGTTTTAACCTTAGTGGCTCAGGCTGCTTACACGGGCGTTCTTAGTCCCGCCCGCGAATTGCTTTCCGGGATCTGGACTGTCTCAGGAGGCGCCTCGAGAGATCTTTCAGAAATACTTGGATTTTCGCCAGTGGCTTTTACAGCCGTTGCAGTGTTGGGATTGGTGTCGGCAATTGCATTCGCATTCCACCGGAGAGTCGCGCCAATCAGGATCGTAACAGCTGCAGGAGTTGGCGTGGCGGTGGCGCTTGGCTGGTTAATGACATTTGCCATCGCGCAAGCATCATTTGAAGTCGTGCCTGTTTCGTCAGTCACGTTCACCGGACCGGCTACGGATACACTGATGGCGTTGGTTGCCGAGCGAAACGTCGTGTTGTCCTTCGGTATCGGCCTAGTTCCAGGCGTAGCAATTGGTGCCGCAGGCTCGGCCCTAACTGCAGGGGAGTGGAAGATCGAACGTTTTGGCCCGGATACTCCGATGGAGCGCTACCTTGTTGGAGCTGTCCTCATGGGGTTTGGAGCCATGCTGGCCGGAGGTTGCGCAGTGGGTGCAGGGCTTTCAGGAGGGTCCGCCCTGTCATTGACGGCGTGGCTTGCCATTTTCTTCATGTGGGTTGGAGCGATCAGCGCGCATAGGTTAATGCGCCGAATTCCTGTTCCTCAAACGTCCTGAGTTATTCGAATTCCATCTGCTCAAATACCCGCCCGGCATTTTTTGTCGCCAGTTCCTCAAACGTGTCCAAATGGGCATACGGTGACTGATCGACATAGTAAGCCTCTGCCAGATCGCCGCCGGCATCCATGTGCTCTTGGATCTTGCCGCGCAGATAGACCAGGTAGTCGCGTGTATAACGGCGCACCTGATCCATGTTCGTCGGATGACCATGTCCGGGGATGACATATTTGGCTCCCAAAGCTTCGAACTCGTTGTCCCATGTTTCAAGCCAATCCGCTGTATAGGTCTCTTGAAAGATCGGCAGCATTCGCTCGTGAAACGCCATATCACCCGCTATAACAAGGCTTTGGTTCGGCAGCCAAATCGAGATATCGCCGGGACTATGGGCCGGCCCGAGATATTTGGCCTCAATCCGGAAATCACCCATTTCAACCACGTATTCATCCTCGAATGTCTCGGTTGGGCCTGCCAGGAAGGTTCTTTCCGCCTTGTCCTGGTTGTACCGCTGCATTCCTTCAAGGATCTGTGGGCCGTATTCCTCGAATTCAGCCGCAGCATCCGAATGGGCGATGATCGGAATACCCAGCTCTGACCAGTAGGCGTTGCCAAGCATCGCGTGCCCCTGACCATTCTCGTTGAAGACAAACTTAACCGGCTGATCCGTGATTGCCTGAATTTCCTGGTGAAGCGCTTCGGCAAGCACATAAGCCGCGCCGCCGTTTATGACGATCACGCCCTCTCCGGTAACTATGAAGCTGAGGTTGTTGTTGTGACCAGAGTTCTCGTAGGTCGGCGGGGCGGTTGCGCCAATGGCGGAATAGACCCCGGGGATGTACTCGACCGGTTTGGAATACAGCACACTTTGCGGGTATTGGTCTGCAATATCCTCGCTTGCCCAAGCTGGTGTGGCTAGGGTCAAGAAAATCGCCAGCGATCGCATCATTATTGTTCTCCAATGAACTTATAAGCAGACCCAGTCTTCTCGATCCGGCCGATTCCACCATTCGGCAAGTGGAAACCAATTATTTTCATTTGCTCGTGTGCAATCTGATCCAGCAGTGAATTCCGAGTTGCTGCCGCCGCTTGCGGATCCTGATCCGTGCCGCTGTGCCAGTCGGGGCGTTCAAAAGCTACGTGTGGATTTCCCAGCGCGTCGCCGACAATCATCACGGATTCACCGCCGCTGCGAATTTCAAACGCCATGTGGCCGGGAGTGTGTCCAAAGCTCGCGCGTGCGGCAATACCGGGAAGGATCTCTTGCCCGTCGTCAAAGAACGCGACCTGATCCTCAATTGCTTCCATACGCCGTTTTGCGCCTACTGCGAACGCAGCGCGATCTTCTCCAATTGTATCCACCGTTGAGGGGTTCCACCAATAATCCCACTCACTACGGCCGAAGTGATGCGTGGCGTTGGGGAACAGAAGGTCATCGAAATCATCCAAAACGCCCCAAATGTGATCCGGGTGCGCATGGGTGAAGATCACGTGCGAGATGTCTTCGGGCGACAGGTCGGCTGTTTCAAGAGCCTCCAGAAGCTTACCAGAAGTGGGCATGAAATCTGGCCCAGCTCCCACATCGAACAGCACGGAGTTTTGATCATCTTGATAAAGTGCCACGTTGCACTCTGGCTCGTACTTGGTCGCGTCCACCTTGTAGTTGTCCAAAAGCTGCCTGAGCTCTTCCTTCGGCATGGCGCCAAAGACCATTTCCGAAGGCAATGACAGGTACCCATCTGACATGGTTGTAATCCGAGCCGAAGCACCGAGTTGTAACTCTGCCCACCCGATCTTGGATTGAACTCCAAGCGCTGCGATACACGTGGCGCCATACAAGAATCTGCGTCGTGAAAACTCATTTCGATCCATTTACAATCAATAAAATGAATATATTAATTTGTAAATGACTTAAGGTGGGGTCTTTCCAGAAGAACTAGAGTTGCGGCGGGCAGGGGCTTTCGCAGCATTTACTCTATGAATTAAAATCGCCAATCAAGCACCTCAAGACCAGCTCCAATGTCATTCGCCTTGCGGTGGTGCTGTATACAGGCGTCGTGTCCTATGAAATTTACTCGTCGCTCGATGTCTGCTCTGTCCGCAAATCGGAAATTGGACCGAGTTTGGCGAACGTCCGGTCTCGGTGAAAGCAGACATCGTACAGAGTATTTTCGGTTTTCTCGGCTTGAATGTCTGCTTTGGCCGGAAGCAGCCGTTAAGGGAAACTTCCCGAAATTCCGCTTCGCGTACAGAGCCGACTTTCACCAAGACTTCCCGAATGACCGATTTTACGCAAACAGATCAGTCGAAATGTATTTCAAACCTGAGTCACAGATGACTACTGCGATAGTTTGGCCTTCGGTGATGTCTATAGCGGGTGAAAGCGCTTGGGAGTCGGAGACCTTCAGCGTCATGCTGGGAGCGGCCATTAGGTGGCTAGACGTGAACGACTGCTGTGCCGGACAAAACCGCCATTGCTTAGCGAGTGAATGGTTCCGAGCTACGACTGCCTTCGCCTAAGAATATTTGACTGAAATCACCTGTTACGAGCTCTGCTCAATGTGACGGGCGTCATTCCCAAGTATGAAGCAATGTGGAAATGGGCAAACAGCGCTTCATACCCGGGGTGTACCTTTCGAAACCACTCTAAACGTTGCCGCGCGCTCAATGCTGCAAGGCACCACTCGCGTCCGACTTTGCGGGCCAACTCCTCGCGCATTAAGTTATTACCCCATTCGCGTATGCCTTCGAAATTCACCATTAGGTCCATCAACTGCGCAGCTGGCAGTGTCGCAGCAACGGCGTCATCCAAAATCTCAATATCCACCAACGAACTTCCAACTGAAGTTCTGGCCATGTTGGGCGTTATCACCATTGGAGCGGCGTACAGGTTCAGGGTTACCTCTGTACCCTCGGCATCGGTGACTACGCTTCGCGCACGTCCTTTGAGACAATGACGCTTAGTGATTACTTTGTTCAGTGCCCTCTTGAGGCACCATTTTCCGCAAAAACAAAGATTAGGCGCGTTTTTCGCCGATTGTCGCCACGCCCAGAACCGAGAGCACTTTGGCCTCGATCTGCTCGGCATTCATCCCGGCCACCGTGTACATATCAGCAGGGCTGGCCTGATCGATGAAGATATCGGGCAGTACCATTGAACGGTATTTCAGGCCGTCATCAAACACGCCCTCATCAGCCAGCAGCTGCGCCACATGGCTTCCGAACCCGCCGATTGCGCCTTCTTCGATGGTGATCATTGCCTCGTGATTGGCGGCCAGATCCAGAATCAGGCCGTGGTCCAGTGGCTTGGCAAATCGCGCATCAGCAATGGTCGGCGCTATGCCTTTGGCGGCAAGCGCCTCGGCCGCTTTTTGAACTTCGGCCAGACGGGTACCGAAGGATAGCAGCGCGACGCGCGCGCCGGACTGGATAATGCGGCCTTTGCCGATTTCCAAAACCTCACCGCGTTCGGGCAGGTCTACGCCCACGCCCTCGCCACGCGGATACCTGAAGGCGATGGGGCCGTCGTTATGCGCGGCGGCGGTGGCGACCATGTGCATCAGCTCGGCTTCATCGGCGGCGGCCATCACCACCATGCCCGGCAGGTTGGACAGATAAGCGATGTCGAACGATCCCGCATGCGTCGCGCCATCGGCCCCCACAAGGCCCGCGCGGTCGATGGCGAACCGAACCGGCAGGCGCTGAATGGCCACGTCATGCACAACCTGATCATAACCGCGCTGCAGGAAAGTCGAATATATGGCGCAGAACGGCTTCATCCCGCCTGCGGCCAGTGCGGCAGCAAAGGTCACGCCGTGCTGTTCGGCAATCGCCACGTCGAAACAGCGTGAAGGGTAGCGTTCGGCAAACAGGTTGAGCCCGGTGCCATCCGGCATCGCAGCGGTCACAGCTACGATCTTGTCGTCGCGACCAGCCTCCTCCACCAGCGTCTTGCCAAAGACCGAGGTATAGGACGGCGCGTTCGAAGGCGCTTTGTGCTGTTTGCCGGTCACCACGTCGAATTTCGCGGTTGCATGCCCCTTGTCGCGGGCTTGCTCGGCGGGGGCATAGCCCTTGCCTTTCTTGGTCAGCACATGGATCAGGATCGGCCCGGTTGCCCGCGCCTTGACCGTGCGCAGAACCGGCAGCAACTGGTCCATGTCATGCCCGTCGATGGGGCCGATATAGGAAAAGCCCAGTTCTTCGAAAAACGTGCCGCCCATGGCCATGCCCTTAAGCATCTCTTTGGCGCGTTTCGCCCCTTCGCGGAAGGGTTCTGGCAGCAGGGACACCGCGCCTTTGGCGGCGGCTTTCAGATCGTGGAACGGGGCCTCGGTATAAATCCGCGACAGATAGCTGGACAGCGCACCAACCGGGGGCGCAATGCTCATCTCATTGTCGTTCAGGATCACGACAAGGCGTTTTTTCAGGTGGCCAGCGTTGTTCATCGCCTCAAACGCCATGCCTGCGGACATCGACCCATCGCCGATCACGGCAATCGCATCGCCCAACCCTTCGGGCGTGACACCGCCCAAATCGCGCGCGACGGAAAACCCAAGCGCGGCACTGATCGAGGTACTGGAATGGGCAGCCCCGAACGGGTCATAGGGGCTTTCGCTTCGCTTTGTGAACCCGCTCAGCCCGTCTTTCATGCGCAGGGTACGAATGCGGTCACGCCGTTCGGTCAGGATTTTGTGCGGGTAACACTGATGCCCCACATCCCAGATGATCTTGTCGCGCGGTGTGTCAAAGACGGCATGCAGCGCCGTGGTCAGTTCGACCACACCCAGCCCCGCGCCCAGATGTCCCCCGGTGACAGACACGGCCGAGATGGTCTCGGCCCGCAGCTCATCCGCGACCTGTCGCAATTGCGAGTCCGAGAACTGCTTGAGGTCCGCAGGGCGGTTCACAAGGTCCAGCAGAGTCGTATTGGGGCGGTCAGACATATGGCGCGTTCCTGGCTTAGCTGTCCCGGGCAATAACGAAGCGGGCGGCGTCCTTCAAGGTTTCAGCGGCAGGCCCATAGCCATCCAGCGCAGCACAAGCCTGATCCACCAGCTCCGCCGCGCGGGCCTTGGCGGCCTCCAACCCAAGCAGCGACACAAAGGTGGCCTTGCCCGCCTGTGCATCCTTCTGCAGGCGCTTCCCGGCCTTTTCGGCATCGCCCTCAACATCCAAAATGTCATCCGCGATCTGAAAGGCAAGCCCCAGGGCGCGGGCATAGTGGCGCAGCGGGTCCGCACCCGCCTGCGCCAATCGCGCGCCCGCACAGGCCGACCATTCGATCAAAGCCCCGGTTTTGCCCGCCTGCAGCCGCGTGATCTGATCCAGCGTCAGCGGGCTGGCCGCTGTTTCCGCCGCGATATCCAACGCCTGACCCAGAACCATCCCCTGCGCACCGCTGGCTTTGGCCAATGTTAGGGTCAAATCTGCGCGAATTGCGGCTTCGCCCACCTCGGCACGCGCGCACAGCTCAAAGGCCAGCGTCTGCAGAGCATCCCCGGTCAGAACGGCGGTGCCTTCATCCCATTTCACATGAACCGTGGGCCGCCCCCGGCGCAGATCATCATCATCCATGCAAGGCAGATCATCATGGACCAGCGAATACGCGTGCAGCGCCTCGATCGCCGTAGCTGGCCAAATCGCGCGATCGGCGTCGACCCCATGCAACCGCGCGCTTTCCAATACCAGAAATCCGCGCAGCCTTTTCCCACCCTCGGTGGCATAAGCCATCGCCCGGGTCACATCCAGATCGTCCAGCGCCCCCAAAACCGTATTGAAGTGGTCCTGGATAAACGCCGCATCCTGCGCCAATCTGTCTCGAAACATTTACTGACCTTCGACAGGCGTAGTCCCGGTCGGCTGACCATTGGCGTCCAGCGTGATCGCGGCCACTTTTTCCTCGGCCCGCTTCAACTCATCCTCGCAGCGCTTCTTCAGCGCCGCTCCGCGTTCGTACAGCGCGATGGACTGGTCCAATGCAACATCGCCACGTTCCAGCTGGCCGACCACGGTCTCCAGCTCTTTCATGGCCTGTTCGAATGTCATCTGGTCGACGGGTGTCTCGGTCATTGGGCTGCCTTCATCAATTCTTCCACATGAGCACGGGTGGCTTCGGACAGGGCTCTCAGATCATACCCGCCCTCCAGAGTCGAGACGATACGACCGCCGCATACTTCGCCCGCAATTTTGCAAAGTTCGGAGGTGATCCATGCGAAATCATCTGTGGACCAGTTCAACTCTGCCAGCGGATCGTCCTGATGCGCGTCAAACCCGGCCGAGATGATTATCAGCTCGGGCCGAAACTCTCTGAGACGCGGAAAGGCCAGCGCGCGATAAGCTGCCTGCATCACCACCCCGCTTGAGCCCGGAGGCAGGGGGATGTTCAAAACAGTATCAAATGTTCCTGTCTCGTCGGGCCGGCCTGAACCCGGCCACAGGGGCATTTGTTGGCTAGTGATGACCAGAGCACGTTTTTCGTCCCACAACAGGTCCTGCGTGCCGTTACCGTGATGGACGTCGAAATCGAAAACGGCGACCCGTTTCAATCCGTGATGGTCCAGCGCATGTTTAGCCGCCAGCGCTGCATTACCGAAAACACAAAACCCCATTGCGGTGTCCGTTTCCGCGTGGTGGCCGGGCGGCCTAACCGCACAAAACGCGTTTGGGGCCTCACCACCAAGCACCAAATCCACCGCACGAACAGCCGCGCCCGCCGCGCGGTAGGCGGCACTGACCGAGCCTGGGCACAGAAACGTATCGCCATCAACCTGACGGAACCCCTCGGTCGGAGCGGCACGGCGAATATCCTGAATATAGCTTTCGGGATGAATACGCAGCAAATCATCATCCGCTGCCAAGGGTGCAGTCTTGCGATCCAAATCCAATGGTTCCAAAGCGTGCAGAATATGCTCTAACCGCGCGACCCGTTCAGGATGGCCCTCGGGTGTTATATGTCCAAGGCAATCCGCATGAGTCAAAAGCGCAGTCTTCATCGGGATCCCATCTTCATCTGGCTACAAATATCCTCGCCGAAGGCATGAAATCGCCGCGCAGCGGCTCAATCAGTCCGGAGCCAACATGTAACCCGCGCCGCGTACAGTTTGCAAATACCGCGGCTGTTTGGGGTCTTGTTCGATTTTGCGCCGCAGTCGGGTGATCTGGACA
This sequence comes from Ruegeria sp. HU-ET01832, assembly GCF_040371315.1. Taxonomy (NCBI): domain Bacteria; kingdom Pseudomonadati; phylum Pseudomonadota; class Alphaproteobacteria; order Rhodobacterales; family Roseobacteraceae; genus Ruegeria; species Ruegeria sp. HU-ET01832. The sequence goes on from NZ_BAABWL010000004.1 coordinate 242,679, forward strand.
TCCACCGCGCGTTCCTGTGCCTGACCCTTGTCGCGGCCCAGATCTTCAACCAGTTTCGACCGGCTGATCGGCTCGCCAGGCTGGGCCGAGAAAATCTTCATCAACTGGCTTTCCGTTGCGGTCAGGCGAACAGGTTCTTCACCTTGCCACATCTCACCTTTTTCGACGTCGTACCGGATCGGACCCAGGGTCAGGATTTTGCTGACAGTCTCTTGTGCTGGCGTTTCGGGCATGCGCCGCAGAATGGCATTGATGCGCAGCAGCAGTTCCTTGGGCTCAAACGGCTTGGCCAGATAATCGTCAGCCCCCGCCTCAAGCCCTGCAATGCGATGCTCGGTCTCGCCGCGGGCTGTCAACAACAGGATGGGCGTCGCATGGGTTTCGCGCAGCGCCTTTGTCAGGCTGACACCATCTTCCCCTGGCATCATCACATCCAGCACGATCATGTCGAAATCCAACCCCGACAAAACCCGACGTGCATGGGCTGCATCTCGCGCCGCCGTAACCAAAAACCCGTTCCGCATCAAAAATTTCTTGAGCAAATCCCGGATACGTTCGTCATCGTCAACGATCAGCAGATGGGCGTCCATATCGCTCATGAGGTTGTATCCCGCAATTTCTTATATGCATGACGCATATCAGCATCCATCATGGCTTCAAGTACTTTACGAAACCCTGACACGGCCTCGGGGCCTGCATCTTTGTATGCGGCACGCATTCGCACGCGCTGGGCTTCTGATAGTTTCGCTTCCAGAGCTTCGCCTTCATGGGTTAGAAATAGGTGCCGTTCGCGTTTGTCCACTGTTCCAACGCGACTTTCGACCAAACCGTCCTCGATCAACGTGCGCAAAACCCGGTTCAGAGACTGTTTTGTCACCCCCAATATGGCCAGCAGGTTGTTAACCGTTGTCCCTGGCGCGCGGTTGATGAAGTGGATCGCGCGATGATGCGCGCGACCATAGGCAAGGTCCGACAGAATGCGATCAGGATCCGCCGTGAACCCGCGATAGGCAAAAAACATCGCTTCGATCCCCTGCCGCAGTTGTTCATCTGTCAGAAACAACAGGCTTTCGCCGCCGAAAACCTGGGCGGGACGGGTGTCAGACATATCATGCCTCATACGTTACTTCTGCCCGAGTTTATGTCAGCGTTATTGACATTCCAAGAGGAGACAGGTATCGAATCGCAGTTTTTGCGCAACTTTATGTCCGGTTCGGACTTAATTGGCGCAATAATCGAAAATTTCGACCCGGTTCAGGAGGTTTCGCATGGCGGGGTATGATGATCGTGATGGTGTCATCTGGTTGGATGGCAAGCTGGTTCCCTGGCGCGAAGCCAATGTCCATATCCTAACGCACGCAATGCATTACGCGTCCTCGGTCTTTGAAGGCGAGCGCGCGTACAATGGCAAGATTTTCAAAAGCCGGGAACATTCCGAGCGCCTGATCGCCTCGGCCGAGGCGCTGGATATGCCGATGCCTTACACGTTGGACGAAATCGAAACCGCTAAGGAAGAGACTCTGAAAGCCAGCGGGCTGCAGGACGCTTATGTGCGTGTTCTTGTCTGGCGCGGCTCGGGTGAGGATATGGGGGTCGCGTCGGCTAAGAACCCTGTGCGGATGGCTGTGGCAGTCTGGCCTTGGGGTGCCTATTACGGCGACGCAAAGATGCAGGGTGCCAAGCTGGATATCGCGGAATGGAAACGCCCCAGCCCCGAAACCATCCCCGTCCACGCCAAGGCGGCGGGTCTTTACATGATCTGCACCATCTCAAAGCATAAGGCCGAGGCCAAGGGCTGCTCGGACGCATTGTTCATGGATTACCGCGGTTATGTGGCCGAGGCGACCGGTGCGAACGTGTTTTTCGTTAAGGATGGTGAGGTTCACACCCCGCTGGCCGATTGCTTTCTGAACGGCATTACCCGCCAGACCGTGATTGGGATGCTGAAAGACAAGGGTCTGAATGTGATCGAACGTCACATCATGCCGGAAGAAATGGCGGATTTCGAGCAATGCTGGCTGACCGGCACCGCAGCCGAGGTCACCCCGGTCGGGCAAATCGGCGACTACACGTTCGAAGTGGGCGACATCACCCGCGAGATCGCTGCCGAGTACGAGGCGCTGGTCCGCGCCTGATCGCGCCCGGTTCACAAGGAATCACACCCCCGCTCTGGCGGGGGTTTTTCTTTGCCCAGCGTTCAAGAGATTATGCAGATCGTCCGGGCTGCTGGATGTTTTGGCAGACGGTTGTACGTTAGGTCTATGTTGGACCTTCTCAGCGATATCCTCACCCGCCTGTCTTTGCGCGGTACGTTTTATTTCCGAACTTCGTTCACGCCCCCTTTTGGCATTCAGGTACCGGCCTTTGAAAACGTAGCCCGGTTTCACTTTGTGCAGCGCGGTGAACTGAAGGTTCATGTCTCTAACACAGGTGAAACGCTGCGTCTGAAGCAGGGCGATCTGATCCTGATCCCGCATGGATCAGCCCATGCATTGCTGTGCAACGAGGTCAAACCGCTGGATGCGCTGCCGCTGGAACAGGTGCTGCAGGATGCAGGCTATCAGGGTGATGGCGTGCTGATCTACGGCGGCGAGGACAAGACTCGCGATACCCAGCTGATATGCGGGCATTTCTCTTTCACTGGGCCACCCGGGCGGCAGGGTACCGGACATATGCTGATCGACCGGCTGCCCCCTTATATCCTGATCGAGAATTACGGCGAGGAAGCTGGGGCCTGGATCGAATCCACCCTGCGGATGATTGGGTCCGAGATTGGTGGAACGCGTATTGGCGGCGATCTAATCGCGCTGAAACTGTCCGAAGTTCTGTTTGCGCAGGCCATCCGCGCCCATCTTGAACATCAAAGCCCCAGCGAATCCGCGCTGGCCGGGTTTGCTGACCCGCGTGTGTCCCGCGCGCTGACAGCGTTTCATCAGGCGCCTGCGCAGGACTGGAGTGTTGAGAGCTTAGCGCGCGAGGCTGGAATGTCCCGCACCGCATTTGCGCAACTGTTTTCCGAGAAGATGGGGACAACTCCGATGCAATATCTGACCGATTGGCGGATGCAGATCGCTTGCCACGGTCTGACTGAAAACCGGTGGAATGTGGCAGATGCGGCGGCCGAAGTAGGATATGCATCCGAGGCAGCCTTTTCCCGCGTCTTCAAGAAACAGATCGGCCTGTCGCCGGCAGCATATCGATCAATGCATTGATGTCCTGATTTCTGGACGATCTGCAAATTTTTGCGGACGATCTGGACTGAAACGTACAGGCTTTCCGACCTACCTTGGAGCCATACCAAGCAAGGAAAGGAAATATAATGTCTGTTCGTTTCGTTACGCGCAATATCCATGCCTATCTGGACTATCCCGTCGCTATCGCCCTGATGACGCTGCCTTTTCTTTTGGGGCTGGGTCAATCCAATCCGTTGGCGCTGTGGTTGTCGGTCGTCACTGGCGTTGCCGCTTTTGTGCTTACCGTTCTGACCGACCATCACCTGGGGATCTGGCGCGTCTTACCCTATAAGTTTCATCTGGCCGTGGATCTTCTGGTCGGAGTGACATTTCTGGCTGCGCCCAGCCTGTTTGGGTTTTCGGGCCTGGATGCGGTATTCTACTGGTTAAACGGCGCTGCGGTGGTCGCCGTCATCTCGCTCAGCACGCCGGAAGAGGGTGTGACAGCGTGAATGCGTTATCCACAAGTGTCACAATATCATCGTGATACTTTCAAAAATCTGAGCCGCTTGTTTTACAAACAGGCGGCTCACTGCCGCTCACCAATCGCGTGGTCCCTAAGGGCCACCAGACAGGAGAGCCCAAATGACCCGAATCTTACGCCCCAACCGCCGAGCCTTTCTGGCTGGCAGCACCGCCTTCGCCGCATCACTGTCCATGCCAGCCATCAGCCGCGCATCCTCGCGCCCGGTTTTCACCCACGGCGTTCAGTCGGGTGATGTTGACACCACCTCGGGTATGATCTGGACCCGCACGGATCGTCCCGCCCGCGTGATGATGGAAGTTTCCACTACCGAGAGCTTTGCTGATGCGCGCAAATTGACTCCGATGGATGCAATCCCCAACAGCGATCTAGCCGTCAAGCGACTGGTTGACGGGCTGCCGTCGGATCAGGACATCTTCTATCGGTTTACCGCAGCGGATTTGAACGACATTAACGCTGTATCAGAGCCTATTATAGGCCAATTTCGGACTGCACCGACCTCACGCCGGAATATCCGTTTTGCTTGGTCGGGTGATACGGCCGGTCAAGGCTGGGGGATCGACGACGACGGAATGCGCACCTACGCCACCATGGCGCAGCACAAACCTGACTTCTTCATTCACTCGGGCGACACGATTTATGCCGATGGTCCGATGCAAGTTGAGGTCGTCAAGGATGATCAACTGATCTGGAAAAACACCACCTTGATCGACGAGAAACGCAAAGTGGCTGAAACGCTGGACGAATTCCGTGGTCAGTGGAAATACAACATGATGGACGAGCATGTGCGCGCCATGAACGCCGTCTGCCCGACCTTTTTTCAGTGGGATGACCATGAGGTCGTGAACAACTGGTCGGATGCGAAAGATCTGATCTCGGACGACCGCTATACCGAGAAGTCAGTCCACGTGCTGCAATCCCGCGCCGCCCGCGCCTTCCACGAGATGACACCGCTGCGCATCACCCCGGCCGAGCCGGGGCGGGTGTATCGCAAGATTTCATATGGGCCGATGCTGGACGTGTTCTTTTTGGACCTGCGCAGCTATCGCGGGCCGAATGGTGCCTCGATGGAGGATGAGATCAACGATCAGTCCCGCATTCTGGGGGCCGAGCAACTGGCTTGGCTGAAACGCGAACTGGCCGCATCTGAGGCGACGTGGAAGGTTATCGCGTCCGACATGCCGATTGGGTTGATCGTCTGGGACAACTGGCGCGAAAAGTCCGGGGCCGAGGCGATCTCGAACGGCGATAGTGGCCCAGCCAAAGGGCGCGAGTTGGAGATTGCCGAACTGCTGCGATTTATCAAAACTGCTGGGATCACAAATACGGTTTGGTTCACGGCTGACGTTCACTATACTGCTGCGCACTACTATGACCCTAACAAAGCGCAATTTCAGGACTTTGAGCCGTTCTGGGAATTCGTCTCGGGCCCGCTGCACGCTGGAACCTTTGGTCCGAACGCGATGGATGGGACCTTTGGTCCCGAGGTCAAATTTGTCAAAGCCCCGACTGAGGATCAGGGTGCCAACCTGCCGCCCAGCGCTGGCCTTCAGTTCTTTGGATTGGTGGATATCGACGGTGCAACCGAACAGATGACTGTACGCCTGATGGACCGTGCCGATACCGAGCTTTGGTCGATCACGCTGGACCCGAAGTCTCGCGCAATTTGATAGGATCAGAGCGCCCCTGACTTATGATCGGGGGCGCTCTTTCATCCCAATGTTTAGTAGTCCACGCCGCGCTGGGCCTTGATGCCAGCTTGAAACGGGTGTTTTTCTTCGGTCATTTCCGTGACCAGATCGGCATAGTCTCGCAGGGCTTGCGGCGCGTCGCGGCCCGTCAGGAACACGCCAGTCTTGACTGCCCGTTCGTTCAGACCGTCAATCACCTGATCCTCCGTCAGATATTCATAGCGCAGGGCGATGTTGATCTCGTCCAGCACCACAAGGTCGTATTCGCCACTGGCCATCAACGCCCGCGCTTTGTCAAAGGCCGCGTTGGCGGCGGCGATGTCACGCTCGCGGTCTTGCGTGTCCCAGGTGAAGCCCTCGCCCATCGTGTGCCAGGTGACCAGATCGCGCTCTTCGAAAAAGCGGCGCTCGCCCGTTTTCCACTTGCCCTTGATGAACTGCACCACGGCCACTTTCTGACCCCAGCCAAGCGCCCGGATCACTACACCAAACGCAGCCGAGGATTTGCCTTTGCCCTTGCCTGTGTTGATCAAGACTAACCCGCGATCCGGGTCTACGGCCTCGGATACTTTCTTGCGGTGCTGGGCCTGCACCTTTTGCATCTTTTCCTTGTGATCCTGCGCGTCACTCATGAGAGGAACCTTTCATTCTGTTGCGCCCAACCTAGGTGAAGTTCGGCAAAGGTAAAGATCAGGTCTTGGGATCGGTTGCAGATTGGGCTTTATTGCGTTCCAAGCCCAGCTGACGTTCGCGTAGGATCACCACAACGTTGCCCGCAATTACCAAAGTGGCACCGATCAACATGACGAGTGTGGGCAGTTCGTCGAACCAAACGTACCCGATAACCACGGCAAACAGCATCGTTGTATAGTCATAAGGCGCCAGCATGGACGCCTGCGCGAACTTGTAAGACGTGGTCACCAAAATCTGAGCAACACCGCCTGTTATTCCTATAACTGCCATTGTCAGAGTCTGTTCAAGGGTTGGTGTCGTCCAGCCCCACAAGGCCGTACAGGACGATAAAAGGGTTGCTGTCAGTGAAAAGTAAAAGGCCACGGCGGCGGGGTGATCGACCTGCACCAATTGCCGGATGTGGATTTGTACAAACCCACGCGCCATCGTCGCAACCAAAACGCAAAGCGCCCCGATCGCCGCTGTGCTTTCCATGTTGTTGCCGCCCAGCCGGGGCCATATCATGATCAATACGCCGAGCAGCCCAAGACTGACTGCGCCGATGCGGATCAAACGAATACGTTCGCCCAACATGAAGGCCGCCAGAATCAGGGTGAAGATCGGTGTGGCATACCCAATCGCCGTAACCTCAGGCAGGGGCAGTAAAGCCAGACCGGTGAAGGTTAGTCCCATGGCTGACGTTCCCAGAACCCCTCGCCAGAAATGCCCCATGGGTTTTCTGGTGATTAGACCTTGTGCCAGTTCTCCGCGCCAAAGCAGCCAGCCAACGACGACCGGTATCGCAAAAAGTGATCGGAAGAACACGATTTCGCCGGGTGGAAAGTCATCCGACACCGCTTTGACCACTGCAGCCATCGCCGTGAACAGGAACAAAGCGCCCAGCTTTAGACCCACCGCCAAGACGGGTCGATGCGATGTTAAGGATTTTGCCATGGGCCGAACCCTGCGCCTTTAGTCGGCAAAGATCAACGGGTGGCCTCGCCGTTTGTCCATGTACTGGGTAGTTCACTGCCGATTTCTTCGGCGAAGTCTTCCAGAAACCGGATCATCCGCGCGGTACGGCGTTTTGCAATCTGCCGTCCGGATTCGGTGAGCATATCGTCGGACAAGTTCAGCAATTTCACTTTCCAATGGTCCAGTGAAAAGTGCAGTTCATCTAGCGTGCGATCAGCGGCAAAGGGATCAGCTGCATCATACAGAGTGCGCCCCAAAGCGCCCGAGACCGAGAAGTTCCGTGCAATCCCGATGGCGCCCAATGCGTCCAGCCTGTCGGCGTCGCGCAGAATGCGGGCCTCGGGCGTTTCGGGCGGAATATTTGCCGAAAAGCTATGCGCCTCAATGGCATGTTTGGTGGCGTCGATCTGGGCGCGGCTATAACCCAAACCCCCCAGAATAGGCTCTGATTCCAACGCTGATTTACGTGAGGCCAAATGGCGATCCGGATCATCTTTTGGCAGGTTTACCAGATCGTGCAGATAGCTGGCCGCCAGCAGAACAGTCATATCTGTCCGGTCATCAGAAATGGCCTGTGCGTTCACCCAGACGCGGTCCAGATGGGCCAGATCATGGGCCGGGTCTGTTTCCATGCGCTGCGCGACGACGCCGCGCAAGCGGCCGCGCAGGTCAGCCGATATGTCCACGGTTTTCTCCGATCTGGCCGCGATGTAGCAGCAGATGATCAAGGATCACACAGGCCATCATCGCCTCACCCACCGGGACGGCGCGGATGCCGACGCAGGGATCGTGGCGACCTTTGGTGATGATCTCGGTTTCCTCACCCGATTTAGTGATCGTCTTGCGCGTCGTCAGAATGGAGGAGGTCGGCTTGACCGCAAACCGCACAACGATGTCCTGTCCGGTCGAGATGCCGCCCAGAATACCGCCCGCGTGGTTGGAGCTGTATTGCGGGCCGTTCTGACCCATGAAAATCTCATCGGCGTTGGCCTCACCGGTCAGTTCTGCGGCGGCCATGCCTTCGCCGATTTCGACGCCTTTGACGGCGTTGATCGACATCATCGCTGCGGCCAGATCAGTGTCTAACTTGGCATAAACCGGCGCGCCGATCCCTGCGGGGACGCCGCGCGCGACGACTTCGACCACAGCGCCAACCGAGTTGCCGGATTTGCGCAGATCATCCAGATAGGCGGCCCAGTCGTCAGCGGCTTGGGCGTCGGGTGTCCAGAACGGGTTCTGTTCGATCTGCGACCAGTCGAAGTTGGCGCGGTCGATTTTGTGTGGGCCGATCTGGGTCATATAGCCGGTGATCTGCACATTTGGCGCGATCTGTTTGATGGCCTCGCGCGCCAATCCTCCAGCGGCAACACGAGATGCGGTTTCGCGCGCCGAGCTACGCCCGCCGCCGCGATAGTCGCGGATGCCGTATTTCTGCCAATAGGTGATATCTGCGTGACCCGGACGGAACTTGTCGATGATATCGCCGTAGTCTTTGGAGCGTTGATCGGTGTTCTCGATCATCAGTTGAACGGGCGTGCCGGTTGTCTGCCCCTCGAACACGCCGGACAGGATTTTGACCTGATCGGGCTCGCGCCGCTGGGTGGTGAATTTGTTCTGACCCGGTTTACGCTTGTCCAACCAATGCTGGATCATACCCTCGTCGATCGCAACGCCCGGAGGGCAACCATCCACCGTCGCCCCCAAGGCGGGGCCGTGGCTTTCACCCCAAGTGGTGACGCGGAAGAGGTGTCCGAAACTGTTCATCGACATGGGGCGTGCTCCTTTGAGGGTTGTGATTAGCGGGGAGAGCCTCTGGCCTCAAGCGGATTTGCGGTTGGGGCGGGGTGCGCTGCCCTGTGGGCAGCGCGTTTGAGTATTTGCGAAAAGATGAAGATCAGGCCGCCTGCGCAACTTTTTCGCGGGTTTCGGTGATTTTGAGTGCAGCCTGCGCGGCCTCGCGCCCTTTTTCCACGAAATGCGCGCGGTAGATCGCGTTGTGGTGGTCAGTTTCCTGATATTGATGGGGGGTCAGCGAGACCGACAGGACCGGAACGCCCGTGTCCATCCCGGCGCGCATCAACCCATCGACCACGGCCTGCGCCACGAAATCATGCCGGTAGATGCCACCATCCACCACAAAAGCGGCACAGGCGATGGCCGCATAGCGCCCGGTTTGCGCCAGGTCGCGGGCCAGTAGGGGCATTTCGAACGCGCCGGGGACGTCAAACACGTCGATCTGGTCGGCGGGGATAAGTTGCAGGAACCCTTCCAGCGCCTGATCAACGATATCGGAATGCCAGTTGGCTTTGACGAAAGCATAGCGGGTGTGTGTCATCATGATCTCCTACGTAAACAGACACGTCACCCAAGGCGATCACGAGCAGCCGCGCCGAGGGGCACGCTGCGCGTTCTCTTTCATCCGGACTGTAACCGTCGGCTCTGGCTTCTCACCAGATCTGCTTGTCACCTCGTGTACCGAGGCCGCTCGCGGGCTTACGGGTCATCGCCCGCATACCGCCGGTGGGGAATTTCACCCCGCCCTGAGAACGACGCGGACCTTGCCAAGATCGCTGCGAATCTGCAAGGCGTTCCGTTAGGAGATTTGATATGCACCCAAACCCGGCTTTCCGCTCTGAAGATCAGGCCCTAAGCGTCGAATTTGCCCGCGCGCGGGCCTTTGGCGTATTGGCGCTGTCCACCGAAGGCGCTCCGCTGATCAGTCATGTGCCTTTCCTGTTGAGCGAAGATGGCACGGTCGCAGAATTGCATATTGTGCGGTCGAACCCGATTTTCCGCGCGCTGACAGTCCCGCGCGCCGCGAAAATCGCCGTCGCCGGTCCGGACGGCTATGTCTCACCCAATTGGTACGGGGTTGAAGATCAGGTGCCTACTTGGAACTATGTCGCCGTTCACTTGACGGGAAAGCTGGAACTACGCCCGCATGATGAATTACGGGATCTTCTGGACCGTCAGTCGGCTTTTTATGAGCAGCGGTTGTTGCCTAAACCAGCTTGGACAACCGGCAAGATGACCCCTGATGCACTGGACCGGATGATGCGCATGATCGTGCCGTGCCGGATGCAAGTCGACGAAATTCAGGGCACATGGAAGCTGAACCAGAACAAACCCGAAGCCGTGCGCTTGGCCGCAGCGGATCAGGTGGCAGAGGGGATCGGTTCAGAGCTTTCGAGGCTGACCGCGCTGATGCGGGGTCAGCGCTAGGGTCAGTCGCTGAACGTTGCCAGGTAGGCCGCGATGTCCTCGGCCCCTTTTTTCAGCTTTACGCTCATGTTGGGACGGGCCGTTTCGTCGTCAAGATAGTCTTTAATAAAGCGAATCGGATCTTTGGAATAAGCGGCGATGCTGTCTTCGGTCCAGACCAGCCCTTCCTGGCCCGCGCGGATCATGTCGTCGGTGAACATTCCGATCGGCAGCCGTTCACTGCCATTCAGGTAGTCGGTTTCGGTACCAGCTATGCGCCCAACAACACCAAAGAGATTCGGTCCGGTGATTCCTCCTTTGACCAAGACCTCACCATCCTTGATGATCGCGTGGCAAGAGGAACACCTGTTGTAAAGCGCCTCGCCCTTGGCTGGATCTCCGGCCGCGAGGGCCTGTGTCGATAGCAACAAAGCGAAAAGCAGCGTGATCCGTGAAGTCTGTGGCATGGGAAAAGTCCTGCTAAAAGTTGTCCTGACCCGCGCCTTCTTGCATTCGTTTGCCAAGTGCAATCAAATTCCGAGCGTATGGGGTCATTTTGAAATATCTAATTTTAATTCAATAATTTATACGCTCTGAATCTAACTGAAGTTGAAGAAAATAAGGCAAGAATTGGGAATATTCTTGAAAGCTTGGCTTCTTCGGTTTCTGCTTTGCAAAACCTGACGGTTCGCGCGTGGACCTGCCCGTTATTAGCGCGAATCACCTGAGCGGAGACATGGCCCTTGTGCTCGAATCCTTTGGCTAATATCAGCTCCAACCTTGAAAAAAGTACCTGACGTAGTGACATGAATGCCCAGATGCGGCGTAGTGCGCGCCTATGACCGCTGGACGAACCGATTTCTCCCGGCTAGATAGCCGCGATGAGACGCCGCTTTGATGCGGTGCTGATGCATGTTTGCCCGGTATCCTCCGGGCGCCGGAATCGGAGAAAACCTCGTGTCCCACGCAGAAGACAACGAAGGCACCCGCAGAGATTTCCTCTACTACGTCGCTGGCGGCGCAGGTGTCGTTGCGACGGGTGCAGCCGTATGGCCCCTGATCAACCAAATGAATCCCTCGGCAGACGTTCAGGCGCTGTCCTCGATCCGTGTGGACGTGAGCGGCGTTGAGCCGGGGACGCAGCTGACTGTGAAATGGCTGGGTAAACCCGTCTTTATCCGGCACCGCACCGGTGCCGAGATCCAAGAGGCCAAAGAGCAGGACGCCGAAGGTCTGGATGCGCTGCCCGATCCGCTGGCGCGCAACTTCAACCAACCGGCTGATGCGCCCGCGACCGACGAAAACCGCGTCATGCCCTCGCCTGAGGGCGAAGCCCCCGGTGCCTGGCTGGTTCAGATGGGCGTATGTACGCACCTGGGCTGTGTGCCGCTGGGCGATGCCGGTGACTTTGGCGGCTGGTTCTGCCCCTGCCACGGTTCGCACTATGACCTTGCCGGTCGTATCCGTAAGGGCCCTGCGCCTGAAAACCTGCCTGTTCCGCCCGCTGAGTGGACGGACAACAGCACCATCAAACTCGGCTAAGGGAGACCCAAATGTCCGGAATTCCCCACGATCATTACGAGCCGAAGACAAGCGGCGAAAAGTGGCTGAACAGCCGCCTGCCCATCGTCGGCTTGCTGTACGATACACTCATGATCCCCACCCCCAAGAACCTGAACTGGATGTGGATCTGGGGTATCGTGCTGACCTTCTGTCTCGCACTGCAGATCATTACCGGTATCGTTCTGGTGATGCACTACACCCCGCATGTTGATCTGGCCTTTGCCAGCATCGAGCACATCATGCGCAACGTGAATGGCGGCTATATGTTGCGCTACCTGCACATGAATGGCGCATCGCTGTTCTTTGTTGCGGTCTACATTCACATCTTCCGTGGCCTGTTCTACGGCTCGTACAAAGCCCCGCGTGAGATTACGTGGATCATCGGGATGCTGATCTACCTGATGATGATGGGTACTGCCTTCATGGGCTATGTTCTGCCCTGGGGTCAGATGTCCTTCTGGGGTGCGACCGTGATCACCGGCCTGTTTGGCGCGATCCCCTTCGTTGGTGATGCGATCCAGACCTGGCTGCTGGGCGGACCCGCGGTGGACAACGCTACGCTGAACCGCTTCTTCTCGCTGCACTATCTTCTGCCGTTCGTGATTGCGGCGCTGGTCATCGTGCATATCTGGGCCTTCCACACCACCGGCAACAACAACCCCACGGGTGTTGAGGTTCGCCGCACGTCGAAAGCCGATGCCGAGAAAGACACGCTGCCCTTCTGGCCCTATTTTGTGATCAAGGATCTGTTTGCGCTGGCCGTGATCCTCGTCGTGTTCTGGGCGGTTGTAGGCTTCATGCCGAACTATCTGGGCCACCCCGATAACTATATCGAGGCCAACCCGCTGGTCACACCTGCACATATCGTGCCTGAATGGTACTTCCTGCCGTTCTACGCGATCCTGCGGGCCTTCACCGGTGAGGTTTGGGTTGTTCAGTTCGCAAGCTTCATCACCGGCGGCATCATCGATGCCAAGTTCTTTGGTGTGATTGCGATGTTCGGTGCGATCCTGGCGATGGCTCTGGCACCGTGGCTGGACACTTCCAGCGTGCGTTCGGGCAAATACCGTCCGATGTTCAAATGGTGGTTCTACCTGCTGATCGTCGATTTCTTTGCCTTGATGTGGCTGGGTGCGATGCCCGCCGAGGAGCCCTATGCGACCTTCTCGCTGATCGCCTCGGCTTACTGGTTCGCCTATTTCTTCGTGATCCTGCCGATCCTTGGTGTGATCGAGAAACCTCTGGCCCAGCCCGAGACCATCGAAGAAGACTTCAACGCGCATTATGGCAAGGCTGACGCCGAAGCCACGCCGGCCGAGTAAGAAGAGGGACCGGAAACATGTTCAAGAAACTTGCAATCGGTGCCGCGTTTGCTCTGGCCCTCACCCCTGCTGCGTCCTTCGCGGCAGGCGGCGGCGAGCAGCATATCGAGGACTTCAGCTTTTCATTCGAGGGGCCGTTTGGCACCTGGGACAAGAACCAGCTTCAACGCGGCCTTCAGGTCTATACCGAAGTCTGTGCGGCTTGCCACGGTCTGCAATATGTACCTCTGCGTGATCTGGAAGCGTTGGGATATTCGGAAGAAGAAGTCATCGCCTATTCGGCAGAGAATTTCGAAGTATTCGATCCGGAACTGGATGATTTCCGTCCTGCGATCCCAACCGATCACTTCCCGGCTAACACTGGCGTTGGCGCACCTGACCTGAGCCTTATGGCAAAGGCCCGCGCCGGGTTCCACGGCCCTTACGGCTTGGGGATCAACCAGTTCTTCAAAGGCATGGGTGGAGCTGAATACATCGCGTCCCTGCTGGATGGCTATACCGGTGAGGAAAAGGAAGAGGCAGGCACCGTTCTCTATGAGAACAAAGCCTTCCCTGGCGGCTGGATCTCGATGGCACCGCCGCTGTCCGAGGATCAGGTGGAATTCGCCGATGGTCACTCGGCGACGGTTGAGGCCATGTCCGAGGATATCGCTGCCTTCCTGATGTGGACGGCTGAACCGAAGATGATGGAGCGTAAGTACTCTGGCTTTGTCGGCGTGATCTTCCTGTCGGTTCTGTCGGTGCTGCTGTATCTGGTGAACAAACGCCTGTGGGCCGGTGTCAAAGGCAAGCGTCAGCACTAAGGCTTTTGCATCGCTGAAATTAAAAACCCCCGCGCCATCCGGTTGCGGGGGTTTCTTGTTTCTGGCGGGATAAAGGGGCCAGCCCCTTCTTGGCCTGCGGCCAATTCAACCCCGAGGTATTTTTAGCCAGATGAAGGACGGATCAGGCTTTGAGTTGGCTGTCCGTGTAATCGGTGATCGAGGCGGTTACGATCTGACCTTCGGGTTGGGGCGTATCGAAGGTGACTTCGGTGAACTGTTCCGTGCGGCCCATATGTGGGTTTTCCATCAGGATGTGATGGGTTTTGCCCAATTGTGCGGTCAGGTGTTTCGCGACCTGAGCGTCTCCGGCAGCGCGCAGGCGCGCGGCGCGGGCTTTGATGATGGTGCCGTTGATCTGCTGCGGGATGCGGGCCGCGGGCGTGCCTTCGCGTTTGGAGTAGGGGAAGACATGCAGCCAGGTCAGGTCACAATCCGTGACCAGTTTCAGCGAGTTTTCGAAATGCGTGTCTGTTTCGGTGGGGAAGCCTGCGATGATATCCGCGCCAAAGGTCATGTCTGGACGCAGTTTGCGGGCCTCTTCGGTGAAGCGGATGGCGTCGTCGCGCAGGTGGCGGCGTTTCATCCGTTTCAGGATCAGGTCATCGCCATGCTGCAGCGACAGGTGCAGGTGGGGCATAAGACGCGGTTCGGTCGCGATGGCCTGCATCAGGTTTTCATCCACCTCGATCGAGTCGATCGAACTGATCCGCAGGCGCGGCAGGTCCGGCACCAGCTTGAGGATGCGCATCACCAGATCGCCCAGCTTGGGCTGTGCGGGCAGATCGGCGCCCCACGAGGTTAGGTCGACGCCTGTGAGCACCACCTCGTTATAGTCCCGGTCCACCAGCCGCTTGATTTGGTCCACCACCACGCCCGCAGGGACGCTACGCGAGTTGCCGCGGCCATAGGGGATGATGCAGAAGGTGCAGCGGTGGTCACAGCCGTTCTGAACCTGCACATAGGCGCGCGAACGAGTGCCGAAGCCGTCGATCAAGTGGCCTGCGGTCTCGGTCACGGACATGATGTCATCGACCTGTACCGCCTCAGTCTGACCGATGAAATCGGCGGCCATGCCTTTCCAGGTGTCGGGTTGCATTTTTTCGGTATTGCCGATGACCGCGTCGACCTCGTCCATTTTGGCGAAGGTTTCGGGTTCGGTCTGAGCAGCGCAGCCGGTCACGATCAGACGTGCATCGGGGTTCTCGCGACGCAGCTTGCGGATTTCCTGCCGGGCTTTACGCACGGCCTCGGCCGTCACGGCGCAGGTGTTCACCACCACGGCGTTCGACAGACCCGCCTGTTGCGACAGTTCTTTCATTGCCTCGGTCTCGTAGGCGTTCAGGCGGCAGCCCAGAGTGGTGAACTTGGGCGCGCTCATCCCAGAGTCCCCAGAAACTCAGGGGTCAGCGTGCCCGAGAAGACATGGGCAGTGGGACCGGTCATCCAAACGCCATCGTCGCGCCAGTCGATCCAGATCGTGCCGCCGTCCAGTTCGATCTGCACCTTGCGCCCGGTCAAGCCGCGCCGTGCAGCCGCCACCGCCGTGGCACACGAAGACGAGCCCGAGGCCAGCGTAATGCCCACGCCGCGCTCCCACACGCGCATACGGACGTGATCGGGGCCGATGATCTGCGCCACCTGAACGTTCGTGCGTTCGGGATAAAGCGGGTGATATTCGTAGCGCGATCCGAATTCTTCCAGTGGGATGGCCTCGGCATCGTCCACAAAGAATGTGCAGTGCGGATTGCCCATTCCGGTTGCCGAGGGAACGCCTTCGATAGGCAGTTCCAGCGTATCAACCTCTTCAGCCAGCGGAATCTCGTGCCACTCCAGCTGCGGTGGGCCCATGTTGACCGAGGTCAGCCCGTCGCCCGCGTCGCGCGCATAAAGCGTGCCGCGTTCCGTCGTCAGGGTCAGCTCGGGCTTGCCGGTTTCCTCCATCAGGAAGCGGGCGATGCAGCGCGTGGCATTGCCGCACGCGGCCGAAGTCGACCCGTCCGCGTTGTAGAACACCAGATGCGCATCCGATTCGCCGTTTTCGATGACTGCCAACTGATCAAAGCCGACGCCAAACTGACGGTGCCCGATTCCCTTTGCCAGGGCGGGTGTTAGGTCAATGCTTTGCGCACGCGCATCCACAATGACAAAGTCATTGCCTAGCCCGTGCATCTTCATGAAGGGCAAACCCGAGGTCAGTATTCGTTGCATGGCGGGCATATAACCCTGCCTTTGAAATGAATCCACCCTATCGCGCAGATTCCTGAAAAAAGGGGTTGACCCCCCAGCGTCCCCTGCCTAATTAGGCCGCCTATCGGGTCGCCGGAACCTAAGAAATTACAGGCGAAACGAGGCGTGAAATAAGGACTTGCACCCAATCGGGAAAATGCCTTAGAGAGCGCCACGGATCGAAAGATCCTAACAAAAGAGTGGGCCGTTAGCTCAGTTGGTAGAGCAACTGACTTTTAATCAGTGGGTCGCAGGTTCGAATCCTGCACGGCTCACCACTGTTTTCAAAGACTTACGAGGCGATCTCATGCCGAACACTCGCTTCGGGTAAGCGAAGGCCGCCATTTTTCCATTTACATTCGCCTGATGGTTGCATGACTCTTCAGGCAAGGGAGGAACTGATGGGGCACATCAGGCTTGGCACTTTGCCTCGGTCCAGGAAGTGGCGCGAGGTCGTTGATCTGATCGCAACCGATGCGTCAGTCGAAGAGATCGCCGAGGCCGCAGCGGATGCATCTTAGCGCGATCTCGCACGGGCGAGTCGTGACCCCAGGTTTCAGTTTGTAAGTGATCTCCTCGTGAGGCTGCCTTTGCTTTCAAGGGCTCCGGGCTTCGAAGACGCTTTGGCTGACTTGGGCATTGCGACGTCGGAACTCGGTTCAGTGACCGGCTTGCTGGCCGGTTTGGATCTTGCCGTTGATGGCAGGAGCTTCGATCTCCGAAGTTCCTCAGATGCAGGAGAATTGGCGAAGGCCGCGCTCTTGGAAAGCCTTTCCATTCAGCTGCACGACCGGTTGCCATCCCTGTTTGAACCGACACCGCAAGAAATTCGCCAAGCACTCGCGAGTTTCGCCGCGGGCGATGCTTTTGCAAGACTCGCTCGGGATTTCTTTGCCCGGCTGACGTACCGCTCTCTAGACTACTATCTGAGCCGGGAACTCGCCAATCACACTGGCGAGGATCGACGCTTTTCAACCGATGCACAGCGAGTGGCATTTCAACAAGCCCTCGCCCAGCACACATTTGAAGTTTCTAGAATTGTCGAAGAATATGCGGGCGGCTGGTATGGCAAAACCGTCTGGCAGAAGCAGGCGCTTGATCGCGATGCAATAGACAAGTTCACAGCTTACGCGTTCAAAAAGATGCGCTCGGAGTTTGGGCGCCGTCGCGCCGTTGCTTGAAGTTGAAGTCAGATGGTTGCCGTCTCTGCAAAAATGCGGCGCGCAGCCGAGTACTTGGCCGAAAGTCCAATGTCGGTTTCTGAAATTGCGACACTGCTGGAGTACTCAACTCCAAGCCACTTTGCCCGCACTTTTAGAAAGTTCTATGGGTGCCCTCCGGGGCAGTATCGTACAGTGTAATTGGCGGTCTTCCCGTGACCGCATTGGGCTGAGATCGGTCCTCAACAACCATTGAGCCTACGGCAACTTTGTCCGCATTTCGGAGTTTGCAAAGCCCGACGATGAAGGTCCGGTTTGGGCTGCCATCAGTCAATCACGTGTACCGCAGAGAATACCTATTTCGAGCCCAATGGGTCGAATGCTTTGCATCGCACCAACGTCCGCTTTTCGAAGGGCGCCAAAAAAAGAACCAAAGGCAGATTTACCAAGGGTTTGATACACTAGATATTTCAACGTTTTGGTGACTTTGCCCTAAGTACCAAAAACGAGCGTTTTAGGTGTATAGTTTTTGGATGGGGGCGCGGAGCGCGGACTTGAGCGGATAAGCCCTGATCACTTGGTCATTTGGCCACCTCCAATCGACTCTGGGTTGATAGCGAGCAAATCTACCGCATTTGTTCGGGCCAATGCGAGTTTCGAGCAAAGCGCCTCAAATGGCAAATTACCTGCGCGAATGCCGGTGAAACATTCGGAGAATCCAAGTTTCTGTCGAACATCGCGCAATACCATGGCACCCAATATCAACGCGATGCCCTCTCCGCGTCGATTGAGATCTGTTGAGAGCATACCCCACCACACCATTCTGCCCTTGTCGTGGTCGTCGTGAAATTGCGCCATGGCTGCGGCGGCTCCGACGACAAGTCCGTCAGGGTCTTTCGCGTAGAGAAATATGCTTGGCCGTTCGAAACCTCGAAGGAATGAGCCCATGGGAAGCAGCACGTCGCAACTCTGAGTAAGACTATCGAGTTTTTTCAAATCTTCTTTCGAAGTGTCTGCGGTTACGGCACATACCTTCAGATCAGCGGACAAACTACGCTTAGCAAGAATTGCATCGGTAGCTTCAAACGTCGCTTGAGAGCCTTCCCAGCGGTCGTAGACATCCGTTACTAGACCTGCGTTCTCTATTCCTGCGCGGCGCTTGGCGAGATGTTCCCGCGGCATCCGGTCGACCAACCCGACCCCTTGCAGACGCGCAAGCGCAATTTGCTGTTCAAGATTGTGCTCGGAATAGTTTGCTAGCGCCACAACGCGACCGTGACAAGCATAGTCGGGGATGTCCCGCAAAAGTTTCCAAAGATTGTCTGCACGCATCTGCAGACGTTGCTGATCGGAATTGCCAAAATACTCAGAGTCAATGCTAGCCATTTTAGAAACGTTTGCTTGATCGTCAGCGGTGTCAAGGGAGCCTTGAAGCCTGAAGAGCCGAAGCATGCCTACTTCCGATTTTTCTTTGCACCGCAAGACGTTCCAAAACTCATACGTTTATGGTTCAGGTGAAAACTACCCAGTTTAAAACACTACCAGAAAGCCGACATTGGCGCAGCCGCAGCAAAAGTTCGGAAAGTCCGCAGAGCGGTTATTTGGAGAAAATCGATCGATGTCCGAATTGCGGACAAAGCGAACCTTGATGGTCACAGACTGAACGTCGGTTTCTGGCATTGTTGCGTGAGCTGTTTCTACAGGGAATTAAAAATTGTCTGTCCGTTTCGAGCAAACTTACAGTGACGGGCAACTTTCTTTTTCTATCTTCTACTTTCCGACAAGAATTGCGTGTTCCCGTTCTATAACCTTTTCCCAATCGCCTTGCGTTTTCAGACCGGTCGAAGAGTCTCCCATTAGCGAAGTGACCATCAGTCTTCCGCGCGCTTTCGCTTCTTCTTTCGAAAACCCGGCCTGTTCAAACATCCAGGCGGCGAAGTGGAACCGTTTGCCGATGGTTCTTTGATACGATTCTTTCACCTTCTCATCGGTGTTCGCCCACACTGAGACAGCGTGATCCGGCAAGGCGGCGTCCTCTTCTATGACCTTTTTCATAAGAAGAAGAATGCGGTCTTCCGGGGGACCGCCAAATGTCTTTGCCTGTGCGATCACTTTGTCAGTCAGTTCCTGCTCCCAATATCTGAGAACCTCATCCAAAAGCTCTCGGACGTTCTTGAAATGCCAGTAAAAGCTACCGCTTGTCAGGTTCAGTCGCTTTGCCATTGGCACGACCTTTATCGCGGAAACGCCGCCCTCATTGAGTACTTTGTAGGCCAGCAATATCCAGTCTTCCTTGGTCGCGGCGTTTCTTGGTGAGTTTCGAGTGATAGATTCTGACATTCAGATTATAGCATTCTTTATTTGACATAGAGCAGTCTATGGACTTACCGTAGAGATGTCTATGGTGAACAGGAGGTTCACGGTTTCGTGTTCTCTTACGAGGCTTCGCTTTGAAGGGGGGATCAATGAATAACTTAATGAAAACCGCAGCCGGCACATTGATGGCATTAGGCATGACGCTGGCTGGCACAGCCACGGCGCAAAACGCCTTGCCGACGGGTCGGAGTGCCACTGAAATCGAAAACGGTGTATATCCCGCGTCTTACTTTCCCAACACTGAAATCCTCGGCGAGGATGAGATGCGTATCACGGCATTGGGTACGGGGATGCCAAACCAAACCAAGGCAGCCGTTTCGATTTCGTTTTATGTGGAACTTGGGAATGGGGACGTCTTTCTGTTTGACGTAGGAACTGGCGCAACGGGAAACCTGTTCTCGCTGCGACCGGACTTCGCAAAGATCGACAAGGTCTTCTTCAGCCATTTGCATGTTGATCACGTTGGAGACTTCATGGGCCTCCACGTTGGGGGTTGGCTTTCAGGTAGATATACCCCGCTCCGCATCTTCGGCCCTTCCGGATCAGAAGATGAACTGGGCACTAAAGCCTATGTTGAGGGCATGTCTAAAGCCTATGCTTGGGACTTGGCCACACGTACGGGGGCGCTGCCGGATGATGGCGCCAAGCTCGAAGTCACTGAATTCGATTACATGCAGGAAAACGAGATTGTTTATCAGGAGAACGACGTAACTATCCGTTCCTGGCCTGCTATCCACAGCTTAGATGGCTCGGTAAGTTATTCTCTGGAATGGAATGGGCTGAAATACGTCTTTGGTGGCGATACATACCCTAACAAATGGTATGTAGAATATGCCAAAGGGGCGGACCTCGCTTCTCACGAGGCGTTTCTACCACCGGATGCGCTAGCCCCTTATTTTGGCTGGGACATGAAACAGGCGACTTATGTAGCTACGCGCGTTCACACGGAACCTGCGGCTTTCGGTAAAGTTATGTCCGCTGTCGAGCCACGAATGGCCCTAGGGTATCACTCTGTTCTTTCGCCCGAAAACTATCAGGCAATCCTGGAAGGTGTCCGTTCGACATACGATGGACCGCTCACGCTGGCGCGAGATCTACAGGTGATAAACGTAACTAAGGATCAGATCGTTGTTCGGGAAGCGAGTGTTGACGAATATGCTCTACCACCAGCTGTCAGCGACGAATACATCAATGCACCGCGTTCAAAAGAAAAAGAGCCTTCTGAAAAGGTTCAAGCCGGCAAATGGGATGGTTACACGCCACCGCCAATGCCGGAAAACTAAAGTTCAGGGGTGAACAAAATTCCAATTTGGCGGTATCTGTGCCGATTATTCCTGATGCTGAGCGTGATGGTCTCAAGTGCACTGGCCGTTTCAGCAGATGTCGTTTTGACAAACGGTTCGGAAGTCGCACCCAATGTTGCTGTCCTTCATGTCAAAGATGATGGGGTTTACGTCGACCTTGAGGTCTATGTCGAAGATATTCCGTTCTTTGCGGATATGCTTCCAATCGGTTTGTCATCCGGTTTCGTCGAGGGTGGGCCGGAGGTTGAACAAGAGTCCGATCAAGGTTCTGCCCAAGCCAAAAGTCGGGCGCTGTCTATTGTTGCAAGGGACGGACAGGCCCTACACGCTGAAATCAGAAAGTTAGAATACCGAACGCGCATAGACCGGGCCTCACCGCTTGCAGGTCAGCGCGATCCATTCTCGGGCAAAACTGTCCCCAGCCCGCCAAAAGATCCGCGTGTTCTGTTCGTCGAAGTGTTCTTTCCGTTTCAAAATTCACTTCCCGAAGAGCTGACTATAATGCCTCCAATGCGGGATGGCGAACCTCTGGTGACAATCGGGATGCAGGTTTTTGACCGAGAGGTTCCGGTCACGGATTTCCGCTTTCTGTCAAAGCCAGCAGAGTTAAAGATTCACTTGCCTGACCCTTGGGAAACCCGATTTTCCGCAGCAAGTCTGAATCGAAAAGCGCAGGACGGGACTTCAACCTTTCTTTATATCGAACCCCGAGAAGTTCGACACGAGACGCTGATCCGCCTGCGTGAATTGGCGCCTTGGATTGGTGAAAGCACGGAAGTGGGGCAAACACTTTCGCCACAGCGCAGCGCCTTGATCGTAAACCAGGCGGCGTCCTTCCTGGCTTCACGTAACCCGGTGACAATTGACGGCAAATCAGTGCAACCGTCAAACGTAACCGCAAAGCTCCTCGAACTAACATCGCAGGGATTTCAGGTTGTCGAGCCTGGAAAGGAAGTGTCCGTGAACAATGCGTTTATCGGAGCTATCCTGTCTTTCTCATCGGCAGAAATTCCCGAACAGGTGACAGTAACATGGGATATGTTTGACGAGGAAATTACCCGCGTCGCGACCATTTCAAACGATATCGCCGGGCCGTTCTTTGGGGCTGTGACACCAGCGGATCCACAGTTCCACTGGCGGAACCACTTGCTCCAATACGAAAAAGCATCTGTTATTCAGGTTCCAGTTGAGCGGCAGACGCAGCAGTACCCGGTAGTCGCTTTGATCACTGGGATTGTCAGTGCAGTCTCACTTGGTTTTTTCCTACTGTGCAGAGGCAGAGTTGCAAAGCACGCCAGTTGCGCAACCATGATTGTCGCGGCTTCAGCAACCGTCGCGTTTTCGGGATATTTGCCAGAACTACCTTGGAAGAAGCCTACCCCCCCTGAGCCACAGGTTGCGGAAGATATACTGCGCTCGATGGTCGAAAACTTGAACACGGTGACCCTGGAAACTTCGTCGGCAGCAAGAAAGGCAGAGCTGGCCCACATTGTAACGGCAGCGTCTCTGGGCGACATCGCAACAGAGGTGGAACGCGGGCTCGTGATCCGAACGCCAGGAGGGAGTCTCGCCGCAGTTACCGATATTAGAGACCTTAAATTAGAGCGCGTTGACCCTACCCTCAAACCGGGCGGATTCAGCACTCTGGCCAAATGGACAGTGAAAGCCAAGGGTGGTCATTGGGGGCACGCCCACATACGCGCCGTTACGTTCCGGGTGCTGGCCGAGGTTACACCTGATTCAGGGCAATGGAAGCTGGATGGATTAACTGTAATCGAGGCTCGCGATCCAAATGCATAAGTGTTCAAGACCAAAGGTTTTTGCTTTCGGCGCTCTGTTTGTCGGTGTGTTTTTGTCACTGACTCTGTCAGCCTCGGCGCATTTTTTACTTAACCTCAACGTTCGAATTTCGCATGTCGAGCATTTCGAAGACGGTCTGCGTATCTACATCCGCACGCCCATGCCTTATCTGGTTGCAGACAAGGTCGGTGATCAGGATGGTGATGCCTTACCAGAAGCTGCACCATTCACGACCAATGCCAAGAGCGACGGTCAAATAGTCCACTTTGTCGACTTGCAGGCTGTCGTGAGCGATCCCAATGGTTTGGGGCAATTCGCTGAAGGTGGGTTGCATCTGTTAGTCGACAATCAGCGCTTAAGAGGAACAGTTGAGTCCGTTCGCTTGCATCGAGTTGGAAATGAGCCCGGATTTGCAACTTTGGCCGAAGCTCAACAGGCCGTGGACACCGAAACGGCCTTAACGCCGCCGCTTTTTGTTGGTGACACAATTGTCGATCTCGTCCTGCATTATGACACTGACGGCCCGGTCCAATCGTACAGCATTTCTAACGTGCTAGACCCCGGCTTGCCGGATCAAGACCAAACGGCCAACCTAATTCTCGACTACGCGTCCGAGACACCACAGATTTTCCGGTCTCGGGGCCTGATGACCGAACCTGTGGAGGTTCAGCAAGAAGGCTACGGAGGATTCCTGAGTTTTGTCTGGGAAGGCATACGGCATATCCTCGAAGGGTTGGACCATGTTCTGTTTGTTGTGTGCCTGGTCATTGGGGCGCAAACTCTCCGGGCGCTACTACTGCGTGCAACCGGTTTTACCGTGGGGCATAGCGTAACGCTGTCGCTGGGATTTTTTGGGTTTGTGCCATCAGGCGCTTGGTTTGTTCCTGCCGTTGAAACCGGGATCGCGCTTTCTATCATTTTTGCAGCCGCAGCGGCGTTTATGACTTCCAAGGACAACGCGCGTTCTGAGGTCACGATGGTGCTTCTGACAACGCAGATTGGTCTCTTGCATGGGCTTGGGTTTAGCTTTGTGTTGCACAAGATCTTGCAGGTCACCTCCCCAAACGTCTGGCAAAGCCTACTTGCCTTCAATCTTGGCGTCGAGCTTGGCCAAGTCGCCATTATTCTTGCGCTCTGGCCTGCCTTGATAATGTGTCGACGCGTGAACTCCAGCTTTTGGATGTACCTACGTGTGGGCTTGGCCGGTGGATGTGCGGCTATCGCTTGCTTTTGGACCTTTCAGCGAGTTGCCGAGGTTTATTCCTCGTTGGCTTAAGGTCATTGCGATGGCGCGTGCCGTGATGGTCGCCTGGGAGAAAAGTGGACATTCGGCTGTTCCGCAGCATAAGACAGATTGGGGGCTCGAAGCGGACCTTCGCTGCAACTTAAATGAGTGTCTGCTCTGCGGACTTAGCGGCCATTCGCTGCTCTGCCACAATTTGTGTCTGTCCCAACTCACAGGATCAGGACTAATCTGCCATATAGAAAATCGGGTGACTTCCCCATCTACTGATATCCGTCTGGGTCGTTAGGAGTGTTTAGTAATGTGCCTTCAAACGCGTCGAGATTATCATTCATTTGAAGCCAAGGCAGCTTGCTTTGCTTGTTTACATGAAAAGTCGGTTTGAAATCTTCCGGGTTTTCGAGTGACGCAGCATAAAGGTGCATACCACCCGGATAGTGATCGGCTTCAAATCCAATGGGTGACCCGCAAATCCCGCAAAAGTGCCGGAAAACGCCTTTGGAACTTTCGTAAGTGCGGGGTTTGTCACCGGTCCACTCAAAGTTCTCTATCGGCACACCAAGCCACGCAACCACCGGCGCCGCACAATTCCGACGACGGTCATCACAGTGGCAATAGCATGCCCATGTTTGATTACCCTGGAAGACCCAGGTTGTTTTTTTACACAGACAATACCCGCGCGTCGCCATTCGTTTTTCTCCTAACCTCCCTAAGCATAAGAATCTGTTGTTTTTTAGTTGGGTAATTTTGGACGTTTCATCAGCAGAAAACGTCGGAGCTCAAGGTCAATTCGGGCTTGAAACAGACGTCCGACAGCGTTGGTTGGATGGCCGGTACTATGTTCCATCGGGAACCTCTCAAGCGGTGTCTGAAACCTCGCGAGGCCGAGTTGGGGATAGTTTACCGCACGCGAGGCCCCACTCAGACAGCGTTAAAAGCCGTGCAGACTAGGCTGGCTCAACGTCACTCACTACCGACGAACCAGCAACGTGAGTACCTTACTCTTGGACCGCAAGTGACCGTAAAGGTAAAGTGTTAGATCACAAAGGCAGTCTGCTTTTTGCAAGGGTAGCCAACGAATTAGACTGCAGATTAAGAGCGTCAATACTGTTTTTTCGGCCGTACGTTGCCTCTCCATCTCTGAAGTTTGCTTTGGCTAATGGCAGCGATACTTTGCAGAGCGGCAAAACGACATCGGATGAGTGTTCGTTATGGGCTCGAAGCTGTTTTTCTCCACGTTGCATGCTAATGACTGAACCAAACCCAGTTTTGACTTCCAGTTTTCCTGGTTCAAGTGGTCGAAAATGTCTTGTGGATACCTAATTGAGTGCCAACTCACAGATAAACCCGTTGGCTATCTGCTGCTTCCACTAGCGCCGTCGTAACTGCGTCGATCATTTTGGTGTAAGGCGATGCCGTCATACTTACTAAGCCAACAATGCGTTCTGGTCCCTTCTGTTCAAGGGGGATCCTTTTGAGCCGCAGATGGTCATATGCAGCTAAACGGCTGTCTGGTATGATTGATACGCCAAGTTCAGCGGCGACCATACTTGAGATTGCTTCAAGACTCTCAAGCTCCATAGCGTCTTTGACTTCAATGCCTTTCCTTTGCAGCCAAGTCTCGATTTGCCTTCCCACAACCGCATCACGCGTAAAACGAATAAACGGTGACGCACAAAGCAGTTCTCTCGAAGATAAATCTGGGGTGTTTTCCGAGACAAGCAGGACCAATTTTTCGGATACAATTTCAGAGAATTCCAACGTGTTTGGCAGAATATCTGGTCGGGAGATGATCGCCGCTTGGATCTGCCCGCGGTCTAATTGTAGCAAAAGCTGATTCGTCAAACCTGGAACAATCCGTACAAGGATATCCGGATGCACGGACTTTAGCGTCGCTAGCGCAGTCGGCACTAATCCAGTCAGGGTCGTTGGAACGGCACCCAAAGTTATTTCACCAGAGAGTTCGTTGTTCGACTTCACCCTTTCCGCCAAACCGTCATATGCGGCCACCACCGCAGCAGCCTCTCCGACGAAGGTTAGCCCGGTATGAGTAAATTTGGGCGACTTGGATGATCGGTCAAATAAATCGAGCCCCAACGCGACCTCCAGATTCCGCATCTGGTGACTGACCGCCGACGGAGTTAGATGCTCCGCCTCTGACGCGGCACGGAAGCTACCATGTCGATGAACTGCAATTAGAGTTCGCAGTGCCCGAATGCTCATTCCGATAACCTCGCTACCGCTTAAATCGTGGTCCATACGTGAAAGTTTTTCACCAATCTGTCAAAGATTTTTCGTTTTTGTTCATTTTTGTTGATGTGTACCATGCGCACAGCACGCCTTATGAAACCAAACCCAGAGGTGCTTATGGTTGCTCCCAAATCCAACGCCTATACTTCCATCGTCGCCAAACCCTTCGCTCCAAACCTCGGGGCTGAGATCTACGGAGTCGACCTAAGCCGGCCTGTGCCTGACGACCAGTTTGCAGAGATCTGCGAAGCTTTTCACACCTACCAGGTGCTGTTCTTCAAAGAGCAGAAGGAAATAACACCTGCGCAGCACATTGAATTTGGGAAACGCTTTGGGCCGCTTCACGCACACCCCGCTGCCCCAACGATGGACGGGTACCCAGAGATTTTCGAAATACATGCAACTAAGAATTCCAAGGTAGCAAACGGTGAGTTCTGGCACTCTGACGTCTCTTGCGATGAGACACCGCCCCTTGGAACTATGCTGCAAATCCATATTGCACCACCCTGCGGCGGGGATACCATGTTCAGTGATATGTATGCGGCCTACGATGATCTTTCGGAACCGATAAAAGATATGATCAACGGGTTATCTGCACTTCATAGTTCCGAGCATATCTACAAAGGCCGCTATAGCGACCGGGGGCAAAAAGACAGCGAAATTGACTGTCCCGAAGCAGTTCATCCGATCGTCAGGACCCATCCGGAAACGGGCCGAAAGTCGCTGTTTGTGAATCGAACATTTACAACAAAGATTTTGGGCTTGTCGGAAAAGGAAAGCGACGCGATCCTCAACATGCTTTTCGAGCATGCGGAACAGATCAACTATCAAATCCGGTTCAGGTGGTCACTTAACGACATGGCCTTTTGGGACAACCGGTGCTGTATGCATCGTGCGATCTGGGACTATTGGCCCGCTGAGAGAAAAGGGCGACGTGTGACCGTGAAAGGCGATAGGCCTGTCTAGACTCGACCGAACCGAATTGCTGGATCAAAGAAACCGAATCTTTAGGAGCGATAAGTGCGAGCTGCAGTCGTAAGAAAGTTTTGTGAAGATCTTTCGATTGAGACGGTCCCGGATCCAACCTGCCCAGACAATGGAGTGGTCCTGGAGGTCGCAGCCTGTGGAGTATGCCGCTCGGATTACCATGGATGGTCTGGCGCGCACCCCAAAGTTCAAAATGGCTCCATCTTAGGGCACGAATATTGTGGAACTGTGGTAGAGGCAGGGCCTCAAGCGAAGCACAGTGTTGGTGACCGCCTCATAGCGCCATTCATCTTGGGTTGCGGCAGCTGCAACGCTTGTCAAACAGGCGTATCAAACACTTGTGCTTACCAAATCGTTCCAGGATTTGGAACGCCAGGTGCCTACGCAGAATATGTCGCTGTGCCGTTTGACCATAACTTGGTTCACTTGCCAGAAACGCTCTCTCCTTCCTTGGCGGCAGGGCTCGGGTGTCGTGTAACCACTGCTTGGCATGCTTTGACAGACCGTGCAGATGTCGCAGCAGGTGAATGGGTGGCTGTCCACGGAACAGGAGGTATTGGCTTGTCCGTTCTTCTATTGGCAAAAATGCTTGGATGCCAAGTTGTCGTAGTGGATGTGGTTGAAGAGAAACTTGAGCATGCAAAGCTCAACGGCGCAGACGCTACAGTAAATGCCAGCAAAGAAGACGCCGCAGCAGCGATCCTAGATATCACGGATGGAGGAGCACAGGTTTCCATAGAAGCGCTGGGGATCGAAAAAACGACGAACGCATCCTTAGAGTGTCTCGCTATCCTTGGTCGACACGTACAAATTGGTATGCCGTCGAGCGACGGCCTGATGCAGGTGAATATGCGTGCGATCTATTCTAAACAACTCTCGTTTTTCGGCACTCGTGGTATGCCTTCATGGAAATACCCTCGTCTTCTAGGAATGATCGAACGTGGCGAAGTGGATATCCAGCCAATGGTCGCCAGGGAGGTCCGATTGGAAGAGGCTAGTAATGAACTTCGAGCAATGAATGGACCAACTTCCCCGGGAACCGCTGTTATCACGAGGTTTCAGCCGTGATCAGTCCAAACGCCTGATAGGTTTGTTAAACAGTCATTCTCTTTATCGTTGTGCGCTCCTATGCAAATTCAGTTTTTCGCGCAAACTAGCTGTTCCGGGTAACGCAATGAACGCCTGCTTTGGGCTCAAAGCAGCCTTTCGCTGCGGCTCACGCAAATGGTCGCTTTGGGCGCCCCCCCGAAGGCGACCCGAAGTTGCTAGATTTCAATGTCTTCGGCGATTGCTAGCGCATCCTCCAGCTCGACGCCGAGATACCTGACGGTGCTGTCCATCTTCGTATGCCCCAACAGGAGCTGAACGGCGCGAAGATTGCCTGTCTTCTTGTAAATCTGGGTCATCTTCGTCCGCCTCATCGAATGCGTACCGTATGCGCTCGTCTCAAGACCGATCGATTTGACCCAATCGCGGACGATCCGCGCATACTGGCGGGTCGAGATATGCAGCCGCTCGTGGAAGCGGCCAGGGCAAAGGTACTCGGAGCCAACCATGAGCTCGTCTTCCATCCACTTCTCGACTGAGGCGCGTGTGCCTTCGGAAATCTCAAAGCGAACAGGTTTCTGCGTCTTGCTTTGCAGGACTGAGGCGCGCTCCTTGATCAGACCTGATGCCATTGCATCGACGACTTTCATCTTCACCAGGTCACAGCGGCGCAGCTTGCTGTCGATCGCCATATTGAACAGCGCTAGGTCGCGCTGGTTTTCGGCCAATTCAAGTCGAACACGGATCGCCCAGACATGCTTAGGCTTCAGCGGTCGTTTCTGACCCACGATGCGGCCCTT
Source organism: Ruegeria sp. HU-ET01832 (assembly GCF_040371315.1). Taxonomy (NCBI): domain Bacteria; kingdom Pseudomonadati; phylum Pseudomonadota; class Alphaproteobacteria; order Rhodobacterales; family Roseobacteraceae; genus Ruegeria; species Ruegeria sp. HU-ET01832. The sequence continues at coordinate 271,837 of NZ_BAABWL010000004.1, forward strand.
GTTCCATGCGGGGCGAAGTGCGCGAATGGCTGGAAGGTTTGGTGTTTCCATGACTGATCCTCCGATCCGCCAGGCCCTCCCGAAACGACAACCCGACACTGACGAGGCACCATATCACGGGATTGCTGCGCGGCCGCTGAAGTCCGGAAGGAGCCCAAAGCGGACTGAAATGTGCTCGCCAAAAGGAATTGCGGCGATAGACATTCTCTTGAGCGGTCTAACCCATCACTAAATGCATTCACCGCCATCGATAACCAGGGCTTGCCCCGTCATAAAAGCGGATTCATCTGAAGCTAAATAGACGATCCCATGGCCAATCTCTTCAACTGTCGCCCATCGACTCATGGGGATCGCCTGCTCGATGTAGCTTTCCAGTTTGGCACGGCCTCCCATCTGCTTTTCGAAGCCTGCATTGAAAGGGGTGTCTACAAATCCTGGACATAGGGCATTGAAACGGATTGCATGGACAGCGTAGTCGGCTGCCATCTGCCGGACCATCGCAACTGCAGCGTGCTTTGTAGTCGCATAGGCGATCATACCCCGGTCATATTGAACCCCAGAATTGGAGGCCGTGACGATCACGCTGCCTCCACCTTGTGATTTCATATGGGGGACGGCTGCACGCGCGGCAATGAAGTGAGCGCGGACATTCAATGCCCAAGAAGCATCCATTCCATCTGGTTTCACTTCTTCCAGCGTTCCTTCGATCTGCAACCCAGCGTGAGAGTGCAACACGTCAAGCCGACCGAAGTTTTTAACTGCTTCGTCTATGGTTCTGGTAAGGGCATCGTCATCGGTCACATCAAGCTGTATGGCAGATGCTTGATTTCCCTGCGCAACGATTGCGGCCACAGTGGCTTCAGCAAGTGTTGCATCGCGATCGGTTACCACAACATGCGCACCCTCTTGTGCCATTGTCATTGAACCCGCCCGACCAATTCCTGATCCCGCGCCCGTCACGAGCGCGACCTTACCTGCAAGCCGCATGTCACTTGGCTCCTTTATTTAACTATTCGATTTTGAGGCGCCTCGGCGCAAAAGCAGCTGAGCTGCTACGAGCAACAAGAGCGAAGCGCCCATAACCATAGTGCCGATGGCATTGATCTCGGGTGTTACGCCGCGCCGGATGGATGAGAATATGTAGATTGGCAGGGTTGTTTCTGAGCCAGCTACGAAGAACGCGATGATGAAATCATCAAATGAGAAAGTGAAGCTGAGCAGGAAGCCTGCCAAAATTGCCGGTGCTATCAACGGCAGGGTCACCTGTCGAAAGGTGCCCCAGGGCGTCGCAAAGAGGTCAGCAGAAGCTTCCATGAGCGCGCGGTCCATACCCGATAGCCTTGCACGTACGATGATTATGACCAGCGCCATTGTGAACATGGTGTGTGCGGCGACAAGCGTGGGCATCCCCATGGAAAGTTGCGGGGGATTTGCTCCATCGGGCCATAGGCTTGCAAGAAGCGGGTTTAGCCAGCCGAATACGGTGACCAGGGCAATGAGTGTCGCGATGCCGATGACGATACCGGGTATCATTATCGCAATATAAATCATCGCATCAAACAAAGTTCGGAGCCATCCCTTAACCCCTTGTAAAGCGATGGCCGCCATGGTTCCGAGAGTGGATGCGAGGCAAGCAGTTATGAATGCCGCAAGCAGACTGGTCTCGAGCGCGTCCATTACAAATGGGTTGTTCAGCGCTTTACCATACCATTGGGTCGAGAACCCCATGAACTGACTTGCGTGTCGTCCGGCATTAAAGCTGAAAAGCGCGATGATGCCGATTGGAATATAGAGAAAAAGGTAGACGCAAATCGCGTATAAGCGCATCGGGCCCTCACATCAGCGAGACATCTTCGCGCTGGCCACCCAGGCGCGAGATGAATTTCATGTAAATTGAGACAGTGACAAGCATTACGACAACCAGAGTCATTGCGACCGCCGATCCGTACGCCCAGTTCCGAGACTGCAGGAACAGGTCCACCAGCGCATTTCCGACGAAAAAGACCTTTCCGCCGCCCAAGATCGCTGGGATCAGAAACTCGCCCATCAGCAAGATGAAGACCAGCATGCAGCCAGTTGCGATACCAGGTACCGACAAAGGAAGTGTCACCTGACGGAACGTACGCCATGGGGTAGAGCCGAGATCAGCCGATGCTTCCAGAAGGCGTTTATCCAGTTTGTCTAAGCTTACAAAAATCGGGAAAACCATCAGAGGTAGATACCCATAGACAATCCCGACAAGCACAGCGAACGGCGTATTTATCAGACGGATATCATCGATGCCGATCGACTCTAGTAAAGCGGGCAAGCCACGCCCCCCAAGGATGAAAATCCAAGCGTATGACCGGATCAGGATCGATGTCCAGAACGGCACGATCACTAGGATCAACAGCGAAGTTCTCCACTTTGGTGAACAACGCACTGCAAGAAAGTAGGCGAGCGGGTAGGCAATTACCAACGCAGCGATAGTCCCCAGAGGTGCAAGGATCAAAGTGTTCTTAAACGCCGTCCATCGCGCAGGAAGGTTGGCATATTGTTCCAACGTGAACGCTGGAACGTAGCCTCCGGCGGCACCCCGTTCGCCAAAGGAAAAGACGAAGACGACCAGCAGAGGAAGGGCTAGCATTACCAAAAGCCATATTCCTGCTGGAGCCAGCAACAGTGCTTTTCTGCCTCGTTCGGTCATTTTGTCCTCGTCTTTTCCGATATTGGCGGCCTTGCCGCTTAGGCCGACTTGAAGCGGGCGAGCAACTCGGCACGGTTTGGATCGGTTAGTGTAGCCGCCGCGCCGAACTCGAGTGCATTCAGAAGGTCAGCTGCCGGATAAAGGATCGGATCTTCCAGTAGTTCCTTCGGCAGCAACGCATTGGTGCGAGCATCAGCCGATGGATAGCCGTGAGCGAGGACTTCTTTCGCATTAACTTCCGGGTTCAGCAGGAAGTCGATCAACGCATAAGCGGCATCCATATGGGGTGCGCCCTTAGGAATAGCGTAGTAGTCGGACCAGAGTTCACCGCCCTCAGTTCCCAGAACGTAGGCGATTTCAGGCATGTCGACATTCATCTGCTTGCCGTCACCTGTCCAGCACATCGTCATCCAGGCGTCACCGTTACGCATCGGTGGCTGATAATCCGACGAGATTGCAAACAGATGCGGTTTGGCATCCAGCAACAATTTCTCGGCATCCGCCAGTTCCTTCTCATCGACCGAGTTAAAGGAGTAGCCGAAGTATTTCAGGGCATTACCGATGGTGGTGAGTTGGTAATCATGCACCATTGTCCGGCCTGAGTAACCTTCCATAGTAAGGTCCCAGAACTCTTTCCATGTGGTTGGAGTCGGAGCGCCGTCAAGCTTGCTGGTGTTCACTGCAAAGCCAGTCGTGCCCCAGTTTTTTGGGACCGCGTAAAGCTGGCCATCGACAGAACCGGCGTCGGAAAAGCGCTGTTCGAATGAACCTGCGTCGTAGTTTGGCAGTTTGGACGTATCGAGCGGGATGATCAGATCTTCACCCACATACGTAGTGATCGTGTAGTTGGTTGGAACGAAAACGTCCCAGCCAGACCCTCCAGCCTGTAGTTTTGCCAACATCTCTTCGTTCGAGCCAAAAACATTGACCTGAACATGGGCGCCAGTGGCTTCCGTGAAAGCTTCGAAGTTCATCTCGTCATGGTAGTTCGGCCATGTGGCGAGGATCACTCGGTCGCCAATGTCCCCGGCAGCAAATGCCGGGCGTGGACGCAACCCAGGAATGGCCGTGCCCAGAACGGCCGTTGCCATCCCAAGACCTGTCACGCCTAAGAAATGTCGCCGTGTAACCGAACCCTTTTGGTACCGGCGAAGCTCTTCCATGAACTTTTGCTTGGAAATAGTCCCATTATCCTTGGTCATTGTGAACCTCTCTGTTGTTGGATTGCGGGATTTGTTATTTTTCCAGGATCAGCAGTGCGCCTTCGCCCCATGAAACAAAGGCCTGCTCTCCTGCATTGAACGTCCCCTCGTTCAATTCCGCTTGCCTTGGCACAAGTACGTGGAAGTCACCCAGTGCTTCGTTGCGCGCAAGGTATTCTGTGTGCTCCCCAAGGAAGATCCGATTTTGAATGGTAACTGGCAGAGCGATTTCAGCTGTGGGTAGCGCGCGGGTCAGCGTGATCTGTTCAGGACGGATACTAACGCACACTTCCTGCCCTGCATCTATTGGAATCTCCGGAGTTCCGTGCACCTTTTGGCCACTCGCTAAACGCACAGTGATTTGGTCGGCTGCTGAGTCAGTCACAGTTGCATCAAAGAAATTTGAGGTACCTACAAATCCAGCCACGTAGCGGCTGCGGGGCATGTCATAGAGTTCGCGTGGGCTGCCAACCTGCACAATACTGCCGCCTTCCATCACACAAATTCGGTCAGACATTGAAAGCGCTTCTTCTTGGTCGTGCGTGACGAGGACAAAAGTTATTCCCAGTTGTCGTTGCAAGTTCTGCAGTTCAAACTGCATTTCTTTTCGAAGCTTTCGATCCAGAGCAGCCATTGGTTCATCAAGCAGCAAAAGCTTGGGCTCGTTTACGATCGCACGCGCCAAAGCGACGCGTTGCTGCTGACCACCAGACATCTCCCAGATGCGACGTGGGCCAAACCCACCAAGACGGACAGTTTCCAGCGCTTGCTCAACCTTTGTCGCGATTTTTTGTTTGTCTACGCGTGGTCGTTGTTGGCGCAGGCCGTACGCGATGTTGTCGAACACGCTTAGGTGAGGAAAAAGAGCATAGTGCTGAAACACCATGTTGACTGGGCGATGGTGCGCATCCAAGTCGTTGACGACTTCTCCATCGAGCAACACCTGACCTTCGGTTGGCTTCTCGAAACCTGCCAACATTCTAAGCGCAGTGGTTTTGCCGCAACCAGATGGGCCTAAGAACGACAGGAACTCTCCTTTCCCAATGGAAAGATTCAGGTCTTTGGCGGCGACCACATTCCCGAAGGTCTTGGTCACTCCTCGGAGTTCCGCAATCGTCTGCATGGGAACGCTCATGTCAAAGCTCATATACTGCCGTTTTCCTTTTGCTTGATTTTTTGGCATTTTTTGGCATACCACTCAAACAAGAAAAAAGTAACAATAACTCGGAATAACTGTATATACCACAATTGGGGTATAGAGGTGCATTTCGAAAATCTGGAGCGGCGTGTGTACGATTGGATGGAAGAGGCCGGCAGGGTCGTGGAGAAGATCGGAACCCCAGAATTTCCATGTGCTTTGGCAGATGGCTTACGGCAGGTCGCACCATTTGATTTTACGGTGGTGTTTGGCCATGTCGGAACCGAAGCACCAATAGACCTTCACGACGATTTCCCCAAAAGCAAACGGCATATTTTTGTTGAGGATTACCAAGCCGGGCCCTACGTACTTGATCCATTTTTTTTGGCCGCGACAAAACCAATAACACCGGGTCTGTACCGCATGCGCGATATCGCACCGGACAGGTTCTATCAGGGCGAATACTATCGCAGCTATTACAAAAGGACTGGGTTAGCAGAGGAGATTGGCTACTTTATCGAAATCCCAGGCGCTGGGATGGTTGTGGTCTCGCTCATGCGAGCAGAGAAGCCTTTTTCCGCCAAGGAAATTCGTCATTTGCACGCTCTATGGCCGCTCGTTCGGGCAGCCTGTTGCAAACATTGGAGTAACTTTCCAACGATGGCCCGCGGCGCCGCAGCGAATGGCGTTAGTCGTCGCGTTGATCTAGCATTCCAGGCATTTGGCGATGGCGTTCTGACGCCACGAGAACGAGAAGTCGTTGAGTTCACATTGAAGGGCCATTCGGCAGAAGCTGTTGGCACAATTCTCGGCATCTCTCCAGGCACAGTCCGCATCCACAGACGCAACATTTACGCGAAACTTAGGATCAACTCGCAGGGTGAGCTTTTTTCAAAGTTCATTGAAAAGGCGCTTTAAAAGGTTCCTTGAACACCCACTTTATCCGTTTTGCCGACCTTGCTACCTTGTGACCCGGAAAACACCAAACATTTGGACGGCATTGTCTGATAGCCAAGGAACCCAAAGGGAGAGGGTTGGGACGCCCGGGACCCATGTCGGGCTAAATTAATAACCGAAAACGCTTTCGGGCCATTGTCTATCTAACCGGACCAGCCGTTTTAAATATGGCGTCAAGATACGAAAGGCAAAAAATTCATGGACGCACCAGTTATCCAGTTGATTTTTATGCTCATCTTGCTGGTTGTCGTGATCTGGCTTTATATCCTGCCGATCACGATGGCAGGGCGGCGCAACCGATCCGGTTTGATCTGGTTCCTGATCGGTCTGGTTGGATCACCCCTTTTGGCTATTCTTTTGCTGCTGGCTCTAGGTGACGCACCCGAACAACCAACAACCTAATTTTGGGACGATACCATCTGACACTCAAAAGGGCTTAACCGGAGGGTATCTGGACGCTCGTGAGCCATAACGTCCTGCTCAGCATGCAATAAGGGTACCAATTGAGACAACATACTTCCGGAAGTGAAGACAACTAGTCTTTCTCACTCTCCACAACCGTGTACTGTAAACCCAAGGTCGGCCGATTTGATTGGAGAACCACAGACCGCTTTGTCCGCACATGAGACATCGAGTAATTTTCAACGAATGACGGCTCTGCGGACAAAGCGGCCATTAGTTGCACCGCTGCACAGGACCTTGGAAAGAGTACTTTAAAGTTGAATAGTCACGTTTTTCTATCGACTGTTGTGCCTGGCATTTTTTCCAAGGCTGAAAAATTGACGGGCTTTGGCCAATATCGCGAGCGAACGTGCGTGAGAATTTGCAAACCCATCGCTAGAGAATTGAGCGTTCGAAGACAAACCGAATGACACGAGCCTTCGGCTGTAACAAGATGATGGTGGAGGTGTAAGTTATGGCGGATGTTTTCGATCGCATTGCAGATTGGCTGCAAAAGCTGGCCTTTTTTGATGCTGATCTTGGTGGACTAGTCGAGCAGTTAAGTAACAGGCTGATCGATGGTGGCGTGCCGGTCACGCGTGTTTCCTTGGGCCGCCTGATGATGCACCCTGTAATTGGATTGCTCGATGCAACGTGGGATGCATCGAACCATCGTATTGAATGGACTGTTCTTCCACGCAGCTCAGTAACGGCTGATCTCTTCGACAAAGCACCCTTCGGAGAGAATTCGAAATTGGCCAATGAGATTGCGAAACAGCACTTTAATGAGGAAGTTTGGGACTTGGCGGATGGACTTGCGAACGGCACAATCAAGTTTCCTTTCATGCGAGCAAATCTGACAGACCAAGCGACCCGTAACAAATTTCCGCTTTTCCGAAAACTCGCTGAAGCAGGTGTCACCGACTATGTCGTATGCAGTGCACCATTCGGCAATCGTACCGTTGTCTTTGACGGAGATATGGAGTGGGCTTTGGGCGCGTCGGTGTCTTTTGCTACAAAGCGTCGTTCTGGCTTCACAGACCGTGAGGTAGATGGTCTGTCGCGGCTATCTTTACCTTTGCTTGGTGCAGCGCGTGTATTGTCGGAGCAGTTCTTGGCAGCTGAGTTGATGGAGGTCTATCTAGGCAAGTTGTCCGGTCGATCCGTACTGAACGGTCAAATAGCCCGGGGAGATGTCAGCATAATTGACTGCGCTGCTCTCTTGTTCAGCGATATGCGCGGCTCTACGGCTTTGAGCCAGCGCTTGTCGTCGGAAAAATATGTCGCGACGGTCAACCAATTCTTCGATTGTGTCGGTGGGGCGGTACACGATCACGGCGGAGAGGTTCTTAAATTCGTTGGCGATGGATTGCTTGCGATCTTTCCTTTTGATGGTCAACGAAGACTACCCGAAGACATGTGCGAAGCTGCCCTGTCCGCGGCGCGTGAAGCGTTCCAAAGGAATGAAGAACTTGATCCATTAGACCGTGCTGAATTTGGGGTTGGTTTGCACACTGGGGCGGCTGTCTACGGGAATGTTGGTACTGAAAAGCGCTTGGACTTTACGGTAACTGGCCCATCAGTCGCGATAGCCAGCAGGTTAGAGGGCCTGACGCGAAAACTGGAGGTGCGGCTTTTAGCAACAGGCGATTTTGTGAACTTGGTATCTGAAGAGCCGAAAAAATTGGGGCGGCATTCTTTGCGGGGTTTTGAGGAAGACTTAGAGGTTTTTTCTTACGAAATTTTCACATAACGCTCAATTGCATTAGGCGATTGGCAATCATTCGTTTAGGCGCTGGTGCTGGAATTAAACCGGTCAGCTTTGGGTTCAAGGCAGTCATCTGAGTCTTTTCGTCAGATGACGGCTTAGGAACGGATAGCGGTCATTGCTGGTGGTCATTCCGAGAAAATTCGCCTGTAGGTCTGCATTGAACGGCAGCGGACGTTCGCTGAAATCTGCTGAACGGCTGAGTTTCGGACAAAGCCGCCTAATGCTCATCGCTTTCCGATTACCGGTCTCACACCGAAGCGGACCTTCATTTCGAGCTATACATCCTCCGAGATGCGTACGAAGCGAACATTGTTCAAGGCGACTAGCGCACAGTATCTGTCATCCGTCGTTTGCGACTACTAAACTGTCCTACCCGAGATTAATTCGCAGTCGTATGACAACCTCTGGCCCAAACACAAAGGGCTAGACACCAGATCTGAAGCGTGGCTGGATTGCTTAGAGATTGTCTAGTCGGACGGAGATCCCCAAAATGAAAAGAAGTGCAAACAAGCTGTTAGCGACTTCCGCTATTGCTATCGCTCTTTTGGCCTCCGGTGCGGCGCTTACTGCGTCCACGCAATCAGCAAGCGCGGAGGCTGGTTATTTCTGGGATGAAACCGTTGAATCTTTAGACAGAAGCCCATGGATATTTGAAGGCACAAGTGTTTTTGGCGAATTAGCACGAGTTCCACCGTCAGATTGGGTACGTACTTTGGAAAAAGCGGCATACCCAACTGAGCTTGAGACATTTGTTTTCACAGCTAGCAATAATGAAGAACAGAACATCAACGACTGGTTGTCTTATAGAGAAAGATATTCACCCCAAACAAATGCAATGAATAGGCCAACGTTCCAACAGCGTACAGCTCAGGTGATGTTCCCGTCGTTTGCATGACGGTAATGGCAAGCAAGCAATTATAGGTTCCAAGTGCCACTGTGTCCAAGCCAAGCGACAACCTGTTATCGGCCCCCGTGTCGCGACTGGCTTCCAGCAAGTAGTAAATGAGAAATCCTAGGAGCGAATAACCGAACAGCGAGTTTTCCCATTTCCCATTTGCAGCCAAATCGGCCGACAATTCACCGATTTTTGGCAGTAAGAAAAGGAAAGCATAGCCAAGTCCGATCCCAGATGAAAAATCAGAAAGCCAGCCTGCTAGGGCGGGGAATCTCCGGTAAAAAGATACGCAGAAGACGTGAACAGTGCCGATGACTGCAATCGATGTTATCGCGAGGTATGTCGACGCGTCGAACACGGCTAAGATCCAATGATCACATTACAATTTGTATGAGACACCCCTTGGGAGCAAAAGCACAACCCAAAAAGTGAAGAAGGTGCGGTTTGAATAGAACACTCAACGACGGTTTTCTTCTTAACTTCCGGCATTGATGCAAGGTGCAGAAATTTGAACTTAGGGCTCGGTGCAGACTTTCGCAGAATTTTCGCTAATGACCGCTCTGCGGACAAAGCTTCCGTGCTCTGCGGTGGCTCCAAGGTCCGCTCTGCTCACGCAAGTCAGCCTGGAGCAACTTTGACCAGTAGTTTCTGTGCCTCTCCCCATTGCCTCGGCGATTGCCCATACATGCGCCTGAACTCGCGACTGAATTGGGACGGGCTGACATATCCAACGTCCATTGCGGCTTCGTTTACAGGCATCCCGCCCGCGATCTTCATGGCGGCGTTGTTGAGGCGCATCGACTTAACAAACTGGATTGGTGCCATCGTCGTGACCTGCTTGAATTTGCGATGGAAGACGGCCCGGCTCATGCCCGCTCGGCTTGCCATATCGTCAATCGAGATCGGCGCATCTAGGTGTGATGACACGTGCGCAATGGAACGTGCGATGGCGTTGCCAGCACCGAATGCCTGCCGGGCGAAGGTGCCCGCTTCTCCCTTCAGGATCGAATAGAGCAGCTCACGCAATCGCGCCTCGCCGAGAACCGCTGTATCCGTCTCGCTGTCTCCGAGCCGCAGTAGCCGCAACAGCGCTTCCGTGAACCCATCGTCCCATCGCGCGAGCCTAATTCCCGGCTCCCAAAGTGCTCCTTTGACCGAACGCAGAACGCCCCCGGCATTTTCCATCTCAATCGCCAACTCGGCCATAACACGTAGCTCCAGTGAGATCATAATCCCGTAGAGAGGGTTGTCATGCGAGGCCAATGGCGTCCCCGCTTTGACCGGCATCGACATTGGGCAGCAGAGATATTGACTGTTGTCGTATTCGTATCTCCGGCCATCCAAAACGGCTTCCTTCACCCCACTCACGATGGCCACAACGCAGGGTTCATAAACGGCTGGAACGCAGGGGATTGATTGCGTGGCGCGAAATAGCCGTACACCCTTGATGCCCGTCTCGGTCAGGCCGTCTGTTTCAGTTCGGTCTGCGATGATTTGCTTGATCTGATCCTTACTCATAAGAGCGATTTAAAGGCTCCAGATTGATGCTGACAACTACCTTGATACAATCGGGCAAGTATTTGTGATAATCTCGCCTGTTTCCGCCTTCTGGCGAGAGTTATCTGCATTTCTAGGCCGGAACACAATTCACTCAGCCCCCGCGCCAACGCAGATAGGAGACAAATGATGCCAGATATCACATTCGGACCTAAAGGTTGGATGCCCGAGCGCCTCGGCGACTTGTCTGGCAAGACCTTTCTCATCACGGGTGCCAACGCCGGTGCCGGGTTCCAGGCCGCGCGGATGCTTCTTAAGAAGAACGCTAAGGTCGTGATGTTGAACCGCTCAGTTGAGAAGTCTCAGGCGGCTGTTGCGGACCTGAAAAGTGAGTTCGGCAGCGAAGCCGAAGTGAGCTTCATTCGTATGGATCTGGCCTCGCTAGCAAACGTACGCGAAGCTGCGGACCAGGTTCTGAATTCCGTTACCCGGATCGATGCGCTCATCTGCAATGCGGCCATCGCACAGGTGCCAACCCGCAAGCTGACAGAAGATGGGTTCGAGAGCCAGCTTGGCACCAACCATTACGGTCATTTCCTACTCTGTGGTCTTCTTTTTGAACGGATCGAAGCCTCAAAAGGCCGCATCGTTGTCGTGGCAAGTCTTGGCTACAACATGGGCCTGAAAACGATCAAGTTCGACGACATGAACTGGGAAGAGGGTTACGGGCCGAACACCGCATACTCACAAAGCAAGCTGGCGCAAATGATGTTCGCTTATGAATTACAGGACCTGCTTGCCGTTGCTGGGCGCACCGAGGTCGAAGTTTATGTCTGCCATCCCGGCTCGTCGGCAACGTCACTGATCAGTACGAGCGGCAGCCGGACGATGCGGTTCATCTGGTGGCTGATGACCAAGACACCGATGGTTCAAACGGCCGAGCAAGGGTCCTATCCCGAAGTTATGTGCGCCACCGAAGAGACTTTGACCGATCAACGCGCACTCTACGGACCAACGGGCCGCCTTGAAGCCGTTGGCCCGGTCGGCAAAGGTACATTGCACCCGCACGCGTATGACAAAACCGTCATGACAAGGCTTTGGGAAGTGACTGAACAAGAAACAGGCTTCAAGTGGAAGATTTGATCCAACGGGTCTCGTGCGGCTGGTGATGCTTCACCCACACTCGGACATTCGAGCACCGTGCAGCACTTAGTAGAAGGGGCTCGAAGCGGAATATTAACGGGAGATTCCGAAAGTCTGCTTGGGAGCGGCGAGCGGACGATCCCGCCCGCCTAAAAGGTTAAAGATCGATGCGTTCGGCAATACTAAGCGCGTCTTCAAGCTCGACGCCAAGGTAACGCACCGTACTATCCACTTTGCTGTGACCAAGCAGAAGTTGAACGGCACGTAGGTTTCCGGTCTTTCTGTATATCAAAGCTGCTTTGGTGCGCCTAAGCGAATGCGTGCCGTAGCTGGACGGATCGAGACCAATCGCTGACACCCATTCCCGGACAAGCCTAGCGTATTGCCGGGTCGAAAGATGCGGCAAAGCAAGCATACGACTTGGAAACAGATACCGTTGTCCATGCATGTATAGAGAAGAGACCCATTGCGACACGACTTCACGTGTATTCTCCGTCACTTCAAATTGCACTGGCTTCGCAGTTTTACGTTGAACAACGGATACCCGATCGCGAACAGAATTGCCGACGGCGAGATCGTTAACCTTCAGGCGGACGAGATCGCACCCGCGCAACTTGCTATCGATGGCAAGATTGAACAATGCTAGGTCTCTCAGCTTGTTTGCAAGTTCGAGCCGAGCGCGAATGGCCCAGACTTGCTTTGACTGCAATGGCCGCTTCTGTCCGACTAGTCTGCCTTTGTTCCAAGGCGGACGGCGCGTTGTGACAACGGGAAGTAGAGATTTGGACATCTTATATCTCCGTCCATTCCCTTCTGTCCCAAACATCGACACTGTGCCGACAGCTGCAGTCTAATTGCCGCTCGCGTGTCTTCAGCACAGGAAATTCTCAGGTTTCAGGAACTGCCACCGCTGATCTTCTTACCCATCACATCCGCTGCCTGCCGCAACGGGTCATCTGCGAGATGCGCGTAGCGTTGCGTGGTAGACGGGTTCGTGTGTCCAAGCAATCGACCAACTATAGGCAGACTCAGACCGCTGGAAACGAGATGCGACGCATGCGTATGCCGATTGTCGTGGATACGGTAGTCTTGAAGGCCTGCCGATGTGGTGACCGAGCTCCAAAATTTCTTCAGATCTTTGTACGGTTGGTCCGGAGAGCGTCCCGGAAACAACCAACGACTTTCAGGAGATGCCCCTGCTTTCATTGCCGCAAGCAAATCACAGGTTGCTGACGAAATCGGCAGGTGCTCTCGTCGCTTTTGCTTTGTGTGGTGCGACGGCTTTGTCCAGACCGCGCGGTCCAAATCGAAGTCTTCCCATTTCGCCTTCAGCACTTCGCCGATCCGTGCGCCTGTCAGGAGCTGCAGGCGAATAGCTTTCGCTGCAACCTGATTTGGATGCTCTGACAGAGCCACCAAAAGCACCGTCTGACAACCAGCGGTCCCGCTTTTCCTCGGGGAACTTTTCTATGCCGCGCGCCGGATTGTCAGAACGCTGACCCCAGCGCACAGACAGTTCAAACATTTTCGACATAAGCGCCAGAGTGCGATTGGCTTGATAGGGCGTATCACGCATTTGATTGCGAAGCTTCTGAACAGGCTGATGCGTCACTCCAATGACTTTAAGATCCCCAAGCTTGGGGAGAATGTATCTGTCCAGCATTGACCGATCATTCCGAACGCTACTGGGACGTTTCTTCGGTTCCGCATGTTCGGTCATGTATTGCGTGGCAAGTGAGTTCACCGTTGGTGAATGCCTTAGGCTTTGAGCATCGGCGACAGGATCTGCGCCACGTACCACGTCAGCAAGAAGCGCGCGTGCTATTTCGCGGGCGGCGCCCAAAGACAAGGTCGGCCCATATCGCCCAAGTGTCTTGCGTTTCGACCGACCGGTTTGTTTGTTGCGATATTGAACTAAGAAGCTTTTGACTCCGGTCGTTTTCACGCGAAGTCCAAAACCCGGCAGACCGTCGTCCCAATATATCGTGTCCCGGTTTGTTGCTGAAAGGCGATCGACACTTGATTTTGCTAATCCGACGTTGGGCATATTGGTCTCGGACGGCTTGGGTAAGCACAGGGTAAGCAAAGTGCGGAGAGTTGGGAATAGTCTTATAGAAACCTCTACACGCTAAAACTTGTTATTTAAAAGAATATACTGTCCAATCGAATTGGCTATAATGCTATCGAAAATGGGCTAATAAGACTTTTAATCAGTGGGTCGCAGGTTCGAATCCTGCACGGCTCATCACTTTTTCGAAAAAACACAAGCGTCGATTGGTTGCACAAAGGTGGCCATACGTTTTCACTTGGTTTCCGAAAGCAATACGGAAGCATAGTGACACCGATTAAACTGTACCCAAGGAACCACAGCGAGAACACCTTAGCAAAGGGCCTAGATTTCGAACTCTTCAAGGATCACCGCTTTGTCGCAAAAGCGATATCCTTTTGGGAAACGACCTCAGACACGAGAGCGATGCGGCCTGGCAAAGACCGAAGCCAAGGGTATGGGTAGTCCATATCGCTTTCACTGGGCAGCGGGAGCTTGGAAACTATCGGGACTATGGGTAGGCGCTTAGATGGAATAACTCGATTTTCGTACCCGTCTTGCGACAAACGACGGCCGAGTTGCGAGAGAACTGCAAATGTGCCAAGTTTTCCGAGTAAGGTTTTACCGACAAGGAAGCTACGTTCTTTAGCGGGCACGACAGACCAGCTAATGGTCAAAAAGCTTTAGGTGTCTGTTAGCGAAGCAAGACGGCAGTTTTGAAACTTCGGATTGTTACTCTGTTTTAGACTGGAATTCCATTGTGTTAAAAGAATTCTCCAAGCAAGTATTGCAGATTTCTCCGAAGATACCGCTTTTTATCCTCGATCGGCTAATTAGAGAATCGCAGCCAACCGAGAAACGCGCAAAAGTCGTATTTTCGGCCCTGACAAAGGCTGGGCCACTCGCCAACGGAAAGGTTTCGGCATTCGAGTTTCTTCCGACGTTCTGTGACACTTTGCGAAGGAATGGGTTCGCAACCGAATGGGCGTCAAATGTTGCTGAATTGGAAGCGTCTCTGAGCGATGAAGTACCGGTTTTTCTGGTCCACCTATTTGGTGAAGACCATAGTGATATTTTCAGTGCGAAGGTGCTGGATCTCGAAAAGAAAGCCGTCGCGACATTCAATACCGCCGAGGCTGGTCAGTTGTTGGCGGACAAGCTGGCGTCGCACAAGGCATTTGTGGATGCTGGTATCCCGGTTCCGACGCTCAGGGAAACCGGGGGCTTCGTCAGAAGTCGTTTCGGGACGGCCTTACCGACCGAGATTCAAGAGGGAACCGAGGCATTACCTGCTGAGGATGAACGGCGGATATTTACTGACTTCATTGACACGCGGATCGAGTACGACGGCCGACTGTTCTACACGACCGTCAGAATCGTTTGCATCGACGACACGATCCTTCATTCATATCCAAGGGCCCGCGACGCGAAGGAAGAGAACCCTAGTGTGCATGCCAAAGATACCCCCCTTGAACCCGCTTTGGTCGAATACCTGAACGACGTTCTGGTCGTCCCAAATGCTGAGGCATTCGAAGGCATAGCGCGGAACCTACACCATGTTCTTGGCCACGGTTTTTTCGCGCATGACTTGGTAATCGATAACGTTTCAGGTGAAATCTTTGTTTGCGAAGGTGGATTTAAGTTCGACGACCCTTCCTACTGGCGGCATATGAAGCGCATTTCCTCTGATTTACCCAGTCAAGCTGTCCTGTTTCCAATTCAAAACTTTGCAAAACATTCGTCGGAAACATTTTGTCGACGCTGCCTGTCCATTCTTGAAGAAACTCAGGTCAAAGCGGCGTCGGCAGCAGGCCTAGGGTCCAATTGACAGAGCAGACAGACGCGGAGCGCACCGAGCCATTGATCACGAGGCGAGTGACGCATGGTTCGGATGGTTTTGAGCAAGCACACCACAAATCCGGCGGTACTTTTGACTATTCTTTGGACAATCCTTTGGAATGCGCCGTCTTCAATCAGCCACTGAATGCTCAGATAAATCGAATCGTTTATGTGAATCACGATTCCAGTTTATCCTTTGATCAAGTGCTTGTGAGCAAAGCGCGTTGGTTTGCGCAAGGCCCAGTCTGACTAAAGTCTGCCACTTGCTATCCACTGGCGCAAAGATCGAACTGTTAGTTGTTTTATTGGTTGTATGTAAATGATCATTGTCGATACCCTTCTCAAGAACCGTGCTGCCGAGAATAACCCAGTCCGGATCGGTGTATTTGGCGCCGGGTTCATGGGGCGCGGTCTGGTCAATCAGGTTGTGCGATATACCCCCGGAATGCATGTCGGCGTCTTGTGTAACCGCACTGTTTCCGCCGCGCGGCAGGCATTGCTGGATGCCGGCGTTCCCCCCAATGATATCGTCGAAGCTGAAACTGTCGCTGCCGCTGACATAGCTGTCGAACAGGGCAAGTTCGTGATCACCGCAGACCCTTTGGTGGCCTGTGCGATGTCACAGGTCGATGTGTTGATCGAAGCAACTGGCCATGTGGAATACGGCGCTCGGGTCACGACAGCTGCTATTGAGAACAGCAAACACATGGTTCTGATGAATGCCGAGTTGGACAGCACGGTCGGGCCTCTGCTTAAGCAAATGGCAGATCAGGCGGGCGTTATTCTGACCGGATGTGATGGCGATCAGCCGGGCGTGCAGATCAACCTGCTGCGATTTGTTGAAAGCATCGGTCTGATCCCTCGGGTTTGCGGCAACATCAAGGGCTTGCAGGATCGTTACCGCAATCCGACCACGCAGGAGGGTTTCGCCAAGCAATGGGGGCAAACCCCGCACATGGTCACCTCGTTCGCGGATGGCACCAAGATCAGCTTCGAGCAGGCAATTGTGGCCAATGCGACCGGGTTCAAAGTGGCCCAACGCGGTATGATCGGGATTGAGCACAAAGGTCATGTGGACGAGTTGACCGGGGCCTATGATCTTGACCAGATCCGCGCATTGGGCGGGATCGTTGAGTATGTGGTCGGTAGTCAGCCCAGCCCCGGCGTGTACGTCTTTGCCGAGGCGCAGGACGATATGCAGCGCCACTATCTGAACTATGGCAAACTGGGGCAGAACGACCTTTACAGCTTTTATGTGCCTTACCACCTGACGATTTTTGAGGTACCGTTGTCCGCCGCGCGTGTGGCTTTGGCCCAGGATACCGTGATTGCGCCTATCGCCGGTCCGGTCGTGGATGTAATCACCTGTGCCAAGATCGACCTGAAAGCCGGGGCCAAACTGGATGGTCTGGGCGGATACATGACCTATGGCATGTGCGAAAACTATGACGTGGTGCGGTCGCAGAGCCTGCTACCGATTGGTCTGGCCGAGAACGCAACGCTAAAGCGCGATATCTCGAAAGATGCCGTCTTGACATATGACGATGTCGATCTACCAACCGATAGCCTCACGGTTAAACTGCGCCAGCAACAAGACGAAATGTTCCCTGTTACCAGTCCTTAACTTTAAAGAGAAAACTCTCGTGAAAACTGCTCAAGATGTTGTTTCTGCTGATTTAGACTATATCGCCCGCAAGATCGGGCCCGAGTTTCAGGCCATGTCGGGTCAAAATCTCTTGATCCTCGGAGGCGCAGGGTTTCTGGGATTTTACCTTGTCCAATCCGTCCTGCATTGGAACAAGCTGTCCGGCCGTAGGCCGATCTCGTTGACCGTTTTCGACAATTATGTCCGGGGCGTTCCCGATTGGCTGAAAGCGATCGAAGGTGATGCCAACCTGACCTTGGCCACGCATGACATCACGAACCCCCTGCCGGATGATATGGGCGATTATGACTATATCATCCACGCGGCCTCGATCGCGTCACCGATCTACTATCGCCAACACCCGCTCGAGACGATGGACGCGAATGTTGGCGGCCTGAGGTATATGTTGGAATATGCTTTGAGCCAGGCTCAAAAGGGCAAACCGATCAAAGGGTTCCTGTTCTACTCAACCTCCGAGATTTATGGCGATCCGACCCCCGAAAACATTCCCACACCCGAGACGTATCGGGGCAATGTGTCCTGCACCGGCCCACGCGCCTGTTACGACGAATCCAAGCGGTATGGAGAAACGCTGTGCGTCGTGTTCGCGCAACAGCACGACCTGCCGATCACGATCGCGCGGCCTTTCAACAATTATGGACCGGGGCTTAAGATCTCGGACCGGCGGGTTTTGCCGGATTTCGCCCGCGATATCTTTGCGGGGCGCGATATCGTAATGCTCAGCGATGGCGCGCCAACCCGGACGTTTTGCTACGTCGCCGATGCGGTCTGTGGCTATTACAAGATCATGCTGAACGGAAAACCGGGTGAAGCCTATAATATCGGGATCGAAGAACCTGAGATTTCGATGGCCAATCTGGCCGAGCGTGTCACCGCGATTGCCAAGGATGAATTCGGGTATTCCGGCAAGGTCGTGTTTCAGGTCTCGGACGACAAGGACTATCTGGTCGACAACCCAAACCGCCGGTGCCCGGTGATCGCCAAGGCCCGCGCCGAAATCGGATATGACCCCGAGATTGGCGTGGATGAGGGCCTGCGGCGTGCGCTGCTCTGGTACAGCGGCAATCAAGAGGCGGAGGATAAGTGATGCGCGTCTCGGTTATCGGAACAGGGTATGTTGGGCTGGTTTCAGGCGCTTGTCTTGCGGGTAAAGGGCACGATGTGGTTTGCGTGGACACAGTTCAGCAAAAAATCGACCAGATCAACGCCTGTACCCCGCCCATACACGAAGACGGACTGGCCGAGCTGTTGCGCGAAACTGTTGGCAAGACCTTGCGCGGAACAACAGACCTGCGCGAAGCGGTGCTCAACTCAGACATTTCACTGATCGCGGTTGGAACGCCGTTCGACGGCAGTGAAATTGACCTCAAATACATCCGCGACGTGTCCCGTCAGATTGGCGAGGTGTTAAAAGACAAAGACGCCTACCATGTCGTGGTGGTCAAAAGCACGGTGGTGCCCGGCACGACGGATACGGTGGTCACGCCCATTCTTGAGGAAGCCTCTGGCAAAAAAGCAGGCCAGGATTTCGGCACCGGTATGAACCCCGAGTTTCTGAAAGAGGGTGAAGCGATTGCCGATTTCATGCATCCCGACCGGATCGTGATCGGCGGCAATGACAGTCGCGCAATCGCCGTGATGGATGAGCTTTATTCGGTTTTCCCCGGCGTCGACATTGTGCGGACAAACCCGGCGACAGCGGAAATGATCAAATATACAGCCAACTCTCTGTTGGCGACGTTGATTTCCTTCTCGAATGAAATCGGAAATCTCTGTGCCAAGGTCGGTGTCGACGTTGTCGAAGCGATGGAGGGGATGCATCTGGACAAGCGGTTCACGCCGATCCTGCCGGAAAACGCGGAAAGGGTCTGGCCGGGGTTCATAACCTATCTGGCGGCGGGTTGCGGCTTTGGCGGAAGTTGCTTTCCAAAGGATGTAAAAGCGTTGATTGCCTATGGCGAAAACGCAGGTGCACCTATGCCTCTGCTGAATGCGGTGATCCAGACGAACACCAAACAGCCGCATCAGATGATGGACCGGCTCAGATCGCATATCCCGGCTTTGGCCGGGCGGCACGTCACTGTTCTGGGCGTGGCCTTCAAGCCGGGTACGGATGATATCCGCGAAAGCCCTGCTTTGACCATTATCAGCGAGTTGTTGGCGGATGAGGCTGTTGTGACCGCTTATGATCCAATTGCTCGGCATGAAGCCGAAGCATTATTCGGGGACAGGATTACCTATGAGGACGATCTGAAACAGGCTCTAAATGGGGCAGATGCAGTCATGATCGTCACGCGTTGGCCCGAGTTTTCCGAGCTTCCCATGCTGTTGAACGGTCAAACGGTACAGCCTTTGGTGATCGACGGGCGCCGGATGATACCCAAGGACAGCGTTTCTCGGTACGAAGGTATCGGTCTGCAGCCTGCGGTGTCCTAACCAACGGCAGTGGAAGGGAAAGGGGACAACGATGATCTTTCAGGAAACGCCTCTGTCCGGTGCCTATCTGATCGAGTTGGAGCGGCGCGGCGATGATCGCGGCTTCTTTGCCCGGACGTTCTGCGCCCAAGAGTTCGCAGCGCAGGATCTTGTGACCAATTTCGTGCAGGGGAACATGAGCCTCAGCCGTGACGCAGGGACTTTGCGTGGTCTGCATTTCCAACACGCCCCGGCGCAAGAGACCAAGCTGATCCGATGCGTTGCGGGCGCGTTGTTCGATGTAATTGTTGATATTCGCCCCGGTTCCAAGACCTATCTGCAGAGTTTCAGCGCTGAATTGAGCGCACAGAACGGACTTGCCATGTATGTGCCCAAGGGCTTTGCACACGGCTTTCAAACGCTGCAGCCAGACTCAGTCGCCAGTTACATGGTAGACGAGTATTACTCGCCGCAAGATGAGGGCGGGTTTCGGTACGACGACCCCGCCTTACGAATAACGTGGCCGCATGAAGTGACTGAGATTTCAGCCAAGGACACAAGCTGGCCGCTGATCGAAAACGACTGATACGCGGAGTGTTTTCTCAGGCGAACGCGATTCCTGAAAGCGATCAATCGAATCGGTTTTCAAGCGATAGTTTCCAAAAAGTTAACAATCAGTTTCCATTCGAGGAGTGGACACAATTTTGCCACAATGTCATTCTTCTCGTGTGGGCGGCAAGTTTGATTTTAGCACGTTCTGGTTTTTTGACTGGTTTTGAGGGGGTACTGAGTGCGACCTGCCGCCCCACGACTTCACCACAGAAATGGGATGGATCAAGTGGCCGCCAAGGCATTCGGACCCAGTGTCTGTTCCTGTTGCGTTGCACCTAGTTTCCCCGCGATATCTGAAAGGTGCTGACGACGTTTTAGCATACCGTCGGGCTCGGGCAGGTTAAGATGGTCCAACACTTGCGCCCAACGATGCATCCAGTCGTGTTTTTGCAGGCCGTGCGCAAAATTGATCCTGCGAATCCGATCCTGTTCGGCGGGATCATCCCAAAGGGCCACGATCCTTTCCAAGGCTTCATCGGGGTTTTCGGGCAATCTGATGACCGAGTCGGGCCAGTCGAAGAACCGATGATAGTCCTCCATATCCGGGGCGTATCCGACCTGAATGGCGCCGCCTGCAAAGCCCTCAATGTGTCGCGGGCCCCAGGCGATATTGCCTGCTTTTTGATCTGCATGGCCCAGCTTGGCGATATCCACCATGAACAGCTTTGAGTGCTGAATCAGATTCGCCAGCAAATCGCGATGCACCGTATGATCGCCGGTGATCGGGGGTTTGGTGGCAGAATCGTAGATGTAAAAGCCCTGTCTCTGCTTGATCGCGGCAAGCAGGTTCTGGTGCAATTCAGCGCGGCGTCTGCCCATGGAATACATGTCGACCGGCCGATCGACGTTCAGGGAGTCGGGCGCGAACCGGACCATATCCGCAGCGGCGGGCATCTGGATGACGGGGGTGTTGGTCAGATCCTGAATCATGCCGCAAGTTTCGGCAAAGGCGCAGGCGATAAGGTCGAATTGCGAGAGGGACTTGATCAACGGAGTGTATAGATCGATATCGCCGCTCCAAACCTCTTCCAGTACACAGACTGCCGTGTCGCATTGGTCGCGCCAGTTCGGTACCGCATCCAGTACCAATAGCTCATCAGGTCTTTGCACATTGCAAAGAAAAAGATCGTAATCCTTGGTCAAGCGAGATTGCGGCACACCAGAGGGCCAGTGCTGGAAAAGGTCCGTCCGTTTGGACAACCATCGCTTGGGATTCAACGGAATGCGAGGTTGTCTGGTACGGGTCGGTGTCAGAACCTGAGCGTCCTCGATCTCGGCAACGACATCCTCGAACTCATAGCCCGAGCACCGAGAGATATTTGCGTTGAGTTTGCGTTGCGAGAATATCAATACCTCGCGTCGCACCGGTGCGGAAACTGCGGAACTGGTCACACTTTTACTCCTTACACACAACGCACACCTGGACCTGATCCAAGCTTAACGCCTTGTCGCAACGCCTTTCTGACAGACGGTCTATGCCCGGCCCGAATGGCGGTTTGTGTCACAGGGACTTGTATCGCACCCAATCGCCGGGATTGCCGCCTCGGCCTATTCCGGGGCGGTGTTTTCCGTTGCCATCTTCTTTGGCCTGGGGCGCGTTGCCGTTCGCGTTTTCCCAGGTTGCCCAGGGCCGGTTGCCGCTTTTCCACATATCTTCAAGGCGACGTTTGTCGGCAAGGTGATCCATGCAATACCAAAAGCCGGAATGGCGATAGGCCATCAGTTGGCCCAATTCCATCAGCTTGGGCAGAGGGCCTTCTTCCCACATGATTTCGTCGCCATTGACGTCCGCCACTGCGTCGAACACCTCGGGTTCCAGTACGAAAAACCCGCCATTGATCCAGTCAGCGGCCGTTTCGGGTTTTTCCATGAAGCCTTCGACCAAACCATCTTCGCGGACCTGCAAATGGCCGAACGTCGTAAGGGGTCGTACCATGGTGATCGTGGCCAGCTTGCCATGTGACCTGTGGAAGGCCAGCAACGCATCAAGGTCGACGTTGGACACGCCGTCGCCATAGGTCAGCATGAAAGTTTCGTTGCCCAGATAAGGCTGCAGTCGGGCAAGGCGCCCGCCGGTCATGGTATTGGTCCCAGTATCAATAAGATCAACCGTCCAGGGCGGCATCTGCGCGTCCAGCACACTGTTGTGATATTCGGGCTCGCCGAACAATTCGCGTTTGGCGAAATCCACTCGGAGGTTTCCGTCGTGCTGGCATAGATCGGATATATACTGCTTGATCAGATCGCCCATATACCCAAGGGCCAAGACAAAATCGTGATGCCCATAGGTCGAGTAGTGCTGCATGATATGCCAAAGGATCGGCCGGTTGGCGATTTCAACCAGAGGCTTGGGGCGGATGCGGGTTTCTTCGATCAGGCGGGATCCTTTGCCACCTGCAAATATTGCTGTCTTCAATTGGGCCTCCCCAAAAGTTCCTAAGATTAGAAAAAGACTCGAATTTTCAATATTCAAAGTCGACAACACTTGGCGGGTTGCTGTCAATCTTCCCGCAAGATTAAAGCGCGATTGCAGAAGCAGTTTTCGGAAACATTGCGCAAAATATGCAATATTATTTCCATAACGGAAACGCGCCGAGTGAATTCTATTGTTGGGCTGAAGCTTGACCAGTGCGCACGGTTTTAACGATCAAGTTCATCTTGGTCGCATAAGCCACGAAAAACATCCAAGTGGCGGAAAGCCTCTCCAGAATAAAACTTTCAGTTATGTTGCCAAAGACGAACATCATCCCAAGAACTAGGGTGAAGGCGATCGAGTCGCGGTTCTGGATGAACCACAGGCTGTAGAAAATCGCGTAGAAGAACCGCATGAGCGCAAGAAAAAACAAAACAACGCCGACAAATCCGACATTCAGGAAAGTTTCAATCAGGCCATTGTGGGAATAGAAAGGCTGAAACGCCAGTTTGATGAAGTAAATGCGTAAGTACGGTGCGTCTTCGTACCAATGCGCGACATAGCCGTATCCCAGCCAAAACCTGTCCATCGCGTAAGGCCATACGATTTCCCACAGCGGAATACGGTCCGAAAGTGTTGGCTTGCGCCCGATCAGCGCGAACAAAGGCTCTGCGACAGTCGATGTCAGAACAAATGCAGTCACGCCCACCAAAAACAGCGAGATTAGTATGAAGCAGATGGCCCACATGATTTCGCGATTTGGGAAGAGGCCGCGTAAAAAAAGTGCAGACATCGTCACCACAGCCAGGATCTGAGAGGTTCTGGATTCTGATGCAATAAGCAGAAACAGGGATAGCAACGTTAGCAAAACAAACAGAGTTTTCAGTTTTCCCGTAAGTGTTTTCACTGCATAGGTGCAAGACAACAAGGCAGCTGTGGCCGCTGCCCCAAGCCCATTTTTGTGCATATAGATCCCATTCCAAGTGTCCCCCCACGGCGGGATACCCCTTGCTTGCGGGAACGCAATGATTGCCCCCATTGCCAGCACCATTGATAAGCCGAAAAATGTCGCAATGAATAAAAGCAACCCTCGCAGCGACATCATACTGCCCATGGCCAGGCCGAATGCGGTTGTTACGATTAGCGGAATGCTGCGTTCCAAAGACTCGTCGGGATAGGTGCTCCACGTCACTGATGCTGCAGCAAGGATCACAATCAACACGATCTCGGGTGATGCGACGGCCCCCCGGAGCAAATGCCGATAGTAGAGGCACGTGATTGCAAGCATCGGCGCCAGAGATAGGATTTCGATTTTATTCGCCAGCGAGTTTTGCCACAGCACGATGGACAAGAGCCCAGTTCCCGTCAGAACGATCAGAACCTGGCACACCATTAATACGACCTGATGGAATGTGCTCCCATCCAGGGTCTGGCTCGAAAATGTGCGGTATGTTGCTTTCATAGGGTCAAGGCACGATTCGGGGTTCGGACTAAAAGTGGCCTACAAGCTCCAATAGACGGCTCAGGCTGGGAAAGCGTACTAACCACCCCACGCCTTGTCTATCTTCGTGAACTCAATCGAAACGGGTCGGTCCCTAGAACGCTCGTTCAAGTCTGGTTCAGAGCCCACTTTGCCTGCTCGAGCCAGGGGGAAAGTTGACAGGTCAAAAGGAGGGCTCCATCCTTGCTGCAATTCCAGTGCAGTTGTTTATGAGTCGTGTAAGTGCCTGATCACGGCAGTTAGGTTCTAATGAGTTTCAAAGAGGCGACCACAGGGTGCCGGTCTCGATGACTTGGTTCTTTGTTCCCAGAATCCTGTCCGCAGTTTTTGTGGTGGCGATCCTAGTCGTAATTACCCGTGTTTTGGGGCCGGCAGATTTTGCCAGGTACAATCTGACAATGTTACTGGGGACTATTCTGTTCTCGTTTACGTTTCTCTGGCTGGTTATCGCGATCAGCCGATTCCACCATGCTAAGGAATTCGAAGGTACCACGATTGCAATGACCCTGGGCGCGGGCGCGATCTTGTCGGTCATGGTGTTGGTCGTTTCCGTAATTGCTTCCTTGATTTTGCCGGGAGCATGGGTGGACGGGCTGTTTTACGCTGCGATCTTCAGCGTCAGTCTG
This sequence comes from Ruegeria sp. HU-ET01832, assembly GCF_040371315.1. Taxonomy (NCBI): domain Bacteria; kingdom Pseudomonadati; phylum Pseudomonadota; class Alphaproteobacteria; order Rhodobacterales; family Roseobacteraceae; genus Ruegeria; species Ruegeria sp. HU-ET01832. Next base: position 296,686 of record NZ_BAABWL010000004.1, read on the forward strand.
GCAATGCACGAAGTGGGAACAACGTGCCTTCGACTGTATCATGAAGGCCCGAAATTCGCTGCGGTCACCCTGCTGCGTCATGCGCTTGGCGTGGCCTTCGCGATCGGGCTTGTGCTAAGTGGCGGGGGGTACAAAAGCGCGGTGATCGGGATGTCACTGGGGGCTGCGCTGACGGGTGCCTATGCGCTGGGTATCGCGTTGAAGAAGTCTGGTATCGCCTGGCCACAGCTCAGCGCAATAAAAACCTACCTGTGGTTCGGTTTTCCGCTGGCCGTGGTTGCGTCAAGCTCAACGTTTTTCGCGATGTCGTCGCAATCTCTTTTGGCTGCGTTGGCCGGGTTAGAGGTTGCCGGATACTTCGCCGCTGCGCAGGCACTGGCTACACGAACCTTGGGGCTACTGATGAGCACCATAATGCGCGTTGTCGCGCCCTCTGTCTTTGAAATGCAGGAAAAGCATGGCACCGCAAGCTCGAACGCTTATCTGGAGCGTTACTTTTCGTTCTTGATGCTGGTGTCGATTCCCCTTGCTGCGGCGCTGATCTGCGCTCCTGAGGTATTGGCCAGTCTTCTGTTCGAGGCTGATTTTGTCGAGAATTCTTCAGAATACCTTCGGATTTTGACGCTTGGTTCGTTTATTTTCGGGCTTCAGGGTGCCTATATCAGCTTTTCTTTCACGCGGGCGAAACGGACGGGGTTGCAACTGACCATAACCTGCTGTGCCCTGATAGCGCATGTGATCCTGTCTTACTTAATCATCGAGCTCTTGGGCGCGCGAGGCGCCGCTCTTGCCTTTGCACTGAGCGCCCTCCTGAGTTTTATGGCCTATCAGTATTTCGGCCGCAAAATTGATCCGGTCACTGTGCCAGCGCCTGAAATCTACAAGGCGATCGCCGGGATCGTTGCCTTTGTTCCATTGGGGTTAGTGGCCAACTCGTCATCGGGCTTGCCGGTTCAACTTGGCTTGTTGACCCTTGCCGCAGTGGCGATGTTTGCCACTCTTGTGGCCGTAAAACAAACCGCCGCTCTTGTTGTCGTCGCAAAAATCAGGCGCGGGCTGAACATCGGCGAATTTCCCTCTTTGAAATAGCGTATTATTAACAGCTTCTTAACCAATGCCCGCAAAGCTCAATAATATTGGGTGGCACAATTTTGCCTAACGACGCTGCGTATTTTGGTTTTTTGTGCCGGATGAGTCGTTGTTCCAGAGATATGATGGTAATATGACACCAGCTTCAAAATTATGTGTCAAAGCATAACGAAAGGATTCACTGACCTATATTGGTGAGTGGATGCCCCAAAAAACGCACATTTGAGGCGCATGATAGGCAGAGTAAAATACGCGAAACACCAAGAGCAAGAGCTTAGAGAACAATGCTAGCAGTCTACTTACTGGCAGGTCCGTTGATCGCCGCAATGTGTTTTGTAGCATTTCTTATTTCCGGAACGACCATTGGATCAGCTGCGTTGACCAGCTTGTTCATCGGATGTTGTGCTCCGGTTCTGATCGCGGGTCTTAATTTTGCGTTCAACGTAAAGTTGCGTGAAAAATTCACGCGTAAAGTGCAGATGAAAACCGAAAACTCTTCTGGTCGCAATGCCTGACGGCGTATTGTACGATTAGCTAATCTGACTCTTCGAGCAAAAAAAATTCTACATCGTCCTGCGAACCGTCGGCGCACGGATTTTGCGGAAAATTCAGGCAGCTGAGCCTATCCGCTTTGTCAATTAATAACAAAAAAGTTGTTTCGCCTCGTCAGAAGTGCGATCATCTTGTGGGGCTACAATTCTGACCACGTTTTTTAGTGAGTCGGGAGAATATAATGGGTGGGTAAACGCGCAACCCTGCGCGTGACCTCGAATCTATTGAGCGAAAATTAGGTTTGCTGGAACGTCGTGAGCCATTTGGGTCCAGGCGTTTCTCGGGTGCATTTTGTTTGAAGAATGCTCCGTCGATGTGGCCGTTGTCCGAAAGTGCTAGTTTTGGGGGTTACCATGAACCAACTTCGAGGTTCTTTCCAATTAGAAGACGCTGAAATTTATCAAAATAATCAAGCTTCTGTGCAGCTTGAGAGTGACAAAGACAGTTTGAAGAGCTTTTATGCCGTAAAAGGGAAGCGCATTCTGGATGTTTTTCTGGTTGTGATTGGTGCCCCATTTGTCCTTCCGTTGATGGGTTTAATTGCCCTTATGATCAAGCTTGAGGGGGGGTCTGTCATCTACCGGCAAAAGCGCATTGGATTGGGTGGCAGGGAATTCGACTTTTTGAAGTTTCGCTCGATGGTGCCTAACGCCGATCAGCTTCTTCAGAAACATTTAGACGATAATCCTAACTTTGCGTCCGAATGGGAAACAAAGCAAAAGTTGGACGACGACCCAAGGGTGACGAAACTCGGGCGATTTATCCGCACGACCTCCTTGGATGAACTGCCTCAGCTATGGAATGTTTTGATTGGTGACATGAGCCTTGTTGGACCACGTCCAATGCTGCCTGAACAGCAGAAGATGTATCCCGGGAAGGAGTACAATCTGATGAAACCGGGCATTACCGGACTTTGGCAGGTTTCCGAACGCAACGACGTTGGATTCTCGCATCGCGCGATTTTTGACAGCGACTATTCGCGGAAGATCAGCCTTTGGTTTGACCTTAAGATACTGGTTCGAACCGTTGGGGCGGTTTGCAACGGTACCGGCTGCTGACTGCGGCGTGTCACGGTGTTTTTCGGTAAGAGATATTTTGAAATGAAACGCGACGAAAGAAACGGCGACTGCGGCGTGCAACGGGCTAAAGCCATTCGCTTGGTCTCCGGAGTGATATTGGGCTTGTCCCTTAGCCAGTTGGTGGCGACCACAGCAGCCGCAGATTTTGATCTTGAGCCGGGGGACGAAGTGACTGTCGCCTTCACCGGGCTCGAGGATCTGTCCTTTGACGCGACCATAGATGCGCATGGGGATGTCAATTTAAAATGGTTGGGACAGTTTCAAGCTCAGGGCAGGTCCACGGATGAACTTGAACAACTCGTCCGACTGGATGCGGCCGGAAAAATCGTCAAGCAATACGACCAGAACGGCGAGATCTACATTATCCAGCTGGACGGCGATGAGATTGAAATCGTGCGCAACGGCTACCGGCCGATTATTGTAGGGGGCGATGTTGCGCAAACCGGTCAAATCGATTTTCGGGTGGCAATAACCGCGCGCGAGGCCGTGGCTTTGGCCGGTGGTGTCCGAAGCCGCCTGCTGACTGACGATATCACCATTGATCCTATTCAATTGCTGCGATGGCAAACCGCTTACGGACAAGCAGCACTAAAACATGCAGAAGGTATTGTTACGGCGTGGCGTGCCTCGTCCGAGATTGCTCAGGACATGGACTTGCTGCCTCCGGTGGAAACTGCGGTTTCGGTATCACCTAAAGTTCTGAGTGAATTGGTGGCCGAGCAAATCAGAATCCGGAAAATCAACCAGGAAAATGAAGCCGGTGAGCGGGAATTTTTCACGAATGCAAAAAAACAGGCTTCTGAAAGAATTCGGATTCTCGAAGAGCAAAAGACCGAATTGGCCAAGGCGCTGAAGGCTGACGAAGAGGAAGAAGCAAGAGTCGTCAGCCTGGTCGACAAAGGTCTGGCTCCTGGGTCCCGTTTGGCTGATACGCGGCGTACGACCGTTCTTTCAGCGACCCGCCTTTTGGATGTCGAGGAAGACCTCGCGGGCACAAGTCTGATCATGACCCGGCTGATACGGGACCAAGAGCAATACGAACAAGAGCGATCGTTGCGGCTGCTTCAGGAACGAAGGGCGGCTACTTTGGATGTTCGCGACGCGCGGCATCAGATGGACACTATTTCGAAGTATCTTGCGGGCGCCTCGGATGAAATCGGTACTGAAAGCCTGATTATGGATATCGACTACACCGTTACCGTTTTTCGGATGGTAGATGGCCAGTTGCAATCCCGAGAGGTCGACAAGCTGACTCAGTTGCTGCCTGGGGATAGCCTTGAGATCTCGGTCCAGGAAATCGCGCCGGAGCCTCCGCTGACGGAGTGATCGCGTTCTCTTCCGGCCTTGTGCTGAACCGAAACTGGCTAAACTGTGTTTATCGGCAGGTCGCATTCAAACTCACGACGGCAGACGTTCTGCACGCTTGAAACCACCGGCTAACCCGGCTTAAGCCATTAGCGGATCGCCATATTTTCTAATTTGCTTCATATCCACGCGAGTTGCGACCAAGGCAGCCGGACGTACCCCTGCATTTTCCAGCTCACGCATTGCCTGCATAACATAGTTTCTGTCAGTCTTGTTCCAGCGCGTGAACAGAATGACACGCTGCGACACCTGAGAAAGATAGGCGGACTCCACGGCCTGCAAAAGTGGTGGCGTGTCCAACAGAATGACCTCGTATGAATCCGCCAACCCATGCAGTAGGTTCAGGAAAGTTTGAGAACACAGAAAATCCTCAACGGACTTGATCAGTTTGGTGTCCTTTTGCGTTCCGACAAGGGGAAGAACATCCAACCCGTCCTGTGGTGTTCCAACTATGAAATCCTGCAGAGATAACGGGTGGTTGGCAGCGTATTTCAGAGACTCTTCGGTGACTTGAGACAGGTCTCGATAAGTCGATGTTACTGTGTCGCAATCCACGATCAATGTTCGATACCCCGCCTGGGCACCGACAGCACCAAGCAGTAGAAGCGTAGAGGTCTTGCCTTCATCCGCCAGCGCGGTTGCGCCTGAAAAGATCATGCACCCGTTTTCCGGAGTACGATGGTTGCTTTTTATGTCCAGACTCTTCGAAAAAAACTCAGCAGCTTGAGACGTCGACAATTCCCCATCCTGGCGAAGTGTTCGTAAGCCAAAATCGGCGTTCGCCAAAAGTTTGCGCCCGTAGTGAAGAAGCTGGGAATCGATCTTACCGTTCTTTGTAAAAAATGTTTCGAACGGACGGTTCCGTTTCATTTCTGGCACAATCGCCGACAACTTGATGCCAGTGGTGTTTTCAAGTTCGTAAGTCGTTCTCAGGCGTTTTTGGAATAGTTCGCGAATAACAACATATGCCAACCCAAAGAAAACAACCACGAACATGACCATAAGCGCAGTAACGGAGCGCCGTGGTTCGGAAGGCTCAACGGGAACCCGCGCGGTTTCGATAATATGCGCGCCAGCGTCCAGGTACTCTCCTTGCTCTGCACGACGGCCAAGCTGAGAAACAAAATCCCGATAGATTGCTTCAGCGACCAAAATTTCGTTTTCAATTCTCTTGGTGACTGAATCGTGCTGAACTTGACGAACCTGTTGTTCCTTGAAGTTTTCGATAGTGAGATTCAATGCCGCAAGTTGCCCTTTCAGAACGTCAGATCTGCGTCCTGCAGCATTTTGGGCATCTTCGAGCACCGCAACGCTTTCCTTAGAGTCGAGGGCCTTGCCCGGAACTTGGGACATCAGCCCGGTCTCTGTCGCGAACTCGACCGCCTCAATCAGTTGATCATTGCTTTTCAGGAAACGCAGGGTCTTTAACTTCCCGTCGATCTCGAACAGTTCATCACCAACCAGAGCTGCTCGTTTTTCGGCCTTAATTCTCTGCGCCTTGATTGTCGCGTATTCGTCCGGAGTGAAGGGGGTATCAATCGAGTGCGCCTCGAGATCCGAGCTGAGCGTGTTCAGGTCCTCGCGTATTTGACCGATCCGGGTGGCAAGCCATTGCTGCGATTGCACAAGGTCGTCGCGCTTCATTCTGGTCAAAAGCGTCATATATTCACTGGCCAGACTGTTTGCGATTAACGCCGCTTTTTGCGGAGATTCCGAGGTTACCCGAATTTCGTAAACCGCCGAAAGATCGCCAATCTGTTCAACACTTCTTGAGTCTTGCAGGTTTTTTATGGTGGTTTCTCGCGTCAGGTCCAGTTCTGGCTGACCTTCACCGCCGGTCGCCAGCTCGTTGTCTTCTCCAACAAGGTAGGCGACCAGCTGGTCTTTCAGCCCCCGTGCCAGATCAATCGGAGACAACGAAATAGCTTCGTCTTGCCCTGAAAACTCGGGGTCGTTCTGCAACTCCAACCGGTCAACGACAGTTTCTATCAAGTCAGTCGAGCGCAATAAGACCAGTTCGCTTTCAAGGGAAGTTAGCGACAAGGGCAAACCGGATACTTGCGGTGTGAATTCAGTTTCCGTCTGAACGCGGGTTTCGATCATTACTTTGGCGTTCGACGTATATTTTGAAACCGACAGATACGTCAGGGCATAGGCCACAACTGCCGCCATGAAGCCTAAGCATAGTACCCAAAACAAAGAACGCCGGATTGCCCAGGCAATGTTTGACAGAACCCTAAGCTCCGGGTCGCCTGCCGAGGTCAGTCCCAGTCCTGATAGTTCCGCATCCAAACTTCTTCGGTACTGATCGGTCATAACTCACAAACAAACTAAATATCTATATCTTGAAACATAAGCCGAGAGGGGGGCATTCAACAGAAAAATCTGCAATTGCGCGAACAATAGACTAAAATTTTAACTATTGATGCTAAAAGTCGAGATAACGTGATAAGAATAGTCTTAACTTAGGTTAATTCGCCCGCAATCCGGGTTTCAGAGCCAAATTTAATAGTAAGAATCACTACGCCTGCTAACCTTACGCCGTACCTAGTATCTACCTTTGTTTTTAGGGACGACTGATTATGAGTAAACATGCCGAAATGCGTTTGCCGCATATTTTGGTGGGTGGAATGCCTGTCGCAGTTGCAAGTGACGAAGAACTCACGTCAGCCATGGTGGAAGACGTGAAGCAACGTAGGTCAGGACAGCTGGGCCGTGCGTTGACGGTGTTTTCGTCCAATGCGCATGCAATTTCCGCGTATTCCACGGATGAACGGTTCACAAAGGTCATGAACTCTGCCGATATTGTTCATGCGGACGGCCAGATTGTTGTCTGGGCCTCCAAGTTCATTAAGGGCCAACCCCGAATCCCCGAACGAACTGCGACCACTGACTTTATTCATTCGGCGGCAAAAGTCGCAGTGAAGAATGATCTAAGTTTTTATTTGTTGGGCGGCGTCGAAGAAATAAACCGCGACTGTACTGAAAAACTCAAGGATTTGTATCCCGGTTTGAAAATTGCCGGACGGCGCAATGGGTACTTCGACGAAAGCGAAGAAGATGCCATTATCGAAGATATCAATGCGAGCGGCGCGGATATTCTTTGGGTTGGGTTGGGTAAGCCGAAAGAGCAATATTTCGCTGCGCGCATTGCTCCAAAGTTGGAAAACTGCGCTTGGATTGTGACCTGTGGCGGGTGTTATCATTACATAGTTGGTGATTACGCTCGGGCGCCTTTGTGGATGCAAAAGTCGGGGCTGGAATGGCTGCACCGAATTGCAACTGGTCCGCGATACCTGATCAAAAGGTATGTGCACACCATTCCGCACGCGCTGAGTATTGTTCTGAGAAAAGACATATCCCGGCGATTGCGACGGCAATAACACACACCGCCGGCGTATTTCGTATTTCAAGTCGTCGGGCGGGTTCTGTTGATGAGTTGGAAGGTGTTTTAAAGTGGCGAAAGTCGGATTTATTGGCATTGGCGCGCAAAAAGCCGCGACAACATGGCTGCATCATGTCCTCGCGGAACACCCGGACGTGGTAACCAGCGAAACGAAAGAGCTGAACTTTTTCACCGCAAATTATGACCGAGGGTACACGTGGTACGAATCCTGTTTCGACGACAATTCTGAGGGCCGTATCAGGGGTGAGTGTTCGCCCACCTATTTTTTCAGTCGCGACGCAGCTCAGAGGGCACGGGCCTACAACAAAGATCTCAAACTGATCTGCATTTTGCGTGATCCGATCGAGCGGGCGTTTTCGAACCATATGCACGAAATACGCAAGGGCCACATTGATCCGGCAACTTCGTTCGAGACCGCATGGGCGCAAAACCCTGCCTATGCGCTTCAAAGTCACTACAAGGCCAATCTGGAAAGTTGGCTTGCCCATTTTGATCGAGATGCGCTGCTGTTGCTGTTCTCCGAGGATATTTCCGCCGATCCTCGTGGCACCTATGACAAAGTTTGCGACCACCTTGGCGTAGCGGCCGAGGCCAACCCCGTGTCCCTAGGCGCCCGCCACCATGAAAGCATCACGTATAGGATGCCCGGGGTGCAAAAAACACTCCGATATGGCGGCGATACAATCCGTTCGTTGGGCATGCCGGGTCTGGTAAGTTCCCTGAAGGAATTGCCGGGATTGAAACAGGCGCTGTCGATGAACAGGCAGCACCTGAAAACCAAAGTGGCACCGCCGATGCCGGAAACGCGGCAGCGCCTGGCAAGTCAGTTCACGCCGGACATGGAATATGTGGCCCAACAAGCTGGTCGGGATGTCTTGCCGTGGCCGACATGGCGGGACGTGTTTGCTGACCGTTCCGAATCCCAAGGGTGAGTCATGGGGTTCTTCCAACCAGTTGGGGCGTTTGAAAATGTGCGCTAAGGTTCAGCAAGACCCCATTCTGCATGTCGCGATTTGCATTGCGACTTATCGGCGACCGCATGGGCTGAAAATGCTGATCGAAAGCCTGAATGCGCAGGATCTGGACGGTTGGAATGTCCGGATCACGCTGGTCATCGCGGACAACGCGCCGGATGAAACAGCACAATCCCAGTTGGGCGACATACAGGGGCTTAGCCTTTGGCCGGTGATCTACGTGATCGAGCACGAGCGCGGCATTGTTTCGGCGCGCAACCGGTCTCTGGCTGAGGCCCCATATGATGCAAGGTATTTCGCCTTTCTGGACGATGACGAAACGGCCTCTCCTACTTGGTTGGCGCGCATGCTTGATGTGATTGAAACACCCGAGACGGTTGCTGTGCAGGGCGCAGTCCAGCCCAAATATCGGCAAAAACCACCAGATTGGGTGGACGCACTAGGGCTGTTTCAAATGGGGCCTTATGAACATCGGGCTCAGTTACCTTCTGCTGCAACGAACAACTCGATCGCGGATGCTGCGGTCATTCGGGCGCATGGCCTGCGGTTCGACATGCGCTTCAACACGACCGGAGGCGAGGATGAAGAGTTCTTTTCGCGGTTAAAGCAAACGGGCGGCATGATCCGGTCTGCAGCCGATGCGCTGGTTTGGGATGATGTCCCGGAAAACAGGACCACCATGCGTTGGCTAAGCCGACGTTGGTTCCGCAAAGGCAATACATTGGGGCGCATCGCGTTGATCCGGCGTCAGGGGGTGGTTCTACGGATGGTCAAAGGCGTCGGGGCCATCGGGTGGGGGGCAACCTTGTGCCTGTGTTTGGGTTTCGGCTCCAGAGCAAGGATGTATCGGGGTGTTCTTGAAGTCTGTCGTGGTGCGGGAATGCTGGCGGCGATGGCGCGATTAACCTTTTCCGAATATAGCGCGGCGGCCGTTCAGGTCGATCGCATAGGGGGGCGTTGACATGCAGCAGGCAAACCCGGTGTTTTCGGTGGTTATTCCCGCACGCAACATGGAACGTTTCATCGAAGAAACGTTTCAAAGCCTTATTGCCCAGACCTTCGCAGATTTCGAGGTTCTTTGTATTGACGACGGCTCGTCCGACGGAACTCGGGGCATCATCGAAGAGTTTGCCGGTCGCGACCCGCGTTTCATTCCAGTTGTCGGGCCGGCCAAGGGTGTTAGCGCCGCGCGAAACTTGGGTCTAAGTCTGGCGCGTGGTGTCTACGTGTTATTCCTGGATGCGGATGATCTGCTGCATGCTGATGGGCTGCTGTTTTACAAGGACGCTCTCGAAGGTTCTGACGCAATCGGTGCGCTGGCGGGCGTCCAGCGTATTAATGTCGATGGTGAACATCTGCGCGGTGCCGATAACAGGTCGCTGGTACCGGACGGGGAACAACTGCCTGCCTTGTTGAAAAAGAACTTCGTCGTAAACGGAGGCGCGCTTGCCCTGCGCACCGAGGTGGCACGGCTGTCCGGAGGATATGACGAAGACCTGACCGCCGGGGAAGATTGGGAATTCTGGTGCCGTGTCTTGCTGCATGGCCAATTCAGCGTGATCCGAGGCCCGGCTTTGTTGTATTACCGTCAGGTCGCAAACGGGGCGAATTTCAAAACACGCAGTTCGCTGTTTGTGCAGCAGGTGCCTTGCGTCAAGAAGATTGCGGTTAATCCTGAGATGCAAAAAGAATTCGGCGCGCGTTTGCGTTTTCTTTTACGTGCGCGGCACATAGATGCGTTTTGGTCGGGTGTCCGAAATCAGTACCTGTATGGGCGCAAACCCGTCGCCTTGTTCGAAGGCTTATGTGGCGTGATCATGTACCCGGACAGCTTGTTTCGCCCGAAATTGATCTGGCGCTTCGTTCGCAGTTTGGATCGAAGGGTGTAAGATAGGCGAATGATCAGAAGGGGACGCATGATCAATGGCTTTGTCTCGGCGTATGTTTTTGTTGCAAAGCACCTGTTTGGCAGGGCTTTTTTGGGCTGGGGCCGCGCCGGTTCGTGCTCAGGCGCGACAGCATGTGACAGAAGATAGTGTTGGGTTTATTGGCGCAAGTACTATCCAGCTCACTCTTGTTGATACCAAATTGGCAGCACCTGAATCTGTTGAAGTGACCGCTAGTGACCGAGTTGTATGGTCGCCGGACCCAACAAAGGATTTCGGTTCGGTTGGGAAGTTGAATGGTCGTTCAGGGAACTTCTCGGGGAATGAGAGTGCGACCATGCCTCAACTTTTCACAAGTTGGGCCAAAGTCGAGAAGGGCAGCCGCTTGGGCGGGTTTCGTCTGGGCAAAGAAGACCATCAAAAGCACGCTTTGGCTGATGAGGCCGATCAGTGGCAAGTGACCGTCGACGGTACAGCCGTGCAGGTGACCGCGCTGTACCGCAAATCTACACCTGTTCAGACGATGGCAGTCGCAAACGGACGTTTCGAAAGCACGAAGCGGCATGTTGTAACCTTCGAACTGGATCAAGACATTCCCGAAGGTGCGGTCGTTGCCATCAAGGGGCCGACTGTAAAAAGGAGCGAACACCGCCGAGAAAAAAACCCGTTCAGCGAAGCGATCCACGTTTGTCACGCCGGATATCCTCTGACCGGGCCAAAGAAGGCATATGTCGGTGCGTGGTGGGGTCAGGACCAGAACGGTCGGGCCGGAAACACGGATGGCGCAGTATCAGAGGACACGGTTTGGCGCCTTACGTCCACCCAAGACGGGGCCGAAGCGATGTCAGGTCGTTTGCGACTTGTGAAACCTGGGGCCGAGCCGCATCGGAAAGACCTTAATTTCAATGGCTGCGATATATATGAGGCTGACTTTTCTGACCTGAATCTCGAGGGAGATTTTCATCTTCATGTCGACGGGTTGGGTCGGTCTTTTCCTTTCCCTGTATCACTCGCACCTTACGACAAAGCCCTGCGACTGGCTGCCCGCTGGTACTATTACCAGAGATCCGGTTGTGAAATTGCGGAACCATTCGGCGAGGGGATATCGCGGCCGCGCGACGGCCACCCCGACGATGGGCTCAGAATATGGCAAACGGACGTTAAACTGGGCGTTACAAGCGAGGGCTACGGAAAAGCGCGCGTTTTTGAATTGCTGTCCGAGTATGTGCAGGGGACAGGAGGTACCGACGCCGCGCCCGAACTGTCGACGATGTCGACCAATCCAAGCGCATGGGGTGGATGGCATGACGCGGGTGACTGGGATCGCCGCGTGCAGCACATGGATGTGGTCTTTCACATGGCCGAACTTGTCGAGGCTCATGATCACTGTCGAACTCTGAACTTGAATCTGCCGGAAAGCGGCAAACCTTTCGCGCATCCGGCCGTGAAGGCCAAAAAGAACGCGCAGGATATCGGAGATGGTCAAACCGTCCTGCCTGATCTGATCCACGAGGCACTTTGGGGCGCGTCTTTGTGGCGTCGCACACAGCACGAGGATGGTGCGATCATAGGGGGCGTCGAGTATTCCAGAAGCGGGATATTTGGATCGGTTTCATGGAACCCGGTGCAGAAAATCTATGCCTATGGACCCGAGGTCTGGGCCGCTTATCGGTTCGTCTTCGGCGCAGCCAAGCTGGGGCATGTGATCAAGAACACCTGCGCAGACCAGGTGCTGGGCGATGCGATCATTGCCGAAGCCCTGTCGGCGTGGAATTGGGCGGAACAGCAACCCGTGCCGGACATGGACGAAGCTGATGAAACGGCCGTTTTGTCGAAAAGCAGGGTCGCCGAGGCTCGTGTCGCTGCCGCGGCGGCTTTGTATCGGGCGACCGGTAACAAACAGGCGCGCGCCGCGTTTGAAGCTCATAACCCGTTTGCCCCGCAGGCTGATACGCCTGTGGACGGCGTTCGATTGGGTGTCTATCCCTACAGCAATACCGAATATATGAAAGCCGCCAAAGAAGGCAGGCCCGTAAACAGCAAGGTGTATTCCGCGATCGGTCGCTGGATAAAATCGCGCGCTTTAAAAGGCGAAAGAATGGGGCGGGATTTCGGGTTGCACACGACGGCCACGTACCCTTGGGGCCGGGGTTGGATGCGTTTTGGTCCCGGCTCGAACTGGAGAGCCGGGCAGTTTGCCATGTACGGTGCGTTGGTAGAGGACGTGCCGCAGGATTTGCTAGACAAGGCTGCGGAAGGCATGTGGTTCGGGCTGGGCTGCAATCCCGCCAATGTCAGTTTTGTGCAAGGTATGGGGCATCGCGATTTTTCGGACCCTTTGATGACCGACCGGCGTGGAACGGCCACGATTCCCGGCCAGATCAGCTTTGGAGTAGCCGGAGGCAAGATGCACAAATGGGAGCAGAGAAAGACACAAGGGTCGATTTACCCTTCTCTCCAGGATGACTGGCCGATTTACAATCAGATCTTCGAAAGTCGCAGTATCGCCGTGACAGCGGAACATGACATGAAGGCGAACGCGATGGAATGGTTGGTCGCCTGTGCATTCGCAACGCGTCGACCCTCTGATGAGGCGTCGGGAAATGGTGACACTACAACCGAATAGGCGCAGGTCTGCCACGAAATTCACAAAGCCGTCTGCTGCTCTTTTACCGGCTTGCGGTGTTCGCTATGTGTAGCGGATCGCCAGTCAAGTGTCGTCGGTCTTCGATGTCCACTTTGAACAATCGGGAGCACGTAAATGCCGTTTCTCCGTCCGGCCCTTGTGGCTTTGATCTTCTGTAGCTTGCCGTTCGCGTCTGCCGCGCAGTCTCAGGACAGTGGGCCGGGGAATTTGCAGATTGAATTGAATGCCTTGCAGGATGTCGAACAGGGCTGTCGTATGAACTTCCTGGTCGAAAACAAAACCGGTGTCGACATAGAAGACGCCAGTTTCGAAACGGTTATCTTCGACACATCCGGCAGTCTGATCACCCTGACGCTGTACCCTTTTCGCGAACTGCCCGTGGATCGCCCTCGGTTACGGCGATTTGACCTGCGCGACGTAAGCTGCGCGTCCATCGGACAAGTGCTGATCAACGGTGCAAAGAAATGCTCGGTCGAAGGCGCAGACAGTCCGATCTGCATTGAGGCACTGAAGCTGAGTACCCGCACAGACGTGGAGCTTCTGGGATGAGCCCGATTGACGCGCTGCGCGAAATCCTGAACCTTGGCGGGCCGGTTGTTGCGATCCTGATTGCCATGTCCGTCGTGACCCTTGCGGTGACGCTCTATAAGGTCTGGCAGTTCACCGTGTCAGGTGTTGGACGGCACCGGGTGTTGTCGCAGGCATTGGCCGCCTGGGATGATGGCGACAAGCAGACGGCGCGCGCGCGGCTGGCCAAAAGCCGCAGCTATCTGGCACCGCTGGTTGAAGTGGCCATGGATGCGCCGGATGCACCAGGGCTGGACCAACGTCTGGATGCCGAAGCCGGGCTGGCGCTGGCCGGGCTTGAACGCGGCTTTCGCCTGTTAGACACGGTGGCGCAGTTGGCCCCGCTGCTGGGTTTGTTCGGGACTGTTCTGGGTATGATCGAGGCGTTTCAAAGCCTGCAATCCGCTGGCTCGTCTGTTGATCCGTCACTTTTGGCGGGCGGAATTTGGGTGGCTCTGATCACGACTGCCGTAGGGTTGGCCGTGGCTATGCCGACCTCAATGGTCCTGTCTTGGTTCGAAAGCCGGACGGCACGTGAAAGAGTATTCGCCGACAAGGCGCTGCGTACGATCCTTGTGCCGGGGCAAGCGATCCCGCGCGCCGATACTGACCAACCCATGGAAACCGCACCGGGACATGCGTAACAGGGCGCCCTTTGTCAGACGACCGCTGTCGATGACGCCGCTCATCGACGTGATCTTTCTGCTGCTTCTGTTCTTCATGCTCACGTCGACTTTTTCGAAATACGCCGAAATCGAGCTGAGTAACGCGACCGGCGGCGGCACTCCCTCTGATACCCCGACCGAACGGTTTTTTGTTCAACTCGGGCCCGAGACGCTGACTTTGAACGGTGCTGACATTACGTTTGATGATCTGACTGCGCAGGTCGAAACCGGCCAGATTCTGATCAGTTTGGGCGAGGCGACCACCTCGCAGCGGTTGGTGGACCTTTTGGTCCGGCTCAGGGGGCGCGAAGGTCTCAGCGTTTTGGTGCTGGAATGATCCGCTCAATCCGTCCCCGCCGCAAACGCGACTCCACGATCGCTCTGATCAATGTCGTCTTTCTGATGTTGATCTTCTTTCTGATCGCCGGAACGGTTGCGGTGCCGCTGGATCCGGATCTTCAGCTTGTGGATACGTCCGAATTGGATGGGCGCGAACCGCCCGATGCTTTGGTAATGCACAGTGACGGCAGCCTGAGTTTTCGCGGAACAGAGATTGAGCCCGAAGCCTATATGCAAGGTCGAGAGCCCGGCCCGGTGCGGATCGTCCCCGATCGCGAGGCGCTGGGCGCGCGTCTGGTCGAAGTTACGGGGACATTGCGTCGTCTTGGGGCAACATCTGTATTCGTGGTGACCCAAAAGGCGTTGGAATGATCCGGGGGTCCATTTTCATCGCGGTTGTCGCCGTGCTGGTGTCATTGCTTCTGCATTTCATGGGGCTTGCTTTTACGACGCCAAATCTGGTTCAGGATGCTGGCACTTCGGACGCGCAAGATACGGTTGAACTGGGCAACAGTTTCGAAGACCTTGCCGAACCCGCATCAGAACCGGAAGAGCCGGAGCCTGTCCCCGAGCCCGAGCCGCCAGCCGAAGAAGAAGTTGTCGAAGAACTGCCAGAGGAACCTGAAGTGCCGGTCAGCGAGGCGCTAGTCGCCTCGGAAAACCCTCAGCAGACCTTCTCGCCGGATGTTGGTGAGGCCGAAGTTGTGCAGCCCGCAGAAACCGAGCCAGTCGAACCGGATGTGGCTGAGACCGAAGATACATCTGAAGGCGAAGAAGCCGCGAGCGATGAAATTGAAGAAACTCCGTCCGTGGAAACAGCAGAGGTGGTCGAGATACCCGAAGGCGATCCGGACGTTTTGCCCGAGGAACTTGAGGCCCCCACCGAAACGCCGCCCGTGACACCGGAGGTCGAAGAACTGGCAGCGCTTCCTGAACCCGAAGCTGAACCTGTGCCCGAAATTTCCGTCGTGCCGGTTGTGCCGCTTGAAGATGAAGCGGTCGATCCCGTTCTGCCCGAAGCAACCGCCGAGCCGGAAGAGACCGAGGCGGGTTCGGAACTGGCTGTTCGGTCCTCGATCCGGCCACAACGGCCCGAACGCGAGCCGACACCCCGACGGCAGGGCGCAAGTAATGGCGCGCGGGATTTCAGTGATCTGAGATTCCCTTCGCAAGAGATCGAGTCGCCCTTATCCACCTATCGGCGCAGCGGGGTCGATAACTTCACCCGAGGCAACAGTGGCACTCGGTCTGGTGGGCGAGGGCCCGGGAATTCGGACACCACCAACTATGCGGGCGAGGTTCTGGTCCATCTGAACCGCGCCCCGGTCGTCTTTGTCTCGGCGCGCGGCTTTGCGCAGGTTTTCTTCCGGATCAACCCTGACGGATCACTGGCCTTTGTCGATGTGGTGGACAGTTCCGGCTCGCCCGAAGTCGACCGCGCGGCCCGCGCGCAAGTTCGCGCCGCCGAGCCGTTCCCTCTGCCACCCGGAGGAACCAGCCGCAGTTTGTCGTTCTTTTACACCAGCAATTGACCACCATCGGACATGCAGATCGTTTTGTCTGCACTCAAATATTTGGGCTTTGAATTTACCCTTATTTTCAATGCGATATTCCGGCGTTTGGCCGTTTCAAGGCCCGCCGCCATTTTTGTTGATCACACCTTTGTAATGTTTCTGGTGAATCCCCGAATGGTTCTTAAATAAACGCTAACTCCGCTGCGGCGGGATCAACGATCAGTGCAAAGATGCAACAGACTCCATTGCGCTGACAAAAAAACGCAAGATACATATTGCGTAATTTCTGTAAATCTAAGAATGGAAGCTCAAGTCGCAATTGCGCGGCTTTCCTCCTCTCGAAATTTATGGAATCACACCATGAAAAAACTCCTCATCGCATCGACCGCGCTGATCGCAACCGCAAGCGTTGCTGCTGCGGAAGTTAAATTCAGCGGCTACGGTCGTTTTGGTATTGGCTACGAAGAAGATCGTTCTGCACAAACCACAACCACGACCGCCGGCGGCGCCGTCAACGTGAACAATCCTTCGACCGACAATACCATTCTGGTGTCGCGTTTCCGCCTGAACATCGACGCCAATGTCGAAACCGACAGCGGTGTCGAATTCCAGGGCCGCGTTCGTTTGCAGGCCGACGACGACTCGTCCACCGGTGAACAGAACGAAGCTGGTCTGAACGGCGCCCGTTTCTCGGTCATCTACGGCGGCTTGCGTGTTGACGCGGGCAACGTCTCGGGTTCGTTCGACAACCTGGATGACTATTTCGGCAACGAACCCGGCCTGGAAGAATTCCTTGGCCAGTACGTTGGCGTTAACTACTCGTTCCTCGAGTACAGCTCGACCGGTTCCGGTGCAAACGCGGTATTCTTCCGTTACACCGTCGGCGATTTCGCGTTCTCGGCCTCGTATGATCAGGACACTCAATTCTTGGGCGCGGGTCAGACTGACGATCGCGATCGCTGGGACGTAAGCGGTTCGTACACATTCAACAACATCACCGCGTCGCTGGCCTATGGTGAGACCGACGAAGGCGCTGGCGTTGAAAAAGAAAGCCTGGCCGTTCTGACCATCGGCGCAGAACTGGGCGATTTCTACGGCACCCTGTTCCTGGCAGACGACGACGTTGCTGACGATGCCGAAAACGGCACTGCCTATGGTCTGTCGGCATCTTACAACGTTGGCGCAGCAACCACCCTGCAGTTCGTTTACGGTGACGGCAATGCGGATGACGATACGCGCAACATCGGTGTTGGTGCCATCTACGACCTGGGCAACGGTGCGACCCTGCGTGGCGCTGTTGGCGAGATCAAAGACGGTGACGAAGACGGCCGCATCCGCGCTGACTTTGGTGCTCAGTTCAACTTCTAAGTTGATCTGAACCATACAGACTATTGGGCGGGTCCTTAGATCCGCCCTTTTTCATTTCTTTTCAAAGAACAGAATGACTTCGCCCAACCGCACGCCGTAACGCGAAACATAAGCGCGGTTCAGCAACCGGTCATCCGACAACAGCCACATCCAATCGTCGAAGTTCACGCGCATTGTGCCTTCTTTTATGGGCAGGTCGATTTTGTATTTCCAGTTGAACGTATCCCCACGCTCGACACCCGAGGCGGTGCCAAGCACACCCGCAGCGGTTCCTGTCCACGTATCTTCACCTGTTTTGGTCAGAGTCCAGATCCGCTGTTCCGTGGCACCATCGTCATAAACAAAATCTTCGACAAGCGTCAGCGTTTTGCCGTCCCATGTGCCGTCTATATCCACAGTAAACCGTCGCGGGACATTGCCAAGAACGTCTTGGAACTGCCCATAGGCTACGGTTTCGCCCTCAAAGAACTCTTCCAGATTCAATTGCCGGTCTGACAGGAACGTCTTTGGAACGCGCGGCTTGGCCGAACAAGATGCTAAAGCCACAATCCCCACGATCGCCAGAGCTGAGACAGTAAGCCGCCGGATCATCATTGCAGCGGCCTCACGTCGCTGTCTGCATCATATCCGTTCGCCCCGTTCAGATGCGCGGTCTTGACCTCGGGCGCAGGGCGCATCGTGGCAACCAGTTCGGCAACCTTTATTCCGAACTTGCGCATCTCGGATCGGTTCATGATCACACCGTTTTCGGTCAGATACATCCAATCGGTCACGTCCAGAGTATGCCCGCCTGAATCTTGCGGCAAAATGATCCGGTACTTCAACTTGACAGTAGACCCCGAGATCGTGCCTTGACCCTCGTCCACGATGTCATCTGCAGTGGCGGTAAATGTGTTGCCAGTGCCAAGTGTCAGATACCATTTGCGGGTCATCTGCTTGCCGTTGGAATAGGTGAAATACTCGGCCAGTGTACCGGTGTTTCCGTCCCATTCGCCAACCATACGGGCAACAAAGCTGTTGGTCATCTTGCCGTTGGGTCCATAGATCAACCCCTCGGACAGGATTTCCCCGTTTAGGTTCTGTTTCATGTTAAAGGCAGGGCCTGTGCTTGCGTAGTCCGCAGGTACCTGTGAGCGAAAGCTCAGGAACCTCCGCTTTGCAATGATCACCAAAAGGATGGCGGCAAGAAGGATGGCAACAAGTGTCATTTGGAAGTGACCTCCGTTGGCAACGTCAGAACCATTCCGAACGCGCCGAGTTTCAGGATGCAGGGCAGCACTGCGTAGGCGAGGTTGAGCGTATTCAGAGCCTCGGCCGAGTTTGCTTGTCCCGGAGCGAATCCGCTGCGTTCGAGCAGCGGCAAAGTGAAGAAGGCGGCCAATGCAAGGCCCAGTTTGCCCGCAAATGACCAGATGCCAAACGCCGCGGATGCGTTCAGGCCAGCGCGCGTCAGTACGACCGAGAACATCGCTGGCAACACGACCATATCCGCGCCCAATGCGGCACCAGATGCAATACAGATCACCGCGAACCCAGTCAGGTTCCCCGCCGACAGAGTGGCGGCACCGATGAAGCCTGCGATCGAAAGGGGCATGGCGATTATCAGAGTCTGTTTCGGGCCAATTCGGTTGCTTAGGCGTGCCCAAAGCGGAACGCTTGCCCCGGCGCTGAGGAAAAACAGGATCAATAACGGCCCGGCTTTTCCAGGCAATTGCAGACGATCTTCAACGAAGAACAAAAACAAGGTTGACGTGATGGCCACAGGCAAACTGTTCACCAGCGCCAAAGCCAACAGACGCAGCGCACCTGCCTGACCCAGCCCTGCAAAAGATAACCCGTCGCCGGTTATCGGCGTACGCAGCCAAATGGGGTACGTCACCGCGCATGTCAGCATCGCTAACAGGCCCAGGAATATGCCGAAAGCTGGATATCCCTGAGCGGCCGCTCCGAACGCCAGAAACAGAGCAGGGGCACTGGCTGCGACGACCACTCCCAACAATTGGCCGCCTTCGCGCCATGCGGCCAATGTCATCAGTTCTTTCGGATCTGTCTGTTTTGCAAGGGTGGCGCTGCGGCCATACAAAAGGATCGTGCCGAGGCTGTAGGCCGAAAACAGTAACACCAGAACAGAGACTAATGCTGCGATTCTTGCGCCTTCGGGCAAGTTAAAGAGGACCGGAAAGCCAATGGCCAATCCCAGCGCAGCCATTGCTGCGAATACAAGTTGGGCCTTGGGCCAACGGTCGATGGCCCAGCCGATCAAAGGATCCTGCACCAAATCGACCAACCGGATCACCAGCAGGACAGAACCGATTACGCCCAGTCCGATACCAAGATTGACGGCGGCGAAACGCGGCAGATGAATATAAAGCGGGATACCCGCTGCCGCGAGCATCAGCGCATAGAGGCTGACCCGCGGATACAGCATTATTGTCCCCGCAACTTCTGCGAGAAGGAGGCTGAGCGCGTGTTTTCACCCAAGAAAACAGACATGAAACTGCGCTTGATGCCCGGATAGGACATCGTGCAGGTCTTGGCTCCATTCAGCCAGAAAGATACGCGATCTGGTCCATCTGATACGGCCAGGTATCGGTCGCCTTTCTTCACGGCCTTGAAGCAGGTTTCAAGCTGATCGCGCACTGGGGCCGGGCTGCCGATGCGCTCCATCTCATCCAGTGTCGAATTGATCAGCGCCTTTTTCGTCACGTTGCGGCGGTATTGAAGTTCAAGGGCAAAGTCCTGCCCCCAATCAAACGACGCACCGCGCTGTGTGAACAGCTGCGCATTATACAGAGGCAACCCCAAATACCGGTAGGTTGCCGTGCCATGCAGTTGAGGGTTGTCCAGCGTGTTCAGGCCCGGTGAGGCTGCAAGCCCGCCAGAGGCCAGCAGCAACACCGAAATCAACGCCGCGCGGAAGCCACCCTTAGGCAGGGATGGCCGGGCCTTTTGCAAGAGTGTCATTTTCAGCTCCGAGGGTTTGCGGGGTGCCGTTCAGCTGCGCAACAACATGCATCGCGCTGGCAATCCCGTCTTCGTGAAAGCCGTGCCTGTTATAGGCGCCGGCAAACCAAGTTCGGTTCTGTCCCTGCATCTCGCGGATTTGCCCTTGTGCTTTCAGGGCTGCTTTGTCGAATACCGGGTGGGCAAATTCGACTTGATCATAGATTTTATCCGCAGGAATTTCTGATGAAGCATTCAGCGACACGAAAAGGGGGTCACTGTCCGGAATATTCTGAAGCCGGTTCATCCAGTAGGTTACGCCAACATTTCCAGCCTGCGACCGATAGGTCCAACTGGACCAGCAGGCGCGTCGCCGTGGCATCTGGCGTTCGTCGCAATGCAGAATCGCTGTATTGGGCTGATACCGGATTGCGCCAAGTGCCGCGCGCTCGGCTTCGGTCGCGGCATCGCCCAGAATGGCCAGCGATTGATCGGAATGCGTGGCGAGGATAATCTCGTCGAACTGATCCGCGTGACCTTGGCTGTGGACCGTAACACCCACATCGTCGCGTTTCACGTGATCAACCGGTGCAGCCAATCGGATATCACATCCGCGCGCGCGCAGGGCGGCATCGATGCGACGCACATATTCGATGCTACCGCCTTTGACGGAATACCATTGATGCTGCTTCGCGCGTCCACTGGCCAGCAGAGCGTGGTTTCGGAAGAATTGCACTAGCGAGCGGGCCGGGAACTGATCCACGAACTCAACTGGGGTCGACCAGATCGCGCCACACATGGGCATCAGATAGTTGTGGCGGAACCAATGGCCCAGGCGTAGCTGATCCACCAACTCTCCGATTGTGGTGTCATCGTCTTGGGCGGCCTCTGGGGCCTCTTTTCCGAACCGCAGGATGTCGGCGATCATTTTGTAATAGGCGGGACGGGCCAAGTTGCGTTTCTGCGCCGTCAGTGTACGCAGGTTGTTCAGCCCGTATTCGATGCGGCCATTGTCAATGGTGGCGCCAAAGCTCATTTCCGACTTGATGACCGGGACGTTCAACTCGTCAAACAGCGCGGTCAGGTAGGGATAAGTCACATAGTTGAAGACGATGAACCCGGTATCCACCGGTTGATCGCCGTTCTTTCCGGCCATAACCGTGCGCGCGTGGCCGCCCAGTCGGGGTTCGGCCTCAAAGACGGTTACGTCGTTGTTTTCTGACAGGTAGTAAGCTGCGGAGAGACCCGAGATGCCTGCGCCAATGACTGCGATTTTTTTCCGGCCGCCCCGGGATTCGTCGAACATTCAAGCCTCGTTATGTAACGTATTACAATAAGATACGCAGAATGGGCCTGGGTGGATCAATCGGATTAGGTGTTTTTCTTGAATGCACTATTTTGTGACCTCGGGTTACAGAAGACTTGGCGGATCTGCTTTTGATCCAGCGCCCCGTCGCGGTCGTAAAAGAAACACAACATATGAAACGGTCGCGGAATGAGCAGCTTTGACGGAAAAACTTATTGGATCATTGGTGCCAGCGAAGGTCTGGGGCGGGCTTTAGCCCAAGCTCTCAGCCGTCAGGGCGCGCATCTGATCTTATCCGCGCGCAATGCCGACCGTCTGGCCGAGATGTGTGAAACTTTGCCCAACGCTCGCGCAATCCCTATGGATGTGACTGATCTGGATTCGGTTCGCGCCGCAGTGGCCGGGGCGGGCGCGGTGGATGGTCTGGTTTATAACGCCGGGGCCTATGATCCCATGCGCAGTGGCGATTGGGACACGGAAACCGCGCTGAGGATGGTCGATGTGAATTATCTCGGGGCCATGCGCGTGTTGGGAGAAACCGTGCCCGGTTTCGTCAAGGCCGGGCAGGGTGAGATCACGCTTATCGGGTCTCTGGCCGGATACCATGGGTTGCCTGCTGCAATTGGCTATGGGGCCAGCAAAGCGGCGCTGGTGTCTCTGGCGGAGACGATGCGGCATGATTTGGCTGGAACTGGTGTGACTGTGCGGATCGTCAATCCGGGCTTCATCAAGACCCGCCTGACCGAGAAGAACAGCTTCAAGATGCCCATGCTGATGACGCCCGAGGATGCAGCAAATCGCGTGGCCAAAGCGATGGGGCGTCGCCGGTTCCGCACCGATTTTCCCGCGCCGTTTTCCTGGGTGATCCGACTGATCGATTACCTGCCGGATTGGCTGGTATATCGCGGAAAATAGACCCTAATTAGGCATTTATCCAAACTGACCGTGGCAAAACCAGCCCGCCGACATGGTGCCTCCGTGGCCATAAAACAGCCACAGCCGTTCGCCCTGTTCGGTCACAACCACCCAGTAATCGCGCACACCACTGCGCCAGTTGGGGTCATCCAGCCACCATTCGGGTGCGATCCGTTCCGGCCCCGTCGCCTGCGCCAACTGCCAGTCTCGCCCGCGCCAGCGGAAGGTGCTGGGCACGTCTGGGGTATCTGGGGCCGTTACCGGCTCGGGCTGCCACATCTGCAAGGGGCGCGGGCGCGGCGGCGCGGGCCAGTCGGACGCGGGCTCCGACCACGCAGCGGCCAGCACCTGTGCGGTTTTCTCGGGGATATGCGAGGCCGCCGGGTGCCGCCTTGTGATCGCCTCCAACCCGACCCGCGCCCCCAGCTTGGCCGTAAGGTCTTCGACGGCGGTGTTGCCGTCCAACCGGTTGCGGGCGACGCGGCGCGCCTCGGCATGGCCGGCCATGGTACGGGCGTGTAGGGGTTCCGTCTGCACCGCCTCAAGCCGCAGCATGTCGATGCCATAGCCCGCGTCGATCTGGTCAATTTTCATCTCTAACAAAGGCCGAATACGGTGTTTGTCATGGGTTGGGCGGGCCAGTCCGACCTCGATAACCTCGGCGGCCTGATCGGCGCGATGAGCTTCCAGCCGTAGGGTGCGTACCCCGCGCGCTTTCTCCTCTAGCTTGGTGCAGAGCGTTGGCAGAACGCGGTCGATGGCGGCCATCACATCCTCGGTCAGGCCGATCGGGTTGGGTAGGGTCATCCGCACCGCAAAGTGATGCGGCGGGCGGGCGGGGGAGACCGGCTCGGGCGCGCTGCCCATCGCCTGATCCAGCCGTAGCACCAGCCCCCGCCCAAATCGCCGCGCCAGCGACGCGCGCGGCTGCCCCAACAGATCGCCGATCCGGCGCAGACCCAGACGGTTCAGCTGTGCGACCACCTGATCCTCAAGCCGCAGCGCCGCGATGGGCAGGGGGCTGAGCGCGCCATAGGATTGCCCCGGCGCTGCGATCCGCGCGCCACTGCCCACAGCCACCACTTGCGGTGCGGCCCCGCCCTTGGTCCAGTGCCGCCGCTTGGTGGCGCGGGCGCGGGTGGCGCGAGCCTCTTGGCTGATGGCGTCGCCATTGCGGTCGGAGGTGGCCTGTTGCCCCGCGTAGCGCGCCAGCGCCCAGGCCGCGCCCAGCGTGTCGGCGATGCCCATCTGTACGCTCAGCCCCATATCTGCGCAGTCGGTTTCGATCACGTTCAACAACGCTTCTTCCCCGCCTAACAGATGCGCGCAGCCTGACAGATCCACGATCAGGCCGTCGGGGGCTTCTTCGGCAACCCATGGGCTGAACTTGCCCACCCACCGGCGCAGGGCGGTCAGAAACGCAGCCTCGGCCGGGGCGTTGCGGGGGCGTGTCACCAGATTGGCGCACATGGCATGGGCATCGCGCACTGGTTGGCCCACGCGCAACCCGGCGGTCTGCGCCGTGGCGTTCAGCGATGTGATCACCTGCATGTTCGACTGCTCGGTCACCACAGCCAAAGGCCCATCCTGCAGCCCCCGCGCAGCGCGGATCAGCCGTTCAGCCCCCAGACGAGGAAACCAGAGTGAAAGTATTCGGCGTTTTGGCATCGGCAGACATCAAAATGTTCCCATTTTGTTCTTATCGTAGAATCGTCTGCCGAGTCCACGCCTAGCCGCAGGTCAGGCGCTGAATGATCCCGGTCTCATCTACAAACACATTCAACCGGTCGATCCGGTAATCCTGTGTGGCAATGCCGTCGGGCCCCAGAACGCGGGACCGTTCAGGCAATTGGGCCTGAATGGTCGAGACAGGTTGACCGATAGAATTGGCAAAGGGCTCACCCAGACAAAACGCCAGATCAACCGGCGCAGGTTCGGGCGACAGGGGCGCGTCCTCGGGCGCGGGTGTCTGGGTGCAGGCGGCCAGCAGGGCCAGCGTGGGGATAAAACGGTACATTGGCGTTCCTTTTTCCGGCAATGTCGTTTCTGCAATATCAGATGTTTAACAAACCTGTCACCAAAGCGCAGTTGAAAACCTCCTGCGATTGCCGCAGGGTCGGGGCAAAGAAGACAGGGAGACAACGATATGCGTACCCGTGCCGCCGTCGCCGTTCAGGCGGGCAAACCTTTGGAAGTGATGGATGTGAACCTTGAAGGCCCCAAAGCGGGTGAGGTTCTGGTGGAAATCAAGGCCACCGGCATCTGCCATACCGATGAATTCACCTTGTCGGGTGCCGACCCCGAGGGGCTGTTCCCCGCGATTCTGGGCCATGAAGGCGCAGGCGTCGTGGTTGAGGTCGGCCCAGGCGTCACCAGCCTGAAGCCGGGCGACCACGTGATCCCGCTTTACACGCCGGAATGCCGTGAGTGTGAATACTGTCTGCATCCCAAGACCAACCTGTGTCAGGCGATCCGTGAAACGCAGGGACAGGGCCTGATGCCTGATGGCACCTCGCGCTTTTCGACCCTGGATGGCGATCCGATCCTGCACTATATGGGCTGCTCGACCTTCGCCAACCACACGGTTCTGCCCGAGATCGCGCTGGCCAAGGTGCGTGAGGACGCGCCCTTCGACAAGATCTGCTATATCGGCTGCGGTGTGACCACCGGTATCGGCGCTGTCATAAACACTGCCAAGGTGGAAATCGGCAGCCGTGCCATCGTATTCGGTCTGGGCGGCATTGGTCTGAACGTGATTCAGGGCCTGCGTCTGGCTGGGGCCGATCAGATTGTTGGCGTTGACCTGAACCCGGCCAAGGTCGAGATGGCGACCAAGTTCGGTATGACCGATTTTGTGAATCCGGCCGAGGTTGAAGGCGATCTGGTTCCTTATCTGGTCAACCTGACCAAAGGCGGCGGCGACTACACCTTTGACGCCACCGGCAATGTGGGCGTAATGCGCGCTGCGCTGGAATCGGCGCATAAGGGCTGGGGTGAGTCGATCATCATCGGCGTGGCACCTGCGGGGGCCGAGATCTCGACCCGTCCGTTCCAGCTGGTCACGGGCCGCTCGTGGCGAGGGACGGCCTTTGGTGGCGCGCGGGGCCGGACCGATGTGCCGAAAATTGTCGACTGGTACATGGAAGGCAAGATCGAGATCGACCCGATGATCACCCACACCATGGGTCTAGACGACATCAACCACGGTTTCGACCTGATGCATAAGGGCGAAAGCATCCGCTCGGTTGTGGTCTACTAAGGCCCTGAACCTGCGATTTTGAGGACGGCGCGCTGTGAATGGCGCGCCGTTTTTATTTGCCGGGACGGCTTGCGCCTGTGTCGGACCGGGGCGAGCGGACCCTCAGAACCGGGGTATTGACCGACGAGGTGTTCGCCCGGCTTTCGCGCCAGACCACATAGACGCCTGAGGCGATGATGATGCTGGCCCCAACAGCGACCCAGCCATCCGGCCGCTCGTTGAAAAAGACCATGCCGAACAATGTGGCCCAGATGATCTGACTGTATTGGCTGGGGGCGACCACGCCTGCAGGCGCGGCGCGATAGGCAAGGATGATCAGGTGCTGAGCGATGACCGAAAACACGCCCACCAGCGCCATCATCGCCAGATGCAGCAGCGAGGGTGGTTGGTAAACGGCGGGCTGCATCAAGCTCATGACCACAATGGCCAGCAGCATCGGATAAAGGATCAGTACGGCCGAGCGTTCCTCATTCCCGATCTTGCGTACTAAAACAGACCCTAACGCGCTGGAAAACGCCGCAGTCAGGGCCGCGAGATGGCCCAGAGTGATATCCGTGGCACCGGGGCGCAGGACGATCAGAACTCCGATCAGGCCACAGCCGACGGCGGCCCAACGTTGTGCGCGCACGACTTCCCCCAGGATCGGGATCGACAGGACGGTGACGAACAGAGGGAAGGCGAACAACAGCGAGTAGACCTCGGCCAGCGGCAGCGCCGAGAAAGCGTAGAAGGCGCAGACCATAGACGTCACCATCAGGGCCGAGCGCAGCAGGACCAGCCATGGGTGATGTGGTCGGAAATTGCCCGTTGTCCGGTCGGTCAGGATCGTCACCGCCATTGGCACAAAGGAAAACAGCGTTGCGAAAAAGATGATCTGCATCACCGAATAGGTGCTACCCAGCACTTTGATCAGCACATCGTGGCTCGCAAAAACGGCAAAGCCCGCAAACGCATAGCCAAGCCCCCGAAGGGTGGTGTTCTGAGTGCTCATGAGGCGGCCTCGGGTGATGTGTCGGTGTAGGGGCGCAGCGCATTGGGGCTGTCGTACCCCTGAGTAAACCCATTTGGCCGACCCGCATAGCCCCTATTTTACCGCTAACATGGCAAAACCGCCATGTCCCGGGATCAACGCAGGATGGGAGGGGCGTCTTTGGGTTGTCGTGCAGATTGCACACCGGCCTTCATCCCCACGCCGATCCGGCGGGCCAGTGCGACCCACGGGATCGCGGTCTCGGGTGGCAGGGTCTGGGTGGCGACCTCTTCGAAAAGGTCCAGCCAATGGGCGAACATGTCGGGCTGCACGTCGGGCCGTTCAATATGGACCCGTTGCGGATTGCCGTCATAGCTGCGCTCATACAGGATGGCGTTGCGCCAGAAGGCGGCGATCTTTTTCTCATGCGTGGGCCAGTCTTGGACATGTGTGCTGAAGACCGGTCCTAGCACCGCGTCCTCGCGCACGCGGGCGTAAAAGGCGGCGACCTGAGCATTGATCTGATCTGGGGTCGCGGGAAAGCGCGGCGACAGCGTGGGGCGGGTCATGTTTGGTCCGTTTTCGACTCTGTTCTGGGCCGATACCCGGTTTGGGCGTCACGCAACAGGTGTGGTTTTGTCGCGCGGATCGGGCGTCAGTAGATGCCGGATCAGGGCCACTGGATGCGCCTTGAGGCTGAGGCGGGTGGCCACGTAATCTTCGACTACCTGCTCGCCTAGCGTCATCTGTGGCAGATAGGCTGCGGGCTCGTCCAGCGCCTCGCCCTCCAGATCCTGCGAGAACAGCGGCAAGGGCTTCGCGGTGGCAATCGCTTTGGCCTGCCACAACGCCTCGCGCCTTGTCAGATCGCAGGCGGAGAAGGCATCGGCCTCAGCCAACCGTTCGATTACCGAGGGGCCAAGTCCGGCACGACGCCACACATCATCCACCTGATGGTAGCCATTACCGCGCGCGGCGGTCAGCCAGCTGGCATCTTCCTCGCTCAGGCCCTTGATCTGGCGGAACCCCAGCCGCAGAGCCAACCCGCCGTGACCGTCGGGTTCCATCACGTTGTCCCAGAAACTGGCATTGATACAGACGGGGCGCACCTGAACCCCATGTTCACGCGCGTCGCGCACGATCTGCGCTGGGGCATAGAACCCCATGGGCTGTGAATTCAGCAGCGCGCAGGCGAAAATCCCCGGATGGTGGCATTTGATCCAGGCCGAGGCATAGACCAGCAACGCAAAGCTGGCCGCGTGACTTTCGGGGAAACCGTAAGAGCCGAAGCCTTCGATCTGCGAAAAACAGCGTTCGGCGAAATCCTGTTCATAGCCGTTCCGCTCCATCCCGCGCAGGAACAAGGACCGGAATTCGCTGACATTACCATGTTTCTTGAACGTCGCCAGCGACCGCCGCAGCCGGTCCGCCTGTTCGGGGGTGAAGCCCGCGCCGACGATGGCGATCTGCATCGCCTGTTCCTGAAACAGCGGCACGCCCAGTGTTTTGCCCAGCACCTCACCCAACGCGTCCGAGGGGAAGCTGACCTCCTCTTCGCCATTCCGGCGGCGGATGTACGGGTGGACCATGTCGCCCTGAATGGGGCCGGGGCGGATGATGGCGACCTCGATCACCAGATCATAGAAATTGCGCGGACGCATTCGTGGCAGAAAGTTCATCTGCGCGCGCGATTCCACCTGAAACACCCCGACCGAGTCCGCCTTGCACAGCATGTCATACACTGCCGGATCCTCGGGCGGCAGGGTGGCAAGGGTATAGCCGGTTTGGTGGTGCTGCGTGATCAGGTCGAACGCCTTGCGGATGCACGTCAGCATGCCAAGGCTGAGGACATCGACTTTCAGAATACCTAAGGAATCGATGTCATCCTTATCCCAGCAGATAACCGTACGATCCTCCATCGTGGCGTTTTCGATGGGGACAAGTTCGTCCAGCCGCCCTTCGGTGATGATGAACCCACCCACATGCTGAGACAGATGACGGGGGAAGCCGTCAATCTCATAGACTAGCATTAGAGTCTGTTTCAGGCGTTTATCGTCGGGATCAAGGCCAATCTCGCGCATGCGTTCGGCTTCAAGACCTTTGGCCGAGAAGAACCCCCATAGCTGTGACGAGAGCGCCGAGATCGTATCCTCGGTCAACCCCATCGCTCGCCCCACCTCGCGGATGGCGCGTTTGCCGCGATAATGTACGACCGTGGCGCAGAGGCCCGCGCGTTCCCGGCCATAGCGGTCATAGATGTGCTGGATCACCTCTTCGCGGCGTTCATGTTCGAAATCGACATCGATATCGGGCGGCTCGTCCCGCGCCTCGGACACAAAGCGTTCAAAGACCATCGTGCCCAGTTCTGGACTGACCTCGGTGATGCCAAGGCAGTAGCAGACCACCGAATTGGCCGCCGAGCCGCGCCCCTGACACAGGATATCGCGGGATCGGGCGAAGGTGACGATGTCACGGACGGTCAGGAAATAGGGTTCATATTTCAGCTTGCCGATCAGGGTCAGTTCGTGCGCCAGCATCTTTTTGGCTTTTTCCGAGGCTCCTGCCGGATACCGCCATTTCAGCCCCTCATGCGCCAAACGGTGCAGGCGTTGGGTCGGGGTTTCCTGTTCGCTGCCCTCGCTGGGGTATTCATAGCGCAGCTCATCCAGCGAGAATGTCAGCTGTTCGCTGAACATATGGGCGCGGGTGACGGCCCCTTCATGGCCTTTGAAAATGCGCAACATCTCGGCCTTGGACCGCAGGCGCTGTTCCCCATTGGCCAGAGCGTCCCGGCCCAGATCATCGACCTTGCGGCGCAGGCGGATGGCGGTCAGCACATCACCCAGCTTGCGCCGCGCGCCGTGATGCATCAGTGGCGCAGCACTGGCGAGGGTGGGCAGGCCGAGTTGCTGCGATTCAGTCTCTAATAAACAAAAATAGGCGTTATCAGCCCCGTCATACCGGGGATGCATCAGCAAATGCATCCGCCCACCAAAGCGGCGCGTCAGCTGTTGCGCCTGTGTCCGCCATGCGTCCGCGCCGCCCGGCGACCGGGTTGCCTGTGGCCAGAGCAGCAGGTGCAGACCGTCGGAAAACTCCAGCAGGTCGGACAGGTGCAGGGTGCAATCGCCTTTCTCGGCGCGCAGGCGGCCCGCGGACAGGATACGACACAGATTGCCCCAGCCCTGCCGGTTCAGGGGCAGGGCGGTGACGGTGGGCGCGTCGGTGAAGATTAGCCGGGCTGCCGGGATCAGGCGTGGCACGGCGTGGATCGGGTAGGAGGGCGGTTTGGGGATGTGATCGGGGCAGGGCGGGCCGATGAGCGTGTTCTGCCCTTCCCATTCCACACGTTCGCGCACCTTTCGGGTGATCTCGCGCGCCTGGGTATGGGCACGCACGATCCCGGCGACCGAGTTGTCATCGGCAATCGCGATGGCGGGCAGACCAAGTGTGACGGCACGCTGCATATACTCCTCGGGGTGCGAGGCCCCGGTGAGAAAGGTGAAGTTCGATGTGATCGACAATTCGGCATACATGGCGATTCCACATTATATTCACCTTTTGTTCTTTTTCGAGTCCTTTGCGCAGGAAACGGGTCGTTTGCAGTGTCCCCTCTGGGCAGGGTGGCAGAAAAAGGAGACCCGAGATGTTCAAGATCACAGCATTGCCCACCCCCCAAGTCCGCGCGCTTCAGGCCGGAGGGCCGGACGCATATGGCGCCTCACCCGAGCGCGCCGTTTCCGAAGGTGCGGGCAATCCATGCCGCCATTGCCTGCAGAACATTCCGGAAGGAAAAGAGATGCTGATATTGGCGCATCGCCCTTTTTCAGAGACACAACCCTACGCGGAAACGGGTCCGATCTTTCTGTGTGCCGCCCCGTGTGAACAGTATGAAGGGGATGAGATGCCCGAGATTCTGACCACCTCTCCCGACTATCTGCTCAAAGGGTATGGGTTGGATGATCGGATCGTCTATGGCACCGGAGAGATTACGCCCACAGATCGGATCGGCGCAAAGATCAGTGATATCTTTGCTCGTCCCGATGTGGCCTATATCCACATCCGGTCCGCGCGGAACAACTGTTATCAGGCGCGGGTAGATCGAGTCTAACGGTCAAATTCTTATCCGCGTGCAGATGTCAGGGCGAGGAATACATCCTCGAGGTCTGCCTCTTCGGTGCGGACGTCGCGGATACGGATGCCTGCGGTGCGCACCGACTCCAGAACTTGTTCGGCGCTGGTCGCAGCGCTGCGATATTGCAGCACCAAGCTGCCATCGTCACGCAGAGTGGCCTCGACCCCTTGCGCTGTTGGCAGTTCGGTCACCGGGCTGTCCGGAGCAATGACCATTGTCCGGCTGTCCATGCGACTCAGCAGGTTGGAGGTGCTGTCCTGCGCGATCTTTTCGCCGTGGTTGATGATCGCGATCTCGTCACACATTTCCTGCGCTTCTTCCAGGTAATGCGTGGTCAGGATAATCGTCATGCCCTGTTCGTTCAGCTTGCGCACATTGGTCCAGAGCATCTGACGCAGTTCGATGTCCACGCCCGCCGTGGGTTCATCCAGGACCAGAATGCGGGGATGATGCACAAGAGCCTTCGCCAACAGCAGCCGCCTACGCATACCCCCAGACAGAGTACGCGCATAGGCTTCGGCCTTGTCGCCAAGGCCGACCAGTTCCAGAATCTCGTCGCTGCGGCGCTGGGCCTTGGGGACGCCATAAAGACCGGCCTGAACCTCTAAAGCGCCACGCGGGGTGAAGAACGGATCGAGGTTCAGCTCTTGCGGCATTACGCCAATTGCTGCACGGGACTGGCGCGGATTTTTATCCTGATCAAACCCGCCGATAGAGACCGTTCCGGCCGATTTAACCACCAGCCCGGCAAGAATGTTGATCAATGTCGATTTCCCGGCCCCGTTTGGCCCCAGCAATCCAAAGACCGACCCGCGCGGGACCGTCAGGTCAACGCCTTTTAGCGCGTGTTTCTCGGGCTGTGCCTTGCTGCCGCGATAGGTCTTGTGCAGACCTTCGATCCTGATTGCCGCATCGCTCATGTGGCTCTTGCCCCCGGTTTGCTCATCGCTCATAAACGCACCTAATACATGCCCGCGAGGCCGACAACCGAAGAAGGATCGCCAGCCGTGACCATCGAAGCGCCGGAAACCAAGATCGTGGAAACCACCCGTGTCGCCTGTGACGGTGGCGAAGGGGCACTGGGCCATCCACGTGTCTGGCTGCAAATCCCTGAAGACACTGGTTGGGTCGAATGCCCCTATTGCGATTGCAAATACATTCTCAAAGGGTCCGCGGCCGAAGAGGCGCAATCAATCTGACATAAAACTGTTACAAGGGCTGACGCCGGGCAGGATATGCTGTAGCGTGCTGCGTCAGAATTCTTGTGTCATTTCCACGCGGATCCGGAATGATCTTTCCAGTGCAACTGGTTCACCTGTCCGACAAAGATCTTGTTGCCACAGGTGGCCACAGAAACGTCTATGCCTACCCTGACCAATCCGATCTTCTGATCAAGGTGACGCGCCCGCGCACGCGGCCCAACCGATCTTTTGCCAAGCGCTTTGTGCGGTATTTGCTGCCGGACTCGGTCTATCGTAATGCATTGAAAGAGCTGGAGTGCGAGATAAAGGCGGCGTTGAAAAGCGGCCCGGATATCGCGAAAATGCCATTGGCGCGGTCTTTTGGCGTTGTGCAAACGGATGCCGGGCCGGGCATTGTGGTCGAGCGTATGGAATCTGAGGACGGCTCGCTGGCGCAGGATCTGATGTCGTTGTGCCAGCAGCACCGGCTGCCCCCCGAGGTTCTGAACAAGCTGAATGATTTTGTCCACAAGCTGTTCGACTTTCAGATCGTGGGTCGCGATATTCATGCGCAAAATATCGTTTACGGCACGCGCGACTCAGTGCCGATGTTCGTGCTGATCGACGGGTACGGGGAACGCAATCTGGTCCCATTGCGCAGCCTGAGCCGTCGACTGAATGACAGGTCGTTGAACAAGCAGATGCACGGAATCGCTGAAAAAACCGGATTGCGATGGGATGCGGCAACCAGAGCGTTCAGCGCCCCATAGCTTTGGTTTGCTGCTTGCCTGATGGCGGATCGCTGAATCGAAGAGATATGGTCATACAGGCACAGTTACGGTGCGTTTTCTGCAAGCAATAGTGTTCTCCCAAATACTGCCGTGGTTTTATGCTATGGCCGATTTGCAGAAATTGGGATGAGTTCGATGACGGAAGTTGCATCTACTGACACAGCCAGTCCGGTTTTCGGCTGGATTGGGTTTGGTATTGGTGCCCTTGCGCTGTTTGCCGCGTTGTTCGTGTTTTGGGCAGGGCCGTTTGCGCCGCAGCAATCGACGGGCGTTTCACTGGGCGAATTGGCCGCCGAGATCGGCAAGTCCACCCTGCGCTCGGCCGCGGGGCTGGAACAGCCCGAGCCCGTCGCGCGCAGCCGTGATCTGGATGACTTTCTACAGATCGGCGTGGCCATGCTTGGGGCCTTGGCAATCGTTGTATCTGTGATTGGGCTGCTGCGTCACGAAAGAAGGCGCCCTGCAATTGCCGGTACCGTGATTGGCGTAGGTGCGATTCTGTTTCAGTTTTTTGCCATGGCCTTCTTCGCCTTTTTGGGCGTGCTGGTTATCATGGCGCTGCTCAACAGTTTTTCTGACGTGTTCAGCGGCTTGTTCGGTGGCTGACGCGCGTTCTTGACTGGCCACCTGAGCGGCCCTGTGGCACAACGTCCCCTGACCGACAGGGAGAGCGCGCATGAGCAATTTCGGAAAAGGATGTCACCTGCATCTGATCGACGGATCGGCCTTTATTTTCAGGGCCTATCACGCGCTGCCTCCGCTGACGCGCAAATCTGACGGGCTGCCGATTGGGGCCGTGTCGGGGTTCTGCAACATGCTGCAGAAATATGTCGAAGGAAACGCCGGACCGGATGCGCCGACCCATGTTGCGGTGATCTTCGATAAGGGATCGCACACGTTCCGCAACGATCTCTATGATCTCTACAAGGCCAACCGCGAGGCCATGCCCGAGGATTTGCGTCCGCAGATGCCCCTGACCCGCGAGGCGACCCGCGCCTTCAACATCGCCTGCAAAGAGTTGGAGGGATATGAGGCTGATGACATCATCGCCACGCTGTCCGTGCAGGCGCGCGAGGCTGGGGGGCGGGTTACTATTGTCAGCTCGGACAAAGACCTGATGCAGCTTGTGGGCGGCGGCGTTGAGATGCTGGACGCGATGAAGAACAAACGTATCGACAAGGATGGCGTGTTCGAGAAGTTCGGTGTCGGGCCTGAACGCGTGGTCGATGTGCAGGCACTGGCAGGCGACAGCGTAGATAACGTGCCCGGTGCGCCGGGGATTGGGGTCAAGACCGCCGCCTTGCTGATCAACGAATATGGCGATCTGGAAACCCTGCTGGATCGCGCTGAAGAGATCAAACAGCCCAAGCGTCGCCAGACCCTGATCGAAAAGCGCGACCAGATCGAGCTGTCGAAGAAACTGGTGCAGTTGGACGAAAACACGCCGCTGGATTTCACGCTGGACGATTTGGAGGTGCAGGACCCTGATCCCGAAACCTTGCTTGGGTTCCTTGCGGATATGGAGTTCCGCACCCTCACCAAACGCATTGCGGACAAGCTGGGGGCCGAGGCCCCGGTGATCGCCGATGCGCCTGCGCCCGAAGTGGTGACCGAGGCTGAGGATATCCCCTTTGACGCCTCGAAATACGAATGTGTGCGCGACGCGGCGGCGCTGCAGGCGTGGATCGACCGGGCTTATGAAACCGGCTGGGTGGCCGTCGACACCGAGACGACCGGATTGAACGAAATGATCGCCGATCTGGTGGGCATTTCCCTGTGTGTCACGGCGGGCGAGGCTTGTTACATTCCGCTGACCCACCGCGATGGGGCCGCTGATGATCTTTTCGGGTCGGATGCACTGGCCGAGGGGCAGATGCCGTTGGATGAGGCTCTAACTTTGCTCAAACCGATGCTTCAGGACGCCTCGATCCTGAAGATCGGGCAGAACATGAAATACGACGCCAAGATTTTCGCGCGTTATGGCGTAGAAGTGGCGCCGATCGACGACACGATGCTGATGTCTTATGCGATGCATGGCGGTGAGCACGGGCATGGGATGGATACGCTGTCCGAGCGTTACCTGAATCACACGCCGATTCCGATCAAACCGCTGCTGGGGTCCGGCAAATCGGCCATCACTTTCGACAAGGTGCCGATTGACGAGGCGACGGCTTACGCCGCCGAGGATGCGGATATCACCCTGCGCCTGTGGAAGCTGTTCAAACCGCAACTGCATCAGGTGCAGGTGACGACGGTTTATGAGACGCTCGAACGCCCGCTGGTGCCGGTTCTCAAAGAGATGGAGATGCATGGCATCAAGGTGGACCGCGATGTGCTGTCCCGCATGTCTAACGCTTTTGCGCAGAAAATGGCCGGGTTAGAGGCTGAAATCCACGAATTGGCGGGAGAGAACTTCAATGTCGGTTCGCCCGCGCAACTGGGTGAGATCCTGTTCGACAAGATGGGGCTTGAGGGCGGTAAGAAAGGCAAGACTGGGAAGTATTCGACCGGGGCGGACATTCTGGAAGACCTCGCCACCGAACACGAGTTGCCCCGCCGCGTGCTGGATTGGCGGCAGCTTTCAAAGTTGAAATCGACCTACACGGATGCGCTGCAAACCCATATCAACCCGGATACAGGCCGGGTGCACACGTCGTATTCGATCACGGGGGCCAACACGGGACGTCTGGCCTCGACCGATCCGAACCTGCAGAACATTCCGGTGCGCACCGAAGAAGGTCGCCGCATCCGCGAGGCCTTTATCGCCGAGCCAGGTAATGTGATGGTCAGCCTCGACTACAGCCAGATCGAGCTGCGCATTCTGGCTCATATCGCTGAGATACCGGCGTTGAAACAGGCCTTTGCCGATGGTCTGGACATTCACGCCATGACCGCGTCCGAGATGTTCGACGTGCCGCTTGATGAGATGACGCCTGATATCCGCCGCCAAGCCAAGGCGATCAACTTTGGCGTGATTTACGGGATTTCAGGTTTCGGTTTGGCGCGCAATCTGCGCATTCCACGCGCCGAGGCGCAGGGTTTCATCGATCGGTATTTTGAGCGGTTCCCGGGTATCAGAGCCTATATGGACGACACTGTCGCGTTCGCCAAAGAACATGGGTATGTGCAGACACTGTTTGGCCGTAAAATCCACACGCCCGAGATCAATGCCAAGGGGCCGCATGCCGGGTTCTCGCGTCGAGCGGCGATCAACGCACCGATTCAGGGGACAGCGGCAGATGTGATCCGGCGGGCGATGGTGCGGATGCCGGACGCCATCAATGGGCTGCCTGCCAAGATGCTGCTACAGGTGCACGACGAATTGCTGTTCGAAGTGGCCGAGGATGCGGTGGATCAGGTGATCGGTGTGGCGCGCGACGTGATGGAGGGAGCATCGGATCCCGCCGTTAAACTGGATGTCAAGTTGAGTGTCGATGCCGGGCAGGGCGCCAACTGGGCCGAAGCGCATTAAGTGCGCGCTACTCATCAGGCCCGGCGGGCCCTTTTTGCAGCGGGTCAATCCTGCGTCTTGACCCAACCTTCGACCATACGTTTGACGAAAGGTCCAAGGCTTAGAATAACAAGAAATGCGATGGGCCAACAAAAGGCCCAGGACCCGAACCAGTCACCCAGGGTGGTGGGACCAAAACCAACTGCCTTGACGGTTGCGATACCTGTAACGATACAGGACATCAGTCCTGACATGATCAGACCGAAAAGGGCGTGGGCGAAACGGGCTGGTATCATTGAAGGCGCTTTCGAAGTCGAGACGTTCTTCATTTGCTGGATTTTTTGTCAAGAATCCAGAGTTATGGGGTCATCCAACCAAGACTGTCTGCGGAATTTTGCGTGGACGGGGTGTATTCGGCACTGACCCAACCTGTGTACCCATGTTGGTCCATTGCCGCGAACAGGGCCGCGAAGTCCGTTGGGCCTTTGCCCGGTTCAGCCCGGTTCGGTGCGGCACCGATCTGAGCATGAACTACATGTGGGCGATAGCGGTTCCAGATTTCCAGCGCGTCGCCATGGATCATATGCGCGTGAAAGCTGTCGTATTGCAGGCCGATATTGAGGCGGTCTACCTGGGTCAGAACCTCGGCGGCAAGCGCGTAGTCGTTCAGGAAGTAATCCGGTTGCGAGACAGGGTTCAGCGGTTCGATCGTGAACTGCTGCTGTGGCGCGGCATCGGCGGCCCATTGCAGGTTACGCACAAACGTTTCAAGCGCAACAGGGCCCGAAGAATAGCCCGACATGATATGGATCAGCCCCGGTTTCAGCACATCCGCATAGCGCATCACCCGGCGAATATCGGACCGAAACCGCCCCTCGCCGCCAGGCACGGCCGCATAGCCCGGCTGCCCGCCGGTATAGTTGGGAGGTGGTGCGTTGATCAGCACAAGTTCAAGCCCGTTAGCCAGTAGGGCGCGGCGGGTTTCCTTGGCGGCCAAATCATAAGGAAACAGAATTTCGACGGCTTTGAACCCGGCCTCAGCCGCTGCTTGGAACCGGTCGAGATAGGGCAGTTCGGCGAACAGCAATGAGATATTGGCGGCAAATTTCGGCATGATCGGACCCGGTTTGATGGTGGCCGGACCTTAGCGGGCCGGGTTTGGCGGTGAAAGGGCCTGAAAACGACAGATTGTCGAAAATCGGCCAGAACGCCCGGCGCAGATCAGAAACATTCGGGACAATGCGGCGAATCATTTCCGGTCGCCGATCCAACAGAAGGTCTGACACCATGGCGATGAGCCCTGACCCCGTGCGCGGGAACGCCCTCTCTGTGTCTGCCGGGCGCAGTTCTGGCTTATCGGGCAATGGTTTGGCGGTCGCCAGTATGTTGACGTGGGCGGCTGGGTTTCCGGCGGCTGAGGTGCTGCTGCAAAGCTGGCCTCCGGTCGCGTTGCTCGTGGCGCGGCTGGCGTTGGCGGTGCTGGTTATGGTGCCGATCTGGGTGCTGTTTGACGGGCCGACGCGCGTTTTGCGGGCGCGCTGGGGGCATGCGATGCGGGTCGGCGGCACGCTGGGCGTGGCAATGTTCCTGATCATCCTCGCGCAGAAGCTGACCGATCCCGTGACCGTGGCGATCATCGCATCCTGCGCGCCCTTGTTCGCAACGGTGTTAGAAGTGGCGACGGGCGCACGGCGGCTGCGGTGGAATTTTGCGTTGGGCGTGATCGTGTCGATTGTCGGCGGTTTAATTGCCACCAGCGCGGTGGCCCCGGCGCAGCTGGGCTTGGGTGCGGTTTGCGCCATTGCGTCCACGGGCCTGTTCTGCTGGGCCAGCATGGCGATTGCGCGGGATTTCCCTGATCTCAGCCAGACAGGGCGCAGCACCATCACCTTTGTCGGGGGGCTGGGAACCGCTGCCGTGTTGTTCGCCGGTGCCGCGCAGATGGGGATGGAGGTGATGCCCACAACCACGCTCGACATGCAGAAAGCGGGGATGCTGGTGATTTATGCGCTGATCTCCATGGGGTTGAGTCAGGTGTTTTTCATCGCATCCGTGGGCAAGATCGGCGTGGCGCTGACCTCATTCCACATCAACATCGCGCCATTTTACGTGATGCTGATCATGCTGGTGCTGGGCGAGGAGTGGAACTGGACCCGCGCGCTGGGCGCGGCGATCGTGGCAGTGGCCGTGATACTGGCGCAAGAGCGTCGGGCACAGGTGGCCTAGTCCGGCAGATCATCCGACCGGATCAGAGGGAAAAACTGCCCGTCTGACCAGACCCCGAACCAATCGCCACTATGCTCGGCGATGTCGACCAGCCGGTAAAAGCTTTTGCGGTCGATCCGCGCCTCTAGGTTTGCGCGTACCAATATATAGGGGGCAGGCTCCTCTGTTTCGGTATCAATGACAATCCGGAGCGGATGGTCCGCACCTGCGACGGCCGTGTCGCCCACATATGTGGTGAATGTCAGCTTTTGCATCTCGCCGCTGCCCTCGACCTCGAAATCGACGGCGATGAAAGGCACGTCCTCGACAGTGATTCCCACCTTCTCGACCGGGGTGACGAGGTAATATTTCCCGTCTTCTTTCTTAAGAATTGACGAAAACAGCTTCACAAGCTCGAACCTGTTGATCGGCGACCCTAGATAAGACCAAGAGCCATCTTTGGCGACATTAATGTCCAGATCGCCACAAAACGGAGGATTCCAAAGGTGAACCGGCGGCGAACCCCGCGTTTTGGCAGCTTTGACTGATGCTTCAATGCCATCTGGTGACGGGGTCACAGGTTTTTGTCCGCTCATTGCTTTTGCCATTTCCTCTCAGCGCGATACACTCTGCTTATAATAGTCCACGGAAGGGAAAGTCATGACCGAACCTGCCGACCTCGTGTCCGAGATCGAAGCGCTGGAATCGAAACTGCAAGAGGCGAAGGCCTCGATCACCCGTCGCTTTATCGGACAGGAAAGGGTCGTGGACCTGACCCTGACCGCGCTGCTGTGCGGCGGGCATGCGTTGCTGATCGGTCTGCCCGGTCTGGGTAAGACGCGACTGGTTGAAACGCTGTCGACCGTAATGGGCCTGCACGGCAACCGCATCCAGTTCACGCCGGACCTGATGCCTGCCGACATTCTGGGGTCCGAGGTTCTGGATACCGCCGAAGATGGCAGTCGCCACTTCCGGTTCATTTCTGGTCCGATCTTTTGCCAGTTGCTGATGGCGGATGAGATCAACCGCGCCAGCCCCCGGACGCAATCGGCGCTGCTGCAAGCGATGCAGGAACGCACTGTGACGGTGGCGGGCGAGGATCGCTCGCTGGGGACGCCATTTCACGTGTTGGCGACGCAGAACCCGATTGAGCAGGAAGGTACCTATCCGCTGCCCGAGGCGCAGTTGGACCGCTTCCTTGTGCAAATCGACGTGGAATACCCCGATCGCCAGACCGAACGTGACATTCTGCTGGCCACCACGGGCGTCGAAGAAGATGACGCGCATGAGATTTTCACCAAAGAAGAGCTGCTGGCCGCTCAGGTTCTGTTGCGGCGCATGCCCGTCGGAGATTCGGTGGTTGAGCTGATCCTCGATCTGGTTCGCGCCTTCCGCCCGGATGAGGCTGGCGTGTCCGAACGGGTGGCGGAAACGGTCGCTTGGGGGCCGGGTCCACGTGCGGCGCAGGCGCTGATGATGACAGTGCGCGCGCGGGCGATGTTGCAGGGACGGCTGGCCCCGAATGCCGATGACGTCTTGGATATGGCGCGCCCTGTGCTCAGCCACCGGATGGCGCTGAACTTTGCCGCCCGGGCGCGCGGGGACAGCCTTGCTGATCTGATCGAAAGCACCGCTGCCGGCTTGATCCGCACCGAGGCTGCGGCGTGAATGCTGCGCTGACCCTTCGTGAAAGATCCGAGGCCGAGGCGTCTCGGCTGCCGCCGCTGTTGGCGCGGGCTGAGCATCTGGCCGGAACCGTTCTGCTGGGCGATCACGGGCGTAGGCGCTCGGGGCTGGGTGATGATTTTTGGCAATATCGCCCGGCACAGATCGGGGATAGTCGTCGGATGATAGACCATCGCCGCTCGGCGCGCGGGGATCAGCAGTTTGTACGCGAACGCGAATGGCAGATCGCGCAATCGGTGATGCTGTGGGTCGATCAGGGCGCCTCGATGCGATTTGCGTCTGACAAGAACCACCCGACCAAGGCGGACCGGGCGCGCTTGCTGGGCCTAGCTACGGCCATCCTGCTGGTGCGAGGCGGAGAACGCGTGGGCCTGACCGGCACCACCCTACCGCCCCGGCGCGGCAACGCACAGATCGTGCGACTGGCGCAAGCCTGGTCCGAGGATGCCGAGGCCGATTATGCGCCGCCCGAACACCGCGCCATGATCCCACATGCGCGGGCTGTGTTCATTTCCGATTTTCTCGGACCGATGGATGAGGTCGAACTGGCCCTGACCAAGGCCGCCGACCGGGGCGTGCGAGGCGTGTTGTTGCAGGTTCTGGACCCAAACGAGGAAAGTTTTCCCTATCGCGGTCGGACCATATTCGAAAGCGTCGGCGGCACGACCCGCCACGAGACATTGAAAGCCGGAGAGCTGCGCGACCGCTATCTGGATCGGCTTGCCAAACGCAAGGACGCGCTGACGCAGTTGTGCCGCGCGACCGGTTGGCAACTTGGGCTGCATCACACGGGTGACAGCGCGCAGGCGGCTCTGTTGTGGCTCTATCGTGCGTTGGATCGGGGGTCTGTATGACGGTTTTGGCGGGTATTGGCTTTACTGCGCCTTGGGTGCTGCTGGGTTTGCTGACCTTGCCGATCCTGTGGCTGATCCTGCGTGCTGTGCCACCTGCGCCGATCCGTCGGTTGTTCCCGGCGGTAACGTTGTTGCTGGGGTTGAAAGATGAAGAAAGCGTCTCGGACCGGACGCCCTGGTGGCTATTGCTGTTGCGAATGCTGGCAGCTGCGGCGATCATCATCGGGCTTGCAGGTCCGGTTCTGAACCCCTCGCGTGATCAAGCCGGGTCAGGACCGTTGATGTTGGTGCTGGATGCCAGCTGGGCCGGGGCCACACAGTGGTCGTCGACGCTGGACCAGATCGATGCGCAACTGGCTGAGGCTGGGCGCGCTGGGCGGACCGTTGCAATCCTGAGCCTGACCCAACCTGAGATGCCGGTGTTCCAGTCTGCCGAAGACTGGCGCGGCAGGTTGCCGGGTCTGGCGCCCGCCCCGTGGCAGCCAACCGAGATCCAGATAGAACAAACCACTGCTGCGTTGAAACAGCTAGATGGCGGGTTCGA
The DNA here is from genome assembly GCF_040371315.1 of Ruegeria sp. HU-ET01832. Taxonomy (NCBI): domain Bacteria; kingdom Pseudomonadati; phylum Pseudomonadota; class Alphaproteobacteria; order Rhodobacterales; family Roseobacteraceae; genus Ruegeria; species Ruegeria sp. HU-ET01832. The sequence continues at coordinate 338,377 of NZ_BAABWL010000004.1, forward strand.
TACGCATTGGCTCAGCGATCGATTGGACTATGACGGGTATGACGCGATCCTTGCAGAGTTGCAGCGGCGGGGCGAAGTTACGGTGTATCAGTCTGCCTCGCCTGTATTTGCGATCCTGCCGGCGTCTTATCAGGACGGGCTTATACAACTGACCGCGCAACGGTCTGAGGCCGGACCGGCTGAGGAAATCTCTGTTCTGGCACAGGGCCGCGATCCAGCCGGTGCGATGCGTGTTCTGCAGTCGGTGGATATGACGTTCGACAGCGGTGAAACACAGGCCCAGGTCGATCTTTCCTTACCGTCCGAGTTGCGCGCCCGCATCACGCGGTTCGAAATCCAAGGCCAACGCTCGGCCGGCGCTTTGACACTTACCGATGACAGCCTGCGGCGACGCGAAGTTGCCCTGATCGCCGGCACCTTGAACCGCGAAGGGCTCGAGCTGCTGTCACCGCTGCACTACCTAACGCAGGTGCTGATCCCAACGGCAGATTTCGTCGAGGGTGGTTTGCTGGACGTTTTGCCCGCCAACCCGGACGTGATCGTGCTTGCCGATGTGGCGAAGCTGTCTGCGGGTGAGCAAGAGGCCATGGTCGAATGGGTTGAACAGGGCGGGTTGCTGTTGCGCTTTGCAGGGCCACGTATGGCCGCCAGTGATCTGGGTCGCGACGCCGAGGATGCTTTGCTGCCGGTGCGCCTGCGCAGCGGGGGCCGCTCGGTCGGAGGTGCGATGAGTTGGGGCGAGGCCAAGGGGCTGGCTCCGTTCCCGGAAGAATCGCCCTTTTACGGGCTCGAGGTGCCGTCGGACGTTTCGGTGACCACGCAAGTAATGGCCCAACCCGACCCTAATCTGGCGGATCGGGTGATTGCCTCGCTTTCGGATGGCACACCGCTGGTGACACGCAAGGCTTTGGGTCTGGGGCAGGTGGTGCTGTTTCATGTGACTGCAGATGCGGAATGGTCCAGCCTGCCGCTGTCGGGTCTGTTCGTCGAAATGCTGGACCGTCTGGCGGTCGCGTCGGCGGCCAAGTCACGGCAAGAGTCACAGTTGCAGGGCACCACGTGGGAGCCGATTCAGGTAATGGACGGCTTTGGTACCCTAACGGATGCAGGCAACCTGTCCGGTGTGGACGGTGTCGATCTTGTCTCGGGCCAGATCGGCCCAGACCTGCGTCCGGGGCTGTATGAAAGTGGTAAACAAAAGCTGGCGCTGAACGTTCTGACCGAGGATGCGGCTCTGACCCCTATTTCCTGGCCAGCAGATGTGCCGATCAAGGGGCAAGAGATCAGTACCGAGACCCCGATCGGCGGTATCCTCCTGAGCCTCGCGCTTTTGCTGCTGACGTTGGATGTTATAGCGTCACTTGCGCTATCAGGACGTCTGGGATTGGCCCGCGCTGCGGCTGTGGCGCTGGGCGCTGTACTGATTGCGCCGGACGCGCAGGCGCAGACGCCCGAAGATACCGAGTTTGCCTTGAATGCCACGACCGAGCTGGTGCTGGCGCATGTGTTGACGGGCAACGCAGAGGTTGACGATATCGCAGGCGCGGGCATGCGCGGGCTGGCGCAGACGCTGTTCTACCGCACATCGGTCGAACCGGCCGACCCAATCGGAGTGGATCTGGAACGTGATGAGCTAGCCTTTTTCCCGTTGCTCTATTGGCCGATCACTCCGGATCAACCGCAACCCTCGGCCGAGGCATATTCCAAGCTGAACGCCTATTTGCGGTCGGGCGGGATGATCCTGTTTGACACGCGCGATTCAGATGTGGCGCGGTTCGGCGCCGCCAGTCCCAATGGCCGCAAGTTGCAGCAACTGGCAGGACCGCTGAACATCCCATCGCTCGAACCTATTCCCCGTGACCATGTGCTGACGCGGACCTTCTATCTGCTGCAGGATTTTCCCGGTCGGTATGCAAGCACGGATGTTTGGGTCGAGTCTGCACCGCTGGATGCTGAGCAGATCGACGGGATGCCGTTCAGGAACCTCAACGACAATGTGACGCCTGTGGTGATCGGCGGCAATGACTGGGCCGGGGCATGGGCCGTGGATCGAAATGGTCAGGCGCTTTTGCCCGTTGGGCGCGGCTATGCTGGGGAACGTCAGCGTGAGCTGGCCAACCGCTTCGGGGTCAATCTGGTGATGCATGTGCTGACCGGAAACTACAAATCGGATCAGGTACATGTACCTGCGCTGTTGGACAGGTTGGGACAATGACCGGAACCGTACTTTTTGACCCGTTGATCCCGTGGACGGTTTTGGCTGTTGTGGCTGCCATTGCCGTGGCGGGTGTGGCGTTGGCCCTGTGGCGTGGGCTGTCGGGCTGGGCGTTGCGTGGTTTGGCGGCGCTGGTGGTGGTCGCGGCATTGACTGGGCCCGTTTATCAGGTCGAAGATCGCGCTCCGCTGACCGACATCGTATTGATGATCGAAGACGAAAGCGCCAGCCAGACTTTGTCGGACCGGGCTGAACAAACGGTCCAAACCGCCGATAATCTGGCCGCCGAGATCGAGTCTCGCGACAACACCGAACTGCGTCGTATCAAAGTTGGCGACGGTGAGGGCGACGAGGGTACTCAGGTCATGGCTGCGCTGAACGAAGCGCTGGCCGAAGAGCCCCGCGCCAGAATTGCGGGCATTCTGGTCGTCTCGGACGGTATCATCCACGACGCAGAGCAGGCGCCGGACCTTCCTGCGCCAATGCACCTTTTGCAGACGGGACGTGCCGATGATTGGGATCGTCGTCTGATCGTTCGTAACGCTCCGGCCTTCGCCATTATCGGCGAGCCCGTCACCCTGACATTGCGGGTCGAAGACAGCGGTGCCGCTCCGGCGGGTGCGGCAACCGCCCCGCTAGAAATCTCGGTCGATGGCGCCGAGGCAGAGCAATTTACCATTCCCATCGGTGTCGATGTCGAGTTGCCCATCACGCTGCCCCATGGCGGGCGCAATGTTCTGCAGTTCACGGTACCACAGGCCGAGGGCGAGCTGACCGACCGCAACAATACAGCGCTGATCCAAATGAACGGTGTGCGCGACCGGTTGCGGGTGCTGCTGGTCTCGGGCGAGCCGCACCCCGGCGGGCGGACTTGGCGGAACCTGCTGAAATCCGACAGCTCGGTTGATCTGGTGCATTTCACCATTCTGCGCCCACCCGAGAAACAGGACGGTGTACCGGTTGACGAGCTTTCGCTGATCGCTTTTCCAACGCGCGAGCTGTTTCTCGAGAAGATCAACGATTTCGACCTGATCATCTTTGACCGCTACAAGCGTCGCGGCATTCTTCCGGCGATCTATCTGGACAATGTCAGCAACTATATCAACGAAGGTGGCGCTGTGCTGATCGCCGCGGGGCCGGATTTTGCCAGCGCCGACAGTATCTTTCGATCTCCGCTTGCGCCCATACTTCCCGCACAGCCGACCGCGCGTGTGATCGAGGAGCGGTTTGTTCCGATGGTAAGTGATCTGGGTCGCAGGCATCCGGTGACGACCGATTTGGGCGACTCGGATCAATGGGGGGCGTGGTTACGCCAGATCGACGTCAAGCAACGCAAGGGTGACGTGCTGATGACCGGTGTGGAAGACCGGCCATTGTTGGTGCTGGACCGGGTGGGCGAGGGTCGCGTGGCCATGCTGGCTTCGGATCACGCCTGGCTGTGGAGTCGCGGTTTCGAAGGCGGCGGGCCGCAGTTAGAACTGTTGCGCCGTCTGGCGCATTGGATGATGAAAGAGCCCGAGCTGGAAGAAGAGGCCCTGTGGGCCGAAGCCAACGGCCAGGTCATGCGCATTATTCGCCAGACTTTGGAAGATGAAGTTGGCCCGGTCACTGTCACGCAACCCAATGGCGAAACGCTTGAGGTGACATTGGACGAGGTCTCGCCCGGTCGGTTTGAAGCGCAGTATTACGGGCCCGAGATTGGCCTTTACCGTTTGCAGGAGGGTGAGCACTCGGCGGTGATCGGCCTTGGCCCGGCCGCGCCAAAAGAATTCGAGCGCACGATTGCCACCTCGGAGGTGCTGGACCCTATTCTGGCGGGGCTGCGCGGTGGCACCATCCGGATCGAGGATGGTATGCCGTCAATCCGCAATGTGCGGGCCGGTCGACCGGCCTCGGGTCGCGGTTGGATCGGCCTGACGCCGCGCAACGCTTATGAAACGCGGGATGTGACGCAGGCCGGATTGTTGCCGCCATGGTTGGTTTTGCTGTTGGCGGGCGGTTTCCTGATTGGTGGTTGGATGCGCGAAGGGCGGCGTTGATCCCGAAGTCTCTGACGACAAGGCCCCGTTTGGTCAGAGCACCGAGCGTCGTTCCGCCCGCTGGCAACAGGGTGGTCAGAGTATTTGGCATGCAAGCTTGGGTAAACCGATCTGGCCGTCTGTTACGCATTCTGACGGCGTCGAGCGACAGGGCCGATGGCTGACAATTTTCTGTGCGCGGCATGAAGCTCCTTAGGTTTCATCCAATCCCTGATCCACGACCAGCCGCTCAGGTGACGGCTTAAACACTTCTTCACGCTCTGCCGCGATGCTGGGTTGGAAATGCTTTGGGATCGTCACGGATGAGTCTTGCAACAAAACTGGCACAAGAAAGACGCGCGCGGCTGGCTGCCGAACGGTTGCTTGAGATGAAACAGGCAGAACTGTCGGCAGCCAATCGCAAACTTGGCTTGCACGCGATGGCCCTGACCAAACGTATTGGCGAAACGCAGGCCGAGGTTGAGACCGTTCGCGATGAGAACGAAAAGGTCAAATCTGATCTGACGCTGGCCAATGCCAAGATCGAAGTGGCCGAGCGTCGGCTGTGGCATTCGATACAGACATTCCATGACGGGTTTGCGTTTTTCGATGGCGACAATCGCCTGATCGGAGCGAACACGGCCTACCTGAGTGTGTTCGAAGGTATTGACGAGGTTGCGCCCGGTATCGCCTATCCCCGTATTCTGGAAATTCTCACGACCGAGGGATTGATTGATCTTGGCGATGAAGCTGCGTGCGATTGGATACGGCGAATGCAGGCCAGGTGGGCGAAAACGAACCCCGAGCCTGAAATTATTCGCCTTTGGAACGGCCACTACTTCAAACTGATTGACCAGCGCGGCAACGGGGGGGACGTGGTCAGCCTGGCGCTGAACATTTCTGCGTCGGTCCGACACGAGGCCGAGCTGAAAGCCGCACGTGAAAGGGCTGAAGCCGCAAACCGCGCAAAGTCCGCGTTTTTGGCAAATATGAGCCACGAAATCAGAACCCCGATGAATGGTATCGTGGGCATGACCGAACTGATGTCGGAAACGCCACTGGATGAAGAACAAAGGCTCTATCTCAATACTATCCGCAATTCGGGCGAGGCATTGTTGGTCATCATCAATGATGTTTTGGACTATTCGAAGATCGAAGCTGACAAGCTGATCCTGCATCCCGAACAATTCGATTTTGAGCGATGCATACTGGAAGTATCTATGCTGCTGCAGCCCAGTGTTCGGGACAAGGGGCTGACATTGCTGGTCGACTACGACTTGTTCCTGCCAACTCTTTTCATGGGGGATCCGGGACGAGTGCGTCAGGTTTTGACCAATCTGGTTGGCAACGCAGTCAAGTTCACGTCACACGGTCACGTGCTCATTCGGGTAACAGGAGTACCCAATACGGATCTGCGCACCTGCGATATCCATGTGGCAATCGAGGACACCGGGATAGGCATCGATGCCGAAAAAATTGACCATATTTTTGGTGAATTCAACCAAGTCGAGGATGAACGCAACCGGCAGTTTGAAGGAACAGGGTTGGGTCTGGCCATCACTAAACGGTTGATCGCTTTGATGGGTGGCACGATCTGGGTTGAAAGTGAACCACGCCAGGGCTCGTGCTTCGGGTTCCGAATTTCTCTGCCGACAATTGAAGGCCCCCAGCCCGAACCGCCTGATCTGGCGGAGGGGCTGAGGCACGTCATCGTGGTCGAAGATATGGCTGTAAACCGTGCCATCCTGGCCAAACAGTTCAGTCGTCTGGGGGCACGGGTAACGGTTTGTAGCTCTGGTAGCGAAGCGTTGTCGAAGATTGACGACAGCGTGGGACTAATTCTGTGCGATCACGATCTGCCTGACATGGATGGATTAGAGCTTGCCACCACACTCAAGGACCGGGGATGGGACGACCTGCCCATTGTCCTGATGTCGGCCAACCCAGCTATGATCCACGCCAATCCAGCCCGCCATCTTGTTGAAGGTGTTCTGCAGAAACCCATACCCAGAGCCGAACTCTATTCGCGACTGACCGCTTTGGGTCGCGCAGCGCAAACGGATGACGTGCTGCCTGTTACAACCATAGCGGCTTCCTTGTCCAACGGGTCGCAAAAACGGCTCATGCGGGTTCTGGCCGCCGAAGACAACAGGACCAACCAGTTGATCCTGCAAAAAATGGTTAAAGATCTGAACATCGATCTGCGCTTTGCAGAAAACGGGACTGAGGCTGTTGAGGCTTATCAGGACTTCGACCCCGATCTTGTTTTCATGGACATATCTATGCCAGGCATGGACGGCAAACAGGCGACGGCAGAAATCCGACGACGAGAGATTGAGACGGGCCGCCACGTTCCCATCATCGCCCTTACGGCGCATGCAATGGCAGGAGATGATCAGGGTATCCTGTCGGCGGGGTTGGACCATTATCTGACCAAGCCGCTGCAAAAGCGGAAAATTCATCAGATGATCCAAAACCACCAACCTGATGGGACACACCCGTTGATTGCCGAGGCGTATGTGCCGGGCTAGGCTTTCACAATGACTGAACTCCGCGGCTTTCACCCTCGCGCCTTGGGCGAGATCGCCATCCGCTGCGCTGATATGGCGGCGATGGTGGCGTTTTACGAAGACGTCATCGGCCTGCAGCGCCTGAGCGGCGACCACAACAGCGCCATCACCTTTTTTCTGCATTGCCGAAGGCTTTGCAGGTCATACGCAGGTGCTGGCCCTGTTCCATCATGCTGCCGCCCCACGACCGGGGCTGCACCCCAGCGGCGCCGACCGACCTGCCACAGGGGCCGGATCATCGCTGCACCACATCGCGCTGTCGCTACCGTTCGAGGAGCAAGAGGCCGTGATGCGCTGGTATGACAAAATGGGCCAACCCTACCGGGTTGAGCAGTTTGGCTGGATCGGGTGGCGAGGGATTTTCACCGAAGACCCCGAGGGCAATACTGTGGAGTTGGTGGCCTATGATCCTTCAATGCTGAATCAGGACGAATAGGGGCGCACAAAGACAGGTTTATCGTCAGACGAAAGGTCGGGACGATAGGAATATCCGCCAGTGTTGAAATCCAACAGACCAGCCGGATCGGTTAGGCGGTGCTGAATGATATAGCGAGCCATGGCCCCGCGCGCTTTCTTGGCGAAAAAGCTGACGATCTTGGGGGTGCCCGCCTTGTCCTCCATGAACACAGGAGTGATCACCCGCAGTTTAAGCGCTTTGGGATCAACCGCGCCGAAATATTCCTGACTGGCGCAGTTCACCAGCACGTCCGACCCGATCTGCGCGCCCTGCGCGTTCAAAGCCTTGCTCAGCTGATCGCGCCAGTATTCATACAGGTTCTTGCCGCGCCGGGTTTTCAGCTTGCTGCCCATCTCAAGCCGATAGGCCTGAATGGCGTCCAGCGGACGCAGCACGCCGTAAAGCCCCGACAGAATGCGCAGGTGATCCTGTGCCCATGCCATTTCATCTGCATCCAAAGATGCGGCTTCAAGCCCCTGATAGGTGTCACCGGCAAAGGCCAGCGCTGCGGGGCGGGTCAGATCGGCCTCGGGCGCATCAGAAAAGGCGCGATAGCGGTCGCGGTTCAGGCGTGCCAGATCATCGCTCAGGTCCATCAGCTTTTTCAGATCGCCCAGCGTCAGGTTGCGGGCGGTTTTCGACAGCCGGATCGCGTCGTCCTGAAAATCGGGTTGGGTGACCGTCACATCGCGCTCGGCCCAGTCCAGCCGCTTGGCCGGGGAAATCACTACCAGCATATCCGCCCTTACTCCTTGCCTGATAGGGCGTATTTAGCCCGCCTGTTCCAGCACGTCCAGAAAGGCAGCGCCAAACCTTTCGTGACGACGGTCGCCCAGCACCTGTTCCAGCCCGCGCCGATCGCCGGGCCGCAGTTGGGCCACCTTGGCCAGTTGCGAGGCCGAACATGTCAACGGTTTGTCGATCCCGTCCGGCCCGCGGGTCAGGTCATTCTGTGCGGCCAGAAGCTGGTCGTAAATCTCGCCCTGATCGCGCCCGGCCAGTTTGCGGCGGGCCGGGTGCAGGGCGGCGGCCTCACCCGCGATCACTTCAAGGAAAGTATCGCCATAGCGTTCCAGCTTTTTCGCGCCAATACCCCCGATCCGGGCCATATCGTCCAGCGTCATCGGGCGGGTTTCCGCCATTTCGATGAGGGTGCGGTCGGGAAAGATGACATAGGCCGGAACCCGTTGGGATTCTGCCAGCGCGCGGCGTTTGGCCTTGAGCGCCGACAGCAGCGGCGCGTCTTCTTCGGCCACCATAGCCTTGACGGCGGGGCGCCGGGTGGCTTTGCGGATCGTGTCCTTGCGCAGGTTGATCTGCGCCTCGCCCTTCAGGATCGGCTTGGCGGCCTTGGTCATGCGCAGCGCGCCGTGGCGGTCGGGATCGGGACGGACCAGATCATGTCCCATCATCTGCCGGAAAATCGCCTGCCATTGCGGGCGGGACCAGTCCTTGCCAATGCCCCATGTGGACAGGGCGTCATGCCGCCGCGCGCGGACCTTGTCGGTTTCATTGGCCAGCAGGATGTCGATCAGATGGCCCGATCCAAACCATTCCTCGGTGCGCAAGATGGCAGACAAGGCCATGCGGACGGGGGTGGTGCCGTCGAACACTTCGGGCGGGGTGTCGCAGAGATCGCATTTGCTGCAGGGCTCGGCCTTTTCGCCGAAATAGCCCAGCAGGGTTTGACGGCGACAGACCAGCGCCTCGGCCAACCCAAGCAGAGCATTCAGACGGGCATGGTCGGCCATACGCCGTTCAGCCGGGGCCAGCCCTTCGTCGATTTGCGAGCGGCGCAGGCGGATGTCATCGGGTCCAAACAGGGTCAGAGTCTCGGCCGGGCCGCCGTCGCGGCCCGCGCGGCCGATCTCCTGATAATAGGCCTCGATGGATTTGGGCAGGTCCGCATGGGCGACCCAGCGGATGTCGGGTTTGTCGATGCCCATACCAAAGGCGACGGTCGCGACCACGATCAGTCCATCTTCGCGCGCAAAGCGGGTTTCGACAATGCGGCGATCTTCGGGCTCCATACCGCCGTGATAGTGACAGGCTGAGTGCCCCTCGGCGCGCAGGGCCTGCGCCAGCACCTCGGTCTTGTTGCGGGTGCCGCAATAGACGATGCCGGATTGCCCTTTGCGCGCGGCGGCGAACTCCAGCACCTGTTTGCGCGGGCCATCTTTGGCGGCAAAGGCAAGATGGATGTTGGGCCGGTCAAACCCGCGCAGGAACTTGCGCGGCGTAGTGCCATCGAACAGTTTCTCGACAATTTCGTCCTGCGTTTCTGCATCCGCCGTGGCGGTGAAGGCTGCCAAGGGGACGTTAAGGGCACGCCGCAGCTCTCCGATCCGCAGGTAATCGGGGCGGAAATCATGGCCCCATTGGCTGACGCAATGCGCCTCGTCCACCGCAATAAGGCTGACATTGATCCGGCGCAGCATCCCCAATGCCGACCCGGCGGCCAGACGTTCGGGGGCCATGTATAGAAGTTTCAGCCGCCCGGCCTCCAATGCCTCCCAGACCGCATCGGTTTCTTCGGGAGTGTTGCCCGAGGTCAGCGCGCCAGCCTCAACCCCGGCCTCTTGCAACCCGCGCACCTGATCGCGCATCAGGGCGATCAGGGGGGAAATCACCACCGTCACGCCGTCGCGCAGCAGGGCAGGCAGTTGGAAACAAAGGGATTTACCGCCACCCGTGGGCATGATGGCCAGAACGTTCTCGCCTGCCGTCACGGCGTCGACGATCTCTTCCTGACCGGGTCGGAAATCGTCGAATCCAAAGACATCTCGCAGCAAAGGCGCGGAGTCGAACATCTGCGGGGTTGCCCTGTTTTAAGGTTTATCTGCTCTTAAGACAGGACAATCACATACTAAGATTCGGTGAACAAGAGGTCAGACGAAATAGACCATATTGTTGATCAGAATGATCCGCGCCGCATAGACGCCGATCAGCACGACCAGCGGCGTCAGGTCCAGCCCGCCCATATTGGGTAGGATACGGCGGATCGGGCCGTAGATCGGCTCGAGTATGCGGTTCAGGCCGTACCAGATTTGCGCCACCAGCTGTTGATGCAGGTTGAGCACCTGAAAATTGATCAGCCAGCTCATGATCACATGGGCCAGAATGATGAACCAGACAATGTCCAGGATCAGCAGAAGGATTTGGATCAGCGACAGCATGGGGCCTCCGGGGTATTGCTTTGTCGAGACGTAAGCGCCCCGGCGTCAAAGAGCAAGCCCGCGCCAACACAACCCTTGCGAATTGGGGTAAAGCCCCGTCTTATAAAGACAACGATAACAGGGGCAGTCATGGCAGAGATTTCCAAGCGCAAGCGCATCTGGGGCTGGTGGTTTTTTGACTGGGCCAGTCAGCCCTATCACACATTGCTGGTCACTTTTGTATTTGGCCCCTATTTTGCAGGCGTTGCGGCGGGGTACTTCAGCGGCACCGGGCTGGATGCACAGGCCGCCGCCGCGCGGGCGCAAACGGTTTGGGCCAATTGCCTGACGATCACCGGGCTGATCATCGCTTTTGGTGCCCCCTTGTTGGGCGCTATGGCGGATGTATCTGGGCGGCGCATCCCATGGATATTTGCGTTCTCGGTGATGTATGCGGTGGGCTCGGCTGCGCTGTGGTACACGCTGCCTGATGGGTCGAACATGTGGCTGATGCTATCGGCCTTTGGTCTGGGCTTTGTGGGGGCGGAATACGCGCTGATCTTCATCAATTCGCAATTGCCTGATCTGGGCGATGACAGCGAAGTGGGTGAGATTTCGGGATCGGGCTTTGCCTTCGGTTATTTCGGCGGGCTGATCTCGCTGGCGATTATGTTGCTGCTGTTTGTGGAACAGCCCAATGGCAAAACACTGATCGGTCTGGACCCGGCCTTTGGATTAGACGCCGCCGCGCAGGAGGGGACGCGGTTTGTCGGCCCCTTCACCGCGTTGTGGTTCGTGCTGTTTATGGTGCCTTATTTCTTGTGGGTTCGCGATGATCCGCAGACCGAGAAAACGGGTAGCCTGGCCGAGGCGCTGCGGCTGCTGGGCAAATCCATCTCGGATCTGCGGCACCGGGTCAGTCTGGCGACCTATCTGGGGTCATCCATGTTCTACCGCGATGCGCTGAACGGGCTTTACAGCTTTGGTGGCGTTTACGCGCGGTTGGTGCTGGAATGGGATCTGATCAAGATCGGCGTTTTTGGGATTGTCAGCGTTCTGGCCTCGGCCATCTTTGCGTGGATCGGGGGCAAGGCGGACAAGAAATACGGCCCTAAACCAGTGATTTTGATCGCGATCTGGGTGCTGATCTTTGTCTGTATCACAGTGGTGTCGATGGACCGGACACAGATTTACGGCATTGCTTTACCCGAGGGGTCGGGCCTGCCGGATATGGTGTTCTTTGGTTGTGGCGTCCTGATCGGCGGTATGGGGGGCATCCTGCAATCGGCCAGCCGGTCGTTAATGGTGCGCCACACGGACCCAAAAGCCCCGGTCGAGAGCTTTGGCCTGTATGGCCTGTCGGGCCGGGCCACCGCATTTGTCGCGCCTTTGTTGGTGGGGATTGTCACGGCGGCCACAGGAAGTGCGCGTCTGGGGGTGTCACCGATCATTGCTTTGTTTATTCTGGGCTTGTTCCTAATGCGCTGGGTTAAACCGGAAGGGGATCAGAGCAGATGATTTTATTACGTTTTTTGACCGTATTGGCGGCCATTGCATGGGCGGGCGCAGTGGGCGCACAGCCGCTGGCCAAACAGCTTTTCGGGGCGCAAAAGCAAAGTTCGCAGCAAAAACCAGCCGCGTTCGGCAGTTATTCGCGCGGATGTGCCGCCGGTTCGGTGCAGCTGCCCGAAACTGGACCTACCTGGCAGGCCATGCGCCTGTCGCGCAACCGCAACTGGGGGCACCCGGTGGCGATCGACTATGTGCAGGATCTCAGCCGGTTTGCTGCGAAACAGCCAGGCTGGAATGGGCTTTATATCGGGGATATCAGCCAGCCGAGGGGCGGGCCGATGACATCCGGTCACCGCTCGCACCAGTTGGGCCTCGATATCGACATCTGGATGCTGCCCGGCGACAACATGCGACTGGGGCGCAAAGCGCGCGAGAATATCTCGTCGATTTCCCTGCGCCGGTCCGCAGGGGCCTTTGTGAATGACAACTGGACCCGACAACACCATGAGATCCTGAAAGCCGCCGCCAAGGACAAGCGCGTGGCGCGGATTTTTGTCTTTCCTGGCGCCAAGGTGCAAATGTGCAAGGATGAAAAGGGCAACCGCGCCTATTTGCGAAAAATCCGGCCGTGGTGGGGCCACCACTATCATTTCCATGTCCGGCTGGCCTGTCCGCGTGGCTCGAAAGGATGCGTCAATCAGGACCCGCCGCCCAAGGGCGATGGCTGTGATCAAGCGCAGCAATGGGTGAACAACATTCTCAACCCGCCTCCGCCCGATCCCAATGCGCCGGCACCGAAGCCCCGGCGTGAATATCGTTTGGCCGATCTGCCTCAGCAATGCGCCGCCGTTCTGCAATCCAACTGATCTGCGCGCTGCCCTTTGCAGGGGCAGCAACAGCGGTCGAGGTCAAGTCCGCGACCCATCTGCAAAGCCATGTGTGGCGTCACACCGCTGATTGGTTCGGCGGGTTTTCGGCCCTGCAGATATCAGAGGGCGGCCACAAGATGGTCGCGCTTAGCGATCGGGCGACGTTGGTAAGCGCGACCATCGCGCGGGATAAGAACGGTATCCGAGATATCCAAATCACAGGCCACTGGCCGGTTCTGTCCAGCAAGGGGCGACCTTTGACAGGAAGGGTTGGCGATTCCGAGGGTATCGCCTTTGCGCCCGATGGCAGCTTTTACATCTCATTCGAGGCCCTGCACCGCGTGGCGCATTATCGCGCCCCAAGTGCAAAAGCCAGTGTGCTACCCCGACCGCAGGCATTCCAAACCCTTGACCTGAACGGGTCTTTCGAAGCTTTGGCAATTGACGCTGCAGGTCAGCTTTACACCATGCCCGAGAAAAGTCGGACTCCGCATGGCGACATCCCCGTTTATCGCTGGGATGGGCAAGCGTGGTCGACACCGTTTGTGCTACCGCAGAGCGGAAAATTCCTGCCTGTATCGGCCGATTTCGACCCCGACGGCAGGCTTTACGTGTTGGAACGTGCGCTGGGGTGGACGGGGTTTAAATCCCGGTTGCGGCGCTGGCAGATTGACGGGGACGGGCCTCAGACCGAAGAAACCCTGTTCCAGACCAGCACCGGCGCGCATGACAACCTGGAAGGTCTGTCCATCTGGCGCGACGATCAGGGGCGGCTGCGGGCAACGATGATCTCGGATGACAACTTCCTAGCCTTGCAAAGCACCGAGCTGGTGGAATACCTGCTGCCCGATTGACTTAGGTTCCCCAAGCGTCTAAACGCACGGCTTGCCTTGGGATACCCCCTGGCCAAGTCGCCGCTACCTTGACAAAACGGGCATCAAAATATGCAACGCGCTTACATTCCCGGCATTCTTGCCATGGCCGCCATCGTCGTGGCCTCGAACATTCTGGTCCAGTTCCTGATCTTTGACGGGCTGTTGACCTGGGGTGCTTTCACCTATCCGCTGGCCTTTCTGGTCACAGACATCATGAACCGCGTCTACGGCGTGGCCACGGCCCGCAAGGTTGTGTTCGCAGGTTTCATCACCGGTATCATCTGCTCGCTGATTGGCAGTCAGATCATGCTGCAGGGCGATGGCTTCACCTATGCCGCCGTGCCGCTGCGCATCGCCGTGGCCTCGGGGACTGCGTTCCTGATCGCGCAGCTGACCGACGTCACCGTGTTCAATGCAATGCGCGGAGGCCGCTGGTGGCGCGCGCCGCTGGTCTCGACCCTGGTCGGATCGGCGCTGGATACGGCGTTGTTCTTTACTATCGCCTTCTCGGCCTCGGTCACCGTGTTTGGCGCCAATGCCGACGCCGCGATCAACTGGGCGTGGGAGCCGGTACCCTTCATGCTGACGGGTCCAATGGCCCCTCTGTGGGTGACGTTGGCTTTCGCGGATTGGCTGGTGAAACTGTCGCTGGCCATGATCGCGCTGATCCCGTTCAAAGTGATCGTCTCGCGCCTGACCGCACAGCCTGCGTAAAAAAACGTTTGGAGATTGGCGCATCTTGTGTCACCATCCTTATCAACCGCAACAGATAGATAAGGAGGTGATCCAGTGTCGAGAAAGAGATTGGAGAGAGGTGTCGGAACAACCGGGGGGATCGCCTGTTAGGGCAGCCCTTGGCGGAGCGCTCGCTCCGGCTGGTCGATTGATCTAACCGACCCAACCTCCTGAACTTTCGAAGGGCTGTCCCGCCGGGGCGGCCCTTTTTGTTTTGTGCTCGGGCAGTTAAGGTCGCGCCTATGTTGCGCATCACCGACGATATCATTCTGCAAGACTGGGAAATGACCGAAAGCTTTGTGCGGTCCTCCGGACCCGGCGGGCAGAACGTGAACAAGGTCTCAACTGCCGTTGAGCTGCGGTTCGAAGCTGCTCGGTCTCCGTCGCTGCCTGATCCGGTGAAAAACCGGCTGAAAAAGCTGGCCGGGCGACGCTGGACCAAAGAGGGCGCGATCATCATCCAGTGCGAGGAAACCCGCAGCCAGGCCCGCAACCGCGAGTTGGCCCGCGCGCGGCTGGCCGAGCTGATCGCCCGCGCGCTGGTCAAGCCCAAACGACGGGTTGCGACCAAGCCCACCTATGGCTCGGTCAAACGGCGGCTGGCGGCGAAAAAAGCGCGCGGAGACGTCAAGGCGCTGCGTGGGCGGGTCAGCGAAGATTGAACTGGCAGTTTCCCCGCGCCTTGCTAGTCTGACCTCCAAACGGGAGGGCAAGACCATGAGGCTTAAGGGCAAAACCGCAATCGTCACCGGCGGCGCGTCGGGTTTTGGTGCCGGTATCGTCGAGCGGTTCCTTGAAGAAGGCGCACGGGTCATGATCGCCGATATCAATGGCGATGCGGCACAAGCATTGGCGATACAGCACGAAAACGCCACCGCCCATACGGTCGATGTGGCCAACCCGGCCTCAGTTCAGGCCATGGCCGATGCGGCCAGCGATGCTTTCGGCCCCGTCGATATTCTTGTCAATAATGCGGGCGTCACCCATCTGCCAACCCCGCTCGAGGACGTGTCCGAAGATGATTTCGACCGCGTCTTCAACGTGAATATGAAATCCGTCTACCTGACAGCGCGCGCTCTTGTTCCGCAGATGAAGGCGCGTGGCGCGGGTGCAATCCTGAACGTGGCCTCGACGGCGGGCCTGTCACCGCGCCCGAACCTGAACTGGTACAACGCTTCGAAAGGTTGGATGATCACCGCCACCAAAACCATGGCCGTCGAGCTTGCCCCATCAGGCGTTCGCGTCAACGCCATCTGTCCCGTAGCGGGCGAAACTCCGCTGCTGAAATCCTTCATGGGCGAGGACACCCCCGAAATCCGCGCCAAATTCCTCTCAACCATCCCGCTCGGCCGCTTCTCAACCCCGCAAGACATGGCAAACGCCGCCCTGTTCCTGTGCTCGGACGAGGCCAGCATGATCACCGGCACAGCTTTGGAGGTCGACGGTGGCCGCTGTATCTGATCCGCCCTTCATCTGGCCAAAAATACCTCCGCCGGAGGCAGCGCGCCTGCGCGCTTCCCCTCCCCACAGGATCACCTAGAAATGACGCCCGGACTGAAAAACCTGATCACCGATATCCCCGGCCTGTGCGTCGGCAACGCGCAAGACGACGCGTTGAAATCCGGCACAACAGTGCTGACGGCGGACGCGCCCTTTACCGCCTCGGTACATGTGATGGGCGGTGCGCCTGGAACACGGGAAACCGACCTGCTGGCCCCGGACAAATCGGTGCAGCGGGTGGATGCGATCACCCTGTCTGGCGGTTCGGCCTTTGGGTTGGACGCGTGCTCGGGTGTCTCAGACGCCTTGCGCGCGGAAGGCAGGGGCTTTGCCGTCGGCCCCGCCATCGTCCCCATCGTTCCCGGAGCCATCTTGTTCGATCTGCTGAACGGGGGTGATAAGACATGGACCGAGAACCCTTATCGCGCATTGGGCCGCACCGCGTACGAAAACGCAGCCTCTGATTTCGCGCTGGGCACAGCGGGCGCAGGCACAGGAGCTTTGGCCGCCCGACATAAAGGCGGGCTGGGTTCTGCCTCGGTGGTGCTGGAAAACGGTGTCACTGTCGGCGCATTGGTTGCCGCCAACCCGCTGGGCAGTGTCACCACGGCCGGCGACCGTCATTTCTGGGCCGCCCCGTTCGAACAGGGCGGCGAATTCGGCGGTTTAGGGCCTGATCCGACCTCGGGGCTTGGACAGCCTGCGCCCAGCCTCAAGGCGCAGGTCATGCACCCGGCAGCACCTGACAAGGGCAATACAACCATCGCCATTGTCGCCACGGATGCAACCCTATCGAAACCGCAATGTCAGCGGTTGGCGGTTGCGGCTCATGACGGCATCGCCCGTGCTATCCTGCCCGCCCACACGCCCGGAGATGGCGATCTGGTCTTTGGAGTCAGCACCGGTGCGCGACCCCTGACGTCGGATGCGGATCTGGCGCTGATCGGCCACACGGCCTCGATCTGCCTTGCACGGGCCATTGCCCGCGCCGTCTATCTGGCCACACCCGAGTTGGGCGATCTGCTGCCATGTTGGTCACAGACGCATGACTTTGGTTAAGGACGACTAAAGTCGGGTTGTGACACTGTGTCGTTGCGCGGCAATCTGCGCGTTGACTCTTTTCTGTGCCGGCGTTCCATTCGGTGCAGCCAATATTTATCGGAGCAAAAGCCATGAATCGCATTCTCGCGACTGCAATTGTCGGCCTTCTGGCCCTTCCTGCCTATGCTGAAGGTGACGCAGAAGCTGGCAAGAAAGCCTTCAACAAGTGCAAATCCTGCCACATGATCGCTGATCCGGATGGCGAAGTGATCGTCAAAGGTGGCAAGACCGGCCCGAACCTTTACGGTATCGCGGGCCGCACTGCTGGCACGGTTGAAGACTTCAAATACGGTGACAGCATCGTGGCCGCAGGTGAAAACGGTCTGGTCTGGGATGAGACAACCTTTGTCGAGTACTCTCAGGACCCCAAAGCCTTCCTGAAAACCTATCTGGATGACACAGCGGCCAAGTCGAAAATGACCTTCCGGCTGAAATCCGGCGGTGAAGACGTCTATGCCTATATCGTCAGCGTTTCGGGCGAATAGTATCTGACACCGATCTCCTGAGATTCATCGAAAGGCCGCAGTCCCCCTGCGGCCTTTCGTGCGATTGATATGAGTGCTCAACATCGCCACCTTGGAAATACGCAGCCGAACGAGTCCGACCTGTCCGTCGGGCAGGCAGCAGGAGTTGAAAGATGGGAATCATGATCCCGGCCTGGGTCGATGGCGAGTTGACCCCCGTGGACAAGCTTGAAGCGCATGAAAAGGGTTTGCGGCACAAGGCGGTGTCGGTCTTTGTCGTGCGCGGGACCGAGATTTTGCTGCAACGTCGGGCGATGGGCAAATACCACACGCCGGGCCTGTGGGCGAATACCTGCTGCACCCATCCTGACTGGGGTGAGACGCCCTCGGAATGCGCGGTGCGCCGCCTGCGTGAGGAATTGGGGATTACCGGGCTCTATCCCGAATATCGCCACCGGCTGGAATACCACGCCGATGTGGGCAATTCGATGATCGAGCATGAGGTGGTGGACGTTTTCCTTGCCCATGTGCGTGGGCCATTGCAGATCGAACCGAACCCCGACGAGGTCATGGATATCCGCTGGATCGACTATCACGACCTTCTGGCCGAGGTGCAGCGCCACCCCGCGCGATTCACGCCCTGGCTCAAGATTTATCTGCACAACCACGCCGACACGATTTTCGGCCCCGACCTGATCATCTCCGCCAAGACCTGAGGGCTTGCAAGGCCGCGCCAAGCCGCCTAAATCAACGCGTCATGGCCAAGCAAAAGCAGAAGACCGACCCGAATTACAAAGTCATCGCCGAAAACCGGCGGGCCCGCTTCGATTACGCGATCGAAGAGGATATCGAGTGCGGCATCATGCTGGAAGGCTCCGAGGTCAAGTCTCTGCGCGCCGGCGGCTCGAACATCGCCGAAAGCTATGCCTCGGTCGATGACGGTGAGCTGTGGCTGATCAACAGCTATATCGCGCCATATGAGCAGGCGAAGGTCTTCAAGCACGAAGAACGCCGTCGTCGCAAGTTGTTGGTGTCGCGCAAAGAATTGTCAAATCTGTGGAATGCGACTCAGCGCAAGGGTATGACGCTGGTGCCGCTGGTTTTGTATTTCAACCACAAGGGTCGGGCCAAGCTGAAGATCGGCATCGCCAAGGGTAAGAAACTGCACGACAAGCGCGAAACGCAGGCTAAGCGCGATTGGTCACGTCAGAAGCAGCGGTTGATGAAGGATCATAGCTGATCCCTCACTCGGTTCAGAACGCCATCGCAGCTGACACAGCCCGTTTCCATCGATCATAGGCGGCGTCGCGATCCTCTTGCGACATCTCAGGTTTAAACCGGCGGTCCAGCGCCCAGGTCTCCGAGAACCCTTGCTGATCGGGATAGACCCCCGCGCGCATTCCGGCCAGCCACGCCGCACCTAGAGCAGTTGTTTCCTGCATCACCGGACGGTCAACTTCAGCACCCAGATAATCCGACAACCCCTGCATCGCCCAATCCGAAGCGCTGGCGCCACCATCGACGCGCAGCGTCACATCGGTATCCGCGCCCCAATCGCCTTGCATGGCGTGCCACAGATCGCGGGTCTGGTAGGCGATGCTTTCCAGCGTGGCTTTGGCGAACTCGGCCCGACCTGAATTGCGGGTCAGACCGAACACTGCGCCCCGGCAATCGGGTTTCCAGTAAGGCGCGCCCAGCCCGGTAAAAGCGGGCACCAGCACGACATGCTGATTAGGGTCTGCTTGTTGCGCCAAATCGCCGCTTTCGGGGGCCGTTTCGATGATCTGCAACGCATCACGCAGCCATTGCACAGCAGCCCCGGCTACAAAGATAGAGCCCTCAAGCGCATAGGTCCGCTTACCGTCCAGCTGGTAGGCGATGGTTGTCAGCAGACGGTTTTTCGATTCAACCGGTTTGTCGCCCGTGTTCAGCAGCGCGAAACAGCCCGTGCCGTAGGTGGATTTCATCATGCCCGGTTGGAAACACGCCTGCCCGATAGTCGCGGCCTGCTGATCGCCCGCGACGCCCAGAATCGGGATATTTCCCCCTAATAGAGTCGTTTCTCCGAAATCCGAGGCACAATCATGGACCTGCGGCAGCATATTCATCGGCACGTCCAGCAGATCACAGATCTCCGTGCTCCATTCGCCTTTGTGGATGTCGAACAACAGGGTGCGGGCGGCGTTTGTGGCGTCGGTGGCGTGGCTGCGGCCTTCGGTTAGACGCCAGATCAGGAAACAGTCGATGGTGCCGAACAGCAGCTCTCCGGCCTCGGCCTTTTCACGCGCGCCAGGGACGGTATCCAGCAGCCATTTCACCTTGGTGCCCGAGAAATACGGGTCCAGCAGCAGGCCGGTCTGGGCCGTCACGTCGTCCTCGCACCCTGCTTGTTTATAGCGGGCGCAAATCTCGGCGGTGCGGCGGTCTTGCCAGACGATGGCGTTGTGGATCGGTTTCCCGGTGGCGCGATCCCAGACCACGGTGGTTTCACGCTGGTTGGTGATGCCGATACCGGCGATTTGGTCGGGGGTGACGCCATTGGTTTCCATCACCTCACGGCAGACCCGCAAAACGCTGTCCCAGATTTCCTCGGGGTCGTGTTCGACCCAGCCTTCCTGCGGGAAATGCTGGGTGAATTCGTGCTGTGCGGTGCCCGCGCGCTGCATTTCAGCGTCAAACAGAATGGCCCGCGATGATGTGGTGCCCTGATCAATAGCGAGAATATAGGTCATGCCCGCGCCCCCCCTCTGGTATTGGTTTTGCAGGACTTTAGCGCAAACAATAGTGCGGGTGCCAGAGCGTTCAGACCGGAATATTGTCGATCAGTCGCACGCCATCTGCCCAAGCGGCCACAAACAGCCGGGCGGGGCGGTCGGCATGAGTCAGCGGCTCTAAGCTGTCAGCGCAGCGCAGTTGGATATATTCGACCTGCGTGAACCCTGCGGCCAGAAGATCGGTCTGCGCTTGCGCAGCCAGAATGTCAAAGGCCGCGCCATCTTTCAAAGCGGAGGCCAGTTCGGTCATGATCCGGTGTTTGTGGGCAGAGATCTCCAACCCTTCGGGTGACAGACGCAGGTTGCGCGAGGACATCGCCAGCCCCGAGGGTTCGCGGACGGTGGGGCAGCCAATAACCTCGATCGGGATGTCCAGATCGCGGGCCATACGGCGCACGACCATCAATTGCTGATAGTCTTTTTCGCCGAAATAGGCTCTGTCTGCCTGTGTCTGCAGGAACAGTTTCGCGACGACAGTGGCGACTCCGTCGAAATGGCCGGGACGGAATTCACCCTCCATCACGTTGGTCAGGCCGGTGACGGAAACGGTGGTGGCAAAGCCCTGCGGGTAGATCTCATCCGGGTCGGGCACATAGATCGCATCCACGTCAATGGGGGCCAGTTTCTGCGCGTCCTCATGTTCGGTGCGCGGGTAGTTGGCCAAGTCCTCAGGGTTGTTGAACTGCTTGGGGTTCACAAAGATCGTGACAATGACGCGGTCGACCCCCACCTTGGCGGCCTGAACCAGCGACAGATGCCCCTGATGCAGCGCGCCCATGGTGGGGACCACGCCAATGACCTCACCCTTGCGGTGCCATTCTGTCGTCAACGCGCGCAGATCGGCAAGGCGGCGCAGGATGGGGGCTGTCATGTCTTTGGTCCTTTGGACGGGGCCTGATCGGCAAAGACATGTTCGTCCGCCGGAAAGCTGCGGGCGCGCACTTCGGCGGCGTATTCGGCGATGGCGGCCTCGGCCAGCGGGCCAAGTTCGGCATAACGTTTGACGAATTTCGGTTTGAAGGCGGTGAAAAAGCCCACCATGTCGTCGACCACAAGGATTTGCCCGTCACAGCCCGCAGATGCACCGATGCCAATGGTGGGGATCGCAACCTCGGCTGTGATGCGATCGGCCAGACGTTGCGGAACCTTCTCTAACACGACCGAAAACGCGCCTGCGCCTGCGACGGCGTAGGCGTCTGCCAGCACGGCCTCAGCCTGTTCATCGCGGCCCTGTACCTTGTAGCCACCCAGCGTGTTGATCGATTGTGGGGTCAGGCCGATATGAGCCATCACCGGAATGCCGCGCTTGACCAGAAAGCGGATGGTCTCGGCCATTTCGACCCCGCCCTCAAGCTTGACGGCTCCCGCGCCGGTTTCAGCCATCAGCCGCGCTGCGTTGCGGAACGCGTCGGCAGGCGAGTGTTCATAGCTGCCAAAGGGCATGTCGATGACCATCATCGCATTGCTCAGCCCGCGGGCGACGGCTTGACCGTGCATCACCATCATCTCCATCGTCACGCCCAACGTCGATTCCAGTCCGTGCAGGACCATGCCGACGCTGTCGCCGACAAGAACGAAGTCGCAATGGTCGTCCATCAATCGGGCCATCGGCGTAGTGTAGGCGGTCAACGAGACCAGGGGCTCGCCCCCTTTGCGCGCCCGAATATCTTCGGCGTTGGGGGCTTTTTTGCGGGCGGTGGCGCTCATGATCGCTCCTCCGGGGTTTATGTTGCAGCGCGGCATAGCAGATTGCGGCACCGCATAGAAACCCCGGTTGCGCGAACATTTCCTTGATTGACTGTAGGTTTATGGGAAGATTGGTCTGACAATAGCCCGAAAAAACACGCGGCTGCATATTTCAGTGGGGAGTGATTTTCATGACAAAGCAGAGATTTCGGTCCTTTGCGTCCGCTTTGGCCGTCGTTGCCAGCTTGTTCGCAGGCGAGGCATTGGCCAAATCAGATATTACCATCGCGATGCAGCTTGAGCCGCCGCATCTGGACCCGACAAGCGCCGCCGCGCAAGCCATCGATTCGGTGGTCTATACCAATATCTTCGAAGGGCTGACCCGTTTTATGGGGGACGGCTCGGTCGTGCCCGGTCTTGCGGAAAGTTGGGAGATCTCGGAAGACGGGACGATCTATACGTTCAAGCTGCGCGAAGGTGTGACGTTCCACGATGGATCGACCATGGATGCCGAGGACGTCAAGTTCAGCCTTGACCGCGCTCGCGCCGAAGACAGCGCGAATGCGCAGAAAGCTCTGTTCGCCGGGATCAACAGCGTCGAGGTGGTCGATCCGCTGACCGTCAAGGTCACTTTGTCCGCGCCGAATGGGAATTTCCTGTTCAATATGGCTTGGGGCGACGCAGTGATTGTCGCGCCTGAGAGTATCGACGACATCAAGACCAATCCCGTGGGAACAGGGGCCTATACCTTTGGTAACTGGGTGCAGGGCGACAGCATCACGGTGAATCGCAACCCGAACTATTGGGGCGATCAGCCCAGCCTTGAGACAGCAACGTTCAAGTTCATCTCGGACCCCACCGCAGCCTTTGCCGCGATGATGGCCGAGGACGTGGACGTGTTCGACAACTTCCCGGCGCCCGAGAACCTGCCTCAATTCGAGGCCGACCCCCGTTTTCAAGTGCTGGTCGGTTCGACCGAGGGCGAAACGATCCTGTCCACCAACAATAAGAAAGCTCCATTCGACGACATAAGGGTGCGGCAGGCTATGGCCCATGCGATCGACCGTCAGGCAATTATCGACGGCGCGATGTTTGGCTATGGAACCCCCATCGGCACCCATTTCGCGCCGCACAATCCGGCCTATGTCGATCTGACCGGCAATTCGGCCTATGACCCCAAGAAAGCTGCGCAGTTACTGGCTGATGCTGGCTATGCCGACGGGTTCGAGACCACGCTGCATCTACCGCCCCCCTCATACGCCCGTCGCGGCGGTGAGATCATCGCCGCGCAGCTGGCGGAGGTTGGGATCAAAGCCGAGATCATCAATGTTGAATGGGCGCAATGGTTGGAATCGGTGTTCAAGGGCAAGGATTTCGGCCTGACTATCGTCAGCCACACCGAGCCGATGGACATCGGCATCTATGCGCGGCCCGACTATTACTTCCAATATGACAGCAGCGATTTTCAAGCGTTGATGGAACTTCTGAACGAAACCACCGACCCTGATGAGCGCAAGAAATTGCTGGGCGATGCGCAACGGCTGATCGCCACCGATTTCGTGAATGGCTATCTGTTCCAGCTGGCCAAGCTGGGTGTTGCCAAAGCCGGTGTGCAGGGCCTGTGGGAGAACGCGCCCACAGCTGCCATCGATCTGACGCAGATCAGTTGGTCTGAATGACTGGAACTGGGGCTGTATTGTGCGGCCGCAGTTTTTCAAGGGTCGGGGTGAACGGTATCATGACGTCTTTTCGTGTTCTTTTGCTATGCGTGTTAACGCTGTGCGGGCTGGCCTCGATGGCCGGTGCGCAAAATGCGCTGAGCACCCGGTTGGACGCACTGGCTGGCACCCCTGAAAATCCGCTGAATGTGGGCGTCGGGATCAGGATCGACCAGATCACCGGCGTTGATCAAAAAGCGGAAAACTATGGTGCGGTGGCGGTTTTGCGGTTCGAATGGACGGACCCTCTGCTGGCATTTGACGCAGAGCAGACGGGGCGGGACATTCGGGTCTTCAACCCGTCTGACCTGGCGGACCACGCGGCCGAGATTGGCGCCGTCATGCCCGCCTTCGTGATCCACAATCAGCAATCCAACAAATGGATACACGAGGCCGCCGCCTCGGTGCGCAGTGACGGGCGAGTGGTTTATGTCGAGAAATCCTCGCTCACCTTGCAGGCACCTCACTTCGATTTCCGTAAGTACCCGTTCGACACGCAGGATTTCTATTTCGAGGTCGTTTCAGTCTTTCCCGCGGATTACGTGACGTATTACCCGCTGGAAGACTACTCGGGTCTGGGCGATCTGCTGGGCGAGGAAGAATGGGTTCTGGGCAATGCGCGAATGGTGAAAACCCAGGTTCAGGGTCTGTCGGGGAAAGATAGCGATCAGTTGTCGCTGGCCTTTCAGGGCAGCAGGCATCAAACCTACTACATGATCCGGGTGTTCATGCCCATGCTGGTACTCGTTGCTGTTGGCTGGGCGCTGTTCTTTCTGGACGAATACCGCAAACGGATCGAGATTGCGGGCGGCAACCTGCTGGTCTTCGTTGCTTTCAACTGGGCGATTTCTGCTGATCTGCCCAAGCTGGGCTATCTGACCTTTCTGGATTTCGTTCTGCAATGGATGTTCCTGATGACCGGGGCGCTGATCGTGTTCAATGTCGCCTTGCGCAGACTCAAGGTCGCCGGGCGCGAAGACACGGCGCGAAAGCTGGACAATTACGCGGTTAAGTGGATCTATCCTCTGGGCTATGCCGCGATCGTCGGCTACGCGGTTTCTGCTTATTTGCTGATACCTTAGACGCTGGACCAACGGCGCCTGTGACCCTAACGTGCGATCTATGCTGCGCTACGCTCTCAAACGCCTGATATCGCTGATGATCAGCCTGGCTGTTGCTTCGGTAGTGATCTTCGCGGTGATCGAGGTTGCGCCGGGCGATCCGGCGTCCTTCATGCTGGGCGTAAACGCGCAAGAGGACACACTGGCCGCGTTGCGGGCCGAGCTGGGCTTGGATGGCTCAAAGCTCGAGCGCTACTTCAAATGGGTCGGCGGAATGCTGGTGGGTGATTTCGGCACTTCTTATACCTATCGCACGCCGGTTTCGCAGATGATCCAGGATCGGCTTTGGGTGTCTTTGCCGCTGGCGCTCTATGCATTGACCTTGTCGACACTGATTGCCTTCCCCGCCGGAATTTACGCTGCTGCGCGTCGGGGCAAGCCCGGCGATCTGACCGTAATGGGTGCGACGCAGCTGGGCATTGCAGTGCCGAATTTCTGGTTCGCCATGATGCTGGTGCTGATCTTTGCCATCAACCTGCGCTGGTTCAACGCCGGAGGGTTCGCTGGCTGGGATCAGTGGCTTTGGACCGGGCTGCATTCGCTGACGCTGCCCGCCATCGCGCTGGCCTTACCGCAGGCGGCGATTCTGGCACGGGTCATGCGCTCATCCCTACTGGATATTCTGGGCGAGGATTTCATGCGCACCGCCCGCGCCAAGGGTCTGTCGCGCCGTCAGGCCCTGTGGCGGCACGGCGTTCGCAACGCGCTGATCCCGGTGCTGACCATCATTGGGCTGCAGTTTTCATTCCTCTTGGCTGGGTCGATCATCATCGAACAGGTCTTTTACCTGCCCGGCCTTGGGCGTTTGGTGTTTCAGGCGATCTCGGCCCGTGATCTGATTGTGGTGGAATCGGTTGTCATGTTGCTGGTCTTTGCCGTCATCACCGTGAATTTCCTGGTCGACCTGGCCTATGCCGCAGTCGATCCCCGCCTCAGGAGCCGGACATGAGCCGCAACCTGATCCTTGGCGCCTTGCTGTCCTCGCTGGTTCTGCTGGCGGCTTTGGTGTCCTTTGTCTGGACACCTTACGACCACGCCGCGTTGGACATTCCCGGCAAGCTCAAGACACCAAGTGCACAGAACTGGTTCGGGACGGATCATTTCGGCCGCGACATGTTTTCGATGATCATGGTGGGCGCTCGTACGTCGATTGCGGTTGCTCTGGTTGCCGTGGGGATCGGTATGGCGCTGGGCGTGCCGCTTGGCCTGACAGCGGCGGCGCGCAAGGGATCTTGGCTGGATGAGGTGATCATGCGCGGCAATGATCTGGTCTTTGCCTTCCCATCGCTGGTCATTGCGATCCTGATCACAGCCGTATTCGGTGCCGGGGCCATAAACGCCATCATCGCCATCGGCATCTTCAACATCCCTGTCTTCGCCCGCATCACCCGTGGCGCGGCGCTTTCCCTTTGGGAGCGTGAGTTCATCCTCGCCGCCCGTGTCTCGGGCAAGGGTGCTGCGCGCATATCAGCGGAACATATCTTGCCCAATGTCGCCAATCTGCTGATCGTACAGGGCACCATCCAGTTCTCGCTGGGGATACTGGCCGAAGCCGGGCTGTCCTATGTCGGCCTTGGTGCGCAACCGCCCACGCCCAGCTGGGGCCGAATGCTGGCCGATGCGCAGACAATGGTCAGTTTTGCCCCGCATTTGGCTCTGATTCCAGGGCTGGCGATCATTGTCACGGTGCTGGGCCTGAACCTGCTGGGCGACGGGTTGCGCGATTGGCTAGACCCTCGGATCAGGGTGGCGCGCGCATGAGTTTGCTTGAGGTCGAAAATCTGTCGCTGTCCATCTACGGCGTGCCGATCCTGAAACAGGTCAACCTGTCCATTGATCCCGGCCAGATCGTCGCCGTGACAGGGGAAAGCGGCTCGGGCAAGTCGATGACCGCTTTGGCCGTGATGCAACTGTTGCCCAGCGGGGCGCAGACGCAGGGCGAGATCCGGCTAGAAGGGCGCGACGTGCTGACCACTCCCGAAGCCGAGATGTGCGCCCTGCGTGGTGCCAAGATCGGGATGGTGTTTCAGGAGCCGATGACAGCCCTGAACCCGGTGAAAACCATCGGCGATCAGGTCATGGAAACGATCCTGATCCATAAGGCCATGCCTGCCACGCAGGCTCTGGACCGCGCGAAGGAAGTGTTGCGCCGCGTGGGCCTTCCCCCGGACCGCTTTCCCCTGTCTCGCTATCCGCATGAGCTGTCAGGCGGACAACGCCAGCGCGTTGTCATTGCCATGGCTATTGCCTTGCGGCCCAAGCTGCTGATCGCGGATGAGCCGACAACGGCGCTGGACGTGACCACGCAGGCACAAATCCTCGATCTGCTGAAAGGGTTGGTTCGCGAATATGGCATGGGTCTGCTGATGATCACCCATGATCTGGCCGTGGTCGCTGACATGGCAGACCAGATCGTCGTGATGCGGCACGGTGAGGTCGTGGAAGCCGGCCCCACCGACGATCTGCTGCGCAACATGCAGCACCCTTATACCCGTATGCTGTTTGAGGCCTCGGATCATCAGGTGGCCTTGCCCGACACAGCGGGGGGTCGCCCGTTGTTAGAGGTCACTCAGGTCGTCCGCGACTATCGCTTGCCGCGCAAGGGTTTGTTCGACAAGCCGGGCCACCACCGCGCGGTGAACCAGGTCAGCTTTACGCTCAATCGTGGTGAGCGGCTGGGTTTGGTAGGTGAGTCTGGATGTGGAAAATCGACCCTAACGCGAGCTATTCTGGGCTTGGAAGAGGTACAAGCGGGGGAAATCCGTCTGGATGGTGCAACTGTTTTCACGGGCCATAAACCAAACCCTGCGGTGCGCCGTAAAATGCAGGTGGTGTTTCAGGACCCCTATGGCAGCTTCAACCCCCGCCACAAAGTCGCACGCCTGATCACCGAGCCGTTTCACTTGCTGGACATGCCTCCCACCGGATCAGAGCGCCAGGACCGCATTGCCGAGATGCTGACCGCCGTGGGCCTCGGCCCCGATGACGCAGGGAAGTACATCTACGAATTCTCGGGCGGGCAGCGTCAGCGTATCGCTATTGCCCGTGCCTTGATCATTCGCCCCGAATTGATCCTGTTTGATGAGGCCGTCTCGGCCCTTGATGTTTCAGTTCGTGCGCAAATCCTGGATCTGCTGGCCGAGCTGTGCGCGACCTACGACCTGACCTACCTTTTCATCAGCCACGACCTGAACGTGGTGCGCACGATCACTGATCGGGTGATGGTCATGCAGGCGGGCAAGATCGTGGAACAGGGCGAGACCGAGCAGGTCTTTGCCAATCCGCAGCACGTCTATACCCGTACCCTGATCGACGCCGCGCCGGTGCTGCCTGATATCGGGGCGCTTGTTGGCTGAAATGTATGATTAGAGCCTGAATGGAGAGAAACATGCCCAATCCTCTTTGGTTCAACCCCGCACTTTGTTTGATCGGTGGAGAGTGGATCGGGCCCTCTGCTGGCGTCGACCTGCCTTTGATCAACCCCTCGGACGGCACTGAAATCTGTCACATCGCTCGGGGGGATGCGTCCGATATCGGTGCGGCGGTCGCAGCCGCGCAGGCGGCACTGGATGGGGATTGGGGCCATAAAACCGCCCTGGAACGCGGGCGCATCCTGACTCGTTTAGGTCAGTTGGTACTCGAACGCGTGGACGATCTGGCCGCGTTAGAGGCGATGGATGTGGGTAAACCGCTGACCCAAGCGCGCGCGGATGCGGTGGCTTTGGCGCGGTATTGCGAATTCTACGGCGGTGCGGCGGATAAGGTGATGGGTGAGACGATCCCCTATCTGGATGGCTACACCGTTTATACCCTGCGCGAACCCCATGGGGTGACGGGCCATATCGTGCCGTGGAACTACCCGATGCAGATCATCGGGCGTTCGGTCGGGGCGGCACTGGCGATGGGCAATGCCTGCGTGCTGAAACCGGCGGAAGAGGCGTGTCTGACCGCGCTGGCCTTTGCTCATCTGGCCCAACAAGCGGGTTTGCCAGCTGGTGCGCTAAACGTGGTGCCAGGTTTAGGGGCCGAAGCCGGAGCGGCACTGTCGGCGCATCCGGGCGTCCACCATATCTCGTTTACAGGGTCGGTCGCGACAGGGGCCTTGGTGCAGCAGGCGGCGGGGCGCAATGTTGTACCAGTAACGTTGGAGTTGGGCGGAAAATCCCCGCAACTGGTGTTTGACGATGCCGATCTGGACGCGGCCCTTCCGTTTCTGGTGAATGCGGGTATTCAGAACGCGGGTCAGACCTGTTCGGCCTCGTCCCGCATTCTGGTGCAGCGTGGGGTTTATGAGCAGGTCAAGGCGCGCATGGTTGAGGCCTATGCTGATCTGACCGTTGGACCTGCGGTGCAGGATTTGCGGGTGGGGCCGTTGATCTCGGCCCGTCAAAAAGAGATTGTTGAGGGGTTTCTGGCCAAGGGCACGGACCTGAATATCGCCGGACAAGGGCAGATCGTGCAGGATGCTCCGGCTCAAGGTGCTTATGTGCGGCCAACCCTGTTCGCCGATGTGCCGCCTGATCACATGTTGGCGCGGGATGAGATTTTCGGCCCAGTGCAGGTGCTGATCCCTTTCGACACCGAGGACGAAGCCGCAGAGATCGCCAACAGCACCGACTATGGGCTTGTCGCCAGCATCTGGACCCGCGACGGCGCGCGGCAGATGCGACTGGCGAAACGGCTGAATGCGGGGCAAGTCTTCGTCAACAACTACGGGGCAGGCGGCGGGGTCGAGCTGCCCTTTGGCGGCGTCGGCAAATCCGGTCATGGCCGAGAAAAGGGTTTCGAGGCGCTCTATGGCTTTTCACAGCTTAAAACCGTGGCAAATTACCATGGTTAGGGTCTAAACGATCACCTCGATCGCTTTTTGCGCGCCAACGCCGAAGACGCGTTTGTAACGTTCGATCTCGTCCGCCGGTCCCATCGCCTTTTCAGGGTTGTCCGACAATTTCACCGTCGGACGGCCATTGGCCGAGACCGCTTTGCACACCAGCGAAAACGGCGCCAGTGCGTCATGCGGGACCAGCCCGCGGAAATCGTTGGTCAGCAATGTACCCCAGCCAAAGGATACTTTTGTCCGTCCGGCGAATTGGCCATGCAGCTCTCGGATCTTGTCCACATCCAGCCCATCCGAGAAGATCACGCGTTTTTCACGCGGGTCCTCGCCGCGTGATTTCCACCAGTTGATCGCGGTTTCCGCCCCCGTTGCTGGGTCGCCACTATCGACACGGATGCCAGTCCAGCCTGCAAGCCAGTCGGGCGCACTGTCCAGAAAGCCCTGTGTTCCATAGGTGTCCGGCAAGATGATGCGCAAGTTGCCGTCGTGTTCTTCATGCCAGTCGCTGAGAACATCATACGGAGCCTGCGCCAGTTCCGCGTCCGTATCCGCCAGCGCGGAATAGACCATGGGCAGTTCATGCGCGTTGGTGCCGATGGCTTCAACCTCGCGCCGCATGGCGATCAGGCAGTTCGAGGTGCCGGAAAATGCAGACCCTAATCCTTCGATCATGGCTTGTACGCACCAGTCCTGCCAAAGGAACGAATGACGCCGCCGGGTGCCGAAATCAGCAATGCCCAGTCCATCAATGTCGCGCAATTGTTCAATCTTTTCCCAAACGCGGGTCATTGCGCGGGCATAGAGCACCTGCAGCTCGAACCGGCGCATGTCGTTCAGCACGGCGCGCGAGCGTAGCTCCATCAGTACCGCAAGCGCGGGAATTTCCCACAGCATGACCTCGTGCCATTTGCCCTCGAACGTCAGTTCGTACTGATCGCCCTTACGTTCCAGATGATAGGGGGGCAGGCGCAGATTCTCGAACCACTCCATGAAATCGGACCGGAACATCTGCCGTTTGCCGTAGAACATATTGCCCCGCAGCCACGTGCTTTCGCCGCGGCTGAGGCTGAGTGAGCGGATATGATCCAGCTGTTCGCGCAGTTCACCCTCGTCGATGAGATTAGCCAAAGGGATGTGATTCGACCGATTAATCAGCGAAAACACAACATCCGTTTGGGGCCGATTTCGAAACACTGACTGGCACATCAGCAGTTTGTAGAAATCTGTGTCGATTAAAGACCGTACAATCGGGTCAATCTGCCATTTATGATTGTACACACGTGCCGCAATATCGACCATGAGGAACTCCTGCGATTTCCGTTGTTAGATCAATCGGTGTGTGGAATGGCAAGAGTCGCTGGTTTGGTGACAATGACAATGTCAGGTCACAAAGCGAGCATATTGTGTGTTCTTTTCACCGGTTAGTGAGAAGAGAGGTCGAAGGACGAGGTTAAGTTGGTGAATGGTTCTCGAGTACGATTTTGACATTGTTGTCGTCGATCCGGGGGAAGGGGATCCAGATTCGGGCCCGGATGGTTTTTCGAAGAAACCAGTGCTGCGTGCGATGTTTCGCAGTGTGAAGACTGCGGATGCTCTGAGGGCGGCCTCTCCAAAAATTCGCAAGATTTTTCAGGATGCAGGCTTTGGTCTGGACGCAACCGGCAGCGATCTTGTGCACGGCCTATACCGGCCAAGGGATGAGGCTGAACGGGAGCGGATCCTACGCGCTCTGTTTGCCAATATTCGCAAGATGGGCGTTCAGGGCGAATATTGCGGCGAGTTCGATTTCCGAAAGTTCCTTCGGGACATTAAAAATGCCCGTCCGCGCAATGGTCAGCGCCGTACAGTTGCGGACTGGACGCCAAACCCTCGGTACAAATCCCCTGCATCGCCCGAACGCCGTACCTTGCCGGGACGGATCGGCGTGGCACTGGGGCTGGCCGTAATTCTGTTTGTTATTGTCAAATACCTGGCCGAGCGTGGCGCGACCCCTTAGGACAGCGTTACACCGGCGTCACGCATCGCGGCTTCAGCCGTCGCCAGTGAACCATCCAGATCAATAGCGCGGCAAACATCCAACCGAACTGTGACCTCGAATCCCAGCCGGGCTGCGTCCACGGCCGAGAAATGTACACAGAAGTCTGTTGCCAACCCTGCCATCGTCAGTTTTCGTATGCCGCGCGTGTTAAGGTATCCTTCCAACCCTGTTGGGGTGGTCTTGTCGTTTTCGAAAAAGGCAGAATAGCTATCGATGGTTGGGCGGAACCCCTTTCGGATGATCAGGTCCGCATCTGTGCGCAGATTGGGGTGAAACATGGCACCGTGCGTATCTTGCACGCAATGATCGGGCCATAGAACCTGCGGGCCATAGGGCATTTCGGTCATGTCATAGGGGTTTTTCCCAGCGTGAGAGCTGGCGAAAGACGAATGCCCGGCCGGGTGCCAGTCCTGCGTCAGGATCACGGCGTCGAAGTCGTCCATCATCGCGTTGATAGGGGCCACGATCTGGTCGCCTTCGGGCACCGCCAGCGCGCCGCCGGGGCAGAAATCGTTTTGGACGTCGATTACGATCAGGGCATGGGTCATCGCGATCTCCTTTTTGCTATCGGTAAGGGCGCGGGCAGGGGGCGTCAATCCGGTCCCTTGCGACTCTGCGCGCGTGAGGCTAGACCGCGCGCATGTATACCATCGCTGCCCTCTATCACTTTACCCGTTTCGCTGATCACGCCGCCTTGCGCGCGCCCCTGTTGGAGCTTTGCCGCGCGCAATCCGTCAAAGGCACGCTGCTGCTTGCGCAAGAGGGCATCAACGGCACCATCGCTGGCCCTCGCGCCGGGATTGACGCGGTGCTGGCCCATATCACGGCGCTGCCGGGTTGTGCCGATCTGGAGTGGAAAGAGGCCACCGCCGACCACCCGCCTTTTGGAAGGATGAAGGTGCGGCTGAAGAAAGAGATCGTGACTATGGGCCAGCCGGATGTCGATCCGCGTGCCCGCGTCGGCAATTATGTCGAGCCCGAGGAATGGAATGACCTGATCCGCTCGGACGATGTGGTGGTGATCGACACACGCAACGATTACGAGGTGGCGATTGGTACGTTTGAGGGCGCAATAGACCCTGAAACAGCCAGTTTCCGTGAATTCCCGGCGTGGTGGGAAGAAAACAAGGAGCGCTTCCACAACAAGCGCGTGGCCATGTTCTGCACCGGCGGTATCCGCTGTGAGAAATCAACCAACTTCCTGCTGGGGCAAGGGGTCGAGGATGTCTATCACCTCAAGGGTGGTATCCTGCGTTACCTTGAGGAAATGCCCGCTGAGGACAGCACCTGGCAAGGTGAGTGCTTTGTGTTCGACAACCGCGTTTCTGTGGGGCATGGGCTGGTCGAGGGGCCGCACAATCTGTGCCATGGCTGCCGCCGTCCGATCCTGCCCGAGGATATGAAACGGCCTGAATATGAGCACGGCGTTGCGTGCCACCAATGCGTAGATGAGACCTCGGAAGCAGACAAAATGCGCTTCCGCGAGCGGCAAAAGCAGATCGGTCTAGCACGTTCGCGCGGGCAGGAACATCTGGGCGCAGAATAAGCCAATTCCGGTTGCAGGCCCCGGTGCAAACCGGGATGATCACACGCAGACCCTGTGACCGGAGGCCCAATGTCGCGCAAACCCACCACCCTGGCGGAATGGAAATCGACCCTGCTGGCGGCGGGTGGCATGGTTGTTGCCAGTTTCTTTGCGTGGTTTGGCCTATCACGTCTGAGCGAGGCCACCGCAGGTGATACGATCGGTACCCTCGCCTCGGTCGGGTTGCTGTTGTGGATCGTGTCGCAGTCCTGGTTCTACATGACCCAAGTGAAATCGCCGCGTCGTGTGCTGTTCTTGATGGGCGTTTCCTTTATTCAGGTCGTCCCCTTCCTGTTCGCCGCCGTCTATGGTGCGTTCGGCTATAAAGACAACTGCGTGGTCGGTGCCAGCGGACCGGGGGACATCCTGTATTTCTCATATGTCACCTTCACCACCGTTGGATATGGCGACATGGCCCCGACCGGCCTGTGCCGCGCGTTGGCCGTGTCCGAAGCGGTGACAGGCTACATCCTGCTGGGCCTCTTCGTCGCCGCTGCCGTGGCACTTTATGCCCGAAACCACTCGGATTAGAGCCTATTTGTTGGTGTCAATCCACCGGGACATCATGTGCTTGTCGCGGAAACACTCAGACGGTATCGGTCTGCGTTTGGAACGCGAGATCCGTTCAGCGAAAGCGACCTGTTTGCCAGTGGGGTAATTGGCAAATGGCGACGGGTCATCTTGTTTATGCGCCGAAATCCACTGGGACATGGCCCTGCGGTCGCGTTGTGCCTCGACCGGGATTTCAAGCGCCGATTGCTGGGCAATCGCGCGCGCATAGCGCATCTGCCGGTCTGTGACGGGCAGCATGTGATAATCGTTGCTGGGTGCGTCGTACCAGCTTTGACGGGCAGCGTTGGCCATAGCTCGAATACCTCCGTTCCACCTCAGACATAATGATGGAACAAATATAGAACATTTTAGGAACTTTTTCAAGATTTCCGCTGATCCACACGGTTTTCACCGCGTTTCAAACCAGCCTGTCCCGTCGCGTTTCGACCAATTCGGCACGTATTTTCGTGCTTCCTAATTTAATCAAAGAATCAGTGCGTCTCATTTCAAGACACAGACGCTCACGACATCGCGCGTTTGGTGCCACCGGGCGATGATCCGCCGACGCGGCGTTTGCTTCCGGCGTTTTGATCGTCATTACCGACATTTTGCGTCGGGAACAGAGCATCAGTAGCCCCTGACCTGTGGCTGACTTTCGTGCAAGCTCTGTAGGAGGTGCGCCAATGAAAACCCATGCTCAGGCCGTTGTCATCGGAGGGGGGCTGGTCGGCTGCTCGATCCTGTATCACCTGGCCAAGCTGGGCTGGACTGATGTTGTCCTGCTGGAACGCGATGAGCTGACCAGCGGATCCACGTGGCACGCGGCGGCCAATATCCACGGGCTGCACGACAACAACAACATCACCCGTATCCAGCACTATACGATGAACCTGTATAAGCAGCTGGAGGCTGAAACCGGGCAGGGCTGTGGCGTGTTTCAATCCGGCTCGCTCTATTTGGCGCAGACCGAGGATCGCGAACACCAACTGCGCCTGCAAGAAGCCAAGGCGCGTTTCTACGGTCTTAACTTCCACGAGATCAGCCGCGAACAGGCCATGGAATTGCACCCTCTGGCGCAATTCGATGATATCCGCTGTATCATGTTCGAACCCGATGGCGGCAATGTTGACCCCTCGGGTGTGACCCATGCCTATGCAGCCGGAGCACGTGCGATGGGTGCCAGTATTGAGCGGTTTTGCCCTGTGTTAGGCACTGAACAGCAACCTGACGGATCGTGGATCGTACGCACCGCAAAGGGCGATATCCACACGCAATGGGTGGTGAATGCCGGCGGCCTGTGGGGGCGTGAGGTGGCCGCATTGGCGAGTATTGAACTGCCCCTGCAACCAACTGAACATCAGTATTTCGTCACCGAAGCGATTGATGAAGTCGCCGCGTTGGGCCGCCGCTTGCCGTCCATCGCCGACCGGGATGGCGAGTACTACTTCCGGCAAGAAGGCAACGGTTTGCTGATCGGTGCCTATGAAAAAGACATGCGGTTTTGGGCCGAAAACGGCACGCCGCTTGATTTCGCCCATGATCTGTTCCCCGACGATTTGGATCGCATCATGGAGAACGTCATCCGCGCAACCGACCGTGTACCAGTGGCCGCTACCGCCGGTGTGAAGCGGGTGATCAATGGCCCGATGATCTGGTCGCCGGATTCGAACGCGATCTGGGGGCCTGTGCCCGAGCTGCAGAACTATTTCTGTTGCACCGGCATCATCCCCGGATTTTCGCAATCGGGCGGGCTTGGCCTGTTGTCGGCGCAATGGATGATCGAGGGTGAGCCGCAATACGACATGTTTGCCTGGGATCTGGCGCGGTTTGGCGACTGGGCCGACAAGGCCTTCACAAAAGCGCGGGTGCAGGACGTTTACACGCACCGCTTCGCCATTCACTTCCCGAACGAAGAACGCAGCGCGGGCCGCCCTGCCCGAGTGCGCCCTGCCTATCAGATGCAAAAGAACATGGGCTGTGTCTTTGGCCTGAACTGCGGGTGGGAGCACCCCCTCTGGTTCGCCGATCAGCCTGGTGTGGTCGAGACTACCGGCTTCACCCGCCAAAATTGGTGGGAACCGGTTGGCCGTGAAGTCCAGATGCTGCGGGACAATGTGGGTGTGATCGACATCTCGAACTTCGCCAACTACGTGATCAAGGGGTTGGGGGCGCACGATTGGCTGGATCGTCTTGTTGCTAACCGGGTACCGACCGAGGTTGGACGCTCCTGCCTGACGCCTCTGATCTCGGTGCGTGGTGGCGTGGCGGGCGACTTTACCATCACCAAAGTCGCAGATGACGAATACATGATGATCGGTTCAGGCATGGCCGAGCGGTACCACCAGCGGTTCTTCAACATGGTTGATCTGCCAGAAGGCACCAGTTTCGAGGTTGCCACAAACCGCATCGCGGGCTTCAACGTTGCCGGCCCCAGATCGCGCGATCTGTTGCAACGGCTGACGAATGCAAACCTGTCTAACGAAGGGTTCCGTTTTATGCGGTCTCGTCAAATCGAGGTGGCGGGCGTTCAGTGTTTAGCCATCCGTGTCAGCTTTACCGGGGATCTCGGATGGGAGTTGCACTGTGCCGAAGAGGATCAAGTTAGGCTCTATACTGCGCTTTTAGACGCTGCAAACGATCTTGGCGGAGGCCCAGTTGGTGGTCGCGCGCTGGGGTCTTTGC
Organism: Ruegeria sp. HU-ET01832; assembly: GCF_040371315.1. Classification (NCBI taxonomy): domain Bacteria; kingdom Pseudomonadati; phylum Pseudomonadota; class Alphaproteobacteria; order Rhodobacterales; family Roseobacteraceae; genus Ruegeria; species Ruegeria sp. HU-ET01832. The sequence goes on from NZ_BAABWL010000004.1 coordinate 374,841, forward strand.
GCATCGAAAAAGGGTATGGGTCGTGGGGTCGCGAATATTCACAGGAATATTGGCCGCACGAGGTCGGCCTTTCAGGATTGATCAAACTGGATAAGGACTTCCTGAACAAAAACGCCTATCTGGCGATCAAGGACACTCCGCCCCGAGAAGTACTGTCGATCTTTGAGATTGATGCAAAGACAGCCGATGCGTCGGGGGGAGAGCCCATTTTCACGCTTGACGGACGCCCGGTCGGGCGCGTCACGTCGGGTGCTTATGGGTATTCTGTCGGCAAGTCGCTCGCCATTGGATATGTGAACCCCGATGCTGCGCAACCCGGCGACAAGGTCGAGCTATTCATTCTGGGCACTCCACACAGCGCAACTGTCTTGGCAGAGCCTCCGTTCGATCCGTCCGGGCTTCGATTGCGCGGCCTCCATCGACCCGCTGCAGAGCCCGCCGAATGACCAATGTTTTCACCCGTGTTGCTGAGTTTACCTTGGACCGGCCAGCGGCGGATATGCCAGAGTCCGCCAAGGAAGCGGCTGCGCTGATGATGCTGGATACGATGGGTATCCTGATCGCGTCCGCCCAGATGGAGGCTGGTGTGATCGCGCGGGATACCGCAGCGCTGCTCTATGCCAGTTCCGATCCTGGTTTCAGCGCGCGGATGATGTTTGACGGGCGGACCGTAAGCCTGGCCGGCGCGGCCTATGCTGCTGCAACGCAGATTGACAATCTGGACGGCCATGACGGCTACAACCCTACCAAAGGGCATATTGGCGTGGTGGTTTTACCGGCTCTGGTCGCTCTGGCTGAACATTGCCCGGACCTGACCGGCCCGGAAGCACTGGCAGCCGTCGTCACCGGGTACGAGGTTGCCGGGCGTGCCGGTATGTCGCTGCACGCATCTGTCAGTGATTATCACACATCGGGCGCCTGGAATGCGTTGGGCGTCGTGGCCATGGCATCCCGGTTGCGCCGCCATTCTCGCGAACAGATGCGACACGCCATGGGTATTGCCGAATATCACGGCCCGCGCAGTCAAATGATGCGCGAAATTGCGAACCCTACCATGTTGCATGATGGCTCTGGCTGGGGGGCATTGGTCGGGCTCTCTGCCGCCGTTCTGGCCGAACGCGGTTTTACCGGCGCTCCGGCGATCACGGTCGAGGGCGAGCCGGCCGCGCAGTACTGGGCTGACCTGGGCCAGTTCTGGCAAGTCGAGCATCAATACGTGAAGCCTTACCCTATCTGCAGATGGGCCCACGCTGCCATTGACGGGGTGCGAATGCTGATGTTGAACAATGCGCTATCGGCGGATCAAATCAAAACGGTGCAAATCAACAGCTTTCATGAAGCCGCCCGTTTATTCGCAGGAATGCCCGATACGACGTCTCAAGCACAATACTCACTGCCTTTTGCGGTTGCCGTTCAGGCGATTTACGGGCGAATCGGCGTCGAACATATTTCGGGCGCGGGTCTGTGCGATCCAAAAGTCGCCGCCTTCATCACCCGTATTCAGGTATCCGAGGATCAACGTCATTCCCTACGGTTTCCCGAAGGACGTTGGGCTGATGTGCGTATTACTACAACTGACGGCCGTGTCTTTGCGTCGGGCGACGTTCACGCGCGAGGCGGGCCAGAAGATCCGTTCAGCCGCGCAGATGTGATCGCAAAGTTCAAGGACTTTGCCATGCCTGCGATCGGTGTCGAGCGCACAGACGCCATCGCCGCGGCTATTTTGGGCTGGACAGGTGAGTCTTCACGATTTTCCGATCTAAGCCCGCAGCTTTTTGCACCTGCTTATAGAAAAGCACAGTAAATTTCAGAGACTCAAAAAGTTAGTCTTTCAACGTTTCAAGAAGCGTCGAGATATTTTCCCGTGTATCCGCACTGTCCTGCAAAAGGCCCTCTGCATCTGCCAAGGGTTTTCCGGGGTGTCGTTCAGGCGAACTGGTGAGAGTCTGCGTCAAGTCGTTGACCGTTCCATATTTGGCTTCAAGCTCTTTGGTGATTGCGTCGGATTGACCAGCTAGCCAGAATAACCTGTTGGCTTCATCATGGTCGTTAGCATCGCCCAAAAGTTGTCCCGCTTGTACAAAATCCCCGATGTCCTGCAAGGCCCGCGTCTTAAGAGCCATCGCGTCTTGGGATATGTCTCCCTCCAACTCCAGCAAAGCTTGATGTGGACGTCCCTGCAGTAACGATGAATGCGCCCTAAGCCTTGCTCTTTTGGACCTATAAGACGTGTCCTGAGGCCGGTTCGCTAGCGCAAATGCCCGGCTGGCGAACCCAAGTTCTACCAACCGCTCTGCGACAGACACAGCGGTTTCAGTGGCCAAAACCTTCGAGACATTGCCGGATAAGCCGATTGTATGGCGCAGAAATGTTATGTCCTCGGACCGCTCAACTAGAATTTGCACAACGCGGTTAACGGCTCCCTCGTGGTCTTGCCCTTTGGGTATTTGCAGTGCGGTATCCATCGCCTGATCAAAATCATTGCTTAGGCTTAGTGCAACCGCATGCGCACGCTGTAACATTGGATGCATGTCGGACTCGCGATATTCTATCTCAAAGGCCGCAGCCAAACCCAATTCCTTGGGTGAAACCGCACCGCGTTCAGACCAACGTTTTTCAATAAGGCGCGCCAACGAAAGGGGCGCTTCGGAACCCGCATCTTCCGCTTCGATTGCTTCTTTCAGACGGAGCTCTGTTGCTTGGCCGTCGCCTTCCGCCTTAGCTACCGCTGCTTTGGCTTTGGACGTATCGGCGCTGCTGGTGTTCTCAACCCGATCAACGGATCGAAGCACCCGTCTTGCGGCTTCCAATTGGCCGCCTTCCACCATAATTTCCGACAGTCTGGGGCCAATTTGCTTGCGTAAATGATCAGGTAGACGAGCAAATGCATGTTCGATTGACGTCAGTTGCGCATCTTTTGCTAGTACGCCTTCCGACAATACAGACCAAAGGGCTGCGTCACTGTCGCATCGCTGTTGCCCCTGAAACGGGTTCGGCTCATCCACCGAGCGTTCGTCAAGAATCTGGGCGATTGTTACAATCATATGCCGCTCGCTTTCGTCAGGCATCGCAAGGTCCAACATGGCGAGCGCTTCAACGCCAAACCCGTGATAGGCATAGAGCCTTGCAAGCCCTAACGCGCGTGCGTGATCGACGCGGTCAAATTCATGAAACAGAGCGGCGCGGGCGCTCGCCACTTGTTTCGAGAACGGTCGCAGGTCAGACCAGGTGTCAAACCCAATCTCGGCATTGGTAATGCAGGACGGCTGACGTTCAAGTTCAATGAGATCTGGGCCAAGCAGATCGTTCAATTCGTCAAGAATTGAGGTGACATTGATATTCGCCTCCAGATCTGAAGGCTGAAGAGGCGCGTTTTGGAATCCGGTTGATCTTGGTCCCGCAGGAGTAAGGTTCAGATCGACGATAGAACGATCTGCACCTTGCAGCAGTTTTGTGGATAGCTGATTTTCAAATTGCCGCGCGTTCAAATTAAGCAAGGGAAGCGCCACCACCTCGGTTTTCTGGACTGTCTCAAGCGGGTTTTCCTGCACAGCCGCTTTGGGGAGCAAAGGCGGCGGGATATCTTCGCTGAGCGGTGGAAAGGAGGCAGCGGGCGCAATATCCACCACGATCATCGTGTCTTTGTAAAGAAATGAGGACGCCACACAGTCGCAACCAAATTGCAAATCTAGCGCCTCCCCCGGTTTCTTTTGTGATAATGCCGACAGGCGGTTTTGCGTTAAACGGCGGAACACAGATCCAGTTTCGAAAGTCACGTCATCGAGTGCAACGTTAAGGCGGGCACCATTTTTCGTTTGGGCCAGAATCCAGCTGGTATCAGGCGGGATCTGTACAACCAATCGGGTATAACCGTCATGTTCACCCGTCCGGACGGTCAATTCCTCGGCGGAAACGGCTTGAGCCGCCCCAAGCATGATGGCCGCTATGCCCCAGGACTTTTTCATGCGGCTGCCTGCTTAAGCTCTTTCAGCGCCTCTTCAAGTTCCGAGAAGCCGGGGCGGTTATGCGTCGGTGTATTTTGTCGGCCAACCTCGATACACATCGCGGCATTATGGTTGTGTAAATTGGCGACCAGTACTTCTTTGATCAACTGGTAGAAATGGTTGTCCTCTTCAACCACGGCCTTCAGCTTGCCAGCGAAGGGTCCGACCAGACCATAAGCCAGAAAAACCCCTAGAAACGTACCGACCAGAGCACCACCGATCAACTTACCCAATACCTCGGGTGGTTGGTCAATCGAGCCCATTGTCTTGATAACCCCCAGAACGGCAGCAACGATACCCAACGCGGGCAGGCCATCGGCCACCGTTTGCAAAGCATGGCTGGAATGCATGGCGTGATGGAAATTCGCCTCCATCCGCTTTTCCAGAACTTCCTCGACCTGATGCGGATCGTCGTAATTCATCGACGCGGATCGCATTGTGTCACAAATCAGGTCAACGGCTTCCTTATCCGATTGGATCTTGGGATAGGCGGAAAAAAGAGACGAGTTTTGAGGGTCTTCAATGTGCTGTTCGACCTCGACCGGGTTCGCCTTGGCAATACGGATCATCGAAAACAGAAGACAAAGCAGATCGCGATAGTCTTCGGGTTTCCACTTGGGACCTTTGAAAACCTTGCCCATATCCTTGATGGTGTGTTTCACGGCGCTCATGTCGTTACTGATCAAGAAGGCGCCCACGGCCGCGCCTCCGATCATCATCATCTCGAATGGCAATGACTTAAGGATGATCGTCATTTTGCCACCCGCAGCCAAATAGCCGCCGAACACCATGGCGAAAATGACGACGATTCCGATTATTCCGATCATGTGTGCTCTCCGACGAAGTCAAATGCGGGATTAAAGGACATAGAGTTTATTCCTGAGGGGCGGCAGCATTTCGCCCCGCCATGATGACGCTGATTGTATAGGCCGCCTCGGGGCTGAGCCCGGCAAGGACGCCGGCAGCTGCGTCCGGCGGCATGCGCGACAAAAAACCTGCTGCGAAACCCGGATCCATTGTCTCAAACAAAGCTGCTGCGTCTTTCGGTTTCATGCTTTGGTACACATCGGTCAGCCGCGTCAGATCGGTCTCTGCTGCTTTTTGGGAATAGGACAACGTTTCCCGAAGGCTCGTTTCGGCGTCCTGTAATGCAACAAGGCGTGTCTCGATCGCCTGATCAGCGATATCGAGGGCTCTTTCCTTTTCCAAAATCGCCGCTTCACGCTCTTTCAATGCTTGTTCGCGGCGCAACAAAGCAGTCAGCAATTCTCGGGTTTTGGGATGGTCGTCCATTATCGGTTTCGCGGCAGTGACCGACGGCTCAGCGGCCTTGGCCAAAGCAGGTCCGGCTTCAAGCCCAACGCGTATTGCTGCAGAGCCAACCATCAACAACGAGATCACTGTAAGAACGCCGCCTTTGGGCCGGTTGGAAGCCTTGCGAGTCATGCCGTTCCCTCACCGATTTTACGCGTATGTCGCATAAACATGAGACCCATCGCGCGTTTGGGCTCGGGCTTTTCTGTCAGCTCGGTCGTGGATTCGGGTTCTGTCGAAACCTCGTCCTTCGGTAAAAAAGCGGTTTCGGTCTCCCCTGCTGAAACTGTTTCTTCGACCTCGTCTTTTTCTGGAATGACGTCGTGCATCGACGCCATCATCAACTCTAGCTGCTGGGCCACAGATTCCGCTCTGAGAGTTAGCGACTTGAGTTCATCACCAGCCTGATCTGACGTCGCACGGGCCGAATCCAGTGATTTCTTAAGTTCGTCTGCCTGCGAAGACAAAACGGCCACCGCTCCGCCAACGCCTTTTTCAAGATCCGTGAAACGCCTGAGGCGGCGCGATAGAACAAAACAATACAGGCCTGCACCAAGAGCGCCGGCAACCAGAAAAATATCTGCGATCAATTCCAATTTCGCCTCCTAGTTCAGTACGAATTCCATCACGAGAACATCGCGCACGCGGTCTTCTCCGACGACGATCCCGATTCGACGCAGCAGATGGCCGCGTATGCGCATCAGCGCCAGGGAATCTTCCAGATCCCCAACTTGAACGGCACGCAAATATCCATTCAGGACGTCCATGATTCGCGGCTTCATTTTTTCAATGTCGCTCAGGTGTTCTGGATTCACCTCAAGCTGCGCATGAAACTTCAGGTGCCGCGAATCGCCCGACTTGATCGAAACGATGACCGGCGGCAGATCGACAAAAACCACGTCGGGCAGGGCCTTGAGAGGTTTTTCCGTACCTTCTTTCATAGGTGCGTCAACGGTTGGTTTCGGGCCAAAGGGTAACATTCCCGACGTGGTCAGGTAGTATCCGCCAGCTGCCCCGGCCACGGCTAGAATCGCACCGATAATCAACCCACTTTTCCCTGATTTTTCAGTCTCTTCGACCTGTTCTGCAGTCGCGTCGGTCATGACGTCCTCATTCATCCGTTCCTCAACTGTCATAACCCGGCAGGGACTAACCGATTGTTAAGGGCAATCGTTCAAACAAGGGATGTGCCGGGCAGAATGCCGGCGAGTCGGAGGTGAGCGTGCAGCAGATCGGAACTGTCTGGGCAAGTTTGGACAGGCGTAAACAAATCATCGTTGCCGGTGCAGTAGTGCTGGTGTTTCTTGGGGTTCTAACGATGTCGCGACTGGTAGGCGCGCCGTCGATGACCTTGCTTTATGCCGGGCTGGAAAGTGGCGCAGCTGGCGATATCGTGCGGTCGCTGGACCAGCGTGGCGTGCCATATGAGATTCGCGGCGGCTCGATCTACGTACCGGGTTCGCAGCTTGACGAGCTGCGTATGACCCTGGCCAGTGAAGGGCTGCCTGCGAACGGAAATAGGGGATATGAGCTGCTGGATTCGCTGAGCGGCTTTGGCACGACGTCCCAGATGTTCGACGCTGCGTACTGGCGCGCGAAAGAGGGGGAACTGGCACGTACCATTGTCGGTGGCCCGCACATCAGTCAGGCACGGGTTCATATCGCGAACGGATCCTCGAATCCGTTCCAACGCAGCGTTGCCCCGACGGCATCGGTCTATCTGGTATCCTCAGGGGCCGACATTACTTCGGATCAGGCCAAGGCAATCCGCTTTCTTGTGTCGTCCGCTGTCAGTGGCTTGGCGCCGGAAAACGTCGCCGTGATCGACTCGAATGGTGCGGTCATTGGTGCGCAAGACAATCCTGTAGCGGGCGATACGGCCGACGACAAAGCCCAACAGCTGCGCGAGCGTGTTCTGCGCCTGGTTGAAGCCCGCGTGGGGACCGGCAACGCAGTGGTCGAAGTCAGCGTGGACACCGTCACCAAAACCGAGTCGATCCGTGAGCGTCGATTTGACCCTAATGGCCGTGTCGCAATCAGTACCGATGTCGAAGAAAGATCAGATAGTGCCCGTAACCAATCTGCAGATGTGACCGTTGCATCGAACTTGCCGGATGGGGACGGGGCCGGTGGCGATGAATCGAATTCGAACGCAACCCAAACGCGCGAGCGGGTGAATTATGAGGTTTCGGAAACCGAGCTGGAGGTCCACAACGCGCCTGGAGCCATCAAACGTTTGACGGTTGCCGTTCTGGTAAACGGTACAACATCGTCAGACGCAAATGGCGTCGAGAGCTTTGTGCCGATGCCGGAAGTCGAGATGGACGCACTGAAAGAGCTTGTCGCTTCGGCTGTTGGCTTCGATGCCGAGCGTGGTGATGTCATTACACTGAAGTCCATGAATTTGCCCGTGGTTGAACCGCAGGGAACCGTGGCTTCGTACTCGATTTGGGGGAGTATCTATCTTGATGCGATGTCGTTGATCCAGATGATCATTCTGGCAGCGGTTTCGCTGATCCTTGCCCTGGTTGTCATTCGACCCATTCTGATGAAACCGGCCACCGTGCCTGCCTTGTTGCCGGCAGGTTCCGCGACAGAACCCGAAGCGTACCTGACCGGAGAGATCGCGACCGATGAAGTTGACCAATACCAGTCGCTGCCTGGACAAGCCCCGGTAGGTGGTGTTCCGACTCTCGCCAACGCGCCCGGCGCCGACCCTGTGGACCGGTTGCGAACGATGATCGGCGACAAGCAGGAAGAGACCGTGGAAATCCTGCGCAGCTGGCTTGAAGAAGGTGAGGAGCGTGCTTGATGTCGATAGCCCATCTTCTTGAAGATTTCACTCTGCAAACCGGTGGAGGAAAGCTCCACCTGTTGGATGAAGACGCGCTTGAAGAACAGCGGTTGGCCTCATTCGAACAAGGCTACAGCGCAGGTTGGGAAGACGCTCTGCAAGCGCAAGAGCAAAGCCGTAAGCAAGTCTCAGCCGAGCTGGCCAAGTCGTTGGAGGACATGTCCTTCACCTACCATGAAGCCGTGACGCGTATGACTTTGTCGCTGGAGCCCATGTTCAACAGCCTTGTGAACGCGGTTCTGCCCGACACGCTAGATCGCGGGTTCGCCGCGCGGTTGGTTGAACAGCTCAGCGAGATGGCACAGGAACAGATCGGACAACCGATGCAAGTGTTTGTTCCCAAGGGGCGCGCGGTTGAGGTTCAGAAGTTGATCCCACCCAACCTGTCAACGGCGGTGAAGGTGATCGAAGATCCCTCGCTCGAAGCCGGACAGGCAAGGCTGCAGGTCGGCGTGACTCAGCGTGAAGTTGATACTGATGGGCTGCTGGCATCGGTCGCCGGGGCGTTCGACGCGTATGTATTTGAGGCAAAAGAGGCAATGAGCAATGAGTGATCCCCAAACCCCAAAACCAGAGAAAGCCAATCCGTTCGAGTCTGTTCCGATCGAAGTCACCGTATCCGTGGGGCGCGCCCGACCTTTGATCCGCGACCTGTTGAACATGGGTGAGAATGCGGTGCTGACGCTGGATAAACGTATCGAGGACCCGGTCGACCTCTATGTCGGCGACCAGCTTGTCGCACGGGGTCTTCTGGAAGAGTTGGAAGGGGATCAGCCGGGCCAGCTGGCTGTACGCCTGACCGAGATTGCTGACCTGCAGAACGGGATCGGCTGATGCGCGTATTGCCGTGGCTTATCGTTGCGCTGATAGGGATGACTCCGTCCTTTGCCATGGCGCAGGAGCTATCTTTGTCGCTGGAGGATGGGGGCTCGATCTCGGCTCGGACGGTCCAGTTGATCCTGTTGATCGCCGTTCTCAGCCTGGCACCCGGATTGGCCATCATGATCACCTGCTTCCCGTTTCTGATCACGGTACTGGCAATTCTGCGGCAAGGGATCGGGTTGCAACAATCGCCCCCCAACATGCTGATCGTCAGCCTGGCTTTGTTTCTGACCTATTTCATAATGGAGCCCGTCTTTACCGAAGCCTGGACCACTGGCATCCGTCCCATGGTCAATGAAACGATGGAGGTTGAGCCTGCTTTGGAACGGGCGTTGCAGCCATTTCGCGCCTTCATGGCCGCAAGGCTGGACCCCGATACATTTCACGCAATGGCTGCGCTTCGACCAGAAGGCAATACAGTCGATGTGTCACTGGATGCTCCGCTGTCGATCCTGATGCCATCTTTCATGCTGTCCGAGATCGCACGCGCTTTTCAGATCGGCTTTTTCATCTTTCTGCCGTTCCTGATCATCGACCTTGTCGTTGCGGCGGTGCTGATGTCGATGGGTATGATGATGGTACCGCCGGCCACGGTATCACTTCCGTTCAAGCTGGCGTTTTTTGTAATTGCGGACGGATGGTCGTCGATCGCTAGCGCCTTGGTCCGAAGTTACATGGCTTGACAGATCAGTGCCGTGTAATCGTCAATCGGGCGCGCAACCCCTGATCTCCGGCCTCAAACCGCAGCGCGCCGCCATGCTGTTCCGCGACCGTCGCGGCAATGGTCAGACCCAGGCCGAACCCGTCTGACGACCCTGTATTGGTTCCACGCTGGAAAGGGGCCATCAGAGCTTCGATATCCTGAACCGACAGATCGGTCCCCTTGTCCTCGACCGTGATCGTGGCAGAATGCGCGTCGGTTTCAAGCTGGACCTCGGCATGGCGGCCGTATTTCAGCGCGTTGTCGATTAGGTTGGTCAAGGCGCGTTTCAGCGAAATCGGTCTGGCGGTGACCAGCATGCGCCGCGCTTCCTGCAAGGTGCCGTGCCCGCGCCGGGACATGAAAACGGATGGCGCACCTTCAACCGCAACAGGATCAATGTTCTGCAAGGTCACGGGGCGATCCATATCCTGATAGTCGTCGACAACCGACTCGACCAGGGATGTCAGTGAAATTTGACGAGGCTCTTCGACACTCAGTTCGGAGCGCGTGTATGTCAGGACACTTTCGATCATGCCTGTCATCTGATCCACATCCGCTTCGAGCTTTTCACGCAGTTCGTCATCCGCGATGAGCGCAGCGCGCAATCGGACTCGGGTTGCAGGAGTTCCCAGATCATGGCTGACGCCCGAAAGGACAGTGGCACGTTGTTCCAACTGAGCGCGCTCGGCATCGAGATGGGCGTTGACGGCAGACACGATGTCCCGCAGCTCGGTCGGGCCATCTGCGTCGTAACTATCGGGTCCCCCGCGCCTCCGACGGTCGCGCAGGGCGTGGGCAAATCGCGTGAACGTATCAGACACGTTACCGACCGAGGTCAGGATCACCGCCAGCGCTACGATTCCCAGCAATATCGCGGGCAGGCGTAGATCGGCCGGGGCCGCGCCGCACCCCCAGATACCGGTTCCGTCCACGCGGTACCATGGCCCACGCCCAAACTGCGCGATCAGGATCGGCTCGCTGCAATAGGTGGCCAGCAATCGTGTCAGGTTACCCATCTTCTCGGGCCCTGTCTGATCGCTACGCGAGACGATATCTGACACCGGATAGACTAGACGATCGGACAGGATTGCCAGCGTCAATTCACGCCCGTTGAGCGGCGCGGAACTGTCTGTCAGGATCGAAAGGTTGGTTAGGAACCGACGGCCCGAAGACCCAGGAAATTGTTGGAACTCTCCCTTATCGGCCAGGACGGCATCCGCCGGTGACAAGGGCGTAATGGACAGCGGGGCTGCTGGGGCCATTCCGGTGCGCAGGTCTTCGTAAACCGTAAACCCCGCGACGAAGGATTGCGTCAGGAACTGATTCCAGGCGCGGGCCGAAGCAAACCACAGGCTGGCCGATACCAGCCCTGTTGCGAAGGCTGAGATCACCCAAAACCAGCCTAAATTGCGTAGGCGCAGTGTCATTCCTCTTGCACCGACACGTCGGCGGCAAAAACATAGCCGACGCCGCGTTCGGTGCGCAGCATCTGCGGGTCCTTCGGGTTGACTTCGATCTTTGACCGCAGCCGCCCCACCAGCATGTCGATGGCGCGGCCCTGCGCCTCGGGCTTGTCTGTGCCGCCGGTGACATCCAGCGCGGCGACGATCTCATCCCTTGTCAGGGGGATATGCGGATTGGCCAGCAAAACCTTGAGCAACGCCGTCTCACGTTGTGACAGCGCCACCAAATAGCCCTCGGGCGAATGCACCTCATCGCGTTTGCCATCATAGAGCCAGCCGTCAAAGCGGAAGCTGTGGATGCGGCGGCGGTAGGCCAGTGACGATGACCGCCGCGCCCGTTGCATCACCGCCCGCACGCGGGCCAGCAGAAGCTGAGGGTTGAAGGGTTTGGCGATATAGTCATCGGCCCCGACTTCATACCCCGCCATGCGCTGATGGTCGGCTGAGAGGGCCGAGACCAGAATGATCGGCACATCCTGTTCGGCGCGCAGGCGGGCGCAGATCTCGACGCCGTTTTCATCACCCAGCATCACGTCCAGCAGGATCAGGTCGATGCGGCCGGTGTTCAGGTGGCTGCGGATTTCATTTTCAGAACTGGCGGGCAGGGCGATGAACCCGTTCTGCTGCAGGAACTGGGTCATCATCGCCCGCATCTCGGGGTCGTCATCCACCACCAAAAGTCGCGGGATACTCACGCGGTTTGTCCTCCCAGTCACTGTTCCTCCGATATCGTCAATTGTAACGAACGGAAACAGATTCAATGTCAACGTAACACGCGGTAACAGAAGCGATGAAAAATTGGGCTGATGCACCGGTTTGGCGCGGATTCCAAGTTGCCAGACGGCCCGTGCGCCCCAGTATGGCCGACATCGCTGCTGCGGCAGTCACTTCGTTCTCTAGGGAGGAGACAAGAAATGAAACGTTTTGCATTTGCCACCGTATCGACGCTGGCTGTTGTGGCCGGATCGTCGGTGTTGGCGGGCCCCCAGGCAGAAGTTCTGCATTGGTGGACATCGGGGGGCGAGGCCAAGTCGGTTGCCGTCCTGCAAGAGGAATTCGCAGCCAATGGTGGCAGCTGGACCGATATGCCCGTGGCCGGTGGCGGCGGTGATGCTGCGATGACCGCGCTGCGCGCCCGCGTTCTGTCGGGCAACGCGCCGACGGCCGTTCAGTTGAAAGGCCCGGCCATTCAGGAATGGTATGAAGAAGGGGTGCTGGCCGATATCTCGTCCGTGGCCGAGGCCGAAGGCTGGGCCGATGTTCTGCCAGCCTCAATTGCGGGCCATATGAAATGCGAGGGCACGTGGTGCGCCGCGCCTGTGAACGTACACCGCGTTGACTGGATCTGGGCCAATGCCGACGTTCTGGCCGCAAATGGCATCGAGATGCCGACCACGTGGGACGAATTCAACGCTGCCGCGGATAAGCTGCAAGCCGCAGGTGTGATCCCGCTGGCCCATGGTGGTCAGGCATGGCAGGACGCGACCGTTTTTGAAACCGTGGTACTGGGCATTGGCGGTCCCGAGTTCTTCCAGAAAGCGCTGGTTGATCTGGACCCTGAGGCGCTGACCTCGGACACGATGGTGCAGGTGTTCGACCAGATGCGCACAATGCGCGGCTACGTGGACGAGAACTTCTCGGGCCGCGACTGGAACCTGGCCACCGCGATGGTCATGAACGGTGAGGCGGCGTTCCAGATCATGGGTGATTGGGCCAAGGGCGAGTTCCTGGCGGCGGGCAAAAAACCCGGCGAGGATTTCCTGTGCGCCTCGACCCCCGGAGACGGCTATCTGTACAATGTCGACAGCTTTGCAATGTTCGATGTGGACGGAGATGACAAGAAAGCCGGTCAGGACCTGCTGGCCAAGCTGATCGTCGCACCGAACTTCCAGAAAGTGTTCAACCTGAACAAAGGCTCGATCCCGGCACGGACCGACGTGGCACTGGATGACTTTGACATCTGCGCCAACTTGTCGGCCGAAGATATGGGTTCGACCTCGGACGCAGGCTCGCTGCTGCCGTCTTATGCCCACGGCATGGCGCTGCGCGGGTCGCAGTCTGGTGCGATCACGGATGTTGTGACCGCGCATTTCAACTCGGATATGTCGTCGGCTGACGCGGTTCAGCAATTGGCGGCAGCAGTGGCTAACAGCTACTGATCCAAATCGCTCTGCCCCCTATACTGACGGGGCAGAGCATCTTTCCCCGGAGGAAATCATGTCCGAATGGCTGGAAAACCACCTGCCCAAGGTGGTGCTGGCACCGTCGTTCATTGCCGTATTGATCTTTGTCTACGGCTTTATCGGATGGACGGCCTGGGTGTCACTGACACGATCGAAACTGTTGCCGAAATACGAGATCAAGGGATTCATCCAGTATGAACGCCTGTTTGACTCGCCCCGCTGGGATACGGCGATCAACAACTTGTATATCTTTGGCGCGCTTTTCATCATCATTGCGATGGTGCTTGGCCTGCTTCTGGCTATTCTGCTGGATCAGAAGATCCGGGTCGAAGGGGCCATCCGAACGATCTATCTGTACCCGATGGCGCTGTCGATGATCGTGACCGGTACGGCGTGGAAATGGATTTTGAACCCGGGCCTAGGCATCGAATCCATGGTGCAGGGCTGGGGCTTCACGAATTTCGAGTTCGACTGGCTGGTGAACCCGGACTACGCGATCTACACCATCGTGATGGCCGCGATCTGGCAAAGCTCGGGCTTCGTCATGGCGCTGTTCCTCGCTGGCCTGCGTTCGGTGGATGGTGAGATCATCAAGGCAGCCCAAGTCGATGGTATCCCAACATGGCGCATCTACACGGCGATTATCATCCCGTCGATGGCTCCGATCTTCCTGTCGGCCTTCATCGTGCTGGCCCACCTTGCGATTAAAAGCTTTGACCTTGTCATCGCCCTCACAGGCGGCGGACCGGGTTACGCGACCGATCTGCCGGCCACATACATGTACGCCATGGCGTTTTCGCGCGGCGATATTGGTCAGGCGGCTTCCTCCGCGATGATCATGATGCTGGTCGTCTTTGCTATCGTCGTTCCCTATCTTTACTCAGAGCTGAGGGCGAAAAATGACTGATCTGTCGATGCCCCAATCCCAAACCGAACCCCGTAGCCAAAGTGCCGTTGGCAAGATTGCCCTGCGTTGGTTGCTGTACGTGCTGCTGGGCCTGTTTGCGCTGTATTACCTGATGCCGCTGTTCGTGATGTTGACCACATCGCTGAAAAGCCTTGAGGAAATCCGCACTGGCAGCCTGATTTCCTTGCCGCGCGAGGTCAGTTTTGACGCCTGGAAAACCGCATGGTCCGGTGCCTGTACCGGTATTCAGTGCGAAGGCCTGCGGCCATATTTCTGGAACTCGGTTCTGATCGCGGTGCCTGCGGTGGCGATATCGACCCTACTGGGTGCGCTGAACGGCTATGTCGTTGCACAGTGGCGGTTCAAAGGCGCGAACATCATCTTTTCGCTGATGCTGTTTGGCTGCTTTATTCCGTTTCAGGTGGTTTTGCTGCCGATGGCGCGCCTGTTGGGCATGATGGGGATCGCCGGCACCATCCCGGGCCTGATCTTTGTCCATGTGATCTACGGGCTGGGTTTCACCACGCTGTTTTTCCGCAACTACTATGTCACCATCCCGTCCGAGCTGACCAAGGCCGCGCGCGTCGATGGGGCCGGGTTCCTGCGGATTTTCTGGTCGATCTTCTTGCCGCTGTCGCTGCCGATCATCGTTGTGACCGTGATCTGGCAGTTCACGCAGATTTGGAACGATTTCCTGTTTGGCGTGTCGTTCAGCCAGGCGGGCACGCAACCCGTGACCGTGGCACTGAATAACATCGTAAACTCCACCACCGGCGTCAAAGAATACAACGTCGACATGGCCGCCGCGATCATCGCGGGGCTGCCGACGCTGCTCGTCTATGTCGTTGCCGGTAAGTATTTCATCCGCGGCCTGACCGCCGGTTCTGTGAAGGGATAAGACCCATGGCACCCATCCTTGATATCAACAAACTCTACAAAAATTACGGTGCGACCGAGATTCTGAAGGACATCAACATCTCGATCGAGCCGGGCGATTTCCTGGTGCTGGTTGGCCCCTCGGGCTGCGGCAAGTCCACCCTGCTGAACTGCATTGCGGGGTTGGAGGAGATCACTGGCGGCACCCTGTCCATTGGTGGCAAGGACATGACCCATGTCAGCCCCAAGGACCGCGACATCGCGATGGTGTTCCAGTCCTACGCTTTGTATCCGACCATGACCGTGGCCAAGAACATCACCTTTGGCATGAAAGTGCGCGGGGTCGATCAGGCGACGCAGGATGCCAAGCTGAAAGAGGTCGCACAGCTGTTGCAGATCGAACCACTGCTGAACCGCCGCCCAAGCCAGTTGTCAGGTGGACAGCGTCAGCGTGTGGCCATGGGTCGGGCGCTGGTGCGCGATCCCAAGCTGTTCTTGTTCGACGAACCGCTATCCAACCTCGACGCCAAGCTGCGGGTCGAGATGCGGACCGAGATCAAGAAACTGCACCAGACGCTGGATGCGTCGATCGTTTATGTCACCCACGACCAGATTGAGGCGATGACGCTGGCGACCAAGATCGTCGTGTTGAAAGGTGGGGTGGTGCAGCAGATCGGCACCCCGGCCGAGATCTACAACAACCCGGCCAATCTGTTTGTGGCGGATTTCATGGGCTCACCCGCGATGAACCTGATCCCGGCACAGGCGCGCAAGAATGGTTCGGGCACCCAGATCGCCATCGCGCGTGAGGGTGGCGACCTGCTGTTGACGGATTCGCGTGATCTGGCCCTTCCGCAGGACGTGATCCTGGGTCTGCGTCCCGAGGACATCGCTGAGGCCGGGTTCCGCGCAGGTGACGGTGTGCAAGAGGCTGAATGTCTTGTCGATATGGTCGAACCTGCAGGGGCCGACACCTATGTGGTCTCGGAGCTGGGCGGCAAGCAGGTCACGGCGCGTCTGCACGCGGAAACCAGCGCGCAGGCGGGGAAACCTCTGAACCTCGCCTTCGACATGAGCAAAGTGTCGTATTTCGCCAAAGAAACCGGCGAGCGCTTGAACTAAGGGCGTTCAAGCCCCAACAAAAAAGCGCCGCGCGATGAGGGTCGCGCGGCGCTTTTGTCATGTGAACCCGATCAGCTCAGCTTGTTCTGCTTCATGTCCTTGATCAGACGGTTCAGATCGCCTCCGCGCGCGTCCAGCAGCGCGCCAACTTCGGTGCGCTCGGTCAGCAGCATGTTCACCCCTTCGATGAACATGTTGAAAAACCGGTCACGGCCCGATTTGTCCGACACCAGGAACGTCACCTCGAACGGGGACGAGCCCTGAAGTTTAACCGAGGTGCGCACCTCATACCCCGCTTTGATCTTGCGGGCGTTGCGCACGGTGACCTGACCGCCGATGAATTCACGGAAGCGGCGGCCATATTTGTTCGAGATATAGCCCTGAAAGGCGTCGGTGAATTGTCGCAGCTGCGCCGGGCTGGCAGATCGGCCATCAGCACCCAACACGTAACGTGCCATAATTGGTACGTCGGCATATTGCGCAAAAATCTTCTCGAAATCGCGGATCATCGACTTTTCGGACTTGCCCGAGGCGATCACGCGGTTGATATCGTCCACCACACTTACCACCAGCGCCTTGGCGCTGGCTTCGGTCTGGGCGTAGGCGGGCAGGGCGGTCATCAAAACACCGGCCAGGCCAGTGGCGACAAATCCGCGTCGATTCAGATGGTTATTCAGCATAGGGGTCCTCGTAGGGGTCTAGGTAGGGGTCCCTGACAGGGTCGGTTCCGATGTCTGCGTAGGGGTCGTCATATAGGCCCAGATAGGCGTTTTCATCGTCTCGCGCCAGTTCAAACCGGCGGTTTTGCAGGTAGATGGTCTGTGACTGCGCATAACTGTCGGCGCTTTCATACAGGATCGAGTCGACCGTATCCGAGAACCGACCCCGATCCCCGGCGCGCCGCACAACCTCGGCATAGACGCCGATATTGTCGATCGGGCGCACAGGCGAAAAGTTGATCGGGTTCGAGAAAAGATTGACCACAACACCAATTGCGTCGCGCTGGGTCGATGGGCCGTATAGTGGCAGTTCCACATAAGCGCCTTCTCCGACACCCCAGACATGCAGTGTCTCGCCAAAGTCGGTGTCAACCGGCGGCAGGTTCAACTCGTCCGCAGGTTTGGATAAGCCTGCCCCGCCAACGGTAGTATTGATTGCAAAGCGTAGCAGGGCATTGCCCGACTGTTTCAGATTTCCCTGCAACAGATAGTCCAGCGCCTGCCCCGGCATGGTCAGGTTTTCCGCGAAATTGCTGAAACTGGTCACAACCGGATCGGGGAAGATCTTCACATAGCCTTTCGAGGCGGGACGGAACAGAAACCGGTCAACGCCCAGATTGAACTTATGAATACCCCGATTATTTCTTTCGTAAGGGTCAAACACCTCACCCGGAGGGGTGCCTTCCGGCGGGCGTGTAGCGCAGGCGCCGAGAGTAGCCACTAGGGACAGGAGGATAAGGGGCCTCAAGCGGATTTTGCTTAGCACGGTCTTTGCCACTCCAACACGTCAGGAACGAATGCGCCTGAACGTTCAATCAATACTGCCTTTGGCCGTTTCTAACGGCGCAATTCAATGTCACATAGGTGTTTCACAAATCTATTGAAACAGCCAGCGTGTAACCCGGTTAAGAGGTCAAGGTAAAGTGACACGAGTTCAACACTAAAGAATAAGAGAAGTCATGCTTACAGCACCATTGACGCTTAATTCGGCGGTTTGGTGCTTTTCGAACCGGTCTTTCCCGGTTAGCGTCCGACCGACTCGAATTAAGGTGAGGACCATCACATGAGCATTGCAGCAAAACTGGACAGCATGGGCGTTACACTGCCCGACGCGCCGGCACCGGCGGCCAACTATGTGCCTTTCGTGCGCGTTGGTAACATCGTCTATGTTTCGGGGCAGATTTCGAACGATGGTTCGATGATCATCGGCAAGCTGGGCGATGACATGGAGGTCGAAGCTGGTGCAGCAGCCGCCAAAGTGTGTGCGATCAACCTGCTGGCGCAAGTCAAAGCGGCATGTGGCGGTGATATCGACAAGCTGGTGCGGGTGATCAAACTGACAGGGTTCGTGAACTCGACCCCTGATTTCACAGCACAGCCACAGGTCATCAACGGCGCGTCGGACTTTCTGGTCGAAGCGCTGGGTGAGGCTGGTCGCCATTCGCGCTCGGCTGTCAGTGCTGCGGCGCTGCCTTTGGGCGTGGCTGTTGAGATCGAAGGTATTTTCGAGGTCGCATGACACCCGCCTTGCCTGACGTGTTCCTGCAGTCTCCGATCGCGCATCGGGCATTGCACGACCTCTCGGACAACCGCCCGGAAAACAGCCGGGCGGCCATTCGCGCGGCTGTCGAGGCCGGATATGGTATCGAGATTGATCTGCAACGCACCAGCGACAACCGGGCGATGGTGTTTCACGACTATGACATGACCCGTCTGACGGGCCGTTCTGGCCCGATTCAGCAAATCTCGGCGGCCGAGGCGCAAACGACGCAGCTTTTGCATGCCGCAGACGGTATCCCGACGTTGGACGAGGTGCTTGAGATCGTGGCCGGGCAAGTGCCTCTGCTGATCGAATTGAAAGATCAGGATGGCGCGATGGGCACTGATGTTGGCCCTCTGGAGCAAGACACCGTGCGTGCTTTGCAGGGCTATGACGGGGCCTTGGCGCTGATGTCATTCAATCCAAATTCCGTCGCCGAACTGGCACGAATTGCCCCCCATCTACCGCGTGGCATCACAACCTGTTCGTATCAGCCCAAGGTCGAACATCTGCCACAAGCAGTCTGCGACCATTTGCGTGGCATTCCCGATTTCGAACGGGTCAGCGCCAGTTTTATAAGTCATGAGGCTGCAGACCTGGCGCGTCCCCGTGTGGCCGAGTTGAAGTTGCAGGGTGTGCCGATCCTGTGTTGGACCATCCGCTCGCCCGAACAAGAGGCAGAGGCCCGCAAGGTTGCCGATAATGTGACCTTCGAGGGGTATTTGGCCGCCCACTCGGGTTGAACCCCACCCCATCCGTCACAGATAAAGACAAGACGCGGAGGGCACATGGATCAGGCGCAAATCGAGGTTCGGGTATTGGGGTCGCTGTCGCAAATCCCTGCTGCAGAGTGGGACAGTTGCGCCTGTCCCGAGGCGGCCGATGGCGGTCGCCCACTGGATCCGTTTACCACGCATCGGTTTTTGTTGGCGCTGGAAAACAGCGGCTCGGTCGGGCGCGGCTCAGGCTGGCAACCGCAATATCTGACCGCGTATCTGGACGGAATGCTGATCGGCGCGGCCCCGATGTATGCCAAGTCGCATTCGCAGGGTGAGTACATCTTTGACCACAACTGGGCGCACGCTTATGAGAATGCGGGCGGGCGCTATTACCCCAAGCTTCAAATTGCGGTGCCCTTCACACCCGCCACGGGGCGACGGTTTCTGGTGCGGCCGGGGTATGAGGGCGTCGGCCTGTCGGCCCTCGTACAAGGCGCGGTGCAACTGGCGGCGGATAATCAGGTCTCATCCATCCACGCGACCTTTTGCACCGAGGCCGAGGCCGAAGCGGGTGAAGAAATGGGCCTGATGGTGCGTCATTCGCAACAGTTTCACTGGCTCAATCATGACTATGCGGATTTCGACGGGTTTCTGGCGGCGCTCTCGTCGCGCAAACGTAAGAATATCCGTAAGGAACGTGCGCAGGCCTGTGGATTTGGCGGCCAGATTCGCACCTACACGGGCGATGACCTGCGGCCAGAGCACTGGGATGCGTTCTGGCGGTTTTATCAGGACACTGGGTCACGTAAGTGGGGGGTCCCCTATCTGACTCGTCAGTTCTTTGACATCGCTCATGAAACCATGGTCGACGACATGGCGTTGGTGCTGGCTGAACGGGATGGATATCCAATTGCGGGTGCGTTGAATTTCATCGGGCGCGAGACGCTTTATGGCCGCTATTGGGGCTGCATCGAACATCACGCCTGCCTGCATTTCGAACTGTGTTACTATCGGGCAATCGATATTGCCATTGCGCAAGGCTTGTCACGGGTCGAGGCGGGCGCGCAGGGGGAACACAAGCTGGCCCGCGGTTATCTGCCAACGCGCACGCACAGTCTTCACTGGGTCAACGACCCTGGCTTTTCCGACGCGATCCGAAAATATCTGGACGCCGAGGCCCGCGCAGTGGGAGAAGAGATCGAGATTCTGACGGATTACGGCCCGTTCAGAAAAGCGAACCCGGAGGAACAGCAATGACCGAACTTTTGTCAACGGAAACGCGCGGCCCCCTTCTGGACCCTCTGTTTCAAAATGGCTGGACCATGGTGGAAGGCCGGGACGCAATCACCAAGACTTTCATCTTCCAGGATTTTGTCCACGCCTTTGGCTGGATGACCCAAGTGGCCATCTTTGCCGAGAAATGGAACCATCACCCCGAATGGTTCAATGTCTACCGTACGGTCGAGGTGACCTTGTCTACCCATGATGTGGGTGGATTGTCGGCGCTGGACGCAAAGCTGGCCCGAAAGATGGACAGTCTGGTTTAACCCCGGTCGCTTGCCGAGCCGACGCCACCCGCCAGCGAGGCAGCCACACCCATTTGCCGGAATTCATCAGGCGTTACAGTGCCACTGCTCACGTCGATATTTTTCGGGATGCGAGTTTCTCGTAGGCCATTCGATCGCACCGACCGCGCCGCCGGGTTAATGTCTAGACACCGCGTGTCATAACAGGTCAGCCCGCTGGTGTTTATTTGTATCCGCTGCTGACCATCCGGTCCGGTTACAATCGGCGCTTGCGGCACGTCACACGCTGCAAGCAAAGCCAGAACACCCAGAGAAATCCATTTGTTCATAGCGCGCTCCTGTCGAGTTGGGGCGGTCCTAGTCCAACTGACCGTTCCTGTTTTTGTCGGCAGATGAGAAATCCTCAGTCATCTGCGCATCATATTCTGATCGAGAGATAACGTTATCCCGATTGCGGTCAACGCTTTGGAATTGCTTTATGTCCAGAAAGGGTTTGGCTTCCTCCAGACCCAGCGTGCCACTCTTGTCCTCATCCATCGCCTGAAATGCATAGTCTGAAAAGGCGTTGAACTCGTCTTTGGACAGAAAACCGTCATTGTTGGCGTCGATGGCTTTCAGTTCGTTCTCATGCAGCTCTGCCACGGTTTCGGCCACACTGGTGTTGGCCAACAGGGTTGCACATAGCGTCACTAAACCAAGTTTCATGATCTGTACCCTCAGCATGCGAATTTCTGACCTTCGATCCCACCAACAGCAGCGCCGGCCGCTGTCAGGATCGTTTTACCAGATCCGCCACCGAATTGGTTGCCGATGACGCCGCCCAAAAGTGCGCCTCCGACTGTGCCGCTGAGGCATGCGATCTCATGCTGTCGCGCGGCTTGCTGCTGTGGGGTAGGGGCCGGGCCGCACGCAGCTAAAGCGCCTGCCGAGCCCAGACATAGGGTGATAGTTATGACTTTCATAAATGGATTCCCTGAACAACTGGGTTAAGTATTTTCGGTTCAGAGCGGTCTATCAAGTGAAATTAGGCGAAAAGGCCCCGACCTTGCCGGGGCCAGACAGGGTCAGATGACGTCCAGCAGACCTTCACCAGCGGAAATGTCACACGCGCCGGGGCTTTCTTCCAGGTTCAGCGCGGTGACTTTGCCATCCTCGACCAGCATTGCATAGCGTTTCGAGCGCGCGATCAGCCCCGCCGGCGGGGCGTCGAAATCCATGCCGATGGCTTTTGTGAACTCGGACGCGGCATCCGCCAGCATGGTCAGGCCCGCATCGGACGCGCCGGTGGCCTCGCCCCAGGCTTTCATCACGAAGGGGTCGTTGACCGAGACGCAGATGATTTCGTCCACGCCCTTGGCGTCGAACTGGTCTTTTGTACGCATGAAACTGGGTACATGGGCCGAATGGCAGGTGGGCGTGAATGCACCGGGGACGGCAAAGATCACCACTTTGCGCCCGTTTGTCTTGTCGGAAATCCGAACCTCTTCAGGGCCTTCGGCACCCATCTGGGTCAGTGTGGCGTCGGGCAGCGTATCACCTGTTGAAATCATTTTTGTGCTCCTGTCGTTTGGATTTGCAGAGTCGGGCTCAGCCGCAATATAGGTGGTCGCGTGGAGGAGACCACGGGAATTCGACAGGGTGAGGGGAAGATGAGCCATATTGTCGTGATCGGTGCCGGGCAGGCGGGTGCATCGCTGGTGGCGCGGCTGCGCAAAGAAGGGTTTGAGGGCGATATCACCCTGATCGGGGCCGAGCCGCATCTGCCTTATCAGCGCCCGCCCTTGTCCAAGGCTTACCTGCTGGGCGAGATGGAGTTGGAGCGCCTGTTCCTGCGCCCCGAGAGCTTTTATGCCGAGAACAACATCACCCTGCGTCTGGGCCAGCGCGTGACCGCGATTGATCCGCAAGCCAAGACCGTGTCGCTGGGTGATGAGGTCATTTCCTATGACGAACTGGCGCTGACCACTGGGTCCGACCCGCGCCGCCTGCCTGCCGCGATTGGTGGCGATCTGGCAGGCGTACATGTGGTGCGCGATCTTGCCCATATCGACGAGATGGAGCCGCGCGTGACCGACGGCGCCCGCGCGCTAATCGTAGGCGGAGGTTATATCGGGCTCGAGGCGGCTGCGGTTTGCGCCAAGCGCGGGGTCAAGGTGACCTTGGTCGAGATGGCTGACCGCATCCTGCAACGGGTCGCCGCACCTGAGACCAGCGATTATTTCCGCGCGCTGCATTCCGGATACGGGGCCGATATCCGTGAAGGCGTCGGGCTGGACCGTCTGCTGGGCGAAGATGGCAAAGTGACAGGCGCAATTTTGACCGATGGCACCGAGATTGCCGTTGATTTCGTCGTGGTCGGCGTGGGCATCGCGCCTGCGACTCAGCTGGCTGAAATTGCGGGGCTGGAGCTGGAGAACGGCATCAAAACCGACGCTCATGGCCGTACCTCGGATCCGTCGATCTGGGCGGCGGGCGATTGCGCGTCTTTCCCGCATGACGAAGGGCGTATCCGTCTGGAAAGCGTACCCAATGCCATTGATCAGGCCGAAATCGTGGCCCAGAACATGCTGGGCGCGGCCAAGGATTACACCGCGACGCCGTGGTTCTGGTCGGACCAGTATGACGTCAAACTGCAAATCGCCGGTTTGAACACCGGCTATGATCGCGTCGTGACCCGGCAGGGAGAGGGCGCAACCGTGTCCTTCTGGTATTACAGAGGCGATCAACTGATTGCGGTGGACGCGATGAACGATCCGCGCGCCTACATGGTCGGCAAACGCCTGATCGACGCCGGCAAAACCGCCGATCCCGCCGTGGTGGCCGACCCGAATGCGGACCTGAAACCGCTGCTCAAAGCGTGAGGATTATCGCCGGAGATTTCCGGGGCCGGGCTTTGGCCTCGGTCGGCAAGGGGGATGCGGGGGCGCATTTGCGGCCTACGACGGACCGGGTGCGCGAAAGTCTGTTCAACGTCCTAAGTCACCAGATTGATTTTGACGGGCTGCGCGTGCTGGACCTGTTTGCAGGCACCGGCGCATTGGGGCTTGAGGCACTGTCGCGCGGTGCGACTCATGTGACCTTCGTGGATGACGGGCGCGTGGCGCAGGGGCTGATCCGCAAGAATATCGACCTGACCCGCAGCGCTGACCGAACCCAGTTGATCCGCCGCGACGCGACCAGGTTGGGTGACAATCCCGGTACGCCTTATGACCTGATCTTTCTTGATCCGCCTTACGGCAAATCGATGGGCCAAAAGGCTATTGCTGCGCTGCCCGGCTGGGTCGACGATGACGCCCTGATCGTGTGGGAGGAAAACGCCCCAATGCAGCCGCCCGAAGGGTTCACCCTGCAAGACAGCCGCAAATACGGCGATACGCATATCACGCTGATGTGGAAGGGCGGTGCCGATGCATGATCTGGTGATCTTTGACTGCGACGGCGTGCTGGTGGACAGTGAGCCGCTGTCCAATCAGGTGCTGGTCGAAAACCTTTCACGCTATGGGCTGGACCTGACTCTTGAAGACAGTGTGGGGTTCTTTCTTGGCGGCACCATGACCGGGGTGCGTGATAAGGCTCGCGCGCTCGGCGCGGACCTACCCCAGGATTGGGTCGATGAAGTCTATGCAGAGACCTACGCGCGTCTTCGCGGCGGAGTGGACCTGATGCCGGGTGTTGCCGATCTGCTGGTCACGCTGGACGCGCAAGATATCCCGTTTTGCGTCGCCTCAAATGGCAGTCCGGACAAGATGCAGATCACACTGGGCCAAAACGGACTGTGGGACAGGTTTCGGGATGTGGCTTTCTCGGCCCATGTTCTAAAGGTGGCGAAACCCGATCCAACCCTGTTTCTGACGGCGGCTGAACAGTTTGGCGCGAAAGCTCCCGTCGTGATCGAGGACAGCCCTAGCGGCGTCACCGCCGCAATGCGCGCCGATATGCGCTGTCTGGCTTATGCGCCACAGGGCGGAGGGCAAAAACTGGCTGATCTGGGGGCCGAGCTGTTTACGGACATGGCTCAAGTTCCGGTGATTTTGGGACTCTGAACCGGATGTGGTAAGCTACGGTATGGATCGCGCACTCACCCCTCCGTTCTGGGCACCTTCGCAGGATGCCGACACCTCAACCAGCCCCGAGCGCAAGCCCTTGCGCGCCCCGGTTTTCATCCATGACGCCGTCATCCCGTGGCGGGATGAAACTTTGTTGCTGAAACTGCTCCGCGATCAGGCGCTTGATCTGGACGAATAGGTCGGGTGGAACATATCGCCCGGTGACAGGGTGAAAATCTCGACCCCATTGGCCGTCACACCCACCGAGTGTTCAAACTGCGCTGACAACGACTTGTCGCGAGTCACGGCGGTCCAGTCATCGGCCAACGTCTTGGTCTCGGGTCGGCCCAGATTGACCATCGGTTCAATGGTGAAGAACATGCCCTCTTCCAGGACGGCACCGGTGCCGGGACGACCGTAGTGCAACACGTTGGGCGGTGCGTGGAATACACGCCCTAGACCGTGACCGCAGAAATCGCGCACGACGCTCATCCGGTGCGCCTCGACATAGGCCTGAATCGCGTGGCCGATATCACCGAAGGTGTTGCCGGGCTTGACCATCTCGATGCCCTTGAACAGGGCGTCATGGGTCACTTGAATCAAACGCTCGGCTTTGCGGGGCAGCTTACCGGCCACATACATGCGTGAGGTGTCGCCAAACCAGCCATCCACAATAACCGTGACGTCGATATTCAGGATATCGCCGTCTTTCAGCCGCTTGTCGCCGGGAATGCCGTGGCAGACAACATGGTTTACGCTGATGCAGCTGGCGTGCTGATAGCCCTTGTATCCAATGGTTGCCGAGGTCGCGCCCGCGTCCTCGACCATCTGGGTGATCAACCCGTCAATCGCGCCGGTGGTCTGGCCCGGGAACACATGCGGGGCGATATCATCCAGAATCCGTGCAGCCAAGGCCCCTGCCGCATGCATGCCGGCAAAGTCACCCTGTTCATAGATGCGGATACCGTCCTTGGTCAGGCGGCCACGATGCTCTTTCATCGACGCTAGGCTCCAAATGTTTCGCGCAGCACTTTGTTTACGCTGCTTGTGCAGAAAGTTCCAGAGGGCGATGGGTCGCGGGTTTGCAGATCAATAAAAATGGTTTGATACTGCAGAAATTCAAGCATGCCTGCAGTTTAGATGCAATTGGGTTGTCAGTTGGCGGGTAATTTCGCGCGATCTTGTGATCTGCGCACCCGCAGAATGACGATAGGGTCACGCTGCGCAACAAAGGACACGACGTTTGAGAAGAAACCTGATCCTTGCCCTTTGCGTCCTTGCCGGGTGCCGAGAGGAGGTGCAGATGCTGTCCGCGGATGACCTGTCTGCTTTGTTGACAACGGACCGCAAAATCGCGTTTCAGCGGTTTCATATCACTGGATCCGCCCGGATACATAGCGACGGCGGATTTCAAATCCGTGTGCCGCAGCTGGGGCAGGACACTGGCGATTGGTGGTTGGAAGGGAGTGAAATTTGCAGCCGTTGGGCCACTTTCCGACAGGGCCGCAAGCTGTGCGCGGTCGTGGGACTGGCAGAAGATGGCAGTTATCGCGGGTTCAATCCGCAAAACGGTGCATATCTGGGCGAATTCCGGTTCTCTGGTTAAGTTATGTGATTTGCCAGTCTTTGCCTGCGTCGACCCAAACACCTTGGGGCGAAATCGTCGTGCCGCAGATCAGCCGCTCCACTCCTCTAGCGGCTTCAAAAGCTGCCACATAGGCGGGATCGATGTCTGCAGCCAGAGCAAACCTGCCGCAATCGGTGCGCTGCACCAGATACAGCATGATTGCCCGATGTCCTTGTGTTGCCATCTCAGCCAACTCGCCCAAGTGTTTGGTGCCACGCGCCGTGACGCTATCGGGAAACTCGGCCAGACCGGTTTGGCGCGACAGGGTAACGCTTTTGACCTCGACATAGGCGTCGGGCAGGCCGGGTTGGGTCAGTAGAAAATCAATGCGGCTGTTTTGTCCATATTTGACCTCGGGCCGGACGGTTTCATAAGCAGCCAAAGCCGGGATGTCACGAGCCTGCAGTGCGGCGCGCAAGGCTTTGTTGGGAACGGATGTATCCACCCCGGTGAAATGCCCGTTTTCATGGTCGACCAGCCGCCAGCCGTATTTCAGCTTTTTCTTCGGGTCGTCATTGGGTTCCAGCCAGATTTTCTGGCCAGGCTCCGCTAGCCCCATCATCGAGCCCGGATTGGCACAATGGGCTGTCACCTCGCGCCCGTCCTCCAGCTGGCAATCGGCCAGAAAGCGTTTGTAGCGGCGGATCAGGCGGGCGGGGACAAGAGGGGTTTCAAATCGCATGTCCCACGGCCTATACCTGCCCGTAGGGTCGATCAAGAGAGGGTATGCGCCATGGCCAATCCAACCGCTGCAATGCTGGTGATCGGGGATGAAATCCTGTCGGGCCGCACACGCGATGCCAATACGCACTATCTCGCCGGTGAGCTAACCAAACAAGGCATCGACCTGAAAGAGGTGCGCATTGTCAGCGACGACGCTCCGGCGATTGAGGCGGCCGTTAAGGCGCTGTCCCATGCACATGACCATGTATTTACCAGCGGTGGAATCGGCCCGACACATGACGATATCACTGCCGACTGCATCGCACGGGCCTTTGGTGCGGCCATTGATGTGCGCGCTGACGCCCGGGCTCTGCTAGAAGCACATTATAAAAATTCCGGGTTAGAGCTGAACGCGGCTCGCTTGCGCATGGCACGCATCCCGGATGGCGCGACCCTGATCGACAACCCGGTATCGACAGCACCCGGTTTCACGATCGAGAACGTGCATGTCATGGCCGGGGTGCCTTCGGTGTTTCAGGCCATGGTGGCCAGCGTTTTGCCGGGCCTGACCGGTGGAAGCCCACTGCTGTCTCAGACGCTGCGCGTCAATCGCGGCGAAGGTGACATCGCGGGGCCTCTGGCCGTCTTGGCTGCTGATTTTCCAGATTTGGCGATTGGCAGCTATCCATTTCAGGTCAACGGTGTCTTCGGTGCCAATATTGTCGTCCGAGGCACCGATGGGCCGCAAGTCGATGCCGCAATCACCCGGCTTGCGAAAGAGCTTCAGCTTTGACGCGCTGGGCCAGTATCGTTGATGGCACATGGCCTGCCGCACGGTACGAACGGCTTGGGCCGTTTCAACTGCGCGAAGGGCAGGGCGGCGGTTCTCGTGTGTCGGCAGCCAGTGCTCTTGGACCGGCGACCGAGGCACAGATCGACTCGGCCGAAACGGCGATGCTGGCGATGGGTCAGAAGCGCATCTTTTGTTTGTGGCCCGGCGATGAGGTGCTTGATCGGCAACTCGAGAACCGAGGCTATGAGGTTCTGGACCCCGTCAATATCTATTCCTGCCCGGTTGGTCACTTGACGGATATCCCGATTCCGCGTGTGACAGCCTTTGCCATCTGGGATCCGCTGGCCATCATGAATGAGATCTGGGCCAAAGGCGGGATCGGACCTGCGCGATTGGCCGTGATGGCCCGTACCACGGGGCCGAAAACGGGTCTGCTATTGAGGCGTTCGGATCAACCCGCAGGTACCGGTTTTGTCGCCATGCATGGCGCTATTGCCATGGTCCATGCGTTGGAAATCCTGCCCGATCATCGTCGCCACGGGCTGGGAAAATGGGCGATGCGTGCAGCTGCGTTCTGGGCGCAGGAACAAGGCGCGCAAACCCTAAGCGTAATCTGCACCAAGGCAAATGCTGGGGCCAATGGTCTCTATCAGGCACTTGGAATGGAGATCGTCGGAGAATACCATTACCGTCAGTGTATCTAAGGAGAAAAGCCTGACGTGACCGACCATCCTCTGCCGACTGCGCTGAATTTACCGATGGCTGATCCTCTGCCACCCGAAACGCAGAGGTATTTCGATATCTGCGTCGAAAAGCTGGGATTTGTGCCTAACGTGTTGCGGGCCTATGCCTTTGATGTCGACAAGCTGAACACCTTTACCGCCATGTATAACGATCTGATGTTGGCCGATAGCGGGTTGTCCAAGCTTGAACGTGAGATGATTGCAGTGGTCGTTTCGGCCATCAACAAGTGTTTTTACTGCCTTGTGGCGCATGGGGCTGCGGTGCGGCAGATGTCGGGCAACCCCCAACTGGGTGAGATGCTGGTGATGAACTACCGGGTCGCGCCTCTGGACGCGCGGCAACGGGCGATGCTGGACTTTGCTGTCAAAATGACAACTGCCAGCGCCGAGATCGAAGAGCCCGACCGCCAGCTTTTGCGCGACGTGGGGTTCAGCGATCGCGATATCTGGGATATCGCCAACGTCACAGGCTTTTTCAACATGTCAAACCGGGTCGCCAGCGCAACAGCGATGGCTCCGAATGACGCGTATCACGCGCAGGCCCGATGATCCGCCGCGCGGTCCTGATATCCATGTTGCTGGCGGGGTCGGCGGCGGCGCAGGAAGTTGCTTTGCCGTCGGGGTCGCGTCTGGTGAGCGATCGCACCAGTGCACTGGACAGTTATAACATGCCCATCGGTCGCTTTGAATCGGGCAAAGTCCCAGATCGCGTGATTGAAGGCCGGGTTGAGCGGTTGACGTGGCGATTGCAGTCCGGGTCCAGTACGACGCTGCAGATACTGGCGCCACTGCGTCAGCAAGTCGTGGATCAGGGTTTTGACATAGCATTCGAATGCGAGGCGATTACCTGCGGTGGCTTCGATTTCCGTTTTGGCACCGAAGTCGTACCCACGCCCGACATGTATGTGGCCATTCAGGACTATCGCTTTCTGTCCGCCACACGCGGCGAAGAGGCCCTGAGTTTGTTGGTAAGTCGTACCCCCCCCGATGGCTACGTGCAGATGATCCGTGTGACGCCTGTGGATGCACCCGAACCGCCTGCGCTGGTTGTCGAAGAAACGGTAAATCAGGCCGGTGGTCTGCTGTCCGAGCTGGAGCAGAACGGTCATGTCATTTTGGACGACCTGCATTTCAGAACCGGAGAGATTACGCTGGGCGAAGGTCCCTTTCCGTCGCTGGCGTTGATTGCGGCCTATATGTCCGAAAATCCCGATGTTCGGCTGGCGCTTGTCGGGAACACCGACGATACCGGCACGCTCGAGGCGAATATCTCGGTCAGCACGGGGCGGGCGCAGGCTGTCCGGGTCCGATTGATTGAGGGTCATGGCGTTGCGGGAAATCGTCTTGAGGCCCGCGGGATTGGGTATCTGGCACCGATGACAACGAACGCGACGCCAGAAGGCCGTGATCAGAATCGAAGGGTCGAGGCAGTCCTGCTGGTGAATTGAAAAAAAGGCCCGCACTTTCGTACGGGCCGTTCAGTCTTCACCGGGGAGAAATTACCAATCCATTGGTCCTCTGTCCTTGAAGGACTCGACCAGGAAATCAATGAATGCACGTACTTTGGGTTGCGTAAAGCGACCAGGCGGATAGACCGCAAAGACACCCTGAACCTCGTCTGGCAAAGATGGCATCGCGTCCAGAACTTTGCCGGATTTCAACGCACTGGCATAAAGGTAGCTGGGCAAATGCGCGATCCCAAGGCCCGAGATCGCCGCGTTCAGCAGAGACTGCCCATCATTCACGCTCAACCAGCCGGCGGTCCGAACCTGACGCTTTTCGCCAGACGGGGCGGTCAGCTTCCAGACATTGCCCGAAGACTGGCTGGAATAGTGCAGCAGCTTATGTTCGTTCAGGTCATCAATCTTCTGCGGTAAGCCGTATTTTTCCATATAGCTTGGCGCAGCAACCATTCGTTTCACGGTTTCTGTTAGTTTGCGTGCGCGCAAGGTGCTGTCTTCCAGCTCTCCGATACGCACCGCGACGTCGAAACCTTCCGAGATCAGTTCAACGTAGCGGTTGTTGAGGACCATGTTGACGGTGATATCGGGATAAGCTGACAAAAACTCGGACAGAACCGGTGACAGGTGATTGACGCCGAAATCGGTCGCCACACTGATCCTGAGCAGGCCGGACGGAGCGGACTGCATTGACGTAACCAACGCATCGGCTTCGCCTGCGTCATTGAGCACCCGACGGGCACGGTCGTAATACGCAAGGCCAATCTCGGTCGGTGAAACACGGCGCGTTGTGCGGTTTAAAAGGCGTGCGCCCAAGCGCGCCTCCAAGCTCGAGACGTGCTTTGACACGGCCGATTTGGAGATGCCCATTTTTTTCGCCGCATCAGTGAAGCCACCCTGGTCCACCACGTTGGCAAAGGCTTCCATTTCGGTCAGTCTGTCCATTCTCGTTCCCCAGGTCTTTTCGTTTCAACCAGTTTGGCCAGCAATCTGGGCGGAAACAGGGCATATTCGGGATAATAAAAGGGATTTAAAACGGATCGTTCGAATATAGGAAACGTGGAAACGGTGGTTTCTAAATTCGCCACAAACCCAATAAACGCTGGGTTTTATGGGGATCAAGGCAAATATGCTAAGATGAGAATGGCAAATTTGTGACCAAGGAGGAGATTATGAAAGCCTTTTTTTCCATCGTTGCTCTGATGTTTTCTGCCAGCATCGTTCTGGCCGCAGGAGAGACCCCATCGAACCCAGATGCCGAGGTTTATTTCGTTAATCTGTCCGACGGTGATTCCGTGCAATCCCCAGTAACAATCGTCTTTGGCCTGAACGGCATGGGTGTGGCGCCTGCCGGGACAGAGGCCGAAAATACCGGCCATCATCACCTTTTGATTGACCGTCCGCCTCTGGGGCAGGGCGAGGATGGCGCGGATGAGCTGGCCTATGGTCTGCCCGCAGATGACAACCACATCCATTTTGGCGGCGGCCAAACCGAGGTGACGCTTGAGATGGCCCCTGGAGAACACACGCTGCAGCTGGTGTTGGGTGATGCGGGACATGTGCCCCATAATCCGCCCATCGTCTCCGAGGTGATCACAATCACCGTCGAATAAAAGCAAGTCGGGCCCCGCAACGAGGCCCGGCTTGCCGCTTTAGAAACCAGCCGCCAGTCGTGTACCCTGATTGATTGCGCGTTTGGCGTCCAGCTCCGCCGCCACATCCGCGCCGCCGATCACATGCGGGGTGATGCCGCGTTCGATCAGCGCATCCGCAAGGCTGCGGTCCGAGACCTGACCGGAACACAAAACAATCGTATCCGCCGCGATCACGGTCGGGTCGGCACGCTCTTCGCCAAAACTGACATGCAGGCCGTCGTCGTCGATGCATTCATAATTCACGCCGCCGACGAAATTGACGTCCTTCATCTTCAGCGTGGCGCGGTGGATCCAGCCGGTTGTTTTACCCAGACCCTTGCCATGCGCCTGCTTCTTGCGCTGCAGCAGAGTCACCTGACGCGCAGGCGCGGCGGGTTGCGGGCCTTCGGGGGCCAGACCGGCGCGATGCTCGGCGGGGTCGGTGACGCCCCATTCCTTCATCCAGGCAGGCAGGTCAGTGGTGATGCTGTGACCCTCTTCCAGCAGGAATTCGGACACGTCGAACCCGATACCGCCTGCGCCGATCACGGCGACGGATTTGCCGACTTCGGCCTTGTGGCGCAGCACGTCGATATAGTCGATCACGTTGTCCCGATCCTGCCCCGGAATCTGCGGATCACGCGGGGTGACGCCGGTGGCGATGACAACTTCGTCAAAGCCGGTCAGATCATCGGCCGTGACTTCGCGGTTCAGTTCCACCTTGACGCCCAGATCCGCGATCATGGTGCGGAACCAATCGACCAACCCCCAGAACTCTTCCTTGCCGGGCACCTGTTTGGCCATGTTCAGCTGGCCGCCAATTTCGCTGGCGCGGTCGATCAGGGTAACGTCATGGCCGCGCTGGGCGGCGGTCATGGCGGTGGACAGACCTGCGGGGCCTGCACCGACGATGGCCACGGTTTTGCGGGTCTCGGCGGGTTCGATCACCAGCTCGGTCTCGTGACAGGCGCGCGGGTTGACCAGACAGGATGTCAGCTTGCCGCTGAAGGTGTGGTCCAGACAGGCTTGGTTACAGGCAATGCAGGGCGCGATCTGTGCCGACTTGCCTTCCATCGCCTTGGCGACGAAATCCGCATCCGCCAGCATCGGGCGCGCCAAAGACACCATGTCGGCGCAGCCGGTGGACAGGACCTCTTCGGCCACTTCGGGCGTGTTGATCCGGTTCGAGGTAATGACCGGAATGCCGACCTTGCCCATCAGCTTTTTCGTCACCCACGCAAAGGCCGCGCGTGGAACGGATGTGGCGATGGTCGGAATCCGTGCCTCATGCCAGCCGATGCCGGTGTTGATGATCGTGGCACCCGCGTCTTCAACCCGTTTCGCCAGTTCGACAACCTCATCATGGGTCGAGCCGTTGGGGACCAGATCAATCATCGACAGGCGGTAGATGATGATGAAATCGCTGCCCACCGCCTCACGCGTGCGGCGCACGATCTCGATGGGCAGGCGCATCCGGTTCTCATATGATCCGCCCCAACGGTCAGTGCGCTTGTTGGTATGGGTCACGAGGAACTGGTTGATGAAATACCCCTCGGACCCCATGATCTCGACCCCGTCATAGCCCGCCTTTTGGGCCAGCTTGGCGGCGTTGACGATATCGCTGATCTGCTTTTCGATCCCGTCTTCATCCAGCTCATTGGGGGGGAAGGGTGAGATGGGCGATTTCACCGGGCTGGGGGCCACGCATTTAGGACCATACGCATAGCGGCCCGCATGCAGGATCTGCATGGCAATCTTGCCGCCCGCCTCATGCACGCGCTGGGTCACGATGGAATGCTTGGCGACCTCATCGTCATTGGTCATCATCGACGCACCCGGCAGAACCGAGCCTTCGAGGTTCGGGCCAATCCCGCCCGTCACCATCAGCCCAACTTCGCCGCGGGCGCGGTCGGCATAGAATTCGGCCACGCGATTCCAATCGCCCGTTTCCTCGAGCCCCGTATGCATCGAGCCCATCAGGACCCGGTTTTTCAGAGTGGTAAAGCCCAGATCCAGCGGGGCCAGCATGTTTGGGTACGCAGTCACGGCGAACTCTCCCTCTCGGTTGTGTGAGCGTTAGATTGACGTTCACGTCAACGTTGTCACGTGAAACCTAACGTCAAAGTCTTTGCTGTTAGTCTGGCAGTTGATACAGAACCTGCATAGGAAAATTACGAGGCCCAGCATGACCCCCGACCAGATCGCTAAACTGCCCTATCGTCCCTGTGTCGGGTTGATGCTCATGAATGCAGAGGGCAAGATTTTCGTCGGGCAACGTAATGACCGCCACAAGGACGCATGGCAGATGCCGCAGGGTGGTGTGGACAAAGGTGAAGACCCGCGCGATGCCGCCCTGCGCGAGTTGTGGGAAGAAACCGGCGTGACCGCAGATCTGGTCGAGGTGGTGGCCGAAACCCCCGGCTGGCTGCCATATGATCTGCCTCATGACATCGTGCCGAAGATCTGGAAGGGGCGCTATCGCGGGCAGGAACAGAAATGGTTCCTGCTGCGTTTCACGGGGCGCGATGATCAGATCAATATCGAAACTGAACACCCGGAATTCACCCAATGGAAATGGCAGGAGCCCGCCCATCTGGTGGACGAGATCGTGCCTTTCAAGCGGGGCGTTTACGAACAAGTGATCGCCGCTTTTGCGGATCACCTGGACTGAGCGATTTGTTCAAACCCGTCCGGTTTGAGCCGCACATGTGCATTCTGACCAGCCGGGTCCAACTCATGTAATTCAGGCTTGGACTTCAGGTATTGCCGCCAGGTTTTCTCGGGGCGGTCGCTAATCCTGATGCCGTGCTGCCGGTGCATTTTGGCCCCAAGGATGGTCAGTTGCATCCCTGTTCCGGTTTTGCTGTTGCTCGCAATAATATTGCGGATTTGGCAATCCAAATCAGAGACCGATTTGGGTCGCAGCGCCTTAGGTTCCGAAAGTTTTAACTCGACGAACCGAACACAGGACGCGCGTATGCTTTCAGGAGTTTTGCCCTCACCTGCACCGATTGTGGTCACGCCACGCTCGCGCAATCTCCGGTGCAGGTGAACGAAATCCCCGTCCGAGCTTGCGATCACGACAACGTCGATACTTTGTTGCAGAGCCACGTCCATTGCGTCGAAGGCAAGCAAAAGATCGGTCGCGTTCTTTCCGCTTCCGCTGTGGATCAGGTGAAAAGCGCCGACCTGATGCCAGGAGGAATTGCGCCTTGCATTCATGTATACCCGCGCGACGTTCACCCGACCCGCCTGATGACCGGCCTGTAGGATCATATCGCTGTGATGGGCACTCAAATTGTCGCCATCGACCAATACGGCAACGCGCTGTGTCATGCGTATTAAATATCCTTTGTTCAATTCTCGGTTTGATAGTTTCGGTTTAAGGCGAAACTTGGGCCCCCCCTTCACTCACCCTGCGACAACTTGCCGTGAGGGGGCGTAGTTCGCACGTCGGCCCGTCTCTAGCTTGGTGCGCATGAGAGACACCGTTCACAGCCCCCCCGCCATCGTCCCCGCCGGGCGCAAATTCACCGGTTCCGACCGCCGCGCGCCTCTGCGCGAGGGATTGCAAAGCTGTGGGGAATATCACGCCGGGCAGACGGCGGGGCGGTTCTATCCTATCGCCTGCGTCGCGCTTGAGGTCACGCAGCGATGTAATCTGGATTGCACGCTGTGCTATCTCTCGGACCGGGCCGAGATGACCTATGACCCGCCTCTTTCGGTTCTGTTCGCGCGGTTGAAGACGATCTACAGCCACTATGGTACCGGAGTGTCGGTTCAGCTGACTGGGGGCGACCCGACCCTGCGCAAGGTCGAAGACCTTGAGGCGCTATGCCGCGAAATCAAGCGTTTGGGGATGCGGTCCTGCCTGATGACCAATGGTATCCGCACCAGCCGCGCTTTCCTGACGCGGTTGGCGGCGGCGGGGCTGGATGATGTGGCCTTTCACGTGGACATGACGCAAGAGCGCAAGGGGTTCACCTCCGAGGTCGAGCTGAACACCGTCCGCCGTGCTTATATCCGACGCGCGCGCGGGTTGGGCCTGCGCATCCTGTTCAACACCACCGTGTTCGAGGGGAATTTTGATGACCTTCCCGCATTGGCGCGGTTTCTGCGTGACCGACCCGAGGTCGCCTTTGTCTCGTTCCAGATGCAGGCCGATACCGGGCGCGGTGTTCTGCGCGAACGCCCCGAGATGATCACTCAGGACAGCGTCGCGCGTTCGATTGAAGCGGGATACGGGGCCCCGCTGCATTTCGGCACGGCAGCTGTAGGGCATTCCAAGTGCAACAGTTATGCCAGTGTTGTCACAGCAGGGGGGCGGGCTGTTTCGTTGTTGTCAAACCAACCGCTGGTGCATCGGGTGATGGCGGCTCTGGAAGGGGTGGACGACAATCAGGATGCCCATATCCGTATTCGCCCCAAGGTTGGGCGCATGATCCAACGACATCCGCTGCTGGCATTGCGCGCATTGGGGCATCTGGGGATGAGTGTCGCTCGTTTGGGCACTGGTCTGTTGCGTGGCCCGGTGAGGCGGCAAGCCGTGTTCATTCACAATTTCATGGCGGCGGATCAGCTGGAGGAGGATCGCTGCGCCTCGTGCGTGTTCATGGTGGCCACGGCGAATGGGCCGCTGTCGATGTGCGTCCACAACGCTCAACGCGATATGCACTTGGCCAGTCCTGATCGTCTTGACGGGCCCACCGGCCCAAGCTGGTGGAACGCCGCTGTTCCGCGCCTGTCGAATGGGCCGGACCTGCCCGAGCTTAGCGACCCAGCTCTTGCCCCGATGAAACGGCTGAAAGGGCAGATGCGCGCCCTGCGCCAAGCTCGAAAGGATGCCTCATGAGACGTTTGCTGATCCTTCTGTTGCTGCCCTTGCTGGCGGCTTGTGCCAGTGTCGAACGTTTGGCCCTTCCTGCGCCCGAACCTTTGACAAACAGTGCCCTGACCCGCGCTGCCCAACCACCCGGAGAGCGTGTGGATCACCGCGACTGGACCGCCTTTCTGAACCGATATGTCGCGCCTGATGCGCAGGGGGTAAATCGCGTGGCTTACGGGCAGGTCTCGGCCGACGACAGGTTGCGTCTGGACGGGTATATCGAAGATTTGCAAGCAGTGGACCCTGCGGCGCTGACCCGTGATCAACAGTTGGCCTATTGGATCAACATGTACAACGCGGTGACGGTGGATGTGATTCTTGAAAACCACCCCGTCGCCTCAATCCGCGACATCAAGGACGGGCCGCTGTCGATCGGGCCATGGAACCGGCCTCTGGTCACGGTCGCTGGGCAGAGCTTGACTCTGAACGAGATCGAGCACCGCATCATCCGGCCCGAATTCAACGAGCCGCGCATTCACTATGCCCTGAACTGCGCCGCCGTGGGCTGCCCCAACCTGATGGACCGTGCTTGGCAGGCCGAGACGTTAGAGCGTGACTTTGCTGCCGCCGAGCGCGCCTATATCAACGACCCGCGCGGGATCCGATTCACTGACAATGGCGGACTGATCCTGTCCAAGATTTTCATCTGGTTCCGCGAGGATTTCGGACCGAACGAGCAGGCGATTCTGGCGTATATCCAGACTGCCGCCGATCCGGATCTGAAGGCACGATTGCAGGACGTGCCGCGTGTTCGGGCCTATCAATATGATTGGGCCCTGAACGACGCGGCAGCGGGGTCTTAGGCGCTTACAGCAAGCCTTCTGCCCGCAGCAGCTCCTGCATGTTTGCCTCGGGGCGGGGGCCGATATGGCTGATCACTTCGCGGGCGCAGACATTGCCGATCTTGGCGCAGGTCTCGTAATCGCGCCCTGTGGCCATGCCAAACAGGAACCCTGCCGCGAACTGATCGCCCGCACCGGTGGCGTCCACGGGCACAACCTTTTCCACCGGTACATCCACGCGCTGACCGCCGAACAAAACCGTCACGCCATCACCCGACCGGGTACATACGACCAGAGGGCAAATCGCGGCAGTTTTGGCCAGAGCGTCCTCAAGATCATCGGTTTCGAACAGCGATTTGATCTCGGCCTCGTTGCCGATCACGAAATCCAGCTCGTTCTCGATCAGCAGCAGGAAATCGACCCGGTGACGTTCCACGCAGAACGGATCGGAAATCGCGATCCCCGCCTTGCCGCCGCCCTTGTGACAGGTGCGCGCGGCCTCAAGAAACGCGGCTTTGCCCTTTTCCTTGTCGAACAGATACCCCTCAAGGAACATGATCTGGCTGTTGCCTGACACGTCCTCGGATACGTCCTGAGACGACAGTTCCGAGGAAATGCCCAGATAGGTGTTCATTGACCGTTCGCCATCGGGCGAGACAAAGATCATCGAGCGTGAGGTCGGCAGCTCGCCACCCGGCACCGGCGGGTTGACGAAATCGACGCCGTCCTCATTCATCGCATCGGCATAGAACCGCCCCAGCGCGTCGTCATGCACCCGGCCAATGAATGCCGCATCCAGACCCAGCGCGCCCGCACCCGCGATGGTATTCGCGACCGAGCCACCCGGCGTCTGCACGCGCCCCTCCATCGACGCATAGAGCACTTCACCGCGTTCCTGCTCGATCAGCTGCATGATGCCTTTTTCGATGCCCATCAGCTCCAGAAAGCTGTCATCGGCCTGAGAGATCACGTCCACAACGGCATTTCCGATACCGGTGAGCTGGTAGGTTTTCATAGGGTTTTGTCCTCGAATTGACAGAGATCGCGGATGATACAGGTTCCGCACAGTGGTTTGCGCGCCTTGCAGTGATAGCGCCCATGAAGGATCAGCCAGTGATGCGCGTGCAGTTGAAAATCGGCGGGAATATTATCTTCGACGGCGCGCTCGACCGCGTCCACGTCTTTGCCGGGGCAGATACCGGTACGGTTCCCGACGCGAAAGATATGCGTGTCCACCGCCTGTGCCGGTTGCCGCCACCACATGTTCAGTACCACATTGGCGGTCTTGCGCCCGACACCGGGCAGCGATTGCAGCGCGGCGCGGGAGTTGGGCACCTCGCCGTCATAGTCGTCGACCAGAATACGGCTCAGCTTGATGACGTTCTTGGCCTTCTGGCGGAACAGGCCGATGGTCTTGATATGCTCGGTCAGGCCCGCTTCGCCCAGATCCAGCATCTTTTGCGGCGTGTCGGCGATTTTGAACAGCTCTTTGGTGGCCTTGTTGACGCCCGCATCGGTGGCCTGCGCCGACAGCGCCACGGCGACGACCAGAGTATAGACGTTCACATGATCCAGCTCGCCCTTAGGTTCGGGGTCGGCGTCATGGAAACGCGTAAAGATCTCACGGATCGTGTGGTAGTCGAGTTGCTTTGCCATCCGGGCCTTAATGCCGCCCAAGGGCCTGTGACACAAGCCCAAAGCCAATGCGCAGGTTTCGGGTCGCGGTGGCCGGGCGCGCGGGCTATGGTCCGGGGCAGCAGATGAGGTGAGATATGAACGTCCAGACCCCCGAAAGCGGATACCATTACAACGTCATGCGCCGCGCGATCGAGCTGATCGATCAGGGCGGCGAATCCCTGTCGCTGGACGAGCTGGCCCGCCAGATGGACATGAGCCCAGCGCATTTTCAGCGCCTGTTCTCGCGCTGGACCGGGGTGTCGCCGAAACGCTATCAGCAATATCTAACGCTGGGCCACGCCAAGGCGCTGCTGCGCGAGCGGTTCACCACGCTGGAGACGGCGCATAACGTGGGGCTGTCCGGGTCCGGTCGCCTGCATGATCTGTTCCTGAAATGGGAATCCATGAGCCCCGGCGATTACGCCCGCAAAGGCGATGGCCTGACGATATACTGGGGCTGGTTCGACTGCCCCTTTGGTCCGACGCTGGTGATGGGCACCGACAAGGGCATCTGCGGCATGGCCTTTGGTGCGGAAACCGGCGAAGCGGCGGCGATGGAGGATATGACCTCGCGCTGGCCCAAAGCCTGCTATGTCGAGAATACCGAAAAACTGCGCCCCTGGGTCGAGGCGTCGTTTGGTGCCGATCGGTCTGAGACCCCGCTGCACCTGATCGGGTCACCGCTGCAGATTAAAGTGTGGGAAGCGCTGATGCACATCCCTTCGGGGCAGGTGACGACCTATTCCGAAATCGCGCAGCGGGTGGGGTCCCCGCAAGCGGTGCGGGCCGTGGGCACGGCGGTTGGGCGCAACCCGGTCAGCTGGCTGATCCCGTGTCACCGGGCGTTGCGGAAATCGGGTGGTCTGGGCGGTTATCACTGGGGCCTGCCCGTCAAACGCGCCATGCTGGCCTATGAAGCCGCTCAGGCGGATGCCTGAAACACAGAGCGAGGCACCGTTAGGTGCCTCACCACTGGATCACTAGGTATGCTTACTCGGTAGCCCAGCCGCCGACGGCTTTGACCTCAAGGAAATCTTCAAGCCCCCAAACACCGCCTTCACGCCCGTTGCCTGATTGCTTCATCCCACCAAACGGAGACCCAGCACTGCGCGACTGGCCGTTCATCTCAACCATACCGGATCGCAGCACGCGGGCCATGCGGTTGGCGCGGTCACCGTCCTGTGTCTGGACATAGTTGGTCAGGCCATAAGGCGTGTCATTGGCAATCTCGACAGCTTCTTCTTCGGTGTCGAAGGGGATCATGGTCAGGACGGGGCCAAAGATTTCCTCGCGCGCGATGGTCATCTGGTTGGTGGCGTCGGCAAAGACGGTGGGGCGCACGTAGTAGCCCTTGTTCAGACCCTCGGGCCGCCCGGTACCACCGGCGACCAAACGAGCGCCTTCGTCGATGCCCTTCTGTATCAGGTCTTGTATCTTAGTCCACTGCAGTTCGTTCACCACGGGGCCGATATGGCGACCTTCTTCCAGCGCGGGACCGACAGCGACTTTGGCGGCCACCTCGGCTGCGGTTTCAACCGCCTGGTCATAGATCGGGCGCTGCACCAACATACGGCTTGGCGCATTACAACTTTGGCCGGTGTTGTTCATCATGTGCAAAACGCCACGTTTGACCGCTTTTTCATCGGCGTCCGCAAAGACAACGTTTGCGCCTTTGCCGCCCAGTTCCAGATGCACTTTCTTCAGTGTATCTGCTGCATTTTTAGAAATCGCAGTTCCCGCGCGGGTCGAACCTGTAAAGCTGATCATATCCACGTCCGGGTGCGCCGACAGCTGAGACCCCACACCCAAACCATCACCGTTCACCAGATTGAACACGCCTGCAGGAAAGCCTGCCGCGTCCATCATCTCGGCGAAGATCATCGCGTTCAGGGGGCTTTGCTCGGACGGTTTCAACACCATCGTACAGCCTGAAATCGCCGCTGCGCCAACTTTCAGGGTAATCTGGTTCATCGGCCAGTTCCATGGCGTGATCAATGCGGCAACACCCACCGCCTCGTAGATGATCCGGTCATTGGGCGCATGATCGCCCAGCGGGCGTTCAAATTGGAATGCCTTTGCGGCGCGGATAAAGTTCTTAAGATGGTAAACCCCTGCGCCTGATTGCTGCGTGCGGGCCATGTCGATTGGCGCGCCCATTTCCATAGACATCGCCTGCGCAAGGTCTTCTGAACGTGATGCGTAGACCTCGATCAGTTTCTCGACCAGGGCGATGCGGTTTTCTACCGGGGTTGCCATCCAGCCCGGCAGGGCCGCCTTTGCCGCCGCTACAGCAGCGTCCGTATCCGGTTGTGATCCAAGGGAAATGACCGCACAGGGCTCTTCGGTCGAGGGGTTGATGACTTCGAAATCATTGGTCGCTGCAGGACTTATCCATTCGCCATTGATGTAGAAGTTACGCTTTTCGATCATGCTGCAACCCTTTCGTAGTTGACCCGACCGGTTGGTCGGTTTTTCGCCGCAACCTTGTCACCATGGTAGACGCCGGGCAAGGGACAATTCCGTGTGGGCTTCAAATCGAAATGCGTGAATTTAAACTCGATCCGGAAACAGCAGTTTAACTTATGGGCAAATTGATTAAGTTCTCATCAGGCTTACCAGTATCAGAAGGAGAGGCCCCATGGGTTTGCGTATCAATGACACCGTCCCGAATTTCACCGCAGAAACGGATCAGGGCACCATTCAGTTTCATGACTGGATTGGCGATAGCTGGGCGATTCTGTTCTCGCACCCCAAGGATTTTACCCCTGTCTGCACCACCGAGTTTTCCGCCGTTGCGCAGTTGAATGACGAATGGGCGGCGCGTAACACCAAGGTTCTTGGCGTCTCGGTCGATGGCGTAGAGGACCACAAGAAGTGGAAAAAGGACATCGAGGCTTACGGAAACGCCAATCCCGGTTTCCCGATCATCGCCGATGACGGGCTTGCGGTTTCAAAAGCCTTCGACATGCTGCCCGCCGAAGCATATTTGCCCGACGGCCGTACCCCTGCAGACAGCGCCACGGTGCGCTCTGTCTTTATCATTGGCCCCGACAAGC
This sequence comes from Ruegeria sp. HU-ET01832, assembly GCF_040371315.1. Taxonomy (NCBI): domain Bacteria; kingdom Pseudomonadati; phylum Pseudomonadota; class Alphaproteobacteria; order Rhodobacterales; family Roseobacteraceae; genus Ruegeria; species Ruegeria sp. HU-ET01832. The sequence continues at coordinate 417,019 of NZ_BAABWL010000004.1, forward strand.
AGTTGAAGCTGTCGATGACCTATCCGATGACAGTGGGCCGCAACTTTGCGGAAATCCTGCGTGCGCTGGACGGTCTGCAAATGAGCAGCAAGGGCGTTGCAACACCGGCCAACTGGGTACCGGGCGAGGACGTGATCATCCCGCCTGCAGTTTCCAACGAAGAAGCCAAAGAGAAATTCGGCGAGTTCGAAACGATCTTTCCCTATCTGCGCAAAACCAAAGCGCCAAGCTAATACTCAGAGCGGGGCGTAAAGCCCCGCTTTCATAAACTGCGCGTGTCAGGCGCTAACCCGCTGAGGGTGCTGCATCAGTTTTGCCCTGTAAGCCGCGCGTTTGAACTCGCGTGTCAGCTTATCGCTGACCGGGGGTCGGAACTGAATAGTCGAGCCGCCGATCTCACCCGCGACTTCCTGATTGCCGCTGCCTTGCAAAGAGTGGATCGGTTGTCCGGTAAGCCAATGCATCTGCAGGAACGTATCTATCGGGCGGTCGATTCGATTTGTCACCGCAAGCAAACGTTCCGCAGCCCGACGCCCGACCAGTTGGCAGACGCATTGCAAGCCAATGACTTTGGGCAAAATAAGCCTCAAATCCTTTCGTCTTGCCAGCACCTCCGCAGCGGTTTCACGCTGTTTGACAGGGATACGTATGTAGTGATCCGGAGTGGCAATCGGCTTGATCAGCTCAAGGGCCTGCTTCATGCGTTCTGGGTCGATGCGCAGGTCGTCTTCGGTGGTGATGGCCAGATCAATCTTTTCATCGACCATTTTTTGCCAAATTCGCCGATGGCTTTGAAACACTCCGATCTCGGCCGGGCGCAATTTAAACGGGTATTCGGGGCGGTAAAGATTACCCGGAAATAGTTGGACATCGTTTATTTGTTGCGGATCGCGACCATCCACAGCCTCGATTAACTCGCCATTTGGCAGATCCTGGCACAGCTTTGCAGCGTTCTTCTGCCGGGCGGTGCTGGAGGACATATGAATGATAAATGAACGCATGCCCCCGTGCATAGAGCACAGGAACACGCGGGGGAAGAGAAACCGGAGAGAAACTCTTCCCCTATGCTATCAGAACTGCTGGCGGACACCGAAATTTACGCTAAACGCGTCGATATCGTCTTCGACAGTTCCGGTCAGCGCTCCGTTCGGGGCCAGACGATCAGACGAAACGTCAAAGGCGCGCGAATAGCGGGTATCCAGCGTCAGAGAGGTGTTGGCGCTGACGTCATAAGATACACCTGCGATGATCTGGGCTGCAAAGGTCGTGTCGCTGTCGTCCAGTTCGACACCCGGACCATAGGCGAAATCCAGGTCGGTATAGGTCGCACCCAGGCCCAGGCCTACGTAAGGGGTGAAGGCCCCGGCCTGCTTGAAGTCGACCAGAACGTTCGCAAACAAAGAAGTCTGGGTCACATCGCCCGAAACATTGCCTTCGGCGGCCGGGCCGTTTCCGGAAAAGTTCACGCCATCCACATCGTTGTCTCGATAAGACAATTCCAGTTCGATCCGGGTACCAATGGTGTCGTTGCTCCATTGCGGGATCTCTTTGCCAACGGCCACACCCAGGCCGAAACCACCGTCGAAATCGGTGTCGACGTTTTCTGGGCCGCCATTGACGGTGCCGCTGAAGTCGCTGTCCTGCAGTTGGCTGTAACCAGCGAAGCCCTGAATATACAGGCCGTCTGCCAGACTCTGTGCCGACAATGCCGATGCGCTGATCGTCAGTGCCGCCGAGGCGAGAAGAATACGCTTAACCATGTCCATGTCCTTTGTTCCAAATGGTTATGAGCGCACATGTGGGCGAACGCTTCGGCAATAGGAAGGCATGGAGGCTTCACTTCGATTCACAGGTATTTGGGGCTGTGTGAGCGAATACTCGCAACCCGTGTTGTCATACGTTTTGCGGGGCTGACAATTCCACCGGTTGCATAGCTGCAATCTGAATTGCCCGCACAGGTTGAACGGGCCGCAGTCGGTCATAAACGATGTGAAATACATAGGTATAGACGGAGTATGTGATCGTCAGACCGAGGTTAAAGGCCAGCGCGGTTTTTAACGAATGCCCTCCGACATACATCATCAACGGGCACGTGATGATCACTGCTGTGACCTCGTGCAGCACGGCATGAATAATTCGCACCCGATGCGGCCGGGCGCAGGCCAAACGGCAGGTTTGGTTCCTTTCCAGCAGGTCGAACAGGGTGTTGAAGATAGGCGACCATATCAGAATGACGATGGACAGCAGTGTGATCAACGCAAATCCATGCGCCATAGAAGATCCCGCGATATAGGCGTAGACCGGTGAGACAAAGGCAATGCCTATAAGCTCAAAACTGCCGGTTTGAATGACGCGCTCTTTGAACGTCCTCAGTGTCATGACCCATCCCTTCACACACGTGATGACCTTGCTAATTCGGTCCTTTTCCGAACCTGTCTTTTAGGTTGGCAGGAAATTGTTTCCCTTGGGTAAACTGTCATGCTGAGAGCTCGTTGACTGTGAACTTGGACACAGACCTTTGAGGCGTTCCAGATGATTGGTACCTTGGTTTGGAGTTCTGGGCTAAATGTGCTAGGATACCGGCGTCGGGGCAGATGAAGACAGGTATCGGGCTTTCATTTCAGGAGGGTCACGATGGCGTTTACAGATTGGTACGTTGAGGGCGCGGCATTCGGGAACTGCAATTGCGGTTACGCCTGTCCCTGCCAGTTCGAAGAACTACCCACCCATGGGAATTGCCGAGGGTTCGAAGTGCTCGAGGTGTCCAAAGGGCATTTCGGCGAGATCGACCTGACAGGCACCAAGGCGGCACTGATTTATGCCTGGCCCGGCCCGATTTTCGAGGGCGGAGGGGAAATGCAGGTGATCATTGATCCGGGTGCGACAGACGCGCAGCGGAATGCACTGGAAAAGGTATTCCACGGAGAAGAAACCGACGAAATGGCCACCCATTGGTTCGTGTTCCGTGCCATGTGCAAAACCGTGCATGATACCCTGTATCTGCCGATAGACTTTGATGTCGACATTGAAGGGCGCAAGGCCAATGTCACAGTAGGCGACGTGTTGCGATCAACCGGACGCCCGATTCAGGCCCCGCATGGTGGCGGAGAGCACCGGGTGCGCATTGATATTCCCGGTGGGATCGAATTCACCATCGCCGAGATCGGCAGCGCCTCGACCACGGCGAATGCTGCGATCACGCTGGACCTCAAGGATAGCTTTGGCCAGTGGCATGTGTTGAAACACGGGCCGTCGGGGGTCGCCCACTAGGGGCATTCTATCCGTTTCCGCGCTGCTTCAATGCGGTAAAAGCGTTTCGCCGTGTTGTGAAAGACGTCGTTATGACTGGCGACCGGGACGATGGCTTCATGCCGGGATACGGTGTCCTGGTATGTCGCGCTTAGGCTGTCGACCGGGAAATTCGACCCGAACATGCAGCGGTCAAATCCGAAATGGGACAGGCAGGTCTTAATGATGGGCGAAACGCTGTTGGCGCTCCAGCTGTGATCAAACATCCCCAAACCGGACAGCTTGCAATAAACCTGCGGCAAACAGGACAACGACATCAAGGCATCGGACCACTGGCACAAGCCTTCATCCGTTCGATCATGCGGTGACCCGGCATGGCACAATGCCACCTGCGTCTCGGGGGATTGGGCAAGAACGGCAGCGGTCTGTTGCATCAACTCGGGCAGAAGTTGCAGGTCAAAGGACAGGCCACGCGCCCCCAAGTGTTGAAGGCCGGATAGGAATTTGGGGTCCTCTAGCAGTGCATTGGTTCCAGTGACTGCATCCTCGCCAGGCGCGCGGCCTATGATCTGTCGAACACCGCGCAGGGACGGCAAGGTTTGAAGACGATCGAGTTGTTCACTCAGATCATCAGCCGTCAGATCGCAGAAGGCCACCTGTACCAGAGGCCAGTCCGGAAACTGGTCGGCCACGGATTGAACCCAACGCGCTTCGGCCCACGGGTCTGCTGCTCCTACCTGGATATGTACCGACGCGCCAAAGCCCTGTGCTTCGGTATCCGCGCGGAACTCTGGCAGCAGATAATCCCGTTGGATAGACGCGGGGTCACCGAAAAATCGAACAACGCCTTTTTCGGCCAGCCACGGATATGTCACAGCGGACAGGTCCCAAAGGTGGTGATGTGCATCTATCTTCATGGCGTTTCTATCCCTGTGCTGCGTTCCAGAATGTCGACGCCTTGCCCTTTCCAGAAATGCAGCAGGTCAATGAAAATCCAGTTCTCAGCCAATTTGTCACCATCACGGCGATAAATATCGATCACCCGAAATTCGCCGGTCTGGCCGGTGGCCGGCATCCCCATGAAACCGCCGGTTGGAATGGCCGTAAAGTTGGGCCAGCCAAAAAAGCCGCCGTAATGTCCCTCGGCCAGTCGGCAAATATGATTGGTCTTGGAGCGGTTCGTGAAAGCGGCGCGGAACGGGCCGGAGTGCTGTTTGGCATAGCGTTCGATCGTATAGGTCGCACCGATGCCTTCGGGGCCCCACCAGAGCATGTCGTCGTGCCAGCTTTGGGCCAGTTCATCCTCAAGCGACAGCCCGCTGTTCCATTGGCCCAGATCTGCAATCATCGCATTGATCACGGCCAGAGTTTTCTGCCCCTCTTCGATGGGCTGTTCAGTTATCAGCAGCCCGTCATGCGTTCTTGGACCTGGCTGCACCACATGCATGGCGGTCTGCGGTGGGAAGGGGTTCTGCCCGGCCTGCACCATCAGATGCGGAATGTCGAAATACATAGCTGTTTCGACAATCTGCCCCTCGGCGATCCGATAAAAGGCACAATATCGTAGGAAAGTCAGCTTGCCTGTCGGGCGGATGCCCAACCACGGTTGGTCAAACAACCCCATAAGATGCCCCATTGAGACGACCCAGATATCGGCCTCGTCCCGCAATGAGTTCTGTCCGGCAAACAGAACGTCCTCGCGTATTTGAAGATGGGCTAAACTGTGTTTGAGCGGCTGCCAGAATCGGTCCCCGATTTGCGCGGGACCGCTGAGCTGATTGAATGGATGAAAGCCACGCCACAGCATATCTGGCGCGCAAAATTGGCCCAGAACCTGCGTGATTTGATGCTCGCCTGCGCCCTCCAACTCCTTGTGAAAGGCAATGATTAATTTTTTTGCTTTCTGAAAGTGTTTGGAATTTACCATGTTTCTCAGTGTTTTATCAGTTTTATCCGTCAGGGATGAGTCGGGTTTCAGCTTCATTTTTGCATACGTATGCAAAAAAGTCTTGCCCGATTTGATACATGCGAATTACAGTTTTGCAAACGTATGCAAAGCGAATCCTTGTTGGGGGCACCATGGCGGAAATCAAATTGCGCAACGTCGGCAAACGCTGGGGTACCTTCGTGGGGGTCCACAATTTTGACCTGACGATCGCAGATCGCGAGTTTCTGGTGCTGTTAGGCCCGTCGGGCTGCGGCAAGACCACCACGATGCGCATGATCGCCGGGCTTGAGGATGTGACCGAGGGCGAGATCCTGATCGACGGCAAGGTCGTCAACGATCTGGAGCCCAAGGACCGTGATGTTGCGATGGTGTTCCAAAGCTATGCGCTTTATCCCAACATGAACGTCTATGAAAACATCCGCTTTCCGCTGAAGGTGCGCGGCATCGACCCAGCGACCCATGACGACAAGGTGCGCCGTGCCAGCGCGATGGTTGAACTGGACGATTTCCTGCATCGCAAACCGGCCGAACTGTCGGGCGGTCAGCGGCAGCGTGTGGCGCTGGCCCGCGCCATTGTGCGCGAGCCCAACGTGTTTCTGATGGACGAGCCGCTGTCGAACCTCGATGCCAAGCTGCGGGTTTCGACCCGCGCGCAGATCAAGAACCTCAGCCACGAACTGGCGGTGACGACGATCTATGTAACCCACGACCAGATCGAGGCAATGACACTGGCCGACCGCGTTGTGGTGATGAAACAGGGCGTAGTGCAGCAGGTCGGCAGCCCCACCGAAATCTACGACCGACCAGCGAATACCTTTGTGGCCAGCTTTATCGGCTCACCGGCCATGAACCTGATGGAGGGTGAGGTAGCGGGCGGGGTGTTCCGCGCGGAAAATGTTGAGATACCGGTGGACGCGCCGGACGGCCCCATGACGCTGGGCTTCCGGGCCGAGGATGCCAGCCTTGCCGAAGGCTCGGGCCAGATTACCGCGCCGATCTACACGCTCGAATTGCTGGGCGACGCGACCATGATTTCGGTCCGGGTTGGCGGGGCTTTAGTGTCGGTCAAGGCCGATAAATCATTCCGCGCCGAGATTGGGGACAACGTCTCGTTCTCGGTGCCAACGGAAATCTGTCACCTCTTCGAAGCTGGAAGCGGTGCGCGGATCGGGGGCTAACCCCAAAAACAGCCCATACGGGCATAACAGCGGTCCGGACGTCGACGACGGACCCATCCTGACAGGGAGAAACGCATGAAACTCAAGACGATCCTAATGGCAGGCGCCATGGCCATCGCGGCAAGCGGTGCATCGGCAGCCTGTTCCTATGAAAACGAAGTGCCGCTGAAATCGCTGTCAGCGGGTTTTGAGGCCTGGAAAGCGGTGACGGACGCGATGGCCGAATGCGGCAATTTCAGCGCATCGCTGGATCAGGAATTCCGCGAGAAGCAGCCCGAAGCCTTTGCGGCCGACCCGTCACTGTATCAGATTGGCGGCGTTGCGAATGAAACCATGATCCCTCTGCTGAACGCGGGCACGATCCGTCCGCTGGATGATCTGGTTGCGAAATACGGTCAGGACCTGCTGCCCAACCAGTTGATCAAGGTGGATGGCAAGGTGATGGCGATTGCCATGATGGTGAACGCGCAGCACCTGATGTACCGCAATGACGTTCTGGCCGATCTGGGCATCGAAGAGCCTGCGACCTATGACGATGTTCTGGCGGCGGCGGCCAAGATCAAAGAGGCCGGCGTGATGGAATACCCCATCGGCGGTACGTTTAAGACAGGTTGGAACCTGGCCCAGGAATTCGTCAACATGTATATGGGCGAAGGCGGCACGTTCATCGGCGAAGGCAACATGCCCTCGATCAACAATGAAAAGGGTGTCAAAGCGCTTGAGACAATGAAGGCCATGACCGAGTTCATGGATCCGGAATATCTCGTGTCCGACTCCACCTATGTTCAGCAGCAGTTCCAGCAGGGCAAGATCGCCATGGCGAACCTGTGGGCCAGCCGCGCAGCTGCCATGAATGACGAGGCCGAAAGCCAGGTGGTTGGCAAGGTCACTATGGCCTCGGCCCCGATGGGGTCCGAACGTCCCTCGACCACGATCTGGTGGGACGGCATCGTTCTCGCCTCGAACATGAGCGATGAAGAGGCCGACGCCGCCTTCCGTCTGGTCATGGAAGGCATCGACGGTGACATGGTCAGCGCCAACAATGACACCGCTGTCTGGCTGAACGCCGCTTACAAACCCGGCGATCTGGCTGCTGGCGCTGCGGCTTCGGCGGAAAAAGGTGCGGGGGCCTACCCGGCCAGCGCCGCAATGGGTGTTCTTCACAGCGCATTGGGCAATGGTCTGGCCGATTACCTGACCGGTGCCAAGGACGCGCAGACCGCGCTGGCCGATATCGAGGCGGATTACATCACCGCCGCGAAAGAGGCTGGTCTGATCAGCAACTGATCCTCTCTGGGGAGGGCCCCGTGCCCTCCCTCTTTTACCACCCGAGAACCATGAGAAAGGCAGAGCCATGAATTTCCGGACATTTGCCGCCTTTGTTGGCCCCTCTGTCTTTATGATGCTTCTCTTTATCGCGTTCCCGTTGGTCAGCGTGTTCAAGCAGAGCTTTTACATCACCCAACCCGTCTATGAGACGGTCGAAGTTGAAACCTGCACCCCTGGCTTCCTGACCCAGACTTGCGTGACCGAGTTGAAATCACAGCCCAAGCTGGATGAGCATGGCGAGGTGATCACCCAGACCGAATATGTCGGCCTGCAAAGCTATCGCAATGTGCTGGAGCCTGAACGCGCGTGGCGTGCGATCACCGAGGGCAACTGGTCGGTCCTGTCCACGATCAACTTCTGGAAGGCGCTGCGGTTCACGCTGACCTTCACGCTGATCACGCTGCCTCTGGTCATCGGGTTCGGGCTGGGCATCGCGGTTCTGATCAACAACGCCGCGGGGTCGATCCGCGGGCCGGTCATCTTCATCTCGCTGTTGCCCTTCATCATCACGCCGGTGATCGGCGCACTGTCGATCAACTGGCTGTTCCGTGGGGACGGCATTCTGACGGCGTTGCTGGAATGGTGGTTGAACCGCGACATCGCCCTGTTCGCGCAGGCGTGGACGATTGAAATACTGATGATGTTCTACCGTGTCTGGCACGTGGCCCCGTTTGCGGCCGTGGTGTTCTATGCCGGGCTTCAGACCGTCAATCAGGACAGTCTGGAAAGCGCCGTGATCGACGGAGCGACCCGCTGGCAGCGCATGAAGTACATCGTCATTCCGCATCTGATGCCGCTGATCATCTTCGTGTCGATGATCCACCTGATGGACGCCTACCGGGTGTTCGAAGAGATCGTCGGTTTCTCCAGCCAGGCTTACGTCATCTCACTGCAATGGCTGACCTTCGACTTCCTCGTGCCGGATCAGGCGGGCAACCGGTCGATCAGCCGGGCCTCGGCCAGCGCGATGCTGACCATGATCGGGATCGTCCTTCTGCTGATCCTGCCGCTGCGCCGCACCTGGCGCGACCATAAAGGAGGCCACTGATATGTCCTCGCGCGCGCTTCGCCAACCTCTCAGCCTGCGGCTGACCTCGAACATCTTCCTCGCGTTCTGGTGCCTTGTCGCCGCCTTCCCGATTGTCTGGATCGCGATCATGAGCGTCAAATCCCCTGTGGATGCCTATGACAGCAACGCGCTGAACGTGATCTTTGGCCCCGCGACGCTGGCCACAGGCAACGGGTTGTCGGTTCTGGATATCATCCTTGGCATCGCAGTGATCTGGGGCGCGGCCATGGTCGTGACCAAAGTGCTGCCCGCGAAGATCAAGGAACACACGTCACCGGGCCAGGAATGGTTCGGTTGGGTGGTCGGAGTGCTTGTCGCGCTGATCGCCTTCCTGCTGGTGTTCTTTGTCGTCTTGCCTGCGGTTCTGAATGTGCTGAACCCGCTGTTCGGTCCCCTGGGTCGCGACGTACTGGGCATGACTACTGAACACTATAAAACCGTCTGGGTCGATCGGGGCTTTTCCAACAACTTCAAGAACTCGCTGATCGTGACCGCCGGGGTTGTGACCGTATCGCTGACCGTAGGCACGCTGGCCGGTTATGGTCTGGCGCGGTCGGGCTCGACACTGGCCTTCTGGATCCTGCTGATCGCGCTGATCTTCCGCGCGCTGCCCCATTCGGTTCTGGTTGCGGGCTATCTGCCGGTCTTCATCAACTCGGCCGAATGGCTGGCGCCTATTCTGGGTGAAAATGCACCGACGCTCTATGGCAAGCCTTTCGCCGTGATCGCGGTGCTGGTGGCGATCAACCAGCCGTTCACGATCTGGATGCTGCGCTCGTTCTTCCAGAACATTCCGGCCGAACTGGACGAGGCTGCACGGGTTGATGGCTGCAACCACTTTCAGGCTTTCCGCCGCGTGATCATGCCGGTGATGTGGCCGGGGGTGATCACGACCGGGCTGTTCAGCTTCCTGCTGGCATATAACGACTTTCTTGTGACCTCGCTGCTGCTTGATGCACAGAACCAGACGATGGTCCCCGCCATTGCGGGCATGTTCAACCGCGAGACAACGACGACCGATCAGGTGGTCGCTGTGGCCGCTGCGGTGTCGATCATCGCCCCGCTGTTCTTCCTTGTGATGATCTTCCAACGCCAAATCGTTAGTGGCCTGACCGCTGGCGCAGTAAAAGGATAAAGAAATGAAGGGTTCCCGCCCGGAACAAGCCGTTCTGACCCGTGATACGGACATGTCCAAAACGGATGAAACGCGCCGCGTGATCGAGACGATGGTGGACGGTCTAAATGACCACCGCATTGATGATATCGGCGAGTTCTTCTCGCAAGGATTCCGCTGGTTGGGCAATCAGGGCTGTGGCACCAAGACTGGCCTGAAAGAGTTTCAGGACAACTGGCAGCGCCCGTTCCAGGCGGCGTTTTCCGACAAGACCTGCATTGATGAGGCGCGTCTTTACATGGGCGAATGGGCCGCTGCCTTTGGCCGGCAGGAGGCCACGCATTCCGGCGAGTTTCTGGGCATCGCCCCCACCGGCAAGCGGGTTGAAATCCGGTATATGGATTTTTGGAAAGTTGTCGATGGCAAGATTGTCGACAACTGGGTGAATGTTGATTTCGCCCATGTGGCCGCGCAGCTGGGGGTCGATCTGTTCAATGGTGAGGGCTGGGAAGCCTATGACCGGGGTGAGAAGACCGCCCCTCGCCCCGACAAGTAAGGATCAGGATTATGGCAATCGAGTATCTCAAACGCGGCAAATCCGACGCTGACCGGGCCGAGGATGACGCCAAGACCCGCGCCGTGGTCGAGGCCACGCTAAAAGACATCGAAACCCGGGGCGACGCCGCCGTGCGCGACCTGAGCGAGAAGTTCGACAATTACTCGCCCGCCTCGTTCCGCCTGTCGCAGGAGCAGATCGACGAGCTGATCGGCCAACTGACCGAGCGCGAGCTGGACGATATCAAATTCGCGCAGGAACAGGTGCGCAACTTTGCGCAGGCGCAGCGCGACTCGATGCTGGATATCGAGGTTGAAACCCTGCCCGGCGTCATTCTGGGTCACAAAAACATCCCCGTACAATCGGTGGGCTGCTATGTGCCCGGCGGCAAGTTCCCGATGGTGGCTTCGGCTCATATGTCGGTGGCGACAGCCAGCGTGGCGGGTGTGCCAAGGATCATCGCCTGCACACCTCCGTTTCAGGGTAAACCGAACCCGGCAGTGATCGCCGCCATGCATCTGGGCGGCGCGCACGAGATTTACGTCATGGGCGGCATTCAGGCCATCGGCGCGATGGCGCTGGGGACCGAAACCATCGACCCGGTTCACATGCTGGTCGGCCCCGGCAATGCCTTTGTGGCCGAGGCCAAGCGCCAGCTGTTCGGTCGCGTGGGCATCGACCTATTCGCAGGTCCTACCGAGACCATGGTGATCGCAGATGAGACTGCAGCGGATGCAGAGCTTTGCGCCACCGACCTGCTGGGTCAGGCCGAGCATGGCTATAACAGCCCCTGCGTGTTGCTGACCAATTCGCGCAAGCTGGCCGAGGATACTTTGGCCGAAGTCGACCGCCTGCTGGGTATCCTGCCCACCGCAGACACCGCGAAAGTGTCGTGGGAAGAATATGGCGAGGTGATCGTCTGCGACACCTATGACGAGATGCTGCAGGTCGCCGACGATATCGCCTCTGAGCATGTGCAGGTCATGACCGACCGCGATGACTGGTTCCTTGAGAACATGACCTGCTACGGTGCGCTGTTCCTTGGGCCGCGCACCAATGTGTCGAACGGGGACAAGGTAATTGGCACTAACCACACACTGCCCACCAAAAAGGCCGGGCGCTATACCGGCGGGCTTTGGGTGGGTAAATACCTGAAAACACACAGCTATCAGAAAGTTCTGACCGATGAGGCGGCGACGCTGATCGGCGAATATGGCTCGCGCCTGTGTATGCTGGAAGGCTTCGTAGGCCATGCCGAGCAATGCAACGTCCGCGTCCGCCGCTATGGCGGGATCAACGTGCCCTATGGCGAGGCGGCCCCCTATCGGGACGCCGCCGAATGAGTGATATTCATACGCAGCATAAAGCCCTGATCGCGCCGGTCAGGGCGGCTATGTATGACTTTACCGAAACGGGTGTGCGGCAGGCGCTGGCCAGGGTCAGCGCCCCGGACGCCCTGTTTCGGTTGTGCCATCCGTTTGGCGACAGCACCGGCAGCGATGCCTTCTACGACACCGCCTTTAAGGGTCTGTTGGACGCATGGCCAGATTTGGAACGGCGCGACTACATCGTCATGGCCGGGCCGGATGAACACGGCGCGGATTGGGTCGGTTGCGGCGGCTATTATACCGGTACCTTCACCGGGCCGTGGTTGGAGATTCCTCCGACCGGCCATCAGGTGACAATGCGGTTCCATGAATTCTATCGCTTCCGCGACCGCAAGATCGTCGAGATGCAGGCGCTGTGGGACATCCCCGAAGTGATGATGCAGGCCAACGCCTGGCCCATGGCCCCCAGTCTTGGGCATGAATGGCATGTGCCGGGCCCCGCGACGCAGGATGGTCTGGTGCCGGGGCCATATGATGCCGATAAAGGCCAGCAGACATGCCAGCACATCATCGACATGCTGGATCACCTCAAGAAACACCCATCAGAAGGTGGGCCAGAAGTGATGGAGATGGAAAAGTTCTGGCATCCCCGCATGAACTGGTACGGCCCGGCTGGGATCGGAACCGGGCGCGGCTATGCTGGGTTTCGCAACTGGCACCAGATTCCGTTTCTAAACGGGATGCCGGATCGCGGGAAGTATGTGGATGACATCACCTATCACTTCTTCGGCGATGGCGACTACGCCGCCGTCACCGGCTGGCCGAACATGATCCAGACGGTAACTCATGACGGCTGGATGGGGATTGCGCCCTCGGGCCAGCGGATCACAATGCGCAGCCTTGATTTCTGGCGGCTCGAGAATGGCCTCATCCGCGAAAACTGGGTTCTGGTCGATCTTCTGGACGCTTATCGCCAACTGGGAGTTGACGTGTTCGCCCGTCTGCGGGAATTCAACAAGGCCCGGAATATGGGCCGAATTGAAATACCGGATGGAATGAGCTGATGAAAGACCTGCCCCGCACCCCCTCGTTTTCGCTAAGCGGTAAAACCGCGCTTGTTACCGGTGCTTCCTCGGGTATTGGTCAGGGCTGCGCCGTGGCACTGGCAGAGGCCGGGGCGCATGTGGTCTGTGCCGCGCGCGGGGCGGATCGGCTGGCTGAGACCGTCGCCGCACTGCAGGCGCAGGGCTGGTCGGCCGAGGCTGCGGTGGTGGATCAGGGCGACTTGCAGGCGCTGAAACAGCTGTTCGAAGGCCGTACTTATGACGTGGTCGTCAATTCCGCCGGAACCGCCCGCCACAGCCCGGCTGTCGAGACCACGCCTGAAGATTTCGACGCAGTTACCAGCGTCAATCTGCGTTCGGCCTATTTCCTGTCGTCCTATGCGGCCAAGGCGCTGCTGGCGGCGGACAGGCCGGGGTCGATCATTCATATCTCAAGCCAGATGGGCCATGTGGGCGGCGTGGACCGGGCGCTCTATTGCGCCACCAAACACGGGCTTGAGGGCATGGTCAAAGCGATGTCGATCGAATGGGGCAAACAGCGCATCCGCATCAATACGGTCTGCCCGACTTTCATCCGCACGCCACTGACACAATCCACGTTTGATAACCCCGAACGCGCCGCGTGGATCATGGACAAGATCAAGCTGGATCGCGTGGGAGAGGTCGAAGATATCATGGGTGCCGTAACCTATCTGGCCTCGGACGCTTCGGCGCTGGTGACGGGCACCTCGATGTTGATTGACGGGGGGTGGACGGCGGACTGATGCGCTATGACGACAAGGATATCAGCATTCAACGCCGTCTACGGGATGCGATCCTTGATGCTATCGTCGAAGAAGGCAAAACGATGATCTATCGACCCTCTGCCGGGATGGCGAATGAAGAACCGCATCACTTTTGGGGGCGTTTTGGCCCGATCTTGGACGAATACGGATTGAAACAGATCGACAAAGACTCTGTTCGGGATGATGCGCAGCAACGGATCGGTAAACTGAACGAACCCGATGCCGATACGGTGCATCAGCTATTTGTTCAGTTTCTGGGCGAGCGCCCCGGAAGCCAACTGCCGGACACCCGGGGTGACTTTCAAGTACCGGACAGTCTGCGTGGGGTCATGGATGCCTGTTGCGATTTGACCTTTGCGGTTCCTACGATCTCGCGCGGTTTTCGTTGGACCGAGCGGGTTGCCCCCGTCATGCGTGACGCAAAACGTTGGGACCATGAAGGTGTGTCCAAGCAGGACGAAAGCCAGGCTATGGTTTCCGAATTTCGTGCGCAACGTGAACAGCGCGGTCGTGCGTTTGTAAAAACAGCTCCGATGCATGCGATAGACGGTCTTCGGGACATAGCAAAAACCGAAGGTTCAATGGCGGCATTGCAATCCCTGAATCAATACCATGATGGCAATGCATGGTTGAGCATTCACGACCCGACCGTACCGCGCGGTATGCCGACGATGGGGCTAGATGCTGGGATGATATTGCTGGCTGCACTTTTCAGAGAGAAACCGGATGGTTGAAAAGGTCACATCCCTGCAGGTTGCGCAACTGGCCGGTGTCAGCCAGTCAGCGGTCAGCCGGGTTTTCACGCCCGGTGCATCCGTCAGCAAAAAGACCGAAGACAAAGTGCGCAAGGCGGCTGCTGAGCTGGGATACAGGCCCAATGTTCTGGCCCGCGCCATGGTGTCAGGCAAAAGCCGGATCATCGGTTTGGTGGTGGGGTATCTCGAGAATTACTTCTACCCCGAGGCGCTTGAGAAGCTCTCAAACGCGCTGCAGGAACAGGGCTATCACGTGCTGATCTTCATGGCCTCACGCTCGGCCGGGAATATTGACGACGTGATGGATGAAATACTGGACTATCAGGTCGATGGGGTCGTTCTGGCCTCGGTTCCAATGTCGTCGGATATCGCCACGCGCTGTCAGCAGGCCGGCGTTCCGGTGGTGCTGTTCAACCGCACGCAGGATCTTGACGGGATCACCACGGTGGCCTCGGACAACTATGCGGGCGGGCGCAAAGTGGCCGAGTTTCTGCTGGCCGGAGGGCATAAGCGCATTGCTTATGTTGCGGGCTGGCAGGGCGCCTCGACGCAGCGCGACCGCGAGGCGGGGTTCCGCGCGGCATTGGCTGAAGGCGGGCAGGATGTGTTCGCCCATGATGTCGGAGATTTCCATACTGAGAACGCCCGCGCCGCCGCCCGCCGGATGTTTGATGTTGCCCCCGGCAAACGGCCCGACGCGGTATTTGTGGCCAATGATCACATGGCTTTGGCGGTGATGGACGTGATCCGCTTTGAACTGGGCCTGCGCGTGCCCGAGGATGTCTCGGTCATCGGTTATGACGACGTGCCGCCCGCCGGGTGGCCCGCCTATAACCTGACGACCATCCGTCAGCGCGCCAATCTGATGGTGGCTGAAACCGTCACCGCATTGCTTGACCATATCGACACCCCGGCCACGGCCAAACCGCGGAAAGTGGCCATTGACGGGCCGCTGATCGTGCGGACCTCGGCGCGTTTGCCGAAGGGGTGGAAACCACAAAGGACTGAGACATGAAGGGCTTTGATCCGAAATTCCGGGATTTTCCGGACTACATTATCGGCATCACCAAAGAGATTTGGGAGGATCGCGGCATCGCGACCCTGCACGAGTATTACGGCAAGGATATCGTCGTGCGGATGCCGGGCAGTGTCTCGACCGGCAATCAGGGTGTTATCGGCGCGACCATGGCGACACTGGCCGAGTTCCCCGACCGTACCCTGCTGGGCGAGGATGTGATCTGGTCCGGCACGCCTGAGGATGGGATGCTGTCGAGCCACCGCATCATGTCCACTGCCACGCACCTGGGCGATGGCGCGTTCGGCAGGGCGACCGGGTCCAAGCTGCGCTATCGCATTCTGGCCGACTGCCATGCCCGCAACAATGCCATCGACGATGAATGGCTGATCCGCGACAATGGCGCGATCGTCCGGCAGATGGGGTGGGAGCCCAAGGAATTTGCCCGCGACCTGATCGCGCGTGAGGGCGGGGCCGAGGCATGCGTCAAACCTCTCACCCCGGCCAATGATCTAGACGGGCCGTACAAAGGGCGGGGCAATGACAACGAATGGGGCCAGCGCCATGCTGACCTGCTGACCCGGATGATGGGCGCGGATATGGGGGCGGTTGAACGCGACTATGATCGTGCCGTGCAAAGTGAATATCCCGGTGGGGCTACCGGCCACGGGCGCGACTCGGTGGACCGGTTCTGGATGTCTCTGCGTGCCGCGCTGCCCAATGCGACGTTTACTATTCATCACCAGATCGGTCGCGAGGATGCCAACATGCCGCCCCGCTCGGCCATTCGTTGGAGCTTGCATGGCAAACATGATGGCTGGGGGGCGTTTGGCGTGCCCACCGGGGCGGACCTGTATGTGATGGGCATCAGCCACGCCGAATGGGGCGAGTTGATCGGCGGCGATATCCGCCTGCGCCGCGAATGGACCCTGTTCGATGAAACGGCGATCTGGAAGCAGCTTATTCTGGCGACCGGAGACCTGTGATGCCAACCTGCCTCGAGCCCAGCGAACAGGCGCGGCGGTATCATTGCCACCGCGCCGCGCTGCGGGCGCGCCGGCTGAACAATCACCCTCCTGGGGCGACGGGTTAACCCCCATCGCAACACAACCCCATTAGGAGATTACCATGAGCACCATCCAACAACGCATCGTCCGCTACGGCGAGTTGCAACCCTGCAAAACCGCTTTTATCGACGCCCATACGCCGGGTAGCGATCAGAAAGAGAACTTTACCATCGTCGGAGGCGGCGTCTCTGAAAGCCCCGATCAGCATGTCCATATCACCGACAAGATCGGTTTTAACATCGGTGCGGCAGGCCAGCCTCCGAAATGCCGAAATTCACTGCACAGCCACACTACGGCCGAGGTGTTCTTTGTCGCCAAAGGGCGCTGGCGGTTCTTCTGGGGGCGTTATGGCACGGCGGGTGAGTTCATCGCCGAAGAGGGCGATATCTTCGACATTCCCACCGGTATCTTTCGCGGGTTCGAAAATGTGGGTCAGGACTACGGGATGATCATGTCGATCCTGGGCGGTGACGATGCCGGGGGCGGTGTCACATGGGCCCCGCAAGTGATCGAGGATGCGCAGGCGCATGGTTTGATGCTGGGTGACAATGGCGTGCTGTACGACAGCAAGAAAGGGCAAGAGCTGCCCCACAACGTGCGCCCTATGCCTTTGCTGACCGAGGAAGAGCTGAAAGCCTATCCCGAGGTGCCGGTCGAGGATGTGGTCGGCAAATACGTTGCGCGGTATTGGGACTTGATGGCGCTGTCGGCCAAAAAACCGGCAGTGGTGATAGGCGAGAACGGATGGATCAAGGACAAACCCGGCTTCGAAGTCGATTTCCTGGGCCGCGGATCGTGTGTGCCGGACGCGGTCACAAGCGACAAACCCGTGGTTCTGATGCCGGCCAGTGGGCATTGGCGGATTGCTGTAGATGACCATGAGACGACATTGTCCGTGGGCGACACCGCTCTGGTTCTGCCGGGCGAATCCTATAGTGTTGTGCCATCCATGACCGGGCAGGCTGGCCTGTACCGGATTACCGCAACCAATGATCCGGCCGGAGCAACCTGGACAGGATGACCGCAGACCCGCAGGATACCCATGCTGTCTACGAACGGCAGGCGACAGAGTATGACAAACGTCGTTCCAAAGCTCTGTTCGAAGCGCGCTGGTTGGCGCGCTTCACGGGCAGTCTTAAACCGGGTGATCACGTGTTGGATCTGGGGTGCGGAACAGGTGACCCCATCGCCCGTTGGTTCATGGCCGAAGGGTTTGACGTCACGGGCGTCGACTTTTCCAAAGCCATGCTGGCCATCGCCCGGGACCGGTGGCCAGACGGAGACTGGCTGCATTCCGATATGCGGGATTTCGATCTGGGTCGTCAGTTCGATGGTATTATCGCATGGAACAGCTTTTTTCACCTGACGGCCGCGGAGCAAAAAGCCTGTATCGCCCGCATGGCGCGCCACTTGCGATCTGGTGGGATGCTGATGTTGACGGTCGGTCCGCGCGCAGGCGAGGCAAGCGGTACAGTCGGCGCAGAAACGGTCTACCACGCGTCTCTTTCGCCCGCCGGATACGCCGGGTGCCTTGAGGACAACGGGCTTCAGATGACCGGATTTCTGGCCGAGGATCCGGAAACGCAAAGCCACACAGTGTTGATGGCGCGAAAACTTTAAGGAGGCTAAAGATGCCCGTAAAAACCACGCATGTCGGGTCTTTGCCACGTAAGCAAGAAGTCGTGGACTTTATCTTTGCCCGTGAAAATGGCGAACCTTATGACGCAGCAGCCTTTGATGCCTGCATGGCGGGCGCCGTCGACGAGACTGTCCGCCAACAAGCCGACGCTGGTATAGACGTTGTCAGCGACGGAGAGACGTCGAAGATTTCCTATGCGACTTATGTCAAAGATCGCTATACCGGGTTTTCCGGAGACAGCCCGCGCAATGCGCCGGCGGATCTCAAGATGTTCCCAAGCTTTCTGCAGCGGCTGGCCGATGATGGCGGCACCCCTAAATATGCGCGACCCATGTGTACGGGCGAGGTCCGTTCGAAGGGGCAAGGTGAATTGCAGAAAGATATCGCCAACCTCAAGGCGGCCATGGCGCGGCACGATGTTGGTCAGGGTTTCATGAATGCTGCGTCACCGGGTGTGATCTCGCTGTTTCTGCAAAATGATTTCTACCCAACGCGCGAGGCTTATCTGGCCGCATTGGCAGATGCCATGAAAGAGGAATACGAAACCATTGTCGCGGCGGGTTTGGACATTCAGCTGGATTGCCCCGACCTTGCCCTGTCCCGCCACATGTTGTTCACGGACCTGTCGGATGACGAATTTCTCAAGATCGCGGATATGCATGTCGAGGCCCTGAACCATGCGCTGCAAAACGTGCCGCAGGACCGGGTGCGAGTGCATATCTGCTGGGGGAATTACGAAGGCCCGCATTGTTGCGATATCGCGATGGACAAGGTGTTCAGCACCCTGATGGCAACAAAATCGCGCTATGTGCTATTTGAGACGTCGAACCCGCGCCATGCGCATGAGTGGACAGTGTTCCGTGATCGTAAAGCTGAGATTCCCGATGACAAGGTTCTGGTCCCTGGAGTGGTCGACACCACCACCAATTTCATTGAACACCCCGAGCTTGTGGCGCAACGGATTGAACGCTTTACCGGTATTGTCGGTGAGGATCGGGTTATCGCAGGCAGCGATTGCGGTTTTGGAACGTTTGCGGGATTCGGCGCGATTGATCCGCAGATCGCCTATGCCAAGCTAGAGGCGCTGGCCCAGGGGGCAGAGCTGGCCCGCGCATGACACCGTTGATTCTGTTACCGGGCATGATGTGCGATGCGCGGCTTTTCGGCCCGCAGATTGACGCGTTGTCCGGCAAGGTACCGATGATGACCTTTCCCCTGTGTCAGCACGACAGCGTGCAGGAACTGGCAGCGGATATCCTGCGCAACGCGCCACCCGTATTTGCACTGGCGGGTTTGTCGATGGGCGGGATTGTTGCCATGGAGGTTCTGCGTCAGGCCCCCGAGCGTATTGAACGCCTGGCCTTGCTGGACACGAACCCGATGGCCGAGCTGCCCGATGTCAAAGCCCGCCGTGCTCCGCAGATGGACGCGGTGCGCGAAGGGCGGCTGTGGCATGTAATGCGAGACGAAATGAAACCCAACTATCTTGCAGACGGGCCGCGTCAGGGGGCTGTTCTGGATTTGTGCATGGAGATGGCAACTGGTCTGGGCCCTCAAGTCTTTCTGCGTCAATCGCAAGCCTTGATGGACCGACCCGATCAACGTGCAACCTTGGCTGCCTATACCGGACCCGCGCTGGTTCTTTGCGGTCAAGAGGACGGGTTGTGCCCGGTCGAGCGCCACCAGTTGATGCACGATCTACTGCCAAACAGCGTACTGTACGTCATTGATGGGGCTGGTCACCTGCCCACATTGGAGAAACCAAACGAAACAACGGCGGCTTTGGCGCGCTGGTTGGAGGACATATGACACCATCCCTTTTGTCACTGTTGCGCAAAGTGGATACGCCCACTGTCTGCAACGCCGTAGAAGTCGCTCAGGGTAAGCGAGGATTTGACAGATTTACGCGCGGTACCATGATGTGTTCGGCCCCGAATGAGCCTGCAATCGTGGGCTATGCGCGCACGGCAAAAATTGCAGCGGTTGCTCCCCCGACCGAGGAGCCCGACGTTATCCGTGCCAGACGCATGGACTATTACAAATACATGGCTGAAGGCCCCGCGCCCTCGGTCGCTGTGATAGAAGATGTGGATTACCCCGACTGCATCGGCGCCTATTGGGGCGAGATTAACACCACCATTCACAAAGGGTTTGGCATGTCAGGGGCGTTGACCAATGGCGTAATGCGCGATCTTGGTGATCTGCCAGACGGATTCCCGGTTGTTGCAGGCTCAGTTGGTCCAAGCCATGGTTTCGTCCATGTACGCGATCTGGACACGCCGGTCTCGGTATTTGGCATGACGGTATATCCGGGTGACTTGATCCATGCAGATCGACACGGCGCATTGGTCATTCCAAAGGATATCGTCGATCAGCTGGAAGGCGCGATCCAAAAGCTGCTGACGACGGAGCGTATCATTCTGGACGCCGCCACCCAGCCGGGTTTTGATTTCGACGCGTTCGAAACCGCATGGACGGCCTTCGAAAAAGCAAGGGTCTGAACCCGGACTGCCGTGTTTTAAAGCTGCGAACCGATCGGTAAAATGGCCAGAACACCCGAGACTATGTGATCCCACGCCGATCCTGTCGGCTCGGCGTCATATCGCAGGACAGTGCCGTCCTGTTGCCGGGTTGTCCAAACCAGTTTGCCAGCCTCTTCAAGTGTCACGTTGTACGTGTACGCGGGCAGCGCCTCGTCCAGCGCGCCCATTGTCCGAACCGCCAAGTCGGGCGAATCGATCAGGATGCCCATCTCAGTGTTGATGTTGACGGATCTGGGATCCCAATT
The DNA here is from genome assembly GCF_040371315.1 of Ruegeria sp. HU-ET01832. NCBI lineage: Bacteria > Pseudomonadati > Pseudomonadota > Alphaproteobacteria > Rhodobacterales > Roseobacteraceae > Ruegeria > Ruegeria sp. HU-ET01832. Next base: position 437,903 of record NZ_BAABWL010000004.1, read on the forward strand.
GAACGACCCGACGAAAACGTAGCGATCATCAATGGTGAATGCCTTGGAATGCAGACCCGAACGGGATTGTGCCCAGTTAATACCGCGTTGTTGAACCTGATAGGCATCCGGGCGCAGCTCGTACAGCTCGACGCCGGCGCGCAACAGGGCGCGGCGCTTTTTGGCGTAATGGGCATAGACCGGCGCCACGTCGTTTGACGCCAGCGAATTGGTGACGACCTTGATATCGACACCGCGGTTTTCCAGCTCGGACATCCATGCAACCCCTTTGCTTCGAGGCACAAAATACGCCGAGATGATGTTGACCTCGTTTTTTGCTGTCTCAAAATAGGGCAACAATTGCGACGCGAGTATCTGTTCGGGATCATCCGCGCCGGCTGCTTTGGATGGAGGGTCGGCGTATAGCCGGGCCTGAACCCAATCAACCGACAATGCGTTGCCGGCAAAGGTCTCTTGCGCTGACCTGCGCAGGGCGTTGCCATAAGGCGTATCGCGCGCCTCGTCGACAAGGTCATTCAGCCGGTCGCGTGCCTCGTTCAGTGAAAAGCCCTGGTGTTCATCAATCACCACAGCGGCTGGAACGGCGAATTCACTGTTCCAGTAGGTATCGAAACTGTCCGAGACCTGACGGACCACTGGGCCAGTGGCCAGCACATCCAGATCCGCATAGTTCATTTCCTCGCGGGCCAGAAAATACTCGGCACCGATATTGCGCCCACCTACAATGGTGAATGTATTGTCTGCGGTCATCGACTTGTTATGCATCCGACGGTTGATGCGTTTAAAGTCGGTCAGACCGGCGATCAGTAGGCTTTGATCTCGCCAGAACGGGTTGAACAGCCTGATCTCGATATTCTCATGCAGATCAAGGGCGGCAGTCATCGCATCGTATCCGGACGTGTCCATATCGTCCAACAACAGGCGCACGCGGACACCCCGGTCCGCAGCACGCAACAGGCTTGCAGCAAACAGATGCCCGGTCGGATCGTCGTGTAGCAGATAGTATTGCGCATCAATCGCTTGCTCTGCCGCTGCCGCCATCAGCAGCCGAATGACCAGCGCCTGTTCCCCATCGCTGACAAGTCGTACGCCCGATCGCCCGTCGCCGGGATCGCCCAACCTTCTGGCCGCGCGGTAAAGCTGGCTTGTCGGTTCGGCGGCGACGGATCGCGTCACCGTCTTTTCATAGGTCCGGGACGTGGGCGCGCATGCAGCAAGGACCAGCGCCCAGCAGACATGAACCATGATGATCCATGACTTCATGAGTTTTTTCCGATCTTCATACTGACAGTGACGCTCTAAACGGGCTGTTTTTCAAGGTTGTTGTTTTGAATCCCTGCAAATTGCCTGCGGCTGCGGTTCGATTGCAGATGCCGTTAGGTCCGTTCTTCAGGGATCTCTGTCAGATTTGTGATTGTTGAACTCATCGGGTTCTGATCATCTGCGATCTGAAAAAATATGCTCAGCCGATGGAAAGACGCGGATATGAAATTGGAATTCCACCATATCAACTTTGTCTCGCAAGATGTGGATCGTCTCCACGATTTTTACACGGGCGTTCTGGGGTTGGATGACATCCCGATCCAAAATTTCCCACGATCCGAGGATACGAAGGACCGGGGCTATAGCGGCAAGATCCGCTTTGCGACCGATGGGCAGATGCAGATGCACCTGGCCGAGAAAGACCTCGGCGTCGCCTTTAAGCATGGCGAAACGATAAACCCGGTCGAACGCGGCCACATCGCTTTTAGAACCGATGATATTGCGGCCTTCATGAAGCTGCTGGACGACAACGGTATTCCCTATTCGGATTATGGAACTGCCTTTGCCAAAGAATGGCATCAGGTGTTCTTTCACGACCCCGAAGGCAACGTCATCGAAGTCCATCAGGCGGTCTGAGTTTGGGTCTTAGGATGTGGCCTCCTCGAACCGGTGCCGGGTGGCGTCGAGATGGGATTGCATCGCTGCGCGGGCTTTGCGGCGGTCGCGCTCCAGAACCGCCTGAATGATCTGCAGGTGATCTGAGGTCGCGGTCAGGTGATGGTGAATCTGATCTTCCAGCGGCCAAAGGTAGTGGTGGTTGAAGATCATCGAGATCGCGTCCTGAAACCCCACGATCAGCCGATTGTCGGCATGTGCGTTCAGAAACCGATGAAACTTGGTATCCAGGGCTGGGAAATCCAAGTCAGCGAAATCGGAGTGCGCCGAAATCTCGAGATGATCCTGTTTCAACCTGATGAGCCCGCCCCAGAACGGGTCATTCTCGGGGATCTGGCAGAGCTTCTCGACTGCTCTGCTTTCGAACATCACGCGGACCTCATGCAGCTCTAACGCGTATTTTCTGGTGACGCCTTCCAAAACCCATCTGCGGTGGTGGTCCTTGCGGACGAACCCGAACCGGCTGAGCCCGATCAGAAATTCGCGCATGGTCTGGACCGAAACGTTGAGCTGTCGCGCCAGAAGCCTCTCGTTCAGCAGCGCGCCCGGACCGATATCCTCGCTTCGGATCATTTGCATGAATGTGGCCTCCAAGGCATCGCGCATGTCCATGGTTTCGCTGGCGGCGAAATAATCCCGCCGCTGAGGGACCCGAAGCAATTGCCGGTCTGGCCCGGCCTGCGTCAGTATCCCTGCTTTTTCCAACCTGTTCAGAATTGCGCGCGCGGTTGTTCTGCTGACATCCAATTGTCGCGCGATCGCCGAGATGTTCTGGATGCTGGGATTGGCGACCAAAGCGTCCAGCATGGCATTATAGGCGGCTTTGAAAACGCGATCTGGGCGTGCCATGACCATGTTCCTGATGTTCAATAAGATGTTTTTAATAGGGTTAAAGACATTTGAGCGCAAGTCGCCGACGGAATATGATCCGGGCAACCTGCGCTGAACATCTGCCACGCATTTGGTGCCGTGGCGAGCGCGGGGCGCAATGACATCACTGATTCAGGACACCCGAAAATGACGTCGAACACTTATGTGCCCAGCGCGACACGCTATGCGGAGATGACCTATAACTATTGCGGCAACAGCGGTCTGAAACTGCCCGCGATCTCGCTTGGGCTGTGGCATAACTTTGGTGCTGACCGGCCTCATCAGTTGAAACAACAACTTTGTCGAACGGCATTTGACCTGGGGATCACGCATTTTGATCTGGCCAACAATTATGGCCCGCCTGCGGGCAGCGCTGAAGAGGCGTTTGGTGAAATCCTGAAAAATGATTTTGCCGGTTACAGGGATGAATTGGTGATCTCGTCCAAAGCCGGATATGACATGTGGCCAGGCCCTTACGGCGAATGGGGCAGCCGGAAATACCTGATCGCGTCCTGTGACCAAAGCCTTCGGCGGATGGGTCTTGATTATGTGGATATCTTCTATTCGCATCGGTTTGATCCGAACACGCCGCTCGAGGAAACCATGGGCGCGCTGGATCAGATCGTACGCTCTGGCAAGGCGCTTTATGTGGGGATTTCGTCCTATAATTCCCAACGCACGCGCGAGGCTGCGGCGATCCTGAAGGACCTTGGCACGCCCTGCATCATTCATCAGCCCAGCTACAACATGATTAACCGGTGGGTTGAGACGGACGGGCTGAAGGCCACGCTGCAAGAGTTGGGGATCGGGTCGATCGCGTTCACCCCTCTGGCGCAGGGGATGTTGACCGGCAAGTATCTGAGCGGCGTGCCCGAAGGCAGCCGAGCAACCGAAGACAAATCACTGAACCCCGATCTGCTGACCGAAAGCACGATCGAGAACCTGCGCAATCTGGATGCGATTGCCAAGATGCGCGGTCAGACGCTGGCGCAGATGGCGATTGCCTGGGTGTTGCGCGATGGCGGGATCACCACGGCGTTGATCGGTGCATCCCGCAGTGAACAGATCGTCGACTGCGTCGGGGCGCTGAACAATATTGAATTCACGGCCGATGAACTGGACGAAATCGACCGCTATTCTCAGAATGGCGAGGTCAACCTTTGGGCTCAATCCTCGGACAGCTAAGTCCAAACGCCGGATCAGAAAAGGACTGAACATGAACAAACCCGTTATCGGATTCATTGGCGTTGGGCTGATGGGTCATGGCATGGCCAAAAACATCGTCGAAAAAGGATACCCCCTTGTTGTAATGGGGCATCGCAACCGACAACCCGTCGAAGATCTTGTGCAGCGTGGTGCGACCGAAGTCACCTCGGCGCGTGAAATGGCCGAGGCCTGCGATATCATCCATTTGTGCGTCTCGGGCAGCCCGCAGGTCGAACAGCTGATCCGTGGCGAAAACGGTATCCTGGCCTCGGGCAAACAAGGGTTGGTGGTTGTTGATTGTTCGACATCGGATCCCGTGTCGACCTTGCAACTTGTGCAAGAGCTGCGGGCTGCGGGCATGGATCTTGCAGACGCACCTTTGGGCCGAACTCCGAAAGAGGCCGAGGCCGGAACGCTGGATACAATGGTCGGCGCATCGCCCGAAACCTTGGCGCGCATCAAACCGGTACTGGAATGTTGGGCCGGTCTGGTCGTGCACATGGGTGAGGTCGGGATGGGTCACAAGATGAAGCTGGTCAACAACTTCGTCGCCATGGGCTATGCTGTTCTGTATTCCGAGGCGCTGGCCGTTGCCCGCAAGGCCGGGCTGACCGTTGAACAGGTGGATTCTGTTCTGCGTCCCAGCCGCCTGTCCAACGGGTTCTACGATACATTCATGAAATGGACGCTCGAAGGGGACGAAAACGCCCATCGCTTTGCCATCACGAACGCGCATAAAGACATGCGATATGTCGCGAACCTGGCCAATAGTATCGGCGCGGTCACGCCGGTACAGGCGACTCTGCGTAACGCGTTTGCGGCGATGGAGGCTGCAGGTCGGGGTGATGACTATGTACCCATGCTGGCTGATTTCGTTGCGGAAACCAATGGTCTGACCACGGACAAATCCAAAGCTTAGGGCTGTACGCGCGGTTGTGGCGCATTCCACCTGTCAGGCAACGCCCTTATCCCGGTTCTCAACGGGATAGGGGACAAACATGGACAGCAACCCCCAACAGGAAGATGGATCACTGAAGCGGCCTCTGGCTGTTGCATTTGTGATTGGCATCGCTTTGGCGATCATTCTGTCCGTTTTTCTGTATATGTCCCGTGAAACCGGGAACCGGATAGGTGACATGCGAATGGCATGGCAGGACTATTCGGTCGAGACCACACCGCGTGGCTACTGGATATCGGACATTCGCGAAGACTTTGGCTATGGCGGACTGATCCACAACTTCAAGAATTATGTGCTGCGCAATGATCCCGATTTGGGTCCACGCCTGCGACGGCAGTCCCAAAGCCTGCTGGATACCATCGCGGCCTATCGCGCCTCGGACCCATCCCCCACTGAATTGGAAGCGTTAGCGCAGATCGAAGCCGTGGCCATGGAATACACTGGCAATATCCCTTTGATCGAGGAGGGTATCGCCGCAGGCCTGAGCGCAGAGCAGATCGATGCGTTGGTGCGTGTGGATGACCGCGACGCCCTGGCGGCGTTGCAGACCCTTGAAACCCTGTGGGTGCAAGAGCGCGACCGCAGTCTGTCCAGTATGGTGCGCGCGTTCTCGGACGGCGAACGTCTGGTCCGAAATTTCTCGTTTCTGCTGGTGGGGTTGATCGTTTTGGTGGGCGTGATCGCGATCCTGACCACTTTGCTGATCGCCAATATCTTGCGCACCAACCGTCGCCTGAAGGCCGAACTTGCATTGCGTGAACAAGTGGAACTGGCCGAGCGCAAACTGGCGCGGGCGGTTGAACAAAGCCCGGCCTCGATCATCATCACCGACACCGATCTGAGGATTGAATACGCCAACCGAAAGTTCTTTGACCTCAGCGGGTACGGTCCGCACGAGGTCTATGGCCATTCGCCCAAAATGCTGCAATCGGGGCATTCGGGGCAGGGGGTCTATAGCGACCTGAAGGCCAAGCTGAAAAGTGGCCAAAGCTGGTACGGTGTGTTTCGCAACTTGCGCAAAGACGGGACGCATTACTGGGTTTCGACCGCGATTTTCCCGCTGGTCGATCAGAATGGTAGCATCACCCACTATATCGGTATCGGCGAGGACATGACCGAATCCCGCCGCACGCGCGAGCAATTCGCGCAGGTCCAGAAGATGGAGGCTGTGGGCATTCTGGCAGGTTCGGTCGCGCACGACTTCAACAACGTGCTGATGAGCGTGATCGGAAATGCCGAGCTGATCGAGTTGGACGCCGAGGACAACGAGGACATTCAGACCTCGGTCAACCATATTCGTATCGCGGCACGTCGCGCTCAGGCGCTGGTGCGCAAGATGTTGACCTTTGCCCGCCAGCGGCCTCGAAATCCGCAACGCGGCGATATGGTCAAAGCCACGCAAGAGGCGCTGGACCTGATCAAGGTCGCCGCTCCTCCCAGCGTCAAGACCCGCTTTGACATCGACATTGAACAGGCTTTTGCTGAATTTGACGGTACACTGTTTTTTCAGACCCTGCTGAATCTGTGCCACAACGCGTTCGAAGCCATCGGCGATCACCCGGGCGACGTTGTGTTGCGCATCAGTCAGGCCGAGGATGAATCCCTTGACGATCTGCCGGACGATGCGATTGGGGTGATCCGACTGGATGTGACCGATGACGGGCCGGGGATGACGCCCGAGGTGCAAGAGAAGATATTTGAACCCTTCTTTTCTACCAAACCGGTCGGGAAAGGCACCGGTCTGGGTATGGCGATCGTCCGCAACAGCGTCGAGGAATGCCGCGGGCGGGTCGAACTTTCCTCGACGCCGGGCAAGGGGACCCGGTTCAGCCTGTTCTATCCCATGATGCCGATTCTGAGTGCGCAACAGCAGCAAGAGGCCCGCGCCGTCACCGGGGACGAACACATCCTGCTGGTCGATGACGATGAGAACATTCTATATGTCACGCGCCGGTTGCTGACGCGCTATGGCTACCGGGTCGAGGCCTATTCGCAACCAATGCGCGCGTTGGACGCCTTTCGGGCGGCGCCCGACAGCTATGATGTGATCGTGTCAGATTTGATGATGCCAGAGCTTATGGGCACTGACCTTATCGCCTCGGTCCAGGCCGTCCGACCGGATGTTCCGACGATTCTTGTCAGTAGTTATTTCGATGATGCAGACAGTCCGGCTGAAAGCGATCAAACGGTACGGGTGCAAAAACCGTATGATGTTCAAAGTCTTGCACGTATTATCCGGAGCCTTATGGCCTAGGGTCTCGTTACATTTCTTCACAACTCTTCACACTCTTTAATCCATTTCAAATTCTGGTGACACATCTCCCCCCTAAGGTTCGCTCAGCCGGTCCTCGGCCAAACCGAGTGATCGGAATAGCGATAAAGGGGCTTTTAGATGATGACCAAAGCCAGAACATGGTTCTCGGCGCTGTCGACAGTTTCGCTGCTGACGATGAGCGCTGCGATCCCGGTTCACCAGGCCCAGGCGGATGAGCCGGGCCCGGTAGAAGCCATAGAGTTCGACCCAGCCAAGGCGGCCCTTGGCAAACGACTTTTCTTTGATCCGCGACTGTCCGGCGACGCTGCGCTGTCCTGTTCCAGTTGCCACCAGCCGGAAAACGGGTTCACCGACGGGCAAGCCTTGTCGGACGCTTATACGGGCAACCTGCATTTCCGCAACGTGCCGACGCTGATCAACAGCGCCAAGCGCGAGGCATGGTTCCATGACGGGCGGATAGGCACCAACCTGAATGACGTGACCCGCGAAAGCATCACCGAGACCTATTCCATGAACATGGACATGCGTCTGATGCAGGAACGCATCAAGCAGGACCCGGTCTATGTCGAGATGTTCGAAGCCGCCGGATTTGGTGAGCCTTCGAACGGTGGCGTTCGCAACGCGATCCCGGAATATCTGAAAACGCTGATCTCGCGCGGCGCGCCCTTCGACACCGGAGAGATGTCGGACGAGGCCAAGGCGGGCTATGAGCTGTTCAACGCCAGCGGCTGTAATTCGTGCCACTCGGGCGAACGGTTCACCGATGACCTGCCGCACAATATCGGCGTTGGTGACAACCCTGACATCTGGGCGGACCCGACCCGTCACATCACCTTCGTGACGATGATGAAGTTCCTCGGCGTCGAGAACTACATGAACCTGCGCGCCGACCCCGGAGCGTATATCCGCACCCACACCGCCGACACGTTCGGCACCTTCATGACCCCCACGCTACGCGAGCTGACCTATACCGCGCCGTATATGCACAACGGCACGATGGAAACGCTCGAAGATGTGGTGGCCTTCTACAACGCCGGTGGCGGTGACGATGAAAACAAGGATCCGCGCATCAAGCCGCTGAACCTTTCCGAGACCGAACAAGCGCAACTGGTGGCCTTCCTGAAGGCACTGTCCGGCGAGCCGCTGACCGGGCCCGAATTCGTCGCCGAAGAGATCGATACGGACTATGCGCCGATCGAAAACTGGCGTGAAACGACAAACTGAGGAGTGGACCCATGAAAGACCTTAAGTCTTACCTTTCAGGCACAATCGCCACCGCTGCCTTGTTTGCCGCCATCGGTTCGCAAGCGTTCGCTGCGGACAGTATCGCGATTGAGGCCGGTATAGGCGGCGCAGACCCCGATCCGGACGCGCCGTTAGTGGCGCTGGGCGAGCCGCCCATCCCGCTGGACAACCCGCAGACAGAGGCCAAGATCGAACTGGGCAAGATGCTGTTCTTCGATCCTCGTCTGGGCGGGAACGAGACGACGCCGTGTTCGGCCTGTCACCTGCCCGATGTGGGCTGGGACGTCGAAGCGCCGATCTCGTTCGGTTATCCCGGCACGACTCACTGGCGCAACAGCCAGACCATCGTGAACTCGGCTTATTACGGCAAGCTGTTCTGGGCGGGATCAAGTAAAAGCCTTGAAAGCCAGGCCAAATCCGCTGCAGGCGGTGCAGTCGCCGGCAACGGCGAGGCCGACATGATGGAGGCCCGCCTGGCCTTTGTGCCCGAGTATGTCGAACGCTTTAACGATGTCTTCGGCGATCAATGGCCGCGCATCAGCAACGCATGGCGCGCAATCGCTGCGTTTGAACGCACAATCGTTCAGACCGACACGCCCTTCGACAACTATCTGCGTGGGGATGATGCGGCGCTGACCGACGAACAGAAACGCGGGCTGGAGCTGTTCACCGGCAAGGCGCAATGTTCCGAATGCCACAACGGCGCGCTGCTGTCGGACGAGAAATACTACAACACCGGCGTTCCACCTTATAGCGGCTGGGAAGATGACGGTCTGGCGCAAGTGACCTTCCGGTATGAGCTCTATGCCAAAGGCTCGACCGAGGATTTCTATCGCCACACCAAAGACGACCCCGGTTTCTATTTCCGCACCAAGGAAAAGGCCGATCTGGGCAAGTTCCGCACGCCAAGCCTGCGCTACACCCTCTATACCGAACCCTACATGCATAACGGCATGTTGGAGACGCTCGAGGACGTAGTTGAATTCTACAACCAGGGCGGTGGCGAGAATGAATTCGCAGCAACCAAATCCGATCTGATCCAGCCGCTTGGCCTGAACGATCAGGAAAAGGCGGATCTGGTGGCCTTCCTGAAATCCCTGTCCGGTGACGAGATCTTGGTCGAAGAGCCCGATCTGCCGGATTACCAGCCGCTTTCTGCGGTTGCAGCAGAGGAGTAAGCGTCATGAAAGATCATAACGCAACCGGATGCAGCTGTTCGGGTGAGGCCAAGAAGGCCTGCACCGTGAACCGCCGCCAGTTCCTGTTCGCCTCGGGCGCAACAACCTTTGCCGTGATGGTGGCCATGCCCACTCGCCACGGCCAGGCCGAACAGGTTCCTGCCCTTGTGTCCACCTATCCGCGCAAGCTGATCGGCAAACTCTCCGAGCTGGAACAGGACGTCCCGGTCGAGTTCTACTACCCCGATGAGGGCGACTATTCAGACTCGATCCTTGTGAAAACCGGCGTGGAAAGTGGCGGCGGAATCGGTCCGCAAAAGGACGTTGTGGCCTTCAACCTCACCTGCACCCACCAAGGCGGGTCGATGTATGACAGCTACAAACCCGAACATAAGGTGCTGGGCCCGTGCCCGCTGCACCTGTCCACCTATGACGTGACACGGCATGGCATCCTCGTTTCGGGGCAAGCCTATCAGTCGCTGCCGCAGGTCCTTTTGGAACTGGACGGTGATGACATCTACGCCGTCGGCATGTTCGGCCTGATCTACGGCCGCTACGACAACCTGATTGCATAAGGGAAGGGGATACTCACATGGCAACCCCGTATTACGTACCCGAAACCAACGTCCCGCTGCCGCCCAAAGGCGCCGAGGTCATCTCGACCGCCTGCGACTATTGCATCGTGGCCTGTGGTTACAAAGTCTACCGCTGGCCCGTGACGGCCAAACCCGGTGGCCCCACTGCAGACGAAAACGCATTTGGCGAGGATTTCCCCGTTGCACCGCTGGGTGCTTGGGTCGCGCCGAACCAGCACAATATCGTTCTGCACAAAGGTCAGCCGCACCACGTGGTGATCATCCCGGACAAGGACACGCAATACGTCAACACCGACGGCGACAGTTCCTTGCGGGGCGGGTGTATCGCACAGAAATGCTATAACCCGCAGACACCGACTCGTGATCGCCTGAAGACACCGCTGATGCGGATCTATGGCACGCTGATGCCGGTTCCGTGGGATTTGGCGCTGGATGTGGCGGCTGAGGTGGGCAACCACGTCATCGCCAAGCACGGCACCAATGCCTATGGCGTGAAAACCTTCAGCTATCAGTATATCGAGAACACCTATGCGATCTCGAAATACGCGCTGCGCCACATCAACACCGCGAACTTCACCTTCCACGACACGCCGTCCGACGTGACCTCGACCCCCGGTTTCCGGGATGCGGGTTTCGACAACTTCGGCCCGTCCTACGAAGACTGGCGTGATGCGGAAACCCTTCTGGTTTGCGGCACCGACCCGTATGAGACCAAGACCATCCTCTATACCCAGTGGATGATGAAGGGGATGCAGAACGGTCAGAAAGAGATCTATCTGATCCCGCGCAGCTCGGCCGGTGTGGCCCATGCGGTCAAGATGGGTGGCTTGCATATCGACGTTCTGCCTGGCACTGACCTGCTGGTCGTCAACGCCATTGCCCGCGTCATCGTGGAAAATGGCTGGGAAGACAGCGACTGGATCAAGAAATGGGTCAACAACAAGTGGGAAAGCTCATCCGGCTTCGGTCAGGGCACCCGGAACACGCCATGGCAGTGGCGTACGACCTGGGGCAAGTTCCAGACCAAAGGCTTTGAAGACTGGAAAGAGTGGCTGCTGTCGCAGGACGAGTTCTCGCCTGAAAATGCTGCCGCCATGGCCGAAATCGACGTGCAGAAAATCTATACTGCCGCCGAATGGCTGGCCAAACCCAAGGCGGATGGCACACGGCCCAAAACCTCGGTCATGATCGAGAAAGGGTTCTACTGGTCCAACAACACCGGCAACACACAGGCGATTTCCGCGCTGGGCATCATCTGTGGCTGTGGCGGTCGTCCGGGTCAAGTCATTGGCCGGGCCGGTGGTCACCAGCGGGGCGGCGTGAAGGGCGGGAAATACCCGCGCAACAAATCGCCCGAGAAACTGCCCGGTCGCCGTCGCCGCGCCATGGATACCGACCGGTATCTGATCGCAGGTCATACCCGTATGGCCCACGTGATCGGCACAACATGGATCCAGTCCATGTGCGGCAGCCAGCAACTGGCCGACAAGTTCGAGGAACTGACCGTCCGCAACTCGCATCAGATCGCCTCTTTCGACAAGCAAGAGATGATCGATACGCTGAAGGCCCGCGCCGACAGCGGCGGTATGGTGGTGATCAACCAGGACATCTATCTGCAAGACCCGATCGGCAACCGCTACGCCGACATCGTGTTCCCTGCAGCGACCTGGGGTGAGGAAGACTTCCTGCGCGCCAACGGCGAACGCCGTCTGCGTCTGTATCAGAAGTTCTATGATGCGCCGGGCGCGGCCAAGCCCGACTGGTGGATCATTGCGCAACTGGCACAGCGGATGGGCTTTGACGGGTTCGACTGGCAGAACTCGAACGAGGTCGCCGAAGAGGCCGTGCGCTTTACCCGCGGGTCGCGCAAGGACTTCCACGCGGTCTATCGTCTGGCCAAGAAGGAAGGCAAAGGTCTGCACCAGAAGGTCCGTGAATTCGGCACCGACGGCGTGCAATGCCCGGTCATGCTGGATGCCGACGGGGTTACGCTGATTGAAACCAAGCGTCTGCACGACACAACCCGCGAACTGCCCGATACCGGTGCGGCTGGTGCGGATGTGTTCAACAAGAAGCTGACGCATTTCAACAGTCAGACCGGCAAGTGCAACATCCAGAAATCGCCGTGGGGTCTGTTCTCGGACTATTGGGAATGGCTGAAACCCAACAAGGAAGAAGGCGAGTTGTGGGCGACCTCCGGTCGGATCAACGAACGCTGGCAGTCTGGCTTTGATGACCGTCGCCGCCCGTATATCGTGCAGCGCTGGCCGGAAAACTGGGTCGAAATCCACCCCGACGATGCGGCTGAACGCGGCATCGAAAGCGGCGACTACGTGATGGTCTACTCGGAACGCGTTCCGGGCAACAAGACCACGCTGCTGGGTGTGGAAGGCGATGACTTCCAGTTCTCGAAACTGATGGAGAACGGGCATATCGAACTGACCAAAGCGGCGATCACCGCCGTGGCCATGGTCACGCCCGCCATCAAGAAAAGCGTGGTCTACATGGACTTCCTGCACATGCAGCAGCCCGCGAACGCGCTTGAGGGCCGGATCGTCGACTGGATCAGTGGCAACTACAACTACAAGATGGGCGTTGCCAAGCTGCGGAAACTGGGGCCGAGCCCCTACAAGACCTCGTTCCGCACGATGTCCTTCGCTCCGCGCGACATCGCCTGACGGCTTTCCGGGGGGCGGTCGCCATGCCGCCCCCCGGGTCTGGTCCCACTGCAGAAGGGACCATGGGCCGGGCGTCCCCGGCCTAACTGGAAGGCAGGTATCGGTTGGGAAATCTGCCTTCCACTTTCACCCAACCCCACCCAACCGCAAAACATGGCAGACCCGATATGAACATGCATTCCGATACCGCCCTGCGTGATGAGGCCACCAGCCTGTTCTCTGACTACGCAAAATCCGAATATGACGTGATCCGCCTGCGCGCCATTCAGGCCCTGAGTGCCATTGGCGCCGCCAATAGTCCGGCTTTGGTCGAGGCTTTGCTGGATGACGATGAAGACGTCCGTCAGGACGCCGCCCAAGCGCTGGGCGCGCTGGGTGTTCAGGACGCAGCACCGCAACTGCTGGAAAACCTGATCCACGATCCGTGTGGCGAGGTAAAACTGGCCTGCGTCACCGCTCTGGCCGAGTTGAAATCCGAAGACGCAGCGCCTTACCTGCGCACCCTCGTCACCGGGCGCGGCGAGGACATCACATGGGACGAGGATGAGCTGCACCAGGACGAATGGGACGACTGGCTCGACACGCAGATCGCCTCGATCAAAGCGCTGGGCCGGATGGGCGATGTGGCGGCGATTGAACCCATCGTCATGGCCCTGATGGACGAAGACGGGCAGGAACTGGGTGATGTGGCCTGCGAAGCGCTGGGCCGGATTGGTGAGGCATCAGTGCCGACGCTGGGCGTTTTCACGCAATCCTCGAACCGCCGCCTGCGCCATCGTGCCTTGCGGACGCTCGCCGCAATCGGTGGGGCGGAGGCCGAAGCGATCCTGCGCAAGGCGGTTACCGACAAGGACGGGGCCGTACGCCTGATCGCCTATGAGGCGCTGATGCCCACCGATGTAGCGCTGGTTGAACAGGCGCTTACCGATGCGGTCGAGGACATCCGTATTGCCGCGCTGGAGCAGGCTGGGTTTTCGGAACCCGAGCTGCTGGACCGCATGATGCGCGACCCCGGTGCCAAAGTGCAACTGGCGCTGATTGAGCGGCTGGATCGCACAACGCCGATTGCCGATCAGGATGATCTGCGCTGGCAGGTGCTGGATTTCCTCGCCACCGGTCAACAGCCCGAAGTGTCCGCGCAGGCGCTAGGCCTGCTGGCGGCGCTGGCTCCGGAATTGGTGGCGGATCGGCTGAATGCGCTTTTCTCGGTCGATGCCGATGACCTCAAGGCCGAGCGCCTGCAATGGGCTATCGTCGATGCGCTGGCGAACTCGCCCCTTCGTGAGGCGGCAGAATGGCTGCAACGCGCCTGCCGCGCGCCCTTCCGGTCAGTACGGTTGAAGTCCGTTGCGTCGCTGGCGATGATCGTAACGGATCCCGACCGTCCGCATGTGAACCAGCAACAAGGGCGCGAGTTGCTGCTGTCCTTTGCGCTGGCCCCGATGCCTGTTGCTGCCGACGAAGCCGCAGAAGAAGAGACCCAGCCAACCGATATCGCCGCGCTGGAAGAGGCCGGGTTGGATGTGTCCGATGGCGGCGAGAATGGCCCGACCTCAAGCCTTGGTGCGATCCTGGGACATGACGCGATTGCCGCCGAGATGACGCAGGAAGCGCAAGAGGATGAGGTGCAACCCCTGACTCCGCGCGAACAGGCGCTGCTGGCCAAGGCAACCCGTCATCCTAAGCGCCGCCGCGTGGCACTGGACGACGATGCCGATGCGCTGCAGCGTGAAACCCGCATGTCCGCCATCCGCCTGTTGGGCGAGGTCAAGGGAATGCAGGTCATGCTGGCGCAGATTGCGCAAGACCCGGAAACCGAGATCGCGCAGCAGGCGTTTGCCGCGCTGGGTGCGGCCGTCACGCGCCATGGTGCGGAATTGGATCAAGACCAGCTGGTCGATTTGATCACCAAGGGGTTGTCGCACACAGACTCCGCGCTTTCTCTGCAAGCATTGAAGCTGCTGCAACAAGCTGATCTGCCGCCGCAGGACAACCTGCGGGGTAAGCTGCGTGCGATGGTGAAAACCGGCGATACGCCGTTCCGCATCGACGCTATGCATATCCTGACCCGATGGGACGGCACGCCTGACGTGGCGCGCAGCCTGTTGGATGATGTCTCGGCCCCTGTCCGTCAGGCAGCCATGCGGCTGCTGTCGGAAACCGCGCCGGATCAGGCAGGGGCGGCCATCGTACCTTTCCTGCTGGCCAACCCCGAGCAGCGTATTGTGACCTATGTCAAGGACAGCGCCCCAGCGATCGTGTCCATTGGCCGCGAACTGCTGGCCGAACTGCGCGACGAAGACCGCCGCGCGCAATGGCCGGTTATGATAAACGCATTGGCTGATCTGTTGGGGGAACCTGCACGGGCAGCCTGAATGCCCGGAGGGACAGATGAGCATTTCGCTGAAACTGGCTGCAGCGATATTGGCGGGCGCAATGACCATTGCTCCCGCCCTTTATGCCGATGACCTCCCTGACGTTGCCGTCGTTCACCAGATCATCGACCTGAGTGCAGACACCCCGGCCCATGCGTTTCGATTCGAACCCAAGTTCCTGCAAGTGCCCGCTGGTTCCATGGTGCGGTTCAAGGGCTCGACCGGGCGGCATACAGTGACATCCATCCGTCCGATGATTCCCGAGGGCGCACGCAGTTTCGAAATTCGCGGCAAGCCCGAGCTGGATCTGACCTTCGAGCATGAAGGCGTCTATGGCATTCGCTGCCGCGTTCATGGCCGGCACGGCATGGTTATGCTGTTGGTGGTGGGCGACCCCAACGCAAATCTCGAGGACGCCCGCGCCCACCTGCCCAATATCGGCGAGGCGGAGCGCGCGGAGTTCGAGGAACTCTTTACATATCTGGAGGCTCAAAATGGCTGATGGCTGCGCCTGCGACCGGCACGCTCATATGTTTCTGACGGTTTCCCAGGCCCTGACCAAGGGCCTGTCGGTGGCCAACCCGATCACCGAAACGGAAACCCTGCCGTTGATAGACGCTATTGGGCGGGTGCTGGCCGAGGATTGCACCAGCAAGGTGGATATGCCCGCTTTTGATAACTCGGCGATGGATGGCTATGCGGTGCGTACTGCCGATTTGGGCGATGGTCCGCTGTTTGAACTGCCCGTCGCGGGACGGATCGCTGCCGGGGATAGCGGCGCACATGACGCGCCTGCGGGCAGTGCGCTGCGGATATTCACGGGCGCGCCGGTCCCGCCGGATTTCGACACCATTTTGATGCAGGAAGATTGTGATGCCACCGCCCAAGGCATTCGGTTCTCGCGTCGCCCCAAGCCAGGCCAGCACATCCGCCGTGTCGGCGAAGACCTGAAGGCTGGCGCCCCGATCCTGCGCCGTGGTTGTGAGATCACCGCGCGCGAGGCCGCCGCGCTGGCATCGTCCGGCTATGGCGAGGTCACGGTGTACCGCAAGTTGAAAGTCACGATCTTTTCCACCGGTAGCGAGCTGCAACAACCCGGCGAGGCGTTGGGACCGGGGCAAATCTACAACTCGAACCGCTATATGCTGCGGGCGCTGCTGGACAAGCCGTGGATCGCCCTGACCGACAAAGGCCCGGTCGAGGACAACCCCGCCAAGCTGGAACAGGTGCTGCGAGAGGCTTGCGACAGCTCTGATCTGATCATCACCACGGGCGGCGTATCGGTCGGAGATGAAGACCACATGCCGCGTCTGTTCGAGGCCATCGGCGGCAAGCCGGATGTGATGAAAGTGGCGATGAAACCGGGCAAGCCGATAATGTTCGGGCGGCGCGGGGATGCGCTTTATGTTGGGCTGCCGGGCAATCCGGTTTCAGCCTATGTCACATGGCAGATTGTTGGATCGCACATGATGGCGCGGCGCGCCGGTTTGCATCACGCGTCTCAGACCCCGGAACAAGCGGTTCTGTCCGAGCCGCTGAGCCGCCGGGCCGGTCGTCAGGAATACCGACCCGTTGTGATCGAGGGGGCAGAGCCTGACGGAACACCGCGTCTGCGCCTGATGGCGGCGTCCTACAGCGGACGTGTTGCGCTGTTGGCGCAGTCGGATGGGCTGGCGGTGATCCCTGCGGAAACCGAAGCCTTGCCGCAGGGCCATAGCTTGTCTTTCCTGCGGTTCTGATGTCGGGGCAGAGCTCGTTCTTGCAAGTGTCGGGGGGCTGCGGCTACAACAGTTCCGCGCCAGCCCACTTTGCCCGCCCGGACTCGAATATGGTTCAAGAACATATCCTTGTGGTCGATGACGACCCGCAGATCACGTCTTTTCTGCAGCGTTACCTTGAAAAGCAGGGCTGCGCAGTCACGTGCGTGGCCGATGGCGATGCGATGGATGCTGTTCTGGCGCGGGCCGAAGTTGATCTGATCCTGCTGGATATCGGGTTGCCCGGCCGCAACGGGTTCGACATCACGCGCGAGTTGCGGATGAACTCGAACATTCCAATTATCGTGGTCTCCGGCCGGGATGAGATTTTCGACCGGGTCGTCGGGCTGGAATTTGGGGCGGATGACTACATCACCAAACCGTTCGAGGCGCGCGAGGTTCTGGCCCGCATCCGTACCGTTCTGCGTCGGTCAAAACCTGACGACAAACCCACCAACGGTTCCGAGTCCCAAACGATCACCTTCGGGGACTGGGTGCTGAACGTGAACGAGCGGACCCTGACCGCGTCCGGCGCGCCCGAGGCCACACCACTGACCACCACCGAATTCGAGGTGCTGTTGGCCTTTGTCACCAATCCTCATGTGGTGTTCTCGCGCGATCAGCTGCTGGACAAGGCGCGCGGGCGAGACATCGTCGTCGGAGACCGGACCATCGACGTCCATATCATGCGTCTGCGAAAGAAAATCGAAGCTGATCCCGCCGCGCCGGCCTTTATCAAGACCGTTCACGGGATCGGCTATTGCTTTGCCGCAAATGTCCGGAAAACCAGCGCCTAATGCAGGTTTTTGTACATGAACGTTGTGGGTTCCAGCCGGTCATCGAACGGGTTGCGGCAATAGTTCGGAATCTCGCCGGCGATCTGGAAACCAAGGCTTTGATACAGTCGCAGCGACGGGTCTGAACTGCGCGTGTCCAGAACCAACACATTGCGCCCGAGTTGAGCAGCGCGCTCTTCCAAGGCGGCCATCAAAGCGCGGCCCAGTCCTTGGTGGCGGGCATTTGGATGCACCAGCAGTTTAGCGACATCTGCCCTGTGCGGTTGGTTCGGCATTTTGGCCGGTATAAGTTGAACCGTCCCCAAGACATGCTGGGCGTTGCGGACCACAAATAGATCCAGCTCGTTCCCGGCAACACCGGACCATACATGGTTTAGCCAATAGGCGCGTGCTTGTTCAGGCGGAAAGGGCAGGATGAATCCTACGCTGGCACCGTCATGCACACAGGCGTGCAGAATACCCGCCAAATCGTCCAATGCGCCGTCCAGATCCGATGAGGTCAAACGTTCGATCATATCAGCACCAACAAGTAACGCGCACCGCGCTTGGTTGAGGTTTCAAACCGGGTCGAACCGGAAAGGTGATAGCGCAGGCAATCTCCGGCCGTCAGGTCGTGCGCCACGCCGTCCACTGTTAGCGTCAAAGCGCCGTCCAGCATGATCAGATGGTGCTCCTGTCCCGGCTTCGGGGGTGCGTCATAGGTGATAACTGTCGAAGACGGTAGGTGCCCCTCCATGACCTCACCGCTCAGACCGGTGGCCGGGGGCGAAACCGACCTGCGCGTGAACCCGGTTTCAGGGTCGCGCCATTCAGGTTGACGTTCCAAGGGAACCCGTGGTGCAAAGCTGTCTTCCACCATCATCAACAGGCGCGACATGGGCAAGCCGTAGGCGGCACACAACCGGCCGAGCGTTTCTGCGGTCGGACTCACGCCCCCCTTTTCGAGCCGGGATAAAGTGGCGCGGCTGACAGAGCTGCGTTCTGCCAGTTGGTCCAAGGACCAACCGCGCATCAGGCGCAGCTCGTTTAATCGGTTGGCGAGGCGGTTTGAGAGATCATCCAACATTTATCAAATATGAGAATCATTTCCTTTTATGAGATTATTGATAAATTTTATTACAATACAACAAAAAAGAGCGCGGAAAACCGCGCCCTTTCCCGTTGTCTGGTCTAGAGGATTATTGCCAGCCAACTTCGTTGAAGATTTTTTGTGCTTCGGGGATGTTCTTGGCAACTTCGGACAGGTTCACTGTATCCGCTTTGAACTCACCCAGCGAAGCAACGTTTTCGGCCAAAGCGACACCTTCGACCGCGGGAAATTCATCATTGCCGTTCGAGAAGTAGACCTGTGCCTGTTCGCCTGCGAGGTATTCAAGGAACTTCACTGCGTTCTCTTTGTTCGGCGCATGGGCTGCGATGCCCGCACCTGACAGGTTCATATGGGCGCCTTCCGCGTCTTGTGCGGGAAACTGAATGCCGATCATGTCGATATCCGCGCTCAGGCCCTTCACGTCTTTACGCAGTGCGCGGGCGAAGTAGTAAGAGTTGGAAACGGCAATTTCGCATTCACCCGAGACGATCCCGCGCAGCTGATCGGTGTCACCGCCCTGCGGGTCACGTGCCATGTTGGCGACAACGCCTTCGGCCCAGGTTTTCGCGGCCTCGGCACCATGGTTGGTGATGATCGCAGCAAGCAGCGTTTGGTTATAGGTGTTGCTGGACGACCGGATGCAGACCAAACCTTTGTATTCCGGCTTGGCCAGATCCAGATAGTTGGCCGGCGGGTTCGCGACGTCGGCTTTGTCAAAGAAGATAATTCGCGCGCGTTGTGAGAAACCGTACCACTGGTTGTCTTCGTCCTGCAGGTTGGCAGGGATACGCTCTTCCAGAACCGCGCTGTCGATCGCTTGCAGGATGCCTGCATTCTTGGCGCGGGCAAGGCGAGAAGTATCGACGGTCAGCAGAATGTCGGCAGGTGAGTTCGCACCTTCGGCTTCCATTCGGGCGATCAGCTCATCGGCCTTGCCTTCGATACGGTTGATGGTGATGCCAGTGGCCTCTTCAAAATCCGAATAAAGGCGTTCGTCGGTGTCATAATGGCGCGAGGAATAGAGGTTCAGCTCGCCCTCAGCCGCGGCAGAGGTCGCAATAAGGGCCGTCAGAGCGGCAGCAATACAAGTGGAGGATTTCA
This sequence comes from Ruegeria sp. HU-ET01832, assembly GCF_040371315.1. Lineage (NCBI taxonomy): Bacteria > Pseudomonadati > Pseudomonadota > Alphaproteobacteria > Rhodobacterales > Roseobacteraceae > Ruegeria > Ruegeria sp. HU-ET01832. The sequence goes on from NZ_BAABWL010000004.1 coordinate 457,967, forward strand.
GCATCATGTGTCCCAACTTTGAATGTCGTGGCGGGCAATAACCCGACTGATTTGGTCAATTAAACGATTCTGGCGGGGATGCAAGAAAAACTGACAAAATTAGTTGGTCAAAATGGTCGCTGCTGGAAAGGCGCAACGCACTAACCTTGACGTGCAGAATATCCGAAAGGCGTTAAGGGTGCCTACGTTGCAAAACAGCGGCCAGAATAATGGCCCATCCGAGTATGCCTTGCCCATGCGCGCTGAGGTTTTTCTGGTGCGAGAAAAACAGCATTTCAAAAGGGATAACGGCGTTTTTTGGTGGCCAGATGACCCATTGCAGCGGCAAATCCGGAATGATCATGCGATAATACATGTAGTAAACCTGCGGCGAGGCCGACACAAACACCCAGAAAAGGATCAGCGCCCCCAGAAACCTTGCCCATATCGGCAAACGTCTCAGGCAGCGCCGGGCCAAAAGCACCATCATCAGAAACAGAGTGAGGCTGATGAAGACAAGCCCGACCTGTCCCCACGCGGACAGATCAAAAAAGGAATCCTGACTGTACATTTTCGCCCTCCGCAAAGCCGGGCAAAAAAGAAACCCGCCTACGCATGCAGGCGGATTTCAAATAGCGCAAGGCGAGATTTAGCTGAGTGGCGCGACGGCCAGAATCACAGTGAATTTCTCACAATAGATATACAGCTCGTTGTATTTGGAGACGTCGATGCCAGAAGGGATCTTGAATGAGGCTTCGCCCTTTTTCACGGTCAGTTTGTCGTGAATCTTGGAGCCCTTCGCGTATTTCTCGCCGTTGCCAAAGCCGATTTTGATATCTGGCGGGTTCTTGCTGGGGTCGAAGACATAATCGCTTTTGAGCGTGACGGTGTCGCCGGAAACGGAAACCGTCCCCTTCACCTTATAGCCGCTGCGGCCGGAAAGGCTGCCGGTGCGTTCCTTGTCTGCGGCAAATACAGAAGGTGTTCCCAGTGTCAGAGCGGCTGCGGAAGCAAGCCCCAGCTGTACGAATTGGCGGCGTTTGATTGTCATAGCGAATTCCCTATCTCGTTCTGCGACTGCAGGATGCTGCGCAGACAAAGGGGGCGCTGCCAACTCACATCGCGTCAAGGGAATGTGAGTATCTGAAACATGCAAGCGACCAGCTTAGCGGGAAATCAACGCAACATGCGATTTGAAAACAAAAAAACCGCACCCAACCGGCGCGGTTTCCCTGAATTCGATTTGTGCAGTTCTTAGCCCTGGCGAGCTTTGAACTTGCGCTGCGTCTTGTTGATCACGTAGACGCGGCCTTTGCGACGCACAATCCGGCAATCACGGTGCCGGTTCTTGAGCGAGCGGAGCGAGTTCTTGACCTTCATGGGTCTGTCTCCAATCTGCGGCGCCTTCATCAAAGACGTGGCCAGCGCCTGGGTTAATCGGGTGTCCCGGAGCCCCGGAACAGTGAAATCATGGTGGGCGGTACAAGGATCGAACTTGTGACCCCTTCGATGTCAACGAAGTGCTCTACCGCTGAGCTAACCGCCCACTTTACCTTTGCGTGCCCTGCCCCATAACGAAATGGGGCGCGGAACCCCGCGCCGGTAGCGGGGTCTATAAAAGGAGTCGCAAAGGGGTTCAAGGGGTTTGGTATAACTATTTTCCGGTCTATGTTCAGACCGAACCAAGGAGCCACCATGCCGAACGCCGCCTATGTATTGGATATGCCTGCCAAGCGCACGTCTTGTGTGGTCTTTGCTTCCCCGCATAGCGGCCGGAACTACCCTCAGGAGCTGATGGAGCGAACCATTCTTAGCCGCGACGTGATTCGATCCTCTGAGGATGCGTTCGTGGATCAGTTGTTCGCACCCGCTTCGGATTTTGGAGCGCCGCTGATTTCTGCGACAAAGCCAAGGGCTTATCTGGATCTTAACCGCAGTGCCGAGGAGTTGGATCCGGCGCTTGTGGAAGGCGCGCGTCGACAGGGGCACAATCCGCGCGTGTCCTCGGGGCTTGGCGTAATCCCCCGTGTGGTTGCGAATGGTCGCGCGATTTATCGCGGTAAGCTAACAATGGACGAGGCGCGGCTGCGCATCGATACCTGCTGGCGGCCATATCACACGCGACTCAAGGCATTGTTGGCCGAATCGCACAAGGCGTTCGGGCAGGCGATCCTTGTGGATTGCCATTCGATGCCGCACGAAGCTGTGGCCATGGCCGGCACCGCAAATTCGCGCCCTCAGATCGTGTTAGGGGACCGGTTTGGCGCCGCAGCCTCTGGCGAAGTCGTGGACCGTATCGAAGCCGCGTTTGTGGCCGCTGGTCTGACAGTGGCGCGAAACGCACCGTTTGCTGGGGCGTATGTGACGCAGACCTATGGTCGACCCGCGCGCGATCAGCACGCGGTGCAAATCGAAATAGACCGTTCGCTTTATATGGACGAAACGCGGATTGAGCCAAACGGGAATTTCACCGCCTTTCGCGAGCTGTTGCGGCAGGTCATTGGCGAAATTACATTGATCGGTGAAGAGCCTCTGCGCCTTGCGGCCGAATAAGATCAGCGCAAAGATCGCCCCTTCAAGATAGCATCATGTCCGAATCTGCGACGGATTTCATCCGTGGCGCGTTCGGCCTGCGACCGCTGTGCTGCGCCGGGGTCAAGCAAGTCGCCCGTGATATCGGCCTGATCCTCGGGGCACAAATCCGACAAACCGCATCCAAGCAAGCGATAGGGTCCCTGATCTCCGACCTGATCGAACAAACTGCGGGCCGTGCGGTAAATGCGGTCGGCAATCTGCGTCGCATCACGTAACGAGACACGGCGGGTGATAATCTTGTGATTGGCTTTCTTCAGCTTGAGGGTCACGACCCTGCCAGCCAGACTTTTGGCCTTGGCACGATCCGCCACCTTTTCGGACATGCGCCACAGATGACCATCAAGTATGTCAGGGCTGGCCGTGTCTTCGAAAAAGGTAGTTTCATTACTGATGGACTTCATCGGTTCATGGGCAGAGACGCGGCGCTTGTCCTGTCCTCGGGCCAGATGCCACAACCGATACCCCATCGCGCCGAATCTGGCTGTCAGGGCCTCCTGATCCCAGCGCAACAGGTCCGAGAACGTACGAATCCCTGCGCGCTCGAGCGATTCTTGTGCAGCTGGTCCGATGCCCCAGATCAGCCGGACGGGCTTGTCGTGCAGAAACGAAGCGGTCTCGGCCTCGCCGATTACGGAAAAGCCACGTGGTTTGTCGAGGTCGGATGCGACCTTGGCGAGGAACTTGTTATGTGAAAGCCCGATTGAACCAGTCACGCCCAGCTCATCCTTCATCCGTTTCACAAGGCGCGCCAGCATCACTGCGGGTGGTGCACTGTGCAGTCGCTGGGTGCCGGACAGGTCCATGAAAGCCTCGTCCAATGACAAAGGTTCGACGACTGGGGTCAACTCGTCCATCATCGCCCGAATCTGACGCGAGACTTCTGCATAGACCGACATGCGGGGTTTGATGACCACAGCATCGGGGCACAGTTGCAGGGCTTTGAACATGGGCATCGCTGAACGCACTCCACGAATACGCGCCACATAGCAGGCAGTCGACACGACGCCGCGTTTCCCGCCGCCAATAATGACGGGTTTGTCGGCAAGTTCAGGGTTGTCGCGTTTCTCGACCGAAGCGTAGAACGCATCGCAGTCCATATGCGCGATGGTCAGGTCAAACAGTTCAGGATGCGTCTTGATGCGCGGACTACCGCAGGCAGGGCAGCGGCGGTCGTCCGTCACAGTGGTCAGGCAGTCTCGGCACAGACCGGGCATGCGATGTTCCCGTCTCTCATTCGATCAATTCGCGGGGTTTGAATATACCACCCAATTGGTCAAGAAAAACCCCGCCGCGTGGTTGTTTGATGCAAAAGAAGACCCCCCGCGCGTTGCGGGGGGAGGTGACGGACCTCAGGAAGAGACGGTCCGCGGGGAGTATCACGGGACCAGATTCGCTGAAAATCAGAGGTTTCGATAGGATCGAGTTCACACAAGGAAAACAGGCAGTTTTCATGTGTGTTTTCGGGCACAGGGACGATTTGGCGCGGTTTTCATTAAAAGTTACGTAAGGTCAACTGTTTGGCTGAGAGAAACCGGGTTTTTCCGCGGTTTCTGACGTCCGCGATTAGTGCCGTGTCAAGGAATTTAACTCGGCAAGAACCGCCTCGGCGGCGGCTTTCGGGTCGTCAGATTGATAGATTGGGCGGCCGACCACGATGTGATCTGCACCGTCACCGATCGCGGTCGCTGGGGTGGCGACGCGTTTTTGATCGCCAAGCGCAGCACCTGCCGGGCGCACACCTGGGGTCACAATCAGGCGACCTTCGGCTTGTGGTAAGGCCCGGATCAGCGCGGCCTCTTGCGGGCTGGCGATGACACCATCTGCCCCGGCCTCAAACGCCTTTGCCGCGCGTTTGACGACCAGTTCCTGCACGTCGCCATCCTTCAACAGGCTGGCATCCAGATCATCGCGGTTCAGCGAGGTCAGAATGGTTACAGCGAGGATTTTCAGATCCTTGCCCGAGGCACCCTCTTTCGCGGCGCGCACTACGTGGGGGTCGCCATGGACGGTCAGGAAATCCAGATCGAACTGCGCCAGCCCACGTACCGCGTTTTCGACGGTATTGCCGATGTCGAATAGTTTCATATCCAAAAAGATGCGCTTTCCGTGATCCTGTTTCAGCTCATTGGCCAGTGCCAGCCCGCCGCCTGTAAGCATGCCCAAACCAATCTTGTAGAAAGAGACACTGTCGCCCAGCCTTTCGGCCATGGCCAAACCCTGCAGGGCGTTGGGGACATCTAGGGCTACGATAAGGCGATCGTCGGACATGGGGGCGCTCCGTTTTTGGCAAACGTCTGCGTCCTAGCGGGTTTGCAAGGTTCTGTCCATGTGGGACGAGTAGGTGATTCAGGTCACGGCAGAATTTACCAGATGTGGTATAATGTGCGCGGATTGAAGGAATGGAATTCAAAGTGAAACAGTTTGCACCCGCCGTAATCATCGTATTGCTGACAGGATGTCAGGATATGCCATTGGAAACCGAGGCCGCTGACACGGTCGTAAGGACCCCCACAAACGACAACCTGCGGCTTTTTAGAGGCTATCGTTCGACCAATGATGATTGTCAGATCACAGGTGAGACTGCGTTTACAATTGATTTTCTGGATGATGCCGCTGATCTGGTATCCTGTCCAACAGGTGGTGAAGCGGCGCAATCTCTGGTCCAGATGTATGGCGCGCTAGAAGTGGCTGAAACCGGGGGATACACTGTCTATTCGGTTCCGCGCAGGTAGGGCGGAAATAGCGTTTCGACCTCTTGAACCGGGACAGATATTTCCCAGATTGAATGTGAGGCCCAGATCAGAAGCGTGCCGCCAAGCGGGCGCATCGACACAGGGCGCTTGGAAAAGGAGAATACTATGGACTTGAACAAGTTCACTGAGCGGGCACGGGGTTTCGTGCAAGCGGCGCAGACTATTGCGATGCGGGAAGAGCATCAGCGTCTGACGCCCGAACATTTGCTGAAAGCATTGATGGATGACGATCAGGGACTGGCCAGCAACCTGATCACGCGGGCCGGTGGTGCGCCCAGCCGTGTCGTGAACGCGCTTGATGCCTCGATGGCGCGTATTCCAAAGGTCAAAGGCGACACAGGACAGGTCTATCTGGACGGCCAGACTGCCAAAGTCTTGGATGAGGCCGAGAAAATCGCGACCAAGGCAGGCGACAGCTTTGTCCCGGTCGAGCGCATTCTTATGGCGCTGTGCATGGTGAAATCGAAAGCCAAGGTGGCGTTGGAAGACGGTGCAGTCACCGCGCAGAAACTGAACGAGGCGATCAACGATATCCGCAAAGGCCGCACTGCCGACACCGCGTCGGCGGAAGAAGGCTATGACGCGTTAAAAAAATATTCGCGCGACCTGACCGAGGCGGCGGCTGAGGGCAAGATCGACCCGATCATTGGGCGGGATGAAGAAATCCGCCGCTCGATGCAGGTTCTGTCGCGACGGACCAAGAACAACCCTGTTCTGATCGGTGAGCCCGGCGTGGGTAAAACTGCGATTGCCGAGGGCATGGCCCTGCGCATCGTCAATGGCGACGTGCCGGAATCGCTGAAGGACAAAAAGCTGCTGGCGCTCGACATGGGCGCGCTGATTGCTGGTGCGAAATACCGTGGTGAGTTCGAAGAACGCCTGAAGGCCGTTCTGACCGAAGTGACCGAGGCCGCTGGTGAGATCATCCTGTTCATTGACGAAATGCACACGCTGGTTGGTGCTGGTAAATCCGACGGCGCAATGGATGCCGCAAACCTGATCAAGCCTGCGCTTGCCCGGGGTGAGCTGCATTGTATCGGCGCGACCACGTTGGATGAGTATCGTAAATACGTCGAAAAAGACGCGGCCCTTGCGCGTCGCTTCCAGCCTGTATTGGTGCAGGAGCCAACAGTCGAGGATACGATCAGCATCCTGCGCGGCATCAAGGAAAAGTATGAGCTGCACCATGGTGTGCGTATTTCCGACTCGGCGCTGGTCTCGGCTGCGACCCTGTCACATCGCTATATCACTGACCGTTTCCTGCCCGACAAGGCGATCGACCTTGTCGATGAAGCCGCGTCGCGTCTGCGGATGGAGGTGGATTCGAAGCCCGAAGAACTCGATCAGCTGGATCGCCAGATCCTGCAGATGCAGATCGAGGAAGAGGCGCTGAAGCTCGAAGATGACGCAGCCTCCAAGGATCGTCTGGAAACCTTGCAAAAGGACCTGGCCGATCTGCAGGAGCAGTCTGCCGAGATGACCGCCCAGTGGCAGGCCGAGCGTGATAAGCTGGCAGGTGCGCGGGATTTGAAAGAACAGCTCGACAAGGCGCGGGCCGATCTGGAAATCGCCAAGCGTGAGGGCAATCTGGCCAAGGCGGGTGAGCTGTCCTATGGCGTCATCCCCGAGCTTGAGAAAAAGCTGACAGACGCTGAGAACGCCGAAAGCAATGCGATGATGGCCGAAGAAACCGTGCGGCCAGCCCAAATCGCGTCTGTGGTCGAGCGTTGGACCGGTATTCCTACCGCCAAGATGCTGGAAGGTGAGCGCGAAAAACTGCTGCGGATGGAAGACGATCTGCATTCCCGCGTGATTGGTCAGGATGCCGCCGTCACTGCCGTCGCAAACGCCGTGCGCCGTGCGCGGGCCGGTCTGAATGATGAGAACCGCCCCTTGGGCTCGTTCCTGTTCCTCGGGCCGACCGGTGTGGGTAAGACCGAGCTGACCAAAGCCGTGGCGAACTTCCTGTTCGACGACGACAACGCGATGGTTCGTATCGACATGTCCGAGTTCATGGAGAAACACGCGGTTGCCCGTCTGATCGGTGCCCCTCCGGGCTATGTGGGCTATGATGAAGGCGGTGTGCTGACCGAAGCAGTGCGGCGCCGGCCCTATCAGGTCGTGCTGTTTGACGAGGTCGAAAAAGCGCACCCGGACGTGTTCAACGTGCTGTTGCAGGTTCTGGACGATGGCGTTTTGACCGATGGTCAGGGCCGCACTGTCGACTTCAAGCAGACGCTGATCATCCTGACGTCGAACCTTGGGTCTCAGGCGCTGAGCCAGTTGCCCGAAGGCGCAGACAGCGCGCAGGCGCGGCGCGACGTGATGGATGCGGTCCGGGCCCATTTCCGACCCGAATTCCTCAACCGTCTGGACGAGACGATCATCTTTGACCGGCTCAAGCGGGCTGACATGGATGGCATCGTCGATATCCAGATGGCGCGTCTGCAAAAACGTCTGGCCGCCCGTAAGATCGAGCTGGCGCTGGACGATGGCGCCAAGCAATGGCTGGCCGATGAAGGCTATGACCCGGTCTTTGGTGCCCGTCCGCTGAAACGTGTGATCCAACGCGCGTTGCAGAATCCGCTGGCCGAGGCATTGCTGGCCGGTGAAATCAAGGATGGTGAGACCGTACCGGTTACTGCGGGCTCAGACGGCCTGATCATCGGCGACCGATTGGGAACGTCGGATCGTCCAAGGCCGGATGATGCGGTCGTGCACTGAGCTTTAAGTCTTAAAAGACCTACCCATTCGGTAGGTCTTTTTCGTTTGCGAAAGCATGTGTTTTGTTGCCCAGATAAACGATCGTTTTCTTTCGCGCCCGAGCGCCAAAGCTGACCACGCAATAAACCTACGGGCCTTTTCGGACAATTAGCCGTTACGCACCACCTTGCGCCGCATCCACAAGTAAAGAAACCTGACCCAAGGTTTCCAGAAACGCAGAACCTTCGCGGAGTTTGCGGGTTCTCACGTCGAGAATGACGGCACCGTCGTCTTCGACCACGTCGCGAAAAAAACCTGCATAGGTCTGCGCGGGATAGTGGAAGCCGCACGAGATAAAGCTCATCGCCAGATCAACGGTGCCTATTGATGAGAGCTCGTCTGAGCCGGGATTCAGGCAGTTGATGTCGCCGGCGCGGATGCCGTTTTCCATCAGGAACGATCGGGCGACAGACAGATTGGAATAGGCCGCGCCGGTTTCCGCGTATCCGAAATGCCGTTCTGTAGTAGTTTCTAAATCAATCAGGTTCAGGTGACACTTGTGGTCCTGCCACAAAAACAGATCGAACATAGCATAACCACAGCCGATATCTGCAATCGATGACGGAGCGAGGCTTTGTATCGTATCCCGAAGTTCCAGATACTCTAAATAGATAATTGCGGCAGCGCGGCGCGCCAGATCGGTTCCGTGATCCCGCACAAGCGATAGGGCGGGTTCGGGATTTCCGGCGGCCCAGGCGCGGTTAATCCTGCCGGAGCGGGGTTGATCATGAATGATCTCTGACCTTTGCATGATCAGATTGACCAGATCGTTTTGGGAAAACGCGTCGAAGGATAGTCCAGACACTTCAGGCAGGGCAGTTGCCTTCATCATCCGCTCGGTCGTGATCATATCTGGTTTCTACATGTCTGGGATTGGAGTTGCAGTCCGGACTTTGTGGCAGGTTTATTCGATGTTCAAGACCCGCTCATTGGCGGTGCCGAAAAGGATCGGGCATTCGATCCTTTTCGACCGTTATCATTCAAACCATCGCGAAAATGCGCGCGGGTCCGCCTGTGCCGCCTTTGTGCTTTGGCGCTCCGATAACCAGCGTTGCGCCCGAAGCGGGGACGCGGTCCAGCCCAGCGATGTTTTCGATCCCGAAACGGCCCGTTGGCAGCCACGCGTAGTGGGTGGCAAAGTCGGCCGACATTCCGTGATCCAGCGACAGGGTGTCTGAAGCCAACGACCGCGCGCCCGTTTCCTCGATCAGCATCTGAGCGGCTTCGACATGAAAGCCGGGGTAGTGCTGCGCCTGCCCGTCAAATCCGCGGTAGGCGTCACTGTCGACCTTGGCGGCCCAACCAGAGTATAGGGCAACGCAGGCGCCGTCCGGAATATCTCCGTGGGTTGCCATCCACGCCTTCAGATCGTCCGGTGTCAGTAAAGTATCGGCATCTTCGGCCGCCCGCGCAGCGATATCGACAACACAAAGCGGTGCCACGAGATCTGTAACCGGGATTTCGTCGACCGCTGCCCCATCCGCCGAGAAATGCAATGGCGCATCAATATGAGTTCCGGTGTGCTCGTTTACAGTCATGCGTTGCAGGTTGAAGCCGTGGTCGCCAAAATTGAACAGTTGTTCGGACGCATAGCCGGGCTCACCAAAATAGGTGGGAAAGTCAGGGCTGATCGTGTGGGTCATATCCTCAACCTTGCCGTGCCCCGCGGCCATCGCCATTGGCGCTGCTGCACTGGTCGCCGCTACGGCCACGCCCGAGGCTGCGGCGGCTTTGAAGAAACTCCGCCTTGAAAGCATCCGGTCCTTGACCGCGTTCATCACACAGATGTCACACATTTGTCTTCTCCCTTTCGGCTGTCCCGGTTGTCGGGTTTCGAAGGATCCCTACAAGACCCCTTCGGAACAGACTGCATTTTGCGAGAAGCAGTTGTAAAGATAGCGGTAGGAGAGGCTGCAGTGTTTCGGGGAACGATGCTTCAACTCACCGTGATCGGTTCTGTGCGTTTTGGTTAACGTTGCATCTAACGAATAACTGATTTCAAGGACCGCAAACGACAAGAGCCTGCCGAATGGCAGGCTCTTGAATACGTGCATGACCCAGAGGGGCCAAAGGATCGGAAATCTTAGGTGCCGGTCGGCAACGCATTCAGGTCTTGTGCGTTGCTCTCATCGAGATTGGTATCTTCACCGATTTCCTCGCAGGTCACGGGGAATGTCTCATTCGAGTCGCACCCAGAGATTGGGTAGGTCTCTTTTTCAGCGCATGCCGCGATGAACAGGGCCAGCGACAGGCCAGCTACCAGCTTCATTTTCATGTCTCGTCCTTTCCGATCATATCGTCGTATTTTTTGTGGCGCTATCTGCGTGATCAGCCTTGGGGTGATCTCAACTCCGTCCCTTCACGCCTTGGGAAAACTTAAGCGGCTGGGCTGCGGGTTGGCTAGCGCCAATATCAAGGGTGACGCTAGGTTCTGTTGGGTTAAATGTACATTTCGTATGAAAAAGCGGCTACTTTTAGCCGAAGTTTATGAATGATTAGACGTTTAGTATTGTATTGAGCCTTAGTTGCGCCGCCTGATGGTTCGTTACAGCCTCGTCTCCCAATCGTGACGCATGTTGCCTTGGTCCTGTGCTAAGAGCGCACTAACTGACAATTAACAATGTACGATCACGGAGACAGAGATGGCGCGTCGCTGGACCAATACACTGACACATGCAGATGTCACCCCAAGGGCGATGTTTATGAACCGGCGGCAGGTGATGGCTGGGCTTGCGGGTGCCGGGCTGGCGGGGATTGCGCAAAAGGGTTCCGCGGAAGAGTCTCCTGAGGGTTTGACGCCCAACACTTGGGAAGAGATCACGTCCTACAACAATTACTACGAGTTCGGCACCCGCAAGGATGATCCTGCGAAATACGCCCACACGCTGGTCACCGAACCCTGGAGCGTTCAGATTGATGGTCTGGTGGACCGCCCCGGTGAATACGACTTCAAAGACATATTGTCCGAGATGACAGTCGAAGAGCGAATCTATCGGTTCCGCTGTGTCGAGGCTTGGTCGATGGTTGTTCCCTGGAACGGGTTCGAACTGGCTGATCTGCTGAATATGGCCGGTGTTCAAGAAGGTGCCAAATATGTGGCGTTTGAGACTGCCTATCGCCCGGATGAGATGCCCGGCGTGCAATTCCCGGTCCTGGACTGGCCCTACCGTGAAGGTTTGAGACTGGACGAGGCCATGCATCCGCTGACGATCATGGCGACCGGAATCTATGATCGTCCGATCCCGAACCAGAATGGCGCCCCTTTGCGTTTGGTTGTTCCATGGAAGTACGGGTTCAAGTCGATCAAGTCGATCGTCCGGATTACCCTTACGGATGTTGAACCTCCGACAAGCTGGAACATGGCCAACCCGCGTGAATATGGATTCTATAGTAATGTGAACCCGAATGTGGATCACCCGCGTTGGTCTCAGGCGTCCGAGCGTACCATCGGGGGCGGGCTGTTCTCGAAACGTATCCCGACACTGATGTTCAACGGCTACGAGGTTGAAGTCGCCGGTCTTTACGAAGGCATGGATCTGTCGGAATACTACTAAGCGCATGCAGACCGTGAACCAGATACTCCGCCGGGTGCCTGTTTGGGCCGTCTACCTGCTGGGCCTGATCCCGGCACCGTGGCTGTTCTATCAGGGTTTGACCGGAGGGCTGGGTATTGATCCGATTGAGGCGCTGGAACATCGCTATGGCGAGTTGGCGTTACAGCTGTTAATTGTCGTGCTTGCGGTGTCCCCGTTGCGGCGGTTTTCGGGACTGAACCTGACGAAGTTCCGTCGCGCTTTGGGCGTGCTGACCTTCGTCTATGTTAGTCTGCATCTGTTGGTATGGTTGGTTTTGGATGTGCAACTGCCGAGTCAGATCTGGGCCGACATCCTCAAACGTCCCTATATCACGGTGGGCATGGCCGGATTTCTTCTGCTGCTGCCGCTAGCTGTGACTTCAAATAATCTGTCGGTGCGCCGTTTGGGTCCACGCTGGCGCGTCCTGCAACGTCTGGTCTATCCAGCTGCGATTTTGGGCGGGCTGCATTACGTGATGCTGGCGAAAGGGTTCCAGATCGAGCCACTGATCTATCTGAGCGTGATTCTGGGCCTTCTGGCCTTGCGTCTGCCACTGTCGAACCCGCTCAGCCGATTCCGACAGGTCGATTCCGCCTGAGTCTGTGGGTAAGCCTATGCAAAACCTGGGTTACACGGTGAAACGGTGGTGTGGGGAGTTCGTTTTGGAAGGAGAATTAACGGTAAGTGTCTGAAAATAAATGAAATTTTAAAATTCTGAGTTTTTTC
>NZ_BAABWL010000005.1:0-419518 GCF_040371315.1 Ruegeria sp. HU-ET01832
CCTGTGCCATGAAATCCTCCCGTTTCATATTGGTCCTCGGGTCGAGTTAAACACGCGGGTTTTCATTTGAGAACAAAAATCTGAGACGGTTCAGAGGATTGTCGGGCAAGCCCACCACTTCAGGGCTTTCGCGAAGACCGGGGCTGCGGGCGTGTCGGGATCTCTTTCAGTAACCCACCGACACCCATCCCTGCGATGTCGAGCCCCGTTGTTTCGATCCCGCAGGCCACGCGGGACAAAACCCAATCGGCCCCGTTCAGTGCAGGTGAACGCGCGCAGCCCGGCAAGCCAATCACGGGCCGCTCGCCAAGCGCTCCGAGAAATAGAAGGTTGCCCGGATCGACCGGCATTCCGAACCGGTCCACTTGCCCTCCGGCGGCGCGTACCGCCTCGGGAGCCACGTCGTACACGTCAGACGTGGCCGAGCCGGTCAGGATCATAACGATATCCCCCTCAGCGTCGGACACAGCCGAGGACAAAGGTTCCGCCTGATGCGGGACGATCCGAACGTCTGACAGTTCCATCCCCAAGGCTTCGACACGCCCCCTGATTGCGGCAATCCCTTTGTCATTCGACGGGCCGCCGGGAATATCAGTCACCACTAGACCCGCAGTTTTGTGGATCGGCGAGACCATACGGATCGATGCCTGCGCCAGACGTGCCGCGTGCATCACATCGCCTCCGGGCACGGCATAAGAGATAACCTTGATCGTAGCCACCATGCCGCCTTCGCCCATCTGCTGGTATTGCGGAACAGTCGCGACGGTGATCATCGGGTTGACGCGATTGAAGGCCTCCAACGCCTCAACATCCAGCACGGCGACGCCTGGTCCATCCGCCAGCAGATTCACGCGTCCGGTGAAAGGTTGGGTCACGCGTAAACACGCCTCGGTTGGGTTCGGAACCAAGGCGGCGGCAAGCATCCGGGCGGCCTCATCCTCGTGACAGTCACCCGGTTCAAGTCGCGCGACAGTGACGGAGCCAAAGCCAGCCTCGGTCAGGTCGTTGATGTGGTCTGCCGTCAGCGCGATGCCTTTGCGCAGCTTACGGTCACCGACCTTGATCGAATGGGCTAGGATCGTGCCGACGGCCTCGGCAACGGGGACAGGACCGAACTTCACGCTTTGCCTCGTAACACGGCGGTCATCTGTGCCAATATGGCGACTGCAATTTCGGACGGATCGGCAGCCCCGATATCCAGACCAACCGGACCATGAATGCGGGCAATCTGATCTTCGGTGAACCCGGCCTCGGTCATACGAGCCACGCGTTTGGCATGGGTCCGGGTCGAGCCCAGAGCACCGATGTAAAACACCCCGGCGGCCAACGCTGACTCCAGTGCCGGGTCGTCCAGCTTGGGGTCGTGGGTCAACAACACCACAGCGGTGCGCGAATCCAGACCCAGCTTGGCAACAGCCTCATCCGGCCAATCGGTCAGTATGTTTTCACCCGGAAAACGGGCGCTGGACGCAAAAGCATCCCGTGGGTCGATAATCGCGGGGTCATACCCTGCAATCCGTGCCATCGGAACCAGCGCCTGCGCAATATGAACCGCACCCACGACAATCAGGCGCAAAGGTGGGTTGTGAACAGCCACAAAGGTCTTGCCGTCCTCTTCAAACCCCGAGCGATCCATGCGCAGCCGGTCGGCATACGCGTTGCGACGCAGCGCGCGGTGGCCGGTCTCGACATTGACCTCATAGGCGAGTGGTACTCGCGCGGCCCGCGCCTCGACCAGATCACGAAGCATGGGTTCGGGCAGAACGCTTCCGATGGGCTCGACCAGCACCCGGATCGTCCCTCCACAGGCCAGACCAACGGCAAACGCATCTTCGTCGCTGACACCAAATTCCAACAGACGTGCTTCGCCTTCATCTATGGCCTCAAGCGCTTCGACGATCACAGCGCCTTCGACACAACCGCCCGAAACCGAACCTTCGATCCGACCATCGCCGCCAATGACCAACTGCGCGCCCACACGGCGCGGGGCGCTTCCCCAAGTCTCAACCACGGTGGCGAGCGCGGCCTTTTTGCCATTGCTGAACCAGCGCAGCGCAGTTTCTGGGCTGTTGTAAAATCTGTCCATTGCGCCCTCCCATAGTGCTTTGACCCAACATAGGCAGGTTTGGCCAGATGAAAAGGAACCCCGACTTTAAGGTCAGACGCCGCAGTCAGGCTTCGGCGCGAATTGGCTGAGTTTTTACCATTTTCTGCAAAGCATTGATTGTCTACAGAGCAGATTCTAGCCTACACATACATCTGCTGCATTCCAGTATGCGCATATTTAATTTTCACAAGGGAGACAAAGAGTTGAAACGCATTTTTGCACTCGGAACAGCAATCGGACTTTTGGCATCCACGGCAGTCAGTGCAGATACATTCCTGCGCTATGGCGAGGTCGAGGGCTGGAAGGTATTCATTGATCAGGACAAGAAATCCTGCCTGATTGAGGCTATCGATGACTCCGAGAACGTGGTTCAGATGGGGCTAACCGAAGATCGCGGCGTTGGCTATGTGGGCGTCTTCACCAAAGAAAAAACCGACATCAAGCGCGGCGATACCGAGGCTGTGGCAATTCTGCTGGGCGACAACCTCTATATCGGTGAAGCCACCGGCATGAAGGGTAACATCACCAAGGGGTATTCGGGCGGTTACGTTCTGTCCAATGATCCCCAATTCGCTGAAGACATTGCCAAGCAAAAGGTGATGCTTGTCTTCCCCGAGAAGGAATTTGCCTTCACCGTGGATCTGACTGGCACCTACAAGGCCATGGAAATGGCCCGCAAGTGCAATGAAGAACAGCTGAGTTAACCCTAACTCGAAAGCGCGGTCATCAGCCGCGCTTTCTCACCCATGTCATCGGGTTTCGAGATGACCTCGGCCAGCTCCTCAAGCGAGGCAATCGAATGCCCGGCCCGAAAGCTGTCCACATGCGGCAACATCGCGGCCACGCCCTGCGCCTTGGGTGCAAACCCGTCCCAGCGCAGCAGTGGGTTCAGCCAGATCAGACGGCGGGCGGAAAGGTGCAGACGCTCCATCTCTTTCCCCAGCGCTTGCGGTTCGCCCCGGTCCAATCCGTCCGAGATCAACAGAACCACCGCACCCTGCCCCATGACGCGCCGCGACCAGTCGCGGTTGAACGCGTGCAGGCATTCGCCGATGCGGGTGCCGCCCTCCCAATCCTGCGCTTCCGCCCCAGCGGCGGCCAAAGCGGCATCTACATCGCGTTGATGCAGGTGGCGGGTGATATTGGTCAGGCGGGTACCGAAGGTGAACGCATGAACTTTGGCCCATCCAGCGCCTTTCGCGTTCGAGATCGAGTGCAGAAAATGCAGGATAATGCGGCTGTATCGGCTCATCGACCCCGAGATATCACACAGCACCACCAGATTTGGCCAGCGGGTTCGGGGTTTCTGACGAGCGATTTCGTGCAACTCTCCGCCCTGGCGCATGGCGGCGCGCAAGGTGCGGGCGCGGTCGATCCTTTGCCCTACATGGCTGGCTTGACCGCGCCGGGATTCGATTGGTTTTACGGGTAGCGTCATACGGGCCAATATGCGCTTGGCCTGAGCGATCTCGGCCGTGCTCATCTGTTCAAAGTCTAGACTGCGCAGGCGTTCCTCGGTCGAGGCGGTTTGTGAGGCGTCGATCTCAAGCTCAGTTTCTTCGCCCGTGTCTTCCGTCTCTGGCTGATCGCGTTCGACACCGTCCAACAGCGCCTCGGCCGCGCGCTTTTCGCCCGCGTCGGCCTTGCGGTCTTCCTGAACACCACGGATCGCAGGCAACATCATGGCCATCATATGCTCCATATACCGCGGGTCGCGCCAATACATGCGAAAGACCTGCGCGAACACTGTGCGATGTTCGGGACGGCTCACGAAACAGGCGTGCAGGGTCCAGTAGAAATCCTGCTTTTGCGAGAACCCGGCAGCCTGTACCGCGCGGATGGCATCGACAACACGGCCCGTACCTATGGGCAAGCCCGCCTTGCGCAGGGCCCGCGCGAAATGGGTGATGTTCTGCGCCAGTTTGGGGTCATCTGGGATATCTAGGTGAAGCTGCTCCGCCATCACACCGGTTCGAGCGTGGCTTTGGCTTCGTCCAGAATACGTTTTGCCTCAGACCCTTGGAGTTTCTGGATGTCGTCCTGGTATTTCAGGATCGCGCCCAGCGTGTCGCCGATCACTTCGGGGCTGAGGTTAATCACATCCAATGCCAGCAAGCACTTGGCCCAGTCGATGGTTTCGGCAACGCCGGGTTTCTTGAACAGGTCTTCGGTGCGCAAATGCTGGACGAAGGCCACCACCTCGCGGCTCAGCTGCTGTGCCGCTTCGGGTGCGCGGGCGTGGAGGATTTCGATCTCGCGCTCGAAATCGGGGTAGTCGACCCAATGATAGAGGCAACGGCGTTTCAGGGCGTCATGCACCTCGCGCGTGCGGTTCGAGGTGACGATGACAATGGGCGGTTCCGGCGCTTTGACGGTGCCCAGTTCGGGGATTGTAACCTGAAAATCGCTGAGCGCCTCCAGCAGGAACGCTTCGAACGGTTCATCCGTGCGGTCAAGTTCGTCGATCAGCAGGACCGGCGCGCCGTGTTCATCTGGGCGCATAGCCTGCAACAGCGGGCGTTCGATCAGGTAGTCGTCCGAAAACAGCTCGGATTGCAGGGCACCCCGGTCGGCGCCGCCCGAGGCTTCGGCGGTGCGGATTGCCACCATTTGCGCCGGGAAGTTCCATTCGTAGACAGCCGAAGAGGCATCCAGCCCCTCGTAACATTGCAGTCGGATCAGACGGCGGTTCAGCCCGGCGGCCAGCGCCTTGGCGATCTCGGTCTTGCCGACCCCGGCCTCACCCTCCAGAAACAACGGGCGGCCCAGTTTCAGCGACAGGAAGACGACCGTGGCCAAGGCCCGCCCGCAGACATAGCCCTGATCGCCCAGCATAGTCTGAACGGCGTCGATGGAATTTGGCTGCGTCATGGTCCCCTCCTGTGCGCCCAAGAGGTCACGACGGCGGGCGCGCGTCAAGGCCGGGGCTTCGCAAGGAGTTACGACGTTCGGGCATGTTGACAAGGGGCAGCCGTGCATTCGGGGCCTTTCACGGCTGCGCGCACTGTGCTAGCCGGGGGCCATGACCGATACCCTGACGATCCGCCGCCCCGACGACTGGCACCTGCATCTGCGCGATGGCGCGATGCTTGAGGCCGTCCTGCCCGAAACCGCGCGTCATTTCGCCCGCGCGATTATCATGCCAAACCTTGTACCGCCCGTGGTGCGCGGCGATCAGGCCGCCGCCTATCGCGACCGCATTCTGGCCGCCTTGCCCGAAGGCATGACGTTTGAACCGCTGATGACCCTCTATCTAACCGAGGACACGGATGCCGAAGACGTCGCCGCGGCCCATGCCAGCGGTCTGATCAAAGCGTGCAAGCTGTATCCGGCTGGGGCCACGACCAATTCGGCCTCGGGCGTGAGGGATTTTGACAAGATACGCCCGGTGCTGGAAAAGATGGCCGAGATTGGCCTGCCCATGTGTGTGCATGGCGAGGTCACGGATGCGGATATCGACATTTTCGACCGCGAGGCCGTGTTCATCGACCGCGTTCTGGACCCGATCCGCAAGTCGACCCCCGGCCTGCGCGTGGTGATGGAGCATATCACCACCGCGAACGGCGTGGACTATGTCAAAGCCAATGACACTGATCTGGGCGCGACGATCACGGCGCATCACCTGATCATCAACCGTAACCATATTCTGGTTGGCGGGATCAAACCGCATTACTACTGCCTGCCCGTCGCCAAGCGCGAGGAACACCGGCTGGCGCTGCTGGCCGCTGCGACCTCGAGCGATGCACGGTTCTTTTTGGGCACTGACAGCGCGCCGCATACAGATGCGAACAAGGAAATGGCCTGCGGCTGCGCCGGGTGTTTCACCGCGACAAACACGATGTCACTGGTGGCAGAGATGTTCGACCGCGAAAACGCGCTGGACAAGCTGGAAGGGTTCACCTCGCTCAATGGCTCCGGTTTCTATGGCCTGCCGGTGAATGAGGACACGATCACACTAACCAAGGGCGAACCGGTCGTGTATCCCGAAAAAATCGACTCTAGTGACGGGCCTGTCACGGTGTTCGACCCAGGATTCCCGCTGCATTGGCGCGTGGTCTAATCCGCTAGCAATGCCGCCAGATCGCGGGCGCGGCCTCCAGTGCGCAGCATCGACCAGATCGCGTCCGCCTCGTCACCTCCGATCAGCTTGGCAGCTTTGCCACGCACCCGATCCTCACGCTCGGACAAGGGCAACGGGGTCAGAAGATCATGACTGGCCTCTTTGCGCGCGCCGTCACGGCGCAACAGGGTCAGGTGGGCTTGCGTCTCGGACAGCGTTTCATCCTCCTCGACCGTGACGCGGTTGCGCAGCGATGTCAGGCGCGGATCGGCGCAGGTTTTCTCGGAATAGCTGGCGGGCAAGGCGGTGTCATATCCCAGCGCCTGCATCGCAATCACTGTCCGATATGAGAACTTTGCGCCCAGCCCGGTGGACGGAGACATCTGATTGCACACGCTCATCCAGCGCGGATGTGTCTTGACTGTGATCTCGGCCACTTCAGGTTCTGCAATGTCCAAAGCGCGCGCGGCCTCAAGTGCCGCGTGCAGACCGTGGCAGCAGGCGTGGAACTTGTGGCTGACAGATTCAAACAGCCAGTCCTCGCCCAACCCGTCCAGCGCAGTTTGTGCGTCACCTTGCCCCTGATGCGTAGCCCCGAACCCACGGGGGCCCTCTAGCGCATCCGCGTTAGGGTCGAACCCTTTGGCGATCAGCAGCGCGGCCTCGACCCCGGTCGAGGCGGCAAGCCCGGCGTTATAGGGCTTACCCATTGTCCCGAACTGCGCCTTGAGCCCCGCCGCGCGTGTGGCCGTCAGACCCAGAACCTTACGCATCTGACCCTCATCGAACCGAAGGATTCGGCCCGCTGCGACAGCTGCCCCAAACGCACCCGCTGTTGCGGTCTGATGAAACCCGGCCTGATAATGGTCACGCCCCAACCACAGGCCTACGCGGATCGAGATCTCCATCCCTACCAAAGCCGCCTCGAGGACATCTACCAGAATGCGGTCATCCCACTCGCCAAGCGCAAGGGCCGCAGGCAGAATAGCCACGGACGGATGCCCGATATGGGCGAAATGCGTGTCGTCATAATCCAGCGCATGGGACACCGTCCCGTTGACCAGTGCCGCACCTCGCAAGGGCGCGGCCCCACCGCCGAACAGATGCGCCTGTGCTTCGCCGCCCTCGTCAAGAACCAGCGCGCGTACGGATTTCGAAACGGACTCGTCTTCTCCAGCCCGCCCCACGGCCAGCCAATCCAGAACGGACAAAGACGTTACAATCCGAGCCTGCTGCGACGTGGATACGGGACTGGCCGCGAACCCGGCCAAGGCGTTGGTAAAATCACTCATGCGGCGCAGTCTAGCGTGCGCCGGGGATGGGTAAAGCCTCAGCCGTACAAATCTGCGGCGCGGGCCTCGAAGGCTTTGACCACCCGCTGCATGGCCTCGTTGAACACGACGCCGATGATGCCCTGCAGGATGGCATTCTTGAACTCGAAATCCACATGGAACGAGATGTTGCAGCCCCCATCAGCCGCGTCTTCGAACTCCCAGTCGGATTTCATGTACTTGAACGGCCCGTCCAGATACTCGGTGTCGATCCGGCGATCCTCGGCGTGTAGCGTCACACGGCTGCCGAACCGTTCGCGGAACACTTTGAAGGAAATCACAAGATCGGCCTCTAGCACCTGGGCCTCGCCCGCCGCATAAGTGCGCCTGATCCGGGCCGCCGCGCACCACGGCAAAAACTGCGGATACTTCGCCACATCTGCGACAAGGTCATACATCTGCTGAGCGGTATACGGCAGGTGACGTGTCTCGGAATGGGTCGGCATGGCGGTCCGCTATTTGCAGGTGACAATGGCGCGTCATGTCGTATGTTGCGCGCCAAAGATCAAGGGGGCAGTGATGACAGACCGCGCATATGTGATAGATGAGATGATCTCGGCCAAGGCCATCGCTGCCCGGATCGAAGAACTTTGCCGCGAGATCACGCAGGAATTCGGCAACACCGACAAGCTGGTTGTTGTGGGTCTGTTGCGCGGCAGTTTTGTATTCATCGCCGATCTGGTGCGTGAACTAGATCTGCCAATCGAGGTGGATTTCCTTGAGGCCTCCTCCTATGGCGACTCGATGGAGAGCAGTCGCGAAGTTCGCATTCTCAAGGACTTGCGCGGCGCAATTGAAGGCCGCGATGTGCTGGTCGTCGAAGATATCGTCGATACTGGTCATACTCTGAACCACGTGACCAAACTGTTGCGCAGCCGTAAACCCGCGCGGCTGAAATCCATCGCCTTGCTCGACAAGCCCAGCAGGCGCGAGGTCGATTTCCGCTCAGACTGGATCGGGTTTGAAATACCTGATGAGTTTGTCGTGGGCTACGGCATCGACTACGCGCAGCGCAACCGCAACCTGCCGTTTATCGGTAAGGTTCGATTTGTCGAAGGCTGAGCTGTCCCTGATCTATTCGGCTTTCGCGAGTAGCAGCGATTAAGTATCTAAAATTCATCTATTGGAATATTATTGGACATTTCTCCCAGCAAGAGACTACCATTCGAGTACTTTGGGAGGTTTTATACATATGAAAACACTGTCTATTGGGATTCTGGCGGCTTTCGCGCTAGTCGCAACAGTTGGAATTGCGGATGCAAAAGACAACAAGGGAAAAGGTAAAGGCCCCGACAAGTCGAAAATTGAAAAGTCGCTAAAAACAAATAAAGGTGTCGGTGTACCGCCCGGACAGATCAAGCGTTATACGCGAGGTCAGAAAATCCCTAATGACTTGGATTTTGACTATCTTGACGATCTGGATGGTTGGAAGTTGAAACCCTTGCCCGCCGGTCAGCGGTATATCCGAGTAGACGACGAAATCCTGTCGATATCCGATGACACAAAGACAGTTATTGATGCCGTTGGAATCGTCGGTGATCTTGTAAACTGAGGGCTTAGCCTACGAGAGATCGAATTACCGCACTGAATACATCTACCCCTACAGGGATCAGCGCATCCGGAAAATCATAATCCGGGTTGTGCAATTGCGGGTGCGCTTGTCCGGCACCCAGCCAAAACATCGCCGCCGCGGCGCTTTTGCCAAACTGGCCGAAGTCCTCGGAAAATTTCTGGGGTTCTGTCGTAAAAGTACAAGGAACGCCGAGCGCGGCGCAAGCCTCAGCTACAGTGGCTACAGCCTGCGCGTTGTTTGTGCAGGCCTCGAACACATCCTCATGGGTGATTTCAACCGCAAGACCTTGGGTTTCTGCGGTTTGAGTGACAAGCCCTTCGGCTTCGGCGATCAGGTTCTGCATCCGAGTGTCGGACACGGTACGCAGCGTCACCCACAGCTCGGCCGCGCCAGGGGCGACGCCAAACGTGGGTTCGCCCAGTCGGGCGTGGGTCACAGTGGTCAGGGCGAAATCGGCATTCAGTGCGCTGCCCGAT
This sequence comes from Ruegeria sp. HU-ET01832, assembly GCF_040371315.1. NCBI lineage: Bacteria > Pseudomonadati > Pseudomonadota > Alphaproteobacteria > Rhodobacterales > Roseobacteraceae > Ruegeria > Ruegeria sp. HU-ET01832. The sequence continues at coordinate 9,548 of NZ_BAABWL010000005.1, forward strand.
CCTAAACCTGCCAGTTGCGGAATCAAAGACGCAAGCGCTTTTGCCGGAGAGACTCCATCCTGCGGTTCCGCTGCGTGCGAGGTCTTACCCTTAAGCACCACTCTCATCCCGCGTGACGCACAGTTGGCAGGGCCTGCACACAACGACACCTCACCCAGCGCGAGGCCGGGCAGATTGTGCAACGAAAATACATGGTCCGGCGCGATGGACGCGAACTGGGGATCAGCGCGAAAGGCTACGGCGCCCTGCCCGGTCTCCTCGGCGGGTTGAAAGATCAGAACCACGCGGCCCCTTTTAGGGCGGGTCTCCGCCAGATGATCAGCTACGCCCAGAACCATGACCATATGGCCATCATGTCCACACAGATGCCCCTTGCCCACCACGCGTGAGGCATAGTTTGCATCCGAGATTTCCTGGATTGGCAGCCCGTCCAGCTCGCACCGGATCGCCACTGTGGGCCCGGGCTGGCCGCTGTCGAATATTCCAGCCACGCCATGCCCGCCGATCCCGGTCAATACCTGATCGGCATCGCGCGCGCGCAATTCATCAGCGATCCGGGCGGCCGTTTCGGTCTCGTGCCCGGACAATTCAGGATATTGATGCAATTCGTGCCGCAGCCGGGTCAGCCGGGCCAACGCCTCGGGGCTCACCCTTGTTCGAGCTTTGCCTGACGAGCGTCACGCAGGCGCGCAAAGTCGTCACCTGCGTGATAGGACGAACGCGTTAGCGGAGTCGCCGATACCATCAGGAAACCTTTACCAAAAGCAGCCTTTTCGTATGAAGCGAACTCCTCGGGCGTTACAAAGCGGTCAACACCGTGATGTTTTGGCGTCGGCTGTAGGTATTGGCCAATGGTCAGGAAATCGATATCAGCAGCGCGCATGTCATCCATGACCTGCCGAACCTCTTGCTCGCCCTCACCCAGACCGACCATGATACCGGATTTGGTGAAGATCGAGGGGTCCATCTCTTTGACCCGCTGCAACAGGCGCAGGCTGTGGAAATAGCGCGCACCGGGGCGAACTTGCGGATAGAGGCCGGGAACGGTTTCCAGATTGTGGTTGAACACATCCGGCTTGGCCTCGACCACGGTTTCCAGAACCGCAGGATCACACTTCAGAAAATCGGGGGTCAGAATCTCGATCGTGGTCTTGGGCGAGCGATGACGCACGGCGCGGATGGTCTGCGCAAAATGCTCGGCCCCACCATCGGCAAGATCATCACGGTCCACCGAAGTGATAACCACGTGGTTTAGCCCCAGCTTTTGCACCGCATGGGCCACGCGGCCCGGCTCGAACGCGTCCAGTTCATCCGGGCGGCCAGTGGCGATGTTGCAGAAGGTGCAGCCACGGGTACAGATTTCGCCCATGATCATCATGGTGGCGTGGCCCTGGCTCCAGCATTCGCCGACATTGGGGCAACCCGCTTCTTCGCACACGGTGACCAAATTGTTTTCACGCATAATCTTGTGCGTTTCTGCATAGCCCTTGCCCCCTGGTGCCCGCACCCGAATCCATTTCGGTTTTTTCGGCTGCGCATTGTCCTGACGATGCGCTTTTTCGGGATGACGTTGTTCGGGGATCTTCAGATCACGCACGGCGGCTTTCCTGACTTAGGGTCACTTGAGTGGGATTTAGTACATTCCTGTGTAACAAGCTAGCCCACCCGTGCATAGCTGCCATGACCGCGCACCATGCATCTGCAGAATACTGACTGTACTGATTCAATCGATTATTGCGATATTTCAGCGTCTTCCAATAAATATCAGAAAATTCGCATCTGCGAAAACAATCGCATTGAAGCACATTTAGAACTGTTTTAAATCCGCCTCAATTCACACAGGAATCACAGGAATTTGAACATGAAGACCGGGACCGAACTGCCGAAAGTGACCTTCCGCACCCGAGTGCGTGACGAGGCCGTCGAAGGCCCCAACCCCTATCGCTGGGAAGACAAGACCACCGCAGATTACTTCGCCGGCAAGCGCGTGATCCTGTTCTCGTTGCCCGGTGCATTCACGCCAACCTGCTCGACCTACCAACTGCCCGGTTTTGAAAACGGCTTTGCCGACTTCAAGAAAAACGGCATTGATGAGATCTACTGCATGTCGGTCAATGACAGCTTTGTCATGAACAAATGGGCGCAAGATCAGGGCTTGAAGAACGTCAAGGTCATTCCCGATGGATCGGGTGAGTTCACACGAAAGATGGGGATGCTGGTCGACAAAGACAATCTGGGATTCGGAATGCGTTCGTGGCGCTATGCGGCCATCATCACCGACGGCGTTGTCGAAGCGTGGTTCGAAGAGCCCGGACTGATGGATAACTGCCCCGAAGACCCCTATGGCGTGTCATCTCCGGAAAATCTGATGACGCATCTGGAAGCAGAGAAAGAACTAACTCTGGCCTGATCGCGACTTTGAGTACCTCTGCAAGACCCGCCCTGTTGGCGGGTCTTTTCATGTCCGCGTTGCCGAAACGATATCCGTTCCCACAGCTCGGATGACCCCGGCCAGACTGTCAAACCAGTCTTCACCCCGGGTAGAAATCCGGCGCACCAACCCTACGGTCCGGAAGGGTTGTGGTGCGCCGAAACGCTTTAAGCTTAGACCTCGCACAGCACCAATCTCAGCCTGCGCGGCCAGTTCCGGCATCAAGGTCAAACCAAATCCCTCGGCAACAAGACGCGACAATGTCGCCAACGAAGAAGCCCCCATATTAATCAAGCCGCTGCTGCGGTCCTGACCGCAGACCTCCAGCGCTTGATCTGTCAGGCAATGCCCGTCGTCCAAAAGCATCAACTGAGTGGTTTGAAGGTCCACCGGTCGCAAAGCCTCAGTGTCGCGTTGCATGGTTTGCAACCGGCCAGCACTGCCCGCCAGTAAAAACCTGTCTTCGAACAAAGGCTGCTCGAACAACTCAGAGCCGCCCGAGGGCAGAGCCATGACCCCCGCATCAATGTCACCAGCCCGTAGCATGTCCAACAGTCGATCGGTGCGCGCCTCGCGAATCTGCACGCGCAACGAAACGTCCATCGTCCGCAATCCTGCTAAGACACCGGGTAGAATATAGGGTGCAATCGTCGGGATGATCCCGATCGACAATGACCGGTGACCGCCCGAATGATCCCTAGCAAACTGGTCGAGACGACTAGCGGCCCCCAAAACCTGCTGCGCATAGTCCAGAACATCCCGCCCCAACGGGGTTAACAGGATGTCCCGCGCTTGCCGTTCAAACAGCGGGCCGCCCAGCGTTTCCTCAAGCGTTTTGATCTGAACTGACAGGGCGGGTTGTGACACGTTGCATTTCTGCGCCGCCCTGCCGAAATTTCGCTGTTCGGCCACTGCGCTGAAATATTGAAGTTGTCGGAGTGTAAAATTCATAACCCCTGATTATCTCAATGCCCGTTTCTCGCAACCGCAAATTATAGCGCTAGCCTATCATCCGGCTCTTTTCGGCTTGGCTCTCATAGTGGCGTTTCAACCGTTGAAGTGCAATCTGCAGCACAATTTTGCCCGAGCGTGCCGACCAACCCATGCGTTTCTCGGCCAGTTCCAAACCCTCCAGGTAACAGCAGCAGCGCAGTGCAACATCGCTGAGTCCCGGCCCCAGATCGGACAGAGCCCGCTCGACCCGATCGCGCGCATCGGACGAGCCCCGCCCGTCCTTCACACCCGCGCCAAAACTGCCGCGCCCTCCTGCCGTCAGGAAATGATCCCAGTTCTGCGCGACCTAAGGACCGATCTGAGCAAGTTCAAAATCCTCACGCAGCCTCTCACCCGCCCGAACCAGTGCTTCGTCCAGAAAAGGTTTTCCGTCCCGATCCCGACGCCGCGCCAAGGCGATCAGAGGGCTTTCAGCGGCGCTGTACCGTATGCGCCGCGGACGTTCTGTCTTTGCAGCGCCCACTTGCGCAAGGGATGAGGCCGTCTGAAACGGCGCTTGTGCCTCGGCCAACCCGAAATCATTTCGGTTACGTGCCTTGTTTTCCGCCTCGGCCACAAGCTGGCTAAGCGCAGCACGGCCCGAAGTCGAAATCCGATAACGTGAAATTCGTCCGGGGTTATCGCACGTGATCCAGTCCTTCAAAGCCAAGGCTTGAGCAGTTTTGCAATCCACTACAGCCGTCCGCGTGGTACCGCTGTCACCCGCATCGCGCACCACAACGGCCTTATCCATTTCTTCGGCCACGGCTAGGACTGACCCAGTTTCGCAAAGCCGCCTGAGAACGCGCATCGCCTCTCGATTGAATTTTTCCTCGGCCGCAGCAAGATCTTCTTCCTGAGCGGCCGGAAAGGTGCAACTCTGTTGAGCTGCGTCCGAAAAATGAGCTTCCGCCAGCGTCTGAAGCGCAGCATCCACCAGCGGGTCGTCTCGCCGCATCTCAATCCGGCGAATTTGTCTGAGTATGGTCGACGCATGGCACCCCGCTGACCGCGCTATATCGCGGATCGACTGACCGGTTTCGGTATGCGCGAGATACCTCTGCGCCCCTTCGGGTACCCAAGCCGGAATGGTAAAAGCCACGTTATTTTCCATAGTTACTTGCCCTCGTCGACAAAACAATTCCGTTCCCAATCGCCCCCGGTAAATGTGTTAACCAATTCTAACTAGAGCCGCTTTCGTTACTCGTTCGTTAACCAACAGGGACGAAAACCAGATTTGCTTCAAAATCATAAACACTCATGAAACCATCGTTTGGAGGGAATGCTGTTAAGGCAACGCCCGCTTAGGTTGTGTGACAAAGAGGGCAACTTTTACTCGGACTAAGGAACCCCGACATGCAGGACCTGATGACCATGATAGCTGCCCTTCGCCGCCCTCGTTTGCTGGCGCGGGCTGCAAAACACGGAGCGCAGGACTACGATCGAGATCGTCATCTTCAACGTCTGTTGGGCTATGGTGCACTGCCCGGATCTGGCGCGGCACTCATGCAGTTGATGGAAATGGAGAAAGATGTAAACGCGCAAAGGCTGGCCGAAGACGCCGCCTATTCTCTGGTCCGCCATCTGGACCTGTTGATCGCGTTACTGGGCGAGGCGCAGCTGTACAAGGCCAGCCGCGCCGCGCAATATCAGTGATCAGGCAAAGGCATCCGGCATAGAGGCCTTTTTCTTCTCGATATACTCATTCAGAGCGGCATGGATCGCCGGGTCGAGCTGCGGCTGCTGGTAGTTTGCCAGCAGATGTTCGACCCGCGAAGTGGCCAGTTGCCGTGTATCCCGACCGCCTTCATCTTCCCAGGTTTCGAACGGCTTGTAGTCAAGCAGTTCCGATTTCCAGAACGCGTCCTTGAAGTTGGCCTGCGTGTGGGCGCAGCCAAGGTAGTGACCACCGGGGCCCACTTCGCGGATCGCATCCATCGCCTGTGCGTTGTCGTCAAAGGCGACGCCTTTGGCCACGCCGTGCAGAACACCCAACTGATCAGCATCCATGACGAATTTTTCAAAGTCCGCCACCAGACCACCTTCCAGCCAGCCGCAGGAATGCAGCATAAAGTTAACACCGGCCATCAGCCCCATGTTCAGCGAGTTCGCGGTTTCATATGCGGCCTGCGCGTCAGGCAGTTTCGAGCCGCAGAACGACCCTGCTGACCGGTATGGCAACCCAAGGCGTCGCGCCAACTGACCGGCACCATAGGTAACCAAAGACGCCTCAGGCGTACCGAAGGTTGGCGCGCCCGAATTCATGTCGATCGACGACACAAACGCGCCAAAGATCGCTGGTGCGCCGGGACGGATGATCTGGCTATAGGCGACACCGGCCAGAACCTCGGCCAGAACTTGCGTCAGCGTCCCCGCTACCGAAACCGGAGCCATCGCACCGCCCACGATGAAGGGCGAGATGATGCAGGCTTGATTGTTCGCGGCGTACACCTCCAGCGAGCCCATCATCACATCGTCGAAGGTCATCGGCGAGTTGATGTTGGTCAACGAGGTCATGACGGTGTTTTCCTGCACGAACTCTTTGCCGAACAGAATCTCGCACATCTCGACCGAGTCCTGCGCGCGGCTTGGGTCGGTAACCGAACCCATGAAGGGTTTGTCCGACAAAGTCATATGCGCCATCAACATATCTAGGTGGCGCTTGTTCACCGGCACATCTGTCGGTTCGCAGACCGTACCACCCGAGTGGTGCAACCACTTGGACATGTAGGCCAGTTTCACGAACTTGTTGAAATCATCCATGGTCGCATAACGACGACCACCCTGAGCATCACGCACAAATGGAGGGCCATAAACTGGTGCAAGAACCAGGTTGCGGCCGCCGACAACCACCGATTTTTCTGGGTTTCGCGCGTGCTGCGTGAATTCGCTGGGCGCGGTTTTGATCAGTTCACGCGCCAACCCTCGGGGGATACGCACACGCTCGCCATCAATGTCGGCACCGGCGTTCTTCCAGCGCTCTAGTGCAGCGGGGTTGTCGACAAAGTTGACGCCAACCTCGGCCAGAATGGTTTCAGCGTTGCTTTCGATAATTTCCAGCGCTTCCTCGTTCAGAACTTCAAAGTTCGGAATGTTGCGCTCGATATACTTCGCCGTTTCGATACGAACCGCAGTACGCTCGGCCCGGCGGGCGGCCCCGCCACCGCTTCTGGCTCTGCGTCGGGTGTTTGCCTCTGTCATGAGATGATCCCGTTAAACATGTTCACGTTGGACATTGTGTTACCGGAACAGCCGGAGTCACCAGACGTGGATTACGTCGCAATAGGGGTAAAAGCGACATGATCCGTCATTCGCTTTTGTTTTGACCCCATTTCACGAATGCTCAAAATGTAAGCATGGATTCGGAAACGCCTCACGCCGCGGGCCCATCTGCGGAAAGAAAAAGTCTGGACGCGGCCGAGATCGGTGCAGTTGCGCACCTATACCGCGGCGAAGTCTACCGGAGCACGATCTGGCGAACACGACTGGACACCACGACCAACTGGGCAGTTGTCACATTGGGCGTTGCGCTGTCGATTTCTTTTTCATCGCCCGAGGCTTCGCCGCTTCCACTGGTACTTGTTGGCGTTCTGATTATCCTTTTCCTGATGCTCGAAGCGCGGCGCTACCGGTATTTCAATGTGTGGCGCGCCCGGGCCAGATGGCTGGAAACCCATTTCTATGCACCACTTCTGTATGACGGCGATCTTCACATGGAAGAGAACTGGCAAAAGGTTTTGGCTCAGGACTATTTGCACCCACGCTACCACGTCAGCCTGATGATCGCGATCGGGCGGCGAATCCGAAGGAATTATCTGTGGATTTTACTGATCCAGAGCCTTGCCTTTTGCGTCAAGATTTCGGTCCATCCGACGCCGGTTGAAAGTTTTCATCAGGCCCTCGATCGAGCGGATGTCGGCCCCATTCCCGGTGAGTTTCTTATTCTCACAGGCATTTTCTACATACTTTGCTGGTCCCTCATCGCGATCTGGAGTTACCGGGCAGATGTCAGCCGTGCCTCTCATCGAGGTCGCGAAAAATCGGAATCGATGGGCTAATCTGCTTCGAGTGTTTTTTGCATGGCCACGGAATTTCCGCTGACTTCCGTTTCAATCCAACCCAGATGCGCATAGATCGCGCGGGGATCTCGCATCAGCCGATGCGTGCGCAATACCATCAGGGTGCATCCGGCGTCGCGCGCTTCGGCCTCGACCCGGGCAAGCAGCTTTCCGGCTATTCCCTGCCCTTGTGCCATTGGTGATACGGCCAGATTGAAAACCTTCATCTCGGCGCCTTGCCGTGCAAAAATGATCACCCCCGCCAACCGGTCATCTGAAACGGCAATAACCACCCTATTGTCAGCGATATCCTGATCAATACCCGCAGTCACATCCGGTAAATCGGTAAGGTATTCACGCGCGCTTAAATAAGCCGCATTTATGCAATCAGTGATCGCCGTGGCGTCTTTCTGAGTCGCGTTCGCGAAACGAATGGCAGTCATTGATCCAATCTCCCTCTCGTATCTGGTCAGAAAGACCTCATAACGCTTGCACATAGCCGCCGCGCGACCTAAGAGCCAACCATGAGCCAGACATCCCATGACCGCCTATTGATCATAGACTTCGGCAGCCAGGTAACGCAGCTTATCGCCCGTCGCCTGCGCGAGCTTAACGTCTACTGCGAAATCCACCCCTACCAGAATGTTACTATGGACTTTGTGCGCCAGATGGCACCCAAGGCTGTAATCTTCTCAGGCGGACCGGACAGCGTCACACGCGAGGGCTCACCCCGCGCCCCGCAAGAAATTTTCGACTATGGCGTGCCGATCCTTGGCATCTGCTACGGCCAGCAAGTGATGATGCACCAACTGGGTGGCAAGGTCGAAAGCGGCCACGGTACTGCCGAATTCGGTCGTGCCTTCGTCACTCCCAAGGGTCAGCTGGACATTCTGGACGGTTGGTTCGCCGAGGGTGACGAGCAGGTCTGGATGAGCCATGGCGATCACGTCAGTGAAATCGCTCCGGGGTTTGAGGTGTTCGGGACGTCTCCAAATGCGCCCTTTGCCATCACCGCCGACAGCGCGCGCCATTTCTATGCAGTACAGTTCCACCCCGAGGTGCACCACACCCCCAAAGGTGCGAAACTGTATGAGAATTTCGTCAAACTGGCCGGGTTCAGCGGCGACTGGACCATGGACGCCTATCGCGAGCAGATGATCGAACAAATCCGCGAACAGGTGGGCGAAAAGAAAGTCATTTGCGGTCTGTCTGGCGGCGTCGACAGCTCGGTCGCAGCGATCCTGATCCACGAGGCGATCGGCGACCAGTTGACCTGTGTGTTCGTCGACCATGGGTTGCTGCGCAAGAACGAGGCCGAGGAAGTCGTCGGCATGTTCCGCGACAACTATAACATCCAGCTAATCCACGCCGATGAAAGCGAGCTGTTCCTTGGTGAGCTGGAAGGCCAGTCCGACCCCGAGACCAAACGCAAGATCATCGGCAAGCTGTTCATCGACGTGTTCCAGAAACACGCCGACACCATCGACGGGGCCGAGTTCCTGGCACAAGGTACGCTCTACCCCGATGTCATTGAATCGGTGTCCTTTTCCGGCGGCCCCTCGGTCACGATCAAGTCGCACCACAATGTCGGCGGCCTGCCCGAGAAAATGGGCCTGAAGCTGGTTGAACCCCTGCGCGAACTGTTCAAGGACGAGGTCCGCGCTTTGGGCCGCGAACTGGGCCTGCCTCAGAGTTTCATCGGTCGTCACCCCTTCCCCGGCCCCGGCCTGGCGATCCGCTGCCCTGGCGAAATCACCCGCGAAAAGCTGGAAATTCTACGCGAGGCAGATGCCGTCTATATCGACCAAATTCGTAAACACGGCCTTTATGACGAGATTTGGCAGGCCTTCGTGGCTATCCTGCCCGTGCGCACCGTGGGTGTAATGGGTGACGGGCGCACTTATGACTATGCCTGCGCCCTTCGGGCCGTGACCTCGGTCGATGGTATGACCGCAGATTACTACCCCTTCACCCATGAATTCCTGGGCGAAACCGCCACGCGGATCATCAACGAGGTCAAGGGCATCAACCGATGCACTTATGACATCACCTCGAAGCCTCCGGGCACAATCGAATGGGAATGACGCAAAAAGCCGGGCCATCGCCCGGCTTTTTTGTTTCTGCGCGACAGATTTCCGGTTACGTATCAGAACAATACACATCAGAGTTAACAGGGCCTTGCATGGAAACTTCCAGACCGCAAATCGGCAAGGCCGCTTTATGGATGGTCGGTGCGATCGCTTCGTTTTCCTCAATGGCGGTAGCCGGACGCGAGCTGAGCGTGACGCATGACACGTTCGAAATCATGTTCTACCGCAGCATTGTCGGCATCTTGGTGGTCGGCCTTGTTCTTACGGCAACCGGCAGTTGGCATCAGGTCTCAACACACAGGCTGGGGCTGCACGGCGTTCGGAACGTGTTGCATTTCACCGGGCAAAATCTGTGGTTTTACGCCGTTTCGGTTATTCCGCTGGCGCAAGTGTTTGCACTGGAATTTACGCAGCCCATCTGGGTGATCCTGTTGTCTCCGCTCCTGCTGGGTGAGCGTTTGACCACAATTCGCGTCCTGTCGGCCCTGATCGGATTCCTCGGTATCCTCATCGTGGCGCGTCCGGGGGCCGTTCCCCTCAGCGCAGGCGTAGTGGCCGCCGCCATGTCTGCGATCTTCTTTGCCCTGACGACGATCTCGACAAAAAAACTGACCCAATTCGCAAGCATCGGGTGCATTATGTTCTGGCTGACTGTCATTCAGGCCGGCCTCGGGTTTGCCGCTTCTGCATTCGATGGCCAGATCACCTTGCCGACATTATCAACCGCCCCTTTCCTGCTGCTCGTCGGGCTGGCTGGGTTGCTTGCGCATTTCTGTATTACGAACGCTCTGGCGATTGCTCCGGCCACAGTTGTGGTGCCTTTCGACTTCGCCAGACTGCCGACAATCGCGATTGTCGGGGTGATTCTCTACCAAGAACCACTGGATCACTGGACGCTTTTAGGGGCCGTTGTGATCTTTGCAGGTATCTTTCTGAACGTTCACGCCGAAAATCGTAACAGTTTAGCAACAGTTCCTCGCGACACTCAGCGCAAGTAACGCACCGTCACCAGTTGACGCTAAAATGAACCCCGAGTGAATATTGAGCATCATAAGTAAACACCACACTGCGCGCACTCACATCACAGCACCGCGCAGCATACAGGAAAGTATAAGGGAGGAAATTCATGAAAAAGGCGCTTCTACAAGCGTGCGCTTTGTGCGTTGGCGCGACTGGCGTGCATGCCGCAGGACTTGATCGCAGCGGTCAGGGCATCAACCTGATTTTCGAAGATGGTTCGGTGGTCCAGGCGCGCCTGGGTTACGCAAACCCAGATATCAGCGGTGAGCAGAATGGTGTGGATTCCGGAAACGTCGGTGAAAGCTTTTTCTCTCCGGGTCTGGGCTACAAACGGGCCCTGACGGATAAATTGGATTTTGCGCTTCTTTATGATCAGCCCTTTGGTGCAGACGTTGAGTACCCGTCGAATTACCCGCTTTCTTTAAACCCCCTTGCACCATTTGGTGGACGAACTGATGTTCTGCGTGCAGAAGCCGATGTCGATGCCATCACCGCCGTGCTTCGTTACAAAGTTGGAAACGGTTTCAGCGCACTTGGTGGTATCCGAGGTCAGCGAATTGATGCAAACGTAGCGGTTCCCGCCGTCTTGGGTTACGAGGTGGATTTCGACAACACTACGGATTTTGGATATCTGGTAGGTGTTGCTTGGGAACGTCCTGAAATTGCCGCGCGTGTTTCTTTGGTCTACAATTCTAAGATCACCCACGACATAGGCACTACTGAATCTTTCAATGCTTTGGGACCGACAGGAGTTGTTCTCCAGACCGTGGACTCAACAACCAGGGTCGAGACGCCTCAGTCCATCAACTTGGATTTCCAAACCGGCGTTGCACCTAAAACTCTGGTCTTCGGCTCTGTGCGTTGGGTTGATTGGCCGCAGGCTGACGTTTCGCCTCAGGCGTTCACAGCGCTGCCGCCCAACAGTGATCCACTTGTGAGCTTTGCTGACGAAACGTTCACATACACACTGGGTGTGGGCTATCAGTTCTCGGATGAATTCTCCGGAGCATTCTCCTTGGGCTATGAAAGGGACACAGGCTCCGAGGTGTCCAACCTGGGCCCGACCAATGGTTTCTGGAGCGTCGGTGTCGGTGGCACCTACTCGATTGAGAAAGCTCAGATCTCGGGCGGTATTCGCTACACAGATATCGGCGACGCGACCACAACCACTGGCGGCGAGTTCAGCGGAAACTCGGCCTGGAGCGTCGGTCTGCAGCTGACCTACGCGCTGGACTAATCAGATTAATCCAAACCATTCAAAGGCCCCGCCCAATCGGTGGGGCTTTTTCGCATGTTTCGGGTCGCCTCCAGCCTTGGCGATATGAGAAACAAACATATGGCTGATCAAAAACATCTCTCTGGCCGCGCATGGGCCGAGCTTTTACTTCTGGGGCTGATCTGGGGTGCATCCTTTTTGGCGATCCGCATCGCTTTGGACACAATCCCTGTGATGACTTCTGTTCTGCATCGTGTGTTCTGGGCGATGCTAGCTTTGTGGCTAATAGTCTGGGCAAAACAACAAAGCGTCCCGACCGACCTGCGTACATGGGGTGCGTTTCTTGTCATGGGGCTGCTGAATAACGCTATCCCATTCACCCTTATGGCATGGGGTCAGTTGTATATCGACACCGGGCTGACCTCGATCCTCAACGCGGCCACGGCGGTTTTCGGTGTATTGGTTGCCGCCATGCTGTTCCGGGACGAAAGGCTGACTAAAGCCCGCGCCCTTGGTGTCGGGTTAGGTTTTCTGGGTGTCACTATCGCCATTGGCTGGCGGAACTTTGCGAGCTTTAACATACAAAACGTCGCCCAACTGGCGATCATTGCCGGCGCCCTGTCATACGCTTTCGCCAGCGCATGGGCGAGAGTTACGCTTGCGCATCTTCCCCCAACCGTTGCAGCAGCGGGGATGTTAACTGGAGCTACGGTGGTGATCCTTCCCATAACCTTGATGACCGACGGGATACCCGTGCTCAATCTGCCTGCGATAACGTGGGTCGCGATCACATATTACGCCCTGGTCGCGACCGCAGGTGCGTACCTTTTGTATTACCGCGTTCTGGCTATGGCGGGTGCAGGAAACCTGATGTTAGTAACACTTGTCATTCCGCCCATCGCCATTCTGCTGGGCAGTGTCCTGAGGGACGAAGCCCTTCCGGTACAAGCATATCTAGGTTTTGCGGTTCTCGGACTTGGGCTGCTAATACTTAACCGATCCGCTGCGCGCGATTGACGCCGCCGCTGCCCCGAATTAGCAAGGTCGAAAAAAGGGATAGCGGTCGATGATCTACAATTCGGCGAAAGAGTGGCGGGACGGAGAACGGAAGAAAGTGCTTTTCTTCGGCATGTCAGGGCTTGGCAAAACCTATGTCTCGAATGTCCTGAGGGATTCTGGAGACTGGTTTCACTACTCGATCGATTATCGCATCGGCACACGCTACATGGGCGAATACATTATCGATAACGCCAAAGCCCAAGCCATGAAGGTCCCTTTTCTGCGCGATCTTCTGTTGTCGGATTCGATTTACATTGGCTCGAATATCTCGTTCGAAAACCTGACCCCTGTTGCCGCTTACCTGGGCAAGCCGGGCAATCCTGCGCTCGGCGGGTTGGAACTGTCGGAGTATCGCCGCCGACAAGAGCAGTTTCGCCTGGCCGAAATTCACGCTCTTCTGGACACCGAATATTTCATTGATCGTGCCAAGCGCCTGTACCAATATCCGCATTTCATTTGCGACACGGGCGGTTCTATTTGCGAGTGGGTTGATCCCGATAATGCGCGCGATCCGGTCTTGTCGGAATTGTCGCGCCAGACATTGATGATCTGGTTAAAAGGCGATGAGGATCACACCGCCGAGTTGGTCCGCAGGTTTGACAAAGCCCCTAAACCGATGTCCTACCAGCCAGAGTTCCTGACACGAGTTTGGGAGGAATATCTTGCGGAACAAGGCTGCAGCGCGACCGAGGTCGATCCAGATGCTTTTGTTCGGTGGACCTATGCGCGCGCGTTAGCGCATCGGCAACCGCGCTATCAGGCGATGGCCGACAATTGGGGCGTGACGGTCACTGCAAATGATATGCACAGCGTTCGTGACGCGGGTGATTTCGATGAGTTGATCGAACGCACCCTTGAGACCCGCTCTAACCACGCTTAATTACCGCCTCTACACTGTAACTCCAAAGGCTTGCACTGATGCCAATCAAGATTCCCTCCGACCTGCCCGCATTTGACGTTCTCTCGAAAGAGGGTGTCATGGTCATGGCAGAGGATCAGGCAATGCGTCAGGATATTCGTCCTTTGCGGATCGGGTTGCTGAACCTGATGCCGAAAAAGATTCAGACCGAAAACCAATTCGCCCGCCTGATTGGCGCGACGCCCTTGCAGATCGACTTGTCGTTGATCCGGATGACCGAGCATCGCACGAAAAATACTGCGGCCGAACACATGGCTGAGTTCTACCGCCCGTTTCAGGAAGTCAAAGATCAGAAATTTGATGGCCTGATTATCACCGGCGCACCTATCGAACATCTTGAGTTCAATGATGTCACCTACTGGGACGAAATCAGCGAAGTCTTTGAGTGGACTCAGACAAATGTCCATTCGACTTTTGGCGTTTGTTGGGGTGGAATGGCGATGATCAATCATTTCCACGGTGTCAAAAAGCACATCCTGGACGCCAAGGCGTTTGGATGTTTCCGTCACAGTAATCTTGCACCCGCGTCCCCTTTCTTACGGGGTTTTTCGGACGATTGCGTTATCCCTGTCAGCCGTTGGACAGAAATGAAGCAATCCGAAATCGACACCGCCTCGGGGTTAAAGACGCTTTTGGGCAGTGACGAAGTCGGACCGTGCCTTGTCGAGGATCAAGCCCACCGCGCGATCTATATCTTCAATCATTTCGAATATGACAGTGATACGCTGAAACAGGAATATGACCGCGACGTGGCCAACGGTACCCCAATCAACGTGCCAATGAACTACTACCCTGACGACGATCCAAGTCGCCCGCCGCAGAACCGATGGCGCAGCCATGCGCATTTGCTCTACGGTAACTGGGTCAACGAAATTTATCAGTCCACCCCGTTCGAGATGGAAAACATTGGCCGTTAAAGCGCTTATAACAGTTCTTTTGCTCGTCGCCGTCATCACCACTTGGCGCGAGTCGCACAACAAGGCGCGCGCGGAAACTGCTTTCCCACCAGAGGGCCAGATCATCGACGTTGATGGCGTCGGCATTCACGCTGTCATAATGGGTAATGGCCCCGATGTTGTTTTGATCCATGGATCGAGTGGTAACACACGGGACATGACCTTTGCGCTGGCGCCGATCCTTGCCGAACGCTACCGGGTTATCGTATTCGACCGTCCCGGCCTGGGATATAGCGACAGCTTTAATCCCAACGGGGAAACTATTGTAGAACAAGCGGAAATCTTGCAAAAAGCGGCTGAAAAACTTGGGGCCAAGAAACCTATAGTAGCGGGGCAAAGCTATGGGGGGGCTGTGTCTCTGGCATGGGCAGTGACGCGTCCTGATAACCTTTCAGCGCTGGTCCTGATAGCGCCTGCTGCCATCCCGTGGGAGACACCTCTTGATGGGTTCAACAAGATGGCCTCAACACCAACAGGAAATGTGCTGGCGCTGCCGCTGATCAGCGCGTTTGTTCCGGAATGGTATGTCGAACAAGCTTTGGATCGCGTCTTCGCGCCTCAAACGGCCCCTGAAGGATATGCAGACCATTTTGGCACCGGCTTAACGATCCGTCGTGCTTCGATGCACGCCAACGCCAAGCAACGTGCCAACCTTCTGGAAGAAGTGCGCGCCCTGCAACCCAGCTATAAGAACATCGACGTACCGACCGAGATCGTACACGGCACTGCGGATGACACCGTGGGTCTGGGTTGGCACTCACATCGCTTGATCGAACAGATTCCCGGCGCAGAGCTGATCGAGCTTGAGGGCATTGGCCACATGCCGCAGGTCGTCGCAGCCCCCGAAGTCGCCGCAGCCATTGATCGCGCAGCCCAAAGGGCAGGTTTGCGTTAATTCGCCGGCTAATCCATAGTAAGTTATGGGTTTTATTGTGAGGTGAGGTATGGCCCGGTCTGAAAAAGGCTCTATTGAAAAATACTTTCGTAAAGAAGCGCCAAAGGATGTCCGCTCGGCCATCGAGAAATCCGACAAAGACGACATCCTCAATCCATCATACCCTTACAACGAGCGCATGAAGCGTAAGGACTATGACAAGCAGATGGAGGCTCTGCAGGTCGAGCTAGTCAAAATGCAATCTTGGGTAAAAGAGTCCGGCAGCCGCATCGCGCTTATTTTCGAAGGCCGCGATGCCGCAGGTAAAGGCGGTACAATCAAACGGTTCCGAGAAAACCTTAACCCGCGCGGGGCACGCAATGTTGCGCTCAGTAAACCCTCGGATCAGGAACGCAGCCAATGGTATTTCCAACGCTATATCCAACATCTACCTGCGGCGGGAGAAATCGTGTTTTTTGACCGCAGCTGGTACAACCGCGGCGTTGTCGAAAACGTTTTCGGTTTTTGCGAAGCTGTTGAACGCGAAAAATTTTTCCGACAGGTCCTGCCGCTTGAGACCGGGCTGGTCAATGACGGTATCCAGTTGTTTAAGTTTTGGTTGAATGTCGGTCGCGCCGAACAGTTGAACCGGTTTCTTGCGCGCGAAACTGACCCCCTCAAACAATGGAAACTTAGTCCCATTGATGTCGCTGGGCTTAGTAAGTGGGATGAGTACACGCAATCGATCAGCGAAACACTGACCCGCAGCCATTCTGACCACTGTCCCTGGACGATTGTTCGTTCCGACGACAAGAAACGCGCGCGTTTGGCTGCAATCCGGACGGTTCTGCACGCGGTTGACTATGATGAAAAAGACGCAGATGCCATCGGTGAAAATGACCCGAAAATCTGTGGCGGTCCGGACATCTGGGATGCATGAGTGTTCCACTGTTGCTATTGGACGAAGCCCGGTCACGGATTATGTCGAAATAACAACAAACAACGACAACAAAGGCAGCTGATCAGGAGATGACGAAACGCGGGTATCACCACGGCAATCTAAAACAAGCGCTGATCGAGGCTGCTTTGTCGCTGATTGAAAAGAAGGGCCCGACCGGCTTCACCTTATCCGAGGCCGCAAAGACTGCCGGGGTTACACCCGCTGCAGTGTATAGGCACTATCAGGGTCGCGAGGATCTGATTGCTGAGGCAGCTCGTCAGGGTTTCGAGATGTTCGCGGATCTGATGCAATATGCCTACGACAAGGGGCAACCGTCAGCTTTGGCCGCGTTCGAGGCGACCGGTCGGGCCTATCTGGCTTTTGCCCGCAAGCATCCCGGTCACTACATCGCGATGTTCGAAAGTGGCATTTCGCTCAATCGTACGCCGGAACTTTCACTGGCCGCGAACCGCGCCAAAAGCGTACTTGAAAAGGCCGCCTCTGACCTGTCCCAACATATCCCACCAGAAAAGCGCCCTCCGGCCTCGATGTTCAGCGCTCATATCTGGGCCATGAGCCACGGGGTGGTAGAGCTGTTTGCGCGCAATACTGGTGCAAGCTCTCCCTTCCCGCCCGAGGACTTGTTGGAATCAGGGATAGGCATCTATTTGCGCGGACTGGGACTGGTGCCACCCGACGAATGACGATGACTAAAACAAATGCCGGGGCTGTGGCATGCTCAAACCCGACGTCACATTGATCAGATCCATCTCGCCCATACCCTTGATGTCAACGCGTCCTAAGTCGGAGACCTGAAACTCGTCGATCAACGCATATTTCATCTCTTCCGGAGCGACAATATTCATTGGGTTGGCAAAGACTTGCAGCCGAGACGCAATGTTAACCGCAGGTCCGAACACATCGTAGACGTATTTCTGAATCCCAACCACAGATCCCACGGCGGGGCCCATTCCCAGACCAATTCTTGCCTGCCACTTGTGCGGGTGGCTTTCGTTGCGACGTTCCAAGTACCGCAAGAACCGGACTGCACAATGTGCAACTGCGGTCGCATGGTCCGGCGTAGCATCCGGCATCCCGGATACAGCAAGATACGCGTCGCCGATGGTCTTGATCCTCTCGCAGCCAAATTGTTCGACGATGCGGTCAAAAGCTGTGAAAATGTCGTTCAATTCACTCAGTGTAACCGTCGGATCCGTCTTGGCGGCAAAGTCGGTGAAGCCCACGAAATCAAGCATAACAACTGAAACTTGATCGTACAGCTGAGGCGTGACAACGCCAAACGTCTTAAATTCTTCATACACAGCGCGCGGCATCAGATTTAGCAAAAGCCGCTCGACCCGCTCTTTTTCCCGCTCCAATTCGCGCGTATTGCGTTCCACCATGGTCGAGTAACTGTCGATCATGCTTTCCAGTTCACGAATGCGGGTGATGTTCTGGCACTCAATGACCAAAAGCTGCTCTTCCGCGCCGTTGGCCAATGAAATGGCCGTCGCGAAGACCAAAGTCCTGCGCTTTGGCTTCAGTTGCATTTCGAAGGAATAGCGCAACCCCGATTGCTTGACGTCTTCCAACTCACGCTGATCAAGGGTCGGGAAAACGTCCAACAGAGTTTGGCCCTCAGCCGGTGTGCCGAACCATTCTGAAAACGGACCATTGTAAAAGACAAAGCCAAGGTCCGAGGCGCGAACAACCGCAACACCGACTCCGATAGCGCGCAACAGTTGCTCATTTATTGCTAAAATGCTCATGCCGCGCTGCGTGTAACGATTATTCTGCGTTTCGATTCAATGGCTCCCAGCGCGATTTTAACATGAGAGTCATCCATCCCGTGCATTTCAAGCGCCTGCGCAAACAGCGCAGCCATCTCATCAAAATCCTCGTGTGAAATATTGAGGTGCCGATGCACGGCCTCGATACGCTCATCGCTGAACGAAGCGGGTCCACCAACCAAAGAGGATACAAATTTGGTCTGGTGGTCGATCAGACGCGGCATATCGATATCTTCAAAATGCCCTCCGATCTGATCGGAATCCAAGGCCATTTCATAGAACGTCATAACGATCCGACTGATCGTTTTGAACCCACCGTAGCGTTCGTAAATCGTCTGACTCATGCTGCGAACCCGTGCGCCACCCGTAAACAACACCACAACGTTATATCAAACTGACAGTTTTGTTAACGCTAATACGTGCAGAAAGCACCGAATGGGCTCGCGGCACCACAAAACGACGCGCCTAAACGTTGAGATCGCCCGCACAAGGAATAAAGCCAACAAAGCCGCCCTTCCGGATCAGCCGCTTTTGGCCACCCATCCGCCAATACAGTTTCCGCTGTGCGGCCAAAAGCTCTCGTCGCAAGCGGAACCAAGTGGGCCCTTTGTCCAGGCCGCTGTTGGTTTTACGATCCCTAGAGCGTTCGCTGACCTTAACATCCTCTTGCGTCTGTTCCTGATGCTGAGACCAGATAACCTGCACACCGACGGCCGGAAAGCACTGAAACATGCGCCAATCCGCACGCGGGATCGAGACGAAGTCATCCAGGTGGTCGGAATAGGCGGTGGACCAGGCCAATAGCTTACGGCAGGCGGCATTCGACAAGACATACGCAGCAGCGCTTGGTGCCATCTCCAACATCGGTCGCACGTCAACTGCGCCAACGGTCTGAAGGGCCCCAAATCGCAACTCTCGGGGGGAATAATCAAGCTTCACAAAATCAAACTTGGAACTTTCATTCAGAATATTGGTGACAACGCGTCCTGCACTGCTGGACATTTCCACGTCATCCTCAAAAACAGCCACAGCCCCCAAGTCCTGATCAACGGCGGCTTGCCAAACGGCACGGTGGCTTTCGAAACAGGCGATCTCGCTTTGCTTCAGCCCCCAACGGCTACCAGTGCCGGGAACATAGCTGTTCTGGTCCAACGCGCCAGTTCGCTGCCCGTCAACGGCACTGAAACGGACGGCAGCGGACAGGCCAGCGTGCGCGAACTGCCGTTCCATAAAATCCCGACGGGCGGGAACACGATCCAGATTGATGTAGAACACACCTGTCTTGGGTGGCAGTTCGTGCTGTCCCACGGCAATTCCTTTCAGACCTTTCGCTCAGATAGACACCCTTGGCGGGCGACATTCAACCCATCCACCCCTCAAAGAAAACTATCCTGCTTAAGACAACGCTTCTAAGCTGCAACGGACAAACAAGAAACGGGAATCGCGCTATGTCGTCTCATGGGTATGCAAGTGGCCGTCTGAACCTGCCATTCGTCGGTATTTCGACCTTTGGCAAGTCACCTTATGTCGAGGATTGGGACCAGATCGACGCTGATGTGGCGATCATGGGCGCACCCTTCGATTTCGGCACACAATGGAGATCCGGCGCTCGGTTCGGGCCACGTGCGGTGCGTGAGGCGTCGACACTGTTCAGCTTTGGCCATGCCGGGGCGTATGATCACGAGGATGACGCGACCTATCTGGATAGCTCGGTCCGGATGGTCGATATCGGCGACGCGGATATCATCCACACCAAGACCGAGGAAAGCCACGCCAATATCCAGTTCGGGGTCCAGAAGATTCTGGACGCAGGCGCCCTGCCCGTCACCATCGGCGGAGATCACTCAATCAACATCCCCTGCATCAATGCTTTTTCTGACGATTGCGCGGAAAATGGTCCGATCCATGTGGTTCAGATCGACGCCCATCTGGATTTCGTGGATGAACGCCACGGGGTCACTGCCGGCCACGGCAACCCGATGCGGCGCGCGATTGAGAAAGACTACGTCTCGGGCATAACGCAGTTGGGCATCCGCAATGTGTCCTCAACCGCAAAGGAAGGCTATGAGGATGCCCGCGCCCGAGGGTCTGATATCCTGTCTGTTCGACAGGTCCGCAAACTGGGAACCGAGGGTGTCTTGGCGCGCATCCCCGAAGGCACGCGGTATTATGTGACGATTGATATCGACGCTTTTTGCCCATCGATTGCGTCGGGCACCGGCACGCCCAGCCACGGGGGGTTTCTGTATTATGACGTGCTGGAAATCCTTCAAGGTCTGGCGCAACGCGGCGATGTGGTCGGTATTGATCTGGTCGAAGTTGCGCCGAATTACGACCCTACTGAGAGCACGCAGATTCTGGCCGCGCAGGTGTTGCTGAACTTTATCGGGTTCATTTTTCATGAGCGTGGCAAGAGGGGCTAAGCGCCCCTCCTGCGTTTTGAGTCAGGTGATCGTGTTGTGTTCCGGCCCATAAGGGAAGCCGGTGATGTTTTCGGCCCCGTCCTCGCCGACAACCAGAATGTCATGCTCACGATAGCCACCGGCACCGGGCTGTCCTTCGGGAATCCACAGCATCGGCTCGATCGACACGACCATGCCGGGTTCCAATACGGTGTCGATATCTTCACGCAGCTCCAGCCCTGCCTCGCGCCCATAGTAATGGCTGAGAACGCCGAACGAGTGGCCATAGCCGAAGGAGCGATATTGCAGCAGCCCCTCATCTGCAAAGAACCGGTTGATCTCGGCGGTGATGCCCGAGCAAGTCGCGCCGGGTTTGATCAGGCTTAGACCAAGTTCATGCGCGGCCACATTGGCCTTCCAGATGCGCAGGCTGTCGGCGTCTGGTTCGCCCAGAAACAGGGTGCGCTCCAACGCGGTGTAATAGCCCGAGATCATCGGGAAGGTGTTCAGCGACAGGATATCGCCCTTTTGCAACGCCCGCTTGGTCACCGGGTTATGCGCGCCGTCCGTATTCAGGCCTGACTGGAACCAGACCCAGGTGTCGCGGTATTCGGCATCCGGGTAAGCGCGCGCGATCTCAGCCTCCATCGCATCGCGCCCGGCCATGGCGATCTCGATCTCGGTTGCGCCTTCACGGATCGCGGCGTGGATGGCGGCCCCACCCACATCTGCGGTGCGCGCACCGCCCTTGATCAACTCGATCTCTTCTGCCGATTTCACCATGCGAGCGGCCATCGTATCAGCGGCCACATCCACCAGCTCGGGCTGGCCCAGCATCGCCAGCGCCGTGTCACGCGCGGCCAGCGTCATGTGGTCGCCTTCGATCCCGATCCGCTTGGCACCGCCGATCAGGCTGGCCACCGCGCGCCAGTAATTGTCGCGCTTCCAGTCGGTGTAGATCACGTTTTCTTCGACCGAGCGTCGCCACGGCTGGCCCGCGTCAATATTCGCCGACACCGTCGTGCACGCGTCCTGCGTCACCACGCAGCCATAAGGACGGCCAAAGGCGCAATACAAAAAGCCCGAGTAATAGGCGATATTGTGCATCGAGGTCAGCAGCACCGCCGGAATATCGCGTGCGGTCATCATGGCGCGCAGGCCCGACAGGCGGCGGTCATATTCGGCCTTACTGAACGGCAACGGGGCCTTATCGCCATTGTGGCTGGTGAAGAACTCGGGGCGGTTTGTCAGGTCTGTCATCATGCTCTCTCCTGCAATGCCGGACGAAAGGTGCCCGGCCACAAGTCCCGGCGTTCAGGACAAGCGGCCTCGGGAACCGAGAGCCATGCGCCCGTATAGATGTCACGACGCCATCGTGACCGGACTGCATATCGCAATGGCTAAATCACGCCGCGGCGCGCGTCAAGCGGGGGAAAGCCCCCGCAGACGCTCGGACCGGCGGCGCAGCAATTCAACCGTGGTCAACAGCGCGATTGAGATTACCACAAGGATTGTCGCCACCGCCAAAATGGTCGGGCTGATCTGTTCGCGCAGACCTGTGAACATCTGCCATGGCAGCGTTTTCTGGCTGGCCGAACCGACGAACAGCACCACAACCACCTCATCAAACGAAGTGATAAAGGCGAACAAGCCACCTGAGATTACACCCGGCAGGATCAGCGGCATCTGGATCTTGAAGAAGGTCCGCACCGGCCCTGCCCCCATGTTCGCCGCTGCACGGGTGAGCGACTGATCAAAGCCGACCAAGGTCGCCGTCACAGTGATGATCACGAACGGAATACCCAGAACCGCGTGGGCAAGGATAACCTTCACATAGCCCACAAAGTTCTTGTCCATGCCCAGCGTTCCTTCAAGGAACCGGCCGATATCGCTGTAGAAAAAGAACATGCCGGTGGCCGAGATGATCAGCGGAACGATCATGGGTGAAATCAGGATACCCATAATCGCCCGTTTGCCCGGAACGTGGCTCTGGCTGAGGCCGATGGCCGCCAGTGTGCCCAGCGACACGGAGATGATCGTCGCAATCGGCGCGATGATCAACGAGTTCTTGAAGCTGCGCTGCCATTCATTGTTGGTGAAGAAGTCACGGTAATGCTTCAGCGAATAGCCTTCGGGGTCCAGCCGCAGCATTTCAGGCGTGAAGGTAAAGAAATCCTGCGCGTTGAACGACAGTGGCAAAACCACAAGGATCGGTGTGATCAGGAACACAAATATCGCACCGCAGATCACCCGGAACGTATAGTGCCAGAACACCTGTCGACCGGTCATATAAGGCAGAAGTTTTTGGCGGTATCGCCCTTCGTAAAGCCAGAAGATGAAGAAGGCAAAAAACCACCCCACCAACAAGCCGATGATCAGGCCAGTCACCCCAGCGAACACAAAGCCCAACACGCCCATCCCAAGAATCGTGATCCAGCGGGCGACACGCTCATTGTCCAGGACATTCATGTAAAGCCAAGCCAGACCCGCCATCAGAGCGGCTCCGATCACGATCCCCAGCAGGACACTGCCCTGCCCGGCGCCGACGAACATACCGACGAAACCTCCGGCGATGGCCACAGCGGGCAGAACCACCGACATGGGTTTGCGGGATATTGGTGTTAGTGCTGCCATCGTCTTTATCCCAGCTTCACGTTGTCGATGCCTACGATCTTGTCATAGCACCAGTAGAGTAACAGAACGACCGCCAGCAGGATCGTCCCGAGCGCAGCCGCCAATCCCCAGTTCAGCGAGGATGAGATGTGGTACGCAATCCGGTTCGAGATAAAGACACCTTTCGTGCCGCCAACGATTTCCGGCGTGATGTAGTAGCCGATGGCAAGGATGAACACGAGGATCGACCCCGCACCAATGCCCGGGATAGATTGCGGGAAGTAGATGCGCCAGAAGGTCGTCCAGTTGGTCGCTCCCATGGATTTCGCGGCGCGGGTGTAGGATTCAGGAATGGTCTGCATCACCGAATACATCGGTAATATCATGAACGGCAGCAGGATATGCGTCATCGCGATAATCGTGCCGAACTGGTTGTTGATGATCACCAATCGCGCGTCATCCGCTACCAATCCCAGCCAGACCAGCGTTTCGTTGATCACCCCCTGCTGCTGCAACATCACCTTCCACGCAGACGTTCGCACCAGAAGTGATGTCCAGAACGGCAGCAACACAAGGATCATCAGCAGGTTCGACACCCGCATCGGCAGGGTCGCCAGAATATATGACACCGGATAGGCAAGTAGGATGCACGAAGCAGTGATGATCAGCGACATCATCAGCGTACGCCCAAACAGCTTGATTAGGATCTGTTTGTCCTCAGGCTGCGCCTGCGCACCTTCGGGCGTACGGCGCATGTCGATTGCGTTCAGGAAATATCCGTTGGTGATCGGAACAGCGTGGGTCTTGATGGTGCGCCAGGTTTCGACATCCCCCCAACCGTCGTGAATGTCGATCAGCTTGTCCTTGAACGGGCCATCGGTTTCAGGGTCAAGTTTTTTAATCTGGCGGCCCGAGCGACGGAACATCGAGGACATACCCGTCTGCTCATAGTTCAGGCGCGAGCCAAGCCGTGTGTGTGTCTTTTCGTCAATGGCAACGACCATATCTTTCGTGAACGCGGCGTATAATGCCTCATCCGGTAGTTCGCCGCTTTCCGCATCCCAGTTCTTCAACTCGACCACGGTCAGGGGCAGCGTATCAGCCACAATCCCGTTCTCGACCGAACGGAACAACATGGACACGATCGGGATTACAAAGGACAACAGCACAAACAGCAGCAACGGCGCAATAAGGGCCAGCGCCCTAAGTTTGCGACGTCTTAACGACCGCGCCAGCGATTTTTTCAGAGGCGTGCCGTCAGCGGCCAGCATCGGACCTGATTGAGTTGCGTCAGTCATCTGCGTCCCTTGGTCTTTTGGTGGGTTGGGGCCAAAACCGGCCCCAACCATTTGTCACAAAAGGCTTATTGTGCCAGCCACGCCTGGAACTTGGCGTCGATATCGTCACGGTAGTCTGCCCAGAACTCGTAGTTATACAGGAACGTATTCTTGGCGTTTTCCGGGTCGGTCGGCATGTGCGGTGCCATGTCGATGCCCAGATCGGCGTGCTGACCAACCAGCGGCGCCGACGAGGCACGGGCCGGACCGTACGAGATGTACTTGGCCTGATCCGCCAGACGCTGGGTGTCAGTGGCGAACATGATGTAGTCCAGCGCGCGCTGCTGACGCTCTTCGCTCAGACCGGCGGGGATGATCCAGCCATCCAGATCGAATACCTGCGCGTCCCACAGCATGGCGACGGGCTGTTTCTGCTCTTCGATCACGCTGAACAAACGACCGTTATAGGTCGAGCCCATGATGACTTCGCCGTCGGCCAGCAACTGCGGTGTGTCGGCACCGGCAGACCACCAGACAACGCTGTCCTTAATAGTATCCAGCTTGGCCAGAGCCTGATCCTGACCTTCCGGTGTCGCCAGAACGTCATAGACGTCGTCCTTGGCTACACCATCACACAGAAGCGCCCATTCCATATTGTTGATCGGACGCTTTTCCAGCGAACGTTTGCCGGGATAGTTTTCCAGATCGAACACGGCGCAGATCTCGGTCGGAGGCGTGTCACCCACCAGATCGGTACGATAGCCGAAAGTGGTCGAGTACACGATCTGCGGGATAAAGCAGTCACTGACCAACAGATCACCGAAATCTTCGGATGCTGGTGTCCCGTCAGGTGCGGCGGCCAGTTGGCTGTCGAAATCGATCTCCATCGCCAGACCTTCGTCGCACAAACGGATCGCATCCGCTGCAACAACATCCACCACATCCCAAGTGATGTTGCCCGCTTCGTTCATCGCGCGCAGTTTGGCCACCGCCTCAGCCGAGCTGTCATCGTTCAGGATGGTGACGCCTGTCTTTTCCGAATAGGGCTCGTGATATGCTTTCAACTGCGACTTGGAATAGGCACCGCCCCAGGACACGATGGTCATTTCTTCGGCCATCGCACCACCGGCTACGGCAGCAACCGCACTTGCCATAAGAGTGGTTTTAACTTTCATGTTTAACTCCCTGTTATACCCGTTACTTTTACTTTCTTAGGCCGGATCACGGGGCAAACCGGCCAACTCTTGCCCCGCAGACGCGGGGTATTTGTGACTCAGGCGTCCAGCGCCCTGCAGTCATGGGCCAGCCAGCCGATTTCGACCTCCTGACCGGGAGACAGACGAACCGCGTCCGGCGCGTTGCGGGTTTTGATGATGAAGTCATCGTTCCCAGCAACCGACAGACGAAAGCGGAACACGTCGCCCATATAGATGAACTCTTTCACCGTTGCTTTAAGCGTATGTGCATCAGCGTGCAGACGATCTTTGTTGAATTCAACCCGTTCGGGACGGATCGACACTTTGGTGCGCTCACCCGCAGCTGTCACATTCACCGGTTTAGCGTCAATCTCAGACCCATCGTCCAGCGCAACAACACACGAGTCGCCGTCAATCGACTTAACGACACCTTCCAATGTGTTGTTTTCACCGATAAATTGAGCCACAAAGCTGTTTTCCGGCTCTTCATAAAGCAAATCGGGCGGCGCAAGTTGCTGAATTCGTCCGTCGTCGAAAACAGCCACACGGTCCGACATGGTCAACGCTTCGGTCTGGTCGTGGGTTACGTAAACAGTGGTAATACCCAACTCATGCGCCAGACGCGTGATTTCGAACTGCATATGCTCGCGCAACTGTTTATCCAACGCACCCAACGGCTCGTCCATCAAAACAAGCTCGGGTTCAAAAACTAGTGCGCGGGCCAATGCGATCCGCTGCTGTTGACCACCGGACAACTGAGCGGGGCGCCGGCTGCCAAATGCCCCCATCTGAACCATATCCAGGGCGCGTTTCACTTTTTCTTCGCGCTCGTCCTTGCCGATTTTTCGCACCTCCAACGGGAAAGCGAGATTTTCGGCAACCGTCATGTGCGGGAAAAGCGCATAGTTCTGAAAAACCATGCCGATCCCCCGCTTGTGCGGCGGAATATTGTTGATCGGACGACCATCCAACATGATCTCGCCATGGGTTGCTGTTTCGAACCCGGCCAACATCATAAGGCAAGTAGTTTTGCCTGACCCGGACGGGCCGAGCATTGTCAGGAACTCACCTTTAGGCATTGAAAGATTTAGATCTTTTACGACAAGGATCTCGCCGTCGTAAGATTTCTGGACACGCTGAAACTCGACGAACGCTGCGTCATTAGACATTACCAACTTGGCTCCCCTGTCTGTCCTTGCTTGCCCGGTTTATCCGGATCTCAAGGACCTGTCGGAACCCATTTAAGGACAAGCAGGACGGGCGACGCAACCAAAATATGTCAGGAGAATGACAAAGAAAGCGCCACACGCCTGATATTCAGGCGTCATTCAAGCGTCGCATATGCCACGCAAGGCTTTGATTGCTTGAAAGAACCGGCTTTCCCAGCCGACTTTCAATTTCTGGCAAAGCGTCAAAAGTCCTTAGATTCGTGCAGCTTATAAAAACACCCTCTACCGCCGAATCAGAGCCCAGGTTAAGCGCCGCGTCGACTAGCGATTGGCGGGATATTCGAACAACCTTGGATTCCTCGGACTCACCGAATGAGCCAAAAACGTCCATTGTCACCCCGTTTTTTGCGAAGGCACGGCGTAATGGATCGTTCACTTCTTCGATATAGGGCGACAGCAAAGCGAATTTGGAAACACCTTTTTCCGCAGCGCAGGCGGAAGCTGCACGCAGCGGATTCGTGACGGTCGCAACGTTGCAGGTCTTTTGAACCATGCGCTCGACCATAGCTGAACCGATCACGGAGCTGGCCGAGGTGCAGCCATACCCCACAACCTTATAAGGCCGGACTTTGGGCAATAGATCTGAGGCTGCAGGAAGGGCGTTCTCCATCTGGGCCAGCGTGTCCGTTGTCACCTCTGCGCCGCTGGGAATTCTGGAAACGTAAATCGGCGCGCGGCAATTTGCGAAGTAAGCGCTGAATTCCGGTTCAATCGTTTCGTCCGTCTGCAAGACGATCAAGCCCATGGGGTTGAGCTGCGGGTCGTCCTCTTCCAGTTCATAGGGTAAATAGCTCATATCACAGGCAACTCCGGCCCAAGCCGAGGGGTGATGAACCGCGGCGCGTCTTCTGTAATCACGATGTTCTCTTCGTGAACGAGAATTTTGTCGCCAACGGCTATTCCGGGTTCGAGCGTCAAAACCATGCCGGGTTGCAACACAGTATGATCGTCGGGAATCAACGAAGGCCATTCTGTGAGGGACATCCCCAGGCCATGCCCCAGACGCCCAGCCCCTGTATCCGCATTTTGACGCGACAGAACACTGTTCATTGCATGATGAAGGTCAGAAGCGGTCGCGCCCGGCTTTGCAATCTCGAATGCTGCATCTGACGCCTCAATCAAGGTTGCATACGCAGAACGCACTGACGTCGAGGCCGGACCAATCGACCAGTTTCGGTCGTAGTCACAAAAATACCCGTCCCACACCAAACCAGTGTCCAACATCAAGACATCTCCGTCCTCCATCGCCGTATCTCGGGCCGGAGAGATTACATCCGTATATCCCCCCTGCTCGGCACCGCCCGCAAGATAGGGCACCCAATCGGCGCCTTCCTCCAGACACAGCATTTGGAACTTTCTAAACACCTCATCAACGGCAATGCCAGATCCTGCGATTTCAGGAACATGCTGAAAAGCCCGCGCGGCAATCGCGCACGCGGTTTCGATTTTCGCGATCTCCGCCGTTGATTTGATCATCCGAAGGCCGCGCATAAGTTCCGCATCGCCAGCAACCCTCCGCGAGCCCAATAGCGATTGAAGGCGCAACAAATCGGCCATCGGCATACGGACATGGGTTTCGTGCCCATCAGGCAAACCAATAGTGGCATCCGTCGGAGTGACCTCGATCAGGGTTTCCGCCAACAGACTAACGCCGTCATCCAACAAGTCCGGAGAGCTCCAGGTTCGGATATCGTCGATCCAGGTTTGCCCCATCAGTGCAGCACCAATAGAGGGGATAACGGCAATCGGTTTTCCACTGACCGGAACCACCAGAAACCAAGGTCGGGTCGGGCTTTCCCAAAACCGGGTCAAGTAGCCGGTAAAGTACCGAATCTCGGGTTCAGTTGTCAGCAGCAAGGCAGACAAGTCCGCTTGGGCCATCATCTTTTGTGCACGCTGCAACCGGGCGGTGAACTCAGCAGTGTCGAACCCTCTCATTCCGCAATCTCGGACAGAAAGCACAGAACCTTGGCGTCCGCACCAATTCCTAAACGCTGCAGCACTTGGGCATTCATGGCAGCGGCAATCCCTGCCCCACCGGATGCCGTCGTTGCCACCCCAGTCGCCGCCATCGCAGGCAAATGCTGAACAACATCGTCATCGGTCAAAGTCAAAAACGCGTCGGCATCTCTGGCCAAGCCGTTCAGAGCGATCAACGAAGGTTCCTTGCAATCCAGACGTCCCATTATGCTGTCAGGGCCATCCGCGAAAACGCAGGCCCCGGCCTCGATACTGGCCTGTAGCGCGGGGGCGGACTCGGGCTCGACCACGATGATTTTGGGCGCGTCACCCCAGACATGGCGCGCATAGGCCGCCACCGCGCCGGCCAGCCCGCCAACCCCGGCCTGCAACATGATGTGGCTGGGCATTTCCGGACATTGACGCACGGCCTCGGCAGCCATCTGCAGATACCCCTCCATAAGCATATGCGGAATTTCGATATATCCGTCCCAAGAACTGTCGGACAGCAACGTCCACCCGTTTTCCTGCGCGGCTTGGTTGGCGGCCTCCATACTGGCGGCATAATCGACGCCTTGGCGCACAACCTGCGCCTTTTGCGCGCGGAGGCGGTCCGCGAAACGCTCCGGTACAGTTTCGGCGATATAGACGACCGCCTGCGCGCCAAATGCCCGCGCGCCTGCGGCGACGCTCATGCCATGGTTTCCTGCACTGGCCGTCACATAGGTTCGACTGTTCAATGTATTGCGGTCCGGCGCATCCGTTGCCTCGGCCGCATGTCGCGCGATTACGTAGGCCGCCCCAAGCGCCTTGAAAGACCCAAGATTCATGCGGCCGCGCTCGTCCTTGATCCAAAGATTGGCCACGTCGGCAAGCTCTTTTGCATCGACCAATGGAGTTTCACCCGCAGCGGGGCATTGCGACAGAAGATCGGCTACGCGGGCTGCATCAATGGACGGGTACGGAGCAGAAGCGGCAAGTTTCCGGCCTCCGCGATGTGGATTGAGTGTGATCTTCAATGGGGCGTCTTTCCTGAGTTGCCCATTGACGTGACTGCATTCGTCCAGTTCTGTCAACATAACTCGAACACGACTGGAGCTGCTATGCCTCATGCCAATCCGGCCTTTTCACGCGCCGAATATGATCGCCGGCTTACCAAGACGCGTTCCGCAATGGCAGCCGCTGGTTTAAATGCCCTGTTTGTGCAGGACCCATCGAATATGGCGTGGCTGACCGGGTATGAGGGCTGGTCCTTCTACGTGCATCAGGGCGTCGTCGTTCTACACGATGCCGATCCAATCTGGTGGGGCCGCAATCAGGACGCCAACGGCGCGCGGCGCACGGTCTGGATGAGCGATGACCGCATTCACGGCTATGCAGATAACTATGTTCAATCGACCGAGCGGCACCCAATGCAAGACCTTGCTAAGTTGCTGCTTGAAAATGGCCTTGGGCAGGCGCGTATCGGGGTTGAGTTGGACAATTACTATTACTCGGCCAAGGCGCATCTGACATTGGCCGCCGAATTGCCTCAGGCCACGTTGGTCGATGGCAACGCTTTGGTGAACTGGCAGCGTGCCGTGAAATCCGGTGAAGAGATCGCCCTGATGCGCAAAGCTGCGCGGATTTCGGAACATGTGATTGATGGGGTGATAGAACGGATCGAACCCGGCCTGCGCAAGAACGAACTGGTGGCGCAGATTTACCATGACGCGGTCTCGGGCGTGGGTGAGGATTGGGGAGACTATGCCGCCATCGTGCCCCTTCTGCCCTCGGGGCCCGATGCCGCTGCGCCGCATCTGACATGGGATGGCGCGCCATTCAAAACCGGGGAGTGCACCTTCTTCGAGCTCTCGGGCTGCTATCGCCGCTATCACGCACCTTTCTGCCGGTCGGTATTTCTGGGTCAACCGCCCGACCACCTGCTGCGGGCCGAGGCCGCGCTGGTCGAGGGGCTTGAGGCTGGGCTAAACGCCGCCCGCGCTGGCAATCGGGCGCGCGATATCGCGCTGGCGCTGGCCGCCCCGCTAGAACGCGCCGGGATCGAACGCGGCGCTCGATGCGGGTATCCGGTGGGTCTCAGCTATCCGCCGGATTGGGGTGAGCGCACCATATCCTTGCGCGCGGAAGATGAAACCGTTCTGGAACCCGGCATGACGTTCCACTTCATGCCCGGTCTTTGGATGGACGACTGGGGGCTTGAGATCACCGAGACCATCCTGATCACCGACTCCGGCCCTGCAGAATGCCTGTGCAACCGGCCCCGCAAACTGTTCATGAAACCATGACCCTGACCCGAACCAAAGATATTCTAGCCGATCTGATTGCGTTCGAGACGGTCTCGGCCGACAGCAATCTTGAGATCATCCGTTTTCTGACCAACCACCTTCAAACCTTGGGTGCGCGCTGTATCGAGACGCGCGATGAGACAGGCAAGAAGGCCAATGTCTTTGCCACCCTCGGCCCCGACATACCCGGCGGTATCCTGCTGTCTGGTCATACGGATGTGGTGCCGGTGGCCGATCAGGACTGGACCTCGGACCCGTTCGAAATGGTCGAGCGTGATGGCCGCCTGTATGGGCGCGGCACCTGCGATATGAAGGGGTTTATCGCGGCATCGCTCGCCTTTGCCGAAGCGTTGGACGTCGAAAAACTGACCCAACCGCTGCATTTCGCCTTTACCTATGATGAGGAAACCGGCTGTCTGGGCGCGCAGAATTTGGTCAATGACCTCTCCGAACGCGGCATTGTTCCGGACATTGCCATCATCGGCGAACCGACCGAAATGCGGGTGATCGAAGGCCATAAGGGTTGCTTTGAATACACCACGCGTTTTACCGGTCTGGAGGGTCACAGCTCGGCCCCCGATGACGGCGTGAACGCTGCCGAATACGCCGCGCGCTATGTCAGCAAGCTGTTGGAATTGCGTCACGTTCTGAAGTCCCGCGCCCCTGCGGGCAACTTGTTTGAACCCCCATGGACCACGATCAATGTCGGGTTCTTCAACGGCGGAGTGGCCCATAACGTGATCGCCAGCAAAGCCGAGATCGGTTGGGAAATGCGCCCGGTGCAGGCCAGTGACGCGGACCTCGTCAACCAGACGCTCAGCGATTACGTGACCCACACCCTGCTGCCCGAGATGCAGGCCGTCCACCCCGAGGCCAGCATCACCCAAGACGTCGTGGCCGAGGTGCAAGGGCTGGAGCCGATGGAGGACAACGCCGCCCGCAAACTGGTGGCCGAGCTGACCGGCGCCAATGGCACCGGCACCGTCGCCTTCGCCACCGAGGCCGGTCTGTTCCAGCAGCTTGGCGTTCACGCTATCGTCTGCGGCCCGGGCTCGATCACACAGGCGCACAGGGCCGACGAATATGTCGAGATCGAGCAGCTGGACCTGTGTTGCCGGATGCTCGACCGATTGGGCCGCCGCCTGACCGCCTAGCCCGCGCCGTGGGTCCGGTCATAGGCGGAGCGCGGCGGCTGAACATGGGCCGCGCGGGAATCCGCGCCGGGGTCATAGACCTCCATCAGCAGCGGATAGCAGGCGGCCACGTCCGAGGAATGTTCGGATGAACAATCGCCGCCGGGACAGGCCGACAGCCCCACGATCAGGTCAATCTCGGCGTAAAACTCAAGAAAATCGCCCGGTCGCACCGGGCTGGCCTTCATGAAATACTGCCCTGTGTCGCGGGTAAAGCCGGTACACATGAAGACATTCAGCACGTCATGCACATGCATCTCGGCCTCGTGCAGCGGCAGATCGCAATGATCAGCCAAGGCGCGGGTTAGGTTGGAATGGCAGCAATAGTGATAGTCGTCCCCCGACAGCAGCCGCCCCGTATAGGGATCACAGCGCGTCCCGATCACATCATGCACCGAGCCGCCATAGGCATCGAACCCGTACCAATCCAGCGTGTCCCCCACGATGGTTGCCATCGGGCGCATGTTGGGAAAGCTGGACCACATGCGGTCGCCGGTCGAAAGGTGCGTACCGTGCAAAGCGCGGGTTTTGCCGGAATAGAACCGCTCGGTCAGGTCATGCTTGTTCCACATGTTCAGATCGCCGACCTGCGGGCCATCCACCGACACCACGCGCACAAAGGCCCCGGCGGGCACCTCGATACAGGCCGCATCGCGCGGGGCCGCCGTGGCCTCAGCCGTTTTGACCGCGCTTTGCCGCAAGGTGTTCAGCCCGGCGATATCGGGTTGGGGCAGCGTATCCGGCGGATAGCAGACGAGCGGAGGGATGTCCTTACGCGCCCCCGCATCTGCGGGGGCTGGGAAGTGGGGTGTCTTCAGTTTCATGCGCGCTCTCCCTGTGTTTCCACAGGTTTAGCGCATCACAAACGGGTTCGCCATCGGCTCTTGCGCGGTGCTGATCCACGTGGTTTTGGTGCGGGTGTAATCCAGGATCGCCTCAACCCCGGCCTCGCGCCCGTAACCTGACTGATTGAACCCGCCAAACGGCGCAATCGGGGAAATTGCGCGATAGGTATTCACCCAGCAAATCCCCGCGCGGATGCGTTTCGACACCCGATGCGCGCGCGCAAGGTTCTGCGTGAAGACGCCGGAACCCAGACCATAAGGCGTGGAATTGGCAAGCGCGATGGCCTCTTCTTCGGTCTCGAACGGCAGCAGAGACATGACCGGACCGAACATCTCGACCTTCAGAGTCTCGGTCTCAGGCACTGCGCATTCGACCAGCGTGGGCGTCATGTAATTGCCCGGGCGATCTGCGGGCGCGCCGCCAAAGCGGATTTTCGCCCCCTGCCCTTGGGCTGTGGCCAGTGTCGCCTCAATCTTGCTGACCTGCGCGGCGGTGCACAGCGGGCCGACATGGGTGTCGGGCTGCAGCGGATCGCCCAGCCGAATAGCGCTGGCCTTTTGTGAAATCTTTTCGATCAAAGGCTCAAGGATCGAACGATGCACCAATCCCCGCGTCCCCGCCACACAGCTTTGACCCGAGGCCCCGAAATTCCCGGCGATCAGCCCGTTTGCGGCCCCGTCCAGATCGGCGTCGTCAAACACAAGGATCGGAGATTTCCCGCCCAGCTCCAGCGAGGTCACCGCGAAATTCTCGGCCGAGTTTCGCACCACGTGGCGTGCAGTCTCGGGCCCTCCGGTAAAGGCAATGCGGTCCACATCCGCGTGGCGAGTCAGCGGGATGGCGCAGTTCTGGGCATCACCGGTGATGACCG
This sequence comes from Ruegeria sp. HU-ET01832, assembly GCF_040371315.1. Lineage (NCBI taxonomy): Bacteria > Pseudomonadati > Pseudomonadota > Alphaproteobacteria > Rhodobacterales > Roseobacteraceae > Ruegeria > Ruegeria sp. HU-ET01832. The sequence goes on from NZ_BAABWL010000005.1 coordinate 43,768, forward strand.
AAACGACGCCGGGCGGGAACCCGGCCAATTCGATCAGCCGCGCGAATTCCAACATCGGCGCGGGGGCGATTTCCGAGGCTTTCAGAACCACCGAGCACCCCGCCGCAAGCGCCGGGCCAAGCTTGGTGGCTGTCAGAAACATCTGAGCATTCCACGGGACAATGGCGGCGACAACGCCAATCGGCTCGCGCGTGGTAAACACGTGCATGTCGGGCTTGTCGATCGGCAAAACAGTGCCTTCGACCTTGTCCGCCAGCCCCGCGAAATAGCGGTAATAGTCGGCCACATAGCCCGTCTGCATCGCAGTTTCCGCCAGCAGCTTGCCGCTGTCGGCGGTCTCCAGCTCGCCCAATTTCTGCGCGTGCTCCGCCACCAGATCGGCCAGCCGGTACAGTAACTTACCGCGCGCTGTCGCCGTCATGTCGCGCCATGCGGGGTCGTCCAACACGCGCTTGGCTGCGGCCACAGCGCGATTCACGTCATCGGGCGCGGCGCAGGCGAACGTGGCCCAGCCCTGCCCGGTGGCCGGGTTTTCCGAGGTCATGACCTGCGCATCCTCACCCTCGGACCATGCGCCGTCAATGAAAAGCTGAAAATGTGGAAGGTTTCCCATGGTGTTCCTCACTGAAAGGCTGGCATGACGTCGTCGATGAACCGCGCCAGCGAGGCGCGCTTGCGGTCATTGGTCATGCCGCTATCGACCCAGAACGAGAACTCATCATAGCCCAGATCCTCGTACCGTTTGATCCGGTCAATCACCTGCTGCGTTGTGCCGACGGTCAGATCCTGGCCCAGTTTCTCGGTCGTATACATCGGATTGGCGTCCATCTCCTGATCCGAGATCGGCTGGATCAACCCTTGCTGCACGGGCCGCTTGTTCAGGAACCATGCGCCGAAGTAGTTGTAATAACGGCGTAATTCCTGCACACCCTGCGCCACGTCATCCTCATCCGCACCGACATAGGTGTGATGCAACAGCATGATCTTGGGACGTGGGCCGGAATAGCTTTCGCAGGCGGCATTAAAACGGCCCATCAGCGTTTCGATCTCTTCCATGCCCTGCCACAGCGGTGTGACCTGAATGTTGAACCCGTTGTGAACTCCGAACTCGTGGCTGTTGGGATCGCGCGCGGCAATCCAGATCGGGGGGCCATATTCCTGATACGGCTTGGGGGCCGAGGTGGCCGCCGGAAACGAATAGAACTCTCCCTCATGCGCGCAATCCCCGCGCCAGATTTGCGGCACCAGAGGGGTGCATTCGCGCATGCGCTGCCCGGCCTCCCACGCATCCATGCCGGGCATCAGACGCTCGTATTCATAGGAATAGGCCCCGCGCGCGATCCCCAGCTCGATCCGGCCCTTGGTCATCTGATCCGCAGCCGCGGCCTCGCCCGCCAGTTTGATCGGATGCCAGAAGGGCGCGATTACCGTACCAGTGCCCAGGCGCACATTCTTGGTGTGATGCGCCAGATCGACCAGAGACAGGAACGGATTCGGCGCGATGGTGAATTCCATCCCGTGATGTTCACCCGTCCAGACCGCGCGCATGCCGCCATCATCGGCCATTTTCACGAGGCTCACGAACTCATCATACAACACGTCATGGGGCTGATCGGGTGTCAGACGTTCCATATGGGCAAAGAGAGAAAACTCCATCAACCGGCTCCTTTGTCGAAACTGTGCAGCTCACCCCGGTCGGCATCGCCAAGGTAGAGCGAAAAATCCCCTTCGCGCGCTTCCAGCGCAAAGCGTGTCATCATTTTGCCCACCGACGGGGTGGCGTATGTCAGGTTGGGCAGGTGTTCGATGGCGATCCACTCGGTTCCTTCGGGGATCGCTGCCCCGGCGAACGACGCCAGAAAGAACGTGTAATGCAGCTTGGTCGTCGCATCGTTGAACGAGGAATAGACTTGCTCTAGCCGCGCCTTGATCCCCCGATCCGCCAGACCCTGCGCCAGACGCAGACGCTGCCCGCCGGGCTCGGCACCGGCGATGTGGAAGGGGCTGTAGGTGGTCCCCTTCCGCTCCATCAGAACCGCGTCGCCGGCCCGGATGATCGCGCCGCAGATGGTGGGCTGATCGCTGTCCATCTCCTGTTCCAGCCCAAGACTGAAATACGAGCCGCCCACATAACCGAGCCCCCGGCCCCCGGCATGCGAGAAATCCGTGACCTGCCCGATCAGCACCGTATGATCTCCCGCCGGGATCGCCTGATGGGTGGAGCAACAAAACTGCGCCAGCGCCCCGTCGATCAGCGGCAGATCATGGGCCCCTGTGCTGTGGGCCACTTTGGCGAAACGGTCGCCCTTATAGCTTGCGAACGTGTTCGAGGCGTCCTGCTGCCCCTCGGCCAGAATGTTGACGGCAAAGTGGCTGCAGCCCGCAAACACCTCATAGCTGGATAAGAACTTGCCCGGACAGACCAGCAACAGCGGAGGATCAAGCGAGACAGACGAGAACGAATTGGCCGTGAACCCGACTGGGTTGCCTGATGCATCGCGGGTGGTCACCACAGTCACACCGGTCATGAAACTGCCGAAAGCGTCGCGCAGCGCGCGGGGATCAAGCGTCATGAATGGCACTCCTTAACAAACGACAACAGAGTCGCGTTGACCTGTTGGGAATGTGTCATCGGCATCATGTGGGCGGCGTTCGGGATGATCTCGGCCCGCCCGTTCGGGGCAAGCGCGGCCATGTCTCGCGACATGCGCGGGGTCGAGTTCGGCTCGTCCTCGCCCGTCAGAAACAGTGCTGGACAGGAGATCGCAGCCAACTGCTCGGCAGTCGGGCCGTTGCTTTCGGCGAAGACGGTATAGGCGGCCTTGTAAGCGCGTGGATCGACCTTTTGCAGCCAGCTATCGCAGGCGTCCCGCTCGGGGGATGCCCTGTCATCGAACCAGCGCTGCAACGTGGTCGAGGGGTCATTGGCCCGCTCGGCATCCAGTGCATGCGCCCGCGCCAGAACCGCCGTGCGGGCTTCATCCGAGCGCTGGAAAATCGCGTTCAGCGCGGCCACGCCTTTGACGTTTCCGCCCTCTGCCGCAATCCGGGTTGCGATCAGTGCGCCCATCGAATGCCCGATCAAAACGGCCGGTTGGTCAATCAGCGCCGCCACGGGTGCGGCATAGCTCTCTAGTCCCTCCACCGGGTTAAACGCTGAGTCCCCGTGCCCCGGCATGTCCGGGCACAGCACCCGGAACCCAGCCGCGACCAGAGCGTCAATCTGCGCGCCCCACGCCTCGGCCCGCAGGCCAACACCGTGCAACAGGATGACCAGCGCCCCCTCGCCCGCGTCAATCGCGGCGAGGCCGCCGATCTCAGACCGAGGCCGGGTTATCCACATCATGTCCCAGATCCTTCAGGTCTTGGTAGCGGTCTCCGATCCGATGATGTGGCCGCCCTGTGGTCGCCCCGCCCAGCACCACCACGACCTCATCCGCACGCGGCGCGTCGGGGATGGAGAATTGCAGAGTCAGATAATGCGACCGGCGGCCCGCATCGTTCTTGTCCATCATCGGCACCATGATCGGCGTATTCGCCGGGCCGCGCGTGTTGGTGAAGGACAGGTAGGATTTGGCCCCCACCGCCTGCCGGTAAAAATTACCGAAATGCAGCGTGTGGATCAGGCCCGAGGCATGTTCAACCTCACCATCCAAACCCACCACGGCCGCCTTGCCATAGGCTTCGATCGCCTCACCGCTGCCAGCCAGCGCCACCATCCGTTCGGTCATCATCTCGCCCAGCACCGGACCATAGGCCAGAATTTCGGGGCGCAGGTCTTCGACATACCGTCCGGCCCAAGGGTTCTTGATTACAGCGGCCACGGCGAACATCCGCCACGGGCGCTCCGCCGGGCGGAAGCCTTCGATCAGAACCTCTTCGTCATACGTCACAATTTTGCGGATTTCTGGCTGCACGGTGTCCTCCTGCGTGTTGCGCGGAATATCCACGGCAGAGTCATGTTTTGACAAATGAAAGAAGTTCAGCCTTAGGTATTACCATCACTACTAGGTAGGTTACCGATGGCCAAAACTCTGCCCCCGCTGACATGGTTCAGATCCTTCGAGGCCGCCGCCCGACGGCTAAGCTCCACCGCCGCAGCAGATGAGATCGGGTTGACCCAATCCGCCGTCAGCCAGCAGATCCGAGCGCTGGAAACGCGGCTGGGCGTTGTATTGTTCCACCGCCACGCGCGCGGTTTGTCTCTGACGGACGAAGGGCGCAAATTGCTGCCGCAGGTTGAGGCCGCGCTTGAGATGCTGGAAACCGCAGCCTCTCCCTATCTGACCGAGGAGAAGGCACGCCACATCACCGTTGCTGCCTCGATCAGTATCATCGAATGGGTGATCGCCCCCGCCCTGCCCGCGTTTCAGGCGCAACACCCCGAGACATCGGTTCGCTTTGTCAGCACGATCTGGCCCGACGAATACGCCGCTGCGCGTGCTGATGTGGAAATCCGCTTTGGGTCGGCGAAACAGGTGGGCAAGGACGCGGTGCCCCTACAACCCAATCGGCTTGTGCCGGTGAAATCCCCGGCGCTTGCGGGCGAGGCTCTGCCGCTGATCGAATCCGTGGGCACCTCGGACAGCTGGGTCACTTGGGCCGAGACAACAGGCCAAACCATGGGCACCCCGACTTATTTCGTGGATTCCTATGGTCTGGCGCTGCAGATGGCGGCGTCCGGCAACGGGGTCGCCTTGGTCAACCAACTGATCGCCGCACACGCGCTGGGTTCTGGTCAAGTGGTGCGGGCCTCGGACCATATTGCCCCTGCGACCGAGGGGTATTTTCTGGCCGTCCAACGCCGGTCAGCCGAGATAGACGCCTTCACCGCGTGGTTTTCCGACTTGCTAAGGGTCTGATTCAGACATGTCTATGTCGCATCCGAGGATATCAAACCGCGCCAAAATAGTGAATTCTGGCGAAAAAGGTCCGATTCATGCGATATTCCGGCTTTCGAGTCATCAAAGAGGCACTGACCGGCCACAAGGGCTGGAAACCGGTCTGGCGCGAGCCTGAGCCCAAATCCCATTACGACGTCATCATTATTGGCGGCGGCGGTCACGGGCTAGCCACGGCCCACTATCTGTCCAAAGTCTACGGCCAGCGCAATATAGCCGTGGTCGAGAAAGGCTGGATTGGGGGCGGCAATGTGGGGCGGAACACGACCATTGTGCGCTCGAACTATATGCTGGACGGGAATGAGCCGTTCTACGAGTTTTCGCTGAAACTGTGGGAGGGGCTGGAGCAGGACGTCAACTATAACGCCATGATGAGCCAGCGCGGGATCATCAACCTGTTCCATACCGACGGCCAGCGCGATTCGTATATCAGACGCGGCAATGCGATGATCCTGAACGGTGCGGATGCGGAACTGCTGGACGCCGATCAGGTCCGGGCCGAGCATCCCTATCTGAATTTTGACGACGCCCGGTTTCCGATCAAAGGCGGTCTGGTCCAGCGTCGCGCGGGCACGGCACGCCACGACGCGGTGGCTTGGGGCTATGCGCGGTCGGCGGATTTGCACGGTGTCGACATTATCCAGAATTGCGAGGTAACGGGCCTGCGGATTGAAAACGGCACCTGCTTGGGCGTCGAAACCTCAAAAGGCTTTATCGGAGCCAGCAAAGTGGGCTGTGCGGTCGCTGGAAACTCGGGGCGCGTGATGGGCATGGCCGGGATGCGGCTGCCCATTGAAAGCCATGTGTTGCAGGCGTTCGTGTCCGAGGGGCTGAAGCCCGTCCTGCCCAGCGTCATCACCTTTGGAGCGGGCCATTTCTATGTCAGCCAATCCGACAAAGGCGGTCTGGTCTTTGGCGGCGATATAGACGGCTACAATACCTACGCGCAACGCGGCAACCTACCCGTGGTCGAGGATGTGTGCGAGGGCGGTATGGCCCTGATGCCCATGATTGGCCGGGCGCGCTTGCTTCGGATGTGGGGCGGCGTGATGGACATGTCGATGGACGGCTCACCCATCATCGACCACACTCCGGTTCAGGGGCTATATTTCAATGGCGGCTGGTGCTACGGCGGGTTCAAGGCCACGCCTGCCTCGGGCTATTGCTTTGCGCATCTGCTGGCAAAAGATGAACCGCATCCCGTTGCCACCGCCTATCGTCTGGACCGGTTCCGTACTGGCCGGATGATCGACGAAAAAGGCGCGGGCAACCAGCCCAACCTGCACTAGAGGGGACCACGGAAATGATCATCAACCACCCTCTTCTTGGGCTTCGCGATGCCTCAGAGTTCACCTATCTGGGCGATGCATCTCTGATCGACCGGCCCGACGGGACGGCCGAGAATGCCGCCGATGCGTTCTATGACTATGCCTATCTGCGCGACAATCCCGCCGGTGAACACCGCGAGCTGTGGTATCACGAAGCCGGGGACCGGTCTTGGCTAGTTGTCACCCGCAACACTCTGACCCACGAGATTTCCAAGGTTGAACTGGCCCGCGATGTGGCCCGCGCGCGGGGGCGTTCGAAATGACGCAAGCAAACCGGCTGACCGGCGGGCAGATCGACCGCGATACGACCCTGAACTTCTACTTCGACGGACGCAGCTATACGGCGCATCCCGGCGATACTCTGGCTTCTGCGCTGCTGGCCAATAATGTGCGACCGATCGGGCGGTCGTTCAAATACCACCGCCCACGCGGGCTGCTGACGGCGGGATCCGAGGAACCCAACGGCATGGTGGAACTGCGCGCAGGTGCCCGCAAGGAACCCAACACCCGCGCCACGACGATCGAGATGTTCGACGGGTTGATCGCAAACTCGCAAAACCGCTGGCCAAGTCTGCGATTCGACGCGCTGGCGGTGAATGACTTGTTTTCCAACTTCCTGTCGGCGGGGTTCTACTACAAAACCTTTATGTGGCCCGCCGCGTTTTGGGAGAAGCTGTACGAGCCGATCATACGCCGCGCTGCTGGCCTTGGCTCACTGTCGATGCAGGCCGACCCGGATGAATACGACAAAGGGTTTCGTCACTGCGATCTGCTGATCATCGGTGCCGGGCCTGCGGGTCTGATGGCAGCGCTGACCGCCGGGCGTGCGGGCGCAGATGTCATACTGGCAGACGAGGATTTCACGCTGGGCGGACGTCTCAACAGCGAGACCTTCTCGGTCGGCGACCACAGCGCGCCCGATTGGGCTGCACAGGCTGTGGCCGAACTGTCGGCAATGCCGAACGTTCGACTGATGCCGCGCACCACGGTGATCGGAGCTTTCGACCACGGCATATACGGGGCCGTCGAGCGGACGGGCGATCACTTGCCCTCGCTGCCCGCTGGCAAACCGCGCCAGATCCTGTGGCGGATCTATAGCCAAAAGGCGCTGCTTTGTGCCGGGGCGACCGAGCGGCCGATTGCGTTTGAAAATAATGACCGACCCGGCATCATGACGGCCAGCGCGCTGAGAACTTATGCCAATCGCTTTGCGGTGACAGCTTCGCCTCGGGTTGCGATCTTTACCAACAATGATGACGGCCACCGCACGGCCGCGGACCTGCACGCCAAGGGCGTTAAAATCGCGGCCGTGGTAGATGTGCGCAACGATGCCCCGCTCAGCTATGACTATGAGGTGCTGAAAGGCGCGCAGGTCATAAACACCAAGGGCCGTCTGGGCCTGAGCTTTGTCGAGGTCGCATTGCCCGATGGTTCGACCCGGACACTGGACTGTGGCGCGCTGGGCGTGTCGGGCGGCTGGAACCCGAATGTCCACCTGACCTGCCACCAACGCGGACGCCCTGTTTGGAACGAAGCCCTTGCTGCTTTCGTTCCGGGAGAAAACCTACCGGTCGGCATGTCCGTCGCAGGTTCTGCCAATGGCGTGATGTCGACCCATGGTGCGCTGCGCTCGGGCACCGAAGCGGCCGCTGCCGCGCTGAACCTGAGCACCCTGCCCGACCTGCCAGAAGCCGAGGACGCGCCCATAGCGCTAAAGCCGTTCTGGTATGTGCAGGGCTGCAAACGCGCCTGGGTCGACCAACAGAACGACGTGACTGTCAAGGATGTGAAGCTCAGCTATCAGGAAGGCTTCCGCTCGGTCGAGCATCTGAAACGCTATACCACGCTTGGCATGGCAACCGATCAGGGCAAGACTTCGAACATCACGGGCCTTGCCATCATGGCCGAGGTTGCGGGCAAGTCGATCCCTGAAACCGGCACCACCATTTTCCGCCCGCCCTATACCCCTGTGCCCATCGGCGCGTTCGCCGGCCGAATGACGGGCAAAGACTTTCACCCGACCCGCCTGACCCCGTCACACCATTGGGCCAAGGAACGCGGCGCGGTGTTTGTCGAGGCCGGGAACTGGCTGCGCGCACAGTGGTTCCCCCTGCCCGGTGAGACGCATTGGCGCGAGTCCGTCGACCGCGAGGTACGCCAAACCCGCGCCTCGGTCGGGGTGTGCGATTGCACCACCCTGGGCAAGATCGACGTGCAGGGCACGGATGCCGCCGAGTTCCTCAACCGCGTCTACGCCAACGGCTTTGCCAAGCTGGCGGTGGGCAAAACCCGCTATGGGCTGATGCTGCGCGAGGATGGAATGGTCATGGATGATGGCACCGCCGCGCGGCTGGCCGAGGATCATTTCGTCGTCACCACCACCACGGCGAATGCTGTAAGTGTCTATCGCCACATGGAATTTGTGCGCCAGTGCCTGTTCCCGGACATGGATGTGCAGCTGATTTCGACCACCGATGGTTGGGCGCAATACGCGGTGGCGGGGCCGAATTCCCGCAAGCTTCTGCAAAAGATCTTGGACCCCGAATTTGATATTTCGAACGAGGCTTTCCCCTTCATGGCCTGCGGCAAGATCACCGTCTGCGGTGGACTACGGGCGCGGCTGTTTCGTATCTCGTTCTCGGGCGAATTGGCGTTCGAGATCGCCGTCCCGTCGCGCTATGGCGACGCACTGATGCGGCGGCTGATGACCGAAGGCAAAGAGTTCGACGTCACCCCCTATGGCACCGAAGCGCTGAGCGTGATGCGCATCGAAAAGGGCCACCCGGTCGGCAATGAGTTGAACGGCACCACCACGGCGCTGAATCTTGGTCTGGGCAAGATGGTATCAAAGAAGAAAGACAGCATTGGATCGGTTCTATGCGAACGCGAGGCCCTGATCGCGCACGATGTGCTTAAACTGGTCGGCCTGAAACCGGTCAACCCCGAGGAAAAGATCACCGCTGGCGGCCACTTGATGAACACGAATGGCCCGGTCGATGCGGCGCATGATCAGGGCTATGTGACCTCGGCGGCCTATTCGCCCAATCTGAACAGCAATATCGGGCTGGGCCTGCTGAAACGCGGCGATGCGCGGATGGGAGAGAAGATGCGCCTTGTGTCGCCACTGACCGACCTAACGGTCGAGGTCGAAATTGTCTCGGCCCATTTCATTGACCCCGAAGGAGAACGTCTGCGTGCATGATCTTGTAGCAATAACCGCCCTCGGCGGGGCCGCGCCGCGCGTAGACACGGTCGGGCCGGTCACATGTACCGAGGTGCCCGACGTGGCGCTGTCCTCGGTCGCGGCCCGGTTGGGACAGGAAGCCAAGGCACGTGAGGCGCTGGCCAAAGTGATCGGCGCGCCTGCACCCGACATCCAGCGCATAGCAGGTGGCGAGACAACCGCCTTTTGGTCCGGCCCCGATCAATGGATGATTGAGGCCCCATATAAAGGCCACCACGACCTTGCGGATCAGGTTAAGGCAGGCGTAGGGAATACGGCGTCCGTCACCGAACAGACCGACGCCTGGGTACGGTTCGACCTGCGCGGCGATGGCATTCCGTCAGTGTTGGAATTGCTAAGCCAACTGGACCTGCGCCGCCTACCCCCCGGCACCGCAGCACGCTGTTCGATCCACCATGTCGGGTGTTACCTTTTGTGCCGCGATGCAGATCATTACAGCATATACGGCCCACGATCCTCGGCCGGGTCGCTACATCACGCTGTGCTGACCTCGATGCGATCGGTCTACTAAACTGATGGCAGTGGCGCGTTGCCCTCGACCCGGAATCGGTTGATCCGGCGGCGATCCTCGGCCGGGCTGAGTCCGAATGCAGCCCGGTAATGTGTCACCAAAGGCGCGGCGGAACTATAGCCGACCGATGCAGCGATCTCGGGGATCGGATCCGCTGTATACATCACCATCTGCCGCGCGGCCTTCATACGCATGGCCCTGTAGTAGTGACTGGGGCTTTTGCCGGTTGCCCGTTTGAAGGCACGTTCAATTTGGCGCGGCGTGACGCCTATTTCCCGTGCGACGTCGGCGATCGAGACTGGTTCGCTCATATCCTGCCCAAACAGCGTAACGCAACGCGCGACAAGCGGCGGAAGACTGTCGCCTGTTTCCGGTTGTGTGGCACTGGGCACCTGTTGGCGCACCCCGGCTCCACGCATCATGGGGTGCTGAAACCAACACGCAACCTCATGCGCTATTTCCGCTCCAAGACGATCCTGAATCAGATGCAATGCCAGATCAAACCCTGCTGCGGCCCCTGCGGCGGTGTAGCGCGTTGCGGTTCTGACGATGACTTCACTCCGGGCATCAAAATCGGGAAACTCGGCCTCGAACGCCGCTTCATAGCACCAATGGACCGAGACCGGTTGCCCTTGCATCGTGCCCGAGCGAACAAGCGGGAACACACCACCGCTGATCCCACCCAGAATTGTACCGTGTCGCCCAAGGCTGCGCAGAGCGGCATTTCCTGCGCTGGAGTTTTCAAACCTCGAGGTCGGGCTACTTAGCAGGAACAGAATGTCGACTTCACCGTGATCCAGCAAGCCACGCATTGCGTCAAATCCCACCTCGGCGCTAGAACGTACCTTTTGTCCGCGCTCGGACAGTAACGTCCAACAAAAGGTCTCCTGCCCTGCGATCTCGTTGGCGGCACGCAAAGGTTCGATAACCGAAGTCAGGCAAGCCATCGGAAAGCCATCAAACAGCAGAAAACCAATCTCGATTCTGTCATCTCTGCACATTGGATTATCCTGGCCGAAAGTCCGCATCCGTGAACAGATTCTTCACGAACGGAAACAACCCTGACGAATTACGGGCGCAGCATGCCAAGCATCCTCTCACGTCGACGTTGTATCGACTTGCGAAAAGCTAAATCACTGACCAGAGCCAGCGGAAGCAGAACCCTCTCACCGACGCCGTCGATGACAGTCAACTTTCCGCCACGCTCTTGAGCGCGCACTACGTTTTCATGGCTCATGTCTCCGACGATGATCCGTCCACGTTCCAGATCGTCCATTAGCTCGGCGAAATCATCGTGCAAACGCTTCAGACCAACGGGATCGTCTTTGACCAACAGCCACTCACTGTAAACCGTCGGCGCCAGCCCGCCATCGGGACCTGTCAGTTTTTCTACGGCCATGGCTGGCCCTAATGAGGTTGGTGCGTAACCCATAAACAGCGCAAGGCGCTCAATTTCTGGACACCCCCTGTGCAGCGCGGCGAGGTATTCGTTAGCCTCGCGGTTCCATTGGCGTAAATTGCCGTATCGTCTTTCGGCATAGCGCTGGACAGCGTGATTTCTGACAGGAATGTCCGCTCTGACCTTTAGCAGCGCGTCTTCGTGATCAGGGTGTTCGAAAATCAGGTAGTTGCGACTTTCTCGCAAAGGCTTACGCCCACTGAGATCAATCATTTAGTGTTGCCCTATGATAGAAGACGACGGTCGCGTCATTCGGAATAAAGTGTCAAACCGGAATTGGCTTAATAAAACCTTCTTAGAATTGTTACAAATGACTTTTGCCCAAACCAAATGAAAAACGCTCCGTCGGGAAAGACAGGGCGTAGTTAGTTCATACCGTCCTGTTACGGCCCGACCGGAGGCGGAGGCAACAGAAGAAAGCTGACCTCGCCCCGGCTTTCAACTACCGGAACATGTGTCCAATCCATAGGGTCGAAAGGAGGCGTTTCCTTTTCGCAATCTTCAGGTTGTTTATGACAGATAAAAACCTCGGCCCCGGTTAGATAAGCCAGGCGCAGCTGCAGCCCACGCGAAAACTGGATTCCAGCCGAACGCGCGCCGTTCAAGCCAAGAAATTCTCCATAAATATGGATCGCGCTCGTGCCTTCAGGAATGGACGCTGCCAAATCGCGGGTGGTTTTTTGCCATTCCGGAATTTGAAGGTAAGTCGCGCGTCCAAATAGGATCAACTTGATCAACAGCACATACATTATTGTAATCCGCGCGACACTCGCCCACCTGCCTGGTGTTTTGGCCATGTGCAAGGTTGCTGTGGTAAAGGTAAATCCAATGAGGATCCAAATCCAGCCATAGGCGCGCACAGGCACTAACACGCCAGACATCAGTGACTTGGCGAACAAAGGTGCAAGACCGGCCAGCGCTGCTGCCAAAACGGCTATCGCAGTGAACCGTTGCCAACGAAACAAGCAAACCCATGCCCCAACAAAAAACAGCAACAGCACAGCTCCGGTTCCTGCAGTCCCACCCCCGAATTGGCGGACGGTCATCATTAGAAACCTTTTTAGCTTGCCCAGATTTACTATCAGGTCATCCAGCGTTTTGGCTTCTGTCGGGGCCCGCCACTCGGCTATGGGGATACCGAAAACCCCGTGGTAGAGATAATTGAGCGAGTAAACCGACACGACCGCCAGGACGAGACTGACAAAGAAGACAAGCAGTGTGGTGACCATGCTTTTGTAAGTCTGTGGCGCTTTGTGCGACAATAACAGCAGCGTCAGCAACAGAAACGGATAGGTCGTATAGGCCATGAAGGACAGCGGCACTGCGATCAGCATCAAGGCCAGCGCGATCCGATGGGGCAAAAACACGACCGCAAGCGCAAAAAGCGCAATAACCCATGCCCCGGGCAACAACGTGTTGAACCAAAAGCTGATCAAAAATGTCGGGATCGATAGCACCACGAACAAGGTAAAGTAGCCGCGGTACCAACCCGGAGCATCCCGACCAAAAACGATCAAGGCTGTCGATGCCGCAAAAACGGCACTGGCGATCAGGTAGAGTACAAAACTGACGGGTGCAGGCCAAAAATACGGGCGAAACTGCCACCAGTAATTCAACCAGCGCCCTTCATCCAGCGCTTTTATATACGCCATTTCTTTGGTTCCCAGCAAAGCCGGGAAGTCATCATGCCGCACCAGCGGATCGAACAGTAAAGGCGCGTAAACCAGAACAAGCGCCCCCAGTCCCAGCAACGAAAACCGGATGACATCGCGTCCCAAAGACTGTGTACTCATCATTTACTCCGGTGAGCGCGAGCGATGACCGAGGCGCGAGCCTGCGCGATCGAGGTAACGGTTTTTTGCGGCAATTGGCGAACGATCATCTTGCGCAGGTTCCATCCGAAGCTGCCAACCTCTTTCAGAGCACCTGCCGCGACTTTAGTGTTCAAAACCTCTGTCGGCAGAGTTTCGGCTACTGCGTCACTGGCATAAAGAACGCTGTTGTAGCGATACCAAGGCTCAATCGAGCTGTCATTGAACAGAACGGGGCGCAAGCAGTCATAGGCAGTGTAACCACGCTCGGCAAACAGGCCCTGCCAGAATGCCAAAGGCTGCTCGTTGACGTGGAACTCTCCTCCCTGCCCGGGCACTGCCGCCGAAAAAAGTACGAGATCGCTGTGGGTTGTCAGGCTTTGCACAAGGTTGGCGGACGCCGCATTGGGAAGGTGCTCTCCGACTTCAAGCGATTGCGCCAAACCAAACTTTTGCCCCAAATCAACGGGCTTGCTCAGGTCTTCAGCATAAAAAGACTCGGGCGCGATAGCCAACCGATCCCGGTCAACGTAGTCACCATCGACCCCGGCAACATCCGGGCAACCGGCAGCTGCCCATTCGGACAACCATACACCTCGTCCACATCCGAAATCCACGACGCTTTCTGGTTTAACCCAAGCGTGCAGGCACTTAATCAACCGAACAGCCGACTGCCTTGCGCCGCGGTCGATATAGTCGAAGAACTCGTTGGAATAGATATGTGACATCTCAACTCTCTAAATTGAATTCTCTTCGCGATAGACCCACAGCCGCAGGATCACGAAATTGATGACAGGTAGAACGACGACCACCACCCCAGCCGTTGCAAGCTCGGACATGTTCAGTCTGGGGCCGAGAACCGATGTCAAAACCGAAGACACGATCAATCCGATGCCGATCATGCACAAAAATCGGCCAAACTGAGCCGGAACGGCCAGCTTCTTTTCAAAGGTCCAACTGGTTTGGCCGACATACTGGATAAGAATGGCCGACCCAAACGCCAGAAAGTTGGCAACCCAAGACGATCCGAACAACCTGAGCAACCCCAGATACGCCAGGATATAGTAGACGGCCACACCTACTCCCACGACCGCAAAGCGGACTATCCGGCGGCGTTCGCTCATGCTTGTTTGCTCATTGTTTCCGGCGTGTTCTCAACCACGCCGCCGACTTGTTCATCGATGAAAAACAAGGGGCGCCCTTTGGCTTCGATGTAGAGCCGCCCGAGGTATTCGCCCATAATTCCCAATGTCAGCAACTGGATACCCGAGAAAAAGCTGATCACCAAAACCGTTGAGGCCCAACCAGCAACGGTGTTGTACAGGATCAGCGACCAGAATACATAAACAAGCATCAGCGCCGCAACGATCAGGGTTAAGAACGCAAGGCGCGTGGCAATCTGCAACGGTTTGATCGAAAAACTGGACAACGCATCAAAGGCCAAGCGGATCATCTTGGACATTGGGTACTTGGTTTCACCAGCAACGCGCGGATCCCGCACGTATTCGATACCAATCTGCCGGAACCCAGCCCAGGCGAACATCCCGCGGATGAAACGTGCACGTTCGGGCATATCCAGCACCGCGTTCAACACCCGGCGGCTGACCAATCGGAAGTCACCTGTGTCATTCGGGATCGGGACATCCGACAACCGGTTGAGAATGCGATAGAACCCGTGAGCGGTCAGCTTTTTGAACCAGCTTTCTCCTTTGCGCTCGCTGCGGCGGCCGTACACCACGTCGTATCCGCGATCCATCATCGCCATCATGTCAGACAACAATTCGGGCGGGTCTTGCAGGTCAGCATCCAACATAAAGATGCGTTCACCCCTTGCGGCCATCAACCCGGCTGTCAAAGCCACCTGATGCCCCCTGTTCGTGGACAGTTTAAGACCACGCACTCGCGGATGCTTCTGGCTTTGCAAACAGATCCCATCCCAGGTGTCGTCGGTCGAACCATCGTCGACCAACAGGATCTCGGTGTCGTCAGACCATGCGTCTGTTGCTGCGATCAAGCGCTCTACCAGAGCTGGTAAGGAGTCCTCTTCGTTCATACATGGAACGACTACAGACAGTAACATTTAACCTCCGAACGCGATCTGTCCTGCTCGATTTTGTGGCGAATATTTCGCTTCTGTTGGAACACGTCGCTTTGGTTTAGCTTCTTCGTATTGGGTCGGAACCCTTGATATCTTAACACCCGGTCGCCGCTAATCGGTAAGTTCCAGTTTTCAGACCGTAGTTACCAATGCGACACATTCAATCACCCGTGCAGACGGACTGCACGCAAAATATTCGCGCCGTTCTTGCCTGTACGATGTGGCAGCAATGAGCCCATCTTAAGACAAAGCGTTGTCTGATGATCCAAAACCGCAACTTGATTGCCGGTCTGAACAGTTTTTCCAACGAAATTCAAACCTTCGGCTGGTCATGACCCGCATTTTTAGTATCAACTGTGGCTAACCAACGAGGGAGAGAAAAATGAAAAAGCTATTGTTGGCTGCATCGGCTGCATCGCTGCTAGCCACATCGGCATTCGCTGAGGTCAAGGTCGGGATGATCACTACCCTTTCGGGCGGCGGCGCCGGCCTGGGTCTTGACGTGCGCGACGGGTTCCTTCTGGCGATTGAACAGTCAGGACGTGACGACATCGAAGTCGTGATCGAGGACGACCAGCGCAAGCCCGACATTGCGGTGCAACTGTCAGACAAGATGATTCAATCAGAACGCGTCGACGTCATGACAGGCATTATTTGGTCGAACCTTGCCATGGCCGTCGTTCCAGCAGCGGTGAACCAGAATGTGTTCTATTTATCCCCCAACGCAGGCCCTTCGGCCTTGGCGGGGAAAGGATGCCATCACAATTATTTCAACGTGGCATGGCAGAATGACAACCTGCACGAAGCGGCTGGAGCATATGCAAATGATGCTGGCTACAAGAAGTCTTTCATTCTGGCTCCGAATTACCCGGCGGGTACGGATGCACTGACCGGGTACAAACGTTTCTTCGATGGCGACCTGGCCGGAGAGATTTACACCCAGCTTGGTCAAACGGACTATGCCGCCGAGCTCGCCCAAATCCGCGCGAGTGACGCCGACAGTGTCTTTTTCTTTCTGCCCGGCGGCATGGGGATTTCTTTTCTCAAGCAATATGCCGACAGCGGAATCGATCTGCCTGTCGTCGGCCCGGCCTTTAGCTTTGATCAGGGTATCTTGCAGGCAGTGGGTGATGCAGCCTTGGGTGTTGTGAACACCTCGCAATGGAACAAGGATATCGACAATCCGACCAACAAGGCTTTTGTCGATAGCTTCAAGGCCGAATACGGCCGCCTGCCGTCGCTTTACGCCAGCCAGGGTTTCGACACCGCAAACCTGCTTTTATCCGCATTGGAAAAAGCCGATCCGTCAGACGCAAATGCTTTCCGCGAAGCCCTGCGAGCCGCTGAGTTCGACAGTACGCGCGGGGATTTTGCATTTGGCCCGAACCACCACCCGGTACAAACGATCTATGCGCGTGAAGTGATCAAGGAAGGTGATGTTTTTACCAACAAGATCATCGGCACCGCACTTGAAGCTCATTCGGACGCATACGCCGCCGAGTGCAAAATGTAAGAAACGACTGCTGCCCGCCGTCAACCAGACGGCAGGCAGACCACCGGAGTTCCCATGTCCTCGATCCTGATTGTCGAGCAGATCCTCAATGGTCTGCAATTTGGCGTCATGTTATTTCTGATGGCTGCGGGCCTGACACTTATCTTTGGCGTCATGGGGCTGATCAATCTTGCCCACGGTTCGCTTTACATGGTCGGGGCTTTCGCAGCAGCCACTGTGGCCGGTGCCACGGGATCGTTCTTTCTGGGTCTAGTTGCGGCGCTCGCCTCAGCTGCGCTTGCCGGCGCGATGATTGAAATTGTTGTCATACGAAGGCTATACGATGCACCTCATCTGGATCAGGTTCTAGCTACCTTTGCCCTGATACTTATATTTTCGGAGGGAACCCGCTGGTTTTTCGGGTCTTTCCCCTTGTTTTTGAATATCCCGCAAGCTCTTTCGGGGCCTGTCACCCTGCCCGGCGGCATCGAATACCCCCTTTACCGTCTAAGCCTGATCGTCATCGGTGTGGCAATCGCGGGCGGATTATGGCTGTTCATCGAACGTACACGCATAGGCATTCAGATCAGGGCCGGTGAAAACGATCGAGAGATGATCGCGGTGCTTGGCGTTGATATCTCAAAACTCTACACCCTCGTTTTTGCCCTAGGAGCAGCTCTGGCCGGGCTGGCCGGCGCTTTGGTTGGAGCAATTCAATCGGTGCAGGTAGGCATGGGTGAACCCGTTCTGATCCTTGCCTTTGTGGTTATCGTAATCGGCGGTATCGGGTCGATCCGAGGGGCGTTCATTGGTGCATTGCTGGTCGGTTTGACCGACACGTTGGGCGGCGTTTTCCTTCCTGAATTCCTTGGCTTGTTCATGGAGCCCGGTGCAGCGCAAAAAAGCGGGTCAGCCATTGCCTCGATGGGGATTTATATACTGATGGGGCTTGTTCTGATCTGGCGCCCTACTGGCTTGTTCGGAGCCCGCGCATGAGAGTTAAGGAAAGATACATCAATGGCGTCGTTCTGACTGGCCTGCTTCTATTACCCATTTGGGCATTGGCGATGGACGAGCCTTTCACGATCACGTTGGCCACCCGAGCGGTTGTCCTTGCACTGGCAGCTGTCGGGTTGAACCTTGCATTGGGTCTGGGCGGAATGGTCAGCTTGGGCCACGCTGCGTTCTTTGGCCTTGGCGGCTATACCATGGGTATTCTTGCCTATCACGCGCAGACGTATTCAACCTTAAACCTTGGTCTGTTCAGCACTGATGGGACAACGTCGATGCCGTTGATCTGGCTGTCGGCTATGGTCATCTCGGCGCTGGTCGCGTTTTTCATCGGCATGCTGTCACTGCGCACAACCGGGGTTTATTTCATCATGATCACCCTCGCATTTGGCCAGATGTTTTTCTACTTTGCCATCTCATGGGCGCAATATGGCGGCGAGGACGGATTGTCCATTTATGTGCGCAACGGTTTTCCCGGCTTAAACACGCTGGTGCCAATTCAGTTCTTCGGCATCTGTTTCACTCTTCTTTGCATCGTGTTGTTCCTGTTTGCCCGCCTTCAGGCTTCACCCTTCGGTTTGGCACTGAACGCCACGCGCCAAACCAGATCACGTGTTCAGGCAGTCGGTCTGAACCCTACGCGAATTCGTTTGCTGGCCTTTGTTCTTTCAGGCGCAATAACTGGATTGGCGGGCGCGCTCTTCGCTGACCTCAACCGGTTTGTGTCGCCCACAATGTTTAGCTGGCAATTGTCCGGAGAGCTTATCGTATTGATCGTGATTGGCGGCGTTGGACGGCTGATGGGGCCGGTAATCGGGGCTTGTGTCTTTGTAGCACTCGAGCATTTTTTAGGAGCATTGACCGATTATTGGCATGTTTACCTTGGAGTCGTCCTGTTGTGCATTGTCCTGTTCGGGCGTGGTGGACTGATCGGCCTACTCACGGGGAAAGAGGGTGCGCATGTCTAAGCCAATCCTTGCCACTGATGCACTTAGCAAACGGTTCGGCGCGTTGACAGCGACACACGATGTGTCAATCGACCTCAACCCAGGGGAAATCCACGCAATCATTGGCCCGAACGGAGCGGGCAAGTCCACGCTGATCAAGCAGATATGCGGTGAAATCCACCCCGATTCCGGTCGCGTTTTGTTGGATGATCGGGATGTTTCGGCCCTGCCCCCCCACGTTCGCGCACGCGCTGGCTTGGGTCGGACGTTCCAGATTTCCGACTTATGCATGGAAGACACTGTTTTAGAAAACGCGATTTTAGGCTGTCTGGCAATCGAAGGGGCCTCATGGCGGTTCTGGGGGGCCGCTCAAAAATCAAAAACTTTACGGTCCCGTGCAGAAGGTGCACTGGATCGTGTCGGCCTTGCGGATTTTCGCGACACACAGTGCTCCAGCCTCAGCCACGGGCAGCGACGACAGTTGGAAGTCGCCGTTGCGCTTACGCTTTCACCCCGCGCGTTTGTCATGGATGAACCCATGGCCGGTCTCGGAGCAGAGGGGTCCCGGAACCTGACTGCTCTACTCGACGGACTTCGCGCCGAAGCCCCGATCCTGCTGGTCGAACACGATATGGATGCCGTTTTTGCTTTGGCAGACCGCATCAGCGTGATGGTCTATGGCGCGGTGATCGCCACAGGATCAGCAGACGACATCCGCCAAAGCGCGGATGTCCGAGAGGCCTACCTGGGAGAAGAAGTATGAGTTTTCTCACGGTCGAGAACCTTCAGGCAGCCTATGGTCCAAGCCAAGCGCTTTTCGGTGTCGATCTGCGCGTGGCTGAGGGCGAAGTTACCGCATTGCTGGGACGGAATGGCATGGGCAAGACAACCACCGTCAAGGCGATCTGTCAGATGATCCGTTCCTCGGGCACGATCACCTTAGATGGCAAAAACTTGCAGGGCCTACCCAGTCACAAAGTTGCGCGGAGCGGTGTAGGTCTGGTTCCCGAAGGGCGCAGGTGTTTCATGGACTTAACCGTGCACGAAAACCTAATCGCTGCAGCCCGCCCCGGAGAATGGGATCTGCGCAAGGTCGCAAGTCTGTTCCCGAGGCTGGATGAACGTGGAAACCAGCGAGCCGCCTCATTGTCTGGCGGTGAACAGCAAATGCTGGCCATCGGTCGTGCATTGATGACGAATCCGCGTCTTCTTGTTCTGGATGAAGCAACCGAGGGTCTCGCACCCATCATCAGACAGGAAATCTGGGCTGCAATGCGGCAGTTAAAGCAGAACACCAGCGTCGCAATCCTTTTGATCGACAAGTCCTTGAAAGAATTAGCCACTGTATCAGACACCGCAACCATCCTAGCACGCGGGCGCACAGTCTGGAGTGGCGCCATGTCCGACTTGACGTCCGAGGTGAGCGAAAAGCACATAGGTGTCTAAACTCGTTAGACCAAGCATCGCCAATCAACTTTTAACATATGTGGCGGAGAGACAGGGATTCGAACCCTGGAGACGGTTTCCCGCCTACACACTTTCCAGGCGTGCGCCTTCGACCACTCGGCCACCTCTCCGTGCGGGCGATATTTGGACTATCGCTTGCAGATTTGCAAGGCCCCAATAGGGTGAAAATTCAACCTTCCTGAGCGGGACCGGAAAACCGATCAAATCTCGTCCCCGTCGCTATCCGACATGTCGGCTTCGGTCATTTTAATCGGCGTAGGTTTGGCTGCGGAGCCCTCTTCAGAATTGGGGGCAGCCTTCACCTCTGGACCGGTGTTGCGCAGAGTTTCAGGGTTGCGCAACCACACGTCACGCTGCGCGAACGGGATCTCGATGCCCTCTTCAACAAAGCGACGGTTGATCTCATGGTTCATGT
Source organism: Ruegeria sp. HU-ET01832 (assembly GCF_040371315.1). Classification (NCBI taxonomy): domain Bacteria; kingdom Pseudomonadati; phylum Pseudomonadota; class Alphaproteobacteria; order Rhodobacterales; family Roseobacteraceae; genus Ruegeria; species Ruegeria sp. HU-ET01832. Next base: position 64,452 of record NZ_BAABWL010000005.1, read on the forward strand.
CTGACTTTACAGACAGCATCCAATTCACATCCCTTAGAATAGCACGGATTTCAAAATCCAGAGAATCCGCGCCGAAGCCTTGGAACACAACACTGGGAGCAGGGTTGGCAAGAACCATCGGGTTCGCATTTGCAATTTCGCCCAGGATTTTCTCGACCTTGCGAGTATCGGTTCCGTAGGCAACGCCGACAGGAACAATCACCCGCCCGATCGTGTTACCGCGGGTGTAGTTGGTCACCACACCGCTAATCAGATCCGAGTTGGGGACGATCACATCGGTTCGGTCGAAGGTCTCGATCCGTGTCGACCTGACCGAAATATCGCGCACATAGCCCATCATCCCGTTGACGTCGATCCAATCGCCTTTCGAGATCGGACGCTCGACAAGCAGGATGATACCCGAGACAAAGTTAGACACGATGGTCTGCAAGCCAAAACCAATGCCGACCGACAGCGCACCGGCAACTATCGCCAGCGAGGACAAGTCGAACCCGGCCACCATAATGGCGCAGAGCGCCGCCAGGAAAATTCCGACATAGCCTGTCCCGGCGACAATCGCGTTTTGGCCACCAGGGTCAATCTTGGTCTTGGGCAGCAGAGAACTGCGTAGCCCCCCTTGCAGCATTCGGGTCAAGCCATAGCCCATCAGGAAGACGATCAGGAAGGTAAAGAAATTCTTCGGTGAAACTGTCACGCCACCGACATCGAATCCCAGCAGGATACGCGACCAAACCTCAAGTAAATCCGTCTTGCGCGCGCCCCAGTAGATTGCCAGAACCGGGATGGCGAAAATGGCCATCGCAAAGCCGATCAAGACGGAAAACAGGGAATCCTTGGCCCCGTCGCCCTGTCGCGTGACCCACCCGTAAACAGCAGTCAGGAATCGCTGAACGATGACCAGTGCCGCAATGAGAACAAGGGATTTGACAGCAGGATAAACGATCGCCTCGGCGGCGTTGGTATAACCGACCACTGCCAGCACCGGGCTGGCAATACCCAGCAGAAACAGGGCTCGACGCAGGAATTCTATCAACTGCGCCAAACCCGCGCCTCGGGTCGCGCCGGGCTCATCCGAGTCGACGACAACCTCGGTGCTGCGCACCTGACGCACGCGCAAAAGAACCAGTGCCGTAATGATTGTCACAGGGAAACCGACAACCGCGCGCGTCGCGTCCGAGATATTCTCGATCTGCTCGAATAGATTCACCAATTCGTGCAGGATCAAAAGGACTGCAAGCAGATCGAGATAGACCCGCAGTTCGGCCACCCGCTTCGCGGTCAGACGCTTAAATCCCTGCGCCTCTTGCAGGACATAAACCTGTCGGCCAATCCAGTCATAATAGAGGATAATCGCAGCCCAATACGGGATGTTTTCCAACAGCAAAGTGCCACGCAAGCCCGGCACCCCAGTCATTACGATCGCCTTGACGATCAACCAGACCCCAAGCCAGGGTAAAATAATACGCAGTAGTGAAGTCAGGAACGTCCAAACACCGCTGCCCCGGCCGCCCAGCTTACGCAAGTAGCTCCCTGCAAGCTCGGACCAATGCTTGCCGTAGAACAACAGTACCCCGGCGAGAACCACCAGTACAAAAATACCCAAGCCCTGATTGCGCAACTTCTCGTGGGCTACATCAGTTTGCAGATTCCTTCGGGCTTCGTTGAACAGGCCGCGGGCTGCTTCGGTAACATCTGTCCATGCTGGCCCCCAATAGATTGGGTTAATCGGAGACGGACCGCGCTCTAACAGCTCTTTGGTCTGGCGGTTACGCAGAAGCTGATCGATTTCTGCGATCAAACCGTTGGCGCGGCTGAACGCTTCTTCCGAGATAATCCTAGGAACCTGAAGGGCATTCAGTTGCTCTTCAAGATGCGCGCGCAGGGCGGCAATGTCTTTGGGTTCGCTCGCATCCCCTTCGGGCTTCGGCCCAAGCGCCTCGATCTGAGCGTCAAGCGTCTGTATGCGTTCGGTATTTGCACCACGCGCACGATTGAAATCATCGCGATAGGCATGAATTTCCGAACGTAGGTTTTCAAGCGATGCATTCGAGGCCCGGTCGGCCTCGATCACTACTTCTGCTCGGTCCGCCGTTTTGACCCAACCCTGATAGTACTCGCTCTGTCGGTCGGAAAGCTGAGCAGCCGCAGGGCCGCAGAGAACCGCCAGACAAATTGAGACAAGCGCTAGGAGCAGGCGGACCTGTCGCAGCATCACACGTCCTCGAACACGCCGGGTATGCTGCGCGGGGCTTCGGTCATCCAATCGGGCACCGGCAGCTCTTTTTCACGCAGGAATTCCGGGTTGAACAGCTTGGACTGATAGCGCGTTCCATAGTCGCACAGGATTGTCACGATAGTATGGCCCGGCCCAAGGTCTTTGGCCAAACGCACGGCACCCGCCATGTTGATCGCGGTCGAACCGCCCATGACCAGCCCCTCTTCGCGCAGCAGGTCGAAGATGAGCGGCAGCGCCTCATTGTCGGTCATCTGATAGGCGTAATCGGGCTTGAAGCCTTCGAGGTTCTTCGTGATCCGCACCTGCCCAATGCCTTCGGCGATCGAGCTGCCCTCCATCGCGATTTCGCCAGTGGTGTAATAGGAGTAAAGCCCTGCCCCCATCGGATCGACCAAACCGATCTTAACGCCCTTGGGCTGCAAAGCATCGGCGACACCGGCCAGCGTTCCGCCGGAACCCACGGCACAGACAAAGCCATCGACTTTGCCCCCGGTTTGCTCCCAAATCTCGGGGCCCGTAGTTTCCACATGCGCCTGACGGTTGGCCACGTTATCAAACTGGTTTGCCCAGATCGCGCCATTGGGTTCGGTCTGCGCCAGTTCCTCGGCCAGACGGCGCGAGTAATGGACAAAGTTGTTAGGGTTGCGATAAGGCGCGGCAGGCACCTGCACCAATTGCGCACCGGCAAGGCGCAGCATGTCCTTTTTTTCTTCGGACTGCGTTTCCGGGATCACGATCACGGTCTTAAAGCCCATCGAAGCTCCGACCAAAGCCAGACCGATACCTGTGTTGCCCGCAGTTCCTTCAACTATCGTACCACCGGGCTTCAACTCGCCCCGCGCGATGGCGTCTTTGATGATATAGAGCGCCGCGCGGTCCTTGACCGATTGGCCGGGGTTCATAAACTCGGCCTTTCCAAGGATTTCGCATCCGGTTTCCTCGCTAATGCGCTTCAATCGGATCAGCGGGGTTTTTCCGACTGCGTCGGCAAGGTCTTTCGCAATGCGCATGGCGCCCTCATTTCATTACGGATCAAGGCAGATTTACAGTTGCCGCGCGCCAACCACAAGCAGCGATCATCACGAGCGCAGACGGTTCCGATGTCGCGCGAGCCAATGAGCCAGCGCCAGCAACGGCAAATCTTTGAACCCATGGGCATCAACTCTGTCCATGAAGTCCACAAACGGCAGGATTTGTGTGCGAATGTCCTCGCCCTCGGAAGCAAGGCCACCATTGTTGACTGTCTGATTAAGGTCAGCCAGCCCGACATAGAGATGAAGGTATTCGGTGGATGATCCGCTTGACGAATAGGCTGATCCCGCGCTTTCCAACACCAACAGATTTACATGAGCCTCTTCAAGTGTCTCGCGCCGAGCCGCCTGTTTCGGCGTTTCGCCGGGGTCAATCATTCCAGCGACGGGTTCCCACATCCAAGGCTCCGGATCTTCGGCCATGTAGACCGGTGCCCGGAATTGTTCGACCAATAGGACTGCATCGCGGATCGGATCGTAGGGCAGAACGACAACCGCACTGCCCTGCATCAGCCCGCTACGATGTACGACCGGCCCCATCGAGCCATCATACAGCCGATGCTGCAGCTCGATCCTTTCCATCCCGAAATAGTCGACATACTCTCGCGCGTGTTGTTGCAGGACCACGTCTTTGCGCACATCGCGCGGATCGCCAGTGTGCCGCTTGCGCGCGGCGAGCCTTGCCCAAGCCCGCGTACGGATGGCAGGAAAGCTGCGGGAAATCTGGTCAGCGTCGACCTTGCCATAGTAGCCCATCACCTCTTGCGCCGCTGACACCGACATTTCCGCCCAGTCGTCCACCCAATCCTGCAAGGACCAGGGACCGTCAGAGGTCCACAAGTTCGGCTGCGGGTAGAACACGCTTGCCAAAATGCGAGAACCATCAGTGAGGTTCAAAGTGTGAGGCTCCATATCAAAGTCGAAACCGGCCTCATAAAACTTTAACCGCTTCAGGTCTTCTGGCCCGAGCCCTTCAACCACCAGCCCCGGGGCATTATGGCCTGTTTCAGAGCAAATCATCGGAAAATGCTCGTCCCGAACATCATAGACCGCGTGGTCTGGCAGAACTGCGTCTCTTATCTGCAAGTCGGTGAGCGGTCGATCCAGAACGGTCTCCAACAAAGGCAGATGGCGAAGCGTTCCATAGAAAAACAATGCGGACACAAAATTACCCTCGTAGTGCCAGTAGCCCTCACCGCCAGCGGCGACTGGCCTCTTCCGTGGCGAGACCCGCGATCACAGCACCGATCCCGAGCGTCCACAGGATTTCTGGTGCTAACAACTGCTGACCAAATTCAATGCCAATCTGGAAAATGGCCAACAGTGCCTCAAATGGTCCGTCATACCGATGGCGCATAGCCAATCGGAACATTTCGTTGCACCCTTGAACAAACAGGCCCCAGAAAACCAATGAGACAACCCCGGTCAAACCGTTGTTCAGTCCGGACGTCCACCCTTTGCCAGCTCGCTTTCCCATGATTTTCCAGCCGCACGCAACCGCAATGATCATGTTCACGTAGGTAAAGATACCGTAGTCCTTACCATCTTCCCCATTAGCGATGATCATGCTCGAAACTAAAAAGGCCACCACCAAAAGACAAATGGAGGCTACAAGTCGCGCAGCAGTGGGCATCAGGTGGGTCCGTTCATTACGTTGGTTTTGCTACAGTAATCTGTGTCACATCGCAATTGCCGGTGTCAAAGGCTGCGCCGCAGGCAGTCAAATAATAATTCCACATGCGGCGAAAACGCTCATCAAAGCCCATCTCAGAAATGACGTCCCATTTATCATTGAACGTGTCATACCAGCGGCGCAGAGTCAGATCGTAGCTTTTGCCGAATTCCTTGGACGTCACCACGTTCAAACCTGCCTGAGCGACCTGCTCTTTTAGCACCGAAGGTGCAGGCAGCATACCGCCGGGAAAGATATATTTCTGAATGAAATCAACACCATTGCGGTAAACCTCCCAACGATGATCTGCCACGGTGATAATTTGTAAAGTCGCCTGAGCACCCGGCTTCAAACGTTCGCGCACAACTTCGAAATAGACTGGCCAGTATTTTTGACCAACCGCCTCAAACATCTCAATTGATGCGATGCCGTCATACTGGCCACGCTCATCACGGTAGTCCTGCAACTTGAACTCGACCATGTCGGACAATCCCGCTTTATCAATGCGTTGCCGGGCATACTTCAACTGTTCTTCGCTGATAGTCAGGCCTGTGACCCGTAGGCCACGCTCTTTTGCTGCATATTCAGCAAATCCCCCCCAACCACAGCCGATTTCAAGGATGTGATCACCGGGCTTTGCCCCCATCTCATCAACCATACTGGCGTATTTGGCGGTTTGCGCCTTCTCAAGACTTTCCTGCCCAGTCTCAAACAGCGCGCTGGAATAGGTCATCGTATCATCCAGCCACATGGCATAGAATTCATTGCCCAAATCGTAGTGATAAGAGATATTCTTTTTGGCTTGCTTACGGCTATTTCCGTTCAACCAAAAGCGAAGCCTTTCATAGGCTTGAACCAGAAACTTACCGGTGAAATCGTCGTAAACGGTCTCGGTTCCCAAATGGACCAAATCCATGAAAGACCGTAAATCCGGTGTGCTCCAGTCGCCTTCCAAATAGGCGTCCGAGAACCCCAATTCGCCCTCTCGGATCAGCCGGGCAAAGACGTCCGGGTTGTGAATATCGACCCGCGCAATTGGCCCGGGCTTTGTACCTTCGGCTCGGAAAACACGGCCATCCGGCAGCGCGATATCCAGGCGGCCGCATTCCATCTTGTTCAGCATTTTAACAACCTGCCCGAAATAGCGTGGCAGGTCTTTCTGTCCGTCTGTGGTGGTCAGGATCATCCGCTCTCCCCTGTGCGGTTGTTGTTTCAGGCTAGGCCGAGTTTGTGTTTCTGGCAAGTTTTCAGTTCCTTACTGGGTTTTCCGGTGCTCATAGGCGGCCAGTGCCTGTGCTCGTCCTTCGGACAATGTAACGATCGGAGCCGGATAGTTATCCGTGGGCTCAAGGCCCCAGGCCCGAGGGATCGCTTCGAAATACGCCAAGGCAGTATGGGGCGGAGCAGTCTGGCCCTCGGCCACCCATTTGCGTACATAGGCGGATGATGGGTCAAATTTCTCTTGTTGTGTCACGGGGTTAAAAATCCGAAAGAACGGCGACGCGTCTGGCCCCGAGCCTGCCACCCACTGCCATCCCATCGCATTCGATGCGGGATCCCAGTCCACCAAACACTCCTCGAACCACCCCAGGCCGACTTTCCAGTGAGTCATCAGATGCTTGGTCAGATAGCTTGCGACGATCATCCGTGCCCGGTTGTGCATCCGCCCGGTTACGTACATCTCGCGCAAGCCGGCATCTACGACGGGAATACCCGTTCTTGCTGTTTTCCAAGCAATTACCTGTGGGTTATCTTCATCGAAACGCCACGGAAATGCGTCCCACTCTGGCTTCCAGTTGGCGCCAAGCAGATGTGGAGTGTGAAACATCAGGTGATACGCGAATTCGCGCCACACAAGTTGGCGCAGATACGCACCCGTACCCGACACGCCGTTCATCCCAGAGATCCTAACACGATGCCAGATCGACCGTGGGCTGATCTCACCCAGTGAGAGATATTCGGCCAAGGCCGATGTTCCGTTGTAATCCAACCGGTCTCTATCGTTGGAATAGTCAGAAACACGACCAACAAACGCTTCGAGAACGTCAAAGGCGGCCTCTTCACCTGCGCGCACATGCTGCGCGACCACTCCGGCGCCTCGGTTCATTGCCGCCCCCATGGCCCAACTCCCAACGTCATCTGACTTTGGCCAAGCTGGCGGCGCAATCAGACGGTTCGGTGTGGGGACCGGTGGGTCAACGTCCCTGTGTTGCACAGCTCTCCACATCGGCGTGAACACGCGGAAAGGTTGTCCACTCTTCGTCGCTACTGTCCAGGGTTCGAACAGCAGATGGCCGGAAAACGACTTTGCTTCAACCCCTTGGTCCTTAAGCGTTGTCTTGATGCTGCTGTCCCGCTCAATGGAGTCCGGATCATAAGCGCGGGTCCAGTACACTGCAGATGCTCCGGTTTCGCGGACAAGCTGTTGCAAAACCTCGATGGCGTTTCCCTGCCGCAGGATCAACCGACTGCCAACTTGCGTCAAACGCTGCTGCAACGCTTCCAGCCCTAGCGACAGTCGCCATTTAGGCGCAGCACCCAGCCTCTGAGCAAGATTGTCGAGTATGTAAACGGGAATGACGGAACGACCGCTTTGAACTGCTGCGTTCAAAGCTGGGTGATCCGACAGCCGCAAGTCCCGCCGGTACCAAATGATGATCGGTGACTGCTCGTTTTCCATGATCGCCCTTTGTATTTTCTTTTATACGAAACAGGGCGAAAACCGGATCACAAAACGGTGTCAAGACTTTCCAATAACTGGTTGATTTCGTTCTCAGACGTGTAATGAGTGAAACTGACACGCAGCACACCGCGGGTCAGATCGACACCCATCGCTTCAAGTGGGCGAACTGCGTAGAAATCTCCGCCCCCGGCCATGATCCCGTGCTTTACCAGATTGCTCGCCACATCTTCGGCATTTTGTTCCAAAGCCAAAGCTACGGTTGGCGCACGACTGGCCGCGTCAGAGGTCCCGACCAGCCGGACCGAATTGCGATCCTTCACGGCGTCCAAAACAGGTTGCAGCATTGCAACCTCTTGCCCTCGCATCAAGTTGTGCACAAACGCACCCCGCTCGGTCGCGCCGCTTTGGGGGCCGCCATGATGATCGCACAGAAGGTCGACGTAATCCGCCATCCCCGCGCAAGCCGCGATCTGAGCGTGATCCGGCCCCGCAGGCGTGAACCTTTTGTACAAACTGTCCGCATTGAAATAATGCGCCTGGTTTGGCAGCAACTCACCCAGCGACCGTCGCATGACCATACAACCCTGATGAGGGCCATAGGTTTTGTAGGCCGAGAACAGATAGATGTCCGGCCCCATATCTCCGACATTGGGGAACCCATGCGGCGCGTAAGAAACACCATCCACACACACGAATGCGCCAGCGGCATGAGCGATCGCAGTGATCTCGGTTACCGGATTGATCTCTCCGATCACATTCGAACAATGCGGAAAACAGACCAGACGCACCTTTTCATCTAACAGGTTTTCAAGATCATGCGGGTTCAGCGATCCGGTCTCGGGGTCGATCTGCCATTCCCGGACCTCGATACCCTCCTCAGCAAGGCGGCGCCAGGGACCTGAGTTGGCCTCGTGATCCTGATTGGTCACAATGATCGCCTCTCCGGGTTGCATCCAGCGCCGGAACGCCTGCGCCAATACATAGGTGTTTTGAGTCGTGGAGGGACCAAAGCTCAGCTCGTCAGTATCGACCCCCAGAATTGCTGCCATGCGGACGCGGGCTTCGTCCATTTCCTCGCCCGCCAGCCGACTTGCTTCGTAAGGACCGTAGGGTTGCACTTTGCGCTGGGTGTAAAACCGAAACAGGCGATCCAAAACCGGTTTGCAGGTATAGGATCCGCCTGCATTCTCAAAAAACGCCTGCCCTTGAAGGCTGGGTTCGGCAAAGGCCGGAAACTGCGACCGAACGAAATCGATATCGAGGGTGCTCATGGCACGGGGCTCCTTAGATCATGCACGTCAATCCATGAGGACACCGGTGCATGATTCCGGGTCCCTCGGAAATCATGGCGGGTCTTCCAGCCAAGCCTTCGCGTTTGCGATGGCAGCCCCTGCGGTCGCAAAGACCGGGCCAAGTTGCCCAGCCTTCGCGTCCGCGTCAAGCACTTGAATACAGAATGTCCGGTCTTTGGGGATGAGACTTATCCCTGAACTTTGGTATAGGTTCCTTCACCTGCAAGAATACCGCGGAACCCGCCCGGTTCATCCAGGCCGAACACGATCAGCGGCAGGTTATTGTCACGCGCCAGCGCAATGGCCGAGGCATCCATGACCCGCAGACGCTTTGCCAAAACATCATCATAGCTGACCGTGTCATAGCGCACTGCATCCGCGTGTTCCTTGGGGTCCTTGTCATACACCCCATCCACACCGTTCTTGCCCATGAATATCGCCTCACAGGCCATTTCATTCGCGCGCAGCGTGGCGGCGGTATCTGTCGTGAAATAAGGGTTACCCGTTCCGGCAGCAAAGATGCACACACGTTTTTTTTCAAGGTGGCGTACAGCGCGGCGGCGGATATAGGGCTCACAAACCTCATCCATGCGAATGGCCGAAATCACACGCGTGAAAACCCCAACTTCCTCAAGTGCTGACTGCATCCCAAGCGCGTTCATAACCGTCGCCAGCATCCCCATATAGTCAGCGGTCGTCCGTTCCATCCCCTGCGCCGAGCCGCTCAGACCGCGGAAAATATTACCTCCGCCGATGACCATGCAGATTTCGACCCCCAGATCGTGCACGGATTTCACCTCTTGCGCGATGCGCTGAACCGTCGGCGGGTGCAGGCCAAAGCCCTGATCGCCCATAAGCGCCTCGCCTGAAATTTTCAGCATCACGCGACTGTATTTGGTTTTCGGGGTGTCGGTTTCGGGGGAAAGGCTCATATTGCGCTCCGGGCTGGCACGGGTTTTATTTCGCCGCAAAATGAAGCAAAACCTCTGCGGGTTCAATGCGGATCATGAAGAACAAGGCACTCTTGGATGGCCAACACGAACACATCGCAGATTTGGGACCGCCTGCCCCCCATTCCCGCCGATAAACCTGTGCTAATTGCCGGGCCCACAGCCTCGGGCAAATCCGAACTGGCGTTGCGGATCGCTGAAACCTTAGGCGGTGTCATCGTGAATGCCGATGCCAGTCAGGTCTATGCGTGCTGGCGGGTAATTTCAGCCCGGCCATCCGCCGACGACGAAGCGCGCGCACCCCATCGGTTGTATGGGCATATCGCCTATGATCAGGACTATTCCACCGGCCATTGGCTGCGCGAGGTCAAACCATTTTTGAGCGGGCCTCAACGCCCCATCATAGTGGGTGGAACCGGACTCTATTTCTCTGCTTTGACGGAAGGTATGGCTGACATACCGGCAACCCCATCCGACATAAGGACCGAGGCGGATCAGCTTACCCTGCCCGACCTGATCCGTGGCGTTGACCGCGAAACTCTGGCGGGGATCGACACGCAGAACCGCGCACGAGTTCAGCGCGCATGGGAGGTTCTGCGCGCAACCGGTCGCGGCCTACGCGACTGGCAGAACGACACGCCGCCTCCGGTTTTGAACATCGCGGATACAGTGCCCATCGTTTTCGACGTGGACAAACAGTGGTTGCTGAACCGGATCAACCTGCGGTTTGACTTGATGCTGGACACCGGCGCATTGCAAGAGGTCAAAGCCATGCGTGCGCACTACGACGCGTCGCTTTCTGCTTTCAAGGCCATCGGAGTTCCCGAGCTTATGACCTACCTTGACGGCAACATGACACTCGAGGCCGCCCGTGAACGTGCCACAATCTCGACCCGACAATTTGCCAAACGTCAGCGGACATGGTTCCGTGCGCGCATGAAAGACTGGAATAGCGTTGATTTCTCAAAGTGATACCACTTTTTGTTGATTGACCACTCAGGCGTGTTTTGTGCCCCGCGCGAATATGTCGAATCCCCTGCCTTCAGACCGATCAGCCAATGTAACGCAGGTCCAGACTCGATCGGTGTTAGCGGCAACCGACCCCGACGAATGTCGTTTTTGTACCCTGAATGACGATTTCGAACGTTGACCTGACCCGATTTCTGGTGCCGAATGAACGCATGGGGATGTTCAGTATCACAAAAACGGAAACCCGAGAGCCTGCCACCCGCGCCTGCCGGGCCTGAGCGGTTCTACATTCAATCATAAAAATCTATGTCACAGGGAGAGACATTAATGACAAAGCAAACCTTGACCGGAGCACCGATGCACTGGGCGGCGGAAATGCATGCACAGGAATTTCGTGACGGCAAGCTCAGCCGGCGTGAGTTCATGGCCCGCGCCACGGCATTGGGTGTCGCTGTTCCTGCCGCCTATGGAATGATCGGCCTAAGCTCACCCGCAGCCGCGCAAGAACCACAGCGCGGCGGCACGATCCGCTACCAGATGGAAGTGCGTGCGCTGAAAGATCCGCGCACCTACGACTGGACACAGATTGCCACCTTCACCGCAGGTTGGCTTGAATATCTGGTCGAATACAACAATGACGGCTCATTCAAACCCATGTTGCTGGAAAGCTGGGAAGCGAATGATGACGCGACCGAATACACGCTGAACGTGCGTAAAGGCGTCAAGTGGAACAACGGTGACGATTTCACCGCCGAAGACGTCGCGCGCAATATCACCGGCTGGTGCGATGCGACCCTAGAGGGCAATTCCATGGCGTCACGCATGGCGTCTTTGGTCGATGAAGCCACCCAAAAGGCGGCGGACGGTGCCATCACCGTGGTCGACTCGCACACTGTAAAACTGAAATGCAACACCCCGGATATTACCATCATCCCAGGCATGGCAGACTATCCGGGTGCCATTGTTCACAGCAGCTTTGACGCAAACAACATGCTGGCCAACCCGATCGGTACTGGATTTATGATCCCGGAAAGCCACGAAGTTGGCGTTAAGGGCGTGCTGGTGCGTAACGAAGGCTTTGACTGGTGGGGATATGAGGCCGGCAAAGGCGGTTATATCGACCGGATCGAGTTCATCGACTACGGCACCGACCCTGCCGCGTTCTTAGCCGCATACGAAGCCGAAGAAATCGACATGAATTGGGAGTCGGTGGGCGAATTCGTCGACATCTTTGATGGTATCGGTCTGGTGCGCTCGGAAATCCCGTCTGGCTTTACCATCGTCATCCGCCCGAACCAGCTGGCCGAGGACGATAGCGGCAACAAGATCTACGGCGACAAGCGGGTTCGTCAGGCGCTGGCAATGGCCGTTAACAATGAGGTCTGCCTAGAGCTGGGCATGTCTGGCTATGGTATTCCTGCGGAAAACTGCCACGTGGGTCCGATGCACCCCGAGTACGACTCGGCCGTAACCCGTATCCCATATGATCCGGCAGGGGCAAAAGCCCTGATGGAAGAAGCGGGCATGGCTGATTTCGAGCACGAAGTTCAGTCCATCGACGATGACTGGCGTCGGAACACCACTGCGGCTGTTGTTGCACAACTTAATGATGCCGGGATCAAGGCCAAACACACGATCCTTCCGGGCTCGACCTTCTGGAACGACTGGACGAAATACGCATTCTCCTCGACCAACTGGAACCACCGTCCTCTGGGCACGCAGGTTCTGGCATTGGCCTACAAGTCGGGTGTTGCGTGGAACGAATCCGGTTTCGCCAACGAAGAGTTCGACAAATTGCTGGCCGAGGCGAACTCGATCGCAGATGTGGACAAACGCCGCGAAGTGATGGCCAAGCTGCAGGCGATCATGATCGAAGAAGGCGTGACCATCCAGCCTTACTGGCGCACAGCGATGCGTCACCATCGCGACAACATGGTCGGTGTCGAAAAGCACATTGCGGACCTTCCGCAGCTTTATAAATTCGGCCTCGTTTCCTAAGCCGAACAACACAAGGCCGCGCCTGACGGGCGCGGCCTTTTCATCCTGACGACGGCGACCAAAACAACAGCGATGCGCACGGTCCGGCGACCGATGCGCGAGCCTACCAACAGGGGCTAACATGGGATTATTCATCTTAAGGCGCGTCGGCATCATGCTTTTGACAGCGCTGTGCCTTACCTTTCTGGTCTTCTACCTGACGAACCTTTATCCGAACCTCGAAAAACTTGCGAAGACGCAGGGCAACTTCCGTATGTCCGACGAGCAGGTCGAGAGCTTTCTGGAAAAAGGTGGATATCTGCAGTCAACCCCCGTGAAATACGGTGAATGGTTGGGAATCCTGCCATCTTATCGGCACACGAATGAGGACGGCACAGTTCAGGGCAGATGTATCCTGCCCGGCAAGACTGCCGAAGAGTCTCCGAATTTCTGTGGTATTCTGCAGGGGTACTGGGGCTATTCGACCGTGTTCAAAGAAGAGGTCTCGACCGTTGTCGGGACACGTCTTGCCCTGACCGGACGGCTGATGTTCTGGGTGATGCTGCTAATGGTACCGTCAGCTCTGATCTTGGGTATTTTGGCGGGTATGAAGGAAGGCTCGGCCACCGACCGGACGCTTTCGACCTTTGCCATCACAACAACGGCAACGCCGGAATACGTATCAGGCGTGATCTTCATCGCGATCTTCACGTCCTCTGCCGTGGGGCTAAAATGGTTCAAGGGCACGGCCACACAGGCTATGGAGAATCCGACGTTTGAGAATTTCTTCTTACCCGTGCTGACAATCGCGCTTTATGGGATGGGCTATATCGCCCGGATGACCCGCGCCTCGATGACCGAAGTGATGACGGCGCAGTACATCCGAACCGCGCGCCTGAAAGGTGTTTCGTTCCCGAACATCGTGATGAAACATGCGTTGCGCAATGCGCTGATCGCCCCCTTCACCGTCATAATGCTGCAGTTCCCATGGCTGCTGAACGGTGTGGTGATCGTCGAGACCTTGTTCAACTACAAGGGCTTTGGCTGGGCATTGGTTCAGGCAGCAGGCAACAACGACATCCAATTGCTGCTGGCGATCTCGGTCGTGTCAGTCTTTGTGGTGCTGGTGACCCAGCTGATATCGGATATCGGCTATGTCTACCTGAACCCGCGTATTCGTATTTCGTGAGGAGGCAGAGATCATGGAACCATTAACCTGGACCGGCTCTATTGCCTTCCTGAACCCGCTTTTGGCGATTGCACTCGTTCTTATGGCCGCATCGATCCTGGCTTGGATATTGGCCAGTATCGTTCTGCCCGAACCTCAGATGACGGTGAACCCCGACGGGACGCTGACATCGGGATCTGGCATACGAAACCTAATCCAAGCCCTGATGCGATACAGCTTTCTAGCAAGTGTCGGGCTTGCTGTTGCCTATATCGTCTTGGGCATTTTGATGGGAACCGGCGCAGGTATCATCGGCGCAATGATGCAGCAATTCCTGCCCGTCTGGTTTTCGTTGATCTTGCTGTACGCAATGTCCATCGCGTTCAAACGCAAATTGGGACTCTATGGCAAGCTGTTTGACAGTCCGATTGGCATGATCGGCTTTGGCCTTGTGATGTTCTGGGTTTTCACCGGGATTTTCGGCGCGCTTGACCTGATCGTGACGCATGACTCGCTGTCACAAGTCTCTGGGATGAAGAACAAAGTGCCCGGAACGCCTTTGCCCAGCGTGGAGGACGGAGAATATGCGTGGTACCTGCTGGGGGGCGACAACCTGGCCCGCGACGTCTTTAGCCGAATGGTCAAGGGCGCGTGGATTGTGGTGCAGATCGCGCCTCTGGCGACGATGTTTGCCTTCATGGTCGGGATCACGCTGGGTTTGCCTGCAGGTTACTACGGTGGGCGGCTGGACACGTTGCTGTCTTTCCTTGCGAACCTGATCCTCGCCTTCCCGGTCATTTTGCTGTTCTACTTACTGGTGACGCCCGAGATCGTGGCAACCGGTGTTCCAAACTACATGGCCGCTGTTCTTTTCATCTTTCCGATCATCTTTCTTGGGGTGCTATTGAACTCGCGCTATTACACACGGCCGACATTCCGAACGCCTCTTTTGATTGGTGTTCTGGGTGTCGCGCTCTGGCTGTACCTATCGCTGATTTCGACAGGTGGGTATGTGGTTAACACCGACGGCTACGGCATTTGGGGTCTGCCAACCTTCCTGGACCTTTTCGACGTTCCCGCTGGCATCCTTGTGGTCTTCGTTTCGGTGGTCTTCGTGAACTCACCCACGGTGTTCCGCATCGTGCGAGGGTTGGCGATGGACATCAAAACCCGCGACTATGTGGCCGCGGCTCAGACGCGGGGTGAAGGACCATGGTACATCATGCTGTGGGAAATCCTGCCCAACGCGCGCGGCCCTCTGATCGTCGATTTCTGTCTGCGGATAGGATATACCACGATCCTTTTGGGTACCTTGGGCTTCTTTGGCCTGGGTCTGCCGCCAGAAAGTCCGGATTGGGGGTCGACCATCAATGAAGGGCGCAAGCTGTTGTCGGTCTATCTGCACCCTGCCCTTCCTCCGGCGTTGGCGCTGTTGTCATTGGTTCTCGGTTTGAACCTGCTGGCAGACGGTCTGCGCGAAGAAAGTCTGAAGGATTGATGTGAAAGCGGCCGGGGGGCCAGCCCCCCGGATCCCCCGAGATATTTTCAGCCAGATGAAGGGGATCCCCTGACTCTCGCGAGGAGAAAACAAGATGAACAAACTGGCGGATTATGATGGGCCAATTCTTGAGATCGATAAGTTGTCGATTTCGTTTTTCACCCGTCTGAGGGAAATCCCCGCTGTCATGGACTTCTCGGTCAGTGTGCAGCCCGGCGAAGCGGTTGGTCTGGTCGGCGAATCCGGCTGCGGCAAATCTACTGTGGCTCTGGGCGTTATGCAGGACCTTGGCAAGAACGGGCGGATCGTGGGTGGAACGATCAAGTTCAAGGGACGTGATCTAGCCGAGATGAGCTCGGACGAGTTACGCGACATTCGCGGCAATGAGATCGCGATGATTTATCAGGAACCAATGGCGTCGCTGAACCCGGCTATGAAGATCGGCAAGCAGTTGATGGAAGTGCCGATGATCCACGAAGGCGTGAGCACGGATGAGGCCTATGCCCGCGCGCTTGAAGTGGTAACAGATGTCCGCCTTCCCGACCCTGAACGGATGTTGAACTCGTTCCCGCATCAACTGTCAGGCGGTCAGCAGCAGCGGATCGTTATTGCGATGGCGCTGATGTCTAAACCGGCTTTGTTGATACTGGACGAACCAACAACAGCACTGGACGTGACCGTCGAGGCCGCCGTAGTCGAATTGGTCAAGGATCTGGGCAAGAAATATGGCACTTCGATGCTATTTATCTCGCACAATCTGGGGCTGGTGCTTGAGACCTGTGACCGTCTGTGCGTGATGTATTCCGGCGAGGCGGTTGAACGCGGCTCAATCCATGACGTGTTCGACGAGATGCAGCACCCGTATACGCAGGCGCTGTTCCGGTCGATCCCCCTGCCAGGTGCAGACAAGAACGCGCGGCCTTTGGTGGCGATCCCCGGGAACTTCCCGTTGCCGCATGAGCGTCCTCCGGGATGTAACTTTGGACCACGTTGCGATTATTTCGAAGAAGGTCGTTGCGACGCACAAGACATTCTGATGGAGGCCGTACCCGGCAATGATCGCCATCACACACGTTGCCTAAAGTTCAAAGAAATCGACTGGAACGCGCCGATCACCGTGTCTGAGCAGAAGGAAAAGGCTGAAATCGGTCGGACCGTTCTGAAGATGGACAACCTCAAGAAATACTATGAAGTTGCGGCGAATGCGCTGTTTGGTGGTGGTGCCACAAAGGTGGTTAAAGCCAATGAAACGCTCAGCTTCGAAGCACATGAATCCGAGACACTTGCCATTGTTGGAGAATCCGGTTGCGGTAAGTCCACCTTTGCCAAGGTTCTGATGGGGTTGGAAACCGCGACAGATGGGCAGATCCTTCTGGACAACCGCAATATCGAGGCCGTGCCCATCGAGGAACGCGATGCCAAGACCGTTGGCGAGGTTCAAATGGTCTTCCAGAACCCGTTCGACACGCTGAATCCCTCAATGACTGTAGGTCGCCAGATCATTCGGGCGCTTGAGATTTTCGGTGTTGGCAACTCGGAGGCTGAACGCAAGAAGCGGATGCTCGAGCTTCTGGATCTTGTGAAACTGCCACGCGCCTTTGCAGATCGGATGCCGCGCCAGTTGTCGGGAGGACAAAAACAGCGCGTGGGCATTGCCCGGGCCTTTGCCGGAGATGCGCGGATTGTTGTGGCAGATGAGCCGGTCTCGGCGCTGGATGTCTCGGTGCAGGCAGCAGTGACAGACCTGTTGATGGAGATTCAGCGCGAACACAAAACCACCCTGCTGTTCATCAGCCATGACCTGTCGATTGTACGCTATCTCAGCGACCGGGTGATGGTGATGTATCTGGGCCATGTGGTCGAGTTGGGCACAACAGATCAGGTTTTTGCTCCTCCCTACCATCCCTATACCGAGGCGCTGCTGAGCGCGGTTCCGATTGCGGACACCTCGGTCGAAAAGCAGCATATCGTGTTGGAGGGCGACATCCCGTCAGCCATGAACCCACCGCCCGGTTGCCCATTCCAAACGCGGTGTCGTTGGAAATCCGAAGTACCCGGCGGCTTGTGCGAAGAAAAAGTACCGCCTGTGAAAACTCTGGCCGAAGGCCATCAGGTCAAATGTCACCTGGCGGAAGATATTCTGGCGCGGATGGAACCCGTCATCAAAGTTGCGGCGGAGTAAATCATAAACCCAATTGGACCGGCAGCAATGCCGGTCTAGGCTAGGATAGAGAAGTAAGGTTAACTTCCCCAGATTACACGAACGTAGTTCTGCGTCTCTTTGTAAGGCGGCACGCCACCATGTTTTTCAACGGCTTTTGGTCCGGCATTATATGCCGCCAACGCAAGGCGCCAGGATTTAAACTTGCGGTATTGCCAAGACAGATAGCGCGCACCGCCTTCCAAATTCTGTTTCGGGTCGTGAGGATTTACGCCCAACAACCGTGCTGTTCCGGGCATAAGTTGGGCCAACCCCAGCGCGCCTTTGTGCGACACTGCTTGGGGGTTCCACCCGCTTTCCTGCTGAACAAGCCGTAGGAACAGATCCTCCGGAACGTTATGCTTTCGCGCAGCTTGCCGTGCGAGTGACACAAATTCACCTTTGTATTTTCCGGTATAACGCTGATTGAACTGGCCTTTGGGCCTTTTGGGCTTTAGACGCTCTGAATCTCGGTACTGTGTCGCGGCGCGTGTATCCAAAACCTTGGATTGTTTCAGAAAAATGTCTTTCCGACTCTTGGTTGACAACGTGTCAGCCGATGCTGAAACGGAAACCAACGCCAGAAAAAGAACTGAAAAACCACTCACCAAAAACCGCATTAACGCCAGTCCTGCATTTTCACGAACCCAATTGAGTATAGGTATTTCAGCCAATAATGAAAGCATGGTTAATCCAGCCTTGGTAAATTCCTGCTTATCTCAATACCCATCAACTGTGTTTTAACCATGACGCAGGCCGTATAGGGTCGCAGTGAGAATTGGCGTCAGATTCGGACGCATACTGTTAGATAAAGAACGGGGACGTATATGGCAGGCTCAGTCAACAAGGTCATTCTGGTAGGAAATCTCGGTCGCGATCCTGAAGTGCGCTCATTCCAGAATGGTGGCAAAGTGTGTAACCTGCGTATCGCCACTTCCGAGACCTGGAAAGACCGCAACACCGGCGAACGCCGCGAGCGTACCGAGTGGCACTCGGTCGCCATTTTCTCGGAGCCTCTGGCACGGATTGCCGAGCAATATCTGCGTAAAGGCAGCAAAGTGTATATCGAAGGCCAACTGGAAACCCGGAAGTGGCAGGACCAATCGGGTCAGGATCGCTACTCGACCGAAGTTGTCTTGCGTCCTTACCGGGGCGAACTGACCCTGCTTGATGCCCGAGGCGAAGGTGGCGGTGGCGGCGGCTATGGTGGTGGCCAGTCAGGTGGATACGGCGGCGGTCAGGCTGGCGGCGGCTATGGTGATCCGTACGGCGCACCATCCAGCGCTCCTGCCCCGGCCTCCAGCGGAATCGACGACGACGAAATTCCGTTCTAAGTAAAACGGAGACATATCATGACATGGTCCTTCTCACTCGGCCGGATATTGGGGTCGGAATTGAGGGTCCATGTCACCTTTTTCCTACTGCTCGCCTGGGTCGGTTTCGCCGCCTACTCCAACGGAGGCCTCGAGGCGGCCGTTGAAAACCTGATTTTCGTGTTGGCGTTGTTTGCCTGTGTGGTCGCTCATGAATTTGGCCACGCCCTGATGGCAAGGCGGTACGGGATCAAGACTCCGGACATCACTCTGTTGCCAATCGGCGGTTTGGCGCGTCTCGAGCGGATGCCGGAAAACCCGTTGCAAGAGGTCTGGGTAGCTTTGGCAGGCCCCGCGGTGAATATCGTGATCTGGATCGTTTTGGTCTTGCTTGGTGCCAACATGCCGATTGAAACGATGGCGCAGATTGACAGCACGACGCCGGGTCTGATGAACCGTCTGGCCTATGTGAACCTGCTGCTGGCTGTGTTCAACATGATCCCCGCCTTTCCAATGGATGGCGGGCGCGTGTTCCGCGCTTTGTTGTGTCTAAAAATGGACCGGGTCAAAGCCACAAGTGTCGCTGCGTTAGCTGGTCAGGCGGTTGCGGTGGGGTTTGGCTTTCTGGGTCTCAGCACAGGAAATCCGCTACTGGTCTTGATCGCAGTGTTCGTCTTCGTTGCCGCCAATGCAGAAAGTCAGGATGTGACCATGCGCGCAGTCGCGCGGCAGGTACAGGCGCGCGACGCCATGATTACCGAGTTCCACGCGCTATCACCAAACGACACGCTAGCGACCGCCGCCCAAGCTGTCATCCACACGACGCAACACGAGTTTCCGGTACTGTCTGACGTCGGCGAATTACTCGGCTTTGTCACGCGCAACCGATTGTTTGCCGCGCTTGCTGATGAAACGCCCCGGTCCAACCCAGCAACGTCAATCATGGAGACGGACGTTCCAACAGTCCGCCTGACCGACGGGCTTGAGGCAGTGTTGGATGGGCTGCACAAAGGTGCTCCGGCCATTGCGGTCTGTACACAGACGGGAGCAATGGTCGGATATATCACGCGGGAAAATATCGGCGAGTTGATGGTGATCCGCAGCCGCTGATCAGGCTGTTGCCAGCGCGTCCTGAAGCACCGACAACACGGCGTCGCGCGGCACATCCGACGTAACGAAAGCCTGACCAATCCCGCGCGCCAGAATGAATCGCAACTGGCCGTCTATGACCTTCTTGTCCTGCGCCATCAGATTGACCAATGCCTCGGCCCCCGGAAGCTCTCCGGGAATGTCGGCCAAGTCGGTCTTCATCCCCATCGCGCGCAAATGCGCCCGCACGCGGCTTGGGTCTTCTTGCGAACAGAGGCCCAGACGAGAGGACAGCTCAAAGGCCAGCGCGCAGCCGATGGCCACGCCTTCTCCATGCAACAGGCGGTCCGAATACCCAGTCGCAGCCTCAAGCGCATGACAGAAAGTGTGACCCAGATTGAGCAAGGCGCGATCGCCCTGCTCGGTCTCGTCCCTTTCCACGATATCAGCTTTCATTTGCACTGAACGGGTCACTGCACGCACACGTGCTGCCATATCACCACCCGAGACCTTGGTCCCGCTTTCTTCAAGCCACTCGAAGAAATCGGCGTCACCCAGCAGCCCGTATTTGACCACCTCACCATATCCGGACAAGAAATCCCGATCCGTCATTGTGCTCAAAACCAAGGTGTCGGCCAACACCAGCGAAGGCTGATGGAACGCCCCGATCAGGTTCTTACCCTGTGGCGCGTTGATGCCAGTCTTGCCGCCGACCGAACTGTCCACCTGCGCCAGCAGCGAGGTCGGGATTTGCACAAACCGGACACCGCGCCGCAAAACGGCTGCGGCAAAGCCCGCAAGGTCTCCGATCACGCCGCCGCCAAACGCGATGACAACATCCCGGCGCTCGACCTTCTCGGCCAGCAGCCACTCGACCGCGCGTTCAAAGTGAGGCCAGCTTTTGGTTGCCTCACCCGCAGGCAGGGCCAATGCCGACATCTCGATCCCCGCCGAGGCCAACCCATCGCGCAGGGCATCCAGATGCAAGGCAGCCACATTTTCATCGGTTAAAACGGCGACCTTGGGCCTGTGCAGCAGCGAAGCGATCCGTGTCCCGGATTGCGCCAGCAGATCCGGCCCTATTTCGACGTCATACGAGCGCTCGCCCAGTTCAACATGTACGGTTTGGTGCATTTAAGTCCGTTCCAAAACATCGGGTCGCGTCAGCAATGCGTCCACAACCCGGTCCACCATATTATCTATCGAGATTTCTCCGTCCGACGTGACCGTCAGATCCGCTTGCGCATAAACCGGCACGCGATCCTCATAGAGGGCACGCAATGTCGCAAAAGGGTCTGCGGTGCGCAGCAAAGGGCGCGTGTCCTTGTGCTTGACCCTGTTCCAGAGCACGCTCAGATCGGCCCTGAGCCAGACCGATACGCCCCTCTCTGTGATCATCTGGCGGTTATGCCCGGCCAAGAACGCCCCCCCGCCCGTTGAAAGGATGCCTTTTTCCTCGTCCAGAAGCCGCCCGATCACCTGACTTTCCTTGTCACGAAAGAACGGCTCGCCGTCGCGTTCGAAAATCTCGGGGATGGTCATGTTGGCCGCCGATTCGATTTCGGCATCACTGTCGAGGAACGGAACCGCCAATCGCGCCGCCAAAGCGCGGCCGACCGCGGTCTTTCCCGCCCCCATCATGCCCACCAGAACAACCGTTTTGTGCAATAGAAGGCCCGGAGCACGGACTTTCGCATCGGTATTATGCTTAATTTCGCTCATTTCAACGTGAATGACGTGATCTTAAGAAAAATGCCAGCTATAACTGGGACAAAACAGAAAAATGAGGCGATGTTGAGCGATGGGCCGTCTGATAAAATTTCTGATATATCTGATCTGCCTGTGTTTTATCGGGTTGGTGGGCTACGCGTATCTAGGTCCTTTCTTTGGCGTTGATTTTTCGGCCCCGCAGGAAGAAGTGCGCGAGCCGGTCATTCTGAATGTGGATTAAGGCCGCAGCGGCTGCGATGCTGCTGGCCAGTGCGGCACAGGCGCAGCAGGAACCTTTATCTGTGATCGACTGGTTGAGCCAGCCACCGGACAACCTGCCCGGCACTGTTCTGCTGGAACCGCCTGTATCGGATTCCGGGTTGCAACCGGGTGTGGAAGTCACTCCGCTTGAAGCGTTGTCCCAGCCCTTGGGATTGGTGTCGTCGTCGGTGACAGGCCTTCCGGTGGATGTGTGGCAAAACAGCGATCCCGCACGGTTGGCGGAACTGATCGGTCACGTGCCAGTCAAATACAACCCGGCCATGCAACGCCTGCTTTTCACTCTGTTGCTTACCGAAGCTCGTGCGCCATCCGGACCCGATGCCGAAGAGACCTTGCTGCTGGCGCGGCTGGACCGGTTGATGCAGCTTGGCGCAGCTGATCCCGCGCAGTCTCTGGTGCAACTTGCCGGTCCGACGGACAGCCGCGACCGGTTCCAACGCTGGTTTGATGCCACCCTTCTGACCGGAGACGAAGATAGAAGTTGCACAGCGCTGATCGCGCAACCGCATTTGTCTCAGGAGTACGAGGCACAGATATTCTGCAAGGCCCGGCGTGGCGATTGGACCTCAGCCGCGCTGACGCTCGAGGCAGCTCATGCGTTGCAGATTCTTCCGGAAATGGACCTTGCCTTGCTGGACAGGTTCCTCAGCCCCGAGCTGTTCGAAGACGCCGAATACCTACCGCAACCCGAGCGCCCCGACCCGCTTACATTCCGACTGTATGAGGCAATTGGCGAGCGCTTGCCCTCGACTTCGCTGCCGCGCGCCTTTGCCAATGCCGATCTGCGAGATGTAGCCGGTTGGAAAGCACAGATCGAAGCAGCCGAACGACTGACTCGCGTCGGTGCTTTGACGCCCAACCAGTTGCTTGGGCTATATACAGAACGCTCTCCGGCTGCATCCGGAGCGGTCTGGGACCGCGTCGCCGCCGTTCAACGTTTCGAAAGTGCGTTGGACTCCGGCAAAACCGGCGCGATCGCGCAGTCCCTGCCCACCGTGTGGGCGCAGATGCGCAGCGTGGGGCTTGAAGTTCCATTCGCCGAGCTTTTTGCGAACCGGCTGTCAAAAGTCACATTGACCGACCCAGCCGCCGAGGAATTGCGCTGGCGTATTCTGTTGCTGTCTGATCTTTACGAAACCGCTGCCCTGACTGTTCCTGACCAAGGGGAAGAGAACCAATTCCTCGCCGCTTTGGCTCAGGGTGATCCCGGGCGCGCGCGCTCTCCATCGCCATTGGCAGATGCTGTCGCGCAGGGTTTTGCCTGGGTCGCACCCGTTCCCGCCGATATCGACCGTTTGCTAAGCGACGGACAACTGGGTGAAGCCGTCCTTGAGACGATGGAGTTGTTCGCACATGGGTCACGCGGCAACCTCGTGGACCTTTCAGCCGCCATCGCAACCCTGCGGAGGGTTGGTCTTGAAGACACGGCCCGTCGCGCTGCGCTGAACCTTTTGATCCTAGAGGGCACGTGACCATGGTAGCCCCGGCCTCGCACGACCTTTGGATTTCAACCTTTCTTCAGGCGCAAGCGGCCGAGCTTGGGGCGTCACCCAATACATTGCTGGCCTATGGGCGCGACCTGAAAGACTTCGCCGCGTGGCTAGAGCGTCGAAAAACCACCTTTGATCAGGCGGACCGAGACAGAATCGAACGTTATCTGATCGATTGTGACGCGCAGGGATTGTCCCAATCCACCCGCGCAAGACGGCTGTCCGCGATCAAGCAGCTTTACCGTTTTGCATTCGAGGAAAGCTGGCGTGAGACCAACCCCGCCATCCAGATAAAAGGACCGGGTCGCCAAAAACGCCTGCCGAAAACTCTGGACGTGCCGGAAGTTGACCGTTTGCTGCAAGCCGCGCGTGAAACTGGTCGCACCGAAACCGACCGCATCCGCAACACTTGTTTGATGGAAGTTCTTTATGCAACCGGCATGCGCGTGACCGAGTTAGTCTCGCTGCCGGTGTCTTCCGCACGAGGTGACCCACGAATGTTGTTGGTTCTGGGTAAAGGCGGGAAAGAGAGGATGGTGCCGCTGTCGCCCCCAGCCCGCGAGGCGCTGGCGCTATGGCTGAAAACGCGCGATGAGGCTGAAGACCAATTGGTGGCCGATGGCGGGCAAAGGTCGCGGTTCCTGTTTCCCTCGCGCGGCAAATCGGGTCATCTGACGAGGCACATGTTCTTTCACCTGATCAAAGAGCTTGCGGTTCAGGGCGGCGTGTCGCCAGAAAAAGTCACTCCGCACACGCTTCGTCATGCGTTTGCCACGCATCTTTTGGCAAACGGGGCCGATCTGCGATCGATCCAGACATTGCTGGGTCACGCCGATGTTGCGACCACGGAAATCTACACGCATGTATTGGACGAACGCCTCGCGGAGTTGGTGTTGGAGCATCACCCGCTTGCCAAAGAGCCGCAGGACAAAGGCTAACCCCTTGATCCGCCGGGGCCGCGCCCCCATAACGAATGAAGCAACACCAACCCACAAGGACCAATGGAACCCTCACCCTCTATGATCGACGGCGCATTCTGGTTTACCACAAGCGCTATTCTGCTTTTGCTTGTCCTGTCGGGCTTTTTCTCGGGTTCTGAAACAGCATTGACCGCCTCATCGCGCGGTAAGTTGCGGGCGCAGGCCGACAAAGGGTCTCGCGGCGCACAAAAGGCGCTGGATATCACCGACGACAACGAACGTCTCATCGGCTCGGTCCTGCTTGGCAACAACCTGGTCAACATCCTGGCGGCATCTTTGGCGACTGCTTTGTTCACCAAACTGTTCGGGGAAAGTGGCGTGGCTTTGGCGACGCTGGTGATGACCCTTCTGGTGCTGATTTTTGCCGAGGTGCTGCCAAAAACCTATGCCATCACAAACGCGGAAAAAGCGGCATCTTTGGTGGCACCCATTATCAGTGTCGTTGTCACCGTATTCTCGCCTGTTGTGGCAGCAGTACGTCTGTTGGTGCGCGGCGTTTTGCGCCTCTTCGGCGTTCGGATCGATCCCGACAGCAACATTCTGGCTGTCCGGGAAGAGATCGCCGGTGCATTGCAACTGGGACACTCGGAAGGTGTGGTCGAAAAGGAAGACCGCGACCGAATTCTTGGCGCGCTCGATCTGGGTGACCGCGCAGTTGAAGAGATCATGCTGCACCGCTCGAACATCGAGATGATTGACGCAGACGACGCGCCCGAGGCGATCCTTCAACAATGTCTGAAAAGTCCTCACACCCGCCTGCCCGTCTTTCGGGACGAACCCGAGAACATCGTAGGCGTCGTCCACGCCAAGGACCTGTTTCGTGCCATGTATGCCCACGCCGGGGATCGCGAAAGTCAGCCGAACCAGTTGGAGAGTTTCGATATCTCGAAGGTGGCCAACGATCCGTATTTCGTGCCTGAAACCACCACTCTTGACGATCAGATGCGAGAATTCCTGCGGATGCACAGCCATTTTGCGCTGGTCGTGGATGAGTATGGTTCGCTGCGCGGATTGATCACGCTCGAGGATATTCTGGAAGAGATCGTTGGTGAGATCGCGGACGAGTTTGATCTGGAAGAAGATGTCCCCGTCACGCGCACAGATGATGGTCAATATCTGGTTGAAGGTGCGATGACGATCCGTGACGTGAACCGGGCAATGGAATGGTCCCTGCCGGACGAAGAGGCAAACACCGTCGCGGGTCTTGTCATTCACGAGGCGCAGATGATCCCCATCGTAGGTCAGGTCTTTTCCTTCCACGGCTTCCGTTTCGAGGTCACCGCACGCGAGGGCAATCGGATCACCGAGCTCAAAATCCGACCGTTGTAACGAACAGTCCGCGACACCTCGTGTCGGGAACGGAACAGTAAACCCGCACCCGCCCTTGCAGGTTCGGGTAAATGCGGATGGAGGCGAGGACGTGAAGACGACAACGCAAGTGGCAGTTATCGGCGGCGGCGTCGTCGGCTGTTCAGTCCTTTATCACCTGACCAAGCTGGGTTGGTCCGACGTCATGCTATTGGAGCGCTCGGAACTTACCAGCGGGTCCACGTGGCACGCGGCGGGCGGGTTTCACACGTTGAACGGCGACACCAATATGGCCGCGCTGCAGGGCTATACGATCCGCCTGTACAAAGAACTGGAAGAGATTACCGGTATGTCCTGTGGCCTGCACCATGTTGGCGGGATCACTTTGGCGGACAATCAGGATCGGTTCGACATGTTGTTGGCCGAACGCGCCAAGCACCGCTTCATGGGGCTGGAAACCGAGATCGTCGGACCGGATGAAATCAGGAAAATTGCGCCAATTACCAATACGGACGGCATCATAGGCGCGCTTTATGATCCCCTGGACGGGCATCTGGACCCATCCGGCACGACTCATGCCTATGCCAAGGCTGCGCGCATGGGTGGGGCCACGATTGAAACCCATTGCATGGTGCACGAAACCCTGCAACGGCGGGATGGCACTTGGGATGTGGTCACCGACAAGGGCATCATTCACGCGGAGCACGTGGTGAATGCAGGCGGCCTATGGGCGCGCGAGGTCGGGGCGATGGCGGGCGTCTATTTCCCGCTGCACCCGATGGAGCATCAGTATCTGGTCACCGACACGATCCCTCAGATAGAAGCTATTATTGATGCGGGCGGAGAGCATCCGCATGTGATGGACCCAGCCGGAGAAAGCTATTTGCGGCAGGAAGGGCGCGGGCTTTGTATCGGGTTTTATGAACAACCCTGCAAGCCTTGGGCCGTGAATGGGACGCCTTGGGAGTTCGGGCATGAATTACTGCCCGACGACTATGACAAGATCACCGATAGTATCGAGTTCGCATATCGCCGCTTCCCGGTCCTAGCCGAAGCCGGGGTGAAGTCGGTAATCCACGGGCCTTTCACCTTTGCGCCGGACGGGAACCCTCTGGTCGGCCCCGTCCCCGGGTTGCGCAACTACTGGTCTGCCTGTGGTGTAATGGCGGGCTTCAGCCAGGGCGGTGGCGTGGGTCTGACGCTGGCGCAATGGATGATCGAAGGCGAGCCCGAGCGCGATGTCTTTGCCATGGACGTGGCCCGGTTCGGCGACTGGATCAGCCCCGGCTATACTCGCCCCAAGGTGATCGAGAACTATCAGAAACGCTTTAGCGTTTCCTACCCGAACGAGGAACTGCCCGCCGCGCGCCCCAATCGAACTACGCCGATGTATGACATCTTCACCGATCTGGGTGCGGTCTGGGGTCAGCAATACGGGCTGGAGGTTCCAAACTATTTCGCCCAGGATGGTGAGCCCGAATACGAAACACCTTCATTCCGCCGGTCTGACGCATTTGCGGCCACTGGACGCGAGGTGCATGCGGTGCGCAATGCAGTGGGTATCAACGAGGTCCACAACTTCGGCAAATACCGTATCACCGGCCCTGATGCGCGAACATGGCTTAATCGGATCATGGCCGGGCGTATCCCGCAGCCTGGTCGCCTGTCACTGACGCCGATGCTGTCACCCAAAGGCAAGCTGATCGGGGATTTCACCGTATCTTGCCTGGATGAGACCGAGTTCCGCCTGACCGCATCCTATGGCGCGCAAGCATTTCATATGCGGTGGTTCCTGCAGCACCAGGAAGGCGATGTTCACATCGAAAACATCAGCGATCGCCTGAACGGGTTTCAGATTGCTGGCCCCAAGGCCACGGAAGTTCTAGCGGCGTGTACCCGAGACGACCTATCGGACCTGCGTTTCATGGATGTCCGCCGAATGACCTTCGGTATGACTGACTGTATCGTGCAACGTGTAAGCTACACCGGAGATCTGGGTTACGAGATCTACTGCGATCCGATGGCGCAGCGGCAGCTTTGGTGGACGCTCTGGCAAGCCGGAGAGCCGCTCGGCATGACCCCTTTCGGTATGCGGGCCATGATGAGCCTGCGTCTGGACAAGTTCTTTGGGTCATGGATGCGGGAATATTCGCCCGACTACACCCCAGGTGAAACCGGGTTGGATCGGTTCATTTCATTCTCGAAACCTGATGACTTCATCGGACGTGCCGCCGCAGAACTAGAGCGCTCGGAAAAACCTGCGCGCAGGTTGGTTTCCTTCATCGTTGATGCCGAAGACGCCGACGTGAATGCTTATGAACCGATTTGGCTACAGGGTGAGGTTGTGGGCTTCTGCACCTCGGGTGGGTATTCCCACCATGCGCAACAATCGGTTGCTTTGGGTTTCCTTCCTGTTGAACACATCGCGGAGGGAACAGAGGTCGAGATCGAAATTCTTGGTCAAATGCGTAAGGCCCGGATGGTGTCGACGCCTTTGTTTGATGGTGACGGAACCCGAATGCGGGGATGACATCAGCCAGCCAGAACGTCATTCTAGGCACATGAAAAAAATACCAATTATCTTGCTGGCTGCCGGTCAGTCCAAGCGCATGCGTGGACAGGACAAATTGCTACAACAGGTGGACGGCATGACCCTGATACGCCGATCTGCGCTAACTGCAATGAATGTCGGAAAGGTTTTCGTCGCGCTGCCCCCAAGGCCACATGATCGGTATGCCGCATTGGACGGGCTGGACCTGCACAGGGTCGAGGTTGTCGATGCCGCGGAAGGGATGAATGCCAGTTTACGCCGTGCATTGGCTCAAATCCCAAACGATGTCCCGGCGGTCATGGTTTTATTGGCCGATTTGCCCGAGATCACGGCGCAGGACATAACCGCAGTCTTGTCCGCCGTGATCGATCACCCTGACCACCTGATTTGGCGTGGAGCCACAGCCTCGGGTAAGCCCGGTCATCCGGTGGTTTTTGACCAAAGTCTGTTTTCCGAGCTTAACACCCTGTCCGGTGATGAAGGAGCCCAATCCGTTGTGCGTGCCCATTTGGACAAGGTTTTCTTGCTGCCCCTGCCCGGCGAACATGCGCTACTGGATTTGGACACACCCGAGGATTGGGCTAGATGGCGCAATCAACGTTAAGTCAAAAGTAACACGGCCCGGTCTTTCCAGACCGGGCCGGTACCCAAAGCGGGACTACCACGTTTCACACGTTCCATAAGCGCAGCCAGAAATGCCTGTAGCACCTTGGCTATTCCGCTGCCGAACCTAAACAAGACCCCCTCGTTAACATGCCGCTGAGCGCTTCTGGTAACAGTGACGAGCTTTTGGCACCCCCTAGTGCCATCAGCTTCCCCTCGCTTGGGCATGCCTATCGTCACCGATCCGCCCCTCGCAAACAACGCTAAAACAGGAATTTCGGTTAATTTTCGACATATCAGAATGGTTTTTCCGCAACAACTCTGAAATCGGCAATCTACCTAAAGATGTTTATTAACCCCCGATGAATGCAGGGAAATTCGAATATGATCAGATCTATATGAAAATTGATTTATGTTGTTCATGGTTGTTTGCGTTTAAGTGGTCTCTTCACGAGAACAACCCACAACCTAAAGGAGATCTTAAGGGATGTGAAAACCCCCTTGCATCATTTGTTAACGAATTTGTCTCAATTCTTCACTTTTCTCTTTCTGGCCCCTCATTGGGAAACAATTTGGAAGATTCGCTGGTTTGATTCGTCCCGTTTTGCACCTTCCATCCATTCAGATCGGCGAATAAGACATCCGATTTGTGGCAAAATTAAGATTTCTTAATCTTTGTTAAAGGAAATGATCAGACTGGTGCCGCATCTGCTGTCTTAACGCGCGACCGCATCCGCGTGATATAAACAGGAGACCAAAATGAGCATCCGAAAATCTTCTCTTCTCATGCCGCGCACAGCCAGTTGGGTTGGCGTCAGCGCCCTAAGCGCCGCGCTTCTTGCGACGACCGCCCTGCCCTCCAAGGCAGACGAAGCGCTGGCGGATCTGGTCGAGAGCGTATCGCCGTCAGTCGTGACCATTGTCGCGGAACAGAAAGCGCGCCAGATCCCGACCCAGGGACAGAACTTTGATTTTGAAGGACATCCGTTCGGGGACTTTTTCAAACGTTTCGGCGCGCCTGAAGGCTTCGATGCTCCGCAACGCGGTCCGGCACAGGGTCTGGGATCGGGATTTGTACTTGATGAGGCAGGCTACATTATCACCAACCACCATGTCGTCGACAATGCCGAGTCTGTGACCGTCCGCCTAAGCGACGACCGCACGTTCGAGGCCGAAGTCATCGGGACCGACCCTTTGACGGATATCGCCGTGCTCAAAATCGACGCGGGTGAGGACCTGCAAGCCGTCGAACTGGGCGACAGCGATATTATCCGTGTGGGCGAAGATGTTGTCGCCATCGGAAACCCGTTTGGGCTCAACTCGACCGTGACTACGGGGATCGTTTCGGCCAAGGGTCGCAACATCTCGCAGGGGCCATACGCCGAATTCATCCAGACGGATGCCGCGATCAACAAGGGTAACTCGGGTGGACCTTTGTTCAACATGGATGGAGAGGTCATTGGGGTGAACTCGGCCATTTACTCGCCAACCGGCGGATCGGTGGGCTTGGGCTTTGCAGTAACGTCTAACATCGTGGACCACATCGCCTCTGATCTGCGCGATGACGGTCAGGTTAGCCGCGGCTGGTTGGGTGTCTCGATCCAGAATGTAAGCCCCGAAATCGCCGCCGCGATGGGTATCGATGCTTCAACCGGCGCGCTGGTGTCTGACGTCGTTGATGGCAGCCCGTCAGAGGGTATCCTCAAGCAAGGCGACGTTATTCTGACGTTCAACGACGAACCCGTCGAATCCAGCAGCGACCTGCCAATTCTTGTCGGAACGACCAAAGTTGGTACCGACAGCACTCTGACCGTTCTGCGTGACGGCAAGGAACAGCAGCTTGAGCTGACCGTCGGCCAGTATCAAAGCGCCTCGGCCGACATCGACACGTCTGTAGACGATGCGATCGAAGGCACCGCTCTGGGTGTGACGGTTGCCCCACTGACCGATGCCAACCGCACCGAGATGGGATTAAGCGAAAACGTCAGCGGTGTTGTGGTCACCGCGCTTGAAGCCGGTAGTCCAGCCGCCAAAGCCGGACTGCAACGTGGCGACGTGATCGTAAAACTGGGCAGTCAGAACACAACCACACCGGATGCGTTGAAAGCTGCACTGGACAGCGAAAAAACCGGCCCTGCGTTGGTTCTGATCAACCGAGCAGGCAACCAGATCTTTGTTGCGGTGGAAATCGCCTGATCTTACACCCGCGCGCGCCACGTGATGGGGAATATCTGGCGTGCGCCTCCCCGGCGGGTTGATTTGTCCGCTCTCCGCCGGGACTGCCGGGTGCGCAACGACGCACCCGGCACGTTTTTCTCCAAACACAGTGCGTGACCCGACATTCTGTGGTTAAATTCAAAGTGAAAGGAGTTCGCATCATGAGCCGTCGCCTGTTGATCGTCGAAGATGACGCAGACACCCGCGAGTTCATCGCCAAAGGCTTTGGCGAGGAAGGCTATGTGGTCGAACAGGCCGCAGATGGCCGCGAGGGCCTGTACCATGCCACCGATGGCGGGTTCGATGCCATCGTGCTGGACAGAATGCTGCCGGGGCTGGACGGATTATCTCTGATCCGTTCCCTTCGGGCTGCCGGAATGAAGACCCCGGTGTTGATGCTCACCGCAATGAGCGCCGTGGATGAGCGGGTCAAAGGGCTGCGGTCGGGCGCAGATGACTATCTGGTAAAACCTTTTTCGTTCCAAGAGTTACACGCCCGTATTGAAGCACTTTTAAGGCGACCACAGGAATCTGAGGAAAGTGCGACACTGACCTGTCGCGATCTCGAAATGGATCTGCTGACCCGCAAAGTAACGCGCGAAGGACACGAGATCACGCTGACACCGCGCGAATTTCAGATCCTCGAATACTTCCTGCGACGCAAGAACAGGGTGGTGTCCCGCACCATGTTGCTAGAAGGTGTGTGGGATTATCATTTCGACCCGAACACCAATGTTGTGGACGTCCATATCTCAAAACTGCGGAGGCAGTTGGATGAGGACGGTCGGACACCATTGATTGAAACCGTCCGCGGTGCTGGTTACATGATATCTGATGGATAACATACGGCTTTCGTTCAACAATTCCAGGACGCGCCTTGTCTTGGCCAGTATGGCCCTCAGCACATTGCTGACAGCGACGGTGCTTGCGCTGGTCTATGTAACAGCAAATCGCAGCATTGAGGGCGAAACGCGGTCGGTTGTGTCTGCAGAATTGACTGGCTTGGCGGATGAGTACGAACGTCGGGGATTGATCGGATTATTAACAGCCATTGAGCGCCGCCTGCCCTCGGCCTCAGAACGAGATGCGCTTTACCTGCTAACTGACCGATTTGGTGCGAAACTTGCTGGTAACCTGAAACAGTGGCCAGTCGATATCACCGCGGGCAGCGGTTGGGTCGAACTTGAGCTCCACCGGGCGGACAATGACCAGTTGGTACCGATTTCGGCGGCCTCGATCCGCCTACCTGGTGGAGAACGACTCTTGGTCGGTCGAGACGCGTTGGCGCGGCAACAATTTGACCGGGTTTTGTTACGTTCGGTTGGAATAGCGCTGGGAATTGCCCTGGCGCTGAGTGTTTTGACCGGATGGTTGTTTACCAGGTTGGTCTTTTCGCGCCTGTCCGACATTGCCAGCACCGCGGAAAACATAGTCTCTGGGGACTTGTCCCGCAGAATGCCAATGCGCGGGACCGGAGACGAGTTTGATCAGGTGGCTGGAACACTGAACACGATGCTGGACCGTATCGAGGAATTGATTAGCAATCTGCGCACGACTTCGAATTCCATTGCTCATGACCTCCGCTCCCCTCTGTCGCGTCTCAAACAAAGGGTCGAGGCGTTGTCGGACCCCGCCAAAACGGATCACGAAAGAGAAATCGATGTCGCCCGTGCATCCGTTGAAATCGACCATGTTTTGCGTGTGCTGGGTCAATTGACCGAGATTTCACGCGCCGAAGCCGGTGTCGGTCGTGAACAGTTCGAAACCGTCGATCTGCAGCAGCTTGTCGGAGATGTTGTGGAACTCTATGAACCGGTCGCCGCTGATCAGGGGTTAAATCTTGAAGTTGTGGGGTCGGTCGCTCCGATACAGGGTCACCGTCCACTGTTGTCTCAGGCGTTGTCCAACTTGCTCGAGAACGCCCTGCGATATGCTCCTGAACACACAGCGATAACTGTAACAGTCAGCGAAGATGGCCCTAACGCCATCCTTAGCGTTCGTGACCACGGCCCCGGAGTTCCACCAGAAGATCTGCCGCGCTTGCAGGTGCCATTTGTCACGCTGGATCCTGCCCGTACCGAGCGTAACTCAGGGCTTGGATTGGCCCTTGTCGCCGCGATTTCACATATGCATGGCGGTGCCTTCACTGCGCGTAATTGCAACCCCGGCCTTGAGGCGACAATCAAACTGG
Source organism: Ruegeria sp. HU-ET01832 (assembly GCF_040371315.1). Lineage (NCBI taxonomy): Bacteria > Pseudomonadati > Pseudomonadota > Alphaproteobacteria > Rhodobacterales > Roseobacteraceae > Ruegeria > Ruegeria sp. HU-ET01832. Next base: position 97,862 of record NZ_BAABWL010000005.1, read on the forward strand.
CACGCCATTAATCGCCATTATTTTGTTCTTGTAGCGTTTATCTTCCGTGACATCCGCGCCAAACCAGTCCGGAGGCGCATAGGCTAGCGCCTCGGGTTCAGAAAGGAATTCCACCTCGACCAGGCGCAACGGGGCTAGATCGCCGAAGAAGATATCCAACTCGAACACCCGACCATCTTCCATGCGGCCCGTGTACCGCTCTTTTTCGACCCGACGTCCGTCAGTTTCAGGCCAGAAGGTCTCAAATTGCTCTGCCGATATCTCTGCCTCACGTTCGATCCGTACCAATGACCCGGCGCCCTTTAACGTCAGGTAGTAGCGGTCGCCTTTTTGCCGCAGGCGCAGCTCGGTGGAATCATCAGGTGCAGTCAAATAACCCTGACGCACCACTGCCCTTTCAGCCCTGCTCAGATCGGGCAGTTCCGCCACCAGGAATTTACGTTCAATCTCGGCGCTCATCTTTTTGAAACCAATACATCTTCCAGTTCATCGAACAATGCCTGATAAGCGGCACAGGCTTGACTACGCGGAGCGTAGATACTGATCGGTGCGCGGTTCTGGCCCATGCGTTCAATATCTGCGGCAAACGGAATTACGGTCCGCAAAAACCTTTTACGGTACTGTTTGCGCATGCTTTCCATCGTTTCTTGGTGCAAGGACTTGCGTCGCTGAACCATCGAAAAGAAAGCCTTTATCTTCTTTCTGGGCAACTTCTTTTGCTCAAAGAAGCCAACCAACTGATCGAAAGTTCGTTCAGATAAAGTTGTGGGTATAACGGGCACGACGATCTGATCCGCTGCCTTGAAAATGTTCTCGGACAGGGTCGAAAAGTTCGGTGGGCAATCCAGTATGATTACGTCGTAGTCGCTCCCTGCACCAACCAAGGCCTTTTTCAACCGCGAGCGCTTGTTGCGCATTCGCGACAGAAACACGTCGAAGTCCCTAAATGTCATGTTGGCAGGCAGAACATCAAGCCCGTCGAAGTCGCTGGCACGGATGGACTTTGTAAACCTCTCAACGTCTTCGAAGAACGTGGCCTCAGTCAGCTTTTTGGACGGTTTTACGCGCAGATAAAAGCTGGATGCCCCCTGCGGATCAAGATCACACAAAAGAACAGTGCTCCCGTCCTTGGCAAAAGCGTAAGCTAGGTTAACTGACGTCGCGGTCTTACCAACCCCGCCCTTGTTGCTGTAACAGGCAATGATTTTCACGCCCTAATCCTCCTTTTGGTGAAACAGGCTGCGAAACGTGTTTCTGACTTGTGGGCTATCGAAGTTCTGGAAGTTAGCAATCACACGCGCGCGCTCGACTTTTTGCCTTTGATCCAAGACCGCAATAAGGCCTCCGACTGCCATCGCCAATTGCGCATCCGCTCGGTGCTGGGTGTTTGTCCGCTGCTGGATAAAGTCAATTAACGCCTCTTGCTGAACCGCAGCGTCATTGAAAAACCCAAGGTTATCTTGCAATTTTTTCAGAGGCTTGAGGATTTTTTTGAAAGCACTTTGGTCAAAGAGTCGGCCAAAAAACTCCATCAGGTAGCGTAACTTTTTGCAGTCAATCCTAAGATCATGAACCAAAGCATCTGGTGTTTCCCGAGTGATCATGCGCGCGCGTTTACAGACTTTACGATAACGCTTCCAAATCAACGCACAGGCGTAATCGTAAGCGCCGAGCTGCGCGTTGGGGCCGGGCTCAAAGTTGGATGCATCTGAAAACAGCTTCAAAGTCGCGCTGACGTGTTTATTGTATTTCGCTGATCGCAAACGCCTACACAACGCGGCCTGTACCTGCTTTCTCTCGTCTTCGAGCATTGTAAACATGATACCCGCACCATCATGAAGACTTGGCGGTAACAGTTTGAAATAATTATCCTTATCTAGCAGATAGACATCCAGATCCCGCACCCGCCCGGTTGGCGCCATAAGATCAGAAAACGTTCGTTTCAACTTGATGGTTTGCCGCTCAGAAAAAACGCCTTTAAACAGGCTGAGAACTGACCGCACGCGCCGCAGGGACACGCGGTAGTCGTGAAGAAACTCGGTATCAATGTCCGCAAGCAACCCCGCCTCATTCTGCCGCGCGACGGTCAGGAAGGTATGGATCAGGTCAGTCGCCACCTCGACCGAAGGCTCGGTCTTTCCCAGTCTTATTTCTGGCTTTGCCCGGTAAGAAACAGCGTCTGGAAAGAGGGTAACGCACAGAGATTCCAGTCCAACATTCACGTCCAAATCTATGTTATTACGCAATAATTGAAATGTTCGATCATAGCCTTTCATGCGCCCAAATGTCAGAATACAGGCTTGGCCGCGCTCCGACGTCAACGTTGTCAACACCCCCCGCACCTGCGTTTTTTGCAGGTCGTCTAAGACAGATAAATCTTGGGTCGACATCACACCTGATCCGATGCGCATAAACGCTCGCAGTTTCGGAAAATCACCCAGTGCATCGCGAACGGGGCCAGCAGTAAGATCGCTTAGAAAACAGCCTTCTGCCCGACCTTTCTGCGTCAAGACCATACCGTCGCCGACCAATTTCAGTTCATCGGATATCTGGAAAAGTACGCGACCCGTGGCTCGGATTGACTGTTCGTGACAATCCAAGACATGAAAAGGCTGGTGCGAAAGCCCTTTTTCGACCGATAAAACATACCCTTTTAGGCGTGACGAAATACGCCGCGCGTCGAAGCCGCCTGCCAAAATGAAAACAGCGTCAGTATCCGTCATCGCAAACAACCCCTGCCCGATGAGACAAGACGCTGTCAGGAGATGGCGATTCCGCCCCGAAATCAACCCTTTCTCACGCCTGCACAGGGCTTGGCGAACTTGCCGATGACAGAGCCGACGCATCGGGCTAAGACGTGACTATGTCTGATCCTGTTTCCTCGATCCGAAACCTTGGCCCTGCATTCGAACAGGCCTGTGCCCGCGCCGGCATCCATTCGGCAAAGCAGTTGCGCGATCTGGGTGCGGATGCTGCGTATACCCGCCTGCTGCGCAGTGGCTCGCGCCCACATTTCATCGGCTATTACGTGCTGGTGATGGGGCTGCAGGGGCGTCCATGGAACGACTGCAAAGGCGAGGAGAAGAAGGCGCTGCGCGAACGGTTCGATGCGATCAAGGCCGGGGTCAGTACCGCGTCTGAGATGCAGATCATCGCTGATCTGGATGCGATCGGCGTGCGGGTCTCGGCTGCGGACCTCAAACCCGAATGAAAAAGGCCGCACCCGGTGACGGGAGCGGCCCTGAATTCTACTGTGGCTAAAGTTTAGCCGACCAGTTCAATGCCCGAGAAGAAATAGGCGATTTCTACCGCTGCGGTCTCAGGTGCGTCGGAACCGTGGACCGAGTTTTCGCCAACCGATTCAGCAAACTCGGCACGGATGGTGCCGGCCGCTGCGTCTGCAGGGTTGGTTGCGCCCATGACTTCGCGGTTCTTGGCAATGGCGCCTTCGCCTTCCAGAACCTGAACAACGACCGGAGCCGACGACATGAACTCGCACAGCTCGTCATAGAACGGACGCTCGGCGTGGACTTCGTAGAACTTGCCAGCTTGCTCTTTGGTCATGTGGATGCGCTTTTGCGCAACGATGCGCAGGCCTGCGTCTTCAAACTTGGCGTTGATCTTGCCAGTCAGGTTGCGGCGGGTTGCATCGGGTTTGATGATCGAGAATGTGCGTTCCAGTGCCATGTCGGCCTCTCCTTACAATGTGGCGCGTGGTGTGCGCCGAAATCCATCGCGCGCCGCCTAGCACGGTATTTAGTCCAAGAAAAGTGTTATATGGCGTGGCGCTCAGATCGTGTCCGGCAATGGGTCCAACTGGTCGACCCGGCGAACATAGAGGATCGACAGAAGCCCGGCGAAACTGCTGAGACACATCATGCCAAGAACGAGATAAGGACCATTCTCGGCAGTAACCAAGGCCCCGGTGGCCATGGTCAGCACGGCTCCCAACGCCACGGTCATCGCGCCCGACAATCCCGCCGCGCTGCCCGCCAGTTGCGGACGCACTGACATCAGCCCGGCAGTCGCATTGGCCACAGTCAACCCGTTGCCGAACCCCACCAGAATGGCTGATCCGAAAAACGTCCAGACGCTGCCGCCTTCGGCCGCGAAGACCACGAACCCCATCAATGGCCCGACCGACGCTATTACCCGGCCTGTCAGGATCATGGAATTCAGCCGGGCCCGCACCGCAAGCCGCCCGGTCAGATAGCTGCCCGCCATGAACCCCAGCGTGATGATCCCGATCCCCAGCCCCAGCAGCGCGGGGTTCAGATCGAACCAAGTGGCTGCAACCAAAGGCGCGCCGGTGATGAAGGCATAGAACCCTCCAATCGAGAATGCGGCGCAGAAGGAATAACCCCAGAAGCGGCGTGAGTTGAAGAGCTGCGGATATAGCCGCATTTGCGCGGCGAAAGTGGCCGTTGTGTTTGTGTTGGTCTCGCCCAGATCGACCCATATCAGCGCCAGCAGACCTGCGCCCAGCAGAGCATACAAAACAAACCCGGCCCGCCAGCCAAACAGCATCTCGAGCAGACCGCCCAGCATCGGCCCCAGCATGGGGGCCAGCGCCATGGCCATCGAGACATAGCCTAGTTTGGCAGCGGCCTCATTCGGTGGGTGCATGTCGCGGATCGCGGCGCGGGCCAGCACCTGCCCCGCGATCACCGCGCCCTGCAGCATTCGGAACCCAAGAAACACCCAGATCGAATTTGCCAGCGCACAGCCGATTGAGGCCACCACGAAGATAACCATGCAGACCAGCAAAACCGGCCTGCGCCCGAAGCGGTCGGACAAAGGTCCCATGATCAGCTGCAGCACCGCCGACAACGCCAGATAACCCGCGACCGACAGGTTCACCAACGCATAGTCCGCCTCTAGCGATACGCCTATGGCGGGCAGAGACGGCAGGAACATGTTCAGTGACAGCACTGACAACCCGGTCAGCAGGACCAGTGTGATCATCGACGGTGGTGTCTGCGCGGGCTTCATCGAGGGTTCCAGTTCACTCAAACATGTCAGCGCTATCACACTGATCGCATGATGAACATGCCAAGCCGCTGGCGGCGGCATCACGGCTCTGCTAAGAGCGGCCCATGCTACGGATCGAAGACATCAATTACGCCGTCGAAGGCCGCCCTTTGTTCGATGGGGCCAGTGCAACCATTCCCGATGGGCACAAGGTTGGGCTTGTGGGCCGCAACGGCACCGGCAAGACAACTCTGTTCCGCCTGATCCGAGGGGAACTGGCGCTGGAATCGGGCAATATCGTGCTGCCCAAACGCGCGCGGATCGGCGGTGTGGCGCAAGAGGTGCCCTCCTCCGATGTCTCGTTGATCAACACCGTTCTGGCGGCTGATGCCGAGCGTAGTTCCCTGATGGCCGAGGCCGACAGCGCCACCGACCCCTCGCGCATTGCCGAGATTCAGACTCGCCTTGCCGATATCGACGCCTGGTCCGCCGAAGCCCGCGCAGCCTCGATACTGAAAGGTCTGGGGTTCGATGATGAGGATCAGCTAAAACCCTGCTCGGATTTCTCGGGCGGCTGGCGGATGCGGGTTGCGCTGGCAGCAGTGCTTTTTTCGCAGCCCGACCTGCTGCTGCTGGACGAACCGACCAACTATCTGGACCTTGAAGGCGCGCTGTGGCTGGAAAGCTATCTGGCCAAATACCCTCACACGGTCATCATCATCAGCCACGACCGCGGGCTGTTGAACCGCGCGGTGGGGTCGATCCTGCATCTGGAAGATCGCAAGCTGACCTACTACGCGGTGCCCTATGACAAGTTCGCCGAACGCCGCGCCGAACGTATTGCGCAGGCGGAATCGGAGAACGCCAAGGCCAAGGCCCGCATCGCCCATCTGCAAAGCTTCGTGGACCGTTTCCGCGCCAAGGCCACAAAGGCCGTGCAGGCCCAGTCGCGCCTGAAGATGATCGAGCGCATTCAGCTGGTCTCAACCCCGCAAGAGGCCGCCCTGCGCGCGTTTTCCTTCCCCGAGCCCGAGGAATTGTCGCCCCCGATCATTCACCTTGAGGGCGGTATTACAGGCTATGGCGACACCGAAGTGCTGCGCCGTCTGAACCTGCGCATTGATCAGGATGACCGCATCGCCCTGCTGGGTAAGAACGGTCAGGGCAAATCGACTCTGTCGAAACTGCTGTCCGACCGCCTGCCCCTGATGGCAGGCAAGATGACCCGCAGTTCCAAGCTGCGCATCGGCTATTTCGCGCAGCATCAGGTGGATGAGCTGTATGTGGACGAAACCCCTCTGGACCACCTGCGCCGCCTGCGCCCGGATGAGGCACCGGGCAAATGGCGATCCCGTCTGGCCGGGTTTGGCCTGAACGCCGATCAGGCGGATACAGAGGTCGGGCGTCTGTCGGGCGGTCAGAAAGCACGCCTGTCGCTGCTGCTGGCCACGATCGACGCGCCGCATATGCTGATCCTGGACGAGCCGACCAACCACCTGGACATCGAAAGCCGCGAAGCGCTGGTCGAAGCGCTGACTGCCTATTCCGGCGCGGTGGTTCTAGTCAGCCACGACATGCACCTGCTGTCGCTGGTTGCGGATCGGCTGTGGCTTGTCTCGGACGGGTCGGTAAAGCCGTTCGAGGGCGATTTGGAGGCCTATCGTGCCCTGCTGCTGGCCCGCGACAAGCCGGTCAAGGAAAAGCCTGCCGCCGCGAAGCCAAAACGCCCCTCGCGGGATGCGATGCTGGCCCTTCGCGCCGATCTGCGCAAATGCGAAGAACGGATTGAGAAGCTGACGGATATGCATGAAAAGCTGTCTGCAAAACTTGCCGATCCGGCCTTGTATGAAGACGATCGGATCAACGATCTGGAAACCTGGAATCGCAAATTCGCTGAGGTGGTTGAAGCGATGCAAAAAGCCGAAGCCCTTTGGGTGTCCGCCGCAGAACGTCTGGAGGAAGCCGAAGCGTCATGACTTCCCCAGTCACCGAAACTAAAGACATGATTGCCGGTATGCGCCCCGCGCTTCAGCCCGGTGAATATGCCTTTGTTATCTGGCCGCCCGACGCAGAATGGCCAAGGGGCACGCTGGCCAGCTGTATCGAGGCCGAGGGCCTTTCGCTGATCGTTCCATTCGAGGCAGCGCAGAACGGCGCTGTACCTATGCGCTGCATTACCCTGCAGGTGCATTCCTCGCTTGAAGGTGTCGGCCTCACCGCTGCCGTCTCAAGTGCGCTTGCGCAAGCTGACATTCCGGCAAACATGGTTGCGGGGTATCACCATGACCATGTTTATGTTCCCAGCGATCAGGCCGATAAGGCCGTGGCAATCCTGACAGAACTTCAGGGCGGTGCCACAGAATGATCGACCTAGCCTTTTTCGTCACCGCATTCACCACCCTGTTCGTGGTGATCGACCCGTTTGGCACCACGCCCATCTTCGTTGCGCTGACACAGGATATGGATGCCGCAACCCGCCGCAAAACCGCGATCCGTAGCTGCCTGACCGCCGTTTGCATCCTGATCGCCTTTGCTGCCTTTGGCGAGGCGGTGCTTGGCTTTGTTGGCATCTCGATGGAGGCGTTCCGCGTCGCTGGTGGGGCATTGCTGTTCCTGACCGCGCTGGACATGCTGTTCGACCGCCGCACCAAACGGCGCGAGGACCGGGCTGAGGAAGAGGAACACCCCGACCCGTCCGTGTTCCCGTTGGCCATTCCGTTGATCGCGGGGCCGGGCTCGATTGCCACGATCATCCTGCTGGCCGGGCAGCACCCCGGCGTTCTGGGTATCGTCGAGGCTTGCATCGTCATGCTGGCCGTCATGGCCGTTGTTTTCATTTTTTTCCTGTCGGGTGGCGTGATCGCGCGCATTCTGGGCAAAACCGGTTTGAACGTGCTGACCCGTTTGTTGGGAATGCTGCTGGCGGCTCTGTCTGTTCAGTTCATATTGGATGGTCTCAAAGCCTTTGGTTTTGCGTCCTGACCCCCCATATATCTTTCAATGGAATTGGATAGGATGATGGTATGGACGGCGACAGCTTTGCACGTTTGGCATATTTGAGCCTGCTTGGCGCGGCTGTTGTGGCGTGGTTTTTTTCGCAAAACCGGCAATCCCTGAACAAAACCTTGCAACAGGCGATGGCCTGGGTGTTCATTTTCATTGGCGTTATCGCCGTGGTCGGCCTATGGGAAGATATCCGCTCAACTGTTGGTCCTTCGCCTCAGATGACCGTAACCGGCGAGGTGATCGAGGTCCCCCGTGCGTATGATGGTCACTACTATCTGCCGGTCGAGGTTAACGGCCAGTCGATCACCTTTCTTGTTGATACAGGAGCCAGCCAGATTGTGCTGGCCCAGCGCGACGCCGAACGTCTGGGCATTGATACTGATCAGTTGAACTATATCGGCCGCGCCGCAACGGCGAATGGCGAGGTCCGGACGGCACCGGTGCGTCTGGATACGCTGACGCTGGGCCCGGTTACAGACCGCAATGTCTCGGCCTGGGTAAATGAAGGAGAGCTGTTCCAGTCGCTGCTGGGCATGGACTATCTGCATCTTTTCTCGAACATTCAGTTTGCGGATGGGCGCATGATCCTGTCTCGCTGACTTCAATCCCCCATTGAGAACAAAATAAGAACATGCTAACCTGAATGCATGTCTGCACATCTTCTTGATCGTAAAGCCAAACGCACAGCAGCGGGCCTGGCACTGCATCCTCAGATCACCTTACAACTGGGCCGCGTGCACGAAGCCTGTGGCCCTGCTCGACGCAGTTTCGCCACCTGGCTGGCCGGCCAGACGCAAGGTCCCGTGCTGTGGATTTCCCCCGCGTGGGAGCCGGGCCAGTTGAACCCTGACGGCATGATGCCCTTTGTCGATCCCGGCCGCTTCATCTTTGTCCACCCAACCCGCACCGAGGATATTTTATGGTGTCTGGAAGAAGCCCTGCGCAGCGGGGCGATCCCGCTGATCATCGGTGACCTGCCTGGTGCGCCCAGCCTGACGCCCGTGCGCCGAATGCATCTGGCCGCCGAACAGGGGGGCACGCTGGGGCGGGCTCCGCTGGGGCTGTTGCTGACACCGGGTGATGGCGGCGCGCAGGGGGTTGAGACGCGCTGGCACATGGCCGCGAACCATACTCAAGAGGCCCGCCGCTGGACCCTAACCCGCCGCCGTGCCCGCGCCCTGCCCCCGGTCACATGGCAGGCCACCCAGACCAAACCGCGCGCGGGATTGAACCTGCAAAGAACGGCAACCGACGAGGTATCGGCGTGACACCACAGCGTGATCACGAAAGAAGTGACTAGCCAACCCCTACCCTGCGCCCTAGCGTTCCGGGAATGAGCCACGCAATCCACGACAGCCGCTATTCTTGGCTACGCCTTACAATCACGCTTGCCATCGCGATGGTGGCGAATGTGGGCATGTGGGCGGTCATCGTGGTCATGCCCGCGATTGAGACACAGTTCGACGCGGGGCGGGCCGAAGCCTCGCTACCTTACGTTATGACCATGATCGGCTTTGCGCTGGGAAACATGTGGCTGGGGCAACTGGTCGATCGGCTGGGTGTGACCAAAGCGTTGATCGGAGCGGCCGTGCTCAGCACCGTCAGCTATGTGCTGGCAACCCTTGCTCCGAACATGGTCATGCTGTCGCTGGCACATCTGTTAGTGGGGCTGGGCACCTCGATCGGGTTTGGTCCGCTGATCGCCGATATCTCGCACTGGTTCATGAAGCGGCGCGGCATTGCCGTGGCACTGGTGGCCAGCGGCAACTACCTGTCGGGCGCGATCTGGCCCACCCTTCTGTCCGATATTCTGGCGCGCGACGGCTGGCAGCAGGTCTATCTGACGCTGGCTCTAATAACTCCGGTGGTTGTCATCCCCCTGTCCCTATTGCTGCGACGTCAGGTTCCGCCTGAGGCGCATCAGACCGCAGCCGCGAGCGCCAGCATCAAGGCAAGCAGCGTCGGGATCTCGCCGCGCGCGTTGCAATACATTCTGGGTCTGGCCGGGATCGGGTGTTGCGTTGCGATGTCGATGCCGCAGGTCCATATCGTCTCGTATTGCGTCGGGCTGGGCTATGGGCCCGCCGTCGGGGCCGAGATGCTGTCACTGATGTTGCTAGGCGGCGTGGTTAGCCGCGTGATTTCCGGGATGGTAGCCGACAAGCTGGGCGGGCTGATGACCCTGCTGATCGGGTCAATACTGCAATGCATCGCTCTGTTTCTGTTCCTGCCCTATGACGGGATGGTTTCGCTTTACATCATCAGCCTCATGTTCGGGCTGGCACAGGGTGGGATCGTACCCAGCTATGCGCTGGTTGTGCGCGAATACATGCCTCCGCAAGAGGCCGGAGCCCGCGTGGGCTTTGTGATGATGATGACCATCATGGGGATGGCTCTGGGCGGCTGGATGTCAGGTTGGATTTACGACGTAACCGGAAATTATCAATTGGCCTTTATCAACGGCATTCTATGGAACGGGCTGAACATCGCAATCCTGCTGATGTTGCTGAAGCGCTCGCGCCCCCGCAGGCAGGAGGTCATGGTATGACCCAAGTAACACGACGCGCCGTACTGGCAGGCTTGGCTGTACTGACCCTTGCGGGTTCAGCACTGGCTGCGCCGCGCACGTACCAATTGGTGCCGGATGGAACATCGGTCGATTTCACCTTTGACCTTTCCGGCATCTCACAATCCGGCACCATGCCCATCGAATCCGCCGACATTCGGATCGACCTGAACGACCTGCTGAACAGCCGTGTGGACGTGATCCTGAACGTCGCCAAAGCGCGGACCAAGCTGCCATTCGCCCGCAAACCCATGCTGAGCGAGAGCGTCCTGGATGCCGAAGGGTTTCCAACCATCCATTTTGTGTCAACAAGCGTACAACTTGGTGAAAGCGGCCGCATCTCTCAGGGTGCCAAGATCAGCGGGGATTTGACCGTTCGTGGGGTCACCCGCCCGATCGAGTTGAAAGCCGATCTGTTTCGCCCACCCGGCAGTGCCGCTGACAATCTGAACGATCTGTCCATCCGCCTGACCGGAGAGTTGAACCGGCACGATTTCGGAGCGTCAGGCTATGCTGATCTTGTACAGGACACCGTAGGCTTGGACATCCGGGCGGAAATCCAAAGCTCACAATAGCCGAAAAACGACGCGTCAAGGTCGATAAGCTGCGCGCATCTAGCTGCGGATGTCCCAAGGTGGTGTCGTTATGCGCACGATGATTTCTTTTGCCGCCCTGTTTCTTTCGGTTATTCTGCTGCAGTTGTCGACCGGCGGCGTGGGGCCGCTTGACGCCATCTCGGGACTGACGCTGGACTTTTCAACCGAGCAGATTGGTATGCTCGGATCCGCGCATTTCATTGGCTTTTTTGTGGGTTGCTGGTGGGCGCCTCGTCTTATGGGCAGCGTGGGGCATTCCCGCGCCTTTGCTGTCTGTACGGCATTGGGCGCGATGGGGTTGCTGGGGCATACTCTGACAGAAAACCCCAACGTCTGGGCCGTGCTACGGATCGCGTCAGGCACCTGTGTCGCTGGGTGTTATACGGTGATTGAGGCATGGCTGAACGCCAAGGTCACCAACGAGTCGCGTGGCCGCGTCATGGGCAGTTACCGCATCGCCGATCTGGGAGCGTCGCTTTGCGCCCAGTTGATCATCGCCGTGCTGCCGCCCGCATCTTATGTCTCATACAACTTGCTGGCCATTTTATGCTGTGCCTCGCTGTTGCCGCTGACCTTGACCAAGGCCAGCCAACCTAAAACACCCGACGCGCCTCGCCTGCGTCCTAAATTGGCATGGCGCAGTTCACCACTGGCTGTGGCGGGCGTGATCGTCGCGGCGCTCAGCTCGGCATCCTTCCGCATGGTCGGGCCAGTCTATGGACAAGAAGTCGGACTTGGCGTCGACCAGATTGCTTTCTTTCTGGCGTCCTTCGTTCTGGGCGGGGCACTGGCGCAATACCCGGTAGGTTGGTTGGCAGACAAGTATGACCGTCGCTGGGTGTTGATCTGGCTGTCTGCCGCAGCGGTCCTGAGTTGCGGCATCACAATGGCAGCCGGTGGGGCGGGAACAATAGGCGTGATGTTGGCTGCGGGTATCTTTGGATTGACGACTTTCCCGATCTTTTCCGTCTCGTCTGCGCACGCAAACGACTTTGCCACAACCGAAGAACGGGTCGAGCTTTCAGCCGCATTGATGTTCTGGTTTGCGCTGGGTGCGATCGCCTCACCCTATGTATCGTCTAACCTGATTCAGCAGTTCGGTCCCGGCGCGTTGTTTGCTTTTGTTGCTTTGGGTCATGTCTTCCTGATCGTATTTGGCCTGGCACGAATGCGGTCGCGTCCGACACCGGATGAGCGAACAAACTATGTCTACGCTCCACGAACATCCTTCACGATTGGGCGACTGCTGAAACGGTCACGTGAGGCCGACAAAAACAGCCGCTGAACCGGTCGAATTGAGTTAACAAATAACACCACACGCAAAAGCCGGGCTTTTGCTGCCCGGTTACATAAGGTAGACGGGCGCGCAGACAGTTACGTGGACACGCAAAATGGCTCGGATTCTCATCACCTCGGCGATCCCCTACATCAACGGGATCAAGCACCTCGGCAACCTGATCGGCTCGCAGCTGCCGGCTGATCTGTACGCGCGCTATCAACGTGGCCGCGGGAATGAGGTGATGTTCCTGTGCGCCACCGACGAACACGGAACCCCGGCGGAACTCGCCTCCGCCAAGGCGGGTAAGCCTGTGGCCGAATACTGCGCCGAGATGCATGGCGTTCAGGCCGATATCGCAAACCGGTTCGGACTGAGCTTTGATCACTTTGGCCGGTCGTCCAGCGATCAGAACAAGCACCTGACCCAGCATTTCGCGGGCAAACTTGACGAGGCCGGGCTGATCCGTGAGGTCAGCGAAAAACAGGTCTATTCCAACGCCGATGGCCGGTTCCTGCCCGACCGCTATATCGAGGGGACCTGCCCCAATTGCGGCTATGACCGGGCACGCGGCGATCAGTGTGAGAACTGTACCAAACAGTTGGACCCCACCGACCTGATCGAGCCGCGCAGCGCGATCAGCGGCTCGACTGATCTTGAGGTCCGCGAGACCAAGCACCTGTATCTGCGTCAATCCGCGATGAAAGATCAGCTGGATGCGTGGATCGACAGCAAAGCTGACTGGCCAATCCTGACCACCTCGATTGCCAAGAAATGGTTGCATGACGGAGACGGCCTGCAGGATCGTGGTATCACCCGCGATCTGGACTGGGGCGTTCCGGTCAAGAAAGGCGATCAGGACTGGCCGGGAATGGAAGGCAAAGTCTTCTATGTCTGGTTCGACGCGCCGATCGAATATATCGCCTGTGCCAAGGAATGGGCCGATGCCAGTGGAAAACCGGATGCCGAGTGGGAACGCTGGTGGCGCACCGACAAAGGCGCAGATAACGTGCGCTATGTGCAGTTCATGGGCAAAGATAACGTGCCCTTCCATACGCTCAGCTTCCCGGCCACCATTCTGGGATCAGGCGAGCCGTGGAAGATGGTCGATCACCTGAAATCCTTCAACTATCTGAACTATGATGGTGGCCAGTTCTCGACCTCTCAGGGTCGCGGCGTATTTATGGATCAGGCGCTTGAGATCCTGCCCGCCGATTACTGGCGCTGGTGGCTGCTGAGCCATGCGCCCGAAAGCAGCGACAGCGAGTTCACATGGGAAAATTTCCAGCAGTCGGTGAACAAAGACCTGGCCGACGTGCTGGGCAACTTTGTCAGCCGGATCACCAAGTTCTGCCGTTCGAAATTTGGTGAGGCCGTGCCTGAGGGTGGCGTTTTTGGTGAGCGTGAACAAGAGCTTATCGCAGAGCTCACCCGCCGGGTCCGCGCCTATGAAGGTTTTATGGAATCGATGGAGGTCCGCAAATCAGCGCAAGAACTGCGTGCGATTTGGGTCGCGGGCAACGAATACCTGCAATCCGCCGCGCCCTGGTCAACCTTCAAGGAAGACCCGGCACAGGCTGCCGCACAAGTACGCCTTGGTCTAAACCTGATCCGACTTTACGCCGTATTAAGCGCACCGTTCATCCCCACCACCTCGGCTCGGATGCTGAGCGCGATGAACACGCTGGACACCGATTGGCCAGAAGACATCGCAGCCGCGTTGAACGCCCTGCCCGCTGGTCATGAATTTGCTGTTCCAGATGTTCTTTTCGCCAAGATTACCGATGAACAGCGCGATGACTGGCAAACTCGTTTTGCTGGCACCCGCGACTGACGGTTCACGACATCACAAGAACACAGGGGGCCTTGGTGGCCCCTTTTTCGTTTAGGGTCGCCTCAATTCGGCACATCAGTGAGTAAATATCGGGATCATCAGCATAATTTCCGCCACCAAAAAGCCGGGTCGCGGCGTTCAACACGCTTGAGAAATCAACTTAAAACCGCCATCCTCACAGAGAGTTTAGTCGACTCGGCCGCCCTGCAAGTGCCGAGGCGCGTACAGTTTTACTTCAGTGAGGCGATTGCAATGCCCCTTTCACAGACGATTTCCAGACACTGCCTATCCAGCGTGACGCCGGCTTTCGTGCGGCGCGCGACCGCGGCGGCTTTGATTGGGGTGGCATCAACAGCCACGGCGCAAGACCAAAGCGAAGCCCCGCCGCCCAAGGTTTCTATTGCTGCGGCCTACACTCAGGAAATAACCGAAGAAGCGACGTTTATCGGCCGCGCCGAGGCGCTGGACAAAGCCGATATTGTTGCCCGCGTCGGTGGTTTTCTGGACAGCCAGAACGTCGAAGATGGGGCTTTGGTAAACGAAGGCGATCTGCTGTTCACTATCGAACCCGACCTTTACCAAGCGACATTGGATGCCAGGAATGCGGATCTGGACCGCGCTGAAGCGAACTTGGAATTGGCCAAGGTCGAACTGGCTCGTAAACAGGAACTCTACGAACGGGATGCCACACCAGAATCTGAGCGTGATATCGCGCGCGCCAATGAACTGGTCGCCGAGGCCGAAGTCAAATCCGCAAAAGCAGCGATCCAGCAGGCAGAACTGGATCTGAGCTATACCCAGATACACGCCCCCTTCACCGGCCGTATCGGCCGTGTCGCCATCAGCGTCGGCGACGTCGTTGGCCCCACAAACCCGCCATTGGTAAACATTGTCAGCGAGGCGCCAATTTACGTCAATTTTTCGCTGAACGAAAAACAGTTCACCTCGGTTTTAGAAACGGTTGGCGAAAATGCAGCCACTCTGGCGGAAAGCAACAAAAGTCCGGTCGTCAAGTTGATCCTGCCCAACGGATCAGAGTTGGACGAGACCGGCCAGATCGTGTTCGTTGACAACCGCATCGACCCACTCACCGGCGCAATCACGATGCGCGCCGAATTTCAAAATGATAAACGTCTGATCGTGGATGGGGCTTTCCTGTCCGTACAGATTGAAGCACTCGAACCCACCCTGGAAGTTCTGGTTCCGCAAGCTGCACTGCAACGCGACCAGCGTGGTGACTTTGTTCTGGTGGTGAATGACCAGCAAATGGTTGAACAACGCTACATCACCACAGGCACGACCGAAGGGACAGCGATCATTGTAAAGGATGGCCTGCGTGAAGGTGAAAGCGTGATCGTTGAGGGCCTGCAGCGGGTGCGTCCCGGCGTGGCTGTAGATGCTGTAGTCGCCTCTGAGCAGCCGGGAGAGTAAAGAATGTTCTCTGCCCTGTTCATCAGCCGGCCCAAGCTGGCACTTGTTATTTCGTTGGTGCTGACCATCATGGGCGGTATCGGCTATCTGGTTCTGCCGGTTGCGCAATTTCCAGACATCACACCGCCCGTGGTTAGCGTTTCGACCACGTACACCGGCGCCAATGCCGAAACCGTAGAAAACACCGTCGCCGCGCCGATTGAGGCTCAGGTCAATGGTGTGGACGACATGATCTATATGACGTCGACTTCATCGGATAACGGCTCCTACTCGTTGAATGTCACATTCGAGGTCGGCACCGACCCCGATATCGCATCTGTCAACGTGCAGAACCGCGTGGCGCAAGCGATGTCGTCGTTGCCGACGGAAGTGACCGCGTCCGGTGTGGTGACCCAAAAAGCATCCACCAATATGCTGCTGTTGGTGACGCTGACGTCGCCAAACGGGACATATGACAGTGTTTTCCTTTCCAACTATGCCTCAATCAATCTGAAAGACGCGCTGGCGCGGGTTCAGGGGGTAGGCAAAGCGGATGTTCTGACCAATCTGGAATACGCGATGCGGATCTGGATGGACCCTGACAAAATGGCCGGCCTGTCCATCACACCCGGCGATGTGATCAGCGCCATTCGTGAACAAAACGTCGAGGTTTCGGCAGGCTCAATCGGCGCACCTCCGGTGCCTGAAGGGCAAACGTTTCAATATACCATCAAAACCAAAGGACGCCTGACATCCGCCAACGAATTCGGTGAGATTGTCATTCGCACCGGAGATGCAGGCGCCATCGTGCGTGTCAAAGACATCGCCCGGGTCGAGCTTGGGGCACAGTACTACGCCGCTTCGGGCTATTTCCAAAGCGTACCTGCGACGGTCATCGGCATCTATCAGGCGCCGGGCGCAAATGCGCTGGCTGTTTCGGAACGGGTGCAGGCTGAACTTGACCGGCTGTCTCGGTCATTCCCGACAGATGTAGAATATGCTGTGCCGTTCAATACCACCGACTTTGTTGAACAGTCGCTGAACGATGTGGTCTCCACCCTGATCCTGACATTCATTTTGGTGATCTCGGTGGTGTTTGTCTTTCTTGGCAGTTGGCGAGCAACCATCATTCCAGCGGTCGCAATCCCCGTGTCTTTGATCGGGACCTTTGCCTTCTTACTGCTATTTGGAATGTCCCTGAACACGATTTCGCTGTTCGCCTTGGTTTTGGCCATTGGGATCGTGGTCGATGACGCCATTGTGGTGGTCGAAAACGTCGAGCGTATCATCGCAGAAGAAGGCCTGCCTCCGGCCGAGGCGACCCGCAAAGCGATGGGCCAGATAACCGGTCCCGTCATCGCGACAACGCTGGTTCTTTTGGCGGTTTTCGTCCCCGTGACCTTCATGCCCGGCATCTCGGGTCGGCTCTACTCGCAGTTCGCCGTGACGATCTCGACCGCGGTTGTGATCTCATCGATCAACGCATTAACGCTGTCGCCCGCACTTTGTGGTCTTGTGCTGCGCGCACGATCTGGTCCACCGACAGGGTTGCTGGCTGTGTTCGAGCGGTTCATCGGTTCGGTGCGTTCAGGCTATGTCGCCATCGTGCGCCGGTTGCTGATCCTGCCGATCGTTGCGCTGGGGATCATCGTAGCTTTGGCGATGGGGACCGGGACAATCATGTCCAAAACCTCCAGCGGGTTCCTGCCGCTTGAAGATAACGGCTACTTGTTCGTCGATGTGCAATTGCCCGATGCGGCAACTCTGGAACGTACCGAAGTTGTCACCAAGCGCGTGGATGACCAAATCCGGGAAATTCCGGGTGTGGCCAACACGGTTCTGATTAACGGCTTCTCGATCCTGAACGGGACGTCGACCAACGGTGCCGCGATCTTTGTGAACCTCGACAACTGGGACGAACGTCAGGAAGACGACCTGAGCGCAAATGCCATTCTGGAGAAGGTGCTGGCCATTGCATATGGCGAGACCGCTGCATCCATCGTGGCCTTTAACCCACCCCCCATTCAGGGCCTTGGCAACTCGGCCGGGGTCGAGATGGAAGTCCAACAAACCGGTGGGGGTACCCCACAGGACCTCGCCTCGGCCGTTGGGTCGTTTGTCTATGCCGCGAACCAGCGCCCCGAGATTGGGCAAGCCTACACGACCTTCCGGGCGAACGTGCCGCAGCTGTTCGTCGATCTGGACCGTGAAAAGGCCAAGACACTGCAAGTGTCAGTCGCCGAAGTGTTCCAGACCATGCAAGCGCAATTGGGATCCTACTACGTCAATGACTTCAACCTGTTCGGACGGGTGTATCGTGTGATGATCCAGGCGGACGGGACGTATCGGGACAATGTCGACGATATCTCGAACCTGTATGTGCGGTCGCAAAAGGGTGAAATGGTTCCTCTGGGCACTCTGATCGACGTTGAAAACGTTCTGGGCCCGGTTTTGCTGAAACGTCACAACCTGTTCCGTTCGGCCACGGTCACGGCTGTCCCCGCCGAGGGGCTATCGACCGGCGACGCCATCTCTGTCATGACCGAAGAATCTGCGAGCGCCCTGCCCCCCGGATACGCGTTTGAATGGACCGGCACGGCCCAGCAGCAGCTGGCCTCGGGCGGTCTGGTGATCGTGATCCTTGGACTGGCGATCTTGTTCGGATACCTGTTCCTTGTCGGACAATACGAAAGCTGGTCGCTTCCAGTTTCCATTCTGCTGTCTGTGATTGTCGCGCTTTTCGGAGCGGTTGCTGCCGTAGCTATCGTTGGCAGCGACATCAACTTATATACGCAGATCGGGATGATCATGCTTGTGGGGCTGGCGTCTAAGAACGGCATCCTCATCGTGGAATTCGCGATGGAACAGCGCGCCAAAGGACTATCAGTCAAAGAAGCCGCCGCCGAAGCTGCCCATCAGCGTTTCCGCGCGGTGATGATGACAGCGCTGTCCTTCCTTTTGGGGGTCGTTCCACTCTTGGCCGCTAACGGAGCAGGTGCAGCCAGCCAGAAAGCGATTGGTGTGGCTGTGTTCGGCGGAATGCTGGCCGCTACCCTGATCGGCGTGATCCTCGTTCCAGTTCTCTACGCCCTGCTGCAAGGCTTGCGAGAATGGTTAAAGGGCACCAAGGATGATCCTGGCCCCGCTGAGGAAACCGCCTGAACCCAAAAGCCCCGCCATTTGAGCGGGGCTTTTTTTCTAGCGGTTTTCGATCCAGTCTTGGATATGGGCGATCTGATCCTGCGTCAGTCTTAGGCCCAGTTTATTGCGCCGCCAGACGATGTCTTCGGCGCTGCGCGCGTATTCCTTCTCGACCAGCCACTCCAACTCTTTCGAGGTCAGATTCGCGCCGAAATCTTCTCCCAAATCCTCGGCGATTTGCGCGTCACCCAGAATTGTACGAGCCTCAGTGCCATACGCGCGAACCAAGCGTTCTGCCCATGCCCTGTCTAGAAAGGCATAATCAGCTTCCAAACCTGCTATCACATCCTGCACACCATCAACGGGAAAGTCACCTCCTGGCAGGGACACACCAGCCGTCCATGGCCCCGGCAGATCAGAGAAATGCTCTGCCACCTTCTCCATCGCGCTTTCAGCCAGCCGTCGATAGGTGGTGATTTTTCCCCCGAACACGTTCAAAACCGGGGCACCACCTGTCGCATCGACCTTAAGCGTATAATCACGGGTCGCAGCAGTGGCGCTGCTGGCCCCATCGTCATACAAAGGTCGCACGCCGGAATAGGTCCAGACGATGTCGTCACGCGTGATCGGCTGCTCGAAATACTTCGTCGCAAAGGTGCAGAGGTATTCTTGCTCGACCTCGGTGCAGACTGGCGGCTCTGATGGATTGGGGTGGTCCTGATCAGTGGTTCCAATCAGGGTAAAATCTCTCTCATACGGTATGGCAAAGATGATGCGGCCATCTTCGCCCTGAAAAAAGTAACACTTATCGTGGTCAAACAGCCTGCGCGTTACAATATGACTGCCTCGGACCAGACGAACCCCCTCGCGAGAGTTCACACGTATCTTGGTCTGTATGATATCCCCGACCCACGGCCCGCCCGCATTGATCAACATCTTCGCGCGGACGACGCGGGTTTCATCGGTTCCCTTATTGCGGATCGTGACGTGCCAGAGGTCCGCAACACGTTCGGCCGAAAGAACCTCGGTCCGCACCATGATATTTGCACCTCGGGCTTCGGCGTCGCGGGCGTTCAATACAACCAGCCGGGAATCTTCGATCCAGCAGTCCGAGTATTCATAGGCCATTTCAAACTTGCTTTTCAGCGGGGCACCTTCAGGCGCAGATCGCAGATCCAAAGAGGAGGTGCCGGGCAAAATCTTGCGCCCTCCAAGGTGATCATACATGAACAAGCCTAGCCGGATCAGCCAGGCCGGACGACGCCCCCGCATCCATGGCATTACAGTGCTTAACAGCCGCGAAGTCGGCGTATCCGAGTCGAACCGCATGTCCTCGTGATACGGCAGGACGAAGCGCATCGGCCAACTGATATGCGGCATCGCGCGCAGCAGTGTTTCGCGTTCAATCAGTGCCTCGCGTACAAGGCGGAATTCGAAGTACTCCAAATATCGCAAACCACCATGAAACAGCTTGGTCGAGGCCGACGAGGTGGCAGACGCCAGATCGTTCATCTCGGCCAAGGTAACCGACAATCCGCGCCCGGCCGCGTCGCGGGCAATGCCACAACCATTGATCCCTCCGCCGATAATGAAAAGGTCGGCCACATCGTCTGTTTGCACTGTCATACCCGGTGAGTCCCGATGTTGAAAATCTGCCGCCATTAACCCGGTGTGACCTTGGGTCGTCAACGATATTTTTCGTTTATGTTCGTTTTGGCTCGTTCTTATTTGTCGCATTTCTGTACAAATTGCACACTGGCCTGTTTCAAAGGTTGATATTTTTCAAAAAGAGAAGAAAACCGAAAAAGCATTCCAACCGGAGGATCACGTGTCCCTTTCGTTTCGACAATCCGATATTCTGGAAATCGCCAAGCAAGATGGCCGTGTCGCGGTTGAAGACCTTGCCGCGCGTTTTGAGGTCACTGTTCAGACCATCCGACGCGACCTGTCCGATCTTGCGGACATGGGGAAATTGGACCGCGTTCACGGTGGCGCCGTGTTGCGGTCCGGCGTGTCAAACATCGGCTACGAGGATCGACGCGCCCTAAATGCCGAGATCAAGACCCGGATCGCGCAGGCCTGCGCGCGTGACATTCCAGACGGTGCATCGGTATTCATGAACATCGGAACCTCGACCGAGGCGGTCGCGCGCCAACTTTTGTCTCACAAAGACCTCATGGTGGTGACGAACAACATGAACGTGGCAAACATACTTGTCGAAAACGCGCACTGTCAGATCGTGGTTGCAGGTGGCGTGCTGCGCCGGTCGGACGGAGGGCTGATTGGCAACCTTACGACCTCGACGATCGAGCAATTCAAATTTGACTACGCTGTGATCAGTTGCTCTGCGCTGGACGCCGAGGGCGACTTGCTGGATTTCGACTTTCAAGAGGTCCATGTCAGTCAAACGATCATAGCACAGGCGCGGCATGTCATGCTTGCGGCAGACAGTTCGAAATTCCAGCGCTCAGCACCAGCGCGCATCGCATCCCTGTCTGATGTGGATGTCTTCTATACCGATGCTCAGCTACAACGCAGCTTGGTCCAGAAATGCGCTGACTGGGGCACGCGATTGGAAATCTGCACCTGACCTCCACCTTAGGCGAACTTTGACCCTCAAGTTCTTGCCAGACGCGAGCTAAGCTGACAATATTTAAACATATTGCAATTCTTATGATTAGAGGGGTGCGAGACATGATCGCACTACTATTCGCGCTGCTTACAACAGCTATAGGGCTGATCTACTATCGGATGAAAAAGGCTGCCAACGCGGTTTTTTTCGTAACCCTGGCGCTGAGCGTTTACTGGTTCCGCTATCACGCGACCAGTCAACTGACCATTCAGCTTTAGGAGACGGCAGTGACACCCGAACTGTCTCGCAGCCTAAACGCGATTGGGGCCCTAGCGGTTAGCCTGATACTGTTGCTGGCTTTCGTTTATCAGTTAGCCTTGTACGAACTGCCCTGCCCTTTATGCCTGTTGCAGCGCGTGGGATTCATGGCGGTCGGGATCGGATTGGCACTAAACCTGTTATACGGCGCGCAACCGCAACACTATGCGCTAATGCTGATCTCGGCGCTGTTTGGGATCAGTGTTTCGATCCGACAGATCTTTCTGCACATCGTACCGGGAACCGGCCACTACGGCTCGCCCGTTCTCGGCTATCACTATTACACCTGGGCCGCGATCTGCTTCTTCCTGATCCTGCTGGGAACCGCCATTATGCTGTTGTTTTCGCGCCAATACACCGACGTTTCAAATGAGCAACCCCGATTTGGCGGCAATTTACTGGCAAAAGTCGCGTTCTTCACCCTATTGGGCCTCGGAGCTCTAAACACAGTATCGGCCCTGCTGGAATGTGGTCCCGGTATCTGCGCTGACCCTCCGACAAGCTATAAATTGATTGACGAAGTGGATGCTAACAAATGAGGATGGGTCAACCTTCCCATAAGGAGGCACGAGCATGGGATTATTGGGGCAGCCACTGGGCTACTATGACTACCTGACATTTGTCGCGCTCATTTTGCTGCTGGCTGCAGTGATGGCACTGTTTTTGTTCATCATGGGACTGCCAGGGCGCATTGCTATCAAGCGCAACCACCCCCATGCCGAGGCCGTTAAGATCATGGGGTGGATGGGGTTTCTGGCCATCGTGCCTTGGGTTCACGCGTTCATCTGGGCGTTCCACGATGGCACCACTGTCGATATCCGCCGTATGCCCGACGACGAACGCGATGCGGTGCGCAAGGAAATCAAACGGTTAGGCGGAACTCTGACCGAAGAATATCGCGACCCGCTGGATCCTGAAGACAGTCAGAGAAGCTAAGGCCAAAGGAACTCTCACACTATGTTTGTCGCCCTGGGCATTACGCTTTTTTACCTCATTTTTGTTTGGCTGATCTTTTTCAAACTGCAATGGCTCAAATTCAATATCGCCTGGGGCATCGTCTCGTTCTGGGTAGGGGCGCATCTGCTGTTGATCTTTCTGGTGGCCCTGCGGTTCTTTCAGCCGTTTTCCATCGACAGCCATGTGATCCGCTCGACCATTCAGATCGTCCCCCGCCTGACGCAACCGACCATCCTGACCGAGGTATTGGTCGAGCCGAATACGCAGGTCAAAAAAGGCGATCCACTCTATCGCTTTGACGATACTGTCTTTTCGCTTGAGGTCGATGAAGCCAAAGCGCAGTTGGTCGCTGCCCAGCAAAACGCGAAAATTTTGGAACAGGACGTGATCGTCGCCGCCGAAAATGTCGAGCGCGCAAACGCGCAGCTGGCCTATGCTCTGACGCAGCAGGCCCGCTATGAAAACCTGGTGCCCGCAGGTGGCGCACGGCAGGATGAGCTGGACCGCTGGAATGAACAGGTGACCGAGGATCAGGCCCAGATCAAAGAGGCCGAGGCCAATCTGGAAAAAGCCCAACTGGCGCTGGATTCCCAAATTAACGGGGTCAACACCGGCATTCTGCAAGCGCAAGCGCAGCTGGATAAAGCGCAGTATTTCCTGGACAACACGACGATTTACGCTCCTGAAGACGGCATGATCGTCTCGCAACAGGCACGTCCCGGCATGGTTGTGGGGGAAATCCGGCTGGGCGCCATTGCCAGTTTCGTCACCACGGATAATCCCTATATCTTGGCCACTTACCGCCAGCAGAACCTGAAATTCGTTGAACCGGGGCAAGAAGTTGAGGTGGCACTGGACCTTTATCCCGGTGAAATCCTCACCGGCAAGGTCGAGGCGATCTGGTGGGCCACCCGTCAGGGGCAATACCTACCTTCGGGCCGCCTGCCCGGCTTTGAGCTACCCAAGCTGCCGGGCCGCATTGCGGTGCAAATCTCGGTCGATATTCCTGATGGTCACACCTTCCCCGCAGGCGGCCACGCGGCGGTCGCGATCTATACCGGTCAGGGCAAAAGCTTTGAGTTCCTGCGGCGCATCAACATTCGCCTCTACTCATTTGCGAACTTCATCCGCCCGCTGGATATCTGAGGACATAGCGCATGAAACGAACCCGCCTGACCCGCCAACTGATGGGCACCGCGCTATGCGCCGCCCTGTTGGTCGGATGCGCACCGGTGGGGCCGGATTTTGTGCGCCCGAACTCTCCGGTCGTGAAGGAATGGATCGAGGTTAACAGCCCCAGTGTCGGCCCCAGCGGATTGACCTCGCGCAGCGCGCCCGTGGTCAAATGGTGGGAGACATTCAATGACCCCACTCTCAATAGGCTGATCAACGAGGCCTATGCCCAGAACCTCGACCTGCAGGTAGCCGGGGCTCGCGTTTTGCAAGCCCGAGCGCAGTTGGGCATCGCATTTGGCGAGTTGTACCCGCAATCACAAGCCATCGGCGCCTCGATCGAGCGGCGTCAGGTCAGCGAAAACCTCGGCCCAATTGCCGATATTCGCGAGATCATCCCGCTGGACACCGAGTTTTCGACATCGCAAGCCGGGTTTGACGCACAGTGGGAACTGGACGTCTGGGGCCAGCAACGGCGCGGCGTGCAGGCGGCGCGGTCCAATCTTGCGTTGCAGGTGGCCAATTACGATGACGCGCTGGTGACGCTGACGGGCGATGTGGCCGCGCTCTATGTCAATATTCGCGCCCTGCAGGAGTCGTTGGCGGTCGCACGGGACAATATCCAGCTTCAACAGGAATCGGCCGACCTGACCCAGTTGCGCTTCAACAATGGCGTCACGACCGAATTGGACGTCCAGGAATCCACTGCCCTTTTGAACAACACCAAGGCGCTGGTGCCCGCGCTGGAAAGCGATCTGCAACAGACCAAGAATGCGCTGGCGGTTCTGCTGGGCACGACACCGTCGCGTATGACCAGTCTGTTGGGCAATTCCGGGCGTATCCCCTCGGCCCGGTCAAACGTCGCTGTGGGTGTTCCGGCCGAACTGCTACGCCGCCGTCCCGATGTGCGCGCAGCGGAACTGGCCGCAGCCACACAATCGGCGCAGGTTGGGATCGCGATCGCGGACCTGTATCCGCAATTTATCCTGTCAGGCTCGATCGGCGTGCAGGCGTCCGGTGGGCGTGACCTGTTCACATCAGCCAGTTCAACCGGTCTGGCCAATGCGGGCGTGGTGTGGAACGTACTGAACTATGGGCGGATCAAGAACAATGTCCGCGCGCAGGACGCCGCCTATCAAGCGTTGATCGCGAATTATCAGAACACCGTTCTGACCGCCTATTCCGAGGTTGAAAGCGCCATGGTCGCTTATACCCAATCGCGCAAGCAGGTAGGGTTTTATGAAAACAGCGTCGCCGCCTCGCGCCGCGCAGCCGAGATTGCGGTCGACCAATACCGGGACGGCATCGTGGATTATTCCCGCATCCTGAACACGCAGACGGCATTGCTGAATTCGCAAGCCAATCTGATCGAGGCGCGCCAGCAGGTGTCCAGCAATCTGGTCGCCGTTTACAAAGGTCTGGGCGGCGGCTGGCAGATCCGGCAAACTCAGGAATTCCTGCCTGAAACGGTACTAGCTGAAATGGCCTATCGCACCGATTGGGGCGACCTGCTGGAACAAGACCCGACGCGCGCCAGCCTGAACTAAGGGCTATTTCGTCAGCCCTCGCAACCCGCCCGAGATCAGGATGTTCACTTCGTACAAGATGCGCGGAGCCGCCAGCCCACCGGGGCTGGCCAGATAATTCGGGCTCCATTCCGGGTCAAATTTCTGTTTGAAACTGCGCAACCCTTCGAAGTGATAGAATTGCTCACCATGTTCATAGACAAACCCACCGACGCGATTCCAGAATGACGCCAGTTGCCGGTTCTCGATCCCTGAAAACGGTGCAGCGCCCAATGAGAACCACTGGAACCCCTGCTCGGCACCCCATGCCATCATCTCGGCAAATAGCGCGTCCATGACGAAGCTGGCGCTGTCAGGTTCATATCGCATCAGGTCCAGCGACAGCTCCGATTTATGGCCGCCCTGAAACAGGTTGGCGAAGGCCACGATCGGCCCGCCTTCGCTTTCACGCAGCACGGCGTGGTCAAAATAGGACAGATAGTCGTCATCGAACCCGCCAAGCGCGAACCCCTTCTCCTCTCCGGCCTTCTGGGCCAGCCAGTCATCCGAGATTTTCCGCAGCTCTGGCAGAATCGGCGCAAGGTCTTCCCTGCGAATGATCTCAAAGACATAGCCCTCACGCTCAGCTCGGTTTTTCGCCTGCCGGAACCGTTTGCGCGATTTACCATCCAGCGAGAAATCCTTGAGTGGCACGCGGGCGACCTCACCGATTTTCAGGATCGACAGGCCAAGATCCAGAAAGGTCGGCAGGTATTTCGTCGAGACGCTGTAGAACGCGCACAGCTTGCCTTCGCGATCCGCCATCTCACGCAACTGCCAGATCAGTTGCTGCCCGGCTTTTTCATCGCCCACCGGTTCGCCCTTGGTGATCAGTGCGTTGCCGGTATCGGCATAAGCCAGAAACGCGCTGTCATCGGGGGCGATCAGGAACTGCTTATCCCCAGTCAGGGAAATTTGGGATTCGGTATCCTCGCTCTCCATCACCAACCGTTCAACCACCGCAGGGATCTCGGTGCGTTCCGGCACAGGAATTTCGCGTCCGAACAGAGAGGTCACGGCCACGACCCCAAGGATTAATGCCACCACTAGACTAGAGCGCAAAAACCGCGAGGCGTCGCCGTTCCACGCGAATTCCCACCATAGGGCATTCTGATATTCGACATGGGAATAGGCAAACAGACCGATCCAGAAAATCACGGCCAACAGGGCCATGACGCTGACCAGCCACGGAATATTCAAACGAAAAATCGACGCGCCGCTTACCCGATAGAAGGCATCGCGGAACATGGCCAGCACCCCAATCGTGGCCAACATGCTGATCGCTTCATGCGTATCCAACCCTTTCGCAATCGAGGCCCCAAAGCCGGCCACCATAAGCAACATCGCAACCACCCACGCGCGGTACAGCTTACGAAACAGGCCGCGCGACACCAGCAGAAGCAATACGCCCACCGCGCTACCGACCAGATGCGATGCCTCAACAAATGACAGCGGCAGAACATCCCGCAAAACCCCAAGGTTTTCACTGCTGGCTGGCAGAGCACCCGACACCAGCAAAATGACACCTGCAACCGCAGCAACGCCGGCTGCGACCATTGGAACGATGGGTCGGATAACGCGATACACCCACGTGGCGGCACCTGTGATGTGGTGCCGGTGGCTCAGGGCCGAGGCGACCGCAATCGAGAGGCTGGCTATCACGAAGGGCAGAAACGTGTAAACCAGACGGTACAGCAGCAATGCGGCGATCACATCCGAACGACCCGAGGCCCCCAAACCTGCGATCATGGTGGCCTCAAACGCGCCGATACCGCCGGGAGCGTGGCTGACAATCCCGACAGCGATTGCCGCAATGAATATGGTGAAAAAATAAGGAAAACCGACGCCCAGATCACTGGGCATCAACGTATAAAGCACCATCGACGCGCCAAACAAATCCCCCAGTGCAGCAAGCGTCAGAAGACTGGCTAACTTGCCGTTTGGCAGGTTGAAGCCCACGCCCCCATAGGCCAGACGTCGCCCACCATTGGCAAGCCACAGGAACAGACCCAGCAATGCGGCAAGCATACACAGGCCGATCACCGTCTCGGTTGTGTCACTTATCGGAATAACCTTGGATATCCCATCAGGATGCAGCGTCAGAAGGATGCCCAAAAGAAGCACCATGCCTGACCAGAAGGCGATCCACGAGGTCGCGATGACCCCCGCAACCCTGCTCAGATCCAGACCCAAAGATGCATAGATCCGATACCGGATCGCGGTCCCTGTGATATACGAGAACCCGAGGCAGTTCGACACAGCATATCCGCAAGCCCCGGCCATACCCGCCACTGGCAATGGCACTTCGCCATCC
This sequence comes from Ruegeria sp. HU-ET01832, assembly GCF_040371315.1. NCBI lineage: Bacteria > Pseudomonadati > Pseudomonadota > Alphaproteobacteria > Rhodobacterales > Roseobacteraceae > Ruegeria > Ruegeria sp. HU-ET01832. The sequence goes on from NZ_BAABWL010000005.1 coordinate 125,561, forward strand.
GCCACGCTTTGCACAGCGAACACGTCATAGAGCGACAGCGACAGGAAGCTGACCATCGTCCAGCACAGCGCAAAAAACATCAATTTCCAAGAAGTGTTAGCTACATCCGACTGCACATCGGACCATTTTACGTGCGAAGACAACTCGTGCAGGACAGTCAAAGCTACCAGCATAACCAGAACGGGGACCAGGATTTTAATCCAGGGACGTTCCAGAAACCCGGCCACACGTTCAGCCAAACGAACAGCCCAGAGGTCGTGGCCGGTATCCTGATCGGTCATATTTGTTCTCTGCTCTTGAGGTTTTGGTTGCTTGCGTGCTGTAGCAGTTTTACACAAATTCGTTGAACCTCAAAGCACTACGGCTCTTACATCCGGCCCTTACGTGTGGACAAAAGCAGATTGGTTTCCGATCGGGTGATCCCCTCCATCCGGCGGATTTGAAACAGGACTTCGTCCAACTCGGCCAAGGTATCTGTGCTGATCTCGGCTATGAGGTCCCAGCTACCGTTGGTTGAATGAACGGCGCGCACTTCGGGCATGGCTGATATACGAGCCATCGTACGTTCGGTGCCGCGGCCCTCGATCTCAAGCATCATTAACCCGCGAACCGGACTTTGGGCCACATCCTGTCGGGTCAGGACTGTGAAACCCACGATCTCGCCCGATTGCTTGAGCCGCTGCAATCGACTGCGAACAGTCGTGCGTGTTACGCTAAGCGTTTCAGCAAGTTCAGACAGGGATGCGCGCGCATCGCGATGCAGTGCGCTTAACAACCGATTGTCCAGTTCGTCCATATCAACTTCCCATTTCGAGATATCAAAGTTCTTTTTGAGCATTTTGATGACTTTTCGCAACCCACTATGACTGCGTAAATAAGCACATGAAAAACACAAATATCATACTGGTTGGCAGCCCCATGGATTCGGGTAAACGCCGACAGGGCTGTCGGATGGGCCCCGACGCCTATCGGGTCGCAGGGTTGCAGACCGCTCTCAACAGTCTTGGGCATGCTGTTCAGGATATTGGCGACGTCGTCCCCGACCAATTGGATGTGGCTGAACACTCGCACCTATTCGCGCTGCCTGAATGTATCGGTTGGACCCGTGCATTGACCCGGGCCGCTCAGGCGGCGGCGCAAAAGGGCATGCCGATATTCATGGGCGGAGATCACGCCCTGTCGATGGGGACCGTTTCTGGTATGGCCGAACACGCACAGAAGCTTGGCCGCCCCCTATTCGTGCTGTGGCTTGACGCACACAGCGATTTTCACACGCCGCAGAGTACCGACAGTGGCAACCTGCACGGAACACCTGTTGCCTATTTCACCGGCCAATCGGGTTTTGAGGCTTTCCCACCGATCACTGCACCAGTCCCGACGGACCGAGTTGGCATGATTGGGCTGCGCTCGGTCGACCCTGCCGAACGGGCCCAGCTGGAAAAAGATCACGTCATGTTGGCAGACATGCGCAGCATCGACGAACACGGCATCAAAGCACCACTTATGGCCTTTCTCGAACGCGTTCGCGCCGCAAACGGGATGCTGCACGTGTCACTAGACGTCGACTTTCTGGACCCCTCCATCGCGCCGGCTGTCGGAACGACCGTACCCGGCGGAGCGACCGAACGCGAAGCGCATCTGGTCATGGAGCTGCTGCACGAAAGCGGCCTTGTCTGTTCGCTTGATCTGGTCGAGCTCAACCCGTTTCTTGATGAGCGCGGCCGCACTGCAAAATTGATGGTCGATCTGGCCGCGTCCCTTCTGGGGCGGCGCATCTTCGACCGACCGACCCGGAGTTTCTGATGACCCAACCGTCCGATAAAGCCCTCGTTCCATTTGTATCTGTCGACAACATGATGCGACTGGTGCACCACATCGGCGTGGAACACATGATCACTCAGATCGCGGCGCAGATCGAAGCTGATTTCAAAAGGTGGGAAAGCTTCGACAAGACCCCACGCATTCCCGCCCATTCTCCGCATGGGGTTATTGAGTTGATGCCCACCTCTGACGGCGAGGCGTATGGGTTCAAATACGTCAACGGCCATCCCAAAAACACATCTGAGGGCCTTCAGACCGTCACAGCATTTGGACTGCTGGCAGATGTCTACACCGGGTACCCTACCCTGCTGACGGAAATGACATTGCTGACAGCCTTGCGAACAGCGGCCACGTCGGCCCTTGTGGGTCGTTACCTTGCCCCCAAATCCGCCACAACGATGGCCATGATTGGAAACGGTGCGCAATCCGAGTTCCAATGCCTCGCCTTCAAGGCGATGTGCAACATCAACACCGTTCGCCTGTACGACACTGACGCCAACGCCACCGAAAAATGCGCCGCGAACCTCAAGAATTCAGGACTGACCGTTGTTCTCTGCAAAACGCCCGAGGATGCCATCGAAGGCGCGCAGATTATTACGACCTGCACAGCAGACAAGAAATACGCAACCATACTTACAGATAACATGGTTGGGCCCGGCGTTCACATAAACGCAATCGGAGGAGATTGCCCCGGAAAAACCGAACTCCACCGGGATATCCTTCTCCGCTCGGAGATTTTTGTCGAGTATCCTGAGCAGACAAGGATAGAAGGAGAAATTCAGGCCTTGGCCTCGGATCATCCCGTGACAGAGATGTGGCAGGTCATGACCGGTCAAGCCACAGGCCGTAAAGACGACCGGCAGATTACCCTGTTTGACAGTGTCGGCTTCGCAATCGAGGATTTCTCGGCGCTAAGGTTTATCAAAACAGCCATCGAAGGCACGAATTTCTATGAACCGTTGGACATGTTGGCGGACCCGGACGACCCCAGAGATCTGTTCGGCATGTTGATGCGTGCCGGCTAAACCGGGGGCGCTGCCCCCGCCGCCCTGCGGGCGACTCCCCCGAGATATTTTTCGCCAGATGAAGCTAGGGATCCTATTTTCATCTGGCAGCAAATATCCCGAAGCGCGAGGCAGAGCCTCGCAAAGAGCTCTCTATCCCGCCAACGATGGTAAGTAGAGCACGATACCGGGAAACGCGACCAGAAGCGCGATAGTGACTGCGTCCGCGATAAAAAACGGTGTCACGCCCTTGAATACATCCTGAACGCTTAAATCTGGACGTACTCCGGCGACAACAAAACAGTTGAGACCAATGGGCGGTGTAATCAGACAGAACTCTGCCATTTTTACAACCAGTATCCCGAACCAGATCGCGCACATTGGACCAGACATACCAAAAGCGCTGTCAGCCGCACTGACTGCCTCGCCCCCGTTCAAGGCCATCACCGCAGGGTAAACCACCGGCAAGGTCAACAGAAGCATCCCTATGGCGTCCATGAACATTCCCAGAACCGCATAGGCCAACAGGATGCAGATCAGGATCAGCATGGGCGACATCTCAAGCGATGTGATCCAATCCGAGAATGCGCCGGGCAGATCGGCGAAACCGAGGAACCGTACGTAGATCAGAACCCCCCAGATGATCGAGAAGATCATCGCCGTCAGTTTGGCTGTTTCCAGCAGCGCGGATTTCAGTTCGGTCCAACGCATTCCGTGAAACAGGGCAAAACAGAAGACGATGAAGGCTCCGATAGCGCCGCCTTCGGTGGGCGTGCCCCAAGCCTTTTCGCCAAATGGGTTGTAGACGAAGCAGATGATGATGAGGATCACGGCGACGATGGGGAACGCGCCGGGCAAAGCGGCAAAGCGCTGTTTCCAGGTGAACCCGGTTACGGGCGGACCGACAGATTTGAAAATAACCGCGATACCCACAATCAACAGGCCGTATATGACTGCCGAGAATGCGCCCGGAATGAAACCCGCCAACAGCAGTTTCCCCACATCCTGTTCGACGATGATCGCGTAGATCACCAGAATCGCAGAGGGCGGGATCAGCGAGGCCAGCGTTCCGCCAGCAGCGACGACGCCTGCCGCGAATTGCTTGTTGTAGCCGACCTTCAGCATCTCGGGGATGGCGATGCGCGCAAACACGGCAGAAGTGGCGACCGAAGCGCCCGACACTGCCGCAAAGCCAGCCGTGGCGAAGACGGTGGACACCGCCAACCCGCCCGGCACCCACGCGACCCAGCGCTTGGCAGCTTCGAACAGCGCGCGGGTCAGGCCTGCGTAATAGGCTAGATATCCGATCAGGATAAAGGTCGGAATCAGGCTGAGCGTATGGGCTGCAACCTTGGAATGCGGCACCTGCCCTGCCGTTTTGACCGCCACGGTCAGTGCTTTGCCAAAGCGGTCGGGGTCGTAGCCGAACTTGGCCCAGAAAATCCAAACCAACCCAACCAGACCTGCCAAACCTGCTGCAAAGGCCACGCGCATTCCAGTGACGACCAGAACCAGAAGGCCGCCTGTGACCCACAGGCCGATATCAATCGTGTCCATCTAGTCCTGCCCTTCGAATTGCTCGGCCTCGGCAGCCGCCTGGGCGGCGACATCCTGTATCAGAGGTACAGCTACGGGGTTTTCCAGCCCCAATACAAAAGCGCGACCATAGCCCCAGATTTGTAGGATCAGCCGCAGACACAGGACCGAAAACGCAACCGGAGCCAACAGTTTCGCAGGCCACAGCGGGATACCGATGTCGATTGAGCTGTCGCGGCTCCACAACGGTGCGCCGAAATCGAATGAGCGGTCGAAATGGGACCAGCTGCCCCAGACCAGCGCCAGCATAAGCACAAGGATCAACACGACCGAGATCAGCTCGAACAGCCACAGCGCACGCCCGTGCAGGCGTGAGATGACGATGTCCATTCGGATGTGACCTCCATCCCGTTGGACAAAGGAAATGCCAAGGAACGCGATCAGCGGCATGGCTTGTTCGATCCAATCCACATAGCCCGGCAAAGGCGCGTTAAACGCATTGCGCCCACTGACGGATACCACCGCCAGAACCATCAGCCCAAAGACAGCAATCCCGCTGATGAGCGCTAGGAGCTTCTCCAATCGCAATAGATGATGATCCAGACGGCTGAGACGGCTGCCGTCTTCAAGCACCGTGGCCTGTCCTGCCATGCCGGTGTTCCCCTGTTGTCCTTATAGGTGTCCGGGCGCCGAACAGGCACCCGGACTTAGTGATCAGTTACCGCCGCGCTGTTGCTTCAACGTTGCCTGAACCAGATCATAGAGGTCTTGCGCAGGCAGACCCTGTGCTGACATATCCGCAATCCACTGCTCGCGGATCGGATCCGCGGCTTTTGTGCGGAACTCCTCGATTACGGCATCGTCGACTTCAACTTTCGCGACGCCTTTTTCGGACAGGACGCTGTCCCATTGCTCCAGCAGGCCGCCATAGTTGGCGAGGTAATGGTCAATCGCCTCATCAATCGAGCTATTCAGCGCCTCGCGGTGCTCGGCAGGCAGCGCTTCATAAGCGTCGATATTCACCACGACCGGGCAGTTCACCGTGCCGGGATTGAGGTTCGCGGTCCACCAATCCGCCTCGTTGATGGTGCCGAAGGACAGATGCGCATGCTGGGCGAAAGCCACAGTATCCACAACACCCGATTCCATCGCATTGAACGCCTCAGTCGCAGGAACCGAGGTCGGGACACCCCCAACCGCTTCGAACGCCTGCCCCAGACCGCCTGTCGCGCGCACACGCATACCGTCAAAATCGGCCAGCTCGTCGCGCGGGTCACCTGTGCCGACAAGATTGTACTGTGGCATGGGTGAGGTCATGATGATGCGCGCATTCCACTGTGCCATCTCATCTTTCACCGCCGGGTGATCGTAAACCGCGTGGCTAACAGCAACCTCTTCTTCAAGGTTGCTTACACCCAGAAATGGGAGTTCGAGCACAGTGATGGCGCGGTTTTTGTCCCGGTGATAGCCCGCGCAGAACTGCGCCATCTCGAACGCGCCGATTTCAATGCCGTCCAGATTCTCTCGCGGCTTGGACAAGCCCCCGTAGCTTACATTGATAGTGAATTCACCGCCGGTTTTTTCACTGACCAGCTCGGCCAGCTTTTCAACGTGCTCGGTAAAGGCGCGGCGTTTACCCCAGACCGAGGCGCTCCATTCGGTTGCCGCGGCTTCGGATACGAAGGCAACGGTCAGGGCGGCGACAGCGGCACCGCTCAGCATCTTTTTCATTATGATCTCTCCCTTATCTGCGCCCCTTGTCGAAGCGCTTGATGCCAAAGCTAGCGCCAACATCTGAGTGTGCCAACCCCCGGAAGATTTCACGGAACCAAGATCATCAGATCAAGTGACCGCTAACACGCTAAAGATGAATTTCCGATGCCATTTTTGGGCCCAACCAACGCAAACACGAGGATCAAAATCCGTTACAATTATCGTATTGGTATTAATAGATAATTACTACCTTTATCCAAAAATGTTTTCACCTCAACGGCATTTAGAGAAATTTTTTTACAAACTAATCCATAGTTTCCGGTAATTTATTCCCTTGTTTTCTGTTCTCCGTATTATTCGGTATGGGGAGGAAGCGGGTCGACATTGTCAGTTTAGCAGGCAAAATTCGGCCCCACGAAATTTAGTCCAGAGGGAGGAGCCTCAGAATGACAACCGCTGCCCAGGCAGATGCCAAAACCTATCCGCCATCAGCAGACACTGTTGCCCGTGCACATGTCGATGCCGACAAATACAACGAGATGTTTGCAGCCTCCGTCAACGATCCTGTTGCCTTCTGGGACGAACAGGGCAAGCGTATCGACTGGATCAAACCCTACACCCAAGTCAAGGACGTCAGCTTCGATTTCGGCTCGGTCGGTATTAACTGGTACGCCGACGGCACTCTGAATGTTTCGTCCAACTGCCTGGATCGCCATCTGAAAACCCGTGGAGATCAAACCGCGATCATCTGGGAGCCAGATGATCCAACTGATCCCGCTCAGCACATTACATATGCCGAGCTGCACCGTCGCACCTGCCGAATGGCCAACATCCTGGAATCAATGGGTGTGCGCAAAGGTGATCGAGTTGTCATCTACCTCCCGATGATCCCCGAGGCTGCTTACGCAATGCTGGCCTGTGCCCGTATCGGCGCAATTCATTCGATCGTGTTTGCCGGCTTCTCGCCCGATGCGCTGGCGGCACGGGTCAATGGCTGTGACGCCAAGGTCATCATCACAGCGGACGAAGCCCCGCGTGGCGGCCGCAAGACCCCGCTGAAATCCAACGCAGATGCGGCGCTGCTGCATTGTAAGGACACGGTGAAATGCCTCGTCGTCAAGCGGACCAACGGTCAGACCACATGGATCAACGGTCGCGACTACGACTATAACGAAATGGCGCTGGAGGCCGACGACTATTGCGCCCCCACCGAGATGAATGCCGAAGACCCGCTGTTCATTCTTTACACCTCTGGCTCGACCGGCCAGCCCAAAGGCGTCGTTCACACGACCGGCGGTTATCTGGTCTACGCCGCGCTGACCCATGAGGTAACATTCGACTATCACGAGGGTGATGTTTACTGGTGTACTGCGGACGTCGGCTGGGTCACAGGCCACAGCTACATCGTTTACGGTCCGCTGGCCAATGGCGCTACAACGCTGATGTTTGAAGGTGTCCCAACATACCCCGATGCAGGCCGTTTCTGGGAGGTTTGCGCGAAGCACAAGGTCAACCAGTTCTATACAGCCCCCACCGCGATCCGCGCGCTGATGGGTCAGGGCAACGAGTTTGTCGAGAAGCACGACCTAAGCGACCTGCGCCTTCTGGGCACTGTCGGCGAACCGATCAACCCAGAAGCCTGGAACTGGTATAATGAGGTGATCGGCAAGGGCAAATGCCCTATCGTGGACACTTGGTGGCAAACCGAAACCGGCGGTCATCTGATGACCCCCCTGCCCGGTGCGCACGCAATGAAGCCTGGCGCGGCAATGAAGCCGTTCTTTGGCATTCAGCCAGTGGTTCTGGACCCGCAATCGGGTGTGGAAATCAGCGGTAACGGGGTCGAAGGCGTGCTGTGCATCAAGGATAGCTGGCCCGGTCAGATGCGTACCGTTTGGGGAGATCATGAGCGGTTCGAAAAGACCTATTTCTCGGACTACAAAGGCTACTATTTCACAGGTGATGGGTGCCGTCGGGATGAGGATGGCGACTACTGGATTACTGGCCGCGTAGATGATGTGATCAACGTATCCGGGCACCGCATGGGCACCGCCGAGGTCGAAAGCGCGCTGGTCGCCCACGCCGCTGTGGCCGAAGCCGCCGTGGTGGGATATCCGCATGAAATCAAAGGACAAGGCATCTATTGTTATGTCACCTTGATGAATGATCGCACCCCCTCGGATGAGCTGCTGAAAGAACTGCGCACCTGGGTGCGGACCGAGATTGGACCGATTGCCTCGCCGGATGTGATCCAGTGGGCACCGGGCTTGCCGAAAACGCGCTCGGGCAAGATCATGCGCCGCATCCTGCGCAAAATCGCCGAGGATGACTTTGGCGCGCTAGGGGACACTTCGACGCTTGCCGATCCGTCGGTGGTCGAAGACCTGATTGAAAACCGCGCGAACAAGTGAGGATGTGATGGACGCTGCCACGATCACCACACCCGTCGTCCTGATCCTTCTCGGCCCTCCGGGTGCCGGGAAGGGTACACAGGCTCGTATGCTTGAACAGAAGTTCGGGTTGGTTCAACTCAGCACCGGAGACTTGCTGCGTGCCGCCGTCGCGGCGGGGACTGAAGCAGGTTTGGCCGCCAAAGCCGTGATGGAGGCCGGAGATCTGGTCAGCGACGATATTGTCATCGCGATCCTGCGCGATCGACTGGCCGAGCCGGACTGCGCGAAAGGAATCATCCTTGACGGCTTTCCCCGCACCACGGTTCAGGCACAGGCGCTGGACACTTTGTTGGCCGAATCTGGGCAAAAGATCAATTCGGCCATCAGCCTCGAGGTAGAAGACGCTGAAATGGTGATCCGGATTTCGGGTCGCTACACCTGCGGCATGTGCGGTGAAGGCTACCACGACACGTTCAAGCTGCCCGCGGTTGAAGGAAAATGCGACAAATGCGGCAGCTCAGAGTTCAAACGGCGCGCAGATGATAACGCTGAAACTGTTGCGTCCCGGCTGACGGCCTATCACGCGCAGACGGCACCGCTGATTGACTACTATCAGGCCCAAGGAGTGCTGAAGGGTATCGACGCAATGGGCCAGATAGATGACATCTCAATCGACCTGCAAGGGTATGTGCAAGAGGTCATGACTTAAAGGGTGGATCAAAGCGCAGGGCTTTAATCCTAAATCAGAATACTTCGAAGGAACTGCCTTGGCAGAACCGAGAAGTTTTACCTGACGTCACGGGGCGTTGGGCACAATCGCAAAGCGACCTGACGCGCATGAGGAGTTGTGTGCCAGGCCGTACGGCGAAAAAGCGAAGGAGGAACCCGCAATGGCGGATCAATCATCAAACTCCGCGCAGGCTGCCGAGTCCGACAAGGGCTATTGGCAGGCCAACCTGCGCCTAATTTACATCAGCCTTGTGATCTGGGCGCTGGTGTCGTTTGGATTCGGCATTCTGCTGCGTCCGCTGCTTTCGGGTATTTCCGTGGGTGGTACAGATCTGGGCTTTTGGTTCGCACAGCAGGGTTCGATCCTGGTCTTTCTGGTGCTGATCTTCAACTACGCCTGGCGCATGAACAAGCTGGACGCTGAATACGGCGTGGACGAGGAGTAACAGCATGGACCAGTTTACCATCAACCTGCTGTTTGTCGGCGCGTCATTTGCGCTGTACATCGGCATCGCGATCTGGGCCCGCGCGGGGTCTACATCGGAATTCTACGCCGCCGGTCGCGGCGTTCACCCGGTCACCAACGGTATGGCGACAGCAGCGGACTGGATGTCAGCGGCCTCGTTCATTTCGATGGCGGGCCTGATTGCCTTTACCGGCTATGACAACTCGACCTTCCTGATGGGTTGGACCGGTGGCTACGTGCTGCTGGCTCTGCTGCTTGCGCCTTACTTGCGTAAGTTCGGCAAATACACCGTCTCGGAATTCATTGGCGACCGTTTTTACAGCCAGACCGCCCGTGTCGTTGCGGTGATTTGTCTTATCGTTGCCTCGGTAACCTACGTGATCGGTCAGATGACCGGTGTCGGCGTGGCCTTTGGCCGCTTCCTTGAGGTGTCGAACACTTCCGGTCTGCTCATCGGTGCCTGTGTGGTGTTTGCCTACGCGGTGTTTGGTGGGATGAAGGGCGTGACCTACACTCAGGTCGCTCAGTACTGCGTGCTGATCACCGCCTACACCATCCCGGCCATCTTCATCTCGCTGCAGCTGACCGGCACCCCTGTTCCGGCGCTGGGTTTGTTTGGTGACACCGCAAGCGGTGAGCCTCTGCTGACCAAGCTGGATGCCATCGTGACCGAGCTGGGCTTTAACGAATATACAGCCCACCACTCGAACACGCTGAACATGGTTCTGTTCACCCTGTCGCTGATGATCGGTACTGCGGGTCTGCCGCACGTCATCATGCGCTTCTTCACCGTTCCCAAAGTGTCTGACGCCCGCTGGTCCGCTGGCTGGACGCTGGTGTTCATCGCACTGCTGTACCTGACCGCCCCTGCGGTTGGCGCAATGGCTCGTCTGAACATCACCGACATGATGTGGCCTAATGGTGGTATCGAGGGCGGCGCTGTTTCTGTCGAAGCAATCGACACCGACCCGCGCTACGACTGGATGGCCACGTGGCAGAAAACCGGTCTTCTGGATTGGGAAGACAAGAACGGTGACGGTAAAATCCAGTACTATAACGACGCAAACGCCGACTTGCAGGCAATTGCCGAGGAAAAAGGCTGGGTTGGAAACGAGCTGACCAAGTTCAACCGTGACATCCTGGTTCTGGCCAACCCCGAAATTGCCAACCTGCCGGGTTGGGTGATCGGTCTGGTCGCGGCTGGTGGCCTTGCGGCTGCGCTGTCGACCGCCGCAGGTCTGTTGCTGGCGATCTCGTCGGCGGTGTCCCACGACCTGATCAAGGGTGCGATCAACCCGCAGATCTCGGAAAAAGGCGAGCTTCTGTCAGCGCGTATTGCAATGGCTGTAGCCATCGCTGTAGCAACGTGGCTGGGCCTGAATCCTCCGGGCTTCGCGGCGCAGACGGTGGCCTTGGCCTTCGGCCTGGCGGCAGCCTCGATCTTCCCGGCGCTGATGATGGGTATCTTCTCGACCCGCATCAACAACACCGGTGCGGTCGCGGGTATGCTGGCTGGTCTGGTTGTAACACTGATCTACATCTTCCTGCACAAGGGCTGGCTGTTCATTCCGGGCACCAACTCTTTCACTGATGCTGATCCGCTGCTGGGTCCGATCAAGTCGACCTCGTTCGGGGCGATCGGTGCCATGGTCAACTTTGCCGTCGCCTACTTCGTGGCCGGTGCGACCAAGGAAACTCCGCAGGAGATCAAAGATCTGGTCGAAAGCGTCCGCATTCCCCGTGGCGCGGGTGCAGCTCAGAATAAATGAGCACGATGCGGCCCAAAGCCTACTTGCCAAAGGCCGCGTCTTTCGACTGACTACTCCCGCCCGGCACTCCACCGGGCGGGATTTTTAAACCGGAAACCGAGGAGTATTCCATGCCCCTGTCCCATGATGAGATCACCCGGTTCCTGAAATCCGTACACCCTTATGACGCCCTGCCAGCTAATGTCTTGGATGCCATCGCACACCAGATCGAGGTGTGGGAGGTCGAAGAGGACTTCACGGTCTACAAATTGGGTCATTCTTTACCCGGTGTTTTTGTGATCTATGAGGGACAGATTGAGATCAAAGACCGGAACGATGTCGTCGTTTCGCATCTTGGTCTACGAAACTCATTCGGTGAACGCGGGCTTTTGAAGGATGGCAAGGCAATCACCAAGGCACGCGCCGACGCCTCATCGGTGCTGTTGCTTTTGCCTCCGGATCTGGTGCGCGAATTGATCGCCGGACATCAAGTCGTCGCAAAGTTCTTCAACCGCAGCCGTACCACACGCGCAGGCCCACAGAGTCTGGCCACCAGTTCGATCGACGTTCTGATGGCGCGCAACCCAGCCACCTGCCCGCCTGATACACCGGTCCGCGAAGCCGCGCAGCTGATGCGTGACAAGCATATCTCATCGCTGTGCGTGACGGATCAGGAAACTCTTCTTGGCATCGCGACCCTGCGCGACGTGTCTGGCAAGTTTGTCGCGGACGAAATGCCAGCGGACACGCCCGTTGCCTCGATCATGACCGCTAACCCGATTACCCTGTCACCTTCCGATATCGGCTCGGATGTTCTGCATATCATGATGGAACGAGGGATTGGCCATGTTCCAATCTCCGAAGGTGGACGGTTAGTCGGTATCGTTACTCAAACCGACCTGACCCATTATCAGGCCGTCAATTCGGCCGAACTTGTGCGCCAGATTGCAGCCGCGCAGACAGCGGAACAAATGGCTACTGTGACCGATGAAATTCCACAGCTTTTGGTACAGCTTGTTGCCGCTGGAAACCGGCACGAGATCGTCACGCGCCTGATCACGGATATCGCTGACACAGCCACCCGTCGACTGTTAGCCTTGGCCGAAGCCAAGCTTGGCCCGCCCCCCGTACCCTATCTGTGGCTGGCCTGCGGATCGCAAGGGCGGCAGGAACAGACTGGTGTCTCTGATCAGGACAATTGCCTGATGCTGGACGACAGCGTGACCGACGGTGACATGCCCTATTTCCATGCGATGGCACAGTTTGTATCGGACGGGCTGGACACATGCGGGTACTTCTATTGCCCCGGCGAAATGATGGCGACAAACTCGCGCTGGTGCCAACCGGTACAGGTGTGGCGCGACTATTTCAAAAGTTGGATCGCCAAGCCAAATCCCGAAGCACAAATGCTGGCATCCGTCATGTTTGACCTACGCCCGATCGGTGGCGCATTCGAGCTGTTCGACAAGCTGCAAGCCGATACGCTGGTTGCGGCCCGGGCGAATTCGATCTTTGTGGCGCACATGATTTCAAACTCATTGAAACACACGCCTCCGCTTGGCTTGTTACGGGGATTTGCGACGATCCGGTCAGGTGAGCACCGCAATACACTGGATTTAAAGCACAACGGTGTCGTTCCCGTCGTCGATCTGGCCCGGATTTACAGTTTGCAGGGCGAGCTTCCCGAGGCGAACACGCGCGCGCGTTTACGGGCGGCCGGAGCGGCTGGTATCCTTAGCGAGTCCGGAGCGCGGGACCTGCTGGATGCATATGATCTGATTGCTGAAACCCGTCTGGAACACCAGGTGCGGCTTGTAAAAAGTGGCGAAAAGCCGGACAACTTCATGCCACCCACGGCCCTGTCCGATTTCGAACGCAGCCATCTTCGGGACGCGTTCGTCGTGGTCAAGACGATGCAATCGGCGGTGGGCCACGGAAAAGGTATGCTGGGTTGAACCGGCCGAAATTGGGAGAAACACAATGTTCCTGGAACTGATCGCCACACTCTTCGCAGGCGTCGCATTTGCAGGCGTCGTGATGCTGGTGAACAAGGTGACGGGCGGTCGCTTGCCAAGGTGGGCTGCCCCTGTTGCAGCCGGTTTGGGGATGATCGGAATGACCATTTCCAGTGAGTATTCCTGGTATGACCGCACCAAAGATACGCTGCCTGAAGGCATGGCGATTATTCAAGAAATCGAAAGTCGCGCGTTTTACCGCCCCTGGACCTATGCGGTGCCGTTTGTTGAACGTTTTGCCGCGATTGACACAGCCTCGGTTCGGACCAACGAACAGGTGCCCGAGCAACGGTTGGTAGACCTTTACTTTTTTGGGCGCTGGTCCCCGGTTTCCAAGCTGCCGGTCGCTGTGGATTGCGCACAAAACCAGCGCGCCAATCTGGCGGACGGGGCCGAATTCGGATCCGAAGGTCAGCTGCTGAACGCCGACTGGATCAACGCAGAAACCAACGACCCCATCATCGAGGCCACCTGCGGAGTGTAACATGCTGACCCGGTTAAGCCTGCGCTTACGCATCTTCCTGTTTTTTTGCCTGCTGGCTGTTGGCGGGTTAGCTGTCAGTTCTCTCGCCTTGTGGATCAGTTATCGGCGCGTTGCAGATCCTGAATTGGTCAACGCCTTCATCTTTGCTGAAATCCTTATGGCTTTTGGCTTTGTGGCGCTGATAGCCGCCGTTTGGTTGCTGTTTGATGACAACGTCGCCAAGCCGATCGAGCGTCTTTCGGCTGAGCTGCGCGCGCGCGCGCACGCAGGCGTCAACCGGGAAATGGATGTTCAGGCCGCGCGTTACCTGGGTGATCTGGCCCCTGCTGCGGCTGGTCTGGCCGACCAACTGTCAGAGAAGACTATGAGCGTAGCCGAAGCCGTCGCTGCTGAAACCGCCCATCTGGCTGCCGAAAAGCAGAAGCTGACAGCCTTGCTGACCGACATTCCGGTGGCCATGCTGCTAGCCAGCCCGACGCATAAGATCGTGCTCTATGATGGTCAGGCGGCCGAAGTTCTGGCGCAGATTTCACATCCCCGCCTGAATGCGTCGATGTCCGAGTATTTTCAGATGGGTCCCTTGGAACAAGCCTTTTCCAAACTTACCAAAACAGGGCTTGAGGTCGGTTGCACTCTTACAAGTATCGACGGCACACAAAACTATATGACGCGTATGAAACCCTTGGGCGACGCACCAGGTTACATGTTGATTTTTGACGACAGTGCCACAAACATCGCGCCCGAGGCCGCGCGGCCGCTGGTCTATGACTTTGCCCTATTGAACTCGGCTGCCAATAAGGAACTGCGTACACTTGACCTGCGCGAGCTTTGCTTTGTTGTGTTCGATACCGAAACCACGGGGCTGCTGCCACACAAGGACGAAATTGTGCAGATCGGAGCAGTGCGTGTCGTAAATGGCCGGATCATTGAAGGCGAACGGCTGGATATATTGGTCAACCCCGGTATGCCAATCCCTGCTGCCTCGACCAAGGTTCACAAGATCACAGACAATATGGTCTCGGGCGCGCCTGGAATCGCCGAGGCTGGCAAGGTCTTTCATCAATTTGCGCAGGACGCGGTGATCGTGGCCCATAATGCGCCATTCGACATGGCTTTTCTTCGCCGTCATGCGACCCGGATGGGCGTTGAATGGAACCACCCCATTCTGGATACTGTCCTGCTGTCCGCCGTTCTGTTCGGCGCCAGTGACACACACACACTGGACGCCGTGTGTGACAGGCTCGACATCACTATCCCGCCAGAGTTGCGCCATACGGCGCTGGGGGATGCGGTCGCAACGGCCGATGCGCTGGTTCGTATGTTACCGATGCTTGAGGCGCGCGGCATGACCACCTTTGGCGCGGTGATCGAGGCGACCCGTCAGCACGGACGCTTACTGGAAGATTTGAACTAGGCTGGAAAAATACAGTTTCAAGCGCAGCTTTTCGTGGACAATTTCATTGGGCCGTGGCACCTGAGGCGCGGCCACTGAATGAGCGCGTGATGACCGAGACCACTTTCACCCCATCCCCCGACCAAAGCATCGCTTTCCGCGAAGCCTTGGGCTGTTTCGGAACAGGGGTCACCGTTGTGACAACGCATACCGAAATGGGGCCGCGGGCGATCACGGTGAATTCGTTTTCGTCGGTCTCGCTGGATCCACCTCTGGTTCTTTGGTGCCTTGCAAAGGACTCAAACCGGTTCGGCGCGTTCCATAACTGCCAGCATTATTCGATCCATGTCATGGCCGAAGATCAGCAGGATCAAGCACTGAAGTTTGCCGAAAATGGCGAAGACTTCTCGCACGCAGATTGGATAGCCGACCATGCCAAGCGTCCGCACCTGTCTGATTGCCTTGCTCGGTTTGATTGCACGCTAAACGCCCAACACGATGCCGGAGATCACCTTATCCTGATTGGCCAGGTCGAAAAGGTGATGTACCGCACAGGCAAGGGGTTGATTTTCAAGCGTGGACAATTTGGGGGTTTTGCCGATCTAATATAGATCAATAAACCCAAATTACATTGCTATATCTGAATAATTTAGCAATGTAGTGCGATGATCGGCACCAGGAATAAAATAGTATTCGTCCACATACCCAAAACCGGCGGAAGCTCGGTCGCATGGGCGTTACGTAAGGAATTTGATCGACCGAATCCGTTGCAGCGGATGTTAAAAAGCTTGGACGGTCGAACGATAAACAGGGGCATCTACCAAAAGTCGCGGTTCCAGCCGCTTCCAGATCATGCCAAGGCGATAGACTATCTGGAACGCTTGGGCCCAGTGTATTGGACAATGCGCTCGGTTGCCTTCGTTCGTAATCCATTCGACTTGTTGATTTCACTTTATAGCTACATCCAACAAACCGAAATTCATCATGACCACCAGGCGGTCAAAGGTATTTCTTTTAAAGAGTTTATATTGACGCGCGGCGGAGGCGAGCTTTCACCTTACAGACAAACAAGTTTCCTGTTGGACGAACAGAACCAATGTCTAGTCAGCTATGTTGGCCGAATGGAAAACCTAGGCACCAACTTCCAGAGTTTTTGCGCGAAAGTCGACATCCAAGCCAGTTTAAGCCACCAAAACAAGTCCAATAGATCAAGGGTAGTTGCGGATCACTACAACTCCGAGATGATAGATATTGTCGTCGAAACGTTCCGCGCGGATTTCAACTTACTAGGCTACAGCACTGATCCGAATATCCAATCCATAGACCAGATGGAGTTGCTGAAGCACCCTAAGCTGAAACCAATTTAGTTACTCGTCCAGCGACCCATGCACTGCCAGTGCCTCAAGCTGGGTTTCCTGCGGGGTGATGATGCGGAAAGCCTCATGCACACCCGTCTCGGATAGTTCACGCGCGACGGTCAGCAGGGTGTTGGGAGCATGTTCTTCGCATAGCTCGGACATATGAGTGATTTCGGCTTGCGCGACGCCCATCGCCGCCTCAACCGAAGGCGCGCCGTAGATTTGTACGAAATGCTCGGCCAGGTTCTGCGCAATCTGGTCGATCTCGGCTGGTTCCACTTGCGTCACTGCCACGAATGTCACCCGGCCAAAGGTCTCGACACCCAGCCATCCGTTCGCGAAAGCCTGCCGGGCCTTGCCCTCAAGATCGCCCTCGCCCCAGTTCGAAAACTCGAACCCGCCCGAGATGCACCACTCGCCCGTGCGGGCCGGGGAATGAAATACGTTCATGTCGCTTTCGTCGAAATGGATCGCGCGGGCCAGTTTCATCTTTAGTTCTCCAGTAGATCCGTCAAGGGGCGCAGGGTTGTTTCGGCACCGTCGCGGATCAGCATTCCGAACCGCTCGTCGGCGCCCAGAAAGACACCTGTGTCAAAGGGTTCGCCCACCCCGCGTAGCAGCCCCATCCATTCGGCATGAAGCGGCGCATTTCCGTCCTCTTGCCAGCGGTTGAGCCATGTCAGCATATGCCTCGACCAGCTTTCAACCATTTGAGTCGGCGACACCTCAGCGCAGCCTTCATCATAAAGCGCTGTAATATCTGGGTTTTCGCCGGGCGCGTCGCTGGTTTGCAGCAGTGCCAGTTCCCAGCCGACGATCAGCCAATCGGGTTCTTCCTCGGGCGCAGTGCTTGAGGCCGCGACCTGAAACATCCCGCATTTAGCCCCGTTGACACAGATCGGACCGTCCCAGTCCAGATGGACCGCCACCTCGGGCGGGGCCAGCGCGCCCAGCGCGTTCTGAAACCCCACGGCGCAGAGCGGCAACATCGCCATCGCGTCCTGCAGCGGAACTTCGGGTGCAAAGACGATAGCCACGCGTAAGCGGTCAGCCTGAATGTTGTAAACCACGGTGCCCGCATCACATCCCAGCGCGGCCATGGCCTGCGCGCGCTGAAACGGATCTTGTCCCCCCTGGACCGGGTGACCGACCAACAGAGGGGGAAATACCGGCTCGCTCATGCGTTGCCCTTGGCGATTAAGTCGCGGGCGATTTTGCGGAACGCGTCGGCCTGCGGGCTGTCGGGTTTGCTGACCACGATGGGCGCACCCCCATCAGCGGCCACGCGAATGTCCAGATGCAGAGGGATTTCCCCCAGCAGCGGCACACCCAGAGATTCAGCCTCGGATTTCACGCCACCATGGCCGAACACATGTTCCTCATGCCCGCAATTCGAACAGATATGGGTGGACATGTTCTCGATCATGCCGACGATGGGCGTTTTCAACTGGTTGAACATGTCGATCCCCTTGCGGGCATCGATCAGGGCTACGTCCTGCGGGGTCGACACAACAATCGCGCCATCCACCTGGAACTTTTGGCTCAGCGTCAGTTGCACGTCACCGGTGCCGGGCGGCAGGTCGACGATCAGCACATCCAGCGCGCCCCATTGCACCTGGTTCATCATCTGCTGCAACGCGCCCATCAGCATCGGACCTCGCCAGACAACCGCCTGCCCTTCGTTGGTCATCAGCCCCATGGACATCATGGTGACGCCGTGATTGCGCAACGGCAGAATGGTCTTGCCATCCGGGCTGGCCGGACGCCCCGAGACACCCAGCATCCGGGGCTGCGAAGGGCCGTACACATCCGAATCCAACAGACCCACGCGCCGCCCCTCGGCGGCCAGCGCACAGGCGAGGTTCGCGGACACGGTCGATTTACCGACACCCCCCTTACCCGAGGCCACGGCGATGATGCGATCCACGCCCGCCACCGGTTGCGGGCCGGTTTGCGAGGGTTTGGGTTTCGGCTTCAGATCCGGCGGCGCCTTGTCGGAATGCGCCGTCAGCATGGCCGAGACCTTGGACACACCATCAACCATCTGAGCAGCCTGCTCGGCCGCCGCGCGCACGGGTTCCATCTTTTCGGCGTTCTTAGGGTCGATCTCCATCACGAAGCGTACGGTGTCACCTTCGACATTCAGGGCACGCACGATCCCGGCGCTGACAATGTCTTGTCCGGACATGGGATCGGTGATTTTCTTCAGGTTCGCCAGAACTGCGTCACGAACACTCATGCCTTTTCTCCGTGTGTCGATCCAACCAAGTGGTTGATTTTCATTGCATGTGTCTCCGTCTCATTCAGTTTATTTGACGCAATCGGGGCGCTGCCGTTAGGCTGACCCCATGCGCGTTATCCTTTTGTGCCTGAGCCTGACGCTCTCCGCCACCCCCTCTTGGTCGCAAGAGGCGCTGGGACTGGCTGCCCCGCCCGAGGTTGCCGACTCTGGTCTGTTGCAACATATTCTTCCGCGCTTCTCGCTCAAGACCGGGATACGCGTTATTGCGGATGATACCGGCGTTTTGGTTTTGGAAAGCGGCCCGCCGGGCGATCCGGTCTTTGCCCGCGACGGTGTGATCTATCACCTCAGGATCGGCGAGGATGCCAAACACGAACGTTTCCGCGACTGGCTGCTGTCCGATATCGGCAAGCGCACGGTTGAAGGGTTTGCTCCGGAAACCGGCGCGCCCTTCTCGGCCGAATTCGAAGTTGCCGCGGTGCAGGAAGAGGTGGTTGTTGATGGCGACGCCGCATGGGGCGAAGAACTGTCGATGACTCATTGCGGGCGGTGCCACGTGATCGGCCCGCAAAACCGCATGAATGGGCTGGGCTCGACGCCATCCTTTGCAGTCCTGCGCGCCATGCCCGACTGGTCGGAACGGTTCGAGGCGTTCTTTGCCCTGAACCCACACCCCGCCTTTACCCAGATCGACGGGCTGACATTGCCCTTTGACCCCGAACGCCCCTCGCCCATCCACCCCGTCCAGATGACGCTGGACGAGTTGGAGGCGATACTGGCCTTTGTATCGGTCATCAAAGCCGCGGATCTGGGCGCACCGTTGCAGCTTCAATGATCCTTGCGCTTTGAGAAATAATCCTCGGTCGTAACAACCTTGGGACGCGGCGCAGACTGGAACGGGTTGTCCTGTTGCTGGAACTGCGCGTTCACACGGCAGTTGTCACACATCTGGATCATCCGCGCCTTGTTCGAGGTGGCAAACATCGGATGCGTACCCGACAGCTTCTCCATGATCCTTTCAACTGTGGATTTCACACCGAACAGCGCGCCACATTCGACGCATGCAAAGGGTTCTTCCTCGTTCAACACCTGCTGAGACAGGGCCGCATCGCTCAGGTCCAGTTGCGGGACCAGCGTGATCGCGTCCTCGGGGCAGATTGTTCGGCACATACCGCATTGCAGGCAGGCATCCTGCTGGAAGTTCAACTGCGGCATGTCGGGGTTGTCGATCAACGCCCCCGACGGGCAGAGCGACACGCAACTCAGACACAGCGTGCAACTGTCTGTGTTCACCGCCACCGCTCCGTAAGGCGCATCTTCGGGCAATGGCAACGGAGCTTCGGCCTGAGGGTTGAGCGCCTGCGCGGCCAAGCGTGCGATTTGACGCCGGTTTCCCAAGGGCAGCACCGGATCGGCCAAAGGCTCTGGTACGTCCTGTGCGTATAGTTCGTCAGACATCGTATCCGGATCGGTCTGATCAATCAGGCCCAACTTCCCCGCGCCTGCGATGGCCTCGGCCAGTGCCAGTTCACGATCCAACGCGTCCCGCTCGGTCGTTGGCGCCAGCAACACATCCACCCGAGCAAATCCATGGGCCAGTGCGGCCAGCATTTCGGAATGGCCAAACCCCGAGATGACGTTCAGTTCCAACGGGATCACGTCGGCAGGCAATCCGCGACCAAAGCGGGCGGACAGTCGGATCATCTCAGCCCCGTGGGCATCATGAACCAGCAAACGGGGCGCTGCCCCCTCGGCCCGTCGATAGGTGCGCGCCAGAATGTGCATCCGGGACAAAAGTGCTGCAACCGGCGGATCTTCGTAGGTGATCGCCGTCGAGGGGCAAACCGCCGCGCATTCTCCGCATCCGGCGCAGATCATAGGATCGATAGCCACATGTTCGCCCGCAGAGGTGATCGCACCAGTCGGGCAGATGTCCAGACAGTTCGAACACCCTACCTGTTCGGCGCGGGAATGGGCGCAGAGGGTTTCCTCCATCCGCACATAAAGAGGTTTTTCAAAGGTGCCGACCAGTTGCGCGGCCTCAAAGGCCAGGCGTTCAACAGCGACCGTATCCTTGGGATCGGCCCTCAGATACCCCTCGCGCTTGGCAGGGGCCTGCACGAAAGGCGTATCCCCGGTCAGATCCAGCACGATATCGCAGGAGGAGCCCGCCCCGTCGCGCGGTTCAGACCATGCAAACGCCCCGCGCCCGCCGGGTTCTAACTGTTGTAGCGCATCCAGCCGCAGGGAAAACCCGCCCAAAGCACCGGTCAGCGACCGAACGCGCCCGCGCACCACATCGTAGGCGCGCGACATCGGCTCGCTATCGTCAGTGCTCAGGACAGTGACGGCCAAGGTCGACGACAGACGCTCGGCCAGATCAAACGCCACCGCGCCGGGGCCGATAATAAAGCACGTGCCTTCGCTGACGACATCCACACTGGGCGTGATCGGCTGCGGCAACACTGCCTCAGCGGCCAGAGCGGCCATCTTGGGGGCGGCATCCGCGCCCTCATCCGACCATCCCGCGCGGTCACGCAGATCGACGAAACCCGGGGCTTCGACCCCAAGTTCATCGGCCAGGTCGCGAAAGACTTCCTGCTCTTGCCCACAGGCGACGATCACGTCACCGTCCTGCATAAACTTGGCAGCTGCCTCCAACTCGCGCGTGCACAGGGCCGTGTGGACTTTGGAACAGGTCGCATCACAGGCGGATGCGATCTTGTCTGCGTCCACGCGCTGAGTGCCCGCGCAGTCGCATAGTAATATCTTGGTGCTCATATCCCCTCCCCGGATGTCGCGCCATTTTACAGCACAGTAAGCTGTATTCCGGGAACGGCAATGTAAACCCCATCGCAAACACGCCAAATCCAACCCCGGACGCGCTACACAACCCTGTTTTTCTACCCGGGAACAAGGCCCCTCACGAACTCGCTATCGACGTATGCGACTAAAGTCGTAGTGCTTGGACTTGGCAGAAGATCATTTTGTGTACCATAGTGGACACGGGGAAGGCAGGGGAGAGCCTTCCGGGGAGGATTTACGTGGCGAAGGCCGCTACTCAGATTGAAATGCCGATAGGCGTTGTTGTGCGCAAAACACCCGGTGTCACTCGCTGGGCGAAATGGAACTGGCGTGCGATTGCGGTGTTGCCCGGTGCAGGCCCTGCCGATTGGCACGAAATGCGCCGGGAAGGCGAAGCTGTGGAATACCACGCTGCAACCCTCCCCCTCACATTGTGGGCGGATGAGACCGAGGCGTATATGGTCAACCTGTCCGACGGCACGCCCTCGATATACCTTGTGCTGCGCGATGCGCTGGACGGGCAGCGCCCGATGGATGCTGTGCTGGTTACTGCCTCACCCTATGAAGGGCAGGATTACGCGGATACCGGTGAAGAGATTGTCGAAAAGATCCCAATGACGGACGGGCTGATCGCTTGGGTGCGGGATTTCGCTTTGGAACATCACCGCGATGAAGTCTTCGTTAAACGTAAGCGCGACAAGAAACGCACTGATCTGGTAGAAGATGGCAAAGGCGATGCGCGCATACGGCAAGAGTCCGATGTTTACCGCGCCCCGCGGAGGATCATCCAATGACCGAAGCCCGCGATTTCTGGTCCCGCCGCAAAGCCGCCGTTCAGGCCGAGGCTGAGGCCGAAGTAATCGCAGCCGAAGAACAGGTAATCGCAGACCAACGCGCTGAGCTGGAAGAAAAGACCGACGCCGAGATTCTGGCCGAGTTCAACTTGCCCGATCCCGATCAGTTGCAAGCGGGCGATGACGTCTCGGGCTTTATGGCCAAAGCCGTTCCCGACCGTCTTCGCCGCCGCGCCCTGCGCAGGTTGTGGCGGCTGAACCCGGTGTTGGCCAATGTCGATGGGCTGGTCGATTATGGCGAAGACTATACCGACGCGGCCTGTGTGATCGAAAACCTGCAGACCGCCTATCAGGTCGGCAAGGGTATGCTTGCTCATGTCGAAGCGCTGGCGGCCAAGGCCGAAGTCGAGGCGGAAGAAATCGAGATTGAGGTCGAGGCCGAGGAACCTCAGCCTGAACCCGAAGAGATCGACACCCCCGACCCAGAGCCCGTTCTCGTGGCTGAAATAGAATCAGACGCGCCGGAGGAGGCGGAAGTCGCCCCTGCCCCGCGCCGCATGAAATTTGAATTCGAAGGATAACCGAATGACCGCAAATGAAGCGCAACAGATGGATGTCTCGGCCGAGGATCGCCTGCGCGCGGATTTCTACAACTTTCTGGGCCTGCTGCTGGCCGGTCCGCCAGATCAGATGCTTCTGGACCAGATGGTGGGCCTCAGCGGCGATGACAGCGATCTGGGTCAGGCTATTCAGGCGATGGCTCGGGTGGCCAAAGTCACCAAACCTGCGGCTGCTGAACGTGAGTTCAACGCACTGTTCATTGGGTTGGGACGCGGAGAGCTTCTACCCTATGCCAGCTTTTACCTGACCGGATTCCTGAACGAGAAACCATTGGCACAGCTGCGCAATGACATGGCCGTGCGCGGTATTACCCGGGCGCAAAACGTCTATGAACCCGAAGACAACATCGCCTCGTTGATGGAGATGATGGCGGGGATGATCGTCGGCCGGTTCGGCACGCCCGCGTCTTTGGACGACCAGAAAGCGTTCTGGAACAAACATATCGGCCCTTGGGCCACGCATTTCTATTCGGATTTGGAAGGCGCCGAGAACTCGGTCCTCTATGCCTCGGTCGGCACTGCCGGTCGGGTCTTCATGGAGATCGAGCGTGAAGCTTTCCGAATGTCGGCAGCGTGAGACGTTGTCATTCGCCAGCGTCCCTAGCGGGGCGTTAAACTGCAAATGGGAAAGGAGAACCCCATGAGCAAGACCAAGGAAGAAGGTGCAACGCGCCGCGACTTCCTCAAACTGGCCGGAACCGCAGCGCCTGCTGCTGTCGCCGCCGCCAGCCTGACCGGAAAGGCCGAGGCAGCTGAGCTGCCCACGGACGAAACCCGGATGCAGGACACCGCGCATACACGCGCATATCTGGAAAGCACCCGGTTCTAGGATCGGACGTTTTCACCACCCGACAGACGGTTGCGATTGGCCCTGACGTCGGTTTTGCGAAGTACCAAGCAGCCGTGGCTTACGCGGCACGCAAGGGAGGAAAGTAATGCTTAGGAAAAAGACCAACGGGGTTGCGAGACGCCCCCAGCGGACAAGTATCCTGTCCCAGGTTGGCGAGAAAACCGTCGATCGCCGCGCATTTCTGCGT
This sequence comes from Ruegeria sp. HU-ET01832, assembly GCF_040371315.1. Lineage (NCBI taxonomy): Bacteria > Pseudomonadati > Pseudomonadota > Alphaproteobacteria > Rhodobacterales > Roseobacteraceae > Ruegeria > Ruegeria sp. HU-ET01832. Next base: position 149,719 of record NZ_BAABWL010000005.1, read on the forward strand.
GGCTCGGGCCTGACGATCGGCGGCCTTGCCGCGATCAGCGCCACGGGTGGAACCGTGACGCCAGCCAGCGCCCAGTCAGCGGCAAACACCGCCGTTGAAAATATCAAATCCGTGTGCACCCACTGCTCGGTCGGCTGTACTGTCGTCGCCGAAGTGCAAAACGGCGTCTGGGTCGGGCAGGAACCCGGCTGGGACAGCCCATTCAACTTGGGTGCACACTGCGCCAAGGGGGCCTCGGTCCGCGAGCACGCCCATGGTGAGCGCCGCCTGAAGTACCCGATGAAAAAGGAAGGCGGAGAGTGGAAGCGCATCAGCTGGGAACAGGCGATCGACGAGATCGGCGACGGCATGATGAACATCCGCCAGGAATCCGGGCCGGACAGCGTGTACTGGCTGGGTTCTGCGAAACACAATAACGAACAGGCCTATCTGTTCCGCAAGTTCGCCGCCTACTGGGGCACGAACAACGTGGACCATCAGGCCCGTATCTGCCACTCGACCACTGTTGCGGGCGTTGCGAACACATGGGGCTATGGCGCCATGACCAACTCGTACAACGACATGCACAACAGCCGGGCCATCTTTATCATCGGTGGTAACCCGGCCGAGGCGCACCCCGTCTCGTTGCTGCATATCCTGCGGGCGAAAGAGCAAAACAACGCCCCTCTGATCGTCTGCGACCCGCGCTTTACGCGCACCGCGGCCCACGCGGATGAATATGTCCGTTTCCGCCCCGGCACCGACGTTGCACTGGTCTGGGGCATCCTGTGGCACATCTTCGACAACGGCTGGGAGGACAAAGAGTTCATCCGCACCCGTGTCTGGGGTATGGACCAGATCCGCGAAGAGGTTGCCAAGTGGAACCCCGACGAGGTTGAGCGCGTCACCGGTACGCCCGGCTCGCAGCTGCGCCGCGTCGCCCGGACCATGGTGAACAACCGCCCTGGAACCGTCGTATGGTGCATGGGTGGTACACAGCACACCAACGGCAACAACAACACCCGTGCGTACTGCGTGCTTCAGCTTGCGCTTGGCAACATGGGCACATCGGGTGGTGGCACCAACATCTTCCGTGGCCACGACAACGTGCAGGGCGCAACAGACCTTGGTGTTCTGTCCCACACCCTGCCCGGCTACTATGGCCTGTCCAAGGGTGCTTGGGGCCACTGGGCGCGTGTCTGGGGTGAAGACCCTGAATGGCTCGCGGGACAGTTCGCCACGATCAAGGACAAGGAAGGCAAGGACAAGCCGCTACAGAACGAGCGCGGCATCCCGGTCTCCCGTTGGATCGATGGTGTTCTGGAAGACCCAGCCAACATGGATCAGGACAATAATGTCCGTGCCATGGTTCTGTGGGGCCACGCGCCCAACTCGCAGACCCGGATGACGGAAATGAAGACGGCGATGGAGAAGCTGGACATGCTGGTCGTGATCGACCCGTATCCCACCGTCTCGGCCGTTCTGCATGACCGCACGGATGGTGTCTACCTGTTGCCTGCCTGTACGCAGTTCGAGACACGTGGTTCGGCCACGGCATCGAACCGGTCGCTGCAGTGGCGCGACAAGGTGGTTGATCCGCTGTTCGAAAGCTTGCCGGACGAGGTCATCATGGCCAAGTTCGCCAACAAGTTCGGCTGGGCAGACCGCTTCTTCCGCAATATCGAGATGGAAGATGCCGAGACCCCGAATGTTGAAAGCATCACGCGTGAGTTCAACTCGGGCCTCTGGACCATCGGCTATACCGGTCAGTCGCCGGAACGTCTGAAAAGCCACATGGCCAACCAGCACACGTTCGACAGAACCACGCTGCAAGCCATCGGTGGACCCAACGACGGCGAATACTACGGCCTTCCGTGGCCCTGCTGGGGCACGCCGGAGATGGGTCATACGGGGACACCAAACCTCTATGACATGTCCAAGCCGGTGGCCGAAGGCGGCCTGACCTTCCGCGCCCGTTTCGGTGTGGAACGCGACGGCGACAACCTACTGGCCGAAGGGGTCTATAGCGTAGGATCGGAAATTCAGGATGGTTATCCGGAATTCACGATGCAGATGCTGATGGATCTTGGCTGGGATGGCGATCTGACCGCCGAGGAACGCGCGGCGATTGACGCTGTTGCGGGTCCTGAAACCAACTGGAAGACCGACCTCTCCGGCGGTATCCAGCGGGTTGCGATCAAGCATGGCTGTGCGCCCTTCGGGAACGCCAAAGCCCGCGCGGTCGTCTGGACCTTCCCGGATCCGATCCCACTGCACCGCGAGCCGCTATATACCAACCGGCGCGATCTGGTGGAGGACTATCCGACCTACGAGGACCGTCAGGCCTATCGCCTACCCACCCTTTATGCTTCGATCCAAAAAAACGACTTTTCAAAGGATTATCCGATAATCCTGACGTCAGGTCGTCTGGTCGAATATGAAGGTGGTGGTGATGAGACACGGTCCAACCCGTGGCTGGCCGAGCTTCAGCAGGACATGTTCGTCGAGATCAACCCCCGCGATGCCAACAACCTTGGTATTCGTGACGGATCACAGGTCTGGGTCGAAGGTCCTGAGGGCGGAAAGGTCAAGGTGATGGCGATGCTGACCAACAGGGTTGGCGCCGGCGTGGCCTTTATGCCGTTCCACTTTGGCGGCCATTTCCAGGGCGAGGATCAGCGGCACAAATACCCCGCAGGTGCAGACCCCTATGTCTTGGGTGAAAGTTCTAACACCGCCCAGACCTATGGCTACGACTCAGTAACCCAGATGCAGGAGACCAAGTGTACTCTCTGCAAGATCTCGGCAGCGTAAAGGAGGACGAAAATGGCTAGAGCAAAGTTTCTCTGCGACGCTGAACGCTGCATCGAGTGCAACGCCTGTGTCACCGCGTGTAAAAACGAGCACGAGGTACCATGGGGCATCAACCGCCGCAGGGTGGTGACGATCAATGACGGCAACCCGGGCGAACGCTCGATCTCGGTGGCCTGTATGCATTGTTCGGATGCACCTTGCATGGCGGTGTGCCCGGTCGACTGCTTCTATCAGAACGAAGAAGGTGTCGTCCTGCACTCCAAAGACCTGTGCATTGGCTGCGGCTATTGCTTCTACGCGTGCCCGTTCGGTGCGCCGCAATACCCGCAGGCGGGCAACTTCGGATCGCGCGGCAAGATGGACAAATGTACCTTCTGCGCCGGTGGTCCCGAAGAAACGCACTCGACCGCAGAGTTCGCCAAATATGGTCGCAACCGGATCGCCGAGGGCAAACTGCCCATCTGCGCCGAGATGTGTTCCACCAAGGCCCTGCTTGCCGGTGACGGTGACGTGGTCTCGGCCATCTACCGCGAACGTGTTGTGGCGCGCGGATTTGGCTCGGGCGCGTGGGGTTGGGGCACCGCCTACGACCAGAAAGACGGCTAAGGTCTAACCGAAACTCGACAGCCCCCCGCGCTAGCTCGGGGGCTGTCTTACTCTTGCCGGTGGCCGCCTGTCGGTCGCCGCCTTTCCTGTCGAAGGTGGGACGCTCATGACCAATGATATCTACTGGCTGTTGAGGCTGGACCTGAACCCAGAAAAACAGTCCGAGTTCGAGGCCCTGATGGCCGAAATGGTCGCCGCGACCCTCGAGGAAACAGGTGCCAAAACCTATGAGTGGCACCAAAGCGACAGCGGCATTCACATCTATGAACGTTACGCGAGTTCAGATGATGCGATGATTCATATGCAGAATTTTGGGGTAAATTTCGCGGATCGGTTTATGTCCTTACTTACGCCGGTTCAGTTTGATGTCTACGGCCCCGCGAATAACGACCTTCAGACGGCCCTGTCCCCTGTTGGAGCCGTTTTTCACAAGCAGATCGGCGGCTTTGACCGTTGACACGACCAAGAATAGGGAGAGAACCCATGCGCCTGATCCAATTTCTGCTCTTCTCACTCTTCCTGACCGGAGCCGCATGGGCGCAGGACGCCCCGGAATCCCCGGCACCGGATCGCTCGGCCACCGGAGGGGCCACGACGCTTGAGGATATTCTGGCCCGTCAACGGGGCGAGAAAGTGGACAACACTTATCGCTCGGAAAACACTGGCCAAGGCAATGTCGAAGGTTTGCTGGGGCAGTTTGGCACTACCGGTGTGGCTTCGGACAGTGATGTCTATCGCGCGCTACGCTATGGGTCGGCGGATGTCACCGTGTCGTCTCAGGGGCCCGCGGCCAGTGTTCTGATCCAGGATGGCGGCATGTGGTGGTGGGCTTTCCGCACCGGACCGTTGCGCGAATACGGCACCTACATCATTGCCGGCATGGCCGCCGTGATCCTGTTGTTTTTCCTGATCCGCGGAAAAATCCGCATTGATGGCGAAAAAACAGGCCGCACAGTCACGCGTTTCAACGGTTTCGAACGGTTTGGCCACTGGCTTTTCGCCGGATCGTTTTTGATCCTCGGGCTCACTGGCCTGCTGACGCTTTACGGTCGAGACTTTCTAATCCCAATCTTTGGAAAAGAAGGCTTTGCGACGATCGCGCAAGCCTGCAAATGGCTTCATAACAACTTGGCATGGGCCTTCATGCTGGGCCTTGTCATCGTCACTGTAAACTGGATCGCCCATAACATCCCAAACCGTACCGACCTAAAGTGGTTGGCCGCTGGCGGTGGGCTTTTCACCAAAAACAGTCATCCTCCAGCCAAGAAATTCAATGCAGGGCAAAAGGTCATTTTCTGGGCCTGCATTTTGCTTGGCGTGTCGATCAGCCTGTCGGGTTTGTCCCTGTTGTTTCCGTTCGAGATGCCCCTGTTTGCCAAAACATTCCAGATCGCCAATGCAACCGGGTTGCCTCAGGCAATGGGCCTGAATCTGCCAGTGCAAATGTCGCCGCAAGAGGAAATGCAATACGCCCAAGTCTGGCACGTGATGATTGCCTATGTCTTTATCGCCATCATTATCGCGCATATCTACCTGGGCTCAGTGGGGATGGAGGGCGCGTTCGACGCCATGGGAACCGGCGAGGTCGAAGAACAGTGGGCGCGTGAACACCATTCGCTGTGGCTGGCAGAGGTGCAGGAAAAAGAGGCTACCAAGGGCGCAGCCTCGCCTGCCGAATAAATGCGCGTACTGGCGCTGATCCTTGCGCTGATCCCCCTGCCCGCGTGGTCCGAGTTCTTTACGCTAAAAGGCCACGGCGGGCCGATCATGGGAATCGCGACGGCCCCGGATGGGCGGATCGCCACGGCAAGCTTCGACAACTCGGTCGGCCTCTGGTTCGACCAGATGCCCGAATGGCTGGAAGGCCACGAGGCGGCGGTAAACGCAGTCGCCTTCAACGGCACCGCGATCTATTCCGCAGGTGATGATTTCACCCTGCGCCGCTGGCCGGGCGGAGAGGTCGTGGGCCAGCACAGGGGCAAGATCGTCCATATCGCAGCGTCGAAAACCCATGTGGCGACCGCCAGTTGGGACGGCACAATTGGCCTTTGGCCGGCGGATGGGTCGGACCCAACGGTTCTGTCTGCTGGCGGCGGCGTCAATGCGGTTGTGTTTACGCCCGACGGATCACAGCTCTATTCCGCCGGGGTCGACGGGGCGTTGCGCCTTTGGGATGTCGCCAGCGGGCAAGAATCTCTGCGGGTGGTCGAGCATGGCTTTGGCATCAATGAGCTGGTCCTGAACGCGCAAGACAACTGGATCGCCTATGGCGCGGTCGATGGCGTGACCCGCATTCGCGATCTGACAACGGGCGAGGAACGAGATTTTACCCTCGACCGCCGCCCTATTCTGGCGCTGGCGCTCAGCCCGGATCGTAGCTTGTTGGCGGTGGGGGATGGCGAAGGCTATATCATGCTCATCGACACGGTCGATTGGCGCATCGCACAGGATTTCCGCGCCACGTTGCGCGGGCCGGTTTGGGCGCTGGCCTTTTCGCCGGACGGCCAGAACATCCATGCAGGCGGGATTGACGAGGCCATGTATAGCTGGCCCATCGCCAGCTTACGCGAGCAGGACCAAATGGCCGCAGTGGAGCCCAGTTTCCTGAAAAACCCCGATCAGATGAGCAATGGTGAACGGCAGTTTGCCCGTAAATGCTCAATCTGTCATAGCCTGACACCAGACGGCCAGCGCCGCGCCGGGCCGACGCTGCATGGGGTGTTCGGACGCAAGGCCGGGTCACTGCCGGGATATTTCTACTCGGATACGCTGCAAGACTCTGATATCATTTGGAATGACGAGACCATAAATGCCCTTTTCGACGAGGGGCCAGACCACTACATTCCGGGGTCGAAGATGCCGATGCAGCGGATCACGCAGCCCAGCGACCGGGACGATTTGATCGCCTTTCTGCGCCGCGCCACGGCACCGGAAAACTGAAAGACCGGAGGAGACAGATGAAAGCCTTCCTTGCCGCCGTGGCCGCCATGGTCGTCATTGCAATAGCTGCGCCTTTTGTGCTGAATCAGATCGGATTCAGTGCCGCCGATGCGGGAACCGGTTCAGCGGTGCGCCTCGACTGAATGCCTGAATTCCTGACCACAAAGGAACTGGCCGACCTGCTGCGTATCGGCGAGCGTAAAGCCTATGATCTGGCCTCGTCGGGCGAGGTGCCCTGCGTACGCGCCATGGGAAAGCTGCTGTTTCCCCGCGCCGAGGTCATCGCCTGGCTGAACGCGTCGCGCAGTGGCCCGCAGGTGGCAGAACCGCCCTTGCCTCCGATTGTCGCGGGTAGCCATGATCCACTTCTGGATTGGGCACTGCGCGAAAGCGGTTCGGGGTTGGCGACGTACTATGACGGCTCGTTCGATGGCCTGAACCGGTTGAAAGACCGGACTGCGCAGGCCGCCGCGCTGCATATTCACGAAGACGGCGGGTTCAATCTCGGGGCCTTACGCGATGCTTTGGGCGAGGCGCCGGTGGTTTTGTATGAAGTTGCGCAGCGTCAGCGTGGATTGCTGTTGGCTCCGGGTGTGAGTGACATCTCAGGATTTGCCGACCTGAAAGGCCGCCGCGTGATCCTGCGGCAGGAGTCGGCCGCCAGCCAGCGCCTGTTTGACGGGCAACTGGAGGCACATGGCCTCACCCGCGCGGATCTGGACGCCCTGCCCACCTGCGCCCGTACCGAGGAAGAGCTGGCCATCGCGCTGCATGACGGCAAAGCAGAGGCCGGGTTTGGTCTGGGCGCGCTGGCCGGGCTGTATGATCTGGGCTTCTGTCCGACCCATGCTGAACGGTTGGATCTGGCCATCTGGCGGCGGGCCTATTTCGACGAACCGATGCTCAAACTGCTGGCCTTTGTGCAATCCGAACGATTTGCCGCCCGCTCAGCAGAGTTTGGCGGCTATGACCTGACTCATCTGGGCACGATCCATCACAACGGTGCCAGCGGTTAAGACCCGCTGGCGTTGGGAAAGAACAACTGCTGGCCGTCCAGCTTGTAAGACGCAATCGCCGCCTGCCCGTCCGGCCCGGTCAGCCAATCGATGAACCTCTGACCCGCTGCAGCCCGAACACGTGGATGCTTGTCCGGGTTCACCAGAATAACGCCATATTGGTTGAACAGACGCGGGTCGCCCTCGACCATCACCTCAAGATTGCCCCTGTTGCCAAAGGTTTGCCACGTGGCGCGGTCGGTCAGCACGTAGGCATCCATCCCGCTGGCCACATTCAGCGTCGCCCCCATGCCCGAGCCCGTCTCGCGATACCATGCGCCTGATGCAGCCGTGGGATCAACCTCGGCCGCAGTCCAATGGCGCATCTCGGCCTTATGCGTGCCGCTGTCATCCCCGCGCGAGGCGAAGGGGGCCTCGGCCTCGGCCACAGCGGTCAAAGCCGCCACGATATCCGCGCCGCCTTTCACCTTGGCCGGGTCGAATCTCGGCCCGACCAGAACAAAATCGTTATACATGACGTCAAAGCGTTCGACGCCCCAACCATCGGCGACGAACTGATCCTCGGCCTGTTTGGCATGGACCAGCAGAACGTCTCCGTCCCCGTTGACCGCATTGCGGATCGCCTGCCCGGTGCCAACAGCCACCACACGCACGTCTATCCCAGTTTCGGCCTCGAACCCCGGCAGGATATAGTCCAGAAGCCCCGAGTTCTGCGTGGACGTGGTCGATTGCACGACAATAAAGGGCTCTTCGGCGAACGCAGGTGCGGCCAGGCCAAGCGAAAGCAATGCTGCCCGAAGAAAATTCCGGATCATTTCGATCTCCGTCTTATTGATTAAGTCACAAGCCCGCCCGCCAGATAGCGGCGTGCGGCATCACTTTGAGGCGCGTTTAAGACCTGTTTAGCCAACCCATGTTCAACCACATGCCCACCCTGCATCATGACGATATCCGCAGCCAGTCGGCGAGCCTGCCCAATGTCATGGGTCACCATGACAATCCGCACGCCGCGACTTGATGCTCGCAGGATCATCCGCTCGATCATCTGGGTCGCGCTTGGGTCCAGTGCGCTGGTAGGTTCGTCCAGAAACAGCGTCTCGGGGTCCAGCGCCAGCGCGCGCAGGATGGCCAGCCGTTGAGCCTCGCCCCCGGACAAGGATCGCGCGGGCTGACGCGCCTTGCCTTCCAGCCCGCCCTCAGCCAACAGGCTTTCGATCCGTAGCTTGCGGGCACCGCGCGGCAGCCCCTGACGTTTCAGAACGAAATCAAGATTGGCCGCAACCGAGCGGCGCAGCAGCACAGGTTGTTGAAACACCATCGCCTGTTGCACTTTGTGCCTATCGGTCAGCGGAATCCCGTCCTGCTCAACCCGTCCCTGATCCGGCTCGATCAAGCCGTGCAAACAACGTAAAAGCAGGCTTTTACCAGCCCCGTTCGGCCCCAGGATCAGTGTCGGACCCGGCCCGTCCAGCGAAAGGCGCGAAACATTAAGCAGCGCTTTGCCGTTTCGAACAACGCGCAAATTTCGCACCAACAGGCTGCTGGCTGTATCACATAGCATATCACGCATGACGCAGCCCCTCCTGTTCAGCGCGCAGGCTGACTGCGCTGACCATAGCGTTTACCGCGATTGCAATTCCGATCAGGATCGCGCCCAACGCCAATGCCAGCGCCAGATTGCCCTTGGAGGTCTCAAGCGCGATGGTCGTGGTCATCACCCGCGTCACGTGATTGATGTTGCCGCCCACGATGATCACCGCGCCCACCTCGGCGATAGCGCGGCCAAACCCGGCCAGGAGCGCCGTGATCAACGCCAGCCGCGCGTCCCATAGCAGCACCGGGACCGAGGCCAGACGCGACACGCCCAGCGATCGCAACTGTTCCGAATATTCCTCGGCCAGCATCTCAATCACCTGTCGTGTCAGAGCAGCTACGATCGGTGTCACCAGCACGACCTGTGCGATGATCATGGCCGTGGGCGTATACAGCAGTTCCAGCACACCCAATGGTCCTGAGCGCGACAGCATCAGATAAACCAACAGCCCCACAACGACCGGAGGGAACCCCATCAAAGCATTCATCAACACGATCATCGCCCGCCGCCCCGGAAAGCGCGCAACGGCCAGTGCTGCCCCAACAGGCATCCCGATCAACGCAGCGATCAGTACGGCAAAAATCGAAACTTTCAGGGACAACAGAACAATCGCCCACAACTCGGCATCCCCGTTCAGGATCAGAGCTAAAGCCGATGTGAATTCTGATGCAAATCCCTGCATATTCTCCCCATATCAACGCAATCGGAACCAAATGCGTTTATTTTCAAAGGAATACTAAGGCATTTTTCAACGAATGGCACACACTTTTCCGGCATCTCAAACGCAAAACGCGGCCCCCGAAGGGACCGCGTCAAATGCGTCTGACAGACGGCTTAATTCAGGGCTGCATCCGTGATCTGATGTGTCCAAGCGCCCTCGGGCTGCTTGGTGATCACTGGGTCCGACCCGCCAGCCAGCAGAGTGCCCACCGTGCGTTCAAAATCCGCAGGGTCCAGCGCACCGTTCGAACCAGCGGTCAGCTTGGCGATTTCACCCATCATGCGCTTTTGGTGCTCTTCGGTCTGGGCACCGGTCGCGTCGTTTTCCAGCACGATATCGGCCGCCTCATCCGGGTTTTCCTCGGCGTATTTCCAGCCTTTCATCGAGGCGCGCACAAAGCGTTCCATCTTGTCCGTAAAGGCCGCATCACTGAGGTTTTCCTCAAGCACATAGAGACCGTCTTCCAACGTGGCGACGCCCTGATCTTCGTATTTGAACGTCACCAGCTCATCAGGGCTAACGCCTGCGTCGATCACCTGCCAATACTCGTTGTAGGTCATGGTGCTGATGCAATCGGCCTGACGCTGCAACAGAGGGTCCACGTTAAAGCCCTGTTTCAGAACCTCAACTCCGCTTTCGCTCTTGCCACTGGTGTCGATGCCCAGCTGGCTCATCCAGCTCATGAACGGAAATTCGTTGCCAAAGAACCAGACACCTAGCGTACGGTTCTTAAGATCCTCGGGCGAGGTGATCCCCGCATCCTTCCAGCAGGTCAGCATCATGCCCGAGCTTTTGAAGGGCTGGGCGATGTTGACCAGCGGAAGCCCCTTTTCGCGCGCGGCCAGCGCGGCGGGCATCCATTCGACAGTTACATCCGCGCCGCCCCCTGCGATCACCTGCGTGGGTGCGATATCGGGGCCGCCGGGCAGGATGGTGACGTCCAGCCCCTCTTCCTCGTAGAACCCTTTGTCTGCCGCCACGTAGTAACCCGCAAACTGCGCCTGCGTGACCCATTTCAGCTGCAATGTCACCTCATCCGCCGACCATGCCGCACCGGCTGTAAGTCCAAAGGCAGCAAGCGCCCCGCTAAGTAGCTTATTCATCTTCATGTCTCCTAGTTGCTGTTGGTGCCCCGTTTTCGGGGTCTGTTGAAGTGTTATCCTCTTTGTGACGGGTGCCAGAAGGTCACCGCCTTTTCGATCATCGCGACCGCGCCATAGAATGCAGTTCCGGCTAGTGCGGCTACTACGATCTCGGCCCAGACCATATCCAGCGAAAGCTGACCGACGCTGGTGGAAATCCGAAAGCCCATACCCAGGGTCGGAGAGCCAAAGAACTCGGCCACGATAGCGCCTATCAGCGCCAATGTGGTGGAAATCTTCAACCCGTTGAACACAAACGGCATCGCCGCAGGCAGGCGCAGTTTCAGAAAGCTCTGCCAATAGGTTGCGGCATAGGTCTCCATCAGGTCGCGCTGCATCGCCGTCGCCTCGCGCAGGCCGGCCACAGTGTTCACCAGCATCGGAAAGAACACCATCACAACGACGACTGCGGCCTTGGAATGCCAGTCGAACCCAAACCACATCACAAGAATGGGGGCCGTGCCGACGATGGGCAGAGCGGCGACGAAATTTCCCACGGGCAGCAGACCCAGACGCAGGAAATCCCAGCGATCCACGGCGATCGCCATCAGAAACGCGGCACCACACCCGATGATGTAGCCGCTAAGCGCCCCTTTGACGATGGTCTGCACGAAGTCTGCCCACAGGATCGGCAGACTGTCCGTAAAGCGCACCGCAATCACCGAGGGCGCGGGCAGGATGACCAGCGGCACTTCGAGCCCACGCACCAGCAGCTCCCACATACCGATGATCGTCAGGCCAAAGATCAGCGGGGCCAGAACGCCCACAATACGCGTGTCGGCATACGGACCGCTGGCCAGGCGGCCATTTACCCACCAGCCCAGCAGCCACAGAAGGATTGCACCAAAAACAAGGATCATTGCGCCATCCCCATCCGCTTCAGCACCGTCCGTTCGATCAAGCCCAGCAGTGCCACAAGACCGGCCGCCAGAATGGCCGCCGCAAAAAGGGCCGACCAGATTTGCACCGTCTGACCATAATAACTGCCCGCCAGCAGACGCGCGCCCAGCCCAGCGACGGCCCCGGTTGGCAGCTCTCCGACAATGGCCCCGACCAACGACGCAGCGATGCCGATTTTCAGCGAGGTGAACAGATACGGCATCGAGGCTGGCAGGCGCAGTTTCCAGAATCCTTGCGACCGGCTGGCACCATAGGTGCGGAGCAGGTCCAGCTGCATCGCGTCGGGGCTGCGCAGACCTTTGACCATGCCTACGACCACCGGGAAAAAGCTGAGATAGGCCGAGATCACCGCCTTGGGAATGATGCCCTGAATGCCCACCGAATAAAGCACCACGATAATCATGGGCGCCAGCGCGATGATCGGGATGGTCTGGCTGACAATGGCCCATGGCATCACCGACAGGTCCATCACCCGGCTATGCACAATCCCCACCGCCAGCAAAATGCCCAATCCGGTGCCGATGGCAAATCCCAGCATCGTCGCGCTGAGCGTGACCCAACCGTGATAGATCAGCGACCGTTTCGAGGTGATCTTTTTCTGCACCGTCGTCTCCCACATCTCAATGGCGACCTGATGTGGCGCAGGAAGACGGGGGCGGTCCTGCTCCCACGTGGCGGGGATGGCAAAGCTGTTGTTCAGCACCAGGCCGAACTCGGACATGTCGCGCCGATCCTTGGCCGAGGGCGGCTGCACCTCGGCCCCTGCCCGCTCTTGTTCGGTCAGCACGCCCTTGATGTTCATCGGCACACAGGCCGCGTACCAGAACGCAACGATCACGGTCAGGACGGTCAGCACCGCCCAAAAGGCTTTCAGGCCGCTAGTCATCCGAATGCCCCGCCCGCAGCCCTTCACGCACGCGATGAGCGACCTCAATAAACTCGGGCGTGTCGCGGATATCCAAAGGCCTTTCCTTGGGCAGAGGGCTGTCGATCACATCCGTAATCCGCCCGGGCCGAGGGCTCATCACCACGATCTTGGTGCTGAGATAGACCGCCTCGGGGATCGAATGCGTCACGAATCCGATGGTCTTGCCCGTCCGCGCCCACAGCGCCAAAAGCTGTTCATTCAAGTGATCGCGCACAATTTCGTCCAGCGCGCCAAAGGGTTCATCCATCAGCAGGATATCGGCGTCAAAGGCCAGCGCCCGCGCGATACTGGCCCGCTGCTGCATCCCGCCCGAAAGCTGCCACGGGAATTTGCCACCAAAGCCCGCCAGATCGACCAGTTCCAGAACCTTGCTGACCCGTTCTTCCTGTTCGGCCGCCGAATAGCCCATGATCTCAAGCGGCAGTTTGATGTTCTTGGCGATGGTCCGCCACGGATACAGCCCAGCGGCCTGAAACACATAGCCATAGGCCCGTTTCCGCCGCGCCTCATCCGGGGTCATGCCGTTGACGGTCAGTGTTCCCCCGGTTGGCGTCTCAAGCGCCGCAATACAGCGCAGGAAAGTGGTCTTGCCACAGCCCGAGGGGCCGATAAAACTGACGAAATCGCCCTTGTCGATGGTCAGGTTCACATCTTTCAACGCGTGAACCGGGCCATCATTGGTTTGGAAGGTGAGGTTGAGATTGGCAGCTTCTACGACTGCGGAATTGTTGTTTGGATCGGTTGGCATTTCTTACTCAGGAATAGGCAGTGTGACACACGCCGCAATCATTGCGGCAGGGACTCCGAAAATTAACAGGAAGGCATTCCCAAAGGGCTGACTAGCTGAACTGAAAGCCCAAAACAGTATGTCAGCGCCAGTCCAGGAAAACACGGATACAGCTGCTGCCGCGATCAGTGTAGGCCCGCGGCGACCGATTGGAAGTCTGGTGGCGACGCGACGCATCGCCACAAAAACAACGCAACCCGGGAATAGCGCGCAAAGCAGCATCGGACCCCATATTGGCCATCCGAGCAGCAAAGTAAGAGTTAACACGGACGGCAGGCTGGGAAGCAAGTTCGCTAGCCCAATTTCGGGCGGTGCGAACATTGCACCAATTACCCAAAACGCGAGCACAACGATTAGCGTGGCGAGAACCGAAAACGCAATAAACTGAATCGCAGTTGGGTATTCTGTGCTTTGCGTCAACTCTTAAACCCCCGTCGCCGGAATACCCGTCCGCTCGACCGGACGCGGTGCGGTCAACTCTTTCCAAGTGCTCAGCGCCCGGTTCACATGCCCGTTCGGCTCGCGCGCTACGAAGTCGCCATGACCTTCCTGCGTACGGATTTCCCCGTCATGTACGGCCACCTGACCGCGTGTCAGGGTAAAGCGTGGCAAGCCCTTGACCTCTTTGCCTTCGAACACGTTGTAGTCGATCGAGGACTGCTGCGTCTCGGCGCTGATCGTCTTGGTTTTTTCGGGATCCCAAACAACGATATCCGCGTCAGCCCCAACCAGAATCGCACCCTTTTTCGGGTAACAATTCATGATCTTAGCGATGTTTGTTGATGTGACCGCGACGAATTCGTTCATCGTCAGACGCCCGGTATTCACACCATAGGTCCACAGCATCGGCATCCGGTCCTCCAACCCGCCTGTCCCGTTGGGGATCTTGGTGAAATCGCCCACGCCATAGCGTTTCTGATCGGTCGTAAAGGCGCAATGGTCGGTGGCCACCACGCTCAACGTTCCTGAATGCAGCCCGTTCCACAGGCTGTCCTGATGCTGCTTGTTCCGGAACGGAGGGCTCATGACCCGACGCGCCGCGTGGTCCCAATCCTGATGGAAATATTCGCTTTCATCCAAGGTCAGGTGCTGGATCAGAGGTTCGCCCCACACCCGTTTGCCGTTCATCTTGGCCCGGCGAATGGCCTCATGCGCCTCTTCACACGAGGTATGCACTACATACAAAGGCACACCTGCCATGTCGGCGATCATGATGGCCCTGTTCGTGGCCTCGCCCTCAACTTGAGGCGGGCGGGAATAGGCATGCGCCTCGGGCCCTGTATTGCCTTCGGCCAGCAGCTTGGCGCTGAGCTCAGCCACCACATCGCCATTTTCAGCATGAACCATGGCGATCCCGCCCAGCTCAGCCAGACGTTTGAACGAGGCAAACAGCTCATCATCATTCACCATCAACGCGCCTTTATAGGCCATGAAATGCTTGAACGTGTTGATCCCGCGCGTCTCGATCACGGTCTTGATGTCGTCGAACACCTGCTCGCCCCACCAGGTGACGGCCATGTGAAACGAATAATCGCAATTCGCACGCGTCGATTTGTTGTCCCAACGCTTCAACGCATCCAGCAGGCTCTCACCCGGGTTGGGCAGCGCGAAATCCACCACCATCGTGGTGCCCCCGGCCAAAGCCGCCCGCGTCCCGCTTTCAAAATCATCGCTGGAATAAGTGCCCATGAACGGCATCTCAAGATGGGTATGCGGATCAATCCCACCCGGCATGACATAGCAGCCAGTCGCGTCAAGCTCCTTGTCGCCCTTCAGATCCAAGCCGATTTCGGTGATCACCCCGTCCTCGACCATGACGTCTGCTTTATAGGAAAGATCCGCGGTTACGACGGTCCCATTCTTGATAACAGTGCTCATTCTAATCTCCCTGACGCGGTCTGCGCCGCTTGCTTCATCTGGCTAAAAATACCTCGGGGGGAGTCGCCCAGCGGGCGACGGGGGCAGCGCCCCCTACTCCACGATCTCCGCCGTCTCAACGACCGCATGAAACAGAACATCCGTTCCGGCTGCCGCCCAGTCCTTGCTGATCTCTTCGGCCTCGTTATGGCTCAACCCATCCACGCACGGACACATCACCATGGCCGTCGGTGCCACACGATTGATCCAACACGCATCATGCCCAGCGCCCGAGATGATATCCGTATGTGAATAGCCCAGCCGCTCAGCCGCATCGCGCACTGCGGCCACACACCCTTCGTCGAATTGCACCGGATCAAACCCACCCACCTTCTCGAACTCGATCTGCAGGCCCATTTCATCCACGATATCCTCAGCTGCGACCCGCAGACGCGCCTCCATATCCTTGATCACCTCCAGATCGGGCGAGCGGAAATCGACCGTGAACACCACTTTGCCCGGAATCACATTGCGCGAGTTCGGGAACACATCGATATGCCCCGCCGCCCCAACGGCATGAGGCGCATGGGACCATGCGATCTCATCCACTTTCTCAAGTATGCGCGCCATCGCCAGCCCAGCATTCTTGCGCATGGGCATCGGAGTCGAACCGGTATGTGCATCCTTGCCTGTCACCGTGATCTGCGTCCAGCTGAGGCCCTGACCATGAGTGACCACACCGATATCCTTGCCCTCGGCCTCAAGGATCGGGCCCTGTTCGATATGCAGCTCAAAGAACGCATGCATCTTGCGCGCGCCAACCTCTTCGTCTCCACGCCAGCCAATCCGTTGAAGCTCATCACCAAACGCCTTGCCTTCGGCATCTTCGCGCGCATACGCCCAATCTTGCGTATGCACTCCGGCAAACACGCCCGATGACAGCATGGCTGGAGCGTACCGGGTACCCTCTTCGTTGGTCCAGTTGGTTGCAACAATGGGGTGTTTCGTCTTGATCCCCAAATCATTCAGCGTGCGGAGGACCTCCAGCCCGCCCAGAACCCCCAGCACACCGTCATACTTGCCGCCCGTCGGCTGCGTATCCAGGTGCGAGCCTACGTAAACCGGCAGCGCGTCCGGGTCTGTCCCTTCGCGCCGGGCGAACATGTTGCCCATCTGATCGAGCCCCATCGAACAGCCCGCATCCTCGCACCATTTTTGAAACAAGGCGCGGCCTTCGGCATCCTCATCCGTCAAGGTTTGACGATTGTTGCCACCGGCTACGCCGGGGCCGATTTTGGCCATCTCCATCAGGCTGTCCCACAACCTGTCGCCATTAATCCGTAGGTTCTGCGCCGGAGCTGCCATCTTGTTCTTCCCTGTCGCTTGCGATTTGGCTCGCTTTTGGTGTCTTGATTTGACCATCTGGTCAAACTCACGCTATCACGGGTTCGAGATCAGTCAAGAAATTGCAGGACACCACCAGATTTTTTGACCTATTTCACGCCCGAATGCCGGAAAAAGAGACAGCCTGAAAACATGCCCAAAGACCGCGCCCCGACCCGTATTCAGAAAAAGAACCGCGCCGCGATTCTCGAGGCCGCATTAAACGTGTTCTCAGCGCACGGATTCCGGGGTGCAACCGTGGATCAAATCGCGTCCGAAGCGGGTCTGAGCAAGCCAAACCTGCTATATTACTTTCCTTCGAAAGAAGCGATTCATACCGCCCTGCTGTCCGGCCTGCTAGACGTCTGGCTGGCCCCTTTGCACGATTTGGACGAAGCGGGCGATCCGATGCAAGAGATTCTCTCGTACATCCACCGAAAGCTGGAAATGAGCCGTGACCTGCCGCGAGAAAGCCGCTTGTTTGCCAACGAACTGGTTCAGGGTGCCCCCAGAATTCATGCGGCTCTGTCGAGTGACCTCAAGTCGCTGGTCGATGAAAAGACCGCTATTCTGATCAGATGGATGGATCAGGGTAAAATTGCAAAACTGCATCCTTATCACCTGATCTTTTCGATCTGGGCACTGACTCAGCATTATGCGGATTTTGATGTTCAGGTCCGTGCGATACTAGCTGATGAAGACCCGTTCGAAGGCGCTGAACCCTTTATCGATACACTGTATCGCAAACTTTTGACGCCCTGATAAAAGGGGCCGGTCGCCGGCCCCTTTTTTTGTGATTACTCAGCCGCTTTGGCCATCGGGTTGTTCCGGTGCGTCGTCCAGTTCGCATAGTTGGGTTGCACTTCGCGGCCCGTGCGTGGGTCAACCTCTCCCGCGGCCATCGGCTCCATGGAAATACACCCATCTACAGGACACACATCCACACACAGGTTGCAGGCAACGCATTCGTCGTCCATCACCTCAAAAACACGGTCCTCAGACATTGAAATAGCCTGATGGCTGGTGTCTTCGCACGCAGCGTAGCAACGGCCGCATTTGATGCACTGGTCCTGATCGATCTTTGCTTTTGCGACGTAGTTGAGGTTCAAATATTGCCAATCCGTCACGTTTGGCACAGCCAGACCGACAATTTCAGAGACGTCTTTGTACCCCTTCTCATCCATCCATTTCGACAGCCCGGCGGTCAGTTCGTCGATGATTTTAAAACCATAGGTCATCGCAGCCGTACAGACCTGAACTGTACCACAACCCAACGCCATAAACTCGGCCGCATCACGCCATGTAGTCACGCCCCCGATGCCGGAAATCGGCAGGCCATGCGTCGCTTGAGCCCGCGAAATCTCGGACACCATGGACAGGGCAATCGGCTTCACCGCCGGGCCGCAATACCCTCCGTGGCTGCCTTTGCCGTCGATCGAGGGTTCAGGGCTGAACGTGTCCAGATTGACGCTGGTGATCGAGTTAATCGTGTTGATCAGCGACACCGCATCAGCGCCGCCATTCTTCGCGGCTTCGGCAGGTTTGCGAATATCCGTTATGTTTGGCGTCAGCTTCACGATCACCGGGCAGTCATAGTATTTTTTGCACCACCGCGTGACCATCTCGATATATTCCGGCACCTGCCCGACAGCAGATCCCATGCCACGCTCGCTCATGCCGTGCGGACAGCCGAAGTTCAGCTCGATCCCATCTGCCCCGGTTTCGGCAACCCGTGGTAGAATAGCTTTCCACGCCTCCTCCTCGCACGGAACCATGATCGAAGCGATCAGCGCGCGATCCGGGTAATCGGCCTTGACCCGCGCCATCTCCTCAAGGTTCACCTCAAGCGGACGATCGGTGATCAACTCGATATTGTTCAGACCCAGCAACCGCCGATCCGCGCCATAGATCGCGCCGTACCGGGGCCCGTTTACGTTCACCACCGGAGGCCCCTCGGACCCCAGCGTTTTCCAGACCACACCGCCCCATCCGGCCTCGAACGCGCGGCGGACATTGTATTCCTTATCGGTCGGCGGCGCCGAGGCCAGCCAGTACGGGTTCGGGCTTTCGATTCCCAGAAAGTTCGTCTTTAAATCAGCCATTTATCCGGCCCTCCTGATGCCACTCAGCATCCCAAATCCAGTTTTCACGCGGTCAGATTTACGTGGATATCCATTGCCGCATCGCGGCCCTCGGCTACAGCGGTCACGGTCAGGTCTTCGCCGCCGGCAGCGCAGTCGCCTCCGGCCCAGACACCCGTGATCGAGGTACGCCCCGCGCCCGCGACAGCGATCTTGTTACCTTCGAGTTTCAGCCCTTCGGGCGCGCCCTCCAGCGTCTGGCCAATCGCTTTCAACACCTGATCTGCAGGCAGGCGGATTACCTCGCCCGTGCCGGTCAATTGCCCACCTTCGCTAGATGTATACTCCAGCTCAATCTCAGCCGCTGCGCCGTTTCCATGCACGGCCACGGGCTGCACGTTGGTCATGATCTTGACCCCGTGCGAAGCCGCCAAGTCCTGCTCGTACCGGCTGGCGCCCATGGCGTCGCGCCCGCGGCGATAGGCAATGGTCACATGCTCGGCTCCCAGCAGCTTGGACTTCACCGCCGCGTCCACAGCGGTCATGCCACCACCGATGACAACGACATTGCGTCCCACGGGCAGTGTCGCCAGATCACTGGCCTGCCGCACGTCCGAGATGAACTCGACCGCCGGGCGCACGCCGTCTTTGTCGACGCCACCGGCGCGCAGGGCATTCACCCCTGCCAGACCGATCGACAGGAACACCGCGTCGTAATTCGTGGACAACCCATCCAGCGAGATAGTGTCGCCCAGAACCGATCCCGTCTCAATCGTGATACCACCGATCTGCATCAGCCAATCTACCTCGGCCTGCGCGAAGTTGTTGGTCGATTTATAGGCCGCAATCCCGTATTCATTCAGGCCGCCGGGCTTGGGCTTGCTTTCGTGAATGACAACGTCATGCCCCAGCATCGCCAGCCGATGCGCGCAGGCCAGCCCAGCGGGCCCTGCTCCGATCACCGCGACGGTCTTTCCGGTCGGCGCGGCACGGTCAAACGGATGCGCCCCGCCCGCCATTACACTATCGGTCGCATAACGCTGCAAGCGCCCAATCTCGACCGGAGCCCCTTCGGCAGCCTCGCGTACACAGGCTTCTTCACACAGTGTCTCGGTCGGACATACGCGGGCGCACATACCGCCAAGAATGTTTTGCGCCAGAATGGTCTCGCCCGCCGCTTCGGGCTGCCCGGCCTGAATATGCCGCATGAACAGCGGGATATCGATCTCGGTCGGACAAGCCGCCACACACGGCGCATCATAGCAAAAATAACACCGGTCTGCGGCCACGGCAGCCTCGTGAGGGGCCAGTGGTGGATGCAGATCCGTGAAATTCGAGGTCAGCTCATCGCTGGAAAGCCGCCCGGAGACAATGCCGGGGGCCATCTGGCCCTGTGCCATCGCTCTACTCCCTGTAGATATGGTTGTTATGGGATCAGCTTGCCACAGTCTGAAATTTTATCAATTGGTAAAATTTGTCAAATGGTCAAAAAATCAAAAAACCGGGCTCACCGGCCCGGTTTTCGAAAAAATATGCCTGTTTTTGATGCAGCGGCGAAATTCAAACCATCTGCGATAGATGCCCAGACTTGATCCAGACCCGTGCGCCGGCCTCTCCTGCCGTGGCGACGGAGTGGGTGCCGGGTGGCAAGCGAAGCCAATCCCAATCGGAAAACACCTCATCCGATTCCCGAACAGTGCCTTCGATGACAAACAGCTCAAGCCCCTTTTCGGCATTCAAATCCAGCGCTTCATTCGGCGCCAAACTGAGAACCCGCACATCTTCAAGGTCATCCTTGAACAGCTGAAGTTTTTCCGCTCCCTCGATGGACCGGCGCACTTCGGTTCTGTCTGCAGGGTCGAACTGATGCAGCTTGACCAGAATGGTCGCGCCGTCCTTGGCCGAGGGCGTATGAGAAGACGTCGGCGGGTTGCGCACATAGCTGCCAACCTGAAAGTCGCCTGTTTCGTCCTGAAACACTCCATCCAGAACCAGATATTCCTCGCCGCCATCATGGGTATGCGCAGCGAACGCGCTGCCCGGCGCAAACCGGACGATTGTAGTGGCGCGGGCAACTTCTTCACCGATACGGTCCAGCATTTTTCGCTCGACCCCGGCTGCGGGGGACGCGACCCATTCGTTCTGATCAAAGTGGACGGCGACGCGCTTTGTGAAATCTGCGTTGACCCTCATGCGGTATCTCCTTCTGGACATCTCAGCCTAAGATGGGGGCATCATGCCGGTTTTCAATTTTTGCATCATGCGATCGTCTTCACATCTGGTTTTGTCTGCATACCCTGCGTACTGTGCCGCCAACAGATAATACGAGCGACGACCACCGACCGATGCAGGCCACCCCTTCGAAATTCAATATTGTCATCATTGGCCAGAATAACCGGCTGCAATACGAGGCATTGCTGTTTGCCGCCTCTTTGCGCCACAGCAGCCCCGATTTCGCCGGCCGCCTGTTTGTCGCTGTTCCACAACCCAGCCAACATTGGTCACAAGATCCCAGCATCCAAGACGAAGATATCCTTAAAGCTCTGCGCCAATTGGATGCCGAGCTGCTGCCTTTTGAAAATCAGGTCTTTGGCCAGACTTACCCGCATGGTAACAAGATTGAGGCGTTGTCGGCTTTGCCAGAAGGCGAGCCGTTTGTGTTCTTCGACAGTGACACGCTGATCACCGGAGATTTGAACACCGTTCCCTTCGACTTTGCCCACCCCGGTGCATCGCTGAAAGTCGAGGGGACATGGCCACGCCCAACGCTTTATGGGCCCGGATATGATGGTATCTGGAAGGCGCTTTATCACAGGTTCGGTCTTGATTTCGAAAGTTCGGTCGACACAAGCCAACCGCATGATTATTGGCGGCGGTATTTGTACTTTAACGCTGGCTATTTCTTCCATTCCTGCCCTCGCATCTTTGGCGACAGGTTCCGTGACTATGCGCGCACTATCCGGGATGAAGATATCCCAGAGCTGGCTGGCCAGACATTGGACCCCTGGCTTGACCAGATCGCTCTGCCCTTGGTGATCCATTCTCTTGGCGGGGGGCGAGACGCCCTGCCACACGGCCTGTTGGATGGCACCGTGAGCTGTCACTATCGCCTGTTCCCACTGCTTTACGCACGTGAAAGCGACCATGTGGTCGAGCTGCTGGAGACGGTGGTAGCGCCAAACCGCATCAAAAAAGTGCTCAAAGGGTATGAGCCGATCCGCAAGCTGGTCATTCAGCGAAAGGGTCACAAGATCCGCGAGATGTTCGACCGAGACAACCTGCCCCAACGCGAGCAGGCTATACGCAACAAAATCAAGGCAAAGGGCCTATGGATGCGCTGACAGGATTGTTGTGCGCAGCCCGTCAATCGCCTACAGAGTCTGCAACCAAAAAACCAACGGGAGATTTCCAGAATGTCTGACGGCCCAAGCTACGGTTTCGACACGCTTCAGATTCATGCGGGCGCACGTCCCGATCCGGCGACAGGTGCGCGCCAAACGCCAATCTACCAAACCACCGCTTACGTGTTCCGCGACGCCGATCACGCCGCTGCGCTGTTCAACCTGCAAGAAGTGGGCTTCATATACTCCCGCCTGACCAACCCGACCGTGGCCGTTCTGCAAGAACGCGTCGCCACGCTGGAAGGCGGCGTTGGGGCTGTGTGTTGTTCCTCGGGTCACGCCGCGCAGATCATGGCGCTGTTCCCGCTGATGGGACCGGGCTGTAACGTCATTGCCTCGACCCGCCTTTACGGCGGCACGGTCACTCAGTTCAGCCAGACCATCAAACGCTTTGGCTGGTCCGCTAAATTCGTCGACATGGACGATCCCGAGGCGGTAAAAGCCGCGATTGATGACAACACCCGTGCTGTGTTTTGTGAATCCATTTCGAACCCCGGCGGCTATGTGACCGATATTCGGGCGATGGCTGACATCGCCGACGAAGCCGGCGTACCGCTGATTGTCGACAACACTTCGGCAACACCTTACCTGTGCCGCCCCATCGAACAGGGCGCGACACTGGTGGTGCACTCGACCACCAAATACCTGACCGGGAACGGCACCGTCACCGGCGGCTGCATCGTGGATTCGGGCAAATTCGACTGGTCAGCGAATGAAAAGTTCCCCTCGCTCAGCGAGCCCGAGCCAGCCTATCACGGGTTGAAATTCCACGAGACCTTTGGTCCGCTCGCCTTTACCTTCCACGGCATCGCAATCGGTCTGCGCGATCTGGGCATGACCATGAACCCGCAAGCCGCCCACTACACGCTGATGGGGATCGAGACCCTGTCGCTGCGGATGGAGCGTCATGTCGAAAACGCACAAAAGATCGCGGCCTGGCTCGAGGCGGACGACCGCGTCGATTATGTGACCTATGCGGGCCTGCCCTCGTCGCCCTATCACGACCGGGTCAAGGCACAATACACCAAGGGTGCCGGTGCCCTGTTCACCTTTGCTGTAAAGGGCGGCTATGACGCCTGCGTCAAACTTGTGAACGCGCTGGAAATCTTCAGCCACGTCGCGAACCTTGGCGATGCGCGGTCGCTGATCATCCACTCGGCCTCGACCACGCACCGTCAGCTGACACCCGAACAGCAAGAGGCCGCAGGGGCCGGTCCGGGGGTTGTCCGCGTTTCGATCGGGATCGAAGACGTCAATGACCTGATCGCGGATCTGGACCAGGCTTTGGCAAAGGCGACTGCCTAAATCATGCCGCAGCACACGGTGAACGCACTTGGCCAACCCGTGGGCATGCCGGTCTCGGGTGAGTTTCCTCGCCCGACGCCAGCTCGCACGGGCATGCAGGGTCGGTTCTGTTCAGTGGTGCCTTTGGACGCGAAACAGCATACGTCCGGTCTGTACCGGGCGTTTGCCGAAGACAAGGACGGTCGAAACTGGACCTATCTGCCCGAAGAACCAATAACATCAGAAGTGGCTTTCGCAGATTGGATGGTTTGGGCGGAGAACAGCGCAGACCCGTTGTTTCACACGGTGCTTGACGGCGATGGAGCTCCAGTTGGGCATGCCACATATCTGCGCATTCAGCCCGACGCCGGGGTCATCGAGGTCGGGTACATTCATTTCTCACCCTTGTTGCAGCGCACCCCTCTGGCCACCGAGGCCATGTATCTGATGATGCGCCGCGTCTTTGATGAGCTTGGCTATCGGCGCTATGAGTGGAAATGCGACGCCCTGAACGCCCCCTCGCGCAGCGCGGCCGAGCGGTTGGGCTTTGCCTTCGAAGGTGTTTTTCGCCAGGCAACCCACTACAAGGGGCGCAACCGGGACACCGCGTGGTATTCAATTCTGGATAGTGAATGGCCACGCATCCGGACTGCGTTCGAAACATGGCTATCGCCAGAAAACTTCGACCAATCGGGCCAGCAGCGTCACGCACTGCAGGCCCGAGCAGCTGAGTAGTATTTATTCGGATATCGCAAATTCCATCGTGACATTGACCGAGACTGAAATCTCACCGCCTGCCACCGGAACCCCCGCCGAATCCGCAACTTTGAATTCGCGCATCTGCGCGGCAGGGCGGATACCTCCGACATGCTCGTTGATCTGTTGCACAGGCCCCAAAGTCAGCGAGGCAGCCTGCGCCAGTTGCTCTGCCTTGGCAGTTGCTTCGGCCACTGCCTTGGCGCGGGCTTGCACCTCAAGCGGTTTAGGGTCCTGAACACCAAAGCTCAGCCCCCCGAAGTCATTTGCGCCATCTTGGATGACGGCATCCATTACGGCACCCAGTTGTGTTAGGTCACGAACCCGTACGAATACTCGGTTTGATGCCGAAAAGCCCGAAATCTCGGGTCGGTCGCCGTTGGGGTTATTTCGGCCCGACCAAACCGGCGAGAGCGACAGATCCCTTGTTTGGACATCCCGTGCTTCAATGCCCATCTGCTCCAGACGCTCCAATATCGCCGACACCGCGTCGGACGTCGCCTGCATCGCGTTTGCGGCCTCGGCATCCTCATGTGTCACTCCTAGTGTTATGGTCGCCATATCGGGCACCGCCAGAGCGGTCCCAAGGGCGTCGACAGTAATGCGACGTTCTTCCGCATGGGCCATACCTGCCGCCGTTGCAGCCATCAAAGCCGCTAAAAAAGCGTATTTCTTCAAGGTCTTCCCTCCGATCTCTTTATCATAAACATGGGGTGGCAACGGTCTGCCGAACAAGGGGGAAACCCGGCTTTTTCTTTCCCTCGGCAAGATCCTGCTTTAATGTCAGTCTGCGGACAGAATGACTGTCTGCTTAGACGATGACAATTATGGTTCTTCCGGATTATGAAACCCGCTTTTGCGCTGTCTTTTTCTACTGCCGGAATTTCTTTGCACCACTTTTCAGATGGTGACTGGTTCTGCGTTGGTGATGTCTCGCTGGATGCCCCGGATTTTTCGGATCAGGTCAAAGCACTGCGCGACAAAGGATTCGCGCTGGAAAATGACCTAAATTGCAAGCTGGTCCTACCGGCCGATCAGGTTCGGTTCCTCAGCCTTGAAACCGGCGATGAAGATGCCACAGGACAGAGCCTATTGGTTCAGACCGCGTTAACGGATGCGACGCCCTATACGCTTGAAGACCTGAGATACGACACCGCATCCGACGGCGCGGTGATACATGTGGCAGCGATCGCCCGGCAGACGCTGGATGAGGCAATGGCATTCGCCAACGACTACGGCTTTGTTCCGACCCAGGTCACGACCAACACCGACGAGCAGGACTACCCATCCGAGCCTGAATTCCTGGCACCAAGAAACACGGCCCCCGCAGAAGAGACTCCCGTTTCGGCGCTTCCGGTGCACGCGATCGCGGCCGAAGAAAAGCCAATGGAATTCCGCGCAGCGGCGACTGCAGAGCACCATGAGGTGTCACTTTCAAACCGTCTTGAAGGATACGGTATACCGATCAGCGCCGCGGCTGCTCTGGGTATCGCCGCCGTTTTGATGTGGGCTTTCCTTGGGTCGGGTGATGATGATGCCACTCTACCGGAAACGGCACTTGTCGAAGAAGCAACGCAGGAGACACCACCCAAAACCGCCGTGTCTGAAGCAGAAACCCCGGAATTGTCCCCAATCACAGTCGAACCCGAGCCAGCTGAAAAGCCAACGGAATTGACCGCTGTCGAACCGGCACCAGAAACCTCAGTTGAAGACACCGATCCCAAAGCGCCCAAGGTTTCGCCGACCGATGCCGCCATTCTTGAGGCTTTGAAGATTGCACCCACCGAAGTCGAGCCGATTGAAACAACCCCCGAACCAGAGCAGCTGCATGCTGGCGCGCAAATAGGCTCGGTTGAGCCTCTGTCTGGTCCTGCGTCGGAATCGCCTGATGCCCAATTTATAGCGTCAACCGATCGATCAGACCTGTCGCGCGATGCCGTGGCTCCCCCATTGGTGACCGGGTTTGCGATGGGTGACATATACTCCCAACCCAGAGAACCCAGCGCTTCAGGGACGCGGTTTGATCTGGACGAACGCGGACTTGTGAGCGCAACAGCAGAAGGCACGCTGAATCCGGACGGTGTTCTAGTTTTCCTTGGCCGACCGTCAAAAGTCCCGCCAGAAGTACCAGTCCGTTTCGAACAGGAACCAATTGAAGAAGACCCAACGACCAGACTGGCAGAGCTGCGGCCCAACCCTCGTCCATCCGATCTGATAGAACGGTTCGAACGGCAGCAACTTGGCGGACGAACTCTTGCCGAATTGGCGGTTCTTCGGCCCAAGCTACGTCCGGCGTCGTTGCAACAAAGCCCACAGGTAGACGAAACACCAACCGCGCTGGCAGTTGTTCGCGTCCCACGCCCGAAACTGCGCCCTGCCGGTGTTAACAGACCTGCGAGCACCAACGCTGTTAGTCTTGGGTCGACCGCCGCGATAGAGCGCAGCACCAACGAACCTGACACTTTCCAACCGCGGGCGGTGGCTCCGAAAATTCCGTCATCGGCGTCGGTTGCACGGCAGGCAACGATCGACAACGCAATCAACCTGCGAAAACTGAATCTCATAGGCGTGTATGGCACCCCGGCAAACCGTCGCGCGTTGGTGCGGTTGCCCAGCGGGCGCTACAAAAAGCTGAAGGTTGGGGATCGTCTGGATGGCGGCAACGTTGTCGCGATCAGTGACAGCGAATTGCGATATCAAAAACGCGGTCAGAACGTTACGCTGAAAATGCCCAGAAGTTAAAGGCGGCACAGGTGATGCGCCGCCCAATTTACGCATTAGATAACCAGCTCAGGCCGCTGATATTTCACCACTTTCGATCTGCTCGCGCTCGATGGATTCGAACAGCGCCTGAAAGTTGCCCTCGCCAAATCCATCGTCACCTTTGCGCTGGATGAACTCGAAGAATATCGGCCCAATCACTGTTTTTGAGAAAATCTGAAGCAATATCCGCGTTTCGCCGCCGTCCAGAACGCCTTCGCCGTCGATCAGAATGCCGTGTTTCATCATCCGATCCAGTGGCTCTTCGTGGTCGACCACGCGGTCTTTGGACATATGGTAATACACTTCGTTTGGGCCGGGCATGAATTTCAACCCCTTTTCGGCAATCGCATCCGTCGAGGCATAGATGTCCTCGCTGCCGACGGCGATATGCTGGATGCCTTCACCCTTGTACTTTTTCAGATAAGAGACGATCTGCCCGGTCTCGCCGCGATCTTCGTTGATCGGGATGCGAATACGGCCACATGGCGATGTCAGCGCACGGCTGTAAAGCCCTGTGAACTTACCCTGAATATCGAAAAAGCGGATCTCACGGAAGTTGAACAAATCGCCGTAAAACTTGAACCACTTGTCCATATTTCCCTTGTAGACGTTGTGGGTGAGGTGATCGAGGTAATAAAACCCGTCACCCCGTGGCTTGGACTGTTCGGTCCACTTGAACTCTTGGTTGTAGGGAGACGTCTCATAATATTGGTCGATGAAATAAATCAAAGACCCGCCGATCCCTTTGATCGCAGGTACGTCCATCGTTTTGTCCGCAGCATCATAGGGCTCGGCGCCCTTGCTGACCGCGTGTTCATAGGCTTTTTGCGCATCCACGACGCGCCACCCCATCGCCGGTGCACAGGGGCCATGTTCTGCAACAAACTTAGCTGCAAAACTGTCCGCATCCGCATTGAGGATGTAAGTCACATCGCCTTGCTGCCAAAGTTCCACCGATGGCTTCGTCTTATATTGACCGACCAACTCAAAGCCCATCTTGGTGAAAAGATCACGCAGCTCTTGCGGGTTGGGATGGGCAAATTCGACAAATTCGAAACCGTCGGTTCCGGCGGGGTTTTCGTTGCTGATGACAGATTTCGGGGCGTTATGTGGGAAGGGTCCCATGGCGCGTCTCCGTGAAAACAGGAATTTCTTTGCTGATTCCAAAATACGCCTTATTCGGCGCTGTTTCTGCGCATTGTTTTCGAGTAAACTAGGTGGAAACGCGCGATGTCCGCACCAAAACAGATTTTTACGAAAGAAGTCCGCATATGCTGGATTCCACCGATACGCGACTCTTATCAGCACTTCAGACAAATGCGCATCTGACGGCGCATCAGCTGGGTGAGATGCTGAACCTGTCGCCCAGTCAAGCCGGCCGCCGTCGTCAAAGGCTGGAGGCTGAAGGATACATCACCGGCTACGCCGCGCGTCTGGACCCGCTGAAGCTGGGGCTGCAGGTACAAGGCTTTGTTCAGGTCCATCTCGGCACTCACGGTCCGGAACAATCCGAAAGCTTTGCCCGCATGGTCGACACCCGGCCCGAAATCACCAGCGCTTGGACGATGACAGGTGAGGCAGATTACCTGCTTCATGTCTATTGCGACGATCTATCCGCCCTCAATCGCTTGCTTCATCAGGTGATACTGCCGCATCCTGCGGTAGCACGTGTGCAAAGCCAGATCGTTATGGACCAACTCAAGCGCGACGCGCCCCTGCCTACCTGACCCAAAGAGGATAATATGGACGATTTCCTTTACCAGGCTTCGATCTATCTGGCTGCCGCCGTGATCGCTGTGCCGCTGTCGGCGCGCCTGGGGCTTGGTTCGGTCCTGGGATACCTAGCTGCAGGGATCGTCATCGGGCCCATGTTTGGACTGGTCGGCGCCGAAACCGAAAGCCTGCAGCATGTGGCCGAGTTCGGCGTGGTCATGATGCTGTTCCTGATCGGGCTGGAACTGGAACCCCGCGCTTTGTGGGACATGCGCGAGCGCTTGCTGGGATTGGGTGGCCTTCAGGTTTTGCTGTCTACCGGAGTGATCGCGGGCGTTGCCATCTACGCCAATCATCCGTGGTCCGTGGCACTGGCAGTCGGTTTGACCTTGTCTTTGTCCTCAACAGCGATCGTTTTGCAAACCTTGTCCGAAAAAGGCTTGATGCAAACGAACGGAGGGCGCGCGACTTTCTCGGTGCTTTTGACGCAAGACATTGCAGTGATCCCGATCCTTGCGCTGCTACCGTTGCTGGCCCTGCCAGCGATTCCGCAAATTCAGAATGACGGTTCCATAAACAGGGCCGCAACGGACCTTCACGACAAGGCGCATCACAGCTTGTCACTGGTCGAAGGCCTGCCGGGCTGGGCCGTCACATTGGTCACTATCGGTGCCATTGCCTTTGTTATTCTGGCTGGTGTCTACCTGACCCGCCCCCTATTCCGCTTTATCCATGCTACGCGCCTACGTGAGATGTATACGGCATTGGCATTGATGATCGTTGTCGGGATTTCCTTTTTGATGACGTTGGTTGGCCTTTCCCCGGCCCTAGGTGCGTTTCTGGCGGGGGTAGTACTGGCCAGCTCGGAATTCCGGCATGAGATGGAAAGCGATCTGGAACCCTTTAAGGGTCTGTTTCTTGGCCTGTTCTTCATCACCGTCGGGGCCGGAATTGACGTCGCCTACTTCTTCAATGATCCGTTTGATCTGATCGGGTTGGCCCTTTTAGTCATCCTCGTCAAAGGGATCATTCTGTTTCTGGTCGGCCGCGCGTTTAAATTACGTGGTCGCGATCATTGGCTGTTCACGCTGGGGCTGGCGCAAGCGGGCGAGTTCGGGTTTGTTCTACTTGCCTTTTCGACCCAGCAGAACGTCATCCCGCCCGATTTGTCACAAAAGCTGCTGATGATCATCGCTTTGACCATGTTGATCACGCCGCTTCTGTTCATCATCTATGATCTGTTGTCGCGCCGGATGAGCGACGGCGCTCCGACACCCGAACCCGATGAGATAGATGAAAAAGGCCCTGTGATCATTGCCGGGATTGGCCGTTTCGGTCAGATCGTCAACCGGTTGGTTCAGGCCAGTGGAACCAAGACGGTCGTTCTGGACCACGACATTGAGACGGTCCAACTGATGCGTCGGTTCGGCGTCAAAGGGTTTCTGGGCGACCCTACCCGTCCTGAATTGCTGCGCGCCGCTGGCCTGGAAAAAGCTGCTGTTTTGGTGGCCGCGATGGACGATCCCAAACAGGTTACTCGTCTGGTGGGGTTCGCACGTCGTCAGCGACCCGATTTGCACATTATCGCCCGCGCCCGGGACAGAACCCATGTCTATGAACTGTATCAGGCTGGCGCCAATGATATCGTGCGCGAGATGTTTGACGGATCACTGCGCGCCGGTCGGTATGTTCTGGAAAACATCGGCCTGAGCGAATACGAGGCCGCGCAGGCCGAACAGACCTTCTATCATCACGACAGGATGTCGGTACGCGAGTTGGCCGAGCTTTGGATTCCCGGAATGCCGACAGCCGAGAACAAGAAATACATCGAACGGGCCCGCCAGTTCGAAAAAGATCTCGAAACCGAGCTGTTGGAACTGGCCGAAAAACACGCCAAAAAGTCAGCCTGACCCAAAGGGTCAGGCCATAAGATCAACCGTCTGACACGCCCGCCTCGGCAAAAGTTGCCATGCCAGAATGACAGGCCATTGCGCTTTTGAGAATATTGATCGCCAGAGCGCCGCCCGATCCCTCGCCTAGTCGCAAACCAAGGTTCAGCAGCGGCTGTTTGCCCAGCTTTGCCAAAACCGCGCCATGGGCACCTTCGGCACTTTGATGTCCAGCGACGGAATGATCCAACGCGCCGTCGGCGACATCCGCCAAACACGCAGCGGCGGCCGAGCAGATGAAACCATCCAAGATGACCGGGATGCGCAGTACCCGCGCTGCCGCGATCGCTCCAGCCATGGCGGCGATCTCGCGTCCGCCGAGACAGCGCAGAATTTCGATCCCATCACCCGTGCCGCCATGCAGCGCAACGCCCTCGGACACAACACGGGTTTTATTCGCAAGACCAGCGTCGTCTACACCGGTGCCCCGGCCCGTCCAGTCCGCAGCGTCACCGCCAAACAAGGCGCAGGCAATTGCGGCAGCCGGGGTGGTGTTGCCAATTCCCATCTCGCCAACCACCAACAGATCGGCGGTTGCGTCTACCGCGTCCCACCCCGTGCGAAGCGCGGCCAACACCTCGACCTCAGACATCGCAGGACCCGCGGTGAAATCCGCTGTTGGACGGTCCAACTCAAGCGCATGTACATCCATGGTCGCGCCAGCCGACTTAGCAAGCTGGTTGATGGCCGCTCCGCCATGCTCAAAGTTCATCACCATCTGAACGGTGACTTCCGGTGGAAATGCAGACACACCCTGCGCCGTTACGCCATGGTTTCCGGCGAAAACAATCACCTGCGGTGCCGAAATCTGTGGCCGCGCATCCCCGCGCCAACCCGCATACCAGATGGCCAGATCCTCAAGCCGCCCCAATGCGCCGGGTGGCTTGGTCAGTTGCCCGTTTCGGTCTGCGGCTCCGTTCACAGCGTCCTGATCAGGGCCCGGCGCACGAAGAAGGGCATCTCGAAAGGAATTTAGGTCTTTAAGTTCAGGCAGCATCCAAAGCCTCGTTGCAACAGAGTGGTCCTGTGTGTTTAACCGAAGCTATCCATCCAACAAGACCCTGAAAGGCGTGGAAATGGCAAAAAACGACACGGTGCCCATTTCCTTGTGGGATATTCCGCTGGCTTTGGTCTTGTTGACGCGTTTGCCCGTCCCCAAACTGCCTTCGCAGGTATTTGCGCGACAGGCCAGCGCTGCATGGGCCTTTCCTTTCGTCGGAGCTATTCTTGGCGCTTTGGCCTGCTGTGTCGGTTGGGCTGCGATGTCGATCGGACTGAACGCCACAGCCAGTGCCATTTTGGTGGTAACCGCACTAATTCTGTCCACTGGCGCCATGCACGAGGATGGCCTGGCAGATACAGTTGACGGGTTTTGGGGCGGCTTCACCCCCGAACGTCGGCTGGAGATCATGAAGGACAGCCACATTGGCACGTATGGCGTTCTGGCGTTGATCCTGTCACTTTTCTTACGCGTCACCTTGATCGAGACGCTGATCGCGGCCCAGTATTTCTCGGCAATTTTGGCCGCAAGCGTCTGGTCGCGCGCGATGATGCCTCCTGTTATGGCCAGCTTACCAAATGCACGAGGGTCGGGGCTGAGCCAATCGGTTGGCGCCCCAAAGATATCTATTGTCGCAGGCGGCGTCGGATTGGCGTTCGGGATTTGCGCGGTTCTGATCGGGATTTCCGCTTTAGCGGCCGTTCTGTTGAGCGCGCTGGCAGTTTTGGCTCTGGCAATGGTCGCAAGGTCCAAGATCGGCGGTCAGACAGGCGACGTACTGGGCGCGGCTCAGCAAATCTCTGAAATCGCTATGCTGCTGACATTGGTTACTTTGCTTTAGGACGAGCCACCTGTCTCAATCCGCAGCACCTCGCCGCAGTGTTTGCAATGAACTGCATCGGGGTCGTGACGGAATAGGCCGCAACTCGGGCATTTGTAGCGCACCTTCTGCGGCATGAAAATTGCCTGCGCGAGACGCACAAATAGCGCAACACCGACCACCATAATGAAAACTGAAAAGAGTTTACCACCCGGAGTGGCCAATGTGATGTCCCCGAAACCAGTGGTGGTCAGCGTCGCCATCGTGAAATATAGCGCGTCGATATAGGCTGTCTGGCTGTTCTCAGGGATGAAGAATACCAAAACAGCTGTCGAGGTCACGAACACAAAAACCAAAAGGTTGATGGCCGCGATCACCGCATCTTCATGTGTGCGGAAAAACGAGCTGTCGCGGCGCAGGTCTCGCAGCAAGTGATACGAATGAATCAAGCGCAACGCCCTGAGAATACGCAAAAACGCCAGATTACCAGTGATCAGGGGGTCAAGCATCAAAGACAGAATGACTACCACATCCGCCAGTGTGTAAACCTTGAGGAAAAGCTGCCAGGGTTTCTTTGCGATCCACAGACGGGCAGAAAAATCCAACAGGATCAAAAAGCCCACGATCATGCTGGCGGCTGAAATTCCGGGACCATGAGGAATATGCGCCGTGGCAATAAAGAAAACGATAGTTCCGGCGTCGAACAGGATCAGACAATATCGGAACCAGACCGACACCGGATCGTGGCCGATATACAGATACCTGAGAGTTTTCTTTATCCTTGCCATCTATCCGCCTCTACCAAAACGGAAATTAGCGGATTTTCCTCAGTTCACCAAGCCCGTCAAACGGAAAAGGCCGCCTGTGATACAGGCGGCCCATCGAAATCTGTAGCCGGTCGATTAGGCGGCGCGCGATGTCAGGACTTCGTCCACCTGTTTGGCCGCAGACACCTCGCCTGCCCCTGAAACGGCGGCAACTTCACGGGTCAGACGCTCAAGCGCAGCCTCGTACAGCTGACGTTCGGAATAGCTTTGTTCGCGCTGATCATCGGTGCGGTGCAGATCGCGGACAACTTCGGCGATCGAGATCAGGTCGCCTGAGTTGATTTTCTGTTCATATTCCTGCGCCCGACGCGACCACATTGCGCGCTTGACCTTGGCCTTACCTTTCAAGGTTTTCATCGCCTGACTGATGACGTCCGGTGAGCTCAGCGACCGAAGACCAGATTCCGATGCCTTGTTGGTCGGAACGCGCAAGGTCATCTTGTCTTTTTCAAAAGAAATCACGAACAGCTCGAGCGAATATCCCGCGACTTCCTGCTCCTCGATCGAGATGATCTGTCCTACGCCATGGGCTGGGTAGACAACATAATCGTTCGGGCGGAACTCAAGCTTTTTCGACTTAGACATACAGGTTCATCCTTGGTTAAATGAGCTGGACAACAGACAACAATACGCCCCAACCCGCGCCACTCTGGCCCGGTCAGGCGGTTTGTTTGTCTAAAAATCAAAACTCCAAAGCGTACATACTTACGGAGTCATCCCCAGCTCAGTCATCATTCAGCTACCAAGTATATCACAAAAATGCGACACACGAAAGCAGCGTGGATAGTCAAAGCACTAAATTTGATTAAAAACAGAATCTTAAGAGGATTTCTTGCTCTTAAACTAAAGAGTTTAGGCGGCGAATCGCTTAGCCGCCTTCACCCGGTGCTTCCGAGAAATACTTCTCCATTTTACCCTCTTCACCGTCGCGTTCTTCGGCTTCGGGCAGCGGGTCTTTTTTGGTAATGATAACTGGCCACATTTCCGAGTATTTCCGGTTGAACTCGACCCATTGGTCCATGCCCGGCTCGGTGTCGGGGCGGATGGCGTCGGCGGGGCATTCGGGTTCGCAAACGCCACAGTCAATGCATTCGTCCGGATGAATGACCAGCGTGTTTTCACCTTCATAGAAACAATCCACCGGGCACACTTCGACACAGTCGGTGTATTTGCAGCCAATGCAGTTTTCAGTGACAACGTAGGTCATGTTCGGATTCCCGTTTGCGCTTTGGACGTCTAGCTAAATCAGTATGGCGTCAGCTTCAAGATAGGATCAGCTATCGAGATTGCGAGAAAGATCAAGCGCGCGCCGATCTTTCTTGGTTGGACGACCTTTTCCTTCAAAGCTTGGATTTCGCGGCGGCTTGTCCTGCTTTTCGGTCAAATCCGTATACAGCGTTTGTGCCTCGGGGGCCGGGCCGCGCCGTTCGCCCAGTTTTTCCACCCGCACAACGCGCACGATGCGGGCCTGCGGAAAGGTCAGAACGTCTCCGGGGCTGATGGCTGTCGCCGGTTTCAACACCCGGTTGCCGTTTACGCGCACATGGCCGCCGCTTACCTGTTTGGCCGACAGGCTGCGGGTCTTGAAGAACCGCGCCTGCCATAGCCATTTGTCGATCCGCAGCTTGGCCTCGGACATGCGCGTTTAGTTGCTGTCCTTCAGCCCCATCAACGCAGCGGCGAAGGGGTTGTCGGGGTCAATGGCTTTCTCTTTCTTGGGCGGACGGGCCGAGAAGGATTTCGCGCCTTGCGGCTTGCCACCCTTTTTGCCCTGCGGGCGGCGGTTGTCCTGAGGTTTGCCACGCGGCTTGCCCTTGCCCTGCCCCTGTTCGCGGCGCGGGCCACGATTTTGCTGACGCTGACGGCCCCACGTGAAGGTGTAGAACACCTCAACCTCGGGCTCATCACTTGCGGGTTCTGCGACCGGAGCCTCGGCTGCCGCCTCGGTACTTTCGGTGGCCTCGGCTGCCGCCTCGGCAGGTGCGGCGGCCTCATCTGTCGCACCTGCGTCTGCCGGGGTTTCCTCAGTCACAGGTTGCTCGGACGCTTCTGCCGCAGGTTGTTCAGCAGGAGCGGCTTTGACCTTTTCACGCTCGCCACGCTCGGCCTTGTAACCCAAGCCTTGCATCAGGTCGGCGAATTGTTCCAGAGTCATACCGGTGATCGAGAGCATGTCGGGCTTGGCTTCGAACCCACCACGACTGTCCTCGGAGCGCAGCATGTCGGCCAGACGTTCCAGCATGTCGATGCGGATCGAACGCTCACCGGCATCGCGGTAACCGCACATTGTGTCATAGCCCCGCGGCGCGTCCTTGGCGACGGGCACCGTGACCAGACCCGGAGGTGGCGCTTCGGGAAATTCCTGCAAACCACCCGCAAGCGCCCACAGAACAAGACGAAGGCGCGTCGGCGCAGGTTTCAGCAGCAGCGGCATGAAGATAGTGAACTGCCCGAACCGGATGCCGTGCTTGCGCAGCGCGCCGCGGGCGTCCTGATCCAGATCCTTCACGTCATGCGCGACCTGCGCGCGAGGCAGAATGCCCAATGCCTCGACCATGCGGAAGGCAAACCCCTTGGCCAGACCGCTCAGCTCCTCGTCCCGTGACAAGTTCAGCAGCGGTTCAAACAGCGCAGCCACCTTGCGGTCGATGAAGTGCTGCAAGCGGCGCTGCACTTTTTGTTCGACGTCGGGGCCTGCGGCTTCATCCACGAAGACCTCGACCATGGGCTTGAGCGGTTCTGCCCCGGCTACCAGCTTGCCGACGGCATATTCGCCCCACATAAGGCCACCTTGTTCGGTGAAATCAATTTCGGTATCGGGCGCGTTGTAAAAGCGGTCGGCGCGCAGATGGAATTGCGGCGCGAGGGCCTGCAAGGACGCCGATTTCAAAGCTTTCGCCTCGGTCCCCTGCGCAGCCTTGTCCGGGCTAAACCGGAACCCTTCCAAACGACCGACGAATTCGCCTTCGACGGTCACTTCACCCTTGTCATTTACTTCGGCCAAAAGGGCCTCCTTCTGTTTGAGCCGCCGCAGCAAAACGGATGTGCGCCGGTCCACAAATCGTTGGGTCAGACGGTCATGTAATGCATCTGACAGCCTGTCTTCTACAGTGCGCGTTTCCTCACGCCAATGGGATTCGTCACGCACCCATCCGTTTCGTTGCGCAACATATGTCCAGGTGCGAATATATGCTAGCCGTTTGGAGAGCGCATCAATATCTCCGTCCGTCCGATCAATCCGGCGGATTTGCCGCGCCATGAAGTCATCAGGGATCGACTGGCGTTCGTGCAGATGCCCGTAGATCACCTCGAGCAGGCTGGCATGTTCCGAATGGCTGATGCCGCGAAAATCGGGGATTCGGCACACATCCCACAGCAAGCGCACGGATTGAGGATCGCTGGCGCGGGCCATGACCTCGGTCACTTGTGACAGCGATTTCAGCACGTTCAGATCGTCGGCGGGCCGTGCTTTGAGCAGGTTTTCGTTGTCGGGACTGATTTCTAGCGAGTCGATCAGCGCCTCGATGGATCCGAACCGCAAGGCAGCATTCCGCCAGTTCAGCTTTTTCATCGGCGTGAAGCGGCTGTCCATGATCGCTTGTGCCGTGCCTTCGTCCAACGGCGGGGCCTCGCCCGTGACGCCAAACGTGCCATCCGACATCCCACGCCCGGCCCGGCCTGCGATCTGGGCCAGTTCGTTTGGGGCCAAGGGCCGCATCCGCCGACCGTCAAACTTGGTCAGCGAAGAAAACGCCACGTGATTCACGTCCAGATTCAAGCCCATACCGATGGCGTCGGTTGCGACCAGATAATCAACTTCGCCATTCTGATACAGGTCCACCTGCGCATTCCGGGTGCGCGGGCTGAGCGCACCCATGACCACGGCCGCCCCGCCCTTTTGACGACGCAGCAGTTCCGCGATGGCATAGACGTTATCAACCGAGAACCCGACGATGGCGCTGCGTGGAGGCATCCGGCTGATCTTTTTCGACCCGGCATAGACCAGTTGAGACATCCGTTCGCGCCGCACAAACTGTGCCTCGGGCACCAGCGCTGATATGGGACCACGCATGGTGTCCGAGCCTAGGAACAGCGTCTCGCTTGTACCGCGAGACCGCAGCAGACGGTCGGTGAAAACATGGCCGCGCTCGGGGTCGGTACAGAGCTGGATTTCGTCGATTGCCACGAAATCGGCACCCATGCCTTCGGGCATCGCCTCGACCGTGCAGACCCAGTATTGGGTGCGCGGCGGCACGATCCGTTCTTCGCCCGTAACAAGCGCCACGACGGACGGCCCGCGAATGGCGACGATCTTGTCATAAACCTCGCGCGCCAGCAGACGCAGCGGCAGGCCGATAACACCTGTCCGGTGGCCCAGCATCCGCTCGATCGCGTAATGAGTTTTGCCTGTATTGGTTGGGCCCAGTACGGCCACGATTCGGGATGACCCGCTCACTCTTGCCCCCTGCCCCTTAGAGGGACGAGCCCTCGACCTGAGGCTTC
The DNA here is from genome assembly GCF_040371315.1 of Ruegeria sp. HU-ET01832. Classification (NCBI taxonomy): domain Bacteria; kingdom Pseudomonadati; phylum Pseudomonadota; class Alphaproteobacteria; order Rhodobacterales; family Roseobacteraceae; genus Ruegeria; species Ruegeria sp. HU-ET01832. The sequence goes on from NZ_BAABWL010000005.1 coordinate 187,483, forward strand.
AGTCGATTCACCGCATTGGTTACTTCTTCATGATGGGGATGTATAGCCAATGCACGCTCGTAGATAGCCAGCGCTTTGTCCGGTTGGCCAATAATCTCAAAGATCAGGCCAAGACCGTAAATCGCTTCGTAATGGTTCGGGTTAAGTGTCAGCGCATATTCCAGATCAGCGGCTGCCAAGCCAAACCGTTCAACCCCAAAAAATGCCGACGCGCGTACGTGCCACCCTTCTGCAAAGTCAGGCGCATGATCGGTCAGCGCCGTCAGATGTTCGATAGCCGCCTTTGTATCACCGTCATCCAGCGCCTCACGTCCCCGTTCCAGCAACAGATCAGCCGAGGCTGAACCCGATAACGACCACAGAGACTTGAGTTGACGATCAATGCCAATCGCTTGATCGGGTGTTGATTGCGCCAGTTGCTGCAATAGCTCGGCTTCATCCCGTGAATCTGCCTGCTGTGCAAGACAAGGGATGGAAAACGTGACTAGCAGCGCGGTTGCCGCGACGATACCTTTGAGATTGGTGCTTGCAATGCTCATAACAACGGTCAGTGTAGCGTAGCGCAGGAGGATGTCCATTCCCTGTGCTCAAATCAAAGTGAGGAGAACCATGAGCGACACTCTGGAAAAAGCCGCAGCGGCGCTGAACGAAAAACTGGCCGACAGCGGCTTTGGCGCATCCGCCAAGTTTGCCATTGAAGGTGTGGGTTCGATTGTTCTGGACGGCAGCGGCGCGCGTGTCAGCGACGAAGATGCTGACGTCACCATGAACGCTGATGTCGACACGTTCGAACAAATCCTTAGCGGTGAGCTGAACCCGACCGGTGCTTTCATGACCGGCAAGCTGACCGTCGATGGTGACATGGGTGTCGCCATGCAACTGGCATCGGCGCTGGCCTGATGGAAATGTCGTCGGCCCCTTTGTTCGAAGACGTGGCCGGCGCACCCGCCGGTGGACAGGCCCATTGGCTGACGACCTCTGACAGGGTTCGCATCCGAGTGGCTCACTGGCTGCCACAGGGTGATGCGGTCGGGACAGTGTTCATGTTTCCTGGCCGTACAGAATATATTGAGAAGTACGGCAATGCCGCGACTGAGTTTGTCGGGCGTGGATTTGCATTTCTGGCGATCGACTGGCGTGGTCAGGGGCTGGCCGATCGCCCTCTGGACGACCCGCGTGTCGGACATGTCGATACGATACCGGATTATCAGATGGATGCTCAGGCCGCTTTTGCGCTGGCCACAGAGCTGGATCTACCCAAACCGTGGCACGTCATCGGTCACTCGATGGGCGGTGCCATTGGCCTGCGGGCTGTACTTGAAACTGACAAGTTTGCCACCTGCGCCTTCACGGGACCGATGTGGGGGATTTTCTTCACGCCGCTGATGAAACCGCTGAGCCGTTTGACCGCCTATTGGGGCCCTCGGTTCGGGCTGGGTGAGAAAACCCCGCCCACGACATCTTTGGAAAGCTACGTCCTGTCGCAACCGTTTGAAGGCAACGTGCTGACACGCGATCCGGCGATGTACCAGATGATGAAGGATCAGCTGAACGCCCACCCCGAGTTGACGCTTGGCGCACCCTCGACAATCTGGCTGCGCGAGGCGCTGGACGAATGCGCCTGGTTGATGGAGCAGACCGCCCCCACCATTCCGTGCCTGACTTTCCTTGGAACCCATGAACAGATCGTCGACCGCAAGGCGATCCGCGCCCGCATGGCAAACTGGCCCAGCGGTACGCTGGAGGAAATCCCCGACGGGGAACACGAGGTTTTGATGGAAGCGCCTGAGGTCCGCGGCCCCGTTTTCGACCAGTTGGCGGCGCATTTCATGGCTGCCGAACGTGAACCTGCCCTGTCTGACTAACACCCCGCTTGTGATCCCTGCCCGGCACGCCTAGATGTTGGCGAAAGCTGTTATTTCGAGGTGATCCATGCGCGACCTTCCCTTCCCCGTCCGTGACGCAAACGCAGTCGGCGGGTCCGACAATCTTGGCAACCTGCCGGAATGGGACCTGACGGACCTGTACAGCTCGGAAGAGGCACCGGAATTGTCGCGCGATCTGGACTGGCTGGAAGGCGAATGTGCGTCCTTTGCCGCAGACTACGAGGGCAAGCTGGCCGATCTGGATGCCGATGGACTGCTGCAATGCGTCCTGCGTAACGAAAAGATCAACGCCATTGCCGGTCGGATCATGTCCTTCGCCGGTCTGCGGTACTACCAGCTGACCACCGATGCGGACCGCGCCAAGTTCCTGTCGGATATGCAGGAAAAGATCACCATCTTCACCACGCCGCTGGTGTTCTTCACGCTTGAGATCAATCGTATCGACGATGACGCGCTGAAAGCCCGGTTCGACGCCAACGCGGATTTGGGCCGGTACGAACCCGTCTTTCGCCGCATCCGCGCGATGAAGCCCTATCAACTGTCTGATGAGCTGGAAAAATTCCTGCACGATCTGGGTGTTGTCGGCGATGCATGGGAACGTCTGTTTGACGAAACCATCGCCGGTCTGACCTTTGACATCGAAGGCGAAGAGCTGAACATCGAAGGCACCCTGAACCTGCTGACCGAGCAGGACCGGACCAAACGCGAGACCGCCGCCCGCGAATTGGCGCGGGTGTTTCAGGACAACGTCAAAACCTTTGCCCGTGTTCACAACACACAGGCCAAAGAGAAAGAAATCGTAGACCGCTGGCGCAATATGCCAACCGCTCAAACCGGTCGCCACCTGTCAAACGACGTGGAACCCGAAGTGGTTGAGGCTCTGCGCGAAGCTGTGGTCGCCGCCTATCCTAAACTGAGTCACCGCTATTACGAGCTCAAGCGCAAATGGCTGGGGCTGGACGTGATGCAGGTCTGGGACCGCAACGCGCCCTTGCCGATGGAAGACACGCGCATCGTTGGCTGGGACGAGGCCGAAAAGACCGTGATGGATGCCTATAACGCGTTTGACCCGCGCATGGGCGATATCGCCGCCCCCTTCTTCAGCAAAGGCTGGATTGATGCCGCGGTGAAGCCGGGCAAAGCGCCAGGTGCATTTGCGCATCCGACCGTGACCGACGTGCACCCCTACGTGATGCTCAACTATCTGGGCAAACCGCGCGACGTGATGACCCTGGCGCACGAGCTGGGTCATGGTGTCCACCAAGTACTGGCCGCCGGTCAGGGCGAGATGCTGTCCTCTACTCCGCTGACACTGGCCGAAACGGCCTCGGTCTTTGGTGAGATGTTGACCTTCCGCAAGATGCTGGATCAGGCCGAAACCCCCGAACAGCGCAAAGTACTGCTGGCAGGTAAGGTCGAGGACATGATCAACACGGTCGTCCGCCAGATTGCGTTCTATGATTTCGAATGCAAACTCCACGCCGCCCGCCGCGAAGGCGAGCTAACGCCCGACGACATAAACGCCTTGTGGATGAGCGTTCAGGCCGAAAGCCTTGGCCCCGCGTTCGAATTCATGGACGGGTATGAGACATTCTGGGCCTATATCCCACACTTCGTCCACTCACCCTTCTACGTCTACGCCTATGCGTTTGGCGACGGCTTGGTGAACGCCCTCTATTCCGTCTACGCAAGCGGGTCCGATGGGTTCGAGGACAAGTATTTCGACATGCTGCGCGCCGGTGGTTCGATGCACCACAAGGAACTGCTGGCCCCGTTCGGGTTGGACGCGAGCGATCCCAAGTTCTGGGATAAGGGCCTGTCGATGATCTCGGGCTTTATCGACGAATTGGAAGCGATGGAGGGCTGATCATTTCTGGTTTTTGGTGGTCAGAAACACGGCCAGCACGATCAGCACACCCCCAAGGGCCGCAATCGGCGTGATTGCGGCCCCCAGAAACAGTGCCGAATTGATAAAGGTGAACACGACCGAGGCCGCAAACATCAAGGTTGCGGTCAAGGTCGAAACCCGCGCAGCAGCCTCGTACCACAGGTAATAGGCGCAGGCGGTCGGCAGCACGCCCAGCAGGATCAGGAACACGACGTCATTCACCGTTGGAACCTGCATCGAAAACGCGGCAAGCGGCAGCAGAAGAACCCCAGAACACAAGAAGATGCCGAACAGGAAGTTCAGCCGCTCGCCGGTCGATTTCGAATTGCGCATCGCTCGACTGCTTGAGATCAGGAAGACCGCCCAGCTTAGCCCGGCACCGATTTCAAGAAGATCCCCGAATAAGGGCTCTCCACCTCCTTGAAAGTCCCGGAAAACGGTCAGAAAAACGCCCAGAATTGCCAAAACTGTGGCCAGAACATCGGTTCGCGTGACCGGTGTATCCGCAAAGAAATAAAGGAAAACCAGCACGAAAAAGGGCGCTGTGTTCTCCAAAACCATCGCATTGGCCGCGCCGGTATGTTCAAGCCCGATGTGGAACAGGATATAGTTCACAACGGTCGACAATACGGCCAGACGGAAATTCCAGTCACTCAACCTGATCGAGACGGAAACCCGCATCAGACGCAACATGCAACAGATCGCCAACGCCGCGATGAACAGGCGCGAGACCGCGATTTGCAACCCGCCCAGATCGCTGGTCAGATAGCGCACGATGACGCTATGCGTACCCCACAAGAACGCAGCCAGGAACCCAAGAACCAATCCATTCTGCAACAGGGGCTGTTTTGGCATGGGCTCAGGCATGGACTATTTCAACTGACTGTCCTTGGACCCGCGCCGATTGATCCCGGACCGCGCTTTAAACGCACCGTCCCTATCCTGCTGGCAATCCAGACAGAGTTTCACCCCCGGCAAGGCAAGTCTGCGTTTCTCGGGGATCGGCTCTTCGCATTCTGCGCAATGGGTCAGGCTTTCGCCCTGAGGGCGCTTTTGCGCCTGCATCCGGGCCAGTTCGTCGGATATCGACGCCTCGATCTGTTCACTCACCGCGCCGTCACGCGCCCAGCCGCCAGCCATTGGTCGCCTCCTGTTTGGGTGGCGACCAGATTAAGTCACGGGGCCCATGTGTGGCAAGTCAGAGCGGCACTGCACCTTCGAACACGCGGTCAATCACCTCTTGCGTCCCTCGTGAAAACTCAAGTGAGCAAGGATAATCCGCCCCTTCACGCACTGAACGACAGAATGCCTCGACCTGCAGTTTATAGTGATCATCACCGGGGAACCGTGTGACCTGAACCTCAAGCCCCGGACGATGCAGTTCGACGCGTGCTTCGCCAAAGACCCGCGCGTTGAACGGTGCCGTCAGGCGAATAACGCCGCCCTCGCCGTGGAAGACCATCTCTTGATGGGGATGCATACGGATCGAAACGTAACTGGAATATGTAAAATCAGGGAACTGAGCACGAATTTCGGTGAAGGCATCAATACCGTTCTCCCACCGGATTGCAGATTGCACCGACACCGGTTCCTGCCCGGTAGCGAACCGTGCGCTGCCAATCACATAGACGCCGATGTCGCGCAGCCCTCCGCCACCGGTTTCCGCACGATTGCGGATGTTTTCGGTTTCCGCACGATTGTCAAAACTGAACGCCCCCGTCACATGCACGAGCTTACCAATAGCGCCATCTGCGATCAGCTTGCGCGCGAACTGCCACTGTGGATGATGCACGATCATATAAGCCTCGGCCGCCAGCAACCCGGTTTCATCCCGTTTAGCGATCAAGGCGTCAAACTCATGTGCCTGCATGGTCATCGGTTTTTCGCACAACACATGTTTGCCAGCGTCCAGCGCCTTCAAAGACCAATCTACATGCATGTGGTTCGGCAATGGAATATAAACCGCCTCGATCTGCGGATCAGCCAGCATCGCATCATAACTGTCGTAAACGGTCAGGTCCGGGCAAAACGCCTGAAAAGGTTCGGCCTTTTCCGGGCTGGACGTCGCCAATCCGGCAAACCGCGCCCCATCCGCTGCATGAATGGCCGGTGCCATGAACCGACGCGCGAAATTCGCGGCGCCCAGTACACCCCATTGAACAGGTTTTTGCATTGATCCCTCCCACATTCTCGCAACGTCGTTATCGCTAACGGCAAAATCTCTGCTGTTCTAGCAATGTCTGGACGCGAAGTCAGGCTTTTATCTGCTTCAAACGAACGTAAGCTGACATCGCATACTGAAAGGAACCGGGAATGCGCAGATTTCTTAAGTGGGTCGGAGGGCTGACAGGAGCAGCAATGGCCGCTGGGTTGTTGATTTTCTTTGTTTTTTTGCCGCCCTATATCGAAGGCAAACGCAACAACGTCATCGACCACGCGCCGTACCCAGTGACAGATGCAGCCGCCGCGTTACACGAAAGTTTGATCGTGGGCGACCTGCACGCTGACCCCCTGCTATGGAGTCGCGACCTGACCGAACGCGGTACGCGAGGACAGGTGGACATCCCCCGACTGATCGAAGGAAACGTTGCCCTGCAGGTCTTCACCGCGGTAACGAAATCCCCTGCTGGCCAGAACTATGAGGCCAACTCGGCCGATGCGTTCGACAATATCACCCTCCTGGCGATCGGGCAGCTTTGGCCGCTTCGAACCTGGGACAGCCTCATGCAGCGCGCAGTCTATCAAGCTGAAAAGCTGCATCAGTTCGAGGCAACCTCGGGTGGAAAACTGAAAGTTGTCAAATCCCGCAGTGATCTGGAGGACGTGCTGGCCGCACGTGCGAGCGGCCAAGCCGTTGTTGGGGGTATCCTCGGCATCGAAGGGGCCCACGCGCTTGAGGGGGATCTGACCAATCTGGATGCCCTGTTTGACGCCGGTCATCGGGTGTTTGGCCTTCAGCACTTCTTTGACAATGAATTGGGCGCATCCTTGCACGGACAGGCGAACACCGGACTGACGGAATTCGGTCGCGACGTTGTTGCCCAATTGGCCGAAATGCCCGTCGTCATCGACCTCGCCCATTCCAGCCCTCTGGTCGCACGGGATGTGATCGCGATGACGGACGTTCCACTGATAGTCAGCCATGGCGGGCTACACGGCTTCTGCGCCGTCAAACGGAACTTTCCCGATGATCTGATGCAAGAGATCGCGGCCACCGGAGGCGTAATCGGCATGGGATACTGGGCCGACGTAACCTGCGGAGATATCACCCCTGCAGGCGTGGCCAAGATGATCAAGGCGGCAGTCGATACTGTTGGGGAAGATCACGTCTCGCTTGGGTCGGATTACGACGGGTCGGTCGAGACCGCGTTTGACACGTCTGAACTTGCGGCGCTGACCTCGGGCCTGTTGAGCGAAGGTCTGACCGAGGCGCAAATCCGCAAGGTGATGGGCGAGAACATGGTTCGCGTGTTTCGCCAGCAGTTGGCCCAATAAAAAAGCCCGCCGAGGCAGGCGGGCTTTTAATCACACCGGCCTGATTACATCTGGCCCAGCATTCCCTTCTCACGCGCGAGATCGCGCATTTTCTTCTGCAGTTTTTCGAACGCTCGTACCTCGATCTGGCGAATGCGTTCGCGGCTGACGTTATACTGCGTGCTCAGTTCTTCCAGCGTCACAGGCTGATCCATCAGGCGGCGCTGGGTCAGAATGTCCTTCTCGCGGTCGTTCAGAACCTCCAGCGCGGCCGCCAGCAGTTCACGCCGAGCGTCCAGCTCGTCGCGCGCCTCATAGTCGCCTGCCTGATCAGCGTCTTCATCCTCAAGCCAGTCCTGCCACTGCATGGTGCCTTCGCCTTCGGACCCGACGGTCGCGTTCAGCGAGGCATCGCCACCGGACATCCGGCGGTTCATGCTGATGACTTCCTCTTCGGTCACACCAAGATCATTGGCGATCTGAGCGACATTCTCGGGGCGCAAGTCACCCTCTTCCAACGCGCCGATACGCGCCTTGGCCTTGCGCAGGTTGAAAAACAGCTTTTTCTGCGCCGAGGTCGTGCCCAGTTTCACCAGCGACCACGACCGCAAGATGTATTCCTGAATCGAGGCGCGAATCCACCACATCGCATAGGTCGCCAGACGGAACCCTTTTTCCGGGTCGAACCGTTTGACGGCCTGCATCAGGCCGACATTGGCCTCGGAAATCACCTCGGCCTGCGGCAGACCATAGCCGCGATAGCCCATGGCAATCTTGGCCGCCAGACGCAAATGCGACGTGACCATTTTATGAGCCGATTCAGTATCTTGCTCTTCAACCCAGCGCTTGGCGAGCATGTACTCTTCTTCTGGCTCAAGCAGGGGAAACTTACGAATTTCCTGCATATAGCGGTTAAGTCCGCCTTCCGGCGTCGGCGCGGGGAGATTTGCGTAATTTGCCATAATTCATGTCCCTCCGACAAATGTTTAAGTTGTTAACATAGGATATGGGAGGTCATCCCCATACGTTCAAGAGGTACCGTTAACAGTTTGGGATTAACGATTGATAAAGGAAAGATAAGAACGTGTTACTCACAAGTGTTTGCGCATTATGACAACGGCTTGCGCAGCTGTTCAATCAGATTTTCCATATCGGCGGGCAGATCCGCTTCAAACCGCAGGTTTTCGCCCGAAACCGGGTGTTCGAAACCCAGAACAGCGGCGTGCAGTGCTTGACGTGGGAATGCACGAACAAGCTCTGCGGTTTCCGCGCTGAACGCCTTAGCGGCCAGTTTTCGCTTACCGCCATAGACCGGATCGCCAAGCAGACCGTGGCCCGCATGGGCCATGTGCACGCGAATCTGGTGCGTACGACCCGTTTCCAACCAGCACTCAATCAACGCCAAACCCGCCGGAGCGCCAAAAGTTTCAACCAGCCGCGCCCGCGTCACCGCATGGCGGCCTCCGTGGAACAGAACGGCCTGTTTCTGACGGTCGGTTTTGTGTCGCGCCAGTTGCGTGGTCAGACGCATGACATTGCCGGGCTCGAAACTCACGCCCTTTACGCCACGCAAGCGCGGGTCGTTTGCGTCGGGTACACCGTAACACACCGCACGATAATAACGCTCGACGCTGTGGGCTTCGAACTGGGTCGCCAACCCATGATGTGCAGCATCCGATTTAGCAACAACCAGCAAGCCGCTGGTTTCCTTATCTATCCGGTGTACGATCCCCGGGCGCTTTACCCCCCCGACACCGGACAAGTCATCGCCACAATGATGCAGCAGCGCGTTTACCAAAGTTCCGCTGGGCGATCCCGGGGCCGGATGCACCACCATGCCTGCGGGCTTGTTCACAACAATCAAATCGGCGTCTTCGTAAACGACGTCCAGCGGGATATCCTCGGGGCCGATATGGCTGTCTTCGGCTTCGGCTACTGTGATCACCACAACTGCCTCGGCGGACACCTTGGCCTTGGGGTCGCGCACCTCGGACCCGTTGATCCGGACAGCGCCCTCTTCGATCAATTTGCCCAAACGGGTGCGAGACAGGTTTTCCTCGGGTGGAACATCACGCGAAAGCGCCTTATCAAGACGAGGCGGCGGATCGTCCGCGATGTAAAATTCAATCTGGCGAGTGCTCATGACTGTCCCTTCCGAACCTCAAGAACCGCTGGAAACGCCGCAGATTCGACTGCTGCGGCGGATGGTCATGCTGCTGACCGCGGTGATGATTGGCGGCGTTCTAGTGACATTCGCGCTGATTGTCATCCGGCTAACGGACAGAACCCCCACCCTTCCTGACGAGATCGCCTTGCCCGATGGTGCCAAGGCCCAAGCTTTGACAATAGGCAGCAACTGGTACGCCGTCGTTACAAACGACCACCGCATTCTGATTTTTGACAAGACGACCGGACGCCAGCGTCAGGAAATCAAGCTGGATTAGGTCGCGATCAGCTCTCCAGCGCCATTCGAAAGACGATTTCGGACGCTTTGCTGAACGCCTGATGTTCCTGCGGAGTGTCCCGGCGGAACTCAAGCTCACTCTCGTTAAGCTGTTTCGGTGCGAACACCTGCGGCGCATCGGGAAAGAACTCCTGCTGAAACGCAACATCCTGCTTTGCCATAAGGGTATCCAACCATTCCCGTTCGTCCGGCTCCAAAACGTCGTGGCGCCGCACCATGACGGGGTCTTCGGATATCAATCGTCTGAGCTGGCGACTTTTCTTGCGCCCCAGCGCCCGCGTGACAACCCCAAAGGCCTCGCTTGCGGCACGCGATTGCGACGGGTTGGATGGTGACCCTGTAACATATCCTTCTGGCAATGGCGTTCCGATCCGCGACAGAAAATCGTCCACGACATGGCCATTGGTCATCTGCTCGCGCTCATACACCGAGGGAACAATCGTCACGCCCGGAAACGCCTTTCGGATTTGCTCAACCCGTGACGTGAAGCTAAAGGCTGCAGGCTCCGCTTCAATTCGGGACAATTGGGAACGGATGTAATCAGTACCGACAATGGGTAAGCGTCCGTTCTTGGCGCGTTGTTTGTAATCGGCTTCGAAAAAATCCGAGTACCGGCGGCAGTAAAATGCAATTCGCAGGTCGCGCGCCGGAATTTCAGCAAATACCTGCGCCAGCTTCTCGAAATCGCAGGAATAGAACATCTCAGATGACACGACACAGGTTTGCCCTGAATGCGCATCAAATTCCGAGGTCATCCCTGCCCGGAAAGGATCCATTGGCTGATCGCTTTGGTTCATGTGGAACGCGATGATGTTATGGCTGATCGCAAGTCGAGGATTACCGTCCAGCCTGCGTCGGCCGGTTTCCATGTAACGCAAGCCGATCTGATCAAGAACGGGCTGGTTGCCGCGCAAGAAACCCTGCAGCGCTGTTGTTCCGGTTTTGGGCATACCCAAATGCAGCCACAGCATCATATGTCTCCGACGTCAGGATACAACTGCATCATGAGGCGGTATTCTCGGCCGAGACAGACGTCATTTGCTGCATCAACTCTTGCATTTCAGGCTGCTCGCATAGCTGCGCGATCTGCTGCCTGTGGAGATCACAAGACATGTGGTGCAATCGCGCGATTTCCGGGTCAGCCAGCATCTCGTAATACAGCGCGCGCTTACGCTCCAGAACAGCGTCAATGGATGTGCAGGTCGTCGCGTTCTGGTTCATCATGTTCCAATATTCCAGACCCAGACTCTCGCCCAAGTGGTGCGCCCGCCCGCGCATCTTTTTGACCAGATAACTTTCACAGGACTTAAGGGCATAATGGTTGAGTTGAACATATTCATACCCAACAGACGCGCGTGTCGAACGCCAGCTTTTGTCATAGTAATGCTCGGGCATTTTCTGGCCAGAACCGTTGTACCAGTGACACTCTTCCATCGTTTCGACGGTCGCGCGTTTCGGCCGGTGGACGCCCAGCGCGTCCCATAGCCCGCGCTGGAACATCGTCTTGAAGCCCCATGCCTGTGGCGGGCGAATAATCCTTTCGGGCGCGGCTTTGCGGAACTGGTCGGACAGGAACCGATCCTCATATCGGACAATTCCCGCATTTCCGAACAACCGCCACGTCATCGAAATCGTTTTGGCATCCGGAATAGCCTGTGTCAGCGCACGCAGAGTGTTGTCGCCCGTCTTGACGTTGATATGTTCATCCGCGTCGATCACGATCACCCAGTCCTGCGGGCGTGCAATCTCCATCTTAAGAAACGCGTTATAAGCGCGCTTTTGCGGGCTTGTCCGGCGACGAGAGTTGTTGTCGACATGGGTCACCACACCCATCTCATAAAGCCTCTGTAACAAAGCATCTGTACCGTCGGTGCAATCATTGGTCATCACGACGATCTGATCAACGCCAATCGCCCGATTATGCGCCACCCATTCCAGCACGAAAGGCCCCTCGTTTTTCATGGGGGTGATGCTGATAAACCGTGATTCTTCGTCGCTCATTCCTGGGTGCCCCAATCGCCCTGTCGATACCTTGTTCTGGCTGAACATATCATTCTTGATCTTTCAAACTTCCTACGTTCAATTCCGAGTGTAACCAAGCAAAATCAAGATGCTCCTCCTCCTGCGCGCTGCAGTTGGTTGGAAAAGCGTTGATATGTCGGACACAAGTCTTTCGCAGCCCGCAAATAAAGCCGGGCCGCTTTCCTTTCGCCCCTTTGCAGAAGAATGCGCCCGGCTTCGCCCTGAATAGCTGCCGTGTTCTTGTCCATGTCCGCGGCTTGAATAATCTGTTTATGCCCCTGTTCTGTTGCACCAATCCGTTCAAGGCAGCGCCCCATCGCAAAGACAAGAAACGGGTTACCTGGATCACAAGCTAATGCATCTGCCATTGCGAGACGTGCGTTGGTCGCGTCTCCTTCGGCTTCAAAGAGCCCGGCCAGTCGTTTGTGATACAAAGGGTTCTCGGGCGCTTCGGCAACAACGCGACGCATCAAGTCGACCGCTTTGGTTGCGGTGATTTCCCCTGTATGCACGCTCAGCACGGTTTGAAAGCTCTGCACTCGGACATCTGTGTTCGGAAAATCCGTCATGCGGGCAAGACCATCCACAAGGCGCTGCAACCGCGGTGTGCTGCTGAACAATCTGCGGGCTTTCTGGTCCAGCGACAAATCCCACCAGTCCATAAGCAGGAAATCGAAGTTACATGGCAGCCGTACGAGGACTTTTCGTTGTGCAACGTGAGCGTTGAAGTTGAACCATGGCCTGCGAATAACCTTCTGCAACTCCCAATCGGTCGGAGGGAACAGCCGAAGTGAAATGTGATCCCGGTACACCACCCTCGACCCAAACACCAAAACGTCGGGCCGGATCGGCTTTGCCCAAAATCCCTGGCTGAACGCTTGCGCCGCCTGCCAGCGCTTGCGTTTTTCGCCCAACGCAGCAGCCTTGAGAGCGCACAGAACGGCATGGTCTTCGGGCCACACATTTGGATCCTGCAAGACAGCGTCCACAAGTCCTAAAGCGGCATCCCATTGTCCTTGGTAGAACAGGTTCAGGGCCTGCAAAAGCGGTAGGAATGCGTTATCGGCGCCTGCGTGTAACAGCTTATCACCCAAGCTGGTCGCCTCTTCGGTACGATCTTCGGCATTCAGGCGATTAAAGTGGAATAACACTTTGGAATAGATATGCGCCGCCTCGGACGGGTTCAAAAACTTGTCCAAGGGGCCGTTCAATCGGGTGATCGCAGCCTCATAGGCTTCGGACATCTCGTCCTCGGTCAGGACGTCGCGAAACACCTTGCGCTGTCGCCCTGAAATGCGCGCTGCCGCCATTGAAAAGGCGCTGATTACGGGTGCGACCACCTGATCTGCGCGCGACATCGTGTAAAGCTCCAGAAAGTCGCGCTGTGCCCGTGTCATGCCCGAGACGTCCGCGATATTCGACATTTGCAACAGGTTCGGAAACCGCCTTTGAAACCGCGTGATCAGTTCTGGCTGGTCCGAGAACATGATCGCCGCACGACCAGCCGCTTTTTCAAGATGCGCCTCATAGAACTCCTCGGGTTCGATCTTGGCAGGCCAGGTTGTGTGCTTCCACGGTAGGCCATTCAAGATATCACCACGCCGGATATGATAGGCTGAAACCCCCTGCCCCGATAACCGCTCATCTGCGCGGTTCATAATCAAACGGAGTTCATCCGTGAAGCCAATCCGGTGAATGAAGTCACGATAGCGCGGGCGGATCGCTTCGATATCCTCCCACGGGAAGGCGAGCACCTCAAACCCTTCTTCCACAAGCACCGAGCGGCCTGCGTCGAGATGCGCGATCAACTTGTCCGGGGTTGCATCGCCTTGAAATGCCCAGATCGGCTTGGCGTCTTTGCTCAGCGCGTCAAAGTCGTCGGCGTTTGCAAAATGAACATCCATCCATTGTTGCGTGAACAGCTCGTGCGGGTGGTCCAACTCTGGCGCGTCCGCCCCCTGCGGGAACCAGTTGACACGGTAGTCGGTACCATAATCCTCGGCCAGGCGGATACAGGTCAGCATCATCAGTAAGCGCGCACCCATACGGTCGCGGCGCTGACCGATGAAGACACCACGCGCAGCACTCATGATGCGTCGTCTGCCGCAGCCATTGCAGCCCGGCGAAGCCTGCGAAACCGCTGACGCGCTTGCCGAACCAACATGTCATGACGGTCGCCCGCCATACCCTCGATGCCCCGCATAAACATTGGAAGCCTGCGACGCGCGCGCATCATCTTGTAAAAAGCCGCGGGCTCTAACGATCCATCCATCGCCCCCAGCATAACAGGTTTCAGGATATCCAGCTTGCGCAACATCGGCGCGGCAAAATGGTTTGAAAACCACGTTTTTAACAGAAAAACATTGTCGCCCTGCAGCCGTTCGACCTGCCGTCGGTCAAGGTCAAAGAACGGATCATAGAAAACGTAGGCCCGACCTGCACTTAATACCGTTTGTGCAGCATCCCCCAGTGGCAAATCCCAATCCTGAACCTGACCAAACCGGTATCGGGTTTCCCAAGGCACAAGACGTTCATCCAACGAGGTCTGAGGATTGAAGGCAATAACCGTCGCACCGGGTACCAGAGCGGAGAAGGTCAGCGCCCCGAACCCGCCCATTGACGCCCCGGCAAAGACAACCTTGTCGAACCTGCCAAAGAACCCCTCAGCCGCCTTACCCTGAAAATATGAGATGATTTCAGGATCGCGGTACCACGCCTTAGAGCGCGCAAAAACACCCATATGCGACCACCCTTCATCCCGGAAGAACTTCCAACCCCAGGGTTCGCGCGCAAAAGACAGGTCGTTGGCGTTAGCAATATTGTCAAAGCTGATCACCAGTTGTGACGCCGAGCGTTGGTGAAACAGGATCGAATGACGGTCGAGTTTCTGCATGAACCCCGTTCCGTCGCCACCCGGGTAAAGCTCGACAAACCACGGTGGCGGCGGATCTGTAAGGATCCGCTCATACCCCGTCTTACGCTCGGGATGCTCGGGTTGAAGCTGTTCTTTTGAAAGATCGTCCGCCATGGCTATCAGATCAGGTTCTCAGCCAGCCAGCCGCGAAACTCGACCCAGTCGGGGCGCAGCTTGATTTCCGCGATCTTGGCCCGATGCCAGTCGCAGGCCTGTTGGTGCAGCCTGTTCAATTCAGGATCCGCTTTCAGTTGCTCAAGAACCGGAGCAGCCTTGCGAGCGGCAGGCAGGATCGATTGGTCGACCTCTTTATTGGCATTCATGTCCGTCCAATAGGATTGCCCTTGGTCCACGCGGATATGGTTGGTTCTTCCCCGATCACGCTTGATCAGGAACCCGTCCAAAGACCGAACCGAATAATGGTGCAAACGCCCAAGCGAATGGTCAAACCCCCGCCAGGCCCGCCACCCTACCTTATCTGCTGAAAACAGTTTGCCGCCAGCATCCGACCACGCAATGTCGGCCGCCGCTTCGTCTTCGAACCCTTTTGGGCGGTGCGGCCCGAAACGCGTGAATTTTCCATTGTTTCGAAACAGGGTTTTCAGGCCATACGCCCGACCCGAATGGTACGGATAAGGCTGATCCGCCATCGAGAACGCCTCGGTCACCGGTTTATCTTCGAAGCTGATATTCCCTGAACTGCCGAATAGCTTCCAGGCAAACGAAATAGCATCGACGGGCTGACCAGCCCGGTCCTCAACCTCGGCGATCAAAGCCCCGAATCCATTGTCACCGCATCTGATGTTCCAGAACTCGTCCACGTCGAGGCATAACAGCCAATCAGCCGCTTTGACTTTGGGTTGCCGCCGTGCACGTCGCAACATCTGATGCTGAGGATTCCCGCCTTCTTTCACTTCGTTGGGAACGTGTGTGGCAATTCCCATATCCTGAAGCCTGCGCGCGATGTCGTCCGTGCCATCTTCACAAGCGTTGGTGAAGATCACAAAGTGTTCCACCCCAAGGGATTTATGGAAGGCCACCCACTCTAACATATAGGGGCCTTCGTTTTTCATTGTCGTGAAGACGGTAATGGCCTGAGACATCTGCACCTTTCCCGAATGGTCTTGCCTCCGACTCATACACATCCCTAACCGCACGGGCGAGACAGGAAATAGAGGTTTGAACAGTCCGGTCCGAACTGGTGCATCTCTACACAAGATTTCCTTAAGAAACGACTTACATCTGAGTGGGAGATGGTGCGGTCGAGAAGACTCGAACTTCCACGGGTGTTACCCCACAGCGACCTCAACGCTGCGCGTCTACCAATTCCGCCACGACCGCAATGTATGTGACTTGGTAGAGGGGCGTATAGACGTTGCGGAACGGGATGTGAAGACTCAAAAACACGCCGGATTGAATTCCTTTTTTCTGCTCATATCTGTACCGGTGAATTCTTTGCTTACCGCCCTGAACAGGAGCCCTCCGACATGACCACACCAGACCCACGCCCCGTCATTCAGGTGGATATCGTATCAGATGTGGTCTGCCCCTGGTGCATCGTGGGATTTCGGCAATTGGACATCGCGTTACAGCAGGAAAACGTTCTGGCACGCCTCCGGTGGCACCCGTTCGAGTTAAACCCGAATATGCCACCCGAGGGCCAAAACCTGCGCGAGCACATAACAGAGAAATACGGCTCGACGGCGGAACAAAGCCAACAGGCCCGCGAGCGCTTGGTTCAAATCGGGGGCGAACTTGGCTTTACCTTTAACTTCAACGACGACAGCCGGATCGTTAACACATTCGCAGCCCACCAACTGTTGGATTGGGCTGAGTCACAGGGCAAACAACACCCGCTGAAACTAACGCTGTTCAAAACTTATTTCACGGATGGCCTGGATGTATCAGACACCGAGGTACTGCTGAATGCGGTGCAAGCTGCAGGGTTGGATCGTGACGCAGCACAGGCAGCGCTTGCATCGGGTGCGCATGTAGGGCCGGTACGCGAAAAGCAGCAGTTTTGGACCAGTCGTGGAATCTCGGGCGTGCCATCCATGGTCTTTGGGGGCAAATACTTGCTAACAGGCGCTCAGGGCTCCGAGACCTATTCCCAAGTACTACAGCGGTGCCTGACCGAGGCCGCCTGACCTCTTTTCAACGCTTCGTCTGCGGGGTATGAGGCCCTCATGAAATGGAAGATCACAGACGGTTTGACCGACTATGACGAAGCTTTGTCCTTTATGGAAAAGCGCGTTGCGGCTATCGCAGCCGGCGACGCGGATGAGTGTATCTGGCTTCTGGAACACCCGCCGCTTTACACGGCTGGCACCTCGGCCAAAGCAAGTGATCTGACCGATCCCGACCGGTTCCCTGTCTACGAGGCAAAGCGGGGCGGCGAATATACCTATCATGGCCCTGGCCAACGGGTTGCTTATGTGATGCTTGACCTGAACAAGCGCGGCAAGGACGTGCGGCGCTTTGTAAAGCAACTTGAGGAATGGGTTATCGCGTCCTTGGCCGAGTTTAATGTCACCGGTGAAATCCGCGACGGGCGTGTTGGTGTCTGGGTGCGTCGGGATGACAAACCGCTGACCCCGACTGGTCAACCTGCCGAAGATAAGGTTGCCGCCATTGGGTTGCGCCTGCGCAAATGGGTTAGCTTTCACGGTATTTCGATTAACGTCGAACCCGACCTCGAACACTTCTCAGGCATCGTTCCCTGCGGCATCAGTGAACACGGCGTCACCTCGCTGGTCGATCTAGGGCTGCCCGTTACAACAGCTGACGTGGACATTGCGCTGCAAAAAACCTTTGCTCGCGTGTTCGAGCCGATCGCGCCAATCCCATAGAGACCCGAATCGCGCAACACTCGGGGAGATCACGAACAATTCGTTTCGTGACAGCGTCACTGTTTCCAAAAGAGGTTTGATCTTTAGGGCGTAGCCCGGTGCAAAAGCTAAAATTTACCCAAAAACCACTCAAATGAATACACGAGACCGTTTCAAGAGTAAGATGTATTCACCGTTCTAGAGTGAGTGGTGTGTTAACCGGTCAGCACCGGAAGCCCCCAGTGCATCGGAAAAGTTCTTGTTAACGAGTCTGCCGTTCCGACCCCAAATCGGAACGGCAATTCTATTCCAGTGACGGTTTTGTTCTACGGTCAGACGCTTGTAGTTGCTCGGTCGATTTATTGACCCAATGCGGCTTTGATCTTTTCGGCATGCTGAGCGATCAGATCGAAATCCCCCATTTTTCCCGGCGCACGCAACGGCACGGCTTCGTGACGTGGCAGAACGTGGAAATGCAGGTGAAAGACTTCCTGCCCTCCGGCGGCTTCGTTGAACTGCTGTACGGTGACGCCATCAGCCTCAAATGCGTTCATCACAGCTTTCGATAGCTTTTGAACTGTTGCGATGACTGCCGCCAGCTGCTGAGGCGTCGCGTCAAGAAGATTGCGGCACGGAGTTTTTGGGATCACCAGCAAATGCCCGTCAGACCGAGGCATAATATCCATGAACGCCAAACTCTCGTCATCCTCGTACACACGTGTCGAAGGGATTTCCCCACGCAAGATCTTGGCGAAGATGTTGTCGGTATCGTAGGCGGTCATGTTTGTTCTCCAAGCGCGATATCGACACCAGTTCTGCTGTGCCCCCCAGCCGGGGTCAAGCGACGAATTGAAACCCAAGGCCGAGCCCTTGAAAATCCTGACGCGATACCCAGCTATCAGCTGATTTTGGTCGAAAATAAGCGAGTGGCCCCGCGACCCGCGACAATTATTCTTGATCCAGATCAAACTCGACCATTGAAGGCACCCCATTCGCAATCTAAAACCAGCAGGAATCCCGCGCGTCGGAGACTTTCGGCTGCGCGGTAGAATTGTAACAGGAGGCACCTAATGGCAGACGCAGCCATTCATGGTCATGATCATGAAGACGAGCGCAGCTTTTTCCAGCGCTGGTTCATGTCGACCAACCACAAGGATATCGGTATTCTTTACCTGATCTTCTCGGCTTTGGCCGGTTTGATTTCGGTTTTGATGACTGTCTATATGCGGCTCGAGCTGATGCACCCCGGTGTGCAGTATATGTGCCTCGAAGGGTTCATGGCTGATCCGTGCACCCCGAATGGTCACCTGTGGAACGTGATGATCACCTACCATGGTGTTCTGATGATGTTCTTCGTAGTCATCCCGGCCCTGTTCGGCGGATTTGGCAACTATTTCATGCCGTTGCAGATCGGCGCGCCTGATATGGCGTTCCCGCGGATGAACAACCTGTCCTTCTGGCTGTACGTCGCCGGTACATCGCTGGGTGTGGCTTCGCTGCTCAGCCCCGGTGGTAACGATCAGCTCGGTTCCGGTGTTGGCTGGGTTCTTTACCCGCCGCTGTCCACGACCGAAGGCGGCATGTCCATGGACCTTGCGATCTTTGCCGTACACGTATCGGGCGCCTCCTCGATCCTCGGCGCGATCAACATGATCACCACCTTCCTGAACATGCGTGCTCCGGGCATGACCCTATTCAAGGTGCCGCTGTTCAGCTGGTCGATCTTCGTCACCTCGTGGCTGATTCTGTTGTCCCTGCCGGTTCTGGCAGGCGCGATCACCATGCTGCTGATGGACCGCAACTTTGGCTTCACCTTCTTTGATCCGGCCGGTGGCGGCGATCCGATCCTGTATCAGCACATTCTGTGGTTCTTCGGCCACCCGGAGGTGTATATCGTGATCCTGCCCGGTTTCGGCATCATCAGCCACGTGATTGCGACCTTCGCGCGCAAACCGATCTTCGGCTATCTGCCGATGGTCTGGGCGATTATCGCGATCGGTGTTCTGGGCTTTGTCGTGTGGGCGCACCACATGTACACCGTCGGCATGTCGCTGCGTCAGCAGGCCTACTTCATGTTGGCCACGATGGTCATCGCGGTTCCGACAGGCGTTAAGGTCTTCTCGTGGATTGCGACCATGTGGGGCGGTTCCATCGAGTTCAAGACACCGATGCTGTTCGCGTTTGGCTTCCTGTTCCTGTTCACCGTCGGCGGTGTGACTGGTGTGGTTCTGTCGCAGGCCGGTATCGACCGCGCCTATCACGACACCTACTACGTGGTTGCTCACTTCCACTACGTGATGTCGCTGGGGGCCGTGTTCGCGATCTTTGCAGGCGTGTACTTCTACTTCAGCAAGATGACCGGTCGTCAGTATTCCGAGTTTTGGGGCAAGATCCACTTCTGGATGTTCTTCATCGGCGCTAATCTGACGTTCTTCCCGCAGCACTTCCTGGGTCGTCAGGGCATGCCGCGTCGCTATATCGACTATCCCGAGGCATTCGCCCAGTGGAACTTTGTATCGTCGATTGGTGCGTTCATCTCGTTCGCCTCGTTCCTGCTGTTCTTCGGCATCGTGTTCTACGCCCTGTTCCGTGGCGCTAAGGAAACGCGGAACAACCCGTGGAACGAATATGCGGATACGCTGGAATGGACCCTGCCCACCCCGCCGCCCGAACACACGTTCGAGCAGCTGCCGAAGCAGGAAGACTGGGACAAGGGCCACGCCCACTGATCCCATAAGATCTAAAGAAAGCCCCGCCAAATTGGCGGGGCTTTTCATTTTGCATTCCCTCGTTTTCAGAATATTCGCCAGAACCTGCACGACAGGCTATTCTAGGGGCAACTCCTTATCCAACAGGTCCGGAGGAATCCAATGTCCAAGATTGATTTCTGGTTTTCGATAGGCAGTACATATAGCTTTCTAACCATCATGCGGATGGATGACTGGTGCGTTGAAAACAACACAACAGTCAATTGGCGTCCATTCAATGTACGCGCCATTATGTCCGAACAGAAGAACATCCCCTTCGCCGGGAAACCTGCAAAATCCGCCTATATGTGGCGCGATATCGAGCGTCGTGCAGCCAAGTATCGTTTGCATGCCAACCTGCCCGCGCCCTATCCCGTGTCCGATCTGGCGCTGGCCAATCAGGTTACGTTGCTGGGAATGCGTGATGGTTGGGGTAAGTCCTTTGCACAGAACATCTACCGTATCTGGTTCGAGGACGGCATCGAAGCTGGCAGCGAAGCCGCAATGACCGAAGCCCTGCACAGATGCCAGCAGGATCCTCGCATCGTTCTGGCCCGTGCGCGCAGTCCGGACATCGTGTCCGCGCTAGAGGTTGAAACGGATCAGGCCCTTAGGCTCGGCATTTTCGGTGCCCCAAGCCTCGTTGTCCGCGGTGAGGTTTTCTGGGGTGATGATCGCCTGGACGACGCTTTGTCATGGGCCCGCGTCGGGCACGTGACCTGAGCATTTTCCGTCGACACCAAAAGCTGTCGCGCTATTTTCAATCTATGCCTTACCAGTGGAATCAAACCTCAAATACCGAACAAGAGCTTCGACTTTGGCCGCATAACTCTCTGCCGCCTCGCTGGGCGATCCGAGTCGTGTTTTCGCTTTTTATATTCGGACTGCTTCCGCTGATGGCTGTGCTTGGTTCAGCGGTGCTGTGGGGCTTGTTGCCGTTCCTATTGATGACGGTTTTGGGGCTTTGGCTGGCTATTCAGGCGAACTACAGATCTCGCAGTGTGTTCGAAGTGTTCACTCTGACGGGAACTCAGGCGCGTCTTGTGCACCACAACCCCCGCACCGGCCAGCAGGAATGGGTTTGCAACCGGTATTGGGCCCGACCAGAGATGCACAAACACGGCGGCCCGGTTCCGAACTACGTAACCCTGACAGGCGACGGTAGAGAAGTGGAAATCGGCGCGTTTCTCTCAGAAGAAGAGCGCATAGCGTTGTACGGTGATCTGACGCAAAAACTGCGCGAACCTGTCGCGCAGTAATTGTTGCTTATGCCAGAAAAAGATCAGCAGCCGTTGCTTGATGCCGCACAAAGATGGTCTTTGACCATCGGTCCGACCTTTCCGAAATCCATCTGGCCGGTGTAACGCGTCTTGAGCTCGCCCATCACCTTACCCATGTCCCGGATCGAGCCAGCACCTGTGGTCGTGATCGCCGTCTGAATCGCCTGAGAGACCTCATCATCATCCAACTGCTTGGGCAGGAATTCTTCGATGACCTCAACCTCACGCAGTTCACGTTCAGCCAGGTCTAGCCGCCCACCCTCTTCATAGGCACGGGCGCTTTCCTTGCGCTGCTTGGTCATTTTCCCAAGGATTTCAAGAACCTCGGCATCACCGCAGCCCTTGACCTCTTCGTTGTCCGAGGCGCGCGATGCAATATCGCGGTCCTTGATTGCAGCATTGATAAGCCGCAGCGTCGACAGACGCTCGGCCTCCTTGTCTTTCATTGCTTGCTTCAGGGCAGAGTTCACCCGTGATCGCATATCCATATGATCTGTCCATCCCCATGGAAAAGGAACCCCGACCATATCGAAACAAAAAGCGTGATACAACAGGGGGTGAATATCGCTAAGTTATTGATTTTTATATATAGCCCAAAATTTGAACAGGCTTGACCCAAGCGCTTAACCCTCTTAGGTATGCGCCGGTTTACCTTGCAGGAGAGTCGCGCCATGGCCCAGAACGCCCAGTCCAAGCCCACCGCATGTCTGGCTTTGGCCGACGGAACACTGTTCTACGGGATGGGTTTCGGTGCCACAGGTCAAACCGTGGCTGAGCTGTGCTTTAACACAGCCATGACCGGGTATCAGGAGATCATGACCGACCCATCTTACGCAGGTCAGGTCGTAACCTTCACCTTCCCGCATATCGGCAATGTCGGCGTGAACCCCGAGGATGACGAAACCGGCGATCCTGTCGCCGCTGGCATGGTGGTAAAATGGGATCCGACCGAACCATCGAACTGGCGTTCGGCGGAAGAGTTGAAGACATGGTTGGCGCGCCGTGGACGCATCGCAATCGGTGGCGTAGATACCCGCCGCCTGACCCGCGCAATCCGGCAGCAAGGCGCCCCTCATGTTGCGTTGGCGCATGATCCCGACGGCAATTTCGATATTGAAGCACTAGTCTCTGCTGCCCGTGGCTTTGCCGGGCTGGAAGGCATGGACTTGGCCAAAGATGTCACCTGCGCCCAAAGCTATCGTTGGGACGAAATGCGTTGGGCTTGGCCCGATGGCTACACACGGCAAGAAGCGCCTGCCCATAAGGTCGTAGCGCTGGATTTTGGTGCCAAGCGCAACATCCTGCGGTGTCTGGCCTCGGCCGGTTGTGACGTGACTGTTTTGCCCGCTACAGCCACTGCTGCCGAAGTACTGGCCCACAATCCTGACGGTGTGTTCCTGTCCAATGGCCCAGGCGATCCGGCAGCGACGGGCGAATATGCCGTACCAATGATCAAAGAGGTTCTGGACACCACAGATCTGCCTGTTTTCGGCATTTGCCTGGGTCACCAGATGCTGGCCCTCGCACTGGGCGGTGAAACGGTCAAAATGAACCACGGCCACCACGGCGCAAACCACCCGGTCAAGGATTTGGAAACCGGCAAGGTCGAGATTACCTCGATGAACCACGGCTTTGCTGTCGACGCGCAGACACTGCCAGAGGGCGTGGTTGAAACGCATCGCTCGCTGTTCGACGGCTCCAACTGTGGTATCCGCATGACCAACCGGCCTGTCTACTCGGTGCAATACCACCCCGAAGCCTCGCCTGGGCCGCAGGACAGCTTTTACCTGTTCGAACGCTTCGCCACGGCAATGGCGGACAAAAAAGCGCAAGCATAAGATTGCATTGAACAAGGTTAACCGGTTGTTAACCTTAATAGATGAACCCTGACAGCGGTCAAACGTGTCAGGGTTTTTTCATGGTCGCACTGAACGGGCAGCATTTTGCGCGGGCAAGACCGATACCGCCAAAGGTCAGGAAACCCTTGGGCGCCTGCCTGTTGGATCGTGGGTTGATTACCCACAATCAGTTGGAAAAAGCGTTGCACCTTCAGACCCGGCAGAACGCTCCACTGGGCGAAATACTGGTTGGCGAAGGTTGGGTGGACAGGCAGGATGTCCTACATGCACTGGCGGAACAGTCCGGGCTGCAAATCGCGGATTTGGATCTTTTTCCCGCGGAAAGTGACGCGTGCCGCCTGAAACCCGTGGATTTCTGGCTACAGAACAATGTCGTCCCATGGAAACACGTTGGTCCGATCCTTTTGATAGCGACATCTCGGCCCGACCATTTTGATACGGTACGCGCCGCATTCAAAAACACAGATTACACCGTAATACCTGTCCTAGCGCCGACCGAACACATTGACCGGGAAATCGCTCGTGTACATTCATGCCACCTTGCACAAGCCGCAGAGGTTCGTGTCCCCGCTGAACAAAGCTGCCGTTCATGGACGTTAAACGCGCGGATGAGGCCTGTTGTCGGCGTGATCACCATTGCGTTCCTGTTCACAGTCTTCCCCGCTAGTGGATTAGCACTTCTAGTCACCTTAGCGACGCTCTCGCTAATCTTGTTCATGGTGCTTCGCGTCGCGGGATTGATAGCCTTTCTAACGAAACCTCAAAACGACCACGACATTGACGACAAACATACGTCAGTTGGCAAACGGCCTTGTGTATCGATCCTAGTCCCTCTGTACAAGGAGCGCGAAATCGCGAACGCTCTGATCAGACGGTTGCATCGTCTGACCTATCCCAAAGCGCTGCTGGACGTCATTCTTGTGCTAGAGGAACCCGACGAGGTCACGCGTACTGCGCTTTCCAGTGTCGACCTGCCCAGTTGGATCCGGATAGTTGAAGTCCCCGCGTTGAACGGGCTGACGACAAAGCCTCGCGCCATGAACTACGCGCTGGATTTTTGCAGAGGTGATATCTTGGGGGTTTGGGATGCCGAAGATGCACCGCAGCCCGATCAACTTGAACGCGTCGTTTCCACATTCGCGCGCGTGGACGAGGACGTAGTCTGCCTTCAGGGCGTCCTGGATTATTACAATCCCAGAACAAACTGGCGCTCGCGCTGTTTTACGATCGAATACAGCAGTTGGTTCCGCGTCATATTGCCAGGGATTGCCCGTATGGGTCTGGTCGTTCCGTTGGGGGGCACAACCTTTTTCTTTCGACGCGACAAGCTGGTCGAACTGGGTGGGTGGGACGCGCATAACGTCACCGAGGATGCCGACCTTGGGGTAAGGCTCAGCCGCGCTGGATACCGGACCGAGATGGTCGACACCACCACGTTTGAAGAAGCGAATTTCCGCGCCTGGCCCTGGGTCAAGCAAAGGTCGCGTTGGCTCAAGGGGTTCATGGTCACTTATCTTGTGCACATGCGCGCGCCGTTGCGCCTGCTTAATGATCTGGGGTTAAAACGGTTTCTGGGCGTGCAGGCGTTCTTTCTGGGTACAGTCGGACAGTTTCTACTGGCCCCGGTCCTGTGGTTGTTCTGGCTGACAACCCTGGGTCAGCCCGGCCCGCTGGATCAGATCCTGTCAAACAATGTCATTTTCGGTCTTATTTGTCTTTTCGTCGCCGCCGAGATCACCAATCTGGTCGTCGGAATTCTGGCTGTAGCAGCCAAGGAAAGACGTTTTCTGCTGCCCTGGGTTCCCACCATGCCCCTGTATTTTCCGCTGGGCGTTCTGGCGGCCTACAAAGCCCTGTGGGAGTTGGTCAGCAACCCTTTCTTCTGGGACAAAACACAGCACGGACAGGCCGGAGAAGACGTGAAACTGCCCTGATGCTTAGGCTTCGCGCCGAACGGCATCCTGTTTCAGACGAGTCATGAAGGCGACCGAGATATGTTCTTTCAACGCGCGTGCGGCAGCCTCTTCGTCGCGTGCAGCGATAGCCTCGACGATTGCCTTGTGTTCACTTTGGGCAATCTCTCCGCGCCCGCGAACAGCCAGCGAGGTCGTTGCCATCAACGCCATAGTGCGATGCACCAGGTCCAACTGCTGCACCAGATAGCGGTTATGCGAGGCCAAATGGATCTGCTCATGAAACCGACGGTTGGCGCGCGACAGCGCGGTGGGGTCATCGACCAGCGCATCATCGGCGGCGACCATATCCTGTAGTACCCGGATTTCCTCTTCGGTCGCATGCTTGGCGGCCAGGCTTGCGGCCAGCCCTTCCAACTCGCGTCGCACCACATAAAGTTCAGCCATCTGGTTATGGTCCAGCGAAGCTACGATCAGCGAACGCCCGTCCCGTTCCAATAGCGATTGCGTCTCTAGCCGCTGCAATGCCTCACGGATGGGGGTGCGCGACACGCCAAACCGTTCGGCAAGCTCGCTTTCGACCAGCCGGTCGCCAGGCTTGTAAACGCCCACATCAATCGCTTCGAGTATCAGGCTATAGGCGTCTTTGGACGGCTGTCTGGATTGTGGCATCGGGTGGTTCATCTCCTGGTTCGGACATGTCTATCCGCCTCCGGCCCTTCGGATCAAGTGCGGCATTGAAAACCAACTCGCCACGCCCTAAACCCAACCCCATGGTCAAACCCGCCTTTTCCCACGTCACCCAATGGGTGTTCGATCTGGACAATACGCTTTACCCGCCTCACATGCGCCTGTTCGATCAGATCGAGGTGCTGATGACCGACTACGTGGTGCAGGCCATCGGCGTCGACCGGGCTGAGGCGGATCGGCTGCGGTCGCACTACTGGCGCGCATATGGCACCACGCTGGCCGGGTTGATGGCCGAGCATGATCTGGACCCCGACCCTTATCTGCACGCGGTTCATCAAGTTGACCTAAGCCATATGGACCCCGACGCCGAGCTGGCTGATCACATTCGGTCCCTGCCCGGCCGCCGGATCGTCTATACCAACGGTAGCGCACCTTATGCCGAGCGCGTTTTGGCAGCGCGCGGCCTCAGCGGATTGTTCGATGCGATCTACGGGGTCGAACACGCGGGCTATCGCCCCAAACCCGAACAGGCCGCGTTCGAGGCGATTTTTGCCCAAGACGGAATCGACGCCAAGCAAGCCGCCATGTTCGAAGATGACCCACGCAATCTGGCCGCGCCGCACGCGATGGGAATGCGCACTGTCCACGTCGCGCCCGAGCCGCACAGGGCCGATCACATCCACCACCACACCGACGACCTGACGTCATTTCTGGCCCGCCTGCGATAGGCTGTCACACTGCGACCATCTGTGGATTTCGCGGGTGCAGCATCGCCCCTATATGCGCCTCAGCGACGAACAGAATCGGAGAAACCCATGAGCGCGATCGAGGCCCCTCGGCGCCTGCCCATCTGGCAGCGCCTGTTGTTTGCTATTCCCCTGTTTGGCTGGATGGCCAAGGACGTCGCCCAGAGCGACGGCGACGATTGGGGTTATACAGCCCTGGCGATCTTCAGCATGTGGGGGTGTTCCATCCTGCTATTCGGCCTGCCGGGTCTCTACATCCCTGCCGTGATGATGGTGCCGGTGATGTTCCTGATCCTCATCCTGATTTCACGCGGGTAAGACACGAGACAGGATGTCACTTGGCACCCCACGTGGAACCGCACTAGGTTCTGCCCAAACGGAGGCCAAGCCCATGACAGATAGCTGTGACATCCTGATTTCCGGCGGTGGAATCGCCGGGTTGACCGCTGCGGCGGCGTTCGGAACAGCCGGGTTCGACGTGATCTGCGTCGACCCCACCCCTCCGGTGACGGAACGCGATGTGGATGGCTCCGACATGCGGACCACGGCCTTTCTGCAACCGGCGCACGGTCTTTTGGATCAATGCGGGCTGTGGGCACGGTTGGATGCCCATGCCGCCCCGCTGCAGATCATGCGCATCGTGGACGCGGGCGGGGACGTTCCTGAACCCCGCGTCGTGCGTGATTTCAACGCCACCGATATCTCGGACCAGCCGTTTGGCTGGAACCTGCCCAACTGGCTGTTGCGGCGCGAGATGGTGGCGCGTTTGGCCGAGTTGCCCAATGTAGATTTTCGCCCCGGCACCGGCACGTTCAGCCTGTTCACTCGCACCAATGAGGCGCGCGTGGGCCTCAGCGACGGCAGCCGCATCCGATGCAAGCTGGTGGTCGCCGCAGACGGGCGCAGCTCCCCCATGCGCGAGGCGGCGGGGATCGGTGTCCACACCACCCGCTATGGCCAAAAGGCGCTGGCCTTTGCCGTCACGCATCCAGTCCCGCACGAAAATGTCTCGACCGAGATCCACCGCTCGGGCGGGCCGTTCACGCTGGTCCCCCTGCCCGACTGGCAGGGTCAGCCTTCCTCAGCGATTGTGTGGATGGAGCGCGGGCCGCGCGCAGTTGAATTGCTGAACTCTGATCCCGACGCGTTCGAGGCGCTGATGACCGAGCGTTCGTGCGGATTGTTCGGACCGTTGAAACTGGCTTCGCGCCGGACGATCTGGCCGATCATCAGCCAATCGGCCGAGCGTCTGTCGGGCGAACGCATCGCCCTGATGGCCGAGGCCGCCCATGTGGTGCCGCCCATCGGCGCGCAAGGATTGAACATGTCACTGGGTGATCTGCGCAGCCTGCTGGATCTCGCGACAGCCCGCCCTGAGGGGCTGGGCGACGCGCAGATGCTGGACGCCTATCACAAGTCCCGCCACGCCGAGATAGAGATGCGTGTTAAAGGCATTGATCTACTTAACCGCACTTCGATGATCGAGGCACGGCCGCTGCGTGATGCGCGGGCCATGGGACTGAATGCGCTTTATTCTCTGCCGCCGGTGCGCAAGACGCTTATGCAGATGGGCCTGGGTGTGCGCTGATCAGCACCTAGATCACCTGATCCAGCACCCGCTTCAAACGCGCGATCGTGCCATCCACGTCATAGAGCTTGTCCAGCCCGAACAAGCCCAGACGGAAAGTACTGAACCCCTCGGGCTCATCACACTGCAGGGGCACGCCCGCCGCAATCTGCATCCCCAAAGCCGCAAATTTCTTGCCGTTCTGCACTTCGGCATCGTCAGTGTAGCTGACAACAACGCCCGGCGCTCCGAACCCATCAGCCGCGACCGAGACAATGCCCTTGTCCTTCAACATTGCCCGAACACCATTTCCTAGTGCCCATTGAGCCTCGCGCAGTTTTTCAAACCCATAGTCGCGGGTCTCGACCATAGTGTCGCGGAATTCCTTCAGCGCATCGGTGGGCATGGTGGCGTGATAGGCGTGCCCGCCCGCCTCGTACGCTTGCATGATCTGCCGCCATTTCTTGAGGTCCACGGCAAAACTGTCAGAGCTTGTTTCCTCCAGTCGCGCCTCGGCGCGCTCTGACAGCATGACCAGACCCGCACAAGGCGACGCGCTCCATCCTTTTTGCGGAGCCGAGATCAATACATCCACGCCCGTCGCTTTCATATCGACCCAAGCACACCCAGAAGCGATGCAATCAAGCACCATCAAAGCACCGACCTCATGCGCCGCCTCAGCCATAGCCTTCACATAATCGTCCGGCAGAATAACCCCCGCCGAGGTTTCCACATGCGGGGCAAAAACCACATCCGGGCGTTGATCACGAATGGTCGCCACAACCTCGTCTATCGGTGCAGGTGCGAAAGGGGATGGGCTGGAATTCCCGGTTTGCCGCGCCTTGAGCACGGTGGCCGAGGCCGTCAACCCTCCGGCCTCGATGATCTGGCTCCAGCGATACGAGAACCAGCCGTTACGTACGACGACCACATTGGCGTTGCGGGCAAACTGCCGCGCGACAGCCTCCATCCCATAGGTGCCGCCGCCGGGTATGACAGCCACACCATCTGCATTGTAGACGTTCCTCAGCATGTCAGAAATATCCAGCATGACCCGTTGAAACTTAGCCGACATATGGTTCAGCGAACGATCGGTGAATACCACTGAAAACTCTTCAAACCCATCTGGGTCAACTGTGTCCAAAAGCGCTGCCATGAGTGTTCCTTTCAAATAAGCCAGCTGACCAATCAGTTGGGCCAGTTCGGATCAGCGGCAATGTAACCTTCAAAATTGACCCAAGGGAACCCAGTAACTTCAACAAAAAATTTACTTTTTCGGGTGGCAATAGATCAATAAATGACGCCAATTAGTGTCACCAGCTCTTTACACTCATACGTGTTTCTGACCAGATACATTCACTTTACGGAAGAAAGGTATTTCCTAACGTGACGGCGCCTAAGCGGATCAGTTTTCAAGTTGTTCGGGACGAGGTGAAGCGGAGGATCGAAACCCGCATCTGGCCGCAGGGAGCGTTGCTGCCCACCGAAACGCAGCTTGCCGAGGAATTCAACTGCGCGCGCGCGACCGTCAACCGCGCGTTGCGAGAACTGGCCGATCAAGGCTTTGTGGAGCGCAAGCGCAAAAGCGGAACGCGGGTTAAGAAAGAACCCAGCAAACATGCCAAACTGGAGTTTTCACTGGCCCGCCAAACGGTCGAAAGACAAAACTCCACTTACAGGTATTCGCTGGTAGAACGAAACGTGGTCGATAGCCCGGGTTGGCTGGCATCGCAAATGAGCGTGGCTCACGATGCACGCGTTCTGCACGTGATCTGTATGCATTACGCCGACAACCGTCCCTTTCAGCTAGAGGAACGCTGGATCAATATCGCCGCGGTACCAGAGGTCGAGTTTGCAGACCTGAATGAGCATGGCCCGCATGAATGGCTGTTGAAGGCCGCCCCGTTTACCGAGGCCGAGGTCGCCTTTTGCGCCGTCTCGGCGGATGGTCGCCTTGCCGAATTCATGGGGACCACGACCGGGGCGTCAATGATACAGCTTGAGCGTACGACATGGCGAGATGGTCAACCGATGACTTTTGCGCGCATGACGCATCATCCCGGCTATTGCATCCGTACCAAATACTGATCAGCCAATCGGACCCGGCAACCTTTCTTCGCTGAGCAGAACGTTGGCCTCGACATCCCCGGCGCCCGGCAGAGTCATGATACGGCGACGCAGCACGCGTTCGAAATCGGCAAGATCGCGCGCGACAACTCTAAGGCGATAGTCGTAAAGCCCCAGCACATGCTCGACCGTTTGCACTTCGGGGATGGCGCTGACGGCACGTTCGAAGTCTTCCAAGCTGATTTGCCCTTTCCGAGCCAGCTTTACCCCAAGAAAAACCGTAACCCCGAACCCAAGGGCTTCGGCGTTCAGGCGTAGCCGACGCCCCTTGATCACACCGGCCTGCTCCAGTCGTCTAATGCGGCGCCACGTCGCTGGTTGAGAAAGACCCAGCTTTCGCCCCAGGGCTCCGGCGCTCTGACCGGCATCCTGCACCAGTGCCCGTAGGATTTTGCGGTCAAGTTCGTCCAGTTCAATCATACCGGCAACACCAGATCACTTTTGACGCGCGCTATATGCATCAGCGCTTCGATATCCGCGATGTGCGGCAGCGTCAGAATCTGTTCCCGATAGACCTGCTGGTAATGCGACATGTCCCGTGCCAGAACCGAGAGCCGTACATCGACGCGCCCCAGAAAGGTCTGTATCTCGATGACCTCTGCCACACCTCGCGCTGCCGCAGTGAATTCATCAAAGGCGCGGGATTGCGTCTTGTCCAGAGTAACCCGCAAAGACACTTCAACTGCATATCCAAGCGCGGCCCAGTCGATCACGGCCTCTTGCCCTTGAATTATCCCAGCCTCGTGCATTTTTTCCAGACGTCGCCAGCAGAGGCTGGCGCTGATCCGGCTTCGCTCGGCCAATTCCGAAGTCGCCAGACTGGGGTCCGCCTGCAAGTGACGCAGAAGACGCCGGTCAATATCGTCGAGCATGATTTTTTCCATTATCTGACTGATTACGAATAAATTCTCATCTGAGTGCGCGAATTTCAAGAAGAATGCCATCGCATCCCCCATCGCAAGCCAGTAGAACCATCCGCAATCGAAAACAGAAAGGACCGGCGACATGCGCGTCTATTACGATCGCGATTGCGACATCAACCTGATCAAAGACAAGAAAGTGGCAATCCTGGGCTACGGCTCGCAAGGTCACGCCCACGCGCTGAACCTGCGCGACTCGGGTGCGAAGAACCTTGTTGTGGCGCTGCGCGAAGGCTCGGCCTCGGCCAAGAAAGCCGAAGCTGAAGGTCTCACCGTTATGGGTATCGCCGAAGCCGCCGCCTGGTGTGACCTGATCATGTTCACCATGCCCGATGAACTGCAGGCCGAAACCTACAAGAAATACGTGCATGACAACATCAAGCCCGGCGCGGCCATCGCGTTCGCCCACGGCCTGAACGTCCACTTTGGCCTGATTGAGCCGAAAGAAGGCGTCGACGTCATCATGATGGCCCCCAAAGGCCCCGGCCACACCGTGCGCGGCGAATACGTCAAAGGCGGCGGCGTGCCCTGTCTGGTAGCTGTCGACAAAGACGAAACCGGCAAGGCGCTGGAAATCGGTCTGTCCTATTGCTCGGCCATCGGCGGCGGTCGTTCGGGCATCATCGAGACCAACTTCCGCGAAGAATGCGAAACCGACCTGTTCGGTGAGCAGGCCGTTCTGTGCGGTGGTCTGGTCGAACTAATCCGCTGCGGCTTTGAAACTCTGGTCGAAGCCGGTTACGCGCCTGAGATGGCCTATTTCGAGTGTCTGCACGAAGTGAAGCTGATCGTGGACCTGATCTATGAAGGCGGCATCGCGAACATGGATTACTCGATCTCGAACACGGCTGAGTACGGCCAGTACGTCACCGGCCCGCGTATCCTGAAATACGACGAGACCAAAGCGCGTATGAAAGAAGTTCTGAACGACATCCAACAGGGTAAATTCGTTCGCGACTTCATGCTGGAAAACGCCGTTGGCCAGCCGACCATCAAAGCGTCGCGCCGCGCCAATGACGAGCACATGATCGAGGAAACCGGTGCAAAACTGCGCGCCATGATGCCCTGGATCTCGGCCGGCAAAATGGTCGACAAAGAAAAGAACTGATCCCCACGGGATCACGCGAAAGGGCGGCCTTCGGGTCGCCTTTTTTGTCCCAATCGGAGGCCGCGCATGGTCGATCAACCCACATCCCGCGACTGGAGCGGCGTCATCGCACTTGGCCTGATATGGGGTGGCACCTTCATGGTCGTGGCTATGGCGTTGGAAGGGTACGGCCCCGTCACGGTTGCAACCGCACGGACCACTTTGGGGGCAGTCACTTTGTTGGCAATGATGGCTGTGACTGGTCGCAGATTGCCTGCGGGCGATGCCAAGCTGTGGTTCTTTATTGCGATCGTCGGTCTGTTATCGACCGCGTTGCCCTTTCTGCTGCTGAGTTGGGGGCAGCAATATGTACCTTCGGCCTTTGCAGGGCTGTCGATGGCAGCGATCCCGCTAATGGTACTGCCACTGGCGCATTTCTTCTCGGACGAGCCGTTAAATCTGCGCAGATTTCTGGGCGTATCGCTGGGTTTTTCCGGGGCTTTGGTGCTGATCGGCCCCGGTCTGGCGCAGATCGGACAAGGGGCTGAACCACTGGCGCAACTGGCCTGTATCGGGGCAGCACTCTGCTATTCCTGCGCGTCGATCTTCACCCGACGTTGTCCACCGATTGATCCGGTCGCGTTGGCGGCGTTGTCGCTGATGGTCGGGGCGGTTTTATTGTTGCCCGTCATGCTACTGACCGAGGGCGTCCCACAATGGCAGGGCACGCGCCCTGGCCTGGCAATCATCGCGCTTGGTCTGCTACCCACCGCCTTCGCCACCCTTTTACGCGTGTCCATCATCCGCAGCGCGGGGTCAGTGTTCCTGACGCTGGTCAACTATCAGGTGCCCATCTGGTCGATGGTCTTTGGTGCGTGGATTCTGTCCGAGGCGTTGCCACTGAGATTCTTCATAGCGCTGGCCATGATCCTCACCGGGTTGGCCATCAGCCAATGGTTCAGCCTGCGCCGGATGCTGATCGGGCGTTAACCAGCCACAGCCTCGACCTCGGCCACGATGCCGTCGACGACCTGCGCCAGAAGCGCGTCATCCTCGCACTCGGCCATCACACGGATCAAGGGTTCCGTCCCCGATTTACGGATCAGCAAACGGCCCTGTCCGTTGAGCCGCGCCTCGGCATCAGCAATGGCAGCCTGCACGCTGGCGACTTCCAGCGGAGTTTGACCTTCACCATAGCGCACATTCTTCAGCAGCTGCGGAACCGTCTCGAACTGTACGGCCAATTCCGAAGCTTTACGGCTGGAATGCACCATCTCGGCCAAGAAATGCAGCCCGGCCATCAACCCGTCGCCCGTGGTGGCATAGTCGCTCATGACGATGTGGCCCGATTGTTCTCCGCCCAAGTTGAAGCCGCCTTCACGCATCCTCTCAACAACATAGCGGTCGCCAACCGCCGTTCGTTCAAGGCGCAGACCCAACGCGGTCAAGCGCCGCTCCAGCCCCAGATTGGACATAACCGTCGCGACCAGCGCTCCACCCTGCAAGCGTCCCGCCTTTGACCAGCTGCCAGCAAGCAGCGCCATCAACTGATCGCCGTCGGCCACCTTGCCATGTTCGTCAACCATCACCACACGGTCCGCATCGCCGTCCAGACAGATGCCAACATCCGCGCCATGGGCCACCACAGTCTCGGCCGCCAACTGGGGATTGGTCGAGCCGCAATTCAGGTTGATGTTCTTTCCGTTTGGCGCAATCCCGACAGGGATGACGTCCGCCCCCAATTCCCACAACACTTCCGGGGCTGTTCGGTGTGCCGCACCATTTGCGCAGTCGACCACCACTTTGAGACCGTCCAGCCGTAGATCGCGGGACAGAGAGGACTTTACCCGCTCACCATATCGAAAGCGGGCATCATCAACGCGGCGCGCACGGCCAATGTTCTGGGCTTGCGCGGGTTTGACACCTTCTTCGATCAGACGCTCGATCTCAATCTCGGCCTGATCCGATAGCTTGAACCCATCGGGGCCAAAAAACTTGATCCCGTTGTCTTCGGCCGGGTTATGGCTGGCCGAGATCATCACGCCCAGATCCGCCCGCATCGACCGGGTCATCAACCCGACCGCAGGGGTCGGAACCGGCCCCAGCAGCAAAACGTTCATACCAGTCGAAGTCAGCCCCGCCGTTAGCGCGTTTTCCAGCATATAGCCTGACAGACGCGTGTCCTTGCCGATCACGACGCGATGTGCGCCAGACTGGTCACGACGGAAATACCGACCTACGGCTGCGCCAATGCGCAGGGCCATTTCGGCCGTGATCGGATGAGTATTGGCAGTGCCCCGCACCCCATCGGTTCCGAACAGCTTGCGCATTGATATGTCTCCGTCGTTTCTTGCCTGCGACCGGATTACCGGACGGCAGCCCACAGACGCAAGGCCTGAGCGGTCTCAGCCACGTCGTGAACCCGCAGGATCTGCACCCCTTGTGCCAGACCGGCCAACCCGACTGCAATCGAACCCGGCGCACGGGCGTCCTTGCGCGTCTCTTTGCCGATCTGCCCGATGAACCCCTTGCGCGATACGCCCAGCAGTATCGGACAGCCCAACCCGTGAAACAGGCTGAGATTGCGCAGCAGCGTCAGGTTATGGGCCTCAGTCTTACCAAAACCAATGCCGGGATCGACGATGATGTGGTCTCGACGCAGCCCGAGGACTTCTAGGTTCTGTACCTGCTGGTCCAAAAAATCATACACGTCGAGCAGCACGTCATCATAGCGTGGTTCATCCTGCATCGTGGCGGGATCGCCCTGCATATGCATGACACAGACCGGCGCGCCAACTTGCGCACAAAACGGGGCCAGATCTGGATCGAAGGTAAAGCCCGAGACATCGTTGATCAGCCCCGCCCCTGCCCGCCACGCCGCTTTGGCAACGCTTGCTTTGCGCGTGTCTATCGAAATCAGCGCCTGCGTTTGTTCTCGGATCGCTTGGATCAGAGGCTCCGTCCGGGCGATCTCTTCATCTTCCGGGACGAAAGCAGCCCCGGGCCGGGTAGATTCGCCACCAATATCCAGGATCGTCGCATCCTGCGCGACCATCTGTTCGGCCGCATGGCATGCAGACTGGACTGAGTTATGCATCCCACCGTCCGAGAAACTATCCGGTGTCGCATTGAGGATACCCATGATCTGAACCCGATTCATGTCCAACCCCGCTATCGGCGCGCGAGGATGGGACAGAGATTCCCGGATATCGTCGGGCATGTCTTGTGCCGCGACAATGGAAGAGCATTCCGAGCGACTCAGCCGTTCCGCATGGGTAAACCAAAGCGCTTGCCCCGCCAAAGACACGGCGCCATCGGGACGCCGCGCGCCGTTCTGGACCAGCGGACGGTAATAGGTTGTCACAGTTGCGCCTGCTCCACAGAGATTGCTCGCAGTGGTGTTTCAGGATCGCCCGGCAACGCACCGCCGATGACCATCATCTCGCTGGCTTCGAACGTCGCTGCAAACCAAGCCGCCAGCGCCACGGCGTCCGATGGCGCAGCCGAAGGGCCATCAACCGCATCCAGAACGATCTTGGACGGCGCCCAGACGCAAATCTGCCCGTTTTTCATCGCCCAATCCAATTCCGTCCGGGTCGAGACGACAACGCAGCGGTGATCCCGTGCAGCCAGAACCCAGGCGTTTTGCTCGATCGCCAGCAAGTCAATCCGGCGTTGAGTCATCGCATGTCCCGTTTGCGGAACAGCCATGTCAGCTGCACCCACACACAGGATCAGCGGGCGCTGACGATTTTCCAACTGATCGATCCATCCAGTCAGGTTGCCCGACGCAATCGCCTCATTCGATAGAAAGACCAGACGGGGATGCGGGCGTTCTTCTTCGACCACATCATGGTGCACTGCGTCCTTACCGCGCACAATCTCGACACCCAGAGCACCGGGACCCCGATCCAGTTTTTCGATGCGAACAAAAGCCCTTACAGCCTGTGGCTCTAGCAAAATACGTTCTGCCACCCGGTCGGCCAGTGTTTCCAGAAGGTTCAACCTTTCAGCAGCCAGTTCAAAGGCGATCGCCTCGGTCACACGATCGTAAGACAAGATGCGGTCAACATCATCGTCAATCGGGTCTGTCAGTGGCCGCACCTCAACCACAATGTTAAAACAAACCCGCTGCGTTGTGCCGCGTTCAGCCTGAAAGGCACCGATCTCGACCTCGACAATATGATCCCGCAACGAAATGCGATCCAAGGGACCTCGGGTCGCGGTAGCCTCGGAACGCTCCGAAGGATGCGCGAAGGCAAGGCGGATTTCAGAACTCATGGGTCGGACCTTTTCGGGCTTTGGGACTGATCTGCCCAAATTAGACGTTGCGGGCGCGTATAGCACCGCAACAAACGCCTTTCCAGCCATCGAATGCGTCGTCAGGTCACGCGGAACCAACTCAGCATACCCGATGCGGCATGACCCAGCATGTGACAATGCAACAACCAGCTGCCCGGATTGTCTGCAACCAGAACAACCTGGCGCGATTGCCCGCGCCCCAAAAGAACCGTATCGCGCCACGGACCAAGGCTGCCATCCGACAGAACGATGCGAAAGTGATGACCGTGCATGTGCATAGCATGAGGAAAGGCTGTTTCGTTGGCAAACTCAATCCGATGCGTTTCGCCCAATCGCGCGTCCAAAAACGGATCCTTGGGGCGCTCGGCATACCCGTTCAGCGCCCAGAAACGACCCAGCTGCGCCAGTTCTTGCCCTGACAACTCGGTCTCGCCCAGTTTGGCTGAACTTAACCAACGCATCGCGCCGCCTTGCATCGACATCCGATGCAAAGGCGTACCCTCGACCGACACTTCGGGCAGCGGATTTGGCGGTAGCGCCGCGATACCGGTTCGCACTGCTTCACCTGGGCCAGATACATCAAAACGCACAAGGCCAAAGCCCCCGTCCCGCTCAAAACTCACAAGGCTGGCGGTCTCGGACGCGGAGGCACGCACGTCCACGATCATGTCTGCCCGTTGCGCCGGACCCAGTGGGAAACGATCGGTTATCTCCAGCGGAGTTTCCAGCGGCATCCCGTCTAGCGCCACGATCCAACCGGTCAGCCCATCTATGCCCAGATCAAATATTCGGGCGTTGGATGCATTGATCAGGCGCAGGCGCAGACGCTCGGAAGCTCTGACTTTATACGAAGGGTCGAACTGACCGTTGACCGTAACGATATTGCCCAATCGTCCGGCATGGCTGAGATCATGCCCGTTGTCGAAATCATTGGTGATCTGGGCCGTTTCAGCGTCCAGCCGCCAGTCATCCAGCATCAGCGTCAGATCACGATCCACGTCGGGTTTATCGGATTCCTCGATGATCAGCGGGCCATAAAGTCCACGCGCCACCTGTTCGATTGTACGGTTATGGGAATGATACCAATACGTCCCGGCGTCAGGCACGGCGAAATCATAGTCGAACGTGGATCCGGGCTCGATGACGTCCTGCGTCAGGCCCGGCACACCGTCCATCGCGTTGTCAATCCGAATGCCGTGCCAGTGAACCGACGTGGCCTGAGGCAGAGCATTCGAAAGCTGGCGCTGCACACGCCCACCCTGCGGCACACGGATTTCTGTACCCGGTACAGTCCCGCCAAAGCTCCAAACCGGTGTTTCAGGATATTCAGCCGGTGCGATCTGCTGCACCACCTCTCGCGCCACCAGCTCGGGATAAGCGGCCAGACCCACTTTGGGAAATACAGATAGCGCGGCAGACGCGCCCAGGAATTGTCGACGATTTAACAGCATTGCGGGCCTCCTGGCGCGCAACATAGATCAAAAAACGCCCCGCGCCATTCAGCTTCCAGCGCGGGTGCGTCAGTTAGTTACTCGCCGTGCGATGTTTGTGCCGGTAGAAAATGTGCACGCCGATCCGTGCGGTTTCCGTATAGACACGCGCCCAAGAGGGCCGAACGGCTGTTGTGTGGTAGTGAGTGGCACCTTCGGTCAACGCAGGCACGTCACCGTCGATGGCCGCACGTGCGACTTTCGAAACACGTTCATAGGCTCTTTTCTCGCGGATTACTTCCTTGCGGCCATCACAGGTATAGGTGAACTGGCACTGGTATTTCTTACCTGTCCCCTGCTTGATCACTCCGCACAGCGTATCGGGAAAACGTCCGCTGTCGACTCGGTTCAGGATGACCTCGGCCACGGCAAACTGACCGCGCACACTTTCGCCACGCGCCTCGAAGTACAGTGCTTCGGCCAGGCACTTGAAGTGCTCGTCCCCAGTGGCCTTGGGCTGTTGGTCCAGCCAGTTCTTTGAGTAGGATATTTTTTGTGGTTCAGCCGCCTTTCGGGGCTTGAACAAATTCAGGTATTCGCGGAAGTTTTGACCGGGCAGTTCAGTCCGGGCCACAAGTTCACGCTTTGCAGTATCGGTGGCTTCCCTCTCAGCGACGGAAACACTTGGCAGCACGGTTGCTGCCATCGTGGCAACAGCCATTATGTAACGTAGCATTCAGATAACCTCGCATAGGCACATGATGCGCCAAACCCTCCCCCGGCGGGCGCGACGAGGCTCATACCGAATTGAATCGGAAACGTCCAGTTTTGTCGAAAAAGCAAGTGGAAAATCGCCGTTACGTCAAAAATAACCCACGGCGAAGCTTGTTGTTTCCTACTATTCTTAGGGTTTCAGAAGGCTGTCAACCCCCAAGTCTGGACGAAATCGCCAGTTGAGCGGCAGCCAGCCGAGCCACAGGCACCCTGAAGGGAGAACATGAGACATAGTCGAACCCCAGATCTCGACAAACGGCGATTGATTCGGGGTTTCCACCATGTTCACCGCACACAGACAAGGTCACGTTAGGTTGCGATTGCCGCCCCCTCTCGGCCCCGAGCTTGAGCAGTTCCCCAACACCGTCCGCATCCAATACATGGAACGGATCTTCGGCAAAGACACCTTGTCGGACATAGGCGGACATAAACCGCCCCGCGTCATCCCGCGACAGCCCGTAGGTCATCTGGGTCAGATCGTTGGTTCCGAAACTCAAGAACGAGGTCTGTGGCGCGATCTCATCTGCGCGCAGGCAGGCGCGCGGTGTTTCGACCATCACACCCAACCTGTATTCGAATTCCTGCCCGCGCTCGGCCGCAACCGAAGCCGCAACAGAGTCGATCCGCGATTTGACCAGCTCCACTTCGCGTTTCGCGGAAACCAGCGGGATCATCACCTCGGGCACGACAGGTTCGCCGTTTTTGCTGGCTTCGATCGTCGCTTCAAAGATCGCGCGGGCCTGCATGTCATAAATCTCGGGCACAGTGACACCCAAGCGGACACCGCGCAGCCCCAACATGGGGTTGTATTCCGTCATCGCCGCTACGCGACGTTCAACGTCCGAGACCGGGAGGTCCAGCGCTTCGGCTAATTCGCGTTGACCGCCGCGTGTGGTGGGCAGGAATTCATGCAAAGGCGGGTCAAACAGGCGGATGCAGACGGGCTGCCCTTCCATAATCCGGAACAGTTCGACAAAATCCTCGCGCTGCATCGGCAATAGACGTTCCAGAACCGCCTCGCGACCCGATGAGGTTTGCGCAAAGATCATCTCGCGCATGACAATCAGGCGACCGGGATCAAAGAACATATGCTCGGTCCGGCACAGCCCAATGCCCTGCGCCAAAAAGTTCCGCGCCGTCTGCGCGTCGGCAGGCGTATCGGCGTTCGCGCGAATGGCAATGTCGCGCTCAGCGTCGGCCCAGGCCATAAGTGTCTGAAAACAATCATCCAACGCCGCTTCCAGCATCGCAGGTTTCCCAGCAAGGACTTGCCCCGAACTGCCATCGATAGTCAGCGTATCTCCGGTTTTGAACACACGTCCGTCAGGTGCGGTCAACATCCGTTTCTTGGTTTGAAAACGCATCTCGGACGCGCCGACAATACAAGGCAGACCCAGACCCCGACCAATAACGGCCGCGTGACTGGTCATCCCGCCTTTTTCAGTCAGAACCGCGACGGCCGCGTGCATCCCGCGCACATCCTCGGGAGCGGTTTCGCGTCGCACCAGTATACACGGCTCTCCACGAGCAGCGCTGGCCTGCGCTTCGGCGGCGGTAAATACTATCCTGCCAGTCGCGGCACCCGGACTGGCGGCGATTCCGGTCGTCAGAACATCTCGCTTCGCCTCGGGGTGGACCTGACGGTGTAATAATTCATTCAGCGAATGCGGATCAACCCGCATCACCGCCTCTTGCGGTGGAATGATTCCGTCTTCGGCCAGACGCACCGCAATCCGCATCGCGGCCCGTGCGCTGCGTTGCACGCGAACACCGTCCAAAATGTGGACATGGCCGTTTTCGATCACGAATTCGACCTGCATTTCCTCGCGCAGCTTGATCCGCATCAGCGCGGCATGCGCCTTGAGTTCCGCAAAGGCTTCGGGCGCCACTTCCTCGAGCGACTTACCGCGCGGATCCTTTTCCAGATAGAGCGCAGCAACACCCTCGCCCAACGCATCACGGCCCTGGCTCTGGCTCAGGTATCGCCCGGTCAGCTGAGGCATCCCGGTCGTAGGCTCCACCAATTGCAAAACACCCGAGCCACACTCACCCTGACCGACACCCGGTATCATCTCCTGAATGACAAGGCCCAATCCGGCATCCACAGGCGCACCTTTAGCCTGTCGCAGAAGGCGTGCCGAAGTCCCATCCCATGCTCGTGCCATCGACCGTAAAACGGCGACAAGTTGCTCGCCGCGATCCTGCGGAAAGGTTTCGTCCGTTTCATCTTCGTAGGCACGCAGCGATTGTTGCAGACCTTCGCGCCCATCGGCGTCGATATCGTCGAACACGTCTGCATCCAACCGCGCGACGTGAACCGCGTAGCTTTGCACGAAACGCAGATACAGGGCGGCCGCAGCCTCGACGCCCATCGAATCCGACAGGTCCACATATCGCGCATCATTCATTCCGATATTCAGGATCGCACCTGGACCGCC
This sequence comes from Ruegeria sp. HU-ET01832, assembly GCF_040371315.1. Lineage (NCBI taxonomy): Bacteria > Pseudomonadati > Pseudomonadota > Alphaproteobacteria > Rhodobacterales > Roseobacteraceae > Ruegeria > Ruegeria sp. HU-ET01832. Next base: position 228,839 of record NZ_BAABWL010000005.1, read on the forward strand.
CCAATCAGGGTCCTCGGAGCTGGGTCGCACGCACAACAGTGTCGATTGGTCGAACTGCTCAAGAATAGCGTCGATATCAGGGACCTGCCCCTTGGCGATTGCCTGAACAGCATCAAAGGATAACGCCACTGTGCGCGGCACCGGTAAATCCAGACGGACAAGCCGTTGTAAACATTTCGCGCGGCCACCATGCGACGCCGTGGTGACAGGCGCGGTGGATGTGATCAGCGTGGTATGCGGGTTATTCTGCACTGCGGCACCTTTTGGTTTGACCGCAGCATAAGCCCCTGCACCAATGGCGCAAGGGCCATCTGGCTTAGCCTTCGATCTTGCTGAGGTCCGCCACGCGCGCGCAAACCTGACGGATCTGGCTGAGCAGGTTCAGACGGTTGCGCCGCAGGATGTCATTGTCGGTATTGACCTGAACATCTTCGAAGAACGCATCCACCGGACCGCGCAGTGCGGCCATGGCGGTCATGGCAGCGGGGAAATCCTCGGCCTTCTGCGCGGCTTCGATCTGGCCCTGCGCGTTTTCCAGCGCCGCAAACAGCGCCTTTTCGCTGTCGGTCTCGGCAAACTTCACATCCGCACCGTAGGAATATTCGACCCCATCTTTTTCCTCGGCCTGAGTCAGAATGTTGTTGGCGCGCTTGAAGCCCTGAACAAGGTTCTCACCATCCTCGGTCGCGATCACTGCGTTCAGAGCACGAGCGCGTTTGACCAACAGGTTGAGGTCATCATTGCCGTCCATCGCGATACAGGCGTCGATGATGTCGTGGCGGATGCCTTCATCACGCAGGAACACCTTAAGGCGGTCATGGAAGAAGGACAGCAGGTCCGCCGGGGCGTTTGTGACAATCGCAGTCGCGGCTTCGACCTGATGTGCCAGCCCGTGAACCTCTTGCGCGGCGGCCTCGGCATCCTCGGCCTTGGCTTGTTTCGCCTTGGCTTCCAGCAGGGCTGCCTGCCATTCGGGCAGTTTCAGCAGGCTTCCCAATGCTGATGCCAAGGTGTCATTCAGCGAAAGGCGCAGATTGTTGGTCAGGATCAACCGGATCACCCCAAGCGCCGCACGGCGCAGCGCAAACGGGTCTTTCGAGCCAGTGGGCTTTTCGTCAATCGCCCAGAATCCGGTCAGCGTGTCCAGCTTGTCGGCCAGCGCCACAGCCACGGAAACCGGCGCGGTCGGCACATCATCCGACGGGCCAAGCGGCGAGTAATGTTCCTCACTTGCCTGCCCCACTTCCGCAGGCAGTCCGGCTGCATCGGCATAATAGCGGCCCATCAGGCCCTGCAATTCGGGAAATTCGAACACCATCTCGGATGACAGGTCCGCCTTGCACCCTTGCGCCGCCATCATCGCCAAGGCTGGCGTTGCACTGGTCGCAGAGGCCAGTTCATGCGCTAGCGCGGCGATGCGCAGAACCCGCTCGCCCTGCGAGCCCAGTTCTGCGTGGAAGGTCACCGAGTTCAGCTTCTCGACCCACGGCTCGAACCCGTCGGATTTGACAATGCGCAGGTCGTTCTCCCAGAAGAACTTCGCATCCGCCAGCCGGGCGGACAGCACCTTTTGGTTACCTGCCAGAATGGTCGCGCCATTGTCGGCGGTTTCGCGGTTGGCGACGGTTATGAACTGTTCAATTCGACCGGTATTGGGGTTCTTCACCGAAAAGAACTTCTGATGCTCTTTCATCGAGGTTTGAAGCACCTCGGGCGGCAGGTCCAAGAATTCGTCCTCGATCTTGCCCATTAGCACCACGGGCCATTCGACCAGACCGGCAACCTCGGCCAGCAGGCCCTTGTCCTCGACCACTTCCAGACCGGCAGCAAACGCCATGTTCTGCGCGTCGTTCCAGATATGCTCGGCCCGGTCCACAGGGTTCAGGTCTACAAAAGCTGCTTTCAGCTTGGCGGCGTAGTCTTCGAAAGACGTGACCGAGAATCGATCCGGAGCCATGAAACGGTGCCCCCCCGTGGTATCCCCGGATTTGATCCCCTCGACCTCAAGCGGTACGACCTGAGCGCCCGCTTCATCCGACAGGATGCACAGGACTGAATGCAAAGGGCGCACCCAGCGCAACGGACCGCTGCCCCAACGCATCGACTTGGGCCAAGGGAAGTTACGGATGGTGGCCTCCAGCACGTCGGCCACGATCTCGGCCGCTGGACGGCCCGCTTTTTCGATAGAGGCGAAATAAACCGGGCCTTTTGGCGTTTCGCGCTCTTCCAACTGATCGCGCGTCAGTCCCGCACCGCGCAGGAAGCCTTCGATGGCTTTGTCGGGCGCGCCAACTTTGGGGCCCTTGCGTTCTTCGCAGATGGTGGGGCTTTCCGCCAGCAGGCCCTCGATCGCCAGCGTCAGGCGGCGCGGCGTGGTCAGAGCGGCAGCCCCGGCATAGGTCAGACCGGCCTCGACCAGACCATCGGTGATCCGCTTTTTCAGATCTTCGCCGGCACGGGTTTGCATGCGGGCGGGGATTTCCTCGGAAAACAGTTCGATCAGCAGGTCGGGCATGGTCGGTCCTTAGAAGTTCACGATCGTCTGGATGACGATGGCATTGGCAATATCCACAAAGAAGGCGGATACAAGGGGCAACACGATAAAGGCAATAGGCGAAGGGCCATATCGCTTGGTGACAGCGGTCATATTCGCGATAGCGGTGGGGGTTGCACCCAGGGCAAACCCGCCGAACCCGGCGGCTAGAACAGCGGCCCGGTAGTTGCCGCCCATGACCGGAAACAGCACCCAGATCACAAACACAACGGCCAGCAGCGTCTGCGCCGTCATGATCACCACAATCGCAAGCCCCAGCTCAGCGATCGTCCATAGCTGCAGGCTCATCAATGACATTGCCAGAAACGCACCCAGCGAGAATTCCGAAAGCAAAGCAAGCGAAGGCGTACGCGCAACAGGTTGCGCGTTTGGAAACAGCGCCGAGCGCAAGTTGGCAATGACGATACCCATTATCAGACAGGGGACGAACAAAGGCAGCTTGAGCCCCGCGGCACTGATCGCCTGGTGCAGGAAGTACCCCGCAACGATCGCGATGTTCAGATACAGCATCACCCGCATGATGGTCAGGTGATCCACCTTTGCCTCTGCCTCGGTGGGTTTGTCGGGCAAACCGACCGTATGTTCTTCGTTGGGACGTTCTGGTGTCAGGTTCTTGCCTTCGACCAGAAATCGCGCGATCGGACCGCCGACCAAAGCTGCCAGAACAAGACCCAGAGTTGCCACGGCAACACCCAGTTCAGTTGCACCTTCCAGACCGATCACTGCGCCAACCTCGGGTGCCCAGGCAATGGCAGTCCCATGCCCGCCAATCAATGCCGCCGACCCGAACAAGACCCCGGCCTGTACCGGATAGCCGAAGATCGCTGCGCCAACCGCGCCGATTCCGTTTTGCAGAACTATTGTGATCAGCGTCAGGATCAAAAGCAAAAACAGCGGCTTACCGCCAGCAACCAAATCAGAAAGTCTGGCGTTCAGCCCAATTCCGGCAAAGAATACAACCAACAAGAAATCGCGCGCAGCCAGTCCGAACGACATCTCGATGCCGAAGACCAGATACAGCGCCAACAGAAAGACCGAGGCCAGCAACCCTCCGGTCACAGGCTCGGGGATGTTGAACTGCCGCAACACCTCGACACGGGCGTTGATCTCGGCACCAACCAGATAAACGGCAAACCCCATCGTAGCTGTCAGAAAGTCGGGAACTTGCAACATCTGCTGGATCATTGCTTCACTCCTGCGGGCGCGGCGGGCATTCCTCGCCTACGACCGTTCCGTCATAGGCTTTTTCACCGCAATTGTTCAGCGCGTGCCAAACATAGCCCTTGCCGTCCTGTGAGACTGCAACGATACGATCGACGCCATAGTGAATGTTCTTTTGCCCCATGAATGCCTGTGCCTGCCCGGTCTTCAACGCATCCGCGATGGCAACGGCATTGTAGCAGTCGAACCATCCTGGCGCGGTCAACGGTTCGGCATTGTCCAACGCCACGAAGCCTGACAACTGGTCCAAGCTCAGATCGGTTTCAAAACACGCTCGATACCGGATCGGAGAGCTATCGGCATCAATTGCCTGAAACGCAGAATAGGTGATCGGTTCTGGCTGATCGGTCTCAACGACCACCAGATTGACATCCCGCCCCGGCTGCGGTTCGACCGTGTAGTAAAACCCATAGACCTGCAGATAATACATTCCCACACCGGCCAAAACAGCCGAGCCAAGCAACAGAAGAGCAAGCAGTTTTCCGGTCATTGTTTACGCAACCCCTTTCAAATGCGCGGGAAATCGGACAGGGTCCGGCACGTAACAGGTTGATACGAGGCTTATCGAATGGACTCCACCCTTACCGTCGGATTCTTCGGCGCTTTGTTCGCGATCATGAACCCGATCACCAACCTGCCCGTTTTCCTCAGCGTGACCGAAGGGTTGTCCCCCGCCGATCAGCGTAAGGTGGCCGCGAAAGTGACGGTCTATTGCCTGATCCTTGGTGGCGCCTTTGCAGCCATCGGCAATCAGGCGTTGGGGTTGTTTGGCATTTCGGTCGACGACCTGCGTGTCGCGGGTGGGCTGGTCGTTCTGATGATCGGCCTCAACATGCTGAGCGGCAACCAAAGCACGACCCATCATGGGACCGAGGATGAAAAACAGTCCTACCCCGAACCCGACACCGTAGCGTTCTATCCGCTGGCCTTTCCCATTCTGGTCGGTCCGGGCACGATCACGACTTTGATCCTCTACGCTCATCACATCACCAAACCAGTGGATGCGATGCTTTATGCAGGCGTATTTCTGGTCGTCCTGCTGTTGCTGTTCGTTACCTTCTGGAACGCATCGGCGCTGGCCAAACGCTTGTCCGCAAACGCGCGCGTTATTATGAGCCGCTTCATGGGAATGATCCTGTCGGCCATCGCCATCAGCATGATCGCCGATGGCCTCAAGGTTTTGCTGCCCGGATTGGCGTGATCTGGCCATCAAGCCTCGTACCCGGCAGCCTCGGTCATGACAAACGCATCGGCGCATTGCTTGGCCAACGCCCGCACCCGCCCGATATAGGCCTGCCGTTCGGTGACCGAAATCACCCCACGCGCGTCCAACAGGTTGAAGATATGGCTGGCCTTGATGCACTGATCATAAGCCGGATGCGCCATCACGATGCGCTTGCCCGTCTTTGGATCATCATGCTCTTGCGCCAGAATAGTGGCGCATTCTGCCTCGGCCTCTTCGAAGTGGCGCAGCAGGACCTCGGTGTTGGCCACATCAAAATTCCAGCGGGCGTATTCTTCCTCGGTCTGTTTGAAGATATCGCCATATTTCAACGGGCTGGGCGATTGAGGGTCGTTGAAGGGCATGTCCATTACATGGTCGATGCCCAACACATACATTGCCAGACGCTCCAACCCATAGGTCAGCTCACCCGAGACAGGCGCGCAATCGTGGCCGCCGACCTGTTGGAAATAGGTGAACTGGCTGACTTCCATACCATCGCACCAAACCTCCCAGCCCAGACCCCAGGCCCCAAGGGTGGGACTTTCCCAGTCATCCTCGACAAAACGGATGTCGTGCAGCTCCATGTCGATACCGATCGCCTCAAGCGAACCCAGATACAGCTCTTGCAGGTCCGGTGGGCTAGGTTTGATCAACACCTGATACTGATAGTAGTGCTGCAATCGATTGGGGTTCTCGCCATATCGCCCGTCGGTCGGGCGGCGCGAAGGTTGAACATAGGCCGCCGCCCAAGCTTTGGAACCCAAGGCGCGCAACGTGGTCGCCGGATGGAAGGTGCCGGCACCGACCTCCATATCGTAAGGCTGCAGGATCGCGCAGCCTTTCGAGGCCCAATAGGTCTGAAGCCGCAGAATAATCTCTTGAAAAGAACGAGGTGTACTGGACTGATCGGTCATGACATTCCCTTTGGACGCTTGGGCGCCGGTTCCGGTGGGTTTTTCCTTTCCTATGCAAGGGGCCGGGGGGCGTCAACGGCACAAGTGGTCTCGCCTGTCACTGAGGGGCCACACTGTAAATTCCCCGTATTCGGGGCATGGCAATCCACACCCCGGATCGCGTAGTCTGCGCCGCAGAAAAACACTGCGGACATAGGCAGACAATGACACGCATATTTACGGCAATTCTGTTTCTAATTCTCTTCGGCCTTCGCGCCTCATACGCGCAACAAGACACTGGGGTCTGGGTTCAGGTTGAAGCCCGCCCGACTTTGGCCGCAGCACAAGAGCGCGCGCGGGCGTACGCAGAAGTATTACCTGATGTGAACGGCTTTCGCTTGAACTCTGGATGGTATGCCATTGTAATTGGACCTTATTTACGCGGCGACGCCGAGCAGGTTCTGAGTGTTTACCGCTCCGAAGGGCAAATCCCCGCGGACAGCTACATCACGTTCTCCAACGTTCTGGGGCAGCAGTTCTGGCCCACCGATGCGGCCCTGTCGGAACCGGAAACTGTAGCGCCACCAGTCGAACAACAGCCCGATCAGCCCGTTGCCGGGCTGACACCGCAAGCCTCGGACGAAACACGGTCACAGGCGCTGCAATCAGAGCGCCGTCTGACGGCTCAGGAACGCAGGAATCTGCAGACCGCTTTGCAAGCCGCCGGTTTCTACAACGCAACAATCGACGGCGCATTCGGGCAAGGCACCCGGCGTTCGATGGCCGATTGGCAGCGTTTCAATGGTTTCGAGGCGACGGGCGTTCTAACCACGGCACAGCGCGCAGCCCTGATGGAAGCCTATAACGCACCTTTGATCAACGTCGGGATGGTACGCCATTCGGATATGAAGGCAGGGATCGATCTGGATCTGCCGTTGGGCGTGGTCTCGTTTGACCGCTACGAGGCGCCATTCGTGCATTTCACAAACAGTACCGATCTGGGCGCAAAGGCGCTGCTGATCAGCCAGACCGGCGACAAGAACACGCTGCGCGCTTTGTACGAAGTCATGCAATCGCTAGAGATCGTCCCATTGGAAGGGCCGCGTCAACTAAGTGGCAATAGCTTTACCCTTGAAGGACGTGGAAACGATGTCGTTTCCTATACCGAGGCGCGTCTGGACAATGGGCAGATCAAGGGCTTCACGCTGGTTTGGCCTGATGGAGATGATGCCCGGCGGATGCGGGTACTGGCCGCGATGAAAGCCAGCTTTGCAACGAACAACGCCGTTCTCGACGCCGCGGCTGGCGCAGATGCTGAACAGCGGATCGATCTTGTGTCTGGCCTTCAGATACGCAAGCCTCGCCTGTCACGGTCCGGGTTCTTTGCCGACACTAATGGCACCGTACTTACTGTGGCCGAGGCGGCAGACAGCTGCGCCCGTGTAACTCTGGACGGAGATCAGGAACTTCAGGTCGCCTGGCGGGATTCCGACCTAGGTATCGCAGTTCTGCAACCGCGCAGCGCATTGGCCCCGCTAAGCGTTGCTGAATTCAGCGCAATCGCCCCCCGTATTCAGGCTGAAGTAGCAGTGTCTGGCTTTTCGTACCAAGGCGCATTGGGCGCGCCCACGCTGACTTTCGGCCAGATCGCAGATGTGCGCGGGCTGAACGGGGAAGAAGGCGTGAAGCGCCTAGCCCTCGCGGCTCAGCCCGGTGACGCCGGAGGCCCTGTATTCGACGGGAACGGTCAAGTGGTTGGTATGTTGTTGCCGACCCCATCCGACGGTCGCACCCTGCCCGCTTCGGTCAGTCTGGCGGCGACGGTATCCAGCCTGAACCAGATTTTGGACAAAGCGGGCGTATCCGGCGTATCCGGTCAACCGTCCTCTCAGATCACACCTAACGAACTGAACCGTCGGGCAATCGGAATGACGGTGCTGGTCCACTGTTGGGACTGATCCCGCCTCAATCAATTCAACGCCGCCTTTAGGGGCGGCGTTTTTAGTTACAAAATATCTGGCGTGATCCGGATCAGCGTAGGGCCTTGCGCATCAAAAGCAGCGCGGACGGCAGCCTGCATGTCTTCAAGACTGACTGGCTCTGCGGACCGGGCACCGAAGGCTTCGGCCAGCTTGCAAAAGTCGGGGTTCCTCGCCACAACCGCGTTCGGCGCGATCTGACTGCGAACCATGCTGTCTTCGATCTCTCTCAGCTTGCCATTGTCCCAAAGGATAATGGGAAGAGACAGGCCAAGTTCGACTGCAACGCCCAGCTCCATCATCGTGTAATGAAACCCGTAATCTCCCGCGAGTACCGCCGTAGGTTCGCCGCGCCGTGCCACTGCGCCTCCGATCCCGGCGGGAAGGGCATAGCCCAGCGTCCCAAACCCGGTGGGATGGTGCCAGTGGTAAGGGAAGGTCATATCCCAGACCTCTTTGCCCACATAGGCAAGCTGGGTCATGTCCGAATAGATCATTGTCTCGGCCGGCATCGCCTCGCGCAGCGCGTCCAGCACGGGGACAATGCCGGGGCGTTCGGCGTCCACTTCGATCCGCCATTTCGCTCGGGCTTGGGCGACCTCGTCTTCGGTCCAGCCGGTTGCTGGTTTCACATGGTCGATTGCGGCCCAAAGTGCGTGAGCAAAACTTTCCCCGTCCACTTGCAACTTAACCGCCGCCCGGTGGCGGTCGGACAAGACAGCAGGGTCAAGGTCGACGCGCACTAGATTGCCAGAATGCCCCAGATCGTCGCGCCACAGATCGACCTCGCCCAGCTCGGACCCAACCACGACAACCAGATCGGCGGAGGCAATGACCTCGGCACTGCTGGGTCGGGGCAGATAGGCACCAAAATCAAGCGCATAGTTCAACCCGGCCATGCCACGCCCCGCATAGGTGGTGAAACAGGCTGCCCCCAGTTGGGTCAGGATCTGCCGCCACAGGTTGGACCGCGTCCCGCCCCCAAGGATGAACAAGGGCCTGCGGGCGATATTCAGCAGCGACATAACCGACGCGACGTCCGGCGGCGCGGCTTTGGTGCGCAGCCCCGGTTGGTTGGGAAACGGGGCCGGATCTGCTTCGGCCTCAAGCTTTTTGATCGGCACCTGAATATGCTTGGGACGCGGGCGCGACAGTTCGAATTCCTCAAAGGCGCGCTCGACCAGCCCGTAAGCGGCTTGGGCCGAATTTGCCTGCACCGACCAATCCGCAACCGTATCGGCGGCCCCACGCTGGTCCTTCATCTGATGCAACTGGCCCTTTGACGCCTCGGTCTCGTCCAGACATGAGGACAGAACCAGCATCGGCACCGAATCCGAATATCCCTGCCCCATCGGTGTCATGATGTTGCATAGGCCCGGCCCGGTAATCACATAAGCCACCCCCGGTTTGCCTGTTGCACGGGCATATCCGTCGGCCATGAACCCAGCCCCTTGCTCGTGCCGGGCCAGAACATGGGTGATACCTGCTTCTTCGATCCCACGATACATTTCCTGGTTGTGCACACCGGGAATGCCAAAAATCACATCCACACCGCGATCCCGAAGCATATGCGAGATTTGCGCGCCGAGGGGTCTTTTCATCAGTTTCTCCAGAATTGAACGGTGAACAGGGCGTAAACGGCAAGGAGCTCAAGCCGCCCAACCAACATCCCGATGGACAGCAGCCACTTGGCCGTATCGCTCAGCCCCGCGAAATTGCCCGCCGGGCCGATCTGATCGCCAAGCCCCGGCCCTACATTGGCCAACGCCGTCGCCGCGCCCGAGACCGAGGTGATAAAGTCCAGCCCCGTCAGCGCCAAAGCCCAAGCCAGAACGCCCATCGACAGCACAAAGAACATGAAAAAGCTCATCACCGAGGTCAGAACATCCGTGCTGATGGGGCGCCCATCATATAAAGGCATAAAGACCCCGTGCGGAGACCGGATCCGACGAATCTGAGTTTTGATGGATGCAAATAGCAACTGATAGCGGAAGACTTTGATCGAACAGGCAGTCGAACCCGCACACCCCCCGATCAGACCGATCAGAAAGAACACCATCACCGGAAAGCTGCCCCATGTCATGTAGTTGACGCTGGCGTATCCGGTTCCCGAGATAATGGAGGTAATGTTGAACAAGGACTCGCGAAATGCCTGTTCCCAATGATGCGGAAAGACCAAAAGCAGAAAGACCGTCATCACGGCGACCAGCACCAGAATAGTCGCCAGAAACGTGCGGATCTGGCTGTCTTTCCACAATGAGCTTGTATTGCCGTTCGCCAGCTGGACGTAACGAACAAACGGCAGTGCTGCCAAAATCATGAATACCGATGCTGCATATTCGGTAGGCCCGGAAAACGTTGCAAAGGACGCATCATAGTTCGAGAACCCGCCAGTTGCGATCGTTGTCATCGAATGCACAACGGCGTCAAAAAAGCTCATTCCAAAACCGGCGTAGACCAAAACGCAGACAAAGGTCAGAAACACATAAATCAGTGATATCTGCCCAGCGATTTCTTGCGCGCGAGGCAGGATTTTCCCCATGGTCTCAAACCCTTCCGAGCGGAAAATCTGCATCCCGCCCACCCGGAGCTCGGGCAAAAACACCATAGCCACAACGATAATCCCGATGCCACCCAGCCATTGCAGGACGCCGCGCCACAAAAGCAATCCCTGCGGCAGAGCATCCAACCCCGTGATCACGGTCGAACCGGTGGTCGTCAGCCCCGACATCGCCTCAAAATAAGCATCGACGAAACGAAGCTCGGTCGCCCCAAACAAAAATGGGATGGCACCAAAGAACGGCAGCGCGACCCAAACCCCTGTTGTCAGCAAAAAGGTCTGACGGATTGTCAGACCTTCGCCCACACCGTTCGAGCAGCTCATCGCCAGAATAACGCCGGTCAGGACCGTAATGATCCCACTTTCAAGGAAAACATGCCATTCGTCGCGCCCTTCAATCAGGTCCGCGATCAAAGGCAGCACCATGGTCGCCCCAAGAATGGCGACCAATAGGCCAATCACATATCCAACCGGGCGTATATCCGTCATGAGGCGCAGCGTTGGCGCGCCTGCACGACTGTGTCAAGCGGATGCCCCGATTTACTTATCGGATTTATTGGCAGTAGCCGGCATCGCAGGCGGCTTCGAAGGGGCACGAGGCCGGCGCGCAGCAGGCGCAGACGCCGGTTTCTCTGCAGCCGGTTTTGCGGCCACGGATTTCGGCGCCGGAGCTTTGGGGGCTACTTTGGTCGGAGTCGGCTTGGCTGACGCCGCTTTGGTCGGGGCCGTTTTGGGCGCTGGGGCTTTAACCGGAGTCGATTTGGCCGGCGCTGCTTTGGCTGTTGTTTTGGGCGCGACCGGCTTGGATGCCGCAGCCGCAGGCTTGGTGGCCGCCGGTTTCGGTGCCGCTTTCGCTATCGCAGGTTTTGGCGCAACAGATTTCGTCGCAGGTCTGGCGGCGGAAGGAGCCTTAGTTGCAGCTGTTTTCGCAACCGCAGGCTTGGCCGGTGTCTGAGCGGGTTTCACCGCCTTGGCGGAGGCCGGTTTTGAGACAACACGTTTCGGTGATTCGGTCGCTGTCTTCGCTGCGGGTTTGACCTTTGCAGCCGGTTTCGGCCTAGCAACCGGAGCTGCAGTTGCCTTGGAAGCTGGTGCTGTGGTCTTGGTCGCAGGTTTTGGCGCAACAGGTGCGGGCACCGATGAAGACGCATGCAATGCTTGAACGGGAACGAAAGGCAGCTCCATCGCCGAGCACGCCAGAATGTGCATGATTTTCATCTGGTTGCTGACCGCATAGCCCGCCATCCGAATGGCGGCAGCCTGAAATTCCAGCGGCTGGGTAATCGGATTCATACGTAGTTACTCCTCTGAAAACGACGCAGCCTGCATGACGGTAAGAAGCCAGAGACGCCGCGATGTTTCGGGTACCCTTCGGTGTCGCTCTGATTCAGGCGTTGCACGTGTCAGCTTCCTTCAGAAGTGACCTTCGCCGCAATCAAACGGCGCAGTCACGGCTGCATTCGGCCTCAGTCTACTTGAAAGATCGTGCGCTTGCAGCATTTTTTGCTGCGCTGCGGCAAAAACGTGCCGTAAGTTTGAAGTTGAGACTTTTTGACCTCACCCTACGTGGAAAAGGGTCGCAAACAATTTCGGGTCAATGCTGGCGGATACGAAGGTCGGGCCTTCAGTCAGGACCGAAACCGCATCGTGGCTGTGCAGGCTTTCCTGATGGCTGGCGACCACTCGGAAATCACCGACATGATGATCGGCCAGCAATTCGGCGCAGAACAAACGCGCGGCGTCCTCGACAAAGATCGGGCTGGCGGCGTTCAGCTCGGCAAAAGCCTGTTCATCCTCGCGCTTGACCATGACCTGCGTTTCCGTGGGCACTGCGCGACGGCACAGAGCGATCAGGTCTTCGAACCAAAGACAATCGGCGTCGCAGTCCACCACGACCGAAATCCGCGCGACCGAGCGCTGTGAATGAGGCGTCGCCAACTGCCCCCGCGTCGAGCGCGCATGCTCGCTGAGTTCCAGCGAACAAGGGCAGGTCGAGGAATAGACATAGTCCAGATGCATGATCTTCTGGCGTACGCCGTTCTGTTCGACCAGTTCCAGCGCGATGTCGTAGTATTGATAACCTTCCAATCGCGAGCGCAGGCTTTGCACCTTATCAGGGAAGGAAAACCGCATCTGGATGCGCGCATCAAAGCTGTCCAGATCGGTCATGTAATCATCCAGCGCGGCTTCCATCACCTCAAAGCTGAAGGTGCGCTCGGCGTGTTTGTAGAAGGACCGCATGATGCGGGACATGTTGATACCCTTCTTTTCCGCCTCAAGGCTGACTGACCCGGTGACCGAGGTCTCAAGGGTCAAATCCTCACCTTCTTTGCGATGAAAGCGGATCGGCAGGCGGAAATTGGAAATGCCCACATGCTGAATTTGCTGCTTTGCCCCCCGGATCAGGCTGGAGGGGCCGTTTTGCAGGTCGGGCAGCGTGGCGCGATATGCAGCATCCACCTCGAACCCTTCGGGATACTCACGTGACAGCGACGGATAGTTCACCGGTACCAGCCCCGGAACCAGACGTGCGATCGCCGGATCAAGCTGGCTGATTTCGGCCTCTGTCGCGCTTTCGGCCCATTTGCGCAGCACTTTCAGCGCGGCTTCGGCCTGATCATGGTTGGGGGCGTCGTCAATGTCACGGGGATGCACGTTCATCGATCAGAGTTCCTCGGGGTTGGTCGCCGGAGTATATACGGGCTCGGCGCGTTTTCCAGTTTATCCGTATACGCCGGAAAACACAGCCCGGATCGAATTTTGGTGCGGAATGAGCGATTTACTACCCCGCACACATTTCTTTGACCCGGGAATACCTGATTTGACGCACCGCTATTGTTGAGAAACGTCCAATGCGTGCCCGATATCGGCAAGCAGGTCATCTGCATCCTCAAGCCCGACCGAAAACCGGATCAGACCCGGTGTGATGCCCAACTCGTCCTTTTGCGTATCGCTCAGACGCTGATGCGTGGTCGTCGCCGGGTGCGTAGCAATTGATTTGGCATCACCCAGATTGTTCGAGATCACCGGGATCGTCAGCGCGTTCAGGAACTTGAAGGCCGCGTCCTTGCCGCCCTTGATATCCAGCGACAGAACCGTGCCGCCCTTGCCCCCCAGTTGCGTCTGTACCAGCGCATTCTGCGCGTGGGTTTTCAAACCAGGGTACAAAGTGCGTTCCAACGCTGGATGCCCCTCAAGCGCCTCAGCGATGACCTGCGCGGATTCAGCCTGCGCGTTGACGCGCAGCGCCATCGTCTCAAGCCCTTTCAGCATCACCCAGGCGTTAAACGGGCTAAGCGCCCCGCCGGTGTGTTTCAAATAAGGTTCAACGGTGCCGCGGATGAAGTCTTTGGTGCCGATGATGACGCCGCCCAGCGCCCGGCCCTGCCCGTCGATATGTTTGGTCGCGGAATAGACCACCACATCCGCACCCTGCTGAATCGCGCGCGAGAACACGGGCGTCGAGAATACATTGTCCACAATCACCAGCGCGCCAACGGCATGTGCCAGCTTGGCGACGGCCTCGATGTCGATCACCTCTAGGGTCGGGTTCGACATAGATTCGAAAAACACCGCCTTGGTATCGGGACGGATCGCAGCCTGCCACGCGTCCAGATCGGTGCCGTCTACAAAACTCACTTCGACCCCAAAACGGGTCAGGATGTTTTCCAGAATATAAAGGCATGAGCCGAACAGCGCCTTGGCCGACACCACATGATCGCCAGCCTTCAGCATCGAGGTCAGCGCAGCATTCACAGCAGCCATGCCCGATGCGGTGGCAAAGGCGTCCTCGCCCCCTTCCAGAGCGGCAATACGCTGTTCAAACATGGACACGGTCGGGTTGCCATAGCGGGCATAGATGAACTCATCCGGGCCGGTCTCGATAAAACGGGCCTCGGCCTGCTCGGCGGTATCATAGACAAAGCCCTGCGTCAGAAAGATCGCCTCGGACACCTCGTTATACTGACTGCGGCGGATGCCACCATGGACGGCTTGTGTGCGTTTGTTCCAGTTCTCGCTCATGTCATTCCTTTCGGCCCGGTTTGGGCGCGCAAATAAAAAACCCCAGACGCGGTCAAGCGAAAGGGGCCCTTCATCCTGACCTTTTAGCGGTGTTGTTTAGCGTGGCCCGCAATCCGGTATCAAATCGCCACGTGGTCTTGATGCCATTACGCCGCAGTTGCAAAGGCGTCAACCCTGACTGGTGCAACGTCACGGTTCTGTAACCTGTCTTTCACCCAATCGTCATAGCGTCATGACAGACGAGCACCACTACATCTTGTGCGAGGCTGAGCAGATGCCAATAGTCAGGATCAATGTCGAAGACGACCAGATTTTCCTCCATCGCAGCCCCCGTCCCGTCTATAGCGTGCTGCGGCGTACAAGGGATGTATCGGGCCCTGTCGTCGTCATGACCCACGGGTATAAATACAGGCCCGACGACGCCAAAGCCTGCCCACATCGACATATTTTGGCCCTGAATCCGGATGGTACGTACTTTGGTTGTCCAAGCTGGCCACAGCAGCTTGGGTTCGGCGCGGGGTTCGCTGATGAAGGGCTGGGGATCGCATTTGGCTGGAACGCCCAGGGGCCAGTATGGGCGGCGCGTCGTCGCGCCGTCGAGGCCGGCCGCGCATTGGCCGGGCTGATCCGCGATTTGCGTCGGTTGAACCCGGTAAGACCGATACATTTCATCGGCCATTCAATGGGTGTCGAACTGGCGCTTGAGGCTTTGCACCACTCTGGATCCGGGGCGTTGAACCGCATTATCTCGTTGACGGGGGCAGCCTACCAAAGTCGAGCGCTTTGTGCGTTGGACACACCGGCCGGTCGATCTGCGGAATTCGTTAATGTGACCAGCCGGGAAAACGATCTGTTTGACATGGCTTATGAATGGCTGATCCAGCCACCCCGACGTGGAGACCGTAGCATAGGAACAGGGCTACAAGCCCCAAACGCTGTCACGCTACAACTGGATTGTCCGCAAACTTTGGCCCATCTGTCCCGCGTCGTACAGCCAGTCGGCATGCCCCAGCGTCTCATCTGTCATTGGTCAAGCTATACTCGACCGGGCGTTTTGCGGTTGTATACCGCGTTGCTGCGCCACGACGACCGTTTGTGTCTGGGTTGCCTGCAGACTGGCCTGCCCGACCTGCCAGCGCCACGCTGGTCACGGTTGTTTGCGCTCCCCCGGCCACACGCCCTCTTGCCCTTTGCGCAGAAAGCCTCATGATCCCCTCAAGCTGAGGAGACATTATGATCGATCTGTATTTCTGGCCGACGCCGAATGGCTGGAAGGCGTCCATAGCGCTGGAAGAAATGGGCCTGCCCTACACCACCCACCTGATCAATATCGGCAAAGGTGACCAGTTCGACCCAGAATTCCTGAAAATCGCGCCCAACAACCGGATGCCCGCCATCGTTGACCCCGACGGCCCGGATGGAAGGCCGATCTCGGTTTTCGAAAGCGGTGCCATCCTGATGTATCTGGCACGCAAGACAGGGCGGTTCTACGGCAAGACCGAGCGTGACCGGATCGCTGTTGAGGAATGGCTGATGTGGCAAATGGGCGGGGTCGGACCCATGGCCGGTCAGGCGCACCACTTTTTGAAATACGCCCCGCAACTGGACCCGCCACAAGACCTGCCCTATGCCAAGGATCGCTATCGCACCGAGGTTGGCCGGCTTTACGGCGTGCTCGACCGGCGGCTGGCCGAGAATGAATATGTCGCGGGCGATTTCTACTCCATTGCAGACATGTCGATCTGGGGCTGGGCCAGTCTGTGGGAAGGCCAGCAACAGGTGCTGGAGGACAAGCCACATTTCACCCGCTGGCTAGAAACCGTCAGTGCCCGCCCCGGTGTTCAGGCCGGTCGGGCGCTACATGCCGAATTGCGCGGGGACCATCGAGACAAGCAGTCGCAGAGCAATTTGTTCAAGCGGTAAATTAGGTCACAAGCCTTGCTAACCTGCGGATGATGCGTGGCTTGTACTGACAGCGGGCGAATTATCCGCCACCGGCGGGACGGCCCGCTGATACAGATGCCACGTCGTGTGCCCCAGAATCGGTAGTGTAAAAATCAGGCCCAAAAACGCCGGAACCAGCGACAGCAGCATCGTGACCGAGATGATCGCAGCCCAGCTCAGCATCACCACGGGGTTCTCGGTGACAACCCGGATTGATGTGAGCATGGCAGAGACGAAGTTGGTCTCGCGATCCAGCAGCATGGGCATGGCAACGACAGTTGTCGAGAACAGGACCGCTGACAGAAATGCCCCTATGGCCGTGCCGACAGCAAGAAACGTCCATCCCTGCGGAGTGAAAAATACGGTGTTCAGAAACCCGTCCAAGTCCGAAAAAGAGGCGTCCTGTAGGATAATCGCCAGCCATAGCCGAATCTGGTAAACCCACACCCAGAATATGAAAAGGGTAACAAAGGCCATCCAGCCCATCTCACGCTTTCGCTGATTGGCCATGACGGTCAAGATTTCAGACCACCCGAAGTCCTCTCTGTTTTGCAACCGGCGTGACATTTCGTACAGCCCAGCGGCCGCAAATGGTGCAATCAACGGAAAGCCGACAATGGCCGGAATGATCATCCAGATCTTGCCCAGCCAGACCATGACCCAAACCAGAAGAATTCCGAACACCGCATAGAACAGACCGAAAAAGCCGCTCATGACCGGGCGCGCCAGAAAGTCAGAGAAGCCAGCTTTTAACGAGGCGGTTATATCGTCGACAGTGATTGTATTGACGTCGGCCCTGTCCTGCTGCTGGGGCGTCAGGTCCTCTGGCGGTGTGGAATCTGCGGTTTTGGATGGCATGACACGTTCCTCCCAAAGCGTGGCGTGGTGGTCTGTCGGCGCGCCCAACATCTAATGATGAAATTGTGCATCAGCGCTGGCGTTTGGACAAGGCAGGAGTGTATGGCAGCGCCTAGGCTCCCTCCCCCCGTACCAACACGTCCAACATCCCCGAGATATCCTCGATCTCTTCCGCGATCACATGGGTCACGGAATGCGCCCGTTGCATCCGCCCTGTAACCCGCAACAACCGCCCCGAGATCACCGCGCGACGGAACGCCTCGTACATCGCGCGCCAGACCACCACGTTCACGATGCCGGTCTCGTCCTCAAGCGTCAGAAAGATCACGCCCTTGGCGGTTCCCGGTCTCTGCCGCAAGATCACCAGCCCGGCCACGGTCACACGGGCGTTATCGGGGGGATCGTCCAGCCGATTGGCTGGCAGGCAAGCGGGTGGGCGCGGCCAGTCTCGGTTTGGAACTGCACGGCGAACAGGGGCAACAAGCATGCGAACAAAGATAGAACATATCACAGGAATGTCCAGTCGCGGCATCCCGAGTCGCAAATGAGGGTGGAAAGACCTAAATGGCTTGACTAAGGAAGGTTTCGAACATCGTAAAAGGAAGACGCACGCAATGGCAAAGATCACCTATGTCGAGCATGGCGGTACCGAGCACACCGTCGAGGTCGCCAACGGACTGACCGTCATGGAAGGGGCCCGTGACAACAACATCCCCGGCATCGAGGCCGATTGCGGCGGCGCCTGCGCCTGCTCGACCTGCCATGTCTATATCCACCCTGATTGGGTCGAGAAAGTGCCCGCCAAAGACGACATGGAAGAGGACATGCTGGACTTTGCGTTTGAGCCCGACCCTGCCCGCTCGCGCCTGACCTGCCAGATCAAAGTGACGGATGAACTGGACGGTCTCGTCGTACAAATGCCGGAAAAACAGATCTGATGCGGTCCAAAGCGCCGCGTTTCCCCCCCCGCCTGTGGCAATGTCAGGTACGCGGCGCAATTCTAACGCTGGGCTTTTGGCTGGCGGGGGTAGACTTCGTCACCGCTGCCGAGACAATTACAGCTGCGCGTTATACTGAACCCACAACACGATATACGCATGGAGTTCTGGGCGACGATATCGAATATGGCGCACTGGAAATAACCGTCGAAAGCATAGACCCTAAAAAGCTTCAGAAAACGCCAAGAAACCCGGCGGTCCTAACCATCCGGCTCCCGCAGGACCGGGTCTTCGAAGACCTCGCCCCTCGTCTGGCCGATATCGATCTTGACGGATCAAACGAGGTCATCGTCGTTGAAACCAGCGTACACGAGGGCGCTCAACTCGCAATCTACAACGCGCGCGGGGACAAGATCGCCGCCACCCCCCACATCGGCGCGCGAAACCGCTGGCTCGCCCCGGCTGGAATTTGGGATCTGGACAATGACGGCCACATCGAAATCGCCTATATCGACCGCCCGCATCTGGCCAAAACCCTCCGCATCTGGCGCTACAAAGATCGCGAACTGAGCGAGATCGCAACCCTGCCCGGCCTGACCAACCATCAGATCGGCGACGCATTTATCGCCGGAGGCCTGCGCTACTGCACGACAGGCCCCAAACTGATCCTGGCCAGCGCCGACTGGTCCCGCATCATCAGCGTCTCCTACAATGGCGGCTGGCAAACCACCGACCTTGGCCCACTCAAACACCGCAGGGACCTGACCTCAGCCCCAAACTGCTGATCCGCCCTTCATCTGGCCCAAAATACCTTGGGGGTGAGGCCGAAAGGCCGAGGGGGCAAAGCCCCCTTCCGCAAAAAATCAAGACGGGCGCAGCCCGGCAATCAGATCACAAAGCCCGCCAGCCGATATCGCGACGGAAGAACCCTCCGGGCCAGTCAATCCCGTCAACCATCGCATAAGCCCGGTTGCGCGCGTCCTGCAGTGTCTCGCCCCGAGCAGTGACGTTCAGAACCCGACCACCCGACGCAAATACTTGCCCGTCTGCCGCCTTGGTCCCGGCATGAAAAACCATGTTCTTGCTGTCCTCGGGCAACACGTCCAGACCGCCAATCACACTGCCCTTCTCGTAAGAACCGGGATAGCCATTGGCCGCCATCACAACGGTCAGCGCGTGATCGTCGGCCCAATTCACCTGCGCCTCGCCTAAACGGCCCTCGGCTGCGGCATGCATCAGATCCATCGCCTGCGCGCCCAGGCGCATCATCAGCACCTGACATTCAGGATCGCCGAAGCGCACATTGTATTCCACCAGTCGCGGCTGCCCGTCCTTGATCATCAAACCCGCATAGAGAACCCCCTGAAACGGCATCCCGCGCTTTTTCATCTCGGCCACGGTCGGCTTGATGATCTCTTCCATCGCGCGAGCCTCGATGTCGGCGCTCAGGATCGGGGCCGGAGAATACGCCCCCATCCCGCCCGTGTTTAGCCCGGTATCGCCCTCACCCACGCGCTTATGATCCTGCGCGGTACCAACGGACAGGATATCCTCTCCATCACACAACACGAAAAGCGAAGCCTCCTCGCCCTCCATGAATTCCTCGATCACCACCTCGGCCCCGGCCCCGCCAAAAACCCCACCAAACATGTCGTCGATGGCCTCCAGCGCGGTCGCCTCGTCCATCGCCACGATCACGCCCTTGCCGGCGGCCAGACCATCGGCCTTGACCACAATAGGCGCGCCCTGTTCGCGGATATAGGCCTTGGCAGGCTCGGCTTCAGTAAAACGCCCATAGGCGGCGGTCGGCGCACCCGAGGCGTCGCAGATTTCCTTGGTAAAGCTCTTGGATGCCTCCAACTGCGCCGCATCAGCTGAGGGGCCAAAGACCAGCACACCCGCTTCGCGCAGGCGGTCTGCTACACCAGCGGCCAGCGGGGCCTCGGGGCCGACAATCACGAAATCAATCGCGTTTTCCTCGGCAAAGCTGACAACCGCGCCGCCATTTTCAATATCCAGCGCCGCGCACTCGGCGATCTGCGCGATCCCGGAATTACCTGGTGCCACAATCAGACGGTCACATTTGGGGTTCTGCATCACCGCCCAGGCCAGGCTGTGTTCGCGCCCACCGCTTCCGAGAATGAGGATATTCATGACTGCTCTCCGATCTGCTTGGCCTCGCCTTCCGCGCGTTCTAAGCTGGGTGGGCATTTGACACAAGGCGCTGAAATGTCCGACCTGCTTGACGACCCCATTCCCGGCCAAAACACCCCGGAATATACAGTTTCTGACATCTCGGGTGAGGTGAAACGCACGCTGGAAGGCACGTTCGGCCGAATCCGTGTACGCGGCGAGGTCGGGCGCGTGTTCAAGGCGCGCTCGGGCCATCTGTACTATGATATCAAGGATGACCGGAACGTGCTGGCTTGCACCACGTGGAAGGGTCAGATCTCGGGCCTGTCCGTGGTGCCCGAAGAAGGGCTTGAGGTCGTCGTAACCGGGCGTCTCACCGCGTTTGGCGCGCAATCGAAATACAACCTGAATGTCGATGAGGTCGCCGTCGCAGGCCAAGGCGCACTGATGGCGCTGCTGGAAAAGCGCAAGAAACAGCTTGAGGCTGAAGGGTTGTTCGCACCCGAGCGTAAGAAACCCCTGCCCTACCTACCGCAGATCATCGGCGTAGTGACATCACCATCTGGCGCAGTGATCCGCGATATCCTGCACCGCCTGCGCGATCGGTTCCCGCGCAAGGTGCTGATCTGGCCTGTCGCCGTGCAAGGATCGAACTGCGCGCCCGAGGTCGCCAACGCGATCAACGGTTTCAACCAACTCTCGCCCGGAGGTGCGCTGCCCCGCCCTGACCTGATCATCGTCGCCCGCGGCGGCGGGTCGATCGAAGACCTGTGGGGTTTCAACGAAGAAGCGGTCGCACGCGCGGCGGCGGCCTCGGAGATCCCGCTGATCTCGGCTGTGGGGCATGAAACTGATACAACGCTGATCGACTTCGTCTCGGACCGTCGCGCCCCCACACCCACTGCAGCCGCCGAACTGGCCGTGCCCGTTCGAATGGAGCTACTGGCCTGGACCGGCGAGCAAGGCGCGCGCCTGTCCCGCGCCGCGACCGATGCCGTGCAACGCCGCAGCCAACGTCTGCGCGACTTGTCCCGCGCCCTGCCGCGCCCGGACAGCCTGTTGAACTCTCCGCGCCAACGACTTGATTTGATTGCAGATCGCTTAACCCCAGCGCTGGAGCGCGGCGTGCAAAACCGCCAGTTGCAAGTGGTGCGGCTCTCTGCCCATCTGCGGCCCTCAACCCTGCGCAATCTTGTAAGCAGCCGACAAGAGGCGGTGCGCAACCTGTCCTCGCGCCTGTCACTGCGCCCCATCCAGCGCGAGATCGAGGTGCAGCGCCAAACTCTCTCGAGGTTAAGCGAACGGATGAGCGCGGCCCACACCCTGCGTTTGGACCGGATGCGGCAACAGCTAGAGGCCACGGACCGTCTGCGCGAAACGCTCAGCTACAAGGCGACGTTGCAACGTGGTTACGCCGTGGTACGAGCCGACGATCAAGTTATAACCACGAAGAAACAGGCTGCAAAACACGACGCGTTAGAGATTGAATTTGCCGATGGCATGCTCAACACAGGGCAGTCTAAGGCGCCGCGACCTGCACCAAAAAAATCGCCTAAAAAAGACGCACCGGATCAAGGCTCATTGTTTTAAGTGACACTTAAACTCCGACCTCTGGCCCGAGGCATATCATCTCTTCGTCGATGTCCTCGGCCTCATACAATTCGGTCTGGTCGGGATTTCCTTCAAATTGAGCAATCAACCCAGCGCCAGACCGGGTAAAGCGCCAGCATTGTGGATCAAGCCTGTCTTCATAGAGGAAACAGATCTGATCCTCCTGCTCATACCAGACGCCCTCTTTGCAGTCGCCATCCAAATAGGACCAAATCACCCGACGGTTCGGCAGGTACCGTTCGACACCATAAACCTCGCCCTGAAACCCGTAAAACAGGGTTTTACCGCGCGTATAGTCATCGAACTCGGACCCGGACAGGGCCGTCTGGGCACCCACCGCCTGCGCGGAAAGGGCTAAAAGAATCACGATGTGTCTCAGCATGCAGTCATTCTGTCAGAAGCCGGAAGACAAGGCCAATTACCATTGCGTCAGGCCGCCCTGCCCTGACGTAACCCGTTGAATTGACCGCGTGATCATGGCGTTCTGATTTGACCACCAACCCGGAGACCAACGCGTGACCACTGTTCTGCTGATTTTCGCTTCCGCCTGTGCGATGGCTTACATGCCAATGGCCCCAAAACCTGTCAGCACGGCGAGAACGATTTTTAAGACCGCTTCAGTTGGCACACTGGCCGTCATTGCGGTTTTCAGCGGTGCGCCGTTGCTCTTGTCGATGGCACTTGCCCTTTGCGCAATCGGGGATGCGTTACTGTCTCGCGAAACGGACCAGACCTTCATGGCCGGTATCGGAGCGTTTGCCGCCGGGCATCTGGCCTATATTGCGTTGTTTCTCACGCATCCGTCCAGCGACCCGGGCCTGATTTTGGACCGACCTGCCATCTTCTGGTCGTTGATCGTTTTGGGTATTATTGCCGCCACGTTGCTGACCCCGCGCGCAGGTGACCTGAAAGGCCCGGTGCTTGCCTATATCCCGATCATTTTGGGGATGGGGATCGCGGTTTTGTCCCTACCGGATACAGACGCGCTGTGGTTGGCCCTGCCCGCTGCCCTTGCCTTCATCGCCTCAGACCTGATCCTGGCCACCGAGAAATTCCTTTTGCCCCCTAATCATCCATCTCGGAAACTTACACCCTATCCGATTTGGATATTGTACTGGGGGGCGCAGGTAGGGTTACTGCTGGCGTTTGCCTGACCCTTTGCAACCGCTGCGAATCCGCATTAGGTGAGGGGAACACCTGCGGAGACCAAAAATGGCGTTTTTCTCAAAGCTAAAGAACAAGCTTTTCAAATCCTCGTCCCGCCTTGAACAGGGGCTGGACGCAATCGTCGAGGATGGCGGCGAGGAAACAACAACCCCGGACCCGATCATACCAGAGCCCGAACCGCAGCCTGAACCTGTTCCGGAAGTACCTCAACCAACGCCGGAACCAGTACCCGCGCCACAACCAACACCCGCCCCTGTACCCACGCCGCAGCCGGTCGAAACGCCCGACCCGTCGCCTGCCGATCCACAACCCGCGCCACCCCCTCCTGAAGCTACGTCTTCCAAAGGCGTACTGGGGCGTCTGTTTGGCCGAAGTGAGCCAAAGACCGTTGTCCGCCGTGCGCTGGATGACGACATGCTGGAACAGCTCGAGGAACTGCTGATCGCCTCGGATATGGGCGTCGACACTGCCCTGCGCGTAACCTCGAACATGGCCGAGGGGCGGTACGGTCGCAAACTCTCGACGCAAGAAATCAAACAGCTTCTGGCGCAAGAAGTCGCCCGCGTCATGGAGCCGGTGGCAAAACCCCTTCCTATTTACCCAAAACGCCCGCAGGTGGTGCTGGTCGTGGGCGTTAACGGATCCGGCAAGACCACAACCATCGGCAAGCTCGCAAGCCAGTTCAAAACCGCCGGGAAAAAGGTCGTCATTGCCGCCGGAGACACCTTCCGCGCTGCCGCAGTTGAACAGCTGCAGGTCTGGGGGGATCGCGCCGGAGTGCCGGTCCTGACTGCTCCGGAAGGCTCGGACCCTGCTTCTCTTGCCTTCGACGCACTCACCAAAGCACAAGAGGAAGGCGCGGATCTTCTGATGATCGACACGGCAGGTCGTTTGCAAAACCGCACAGACCTAATGGAAGAACTCGCCAAAATCGTCCGTGTCATCCGCAAGGTCGACGAAACCGCTCCGCATAACACCCTTTTGGTACTGGACGCCACCACCGGGCAAAACGCACTCAGCCAAGTTGAAACCTTCCGCAAGCTGGCGGATGTGTCGGGGCTTGTGATGACGAAACTCGACGGAACGGCCAAGGGCGGGGTTTTGGTCGCGCTGGCCGACAAGTTCGGTCTTCCGATCCACGCAATCGGAGTTGGTGAACAGATCGACGACCTCGCGCCTTTCGATCCCGAAGAGTTTGCCGCAGCTCTGACTGGGCTGGAAAACTGATCCGCCCCTTCATCTGGCTAAAAATATCCTTCGGGGGTCCGGGGGTGGAAAACCCCCGGCCTCACCACCCGTGAAAGAGCACTTGTATTGAGCGACTGGCTGATATCACTGGAAGGCACCGAAGCAGGTCACCAGTTGGCACTGGCGCTGGCGCTTATGGCTGCCTTTCTGCACGCAGCCTTCGGAGCGTTACAAAAGGGACGCCACGACCCCTGGATGTCGCGCGGGGCCATCGACGCCTGCTATTGCCTGATGGCTGCCCCCTTTGCGCTTTTTGTCGTGCCCTGGCCTGAACCCTACATGTGGCCCATCTTTGCCGTCGTGTGGGTGATCCATATCTTGTACAAAACGCTGCAGGCGTTGGCCTATACCAAGGGATCGTACACGGTCGTTTATCCTGTGGTACGTGGCACCGGCCCACTGTTCACCGTCATCGGCGCTTATCTTTTGTTCGGTGAAACCTTCACCGGAACCCAATGGTTCGGAGTCGCCGTCCTTCTTGCCGGTATCTTCGGTCTGGCCGCCTACAACTTCAAATTTCTCGAAACAAATCGTGAGACGTTGGGCATTGCCCTTGCATTGGCCATCGCGACGGGGCTGTTCGTGGCGCTGTATACAACCTATGACGCCTATGGCATCCGCGCCACGGCGGATCCTTTCACGTTTCTGGCGTGGTTCTTCATGATCGACGGGGCTGCGATGCCATTCTACGCATTTCTCAGATGGCGGGCCATGATCCATCGTCCGGCTCTTGGACCTTTGATGCTGCGCGGACTCGCCGGAGGTATCATCGCGCCGCTGTCTTTTGGCTCGATCATGCTGGCCACCCGATTGGACAAGGTCGGCGAAGCCGCTGTGCTGCGTGAAACCTCAACAGTATTTGCTGCACTGATCGGTTGGTTGATCCTCAAAGAAACCGTTGGCCCCAGACGGATTGCGTTGATGGCATTGATTGCACTTGGCGCCGTAATAGTTGAAATGGGCGGGTAAGAAGCAGGAATCCGTGATGACAGGCAAAAAAGAGATCAACCCTTTCCTGAAACAGGCGCTGGAGCTTGGGCCTCCGCTGGCCTTTTTTTTCATCTACCTGCGTCTGCGCGACGACAGCTTTGAATACGCGGGAACCGAATACTCGGGGTTCATCGTGGCCACCATTATCTTTGTCCCGCTTATGTTAGGGGCAATGGCTGTTCTTTGGGTACTGACCGGGAAACTCAGCCGAATGCAGATATTCACCGCGTTCATGGTGATCTTCTTCGGTGGCTTGACGGCCTGGTTCAACGACGAGCGGTTTTTCAAAATGAAAACCACGCTGGTCTATGGGTTCTTCTCCGCGATCCTTGGCATAGGCCTGCTGCAGGGCAAATCCTATTTGGCCTATGTGCTGGACGAGATGCTGCCGATGCGGCACGAAGGTTGGATGATACTGACCCGCCGTCTGTGCGGGTGCTTCGCAGTTCTTGCTGTGGCGAATGAACTGGTGTGGCGCACCCTATCGACTGATCTATGGGTGAAAATCGAAACCTTCGCGTTTCCAATCGCGCTGATGGCGTTTTTAATGCTGCAATTCAGCATGTTGCAGACGTATATGGAAGAACCCGACCAAAATGAAAATCAGGACGGCTGAAGGTTCAGAAGGTCACGGACGTCGCTCCGATATAAAATAAGTACACAAAAACCTTGGCTAAAGGCGTTTGCTGTGAAAAGTTGTGGGACCACTCACAATCCCTCGGGTTAAACCACCAATATGACGCCCTTTCCAAACACCGGCTTTCTGGCCGAGGCATCTGACCGGCTGAGAACCATGCTATCGGCTCAGGCGACCGAGATCTCCTTGACCCAAGGAGATGTACTTTTTGAACAGGGGGACGAGGGCGACGCTCTCTATGCGATCCTTGAAGGAACGCTTGGAGTCTCCTTTCTGGCGATGAGCGGCCGCAAGCTGTCTCTGACCCTTATGAAACCCGGAGAAGTGTTTGGTGAGATCGGCCTGTTCGACAACGGCCCACGCACCGCCACCATTGCCGCTGCCGAGCCGTCTCGGGTTCTTCGCGTCCGACGCAAGGACGTCATGAACCAGATTCGTCAGCACCCCGACCTTGCCGTTGATATGATCAGGCTGGCCGGATTGCGGATGCGTTGGATGGGCTCTCAGTTGAACGAACAGGTCTTTTTGCCGATGCCGATCCGTCTGGCACGCAAATTGCTGCACCTGTCTGACCTGCAAGGCGACGCAAGCAATCGCATCACTCTGTCGCAAAGCGAACTGGCTGAATTCGTCGGCGCAACGCGAGAGGCGGTGTCAAAGACGATCTCGACCTGGAAGCGGGACAAAGTGGTCGAGGCATCGCGCGGCGGCCTTAAGATCCACGACTTTGACGCGCTGCGGGAACTTGCAGATTCTGATTTGATCTGACGGGCTGTGACCTGCTTCACATACTCTCCCAGTCGTTAAGACTATCTTACTAACTGTTACCGTAGGAGGTCAGAGAATCATCCCCGATATCTGTCCACTGACCTCTCCCTGTATCAGAGCCACGTGCCTTCCCCGGCGCGTGGCTCTTTCTATTGGCCAGACTTAAAAAAGCGCGAAAAACAAAAGGCCAGAGCATCTGCTCCGGCCTTCCACTGTTTTTTGCAAGTTGATTACTGTTCCAGACTCAGCGCGACAAAGCGAGGGTCTCCGCCGCGACGTACCAGCAGAAGCAACGATTTGCGCCCTGCTTCGCCTGCTTCCACCATGCGCGTTTCGAAATCTTCGATCGATGTCACTTTTTGCTGCCCGGCCTCAGTGATTAGGTCACCAGCGCGCAAACCTTTGGCATAGGCTTCCGACGCTTCATCAACTTCGGTCACCACAAGACCTTCGGCCTCTGCATCCAAGGCCAAATCTGACCGTAGCTCATCCGTCAGTGGTGAGATGGTCAGGCCCAGAATATCGGCGTTTTCTTCAACCGGCGCTTCGGGCGCATCTTCTTCATTGCTCTCAGACCGCTCAGCGTCTTCGCGGCGGCCCAACGTCACCAGAACGGTCTGCGTTCCGCCGTCGCGATGCACCACAACACGGACTGCTTTGCCAACTGTGGTCTCTCCTACCTGACGGACCAGACCACGGGTATCTTCGACCTCGACCCCATCAAAGCTGAGGATCACGTCGCCTGCCAGCAGCCCGGCGTCCTTGGCTGGACCATCAGGCACGTCACTGATCAGCGCGCCGCCCGGTTTGTCCAGACCCATCGCCTCGGCCATATCCTCAGTCACGTCCTGAATGCGCACGCCCAGCCAACCACGGCGCGTTTCACCGAACTCGCGCAGCTGGTCCACGACCTTGATCACGACGTTTGACGCCATCGAAAAACCAATCCCGATCGAGCCGCCATTGGGCGAAAGGATCGCTGTGTTCACTCCGATGACCTCGCCCTCCATGTTGAAAAGCGGACCGCCCGAGTTACCCCGGTTGATTGCGGCATCCGTCTGAATGTAGTCATCATACGATCCGCTGAGCGCCCGGTTGCGCGCAGATACGATACCGGCCGAGACCGAGAATCCCTGACCCAACGGATTACCCATTGCAATCACCCAATCGCCCACGCGGGCCACATCGCTGTCACCGAACTGCACATATTGCAGCGGCCCCGACGCCTCGACCTTAAGAAGCGCGATATCGGTTTTCTCATCGGTGCCAATCACTTTGGCGGGCAGCTCTTTTACAGGCTGGCCATCGCCGGGGAAGAACTCGATTAGGATTTCATCGGCTTCTGCGATGACGTGATTGTTGGTTACGATGAACCCATCTTCAGAAATCACAAATCCCGAGCCCAGCGCATTACTGCGGCGCGGGGCGTTCTGACCATTATTCCCGCGGTCCTGAAATTCGCGGAAAAAATCCTCAAACGGAGACCCTTCGGGTACGATCCCCTGAGGACCGGATTGGCCTTCGATCAGAGTTGACGTTGTGATGTTGACCACCGCCGGGCTGATCTTTTCGGCCAGAGGAGCAAGGCTTTCGCCCCGTGCCTGCGCGGCGACGGTCTGCGCCAGCACCAACAGCATCCCGACAAAGGCCAACCACATCAGCCGCGTGAAACCAACAACCTCGTCCCGCCGGACGGAAATACTGCGCGCTTGTGCCTGCACTTGGGAACTCCTTGTCGTCAACTCTAACTGGATCGCCCTTAGGCGTTCCTCCTTGGCAACCAATGTAGTCGGTTTGGCCAAGCCCGCAACTGAGGATCGCGGAGAAATCACCGGCAAGTGAAAACCCTGTGTTAAAACCCGACCTGATGCGCGCCCCACAGCAGCACCAATCCACTGACCACACAAAGCAGCCCCGCCAGTCGCCGTGCTTGTTCGGGCAGCGCACGCAGCGCCTCGAGCATACGCTCAATAAGCGAAGGGGCCAGCGCATAGGCCAGCCCCTCGACAATCAACACCAGCCCGAAGGCCAGAAGGATCATGCCCATTACCGACCGCCTTGGCCGGAAGGCGACTTCAGATAGTTAAAGAACTCAGAGTCCGGACTCAGAACTAACGAGCTGTTGCCCCCCTGCAGCGCCTGTTCATAGGCCGACAGGGAACGGTAGAACTCAAAGAACTCAGGATCCGCACCATAGGCTTCGGCAAAGATCGCGTTGCGTTCGGCGTCGGCTTCACCACGAATGATCTCGGCCTCTCGGTTTGCATCCGAGACCAGTTCAACCACAGTACGATCAGCCTGCGCCCGCACACGCTGCGCCGCCTCGTTACCACGGGCGCGCTCATCGGTGGCCTCACGTTCCCGCTCGGCTTTCATCCGGTCAAAGGTCGCCTGAAGGTTGGCCTGCGGCAGATCTGTAGCTTTCAGACGTACGTCGATAACAGTCACACCCAGCGCGCGTGCTTCGGCAATCGCGCTGTTGCGAATGCGCAGCATCAGTGCGGCCCGGTCCGAACTAAGAATATCGCGGGACGACACCGAACCCAGAACCTCACGGGTCTCGGCACGAAGGATGCTATCCAGACGATTCTCGGCAACCGGGATGCCACCGGTACCAACAGCCTGACGGAACTGGTTCAGGTCCGCGATCCGGTACCGAGCAAAGGCATCGACCACCAGACGTCGATCATCCAGAGGCGTGACCTCAAGCGGTTGTACGTCGATCGACAGAATGCGGTCGTCATAGCGCACGACCTCATCAAAGATCGGCAGTTTAAAGGCAAGACCTGGCGTTTCCTTGACATCGACAACTCGGCCAAACCGCAGAACCAGAGCACGTTCGCGCTCATCGACGATAAAGATCGAAGACAATCCAAGGACGCCGATAATTACAAGGATGATGAGGATAATGGGTGATTTACGCATCAGTTGCTCTCCTGCCCAGAGTTGCGGCGCAGTTCGTTCAACGGCAGGTAAGGTACAACCCCCTGCCCCGAACCGGTCGAGTTCTCATCAAGGATGATCTTGTCGACATCTCCCAAAACCTGCTCCATCCGTTCCAGATACAGGCGCTTGCGCGTCACTTCAGGTGCCTTGCTGTATTCTTCCAGAACCGCGCTGAAACGGCTGGCCTCACCCTGTGCGCTGTTGATCTGTTGAGCGCGATACGCCTCGGCCTGTTCCAGAACCTGCGCGGCCTCACCACGGGCTTCCGCCAAAACTTGGTTGGCATAGGCGTCAGCAACGTTCTGCAATCGATCCCGCTCTTGCGCGGCAGCCTGAACGTCACGGAAGGCGGCGATCACGTCTTGCGGCGGGTCGGCTTTGTCAAAGTTCACACGGATGATGTTTACGCCCGAATCGTAGCTGTCCATCGTGGACTGGATCAACTCTTGCAGGCGTTCACCGATGATACCACGATCCCGGTTCAGGATCGGCGCCAGCTCGCTTTGAGCAATAATCTCACGCATCGCCGATTCCGACACAGCCTGGATGGTTTGGCGCGGATCACGCAGGTTGAACAGGTATTTTGCCGGATCGTTGATGTTCCAGACAACCTGATAGTCGATGTCTACCACGTTTTCGTCACCGGTCAGCATAAGACCATCATCGCTACCGCGTGCACCGCCCATATCCTCGGTCTGTTCGCGCGTAACCGGGATGACTTCGGCAGTTACAAAGGGCCACGGGGCAAAGTTAAGACCAGGATTCCCGACAGAGGAGAACTCGCCCAGGAAAAGCTCTACCGACTGCTCTTCTGGTTTCACTGTGTAAAAACTTGCAGCCGCCCATAGTCCGGCCGCGACCAGCGCGCCAATTGCTATGGTCCCTTTGGTAAAGATGGGACCGCCGCCCCCGCTGCCCTGACCATTGCCGCCACGGCCCGAGCCACCACGACCGCCCATCAGAACGCGCAGTTGCTCTTGCCCTTTTTTCATCAGCTCGTCGATCTCGGGGATCTGCGGGCCATCGCCTTCGGGCGGGCGTTGCCCGTTCCCGTTGTTACCCCGATTTCCTCCGCCGCCAGAAGAGCCTCCGCCCCCCCAGGGGCCACCGCTGTTGCCCGCCATGTGTATCTATTCCCTTGTGTTGGACCGTGTGATCACGGGTTCCCTTGTAACTTGTGTGCGCGCGGTTGCAAATCAAGCAGTGCGCACAGGTTGCCGCATTGTCACCAGCTCTTCGGCCATGACTGGGTGAACCGCAACCGTCCGATCAAAATCTTCCTTGGTCGCGCCCATTTTTACGGCGATTCCGGCCAGCTGGATCATTTCACCTGCGCCGGGGGCGACAATGTGACAGCCCAGAACCTTGCGTGTCGCCTGAGACACGATCAGCTTCATCAGTACCCTCTGAGTACCACCTGCAAACGCCTTTTGCATTGGCTTGAACGAAGTAGCATACACCTCGATCGGCTCCTGCGCGGCGGCATCTTCCTCGCTCAGGCCCACAGTGCCCATTTCGGGCTGGGTGAAAATGGCGGTGGGGATGAGGTCATGATCCACGGGCGTGGGGTTGCCCTTGAACACCGTTTCCACAAAAGCCATGCCCTCGCGGATCGCAACCGGGGTCAGGTTTACACGATCAGTCACATCCCCAATGGCATAAATCGAGGGCACGCCGGTCTGGCTGTATTCATCAACGATGATCTCACCCTTACGGCCACGCTCAACACCTACGGCCTCAAGCCCCAGGTTATCTGCATTGGGCGCACGACCGGTGGCGTACATGACCACGTCGAACTGATCCTCGGTGCCGTCGGTGGCCTTGACGCGGATCTTGTCGCCCTCTTTCGTCATCTCAAGCACATTGGTGCCCAGACGCACGTCGATGCCGTTCTGGCGCATCTCTTCACAGATCAGACCGCGCGCCTCTTCGTCAAAGCCGCGCAGGATCTGCGCGCCGCGATAGAACTGAGTCGTTTTCACGCCCAACCCGTTCATGATCCCGGCAAATTCGCTGGCGATATAACCGCCGCCAACGATCAGAATGCTTTCGGGCAGTTTCGGCAGGTGGAAAATCTCGTTCGAGGTGATCGCCAACTCTGACCCGGGGAAGTCCGGCACAACCGGGCGACCGCCGGTGGCGATCAGGATGTGCTTGGCGGTCTTGCGAGTACCGTCGGCCAGTTCGACCGTATGCGCATCAACGATATGTGCGCGCTGGTCAAAGCTTTCGACGCCGTTGTTTTTCAGGATATTACGGTAGATACCTTCCAGCCGGTCCAGTTCCGTCACCAGCTTGCCGTGGAACGTATCCCAGTCAAACCCGCCGGGCTGGATATCCCAACCATAGGCCTGCGCGTCACCGACCATGCCCGAAAACTCGCTGGCGAAGACCATCAGCTTTTTGGGCACACAGCCCCGAATGACACAGGTGCCGCCATAGCGATCTTCTTCGGCCAAGGCCACTTTGGCCCCGTTTTCGCCCGCCGCCACACGCGCTGCGCGGACCCCGCCCGAGCCGCCTCCGATGACGAAAAGATCATAGTCAAAGCTCATCCTGAGTTCCTTTTTGTCAGGCCAAAATTCGTTGAGTATCTGGGGTCGAATACCGCACTGCCAACCCTTGGTCGCCCAAAAAATCTATCACCGGGCCAAGTTTAGTCCGCTATATCCAAAAATAGGTTCTCGCTGTTGTCTGGCGAATGCTCGGTCTCGACCGTTCCTTCATTGATATCCCGGATTTCTACTCGACCATTTCCATGCCCGATTACAACCTTGTCGCAGATATCAATAAACAACCCGTTCTCGACGACGCCCGGCACCTGGTTCAGAACCAACGCCAACTGTCGGGCGTTTCCGATACGTTGCAGGTGCAGATCAAGGATATGGTTGCCTTCATCTGTAACAAACGGAGCTTCACCATTGAGACGCAGGGTCGTCGAGGTTCCAAGGACGTCCATCGTGTCCAAAACCTCCTCCACCAAAGTTCGGGTCGTTTGCCAGCCGAAGGGGATAACTTCCAAGGGCAAAGGAAAAGCGCCCAGCGTTTCGACCTGTTTGCCCGCATCCGCGATAACCACCATCTGATCGCTGGCGGTCGCCACGATCTTTTCCTGCAAATGCGCGCCACCGCCGCCTTTTATGAGATTGAGTTCCCGATCAAACTCATCGGCACCGTCGATCGTCATATCCAGCCATCCGGCCTGATCCAGCGAGACAACCTCGATCCCGACCTCGCGCGCCAGTTGGGCTGTCCGGGTCGAAGTTGGAACGCCTTTGATCTTCAACCCCTCTTTTTGCACCCTGTCGCCCAACCGGCGGACCATCCATTCAGCTGTCGACCCGGTGCCCAACCCAACCCGCATGCCGTCCTGAACCATGTCGGCTGCAC
The DNA here is from genome assembly GCF_040371315.1 of Ruegeria sp. HU-ET01832. Taxonomy (NCBI): domain Bacteria; kingdom Pseudomonadati; phylum Pseudomonadota; class Alphaproteobacteria; order Rhodobacterales; family Roseobacteraceae; genus Ruegeria; species Ruegeria sp. HU-ET01832. Next base: position 261,924 of record NZ_BAABWL010000005.1, read on the forward strand.
GGCGCGCGGCGACGTATTTTGCCGTGTCGATGGGTGACATCCCTACGGTCATTGCAGCATCCCCCTGTTTTGCTGCCGAAACTTATACGGAAGGACTGCACCGACTGCGAGACCGAATCCGCCAATTCCTCAGCGAACCAACACCAAACTACGCGTTTCCTATGGGAAACGTCGCAATCGAGACTTTCGGGAATTGATGTACGGTATAGATAGGTTTCATGGACACGCGATATCGCCTTCACTACGCCCCTGACAACGCCTCGCTGGTGATCCGGCTGGTGCTGGAGGAGATGCGCCTGCCCTACGATACCGTATTGGTTGACCGCGCCCGAAATCAGCAAGCTAGCAGCGCGTATCTTGCGCTTAATCCCAACGGTTTGATCCCTGTTCTTGAAACGCCCCAAGGGCCGGTTTTTGAAACCGCCGCCATTCTGCTATGGTTAACTGACACACACAAGCAGATGGCCCCCGTCCCCGACAGTCCGGACCGCGCCGCATTTCTGAAATGGCTATTCTTCGCTTCGAACACCTTGCATGCCGACATGCGGATTCTGTTCTACGCGGACAAGTACATCGATGCCGTTCAGGCCGAAACACTGCGCGAAGGCATCCGCCCTCGCCTGCGCCATCACCTGAAATTGCTTGAATCCGTGGCCGCAGACGCGCCCCAGTGGTTTCGGGCAGACGCACCATCTGCTTTGACCTATTACATTGCGTGTATGATGAGATGGATGGCGCTGTATCCTACGGGCTCGGATCACAGTTGGTACCAACTGGCAGATACCCCGCACCTGCAAAACATCCTGATGAATTTGGAAACCCGCCCTGCAACGGGCGCCGCAATCGCGGCCGAGGGGTTGGGGGTCACACCCTTTACCTCACCCACATACGCTAACCCTCCGGAAGGCTCTGCTATCTGATATGTTCCTGTCTGTCTTCGATATGTTCAAAGTGGGCATCGGCCCGTCTTCGTCGCACACAATGGGGCCGATGGTCGCCGCTGCGCGGTTTCTAGACCAGATGCGGGCGTCCCCCTTCGAATTTACGGGGCTGCGTGGGTCTTTGCATGGTTCGCTGGCGTTCACCGGCGTCGGACACGCAACTGACCGGGCAACCATTCTGGGCCTCGCTGGATTTGTACCCGATACCTACGACCACGACATGGCCGAGGCTGCGCTGGCCGAGATCCATGAGACGCACAGCGTTTCTCCCGAGGGGCTGCCCACGCTTGAGTTCAATCCCAAGACTGACTTGGTCTTTGACTATGAACATCACCTTTCGGGCCATGCAAACGGCATGATCCTTATGGCCACAGATGCACAAGGCGACGTCATCCTGCGCCAGGTCTTCTACTCGATCGGTGGCGGCTTTGTTCTGACCGAAGAAGAACTGGCCGAGGGCAAAGCGACAGACGAAGGTGCTCCTGTGCCCTTCCCGTTCAAGTCGGCGGTCGAGATGCTGGACATGGCCAAGACCAGCGGCAAGAGCATCGCCGAAATGAAGCGCGCCAACGAAATCTCGCGCGGCTGTGCAGACAGTTTTGCCAAAGGCACTGCGCGGCTGTGGCAAGTGATGAATGATTGCATCGAGCGCGGCCTGACCACCGACGGCATTTTGCCCGGCGGTCTTCATGTGCGTCGCCGGGCCAAGGGTATCCACGATGCGCTGCAGGCCGAACGCGGCATGAACCTGAACGCGCCTCATACAATCAACGATTGGATGAGCGTTTACGCCATGGCCGTGAACGAGGAAAACGCCGCCGGAGGTCAGGTGGTCACCGCCCCAACCAACGGCGCTGCCGGTGTTCTGCCTGCCGTATTGCGGTATTACCTGGACCACGTGCCAGGCGCCTCGGAAAGCCGTATCGAAGACTTTCTTCTGACTGCTGCGGCCATCGGAGGGCTGGTTAAGTTCAACGCTTCGATTTCTGGGGCTGAAGCCGGATGCCAGGCCGAGGTGGGCAGCGCGTCTGCCATGGCCGCTGCAGGGTTGTGCGCGGTTATGGGCGGAACGCCCGAACAGGTAGAAAACGCCGCCGAGATCGCACTGGAGCACCATTTGGGCATGACCTGTGACCCGGTTGCAGGATTGGTGCAGGTGCCGTGCATCGAACGCAACGGGCTTGGGGCGATCAAGGCCGTCTCGGCAGCTTCACTGGCGCTGCGCGGGGATGGTCATCACTTTGTGCCCTTGGATGCGGTGATCGAGACCATGCGCCAAACCGGCCATGACATGCACGAGAAATATAAAGAGACTTCGTTGGGCGGTCTTGCTGTGAACGTACCGAACTGCTGACGCTTCGGCTTTCATCGGCCGTTTAAACGGCTTAGCGTAATCGATATGACAGTCGATCGCCCCGTTCTTGGCATCATGCTGATGCTTGGCTTTTGCATCCTCGCCCCCGCAGGCGACGCGATGGCCAAACTGCTGGGCGAGACAACACCGGTCGCGATGCTGGTCTTCGTCCGGTTTGCCGTTCAGGCGTTGGTGCTGGCACCTCTGGTTGCGTTGACTGGACGTGCTTGGAAGATGCAAGGCCGCGCGCTGCGGCTGACGGTTGTGCGGACAATTCTGCACATCATCGGCATCAGCGCGATGTTTACGTCTCTGCAATACCTGCCTTTGGCGGACGCGGTTGCCATTGTCTTTGTTATGCCTTTCATCATGCTTTTGCTGGGTAAATACGTGCTGGGAGAGGAAGTGGGCCTGCGCCGCCTGATCGCGTGTATCGTAGGTTTCATTGGTACTTTGCTGGTCATCCAGCCAAGCTTTGCGCAAGTCGGCGCAGCGGCTTTACTACCGCTTGTGGTTGCCGTTGTTTTCGCCTTGTTCATGCTGGTCACCCGGCAAATCGCCAAACAGACCGATCCGATTTCCCTGCAAGCGGTGTCTGGCGTAATGGCCTCGGCAATCATGTTACCGTTTCTTCTGATCGGAACCGCCGCGGGTGCATGGGAACTGTCTTTGATCGCACCGACCGGCAACACGTATGTGTTGCTTTGGGCCATTGGACTGCTGGGTACGGTGGCACATCTGTTCATGACGTGGTCACTGCGCTATGCGCCCTCGGCCACACTTGCCCCAATGCAATATCTTGAGATACCGGTGGCCACCCTGTTCGGCTGGTTTATCTTCCGTGACCTGCCCAACGGCATCGCCGCCGTTGGCATCTCCATAACGATCGCTTCGGGGCTTTACGTCATTCTAAGAGAGCGGGCCAGCGCCCGGTCTGCCCCGACAGAAACGCCCGCATGACCTGATCCAAAGCGTCGCGCGGCAACATCACAAGCATACCCGGCCCGTCCATCTGCAACTCCACATCAGACACCGCACGATTGGACGTCCCAATCTGCCCATTCGGAGCAAACTGCAAACCGTCTATGGGCCATTCCAACCCCTGACTCCGCCCCGTTACATGCCGAAATGGAAACAATGAAACCACATCGCCCGATCCTAAATTGAGCGAGATCTGAGGCGGCGCATGAAATACGACTTCATGCGATCCAATCAAGATACAAGGCCGATCTTGCCTAACAGACAGAGTGTTAAGCACCGCTAGCTGATGATCCAGTCGCCCTCCCAGAAAGCCGACGCCCAGCGCCAATGGCGTATCTATGCTGCGCAGGGCCTTATCGAAATCCGTGCTATCCTGTTCACAAATCCGAAACAGTCGATCTGGTGGAATCTGAGCCTCTGCAACGGCCTCAAGCGAATCAAAATCCCCAACTACGGCATCGGGAACCAGTCCATATCGCATCAAATGATTTGCCCCACCGTCAGCAGCGACGACGCATTTGGCGCGAATCAGCGTCTGATTCAGATCCTCCGGCCCGATTTGTCCACCGCCGACCAACAAAACTGGCTCGTTTGTACGCACAATCGGTATATTTTTTCCTAGATTGATCATTTTTCCCGGATTTGGACACATTGAGACCACAAAATGATAGGTTCATGGGCATAGTTCTGGGTCAACAGCTATACCTTCTGACGGGTGGGTTGGCTCTCGTAGTTTGTAAAGGACGTGCGTCTGATGGTACAGAATAACAAGGTATTGACCGTTTCCTACGGCACCTTCTCATGCACATTGGAAGGCTTCGACGACTCTTTCGAGACGATGAAGGCGATTGCAGAGTACTTCCGCGATCTGGCTGCGGAAGATCGCTATTTCGGATCGGAGCCCCCTCAGCCGGATGCGGAAATGCTGGCGCGTATTGCGCAGCGTGATGCCGCGCGGCGGATCGAAGCCAGCCATGACGATCACGGGCTTGTATTACGCTCGACAGATCAGCCCGCGCCCGCACCCATCGCTTCTGCCCCGCTCCCAACGCCCACGGCACAGGCGCAAGAACCAACTTTGCCCGAAACTGACCCGTCATCAAATGCAGAACCACTCGCAGCAGACAGTATTGCTGCCAAGCTTCAGCGCATTCGGGCCGTGGTTTCTCATACCGACGAAAACACAGTCATCTACGCCGAGGACGAAGAAACGTCGCTGATGAATGCCGATGCCGGCCCCAGCGACGCTGTCGCGGCCGCGTTTGCGGCTGGAACCCTAAGCTCTTCGGATTTCGAAGAAGAGGTTCAAGACACCCCGAATCTTGAGACGGAAGCCCCTGATTTTCAAGGTGCCGATTTCGAGGAAACCCTGGAGGAACCCAAACAGGAAGAGCCCACCGCTTTCCAACAAGAACCGGCCTTCGGAGACCATGCGGAACCAGATCAGAAACCTGCGATGGATGAACCCGCGAGGGTGAACGAACCGCCCGTAGCGCAGGAACCGCTGGAGGCACAAGAAGAGACCGAACTAGCCGTCGGATTCGAACAAACTGATCTTCAGGACGAACCGTCCTCTCAAGACAATGCGCCTGAGGAAGACGAAGAAATCGTGAACATCCTCAGTGATTACGCCATGGATGACGAGGCCGCGACCGAGGATGAGGATGAAGACGAAGAGGTACTTCCCGAAGGTTTCCTGACGGCAAACGACGAAGAAGACCTACTGAGCGAGATTTCGAACGTTGAAGAGTTCCTGGCACGGCGCGCTGCAGACTCTGGCGCGGACGTATCCGGCATGGACCAGGACGTGTCGCGGTTGATGGACAAAGCCGACGTCCAAATGGACGACCCCGCAGCCAGCGACCAGCGCGAGACCTATTCGCATTTGCGCGCTGCCGTCGCGGCCACTGAGGCCGAACGCAGTGGCAAAGCACCTGAAAGAACTCTGGCGGACTCCGATGAGGACGAGTACCGGGATATGACCTCGTCCATTAGCCCCCGCCGCCCTGAGGTTGAAGTAACAACCACGCGTCCGCAGCCCGAGGCACTGGCCCCACTGAAACTGGTCGCTGAACAGCGCGTTGATACGCAACCATCATCTGACGACCCTGTAACCCCACGCCGCGTCCGAGCGCAGGAACAAGACAACGCGACCGAAGAAGGCGGATTTGCTCTTTATGCTCAGGAACAGGGTGCCCAATCCCTGCCGGACCTTCTAGAGGCCGCGGCGTCCTACTTGTCCTTTGTCGAAGGTCAGGAGCAATTCTCGCGTCCGCAGCTTATGAACAAAATTCGCTCATTGAAGCAGGATGAGTTCAATCGAGAAGAGAGCCTACGCTCGTTTGGACAGCTTTTGCGCGACGGCAAAATCGAAAAAGCCGGGGGTGGTCGGTTCGCGGCCTCTACTCAGATCGGGTTCCGACCCGATGATGACGAGCGCGCTGCGGGCTGACTGCCAGTAAACACCCAGATGAAAGAGGTCCGAGTTTTCTCGGGCCTCTTTTTTATGCCTTTTCCAATCCTCGGCGGATTAATGCGGGAATGACGAAACGTCAGCTATGCTGCAACGCAGAAAAGTGATAGTGTCGAAACTGTAGAAACTAGTCCTATAGACACTGTTCAAGCAGAGGCTAAGCCATGTATGAACTACCAATTCGACGACTAAGAATTTACGACACGCCGAAAGTTACAAGCCATTTCAACAGCCTGGACACCGATGCACTAGCGTCGCGATTTGGTGCTCCGGTTAGCCGCACCTTCCTGGACGCTTACCTAAGCCGGATCTTTGATGACGGTGCTTTGGTATACGGTGCGTTTCCCGATTCCTGTTTGCGCGGCGTTGGGGAATTGCGAACCGTACCAGACCGCCAAAATCAAGTGGCTGAGCTAGCCTTTACCGTAGAAACCGCCTGGCAGGACCGAGGCATCGGCGACGCGCTTTTATCCCGGATCATTGCCGCCGCCCGAAATCGCGGGTTTCGCGAAGTTCACATGATGTGTTTGGCGACCAACCAAAGAATGCGCCGCTTGGCGTCTAAACACAAAGCCGATCTGAAACTGGTCACGGGTCAGGTCGAGGCGACCCTGACCCCCCCATGGCCCACGCCTTTCAGCCTGGTCGAAGAAATCTCGGGCGAATACCACGCCCTCGCTCGGGCCATCCTGACTTGGCCCAGAATTGAGGTCAGGGGCGGCCGTTAGAACCGCCCTACTCAGACGGATTATCAGGATCCTCTTTTCCGACGCCCTTAAATACGAATTTGAATGGCAACGCCCAAAGAATACCGAGCACCACGTAGATCAGGAATTCCAGCCAAATCGGTGGGCGGTCCAACCAGTTGACCACAGTCACAACTGCGACGATGTACAGTGGCAATCCAACCAGCAAAAGCACTAGCGACCACCGCCTCCGGGCTTTATAGCTGAGGCCGGTTTTCTCGTTATCGCTCATCAGTCGGCAAACGGGTCGGTCACCAGAATGGTGTCATCCCGCTCCGGGCTGGTGGACAAAAGGGCAACCGGGCATTCGATCAGTTCTTCGACCCGACGCACATATTTGATTGCGTTGGCCGGCAGGTCGGCCCAGCTGCGCGCGCCTTCGGTGGATTCGCTCCAACCCGGCATTTCTTCGTAAATCGGTGTGCAGCGTGCCTGCTGATCCGCGGCAGTGGGTAGATAGTCCAGACGTTCGCCATCCAGATCGTAGCCGACGCAGATTTTCAGCGTCTCGAACCCGTCCAGAACATCCAGCTTGGTCAGCGAGATTCCGTTCACACCGCTGGTCGCGCAGGTCTGGCGGACCAGACAGGCGTCAAACCAGCCGCACCGGCGCTTACGTCCGGTGGTGGTGCCGAACTCATGTCCACGCTCACCCAGACGCTGCCCATCTGCGTCGTCCAACTCGGTCGGGAACGGACCCTCGCCCACGCGGGTTGTATAGGCCTTCACGATGCCCAGAACAAAGTCGATCGAACCCGGGCCGATACCAACACCCGTGGCGGCCTGCCCTGCAATCACGTTGGAAGAGGTCACAAACGGATAGGTGCCAAAGTCGATATCCAGCAGGGCTCCCTGCGCACCTTCGAACAGAATGCGCTTACCGGCTTTGCGCTTTTCATTCAGCACCTTCCAGACCGGAGCCGCAAAGGGCAGGATTTCCGCCGCGATCTCTTTCAACTGCGCAATCAGCGCGTCGCGGTCCACAGGTTCGATACCCAAACCTTTGCGCAACGGGTCATGATGCTGTAGCGCACGATCTACTCGGGCTTCCAGCGTCGCCTCATCGGCCAGATCTGCAACACGGACAGAGCGGCGACCCACCTTGTCTTCATAGGCCGGGCCGATACCGCGGCCGGTGGTGCCGATCTTGGTACCTTTGCTGGCGGCTTCTTCGCGCGCCCGGTCCAGCTCGCCATGAATCGGCAGGATCAGCGGGGTATTCTCGGCAATCATCAGAGTGTCGGGCGAAATCTCGACACCTTGCGCGCGAATGGTGCCAATTTCCTTGAGCAGATGCCACGGGTCCAGCACCACGCCATTACCGATCACGCTCAGCTTGCCGCCCCGCACAACGCCCGATGGCAGCGCGTGCAGCTTATAGACCTCGCCTTCGATGACTAGAGTATGCCCGGCATTGTGCCCGCCCTGAAAACGCGCGATCACGTCTGCCCGCTCGCTGAGCCAGTCGACGATCTTGCCTTTTCCTTCGTCACCCCACTGGGCGCCGACAACAACCACATTGGCCATACCCGGTCCTTTTGCGCTGAATTATCAAACCTCGCTCGTATAGCGAGGAGAACGCGGCAGGGAAACCGATAATTCGCCGCAGTTTTGAACCGCGCTGCGCGCGCTGCCTCCGGCGGAGGTATTTTTAGCCAGATGAAGAGCGGATCCCCTGCTTCATCTGGCCCCAAATACCTCGGGGGAGTCCCCCGGAACGGGCGGCGGGGGCAGAGCCCCCTACCCGCTTTGCCGTAAATACACAGGTTGCCCGTGCGGCGTTGTCAGATACGCCTCTTCCCACGCTGACTGCAGGTTCGATATCTCATCGGATGCAGCCGCACCCTGTTCGTCAAGCAAGTCCTCAAGCGTCTCCAGCCACGCGTTGAAATAGTCATCGCCCCCGTCAAGCTCTCGTTCAAGACCGTGTTGTTTGAGGGTGCGTGAGAACATACTTGCCCAATCGGGCCAGTCGAATCGCCCGGCCTCGTTTAAGGCTACGGTCACGGCAAAAACCTGCGCGTGCCAAGGCTCAGAGAAGACAGGTTCAGGGGCGCTGAGGTTTGGGCAATTGGTCATGCCGGCTCCAGATAGCTTTGCCACAGGTCCAGTACGACCTCATCCCTTGGGTTCTCCGGGTCCGCCCACAATTCTGACGCCGAGAAAACCACTGCATAGAGAGGTTCCGGCGCTTCGCCCAAACCATGCGCGCTGGAATCCGGCAGAACATGGGTGCCATGCAGACGCAGAATGCGCCCTGTTGCGCCAGAGGCGTAAATCGGTAGGCGCGTGTGCCCGCCATCGACCTTACGATTGGCCGCAGGGTGGGCGGTGCGCACCTGTTGCCCGATCTCGAACGCGACCGGCACGTCCGACGGGCGATCTGCCGGGCCGCCCTTGGCAAGCGCGGTAGCCACCGCCTCAGCCTTCAGCATCCGTGCGGCCAAAGGGTGCGGATCGTCTGAGCCCGCCTCTGACAAATCCTCGCAAGTCAGAACGCCCTTTTCCACCAACAGATCGGCAAGGCCGGAGATCCACTTTTCATAGTAGGAGAACCGAGCATAATCCTTGGGCGACAATCTCTCTCGGGCGTGCCGGGAAGTATCGATGTTCCATTGCCCCAAAAACCCGGCGGCCAAAGTCACTGCCAGCGCCCGCCCATGCCAATCCTCGGTAAAGACCGGGGCGTCGTTGAGCTCGGGATTAATCGGCCCACCCCCGAAACGGCCCCCCATATCGTGCACGCGGGTCATGCGGACACCTTGGGCAGGCCGGTGCCGATCATACTGTCGCGGGTCACAAGCGCGGCCAGGGCATCCTCGTCCAGACCTTCGGTGCCTTCGGGGCGCATCGGCAGGACCAGATAGCGAATCTCGGCCGTTGAATCCCAAACCCGCACGGCTGTCTCAGCCGACAGGGTAACGCCAAACTCGGCCAACACCTTACGCGGTTCGCGCACAGCGCGGGCACGGTAAGCGTCAGACTTGTACCAGCCCGGAGGGATTCCCAGCAGCGGCCAAGGGTAGCAACTGCAAAGCGTGCAAACGACCATATTGTGCTGTTCGGGCGTGTTTTCGACCACCACGATATGCTCGCCCTGACGGCCATAGAACCCAAGATCGGCGACAACGGGCGTGGCGTCTTCAATCAAAGCACGTTTGAAATCCGGGTCCAGCCAAGCCTTTGCAACAACCCGTGCCCCGTTCTGAGGGCCAATCTTATTCTGGTAGGTATCAATGATCTCATCCAGCGCCGCCGGATCGATCAACCCTTTGCGGGTCAGAATCGTCTCAAGCGCCTTGACCCGCAGGGCGGGTTCGGGTGGCAAAAGGGCGTGCGGGTGGTCGTGATCGTCATGAGGCATGGCGGCAGGGTGCGCCAGCTTTCGCCGATCTGTCCAGTCCCTTTGCTGTGATAGGACACATCATGGGGTGTGATGCAAAGTCCTGACTTGCCCCCGGAACCAAACTTGCATAAGTACCACGCGATACACGCCACGCTGTACAGGACCACCATGGAAAACGTCGTTCTCATCATCCATCTTCTTCTGGCTCTGGGCCTGATCGCCGTTGTTCTGATGCAGCGGTCCGAAGGCGGTGGCCTGGGTATGGGTGGCGGCGGTGGCGGCGCCATGACCGGCCGCGCAGCAGCGACTGCGTTGGGCAAGGTCACATGGATTCTGGCAGCGTGTTTTATCGTCACCTCGATCACGCTGACCATTCTCGCCGCGCAAAAATCCTCGGGCAGCTCGGTCATCGACCGTCTGGGCGTTCCGGCGCCTGCCCCGGTCGAGGAAAGCACACCGGCGGTTCCGTCGGCGGATGATCTGTTGCCTCCAGCGCAGGGCGACAACGCGCCGCTGATCCCGCAAGCGAACTGATCCACAAAACCTAGAAATCTGAAAGAGAACTGCAACAGCATCTTGCGGTTCTCTTGCGCTTTGGGCGCGAATCCTTTATGTGTGAAGTCCCGTGATGCAGCGGTTTTTCGTAAACCGTCGGGCAGCTGATTTTGACGTCTCACGGGAGCTAGCCGAACAACATGGCGCGTTTTATTTTCATCACTGGTGGTGTGGTTTCGTCCTTGGGCAAGGGGCTGGCTTCGGCGGCTTTGGGCGCTTTGTTGCAGGCACGGGGCTACTCGGTTCGCTTGCGTAAGCTGGACCCTTATCTGAACGTCGATCCCGGCACGATGTCGCCGTTTGAACATGGCGAAGTGTTCGTCACCGATGACGGGGCCGAGACCGATCTGGACCTTGGCCACTATGAACGCTTCACAGGTGTTGCTGCTCGCAAGACCGACTCGGTCAGCTCGGGTCGGATTTATTCGAATGTGCTCGAGAAAGAACGCCGCGGAGACTACCTCGGCAAGACCATTCAGGTGATCCCGCATGTCACCAATGAGATCAAGGATTTCATTGCCATTGGCGAGGATGAGGTCGATTTCATGCTGTGTGAAATCGGCGGCACCGTGGGCGATATCGAGGGCCTGCCCTTCTTTGAGGCCATCCGTCAGTTCAGTCAGGACAAGCCGCGCGGTCAGTGCATGTTCATGCACCTGACGCTGCTGCCCTACATCAAGGCCTCGGGCGAGTTGAAAACCAAACCGACCCAGCACTCGGTGAAGGAACTGCGGTCCATCGGTCTGGCACCGGATATTCTGGTCTGCCGCTCGGAAGGCCCGATTCCGAAGAAAGAACGTGAAAAGCTGGCGCTGTTCTGTAACGTCCGCCCGGACAGCGTGATCGCGGCGCAGGATCTGTCGACCATCTATGACGCTCCGCTGGCCTATCACCGCGAAGGTCTGGATCAGGCGGTTCTTGATGCGTTCCAGATCAGCCCTGCCCCCAAGCCCGATCTGGCGAAGTGGGAAGATGTCAGCGACCGCATCCACAACGCCGAGGGCGAGGTCAAAGTCGCTATCGTCGGCAAATACACTCAGTTGGAAGACGCCTATAAGTCGATCGCCGAGGCGCTGACCCACGGCGGCATGGCCAACCGTGTCAAGGTCAAGGTCGAATGGGTCGATGCCGAGGTCTTCGATACTGAAGACGCCGCCCCGCATCTTGAGGGCTTCCACGCGATCCTCGTGCCCGGTGGTTTCGGCGAGCGTGGAACCGAGGGCAAGATCAAGGCGGCGCAATATGCGCGCGAGCATAAAGTGCCCTATCTGGGTATCTGTCTGGGAATGCAGATGGCCGTAATCGAAGCCGCCCGCAACGCTGCGGGCATCACCGAGGCCGGGTCCGAGGAATTCGACCACGAGGCTGGAAAAAAACGTTTTGAACCCGTGGTGTACCACCTGAAAGAATGGGTACAGGGCAACCACAAGGTCGAACGCAAAGTCGGCGACGACAAAGGCGGCACCATGCGTCTGGGCGCTTATGATGCGGTTCTGGCAGATGGGTCCAAGGTGGCCGAGGTTTATGGCGGCTCAAATATCGAAGAACGCCACCGTCACCGCTATGAGGTCGACATCAAATACCGCGACAAGCTTGAAAAAGCGGGCCTGAAATTCTCGGGCATGTCACCCGATGGCCGTCTGCCCGAGATTGTCGAATGGTCCGATCACCCATGGTTCATCGGCGTTCAGTACCACCCCGAGCTCAAGTCAAAACCGTTTGATCCGCACCCTTTGTTTCGCGATTTCGTCCGCGCAGCCAAGGACACTTCGCGCTTGGTCTAAGTCACCTTAACGTGACGGGTGTTTCGGATTTTTATGTTCGAAACACCTGTTTACAGGGTTAACTGTCCGTGGAACACGAGACAGGAGACCGGCCATGACCGATCAGATCAAACAAGCGGAACGTTTCGCTGCCCTGCACCAAAAAGGCACACCGGTGATCCTTTACAATATCTGGGACGCGGGTAGCGCCGGTGCCGTGCGCGATGCCGGTGCCAAGGCAATTGCGACAGGCAGTGCACCGGTCGCAATGGCTCAAGGGTTCGGCGATGGTCAGAATATCCCGATGGACTTTGCGCTGGATAACGTCCGTCGCATCGTCTCAGCTGTCGATTTGCCTGTGACCTTGGACTTCGAAGGTGCCTATGCCGAAAGCCCTGTAGCAATTGCGGCCAACGTCCAGCGTGCATTGGAAACTGGGGTCGTCGGCTTTAACTTCGAAGATCAAATTGTTGGAACCAATGACCTCTATGACATAGAAACCCAGGCCGCGCGGGTGGCTGCAATGCGTGAAGGAAGCGACGTGGCGGGCGTTCCGGCTTTCATCAACGCCCGAACAGATTTGTTTTTGAAAGCCAAGCCAGAAGAGCATGACAATGCGATGTTGGATGAAGCCATTGCTCGGGCCAGTGCCTTTGCAGATGCAGGGGCAAGCGGGTTCTTCGCGCCGGGTCTTAAGGACGAAGGATTGATCGCCCGACTTTGCGAATCGACCGAACTGCCGGTGAACATTATCGCATTGCCCGGAACGCCTGATACGGCGACTCTGGCCTCGCTTGGTGTGGCACGTATCAGCTATGGCCCCGTGCCCTATCGCCAAATGCTGCGCTGGTTGCAGGAACAAGCAAGCGCGGCATTACAGCAAGGCGGCTGAAAACCGAGTTTTGTTGGCGCTTTTTCGCGTATTGTGATCGTCAATGGTGGTTTGATGATCACGGATGGCTATGACAGGTAGTCCGTGCTTGGCGGGCTACCAAATATGGAATAACCTCGCGATATGTTGAAAAAGTTTTTTCAGGCGTTCCGACCGCCACAACACGACAATTTGCCTGACCCTGATGCAGAGCTTGCGCTAGGGGCGCTGATGGTGCGCGTGGCGCAGGCGGATAGGGACTATAAGCTGGAAGAAATCAGCCTGATCGACCGCATTCTGGCGCGGTTATATCAGCACAACGCGATCGAGGCCGCCAAAGTTCGCGCAACCTGCGAGAAACTGCACGCCGCCGCCCCTGAGACGGACACATTCGGCAAGCTGATCCGTGAGACCACCGATCTGCATGAACGTCTCGCCGCCTTGGACGCACTATGGGAAGTCGTTTTGGCGGATGGCAGTTCGGACGAAGGCGAAATGAAAATCGTTGAAGAGGCCCGGATTGCGATGGGTCTAAGCTATAATGACAGCCAAGCCGCCCGTGGCCGCGTGCAAAGACGCTTGGAAGAGACCTGACGGCGCTTTATATCTGGCGCATGTTTAGTGATTTTCTGTCCCGCCTGACAAACCCGCAGCCCGATCCGCTGCCCGATCATGATGCGCGCCTGGCGCTTACGGCCCTTTTGGTGCGGATCGCACGTTCTGACAATGACTATGCCGATAGCGAGATGTCCCGCATCGACCGGATATCCATGGAACGCTATGGCCTGTCCCCTTTCGAGGCCGCCGGTTTGCGCGCCCGCGCTGAAGATCTTGAAGCCGAGGCACCGGACACTGTGCGTTTTACACGTGCCATTAAAGAAGCCGTTGTCTATGATGACCGGCTCGCGGTCGTTCAGGCCCTGTGGTCGGTTGCTTTGGCAGATGGACACCGGACAGGTGAAGAAGATTCGCTCTTACGACTCGTGGTAAGTCTTTTGGGCGTCAGTGACGTAGACTCGGCGCTTGCCCGACAGAAGGCCGCTAAGTCGTGATCGCTGCGCTGGGCATGTATGACTTGCCCAGCCTGCGGCCGGCAAACGACCGCTACTGGTCGTTGATTCGCTCAGCTTTGGGTTACGGCCCGGTTGAACTTACACGCGATGCGGAACCCTGGGATATCTGGCTAAACCCTGACTTGTTGTTCGCGCAGGCCTGCGGTATGCCTTTTCGCACGCGGCTATATGGTCACGTTCAGTTGGTTGGTACGCCCGATTATGGTCTGTCTGGCTGTCCACCGGGTCATTATCGATCGGTATTTGTGGCACGCGCACGGGATTCACGCGGGCTTGCTGACCTTTCCCGAGGTACCTTTGCCTATAACGAGACGACGTCTCAGTCCGGTTGGGCAGGTCCCTTGGTTCATCTTGAAAAAATGGGATTGTGTCCTCTATCCGGTCTGGAAACCGGATCTCACGCCATGTCGGCCCGCGCTGTGGCCGAAGGCGAAGCCGATTTTGCGGCACTGGATGCGCTCACGTGGTTGATGCTGAAAGAACATACAAAACTGGGAACGGAACTGCGCGATGTCGACGCGACAGAACCTACCCCTGCCTTGCCCTATGTCACCTCGGGCACAAAGGACGCGACCGCTGTCGCCAAAGCTGTCCGACACGCAATCAACGCTCTGCCGCCCCGCGACCGCAATGCTCTGCATCTGCTGGACCTGATCACCATACCTGCGCAAGACTATCTTGCTATTCCAAACCCCTCTCCGAACATGGTCAAGCAGCTTATTCCCTGACCGATTTGACCAGAACGTCTGGTCAATTTGACGGTTTCGCCCCCCAATCGTGTCATTTGCGCATTGCATTGAGCTGAAATTTAAGCCCTAGTACCGCACCAACACCAACAACACTCAGGTCGCCCGTGACAGATTCCACTCCGGTCATCGAGATCAAAAACCTACACAAGAGTTTCGGCAATCTTGAGGTGCTGAAAGGGGTGGATATTACGGCAAGACGGGGCGACGTCGTATCGCTGATCGGCTCGTCTGGGTCCGGGAAGTCAACCTTGCTGCGCTGCTGCAACCTGTTGGAAGACAGTCAGCAGGGCGAGATTTTGTTCAAGGGCGAACCCGTGCGCTGGACAGGTAGCGGCCATCACCGCCGACCCGCAGACCCTAAGCAGGTTCTGCGTATCCGCACGAACCTGTCGATGGTTTTCCAGCAGTTCAACCTGTGGTCTCACATGACCATTCTGCAAAACGTGATGGAAGCCCCTGTTACCGTTTTGGGGCGTGACAAGGCCGAGGTTGAGGACAGCGCCCGCAAGTATCTGGAAAAAGTGGGCATTGGCGACAAGTGCGATGTCTACCCGGCCCAGCTTTCTGGCGGCCAACAACAGCGCGCTGCTATCGCACGCGGACTATGCATGGAGCCTGAAGCCCTGTTGTTTGACGAACCGACATCGGCGCTGGATCCCGAGTTGGAGCAAGAAGTAATTAAGGTGATCAAGGATCTGGCCGCCGAAGGGCGTACTATGATCATTGTGACCCACGACATGAAGATGGCGGCTGATATCTCAAGCCATGTCGTCTTTCTGCATCAGGGCCTCATCGAAGAAGAAGGTCTGCCGGAGGACATCTTCACCACCCCTGAATCCAAGAGGCTTCAGGGCTTTCTATCCGCCACACAGGCGGCCTAATAAACGGACAGGACCAAACTGGGGAGTAACCAATGAAAAAACTGATTCTGACCACAGCAGCCCTGGCGCTCGGCGCTGGTATGGCAATGGCGGACACCGTCCGTCTTGGCACGGAAGGCGCCTATGCTCCGTGGAACTTCGTCAACGATGCTGGCGAAATCGACGGGTTTGAGCGTGAGCTGGGCGACGAGCTGTGCAAACGCGCTAACCTGGAATGTGAATGGGTCAAGAACGATTGGGATTCGATCATCCCGAACCTGGTGTCGGGCAACTACGATGCCATCATCGCCGGTATGTCGATCACCGACGAACGTGACGAAGTCATCGACTTCACCCAAAACTACACGCCGCCGGATCCGTCTGCTTATGTTGCGATGTCCGATGGCGTTGATCTTGCCGGTGGTGTGATCGCTGCGCAGACCGGCACCATTCAGGCGGGCTATGTCGCCGATTCCGGCGCGACTCTGGTCGAATTCGCCAGCCCCGAAGAAACAATCGCAGCCGTTCAGAACGGTGAGGCGGATGCAGTCCTGGCGGATAAATCCTTCCTGGCGCCCTTCACCGAAGACGGCTCGGGCATGGTATTCGTTGGTGACGAAGTGCCGCTGGGTGGCGGTGTCGGTATGGGCATCCGCGAATCCGACGGTGAGCTGAAAGAAAAGTTCAACACGGCGATCCAATCCATGAAGGATGACGGCAGCTTGAACGCGCTTATCACCAAATGGGAAGTGTCTTCGACCTTCTAATCCAAACCTCAGCGGAGCGCCCGATCACAGGGCGCGCCGCATCTGAGCCCTTGCAAGTCAAAGAGGCCCGCCATTTTCTCGTTCTGCACTGATCCCGAAACGCTCGGCACGGTCCGTTGGTTCTCCTGTTACCTGACCAACGGTGTCCATTGGCTGTTCTACCTGTCCTTCTTCAAGGTTCTGCTGCTGCTGGCAATCACCGCGCCTGTGGCATTGGGGTTTGGCTTTCTTGGAGCGATGGCGGCCCGATCTCATTTTTTGCCGCTGGCATGGCTTGGCAAAGGCTACATCGCCGTCGTGCGCGGTGTCCCTGACATTGCCTTTTTCATGTTCTTCGTAATCGCTTTGGATCAGGCGTTCGAATGGACGCGACACAAAGTTCTGTGCCCCGAATGGACGGACCCGGTTAGGCAAGGCAATGATTTTATCGTCTGTCAGGCTGCGAAATTGCCGCTGGGCACATCCCCTGAATGGGTCCACGAAACCTATGGGTTCTTTCTGGCCGTTATTACCTTTTCGATCGTTTTTGGTGCCTTTGCAGCGAACGTCTTGTTTGGCGGTATGCGCGCGGTTCCCCATGCACAACTAGAGACGGCCGCTGCTTATGGCATGACAAATCGCCAGACCTTTTGGCGCGTTCTGGTTCCTCAGATGTGGGTTTATGCCCTGCCCGGCTTATCCAACCTTTGGATGGTGTTGATAAAGGCCACGCCGCTTCTGTTCCTGCTGGGCATCGAAGATATCGTGTACTGGGCACGTGAGCTGGGCGCGATCAAGAACCCGAAATTCACCCAATACCCCCATGGTGACTGGCGTATGTGGTACTTCCTTGCTCTGCTGGTGTTTTACCTTGGAATGACCCGTGTGTCCGAGATTGGCCTGGAACGACTGATGCGCCGACTGTCGCACGGTCAGGCCACCTCAGGCGGAGAGTTGCTGCGTAAGGAGACGACGGCATGAGTTGTCTTCAGACTATTCAGGATTACGGCCTGCGTTCGATCGGGATTGGTGAGCGGTTGCTGCCACGCGATGGTTTCACGCTATGCGAACATTTCACCCTGATCGGCTCGGGCATGATCTGGAATATCTATTTCGGCATCATGGCGCTGATCACCGGGTTCTTTCTGGCCACTGCACTGGCCATGGGAAAAGCGTCGACAAAGAAATGGCTGCGCAAACCTTCGGAATGGTTCATCTTCCTTTTCCGAGGCTCGCCACTGTTTATCCAGTTTTTCTTTGCCTATTTCTTCTTCCTCTCCCTCAAACAGAATTTTCCCTTCCTTGACGCCCTGACATCCGCTTGGTTGGGCGCGCTAATCGTGCTGTTCTTCAACACGGCAGCCTATTCGGGCGAGATCTTCTATGGCGCGCTACGTTCGATCCCCAAGGGCGATATCGAGGCCGCAGACGCCTATGGCATGACCGGCTGGCCACGGTTCCGCCGCATCATCTGGCCCACCATGCTGCGGCTGGCTTGGCCTGCCTACACCAACGAGGCGATTTTTCTGTTCCACGCAACCACGCTGGTCTTCTTCTCGGCCTTCCCGGTCTGGCAGCAGCGCGGGGACGCTCTGTATTACGCGGGATATTTCGCGGACAAGACTTTCAATCCGTTTGTCCCCTACCCGATTCTGGCCTTTTATTTCATCTTGCTGACTCTGGCCGTGATCTGGGGATTTGGAATGGTCAACAAGCGTCTGAACCGGCATCTGCCGGTTGCCAAACGCAGTAAAATGAAACTGAGGCTGAATCTGGTGCGCTGACCCCGGCGCACCTTTTCGCAACACAACACGCGCACGGCTCTGCCCTGTGCGTTTCGTTTTTCGCGTTTTTCGAGGAAATGGTACCGCCTCCCTGGCTTGAACAGGGGACCTCTGGATCCACAATCCAGCGCTCTAACCAACTGAGCTAAGGCGGCACTCGTGAGGGGCGATTTACCGAACGCGCCGGGGGAATGCAAGAGGATTAAAGCCGAATTTTCCAGCTTTGTTCGACAAGATCGACCCCAAAGGAATGCACTGGTTTGCTGTCCGTCAAATGCCACCCTTCAGCTTTGTAAAGCGCGCAAGCCGCCCTATGGCTTTCATGGGTCCATAGTGACATTTGCGTGAAACCAACAGCACGCGCGTGGTTCATACAGGTGCGCAACAAGCGTTTGCCAAGCCCCTTCCCCCTCGCCTCTGGCACCAGGAAAAAAAGCCGCAGTTTCGCTGTGTCCTCATCTAGCCGGACACAAAAAATACTCCCAAGGCGATCACCTGCCTGCTCGGCCACCCAACCGCATTCGCATTTGGGGTCATGACTGGCCACGAACTCGTCAAGTATGTTGTGCACCAACCGGGCAAAGCTTTTGTCGAACCCTTCATCGCGCTCGTATAGGATTGCGTGCTGCTCTACCAACCAAGGCACATCTGACGCACGAAAGAGTCTGATTTCTACATCGTTCATACTGTATCTGAGCGCATCTCTGTCTTGATTCTCAAGTCTTTGCGCGCTAGCACAGACCCTCATCCCCGGAGGCGCAAATGAGCATCAACACCGAACGTGACATTCAGGCAAATCTGCAGATCGGCCCAACCGATCGAGGTATGGTACGTCTGTTCATTGAGGCGGATGGCGTCGAGATTCCGATGGACTTTGAACCGGACGAAGCCGAAGAGATAGCGGAAGAAATCCGTGCTGCTGCTCAGGCTGCTCTGGCTGTTAAAGGCTGAAGTATCAAAGCCTTGGGTCGCGCAACGCGTGTAGTCTCCGGGCCGCATCTGTGGCGAATTTCTGGATCATCTTTTTGCGACGTGCTGGTGCCAGTTTATCCTCGGGTGCCATTCGAACTATTTCAGCATCGTAGGCATCGGCGATAATTAGCCCCGTCTCAGGCGGCAACAGCTCGGTCGGAAAATCTGTATCCACGGCCCAGAAAAACCGATCACACCACTCCAAATAGCCCTGCCACTTGGAATCCGATTGGTAATCGGCTCGGCTGGATTTGCATTCCACTACCCACAATTCACCCTTGGGGCCCAACCCCATAACGTCCACACGCAACCCGCGCGCCGGCACGAATTCCTCAACAGAAACAAAACCGTGCGCGCTGAGATGACGCGCCACGCCGCGTGCTAGCTTCTGGCCGGGTTGTAGATCCAATGTCATTGGGAAAATGTGAACAATTCGTGAACAAATTGCAAGGGTGAGATTACCGTTGACATGATACCATATGGTATTGAATAAATATAAAACCAAATGGTATCGAATATGGGGAAACGGATGCCTGACCAAATCCAAAACGCGTTTCGCGCGCTTGCGGACCCCACGCGCCGGGACATCGTTCAGATGCTTGCATCGCAGGATATGACAATCGCGCAACTGACAGATTGCTTCGACATGACCCGAGCGGCCGTCAAGAAACACCTGACCGTGTTGTCGGACGGGGGCCTCATCCGGGTCGAAGCTCGGGGGAGAGAACGCATCAACCGTCTTGAACCCAAGGGAATGGCCCCTGTTCTGGATTGGTTGAGCTTCTTTGATCAGTTCTGGGACGAGCGCCTTCGCACCTTGAAAGAAGCCATTGAGAGGAAAGAGACATGACCAAAGCAGTTTTGCAAAAGACCATCTTCCTGCGCGCCGAACCGGACACCGTCTGGGCCTATCTGACCGAACCGGAACATCTTGCCGAATGGTTTCACAAGCCCGAACGCCCACTGGCAGCAGGACAAAGACTTGAGATGTTCGGGACCACAAGTGGCGATCTATTGATCTGGGGAGAGGTGCGTGAGGCGCGCAAACCGCAGTATCTTGAATATACCTTCACGGTGAAACCGATGGGGGACGCTGTCAGCGTGGTCAAATGGACGTTAGAACCCGTAGACGGCGGCACGCGATTGTCATTGGAGCACGAAGGCCTGCCACAAGGCGCAGAGGCTTTCGGCCTAATCCTGGCCCTGGACAACGGGTGGGACGAGCATTTCGGCAAGATGCGCAAAGCCCTGCACGAGACTGTTGACGCTTAACCCCTTGTGCCAGCCCGCCAGACGCCCTAACTAAGCGCTTGGCGGGTTCTGCCCTTCTTGTGACTGGTAGCATTCTGGTGGCCTTAAGCAATTCCGAGGGGGCTGGCTCTGTTCAGGTCCTGGCCTGATTACCTGGCGCCCACCTGTACATACAGGTCCTCGGGAATCACACCGCACGGTTGACTGGTGGTCCCGCCACAATTTTCTAAAATTATCAGCGCTCTGCGCGTGAGCCTTGCTTGGCCAGCACAGGTTTGAACACATTAACGACGGGTGATCCACGGCGCGGACCACCGGGCCTTTCCGCCATGCTCATGATCTTGTAGGCGAACTGGACACCTGCAAAAACGATGCCGTTCATGAACCAGATCATGACGAGTGCCACCAACCCAACATCCGAACCCCAAATCAACCCGCGCAGATTGGCCACGTTCACAGCCAACAGCACGCCGACAAATACGGCCGAGATCACAAATCCCCAGATAACCTGAGTGATATAAAGACGGATGAGCTTGGGCATAGCGGCACTCCTTGTTTGGTCACAAGCGTAGCCTTCGGATGCTCTGAGTAAAGGCGTCAGAACGCCTCGGGCTGAGCCTCGCGCGCCATGTGGTCCAGTACAGCGTTTACGAATTTCGGCTCTTTGCCTTCGGGGAAAAAGGCGCGGGCCACGTCAACGAATTCGGTGATGACCACTTTGGGCGGTGTGTCACTCTGGGTCAGTTCGGCCCCGGCGGCGCGGAAAGCGGCGCGCAGAGTGGGGTCGATACGTGCGATGGGCCATTTGGCCACCAGCGCGCGGTCGGTCATCTGGTCGATGGGGGCCTGATAGTTCACGGCGTCCTCGACCAGTTTGCGGAACAGGCGGATATCGCCGTCCAGCATCTCTTCCCCCTCATAAACGGCACCAAACCGGTGATCCAGAAACTCGGTCACGACTGCTTCGGTCGTCTGGCCTGACTGCTCCATCTGGAACAGCGCCTGCACGGCGTAAAGCCGGGCGGCGGATTTCATCAGGCGTTTCTGGTTGGCCGGTTTCGGCGCGTCTGTCTGGGTCATGCTGTCGTGGATCCGTTGCTGTCGCCCGCCACAAGGATGGACTCGGACGGCGGCTTGAAGCCCACGCCCTTTTTGGAAGAGCCCCACTTACGGCTGAGCGCGATCAGATGCAAGGCCGCAGCGGCTGCCCCGCCCCCTTTATTCATCTTTTCTGGATTGGCGCGAACCTCGGCCTGTTCGTCGTTCTCGACGGTCAGGATGCCGTTACCAATCAGCAGGCCCTGTAGGCCCATCAACTGAATGGCGCGACTGGAATCGTTGCACACCGTTTCATAATGCGTGGTCTCGCCGCGAATAACGCAGCCCAGCGCGACATAGCCATCATAGTTGCACTGCCGGTCAGCCATGGCGATGGCGGTCGGAATCTCCAACGCGCCGGGAACCTCGACCACGTCACAAGTGCCGCCCGCCGCCTCGATCTCGGCCTTGGCGCCAGCGACCATGTTGTCGGCAATGGCACGATAGAACGGGGCCACCACCAGCAGCAGTTTCACCGGGTTGTCGAATGTCGGGGTCGGCAGGACGCCGTGTTTGTCTTGTTCAGCCACGATCAGTCTTCCTTGAGGATGGAACGGGTGCCGACGATGGACAGGCCAAACGCGTCGAGCCCCAGATATACGGTTTCGGGCGAGTCGGTCAGCAGCACCAGCTCGTGAATTCCCAATTTGGACAGGATCTGAGACCCTAGTCCTGTTTGTTTGATGGTCCGAGGGCCTTCATCCTCGACCGCATAAAGCGAGTTGCGCGGTTGGCGGAACAGACAGACGACGCCGCGCCCCTCTTCGGCGATCTTCTCCATCGCACGCGGCAGTTCGCGCGAAGATTTAGGCCCGAGGCCCAAGATATCCGGCGCTTCGTGCAAAGCATGGGTGCGGGTCAGAACGGGCTCGGGCGTGGTGATGTCGCCTTTGATCATGACCACATGTTCGATGCCATGAAGCTGGTCAGTGAACAGCCGCATTTCCCATTCGCCACCATATTCCGAATTGACGGTTTCACGAGACGTCTCAACCACCAGATTGTCATTGCGGGATCGATAGGTGATCAGGTCGCTGATCGTACCGATTTTCATGTCATGGGTTTGTGCGAATTCCACCAGATCGGGCAGACGCGCCATTGTGCCGTCGGGCTTCATGATCTCGCAGATCACGCCCGAAGGGTTCAGCCCGGCCAAGCGCGAGATATCAACCGCCGCCTCGGTATGGCCCGCACGCACCAGCACCCCGCCCCGCTTGGCGCGTAGGGGGAAGACATGGCCCGGGGTGGCAATGGCCGCCATCGTGTTTTGTTCATTGATGGCCGTCGCAACAGTCAGGGCGCGGTCAGCGGCGGAAATCCCGGTCGACACACCTTCGCGTGCCTCGATCGACACGGTGAACGCGGTTTCATGACGCGAGGAATTGTTCACCGCCATCATCGGCAGGCCCAGCGCATCCACCCTTTCCGCGGTCATCGGCAGGCAGATCAGTCCGCGCCCATGGGTGGCCATGAAGTTGATCGCCTCGGCATCCGCAAACTCGGCGGCGATAATCAGATCGCCTTCATTCTCACGGTCTTCGTGGTCGACCAGAATATACATCCGGCCTTTGCGCGCCTCTTCGATGATCTCTTCAATCGGGCTGATCGCGTCGCGCAGTTGTGCCTCGACGGGTCCGGGGGTTTCAAAGCTCATTGGGCAGCCTTTCGCAGAGCGTGTTTGCACGGGTGGATAGACCACCCCGCGCGCAAAGACCAGTCTGCAAACGTCCCGAACCGGTCAGAACGCGGCGTTTAACTCAGGACATTTCTGCCAAGCGGGCAACGTAACGGGCCAGCGTGTCGATCTCGAGGTTGACTTTGTCTCCAATCGCAACATCGCCCCATGTCGTAACCTCTTTGGTGTGAGGGATGAAGTTGATACCAAAGTCACTGCCGTCCACATCGTTGACGGTCAGAGACGTCCCGTTCAGCGCAACCGAACCCTTGGGTGCGATAAAGCGCGCAAGATCCTTGGGCGCGCGCAAGGTCACACGGGTACTGTCGCCTTCATCCTCGATAGCAACGACCTCGGCGACTCCGTCCACGTGCCCAGACACGATATGACCGCCCAACTCATCCCCGACTTTAAGAGCGCGTTCCAGATTGACATTTTTGCCGACCGACCAGTTAGACAGGTTCGTCTTGGATACCGTCTCGGCACTGATCTGAACATCATACCAGTCGTCCCCCAAGGCGATGACGGTCAGGCACACCCCATCGCTTGCGATTGAGGCACCTATATCGATGCCGGATGTCTTATAGGCGGTCTTGATCCGCGCCCGCAGGTCGCCCTGTTGGTCAAGTTCGACAATGGTGCCAACATCGGTGACGATACCTGTGAACATTTCCTTTACCCTTCGGTTCCTAATATTCCATCCAGTCTACTTGTCGAGGTAAGCGCATCGGCGGTTCCGGGCAAGGCCCGCCTTGCCGGACGCAGCACAAAAAGGCATAAATTTCTCACCAACGAGCAAGAGCAGCACCAATGCCACCACTCACAAAAGGCTCTGAGCGCCGTGTTTTCCTGTTTCTACAGGGACCGCACGGACCGTTTTTCAATGCACTCGCACGCGTGCTGCGCAAAACAGGTGCCGAGGTTCGGCGTGTGGGCTTCAATGCCGGTGACCGCGCGTTCTGGTTCGACCGTGCAAGCTATATTCCCTTTACCGACCGTCCTGAGCAATGGCCTGAAAGTTTCCGCGGGCTGACTGAGACGCTTGGTGTGACCGACCTCGTCTTATACGGCGACGCACGCCCAATACATGCCCAAGCAATCAAGATTGCCAGCGAACGAAACATAACCGTGCATGTGTTCGAAGAAGGTTATCTGCGTCCGTGGTGGGTCACTTATGAACGCATGGGATCGAACGGGAACTCTCGCCTGATGTCGCTTACGATCCCGCAGATGGAACAGGCCCTCGAACGCTCGGACACTCAGGATCCCCCGCCGCCCTCGCATTGGGGCGACATGCGACAGCACATCTTTTATGGTGCGCTTTATCATTGGTTTTTGTTGTTCCTCAATCAGAGGTATCGCAACTTCCAGCGGCACAGAGAGCTGCCAGTTTCCAAGGAATTTAAGCTATATTTCAAACGGCTTATGCTGATGCCCTTTCACCGCTTGCAACGACGCTGGGCGACGTTTCGCGCTCGCAGCAGCGGTATGCCATATCATCTTGTGCTGCTGCAATTGGGGCATGACAGCTCGGTTCAATCGCATTCCGACTATTCCAACATGTCAGAATTTCTGGAACAGGCCATCAAGGGCTTTGCTGATGGGGCACCGCGTCACCACCAGCTTGTCATCAAAGAACATCCGCTTGAAAACCACCGAGAACCCCTGAACCGCAGAACCCGTCAAATCGCCAACACCCATTGTGTCGGCGACCGTGTCCACTATGTGCCGGGTGGAAAGCTTGCGCGGCTGTTGAACGAGGCGAATTCCGCTGTCACCATCAACTCGACCGCCGGACAGCAAGTTTTGTGGCGCGGAATTCCGCTGCGCAGTTTCGGGCGGTCCGTCTACAACAAGCCCGAGTTCATCTCGGGACAGACATTTGCCCAGTTTTTTGGCAACCCCAACCCTCCTGACACGGCCGCGTATCAGGCTTATCGCCAGTTCCTGCTTAAAACCTGTCAGGTGCCCGGAGGGTTTTACTCCAGACGCGGTCGGCGGCAGTTGCTGCGGCGTGTAACGGATATGTTGCTTGCCCAATGCGACCCCTATGAGACACTGCTGTCGGGTAACGCGGCGCAGACGCCACAGTTGAAGATCGTTGAAGGAAACAAACGGCTTGATGCTGGAAGTCAACGCAATGACAAGCTAACTTAAGACAAACAAAAGAAGACTGAGGATATTCGGCAGTGCAGTGCTTTCCGCTCCAATGGGCACGGGGATTTTTCCTTGTTGCCGTTTTTGGCTTTTTGGCCGGGTGTCAGCTTCCCAAATCTGGCCCAAGCAAGAATGAAATTTTGGCTGGCTCAGTTCAGAATGGTGGCAATGCGTTCATAGTCGAAGTGGATGATCGTATCACCGAGGTCACGTCCGCTGTTCCCCAATTCGGGTTTTCGCAGTCTTTCCTCAGCGCGCCAAACCTGGCCGCCGATACAGTGCGCCCCGGTGACTCTCTGAGCCTGTCGGTCTGGGAGAACGTCGATGACGGGCTGCTTTCTTCAGATATCGGCGGCGCGACGACGCTGGATCAAATTCAAGTGGACAGTGAAGGGTTTATCTTTGTTCCTTATGCCGGTCGTGTCAGGGCCTCTGGGAATACCCCCGAACAGCTGCGCCAACTGATCACAAGCAAACTGCAAGACCAAACACCAGATCCACAGGTCGAGGTCCGGCGGACAGCCGGAAACGGTTCAACCGTTACGCTGAACGGCGAGATTGGCTCGCCAGGTATATATCCTATCGAAAGCCCGACCCGCACTCTGGCTGGCATGTTGTCCCAAGCCGGAGGCGTTTCAGTCGGGTCTGACATCGCACTTGTTACCGTTATTCGGGGCAATCAACGGGGAACGGTCTGGTACAATGACCTGTTCACCAATCCAAAGCTGGATATCGCACTGCGCGCCGGTGACCGCATATTGGTCGAGGCCGACAGTCGGTCTTACGTCGCCCTAGGGGCTACCGGACAGTCACGTGTTGCGTTCGACAGTCAAGATTTGACTGCACTCGAAGCTTTGGCCCAAGTCGGAGGGCTACAGTCCCTGTCCTCGGACCCTACCGGCATCTTCGTGCTGCGAAACGAACGACAGGACATTGCCCGTTCGGTCATGGGACGCTCGGACTTGCAGGGCGAACAGCGGGTGATTTACCTGCTTAACCTTACTGCACCAAACGGCTTGTTCGTAGCCCGTGATTTCGTCATCCGCGACGACGACACGATCTACGTTACCGAAGCGCCCTATGCGCAGTGGAGCAAGTCGATATCGCTGATCGCGGGCGGGCTTACACCGCTGGCCAACGTCACGACCCTGACAGGCGGGTGATGTCGGTTGCGGCGATGGCCGAGGAACAGCGTTCCCGCCTGCGTGTCTACAATGGCGGTTTCCTGACCAATCGCCGTATTCGTCGCATTCTTAAGCTTGCGGGCTACGACATTCGGCTGGGTCCAGCCAAAGACGGAGACACCGTTGCCATATGGGGCAACAGTCCAACCGCCCACCGCGGCTTGAATATCGCAGAAAAACACAAATCCCCTGTCTTGCGTGTCGAAGATGCTTTTCTGCGATCTTTGCATCCTGGTCGGGATGGCGAACCGCCGCTAGGCCTATTGCTGGACCGGTCCGGTCTACACTTCGACCCTATGCGCCCATCCGATCTTGAGACTTTGCTGGCGACGCACCCTTTGGATGATACGGCCCTGCTGAACCGGGCGCGCGGTGCGATTGCGCGGATGAAGGAACTGCATCTCAGCAAGTATTCGGGGTTTGAAGTCACTAAGTCTCTGCCGGCGCCGGGGTATGTGTTGGTTGTCGATCAGGCCCAAGACGATGCATCGGTTACTGCCAGCAAAGGCGACGCGGCCCGGTTCCGCGAAATGTTGGTCATGGCGCAAGAAGAGCACCCAGGCGCGCGCGTGTTGATCAAAACCCACCCCGAAACCATTAGTGGCCATCGCAGTGGGTATTTCACTGATCTGGACCAATCAGGTCGTGTCGCTTTGTTTGAAGACCCGATCAGCCCGTGGGACTTGCTTGAAGGTGCAGTGGGCGTCTACACCCTGTCTTCGCAATTTGGGTTCGAGGCAGTTTTGGCAGGCCACAAGCCCCGCGTCTTTGGTCAACCCTTCTATGCGGGCTGGGGCCTAACGCAGGACGAAGAATACCTGCCCCGCCGTCAGCGCAGCCTGACGCCAGCCCAGCTTTTTGCGGCCGCCATGATCCTTTATCCTACTTGGTACGACCCCTACAGGGATCAGCTTTGCGAATTGGAAATGGTTCTGGATACGTTAGAGGCGCAGACCCGCGCATGGCGTCAGGATCACGCGGGCTGGACCGCCTCGGGGATGCGTTTGTGGAAACGTCGTCATCTTCAAAGGATGTTTGGGCGCGAGACCAAAATTCGCTTTACCAAAAGCGCTCCTCCGTCTTCCGAAAAACCACATATGGTTTGGGCCAGTCGAGCCGAAGGGCAAGAGAGTGTTGTTAGGATCGAGGATGGTTTCCTGCGGTCCCGTGGTTTGGGCGCTGCCTTGGTTCCGCCCGTCTCGCTGGTCGCCGATGATCTGGGTATATATTACGACCCGACGCGAGCTAGTCGGCTTGAACAGCTGATCGCCCAACGGGAAACTCTGCGCCCGGATCAGGAGCTGCGCGCAGACAGGTTGGTCGAGAAAATCACCTCGGGGCAGATCAGCAAATACAATATCGGCGGCCTAGTACCGGACTTGCCCAAGGGGCATCGCATTCTTGTACCCGGACAAGTAGAGGACGACGCCTCGATAGTGTTAGGGACCGGAACGATCCGTACCAACCTTGAACTGTTACAGATGGTACGGGACAAGAACCCGGACGCTGTTTTGATCTATAAGCCCCACCCAGATGTCGAGGCCAGTCTACGAGACGGTGCGATAGATGCCGACGGCCTCGCTGATGTCATCGTACGCGATACGGATCCGGCCCAGCTTTTGCCTCAAGTCAATGAAGTCTGGACAATGACTTCTTTGCTTGGGTTCGAGGCGCTAATCCGCAACCTGCCTGTGACCACTGTCGGTGCCCCCTTCTATGCGGGTTGGGGGTTGACGCAGGACCTCGGCACCGTCCCGGCCCGGCGTGGCGCACGTCCCACAGTGTTGGGTTTGGCCCATGCCGCGTTGATCGACTACCCGCGGTATCTGGACCCGATCACAGGCAACCCCTGCCCGGTCGAGGTCGCGCTGCAGCGCCTGACCGACCGTGAAGGAATCAAAGGGCCGCCGATGTTACGATTGCTATCTAAGTTGCAGGGCGCCTTTGCGACACATGCTCATCTATGGCGACGCTAGCGCAGTGACCGCCGCCAGCGATGCATGACGTCGGGGCCAACAGCGCGCGTTTCCATCAATTCAAACCGGGGGGCTGCGTCCAGCGTCTCCAGTCCCAATGCTCCGATCCCTGGCAAACCTTCTGCACCGATGGTCAGACCCGCGCTAAATCCGACCAGTTCGTCAACCAGATCCTGCGCCAACAAAGATGCCGCCAACGCCGAGCCGCCTTCGCAGAAAACACGTGTCAGCCCCGCCTGCCCCAGTTGTTGCAACATATCCGCAGCATCAATCTGGTGATCTTGCAATGCGCAAGGGATCAATTTGGCCCCTAGCCCCTCCCATGCCCGGGCCCGCTCGGCATCGGGGGCATGGCCGTGGCACAGCCAAACCGGAACTTGCTTGGCGGATCGGGCGAGTTGGCTCATCAATGGGATATCAAGATGGCGCGAGACAACGATACGGACAGGTTGCTGCGCCACACCAAGATTACGGACGGTCAGTGAAGGGTCATCGGCCCGCGCAGTACCTGCGCCGACCATAACCGCGTCGTGACGCGCGCGCATCGCGTGGACTTCTCGCCGCGCCTGCGGACCGGTGATCCACTGGCTATGACCACTGGCCGTCGCGATCCGGCCATCGAAACTGTTCGCCAATTTAAGGGTTATGAACGGGCGCCCCTGCTCCATCCGCAAGAAAAAACCTGCGTGGTCACGTTCGGCCTGCGCGGCCAAAACACCTGTCGTGACTTCGATGCCGGCTTCGCGCAATTTGGCGAAGCCCTGCCCCGCAACACGCGGATCACTGTCCTCGACCGGTGAAACCACGCGCGCAACCCCCGCTGCGATCAGCGCATCCGTGCAAGGAGGGGTTTTCCCATGATGTGCGCAAGGCTCCAGCGAGACATAGGCCGTCGCGCCTTTGGCCGTTTCACCAGCCTGTGCCAACGCAACGGTTTCCGCATGCGGTCGTCCGCCGGGTTGGGTCCAACCTCGCCCAATAATCCGACCATCGCGCACGATAACACATCCCACCGAGGGGTTTGGCCAACACGTGCCTTGACCGCGTTGCCCCAAAGACAGGGCCAACGCCATGTATCGTTTATCTGTGTCGTTCACTCGTCAGACGAAGGCTGCGGCGGGCGCAGTTCGTGGACAAACTCCTCGAAATCATCGGCCGCCTGGAAATTCTTGTACACGCTTGCAAAGCGCACATAAGCAACCGTGTCAATGCGCGCCAACGCTTCCATGACGATCTCGCCAATTTTGTTCGACGGGATATCGGTCTCACCCATGCTTTCAAGGCGGCGCACAATCCCCGAGATCATCTGATCAATACGTTCGGGGTCGATTGGTCGTTTCTGCATCGAGATACGGATAGACCGTTCCAGTTTGTCGCGGTCAAAATCTTCCCGTTTGCCATTGGTTTTGATCACAACCAGATCACGTAGCTGCACCCGTTCATAGGTCGTGAAACGTCCGCCACACGCAGGACAGAACCGGCGCCTGCGGATCGCGACATGATCCTCTGCGGGGCGTGAATCTTTTACCTGAGTGTCAATATTTCCGCAAAACGGGCAGCGCATCCGCCGTCTCCTCGTCCCTAATTCCGCCTCCAATTGTAAGCGCTGTGGCTTACTTATCCACAACTATAGGGCAGCCGCTAGGATTTGGGTAGTCGGAATTTTTCACCGCAAGATAAAGGGGTCACGCGAAATGCGCAGCGACCTTTCGGTGGTGGGGCGCTGAACGATGTTCAAACAAATAGATCCCTTGCCATGTGCCCAGAGCCGGACGGCCACTTGCCACTGGGATCGTCAATGATACCGGCAGCAAGGCAGCCTTTATGTGTGCTGGCATGTCATCTGGGCCTTCATAAGTGTGCCGTAAATAGGACATCGATGGATGATCCGAGGGCGGAACCAGCCTCTCAAAGAAAGCACTCAGGTCAGTTTGCACCTCGGGATCCGCGTTCTCTTGTATCACCAGAGAACAGGACGTATGGCGCACAAACAACGTCAGCAGCCCGTCGCGTTTGACCGAGTTTAGCCAGTTACCTACGTCCGGGGTGAATTCATATAACCCCGGTCCGCGTGTCGAAATAATAAACTCGGTCTGCAACAGGTGCTCATTCTCGCTTAGTCGTCAAAGATTTGCCGACGATAGCACAGTGCGTTCGCACTCTGAACCGATCTGCTTTGACCAGCAACAAAGCCGACGTTGATTGACCTGACGTTCAAATCAACACCAGGCGGAGGACTGACGGAAAACTGCACAGCAGTCCGGCGTCCAGTTGCTTCGCTGGGTCCATAACCGCGCACTACATAGATCGGCTGTTTCCAACCTGCGCCCAAAGTCCTGCGGGCATAATCGGCAGCGGCACACCAATACCCATCAACATCATTGCGCCCACGCGGGATCACTTCGTAGACGTTGGCATTGACCGAGACCGTCTGAAACCCAAATCGCGCAAAGCCAGCGGCCGAAAGCGGTGTAGTCAGAACAAATGCGGCAAGCGCAGCGTAAGTCATAACCTGTTTCATAATCATACTCTTTCCTGTTACGAGGTAAGACTGGAAACAGTATAACCCGCCCAACGGCAAAGCGGGTTCACGATCAATTCAGCCCACGTCCTGTTTTGCGTGATCAGCTGTTAGCCATCCGTGATATCGGATCAGCAAACCCAAAACAGGCATCTGGGCGGACACATCAAACCGAAAGCGCCCTTCGTCATCCTGCCACTCAAACGTATTAGACCTGGGTACTATGAGCTTTGGGCACGGGATTCCCCACAAGCGTAACCGGTGCAGATGAATAGACAACTGCCCATCGAAAAGCACGGGTTTCAGCCACAAGGTCAATGGGCCCATCCGCTCGAGTACGTAGCCTGACCTATAGCCGATCCGCGACCTGGTCGTCTGGCCGTTGAAATTCCTGACCCATATCCATGCCCTGTCCCGTTTTGTTACGGATAAAGAGACAGGAACATTGCGGCCACCAGTGGGGAACCTTCCAAGCCACAAAGCCATATGAACCAACAGGCCGCGGCCACGCTCAATATCACAGAAACCCGAATAGGTTCCCTGACTGCCGTGCAGGTGCCGCAAGGCGTCGGGCAACACTGACTGCGCCGGCAACGCTTGCCAAAACGGATCAGGTTGCATCTAGTACCCTTTGGGAAGAAAGCGCGACATTAGATCTTTGTCCGGAACCAAGCAGGTATCAGCCCGACCAAACAAGGCATATCTGTTGCGCGCCAAAACGTGATACATCGGGTCCTTAACCACCCCAGGCAGATATTTGCACAGGGACACGACGGGCCACATCCCCGGCAGAGCCTGCATGGCTGCAGCAAATGCATCCAACCGTTGATAAACTTGACCGTTCAACACGACGAGGTTCGTTTCAAAATCCTGTGTCGGTAATTTAAGATCTGAATAGAGATTTCGCCCCAACTCGGACTGCGCAGTTACAAACTTGAACCTTTGCGCCCTATCCCGTTTCAGCATGAAACGAAAAAAGCCGGTGCACAGCACGCATTCGCCATCAAACACAATAAAATCTTGGCTCTTAACCAATTCGTCCAATGCAATGTCGTGCATCTTAAAATCGCCTTTGCCGTAATTTCCACCAAAGTGACACCGCAAACACGACGCCACAATGCGACACAGGCAACAGCAGGAATGGGCGTGCCGGGGAGCCACAGTATGCCTGCTCGAATTATCGTCTGGGCTCTGGCCCCATCCCCAAAAAGGCGCTGACCCGGCAACGTGACAGAAATACGGGTTTGCCGCCCAAAGCGCATGTGACTTTTTGCCAACGTTTTACGGATTTATGTCACGGCGGATGCGTCCCACACCTCTCAGCAAGGGTGCAAACAAACAGATATCGCGATAAGATACTGCATGGACGTCGATATCTCACGTATTCAGCTTTTGACGCGCATGCTTGATCACAAGACACAGAATCCTGCTGTCACAGATCGAGTATTGGAAAAATGTAACATACAGCGCGATGACATCACGGTTTCTGCGGGCACTTGTAGCGCCCACACAGAAGCCCTCTTTGCCAGATATGCCTGCGATATTCTTGAGGACCCGACTTTTGCCGCAGCGGCCGGGTTAGAATACCGATCTTCCTCAAGCCTTACCGCATACATCAGCAAATACTCGCGAGATTTGAAACAAGTTCTAGAAAATACCTCGCGTTTTCACGGGATCATTGACCCGGCTCTGATGTTCAGTTTGCGCGTCGCAGGGAATTTCGCGTCGATCGAGGCTGAATGGAAAGATGCCAGCTTTGCTCGATACCACAGACGCACAGAGTTTTTAGTATTTGCAGGTCTGGCACGAATGCGAAACCTGACTCAGATTGATTTCTTCCCAATGGAAATACGTTTTCAACATGAAACAGGAGGCAATCGGACCGCCTACCAAAAGCTTGCGGGTTTTCCAGTCATCTTTGGGGCGGAACGAATTGAAATCGTGCTGGCACTATCATCGCTTGATCTACCTGTCCCAACTTATGACCCCAAGCTGCGCGCGCATTTGTTGGAATACGGAGACCGAGTCATCGCAGAACACCGACAGCCCAAGCAAAAACTACGTGCTCGGGTTGAAGGCTTGATCACCCGCTCTCTGCCCGGAGCGATCATTCAGGCGGATGACGCTGCCGCCAACCTTGGCCTCAGCGCGCGCACCTTTGCACGTCGTCTTAAAGACGAAGGAACCAGTTATCGCGAGATTGTCGATGACCTGCGTTGCGATCTGGCGCAAACATTTATCACAAACGGCATGCCCTTGTCTGAGATCGCATTTTCACTTGGTTACGCTGATCAACCAGCGTTCTCGACAGCATTCAAACGCTGGACAGGTCAGGCACCCAGCACATTCCGCAGCAGACTGGATTTTACTTCCGGGGCCTGAGACCGGGGGTCATCGGCACCGTCGCCTCTCCCCGGCCCGTCCCATGAGTGGACAAAACGGAAATAGGCGACCAAGCCAGATGACACTTGTGACTTTCTGCCAATTTGAATTTTGGACCGGCCACTTTCACCACCCGCGCAAAAAAATAAGCGCCTCAGATGAGGCGCCTATTTGTCTATTGATCCAAGAATGACCGCAACTTGCGCGACCGGCTTGGGTGTTTCAGCTTCCTTAGCGCCTTCGCCTCAATCTGGCGAATACGTTCGCGGGTCACGCTGAACTGCTGGCCAACCTCTTCCAGCGTGTGGTCAGTGTTCATGCCGATGCCAAACCGCATCCGCAGAACCCGTTCCTCACGCGGGGTGAGCGAGGCCAGAACCCGTGTGGTCGTTTCCTTGAGGTTTTCCTGAATGGCGCTGTCCAGCGGCAGCACGGCATTCTTGTCCTCGATGAAATCGCCCAACTGGCTGTCTTCCTCGTCGCCAATTGGCGTTTCCAGTGAGATCGGCTCTTTGGCGATTTTCATCACCTTGCGAACCTTCTCCAGCGGCATCTGCAGCTTTTCGGCCAGTTCCTCGGGCGTGGGCTCCCGGCCGATTTCGTGCAGCATCTGGCGGCCGGTCCGCACCAGCTTGTTGATCGTTTCGATCATATGGACCGGAATACGGATCGTGCGCGCCTGATCCGCGATGCTTCGCGTGATCGCCTGACGAATCCACCATGTCGCATAGGTCGAGAATTTGTAGCCGCGGCGGTATTCAAATTTGTCCACCGCTTTCATAAGGCCGATGTTGCCTTCCTGAATAAGATCAAGGAATTGCAGGCCACGGTTCGTGTATTTTTTGGCGATCGAGATCACCAGACGCAGGTTGGCTTCGACCATTTCCTTCTTGGCCTGCCGCGCCTCTTTCTCGCCCTTCTGAACCTGCTGCACGATGCGGCGGAATTCGGGGATGTCCAAGCCGACATACTGACCGACCTGAGCCATATCATTGCGCAGTTCCTCGACCTTTGCGGTCGAGCGTTCGATGAACATCTGCCAGCCCCGGCCCGGCTTTTCCGCCATATCCGACAACCAGTTCGGGTCCAGCTCCCGCCCGCGATAGGCGTCAATGAATTCCCGACGGTTGATGCGTGCCTGATCCGCCAGCTTCACCATTGAGCTGTCCAGCGACATCACGCGGCGGTTGATACCGTAAAGCTGGTCGATCAGCGCTTCGATCCGGTTGTTATGCAGGTGCAGCCCATTCACCAGTTCAACAATCTCGGCGCGCAACTTTTGGTATGTTGCCTCGTCCTGCTCGCTGAAGGTGCCGTCTTCGTTCAGTGTGGCCGAAATCCGGCTGTCCTGCATTTCCGACAGCATCGAGAAGTCGGTCGAGATGCGTTCCAGCGTGGTCAGAACCTGATCCTTCAGCGCCGCTTCCATCGCGGCCAGCGACATATTGGCCTGATCGTCGTCGTCATCGTCGTCATCGTTGTTCAGCGGGTTGCCGTCAGCATCCAGCTCGGGGCCTTTATCCTCTTTCTCAGGCTTGGCGGCCTGCACGTTGGAGGTATCGACTACCGTTTCCTCGACATCGCCGTCTTCGTCCATCTGGTTGCCAAAGGTGGCCTCCAGATCAATGACGTCGCGCAGCAGAATGTCTTCGGACAGCAATTCGTCATGCCAGATGGTGATCGCCTGGAACGTCAGCGGGCTTTCGCACAGACCGGCAATCATGGTGTTCCGACCAGCCTCGATCCGCTTGGCGATGGCAATTTCGCCCTCGCGGCTCAGCAGTTCGACGCTGCCCATCTCGCGCAGGTACATGCGCACAGGGTCGTCGGTACGGTCCAGCTTTTCGGTCCCCGCCCCGGCCAGCGCAACCTCGCGGTTGCTTTCTGTCGTGGTCAGTTCGGTCGAGCCTTTGTTTTCTTCTTCTTCGGCTTCTTCATCTTCGATGATGTTGATGCCCATCTCGGACAGCATCGACATCACGTCTTCGATCTGTTCCGAGCTGACCTGATCCGGCGGCAGAACCTGATTAAGCTGGTCGTAGGTGATGTACCCTTTCTCGCGGGCCTCAGCGATCATCTTCTTGACCTGGGCCTGGCTCATGTCCAGCGAGATTTCCTGTTCCTGCTCGTCGGATTTGCGATCTTCGGTCGTGTCTTTGGCGGCCATTCAATGCTCCTGCAGGGATGGGTGATTCGATTGAACCGAATCATTAGCGCGTAGAAGTGATTCGGCTACCCGTTTACCCGTTTTTCTTTTCCAGTGCCTTACGAAAACACCAGTTTACCGGCGTTTCCGCTCAAAATTGATCCCGGACATGATTGCCTCAAACGCGTCTTTCTCGTCACGATTGATTCGCGCGCCATTGTCGGCCACGTCGAAAATCGCCCTGTCTTCATTCTGGCTACGGCTTGTGCGGTTGCGCTCTTCGGCCGCCTGAGCCAGCCGATATGTCAACGCCTCATCTGCCAGATCCGACAGCTCCTCCTCCGCTTCGGCAATCTCTGCGTCCAACCCCTTGAGAGCTTTGATCTTTGCGAGTTCCTCGGCCAGTGTCATTTCGGCCTTTTCGACATCGCCCGGTTTATGCACGCAAGGGATCACTGCGACATGGCGAAGGGCCAGCAGGTTTTCAAGGGCCTCAGCCCCCAAAGTTTCGGCTATGTGGTCTTTCAGGTTCTCGGGGTCGTCAATCGCATGACGCAGAATGGCGTGGCGCAGGGCGGCGTGGTCAGGGTCACGGCACTCCATCTCTTCCAACTGAATTTCGAACTGCACAACCACTTGCGGGTTCAACGCCGCAATTGCCAAAATCGCTGCCTCGCGCAGTTGGATTTCCGCACCTTCGGACGACGCCAAGAATGACGCGCGCGCGCCCGGTGTCGCCGTCGGCTTAGGTTGCCATTTACCGCGCGGCTGCCACGATCGGTTCTGAGGCTGACGCTGCGGGCGGAACAGTTGCCAGCGCAGATCCTTAATCTCTTGCCCATAATGCAAGCGGATCGAAGGGTCACGGATCAGCTTGATCTTGTCGCGCAGCGCCTTGTCCAGCGCCGCTTTGCGCTCGGGACTGTCGAAGACTTTGCCTTCGGTCTCGCGCTGCCACAGCAGTTTGACCATGGGGATCGCGCCTTCCAACACCGTTTGAACGGCCCCCGGCCCCTCGGCACGTAACAGGTCATCGGGGTCTTTGCCCTCGGGCATCAACGCAAACCGTAAGGATTTCCCGGCCTCAAGCAGTGGCAAGGCCAAGTCAACCGCGCGCATCGCGGCGCGCAAGCCCGCCGTGTCGCCGTCCAACGCGATGATCGGCTCATTGGAAATCCGCCAAAGCAGTTGCAACTGGTGCTCGGTAATCGCGGTACCCAAGGGCGCCACCGAAGCGCCAAACCCTGCCTCGGCCAGTGCGATTACGTCCATATAGCCTTCGGCCACGATCAGCGGTTGCCCCTTCCCTGCCGCTTGCCGTGCGGGGCCGTGGTTATAGAGGCTGCGGCCCTTATCGAACAACTCGGTCTCGGGTGAGTTCAGGTATTTCGCATTGTCATTCGGGTCCATCGCCCGGCCGCCAAACGCAATACAGCGCCCGCGCGGGTCGCGGATAGGGAACATGATCCGATTGCGGAACGTGTCATAGGGCTTTTTACCCTTGTTCGACGGCTTGGCTAGACCCGCCCCGAGGATCAGATCTTCCGCCACATTCTTACCAGTTAAATGATCCCACAGGGCCTGCCACCCATCGGGGGCAAATCCGATCTCCCACCGGTCCAGCGCCTGCGCGTCCAATCCTCGACGGGTCAGGTAATCGCGTGCGGCACTCCCTGCCCCGGTTTTGAGCTGCAGGCGGAAGAACTGCACTGCCTTCTCCATCACCTCGGCCAGTTGCGCGCGGCGGTCCTGCTTTTCCTGCGCCTTGGGATCGCGCTGCGGCATCGGCATCCCTGCTTCGCGCGCCAGAATCTCGACAGCTTCGATGAACGAGACATTCTCGGTCTCTTTCACGAAACTGATCGCGTCGCCTTTGGCGTGGCAGCCGAAGCAATAATAGAACCCCTTTTGGTCATCCACATGGAACGAGGCGGTCTTTTCATGGTGAAATGGGCACGGTGCCCACATGTCACCCTTGCCCTGATTGGACTTTCGCGGGTCCCACATGACCTTGCGGCCGACGACCTGAGACAGGCTGAGGCGCGTGCGCAATTCGTCAAGAAATCCGGGGGGCAAAGACATGGAGACAAACCTGCCAGAAATGAAAACGCAGGCCAAGGGGATGGCCTGCGCTTATCCACAGCGAAATGCAATGGATGTGGATTACTGCTGCAGGCACAGCTCCAGCCAAGCAGCGCCGAGGTCTTTTTTCCTCACATCACGCATCTTTTGTTTATAGACCCACGGAGTGATCAGGGGAATCGCCGCGTTGTAGTTCTCGGGCCATGTCGGCCCTGACTCTGCCACTGCCTGTGCCACGTCCCGTTCCTTTACCCGGTCCAGCCTTGCCTGCTGGATGGCAGCCACGACGTCTGACTGGAATTTGCAGCTCTGTTCCTTGGTTTCTTGAGCGGCCAGAGGAGTAGCCAGAACAATGGCCGCTATGGCGATACGCAACATGAGGGTCTCCGGGATTCGTTTCTGTCGCAGCAGCTTATCCGCCGCAAAGCCAACCGGCCATTGCCGTTTTGAACCTCACGCCTTCGTGTTGCGCAGGGGCGACCAATTTCCGCCCCTGCATTTTCCTCAAAGTCCTTTGGCCCGATAGCTTTTCGAGACCCGGTCTATCGCCACGATATAAGCGGCTGTGCGCAGGTCTTCGACATCATCGCGGCTATGCCAAACCTCACGCATGGACTGATACGCAATCCGCATCGTGTCATCGAGGCCCGAGCGCACCAGCTCAAGTTCATCCGCACCTTTCAGGTATTTGGCCTTGAAATCCGGTGACATAGACCACGCATCGCCCAGATACCGATCCAGACGCTCCAACTCGCTGACGATCAGCTCATGCCGGGCTTCTTCCTGACGGCGCTGCATCCGGCCAAAGCGGATATGGCTCAGGTTTTTGACCCACTCGAAATACGACACCGTCACACCGCCGGCATTGGCATACATGTCAGGAATGATCACGGTACCCTTTTTGCGCAATATTTCATCCGCACCCGCCGTCACAGGACCGTTCGCAGCCTCGATGATCAGCGGGGCCTTTATGCGTTCGGCATTTGACAGATTGATCACGCCTTCCAGCGCCGCCGGGATGAGGATATCGCAGTCCTCTTCCAA
The DNA here is from genome assembly GCF_040371315.1 of Ruegeria sp. HU-ET01832. Classification (NCBI taxonomy): domain Bacteria; kingdom Pseudomonadati; phylum Pseudomonadota; class Alphaproteobacteria; order Rhodobacterales; family Roseobacteraceae; genus Ruegeria; species Ruegeria sp. HU-ET01832. Next base: position 300,654 of record NZ_BAABWL010000005.1, read on the forward strand.
CACCACCGCCCCCTCGGCGGAATGGGTCGCGTCCGGGTAATCCTTGACGCCACCATGTTTGACGATCCACTGCCGAACGGACTCAACGTCGATCCCTTCCGGATTATACAGCGCGCCATCCCATTCGATGATGCCGGTGACAATCGCGCCATCCTCTTCGCTGAGGAATTTTGCGGCATGATAGCCCACATTGCCCAAGCCCTGGACGATCACGCGTTTGCCGTCCAACTTTCCAGTAAGCCCAGCTTTCTGAATGTCCTCAGGATGGCGAAAGAATTCTCGCAGCGCGTATTGAACACCACGACCGGTTGCCTCGACCCGCCCGGCGATACCACCCGCGTTCAACGGCTTGCCGGTAACACAGGCCCGCGCATTGATGTCCGTTGTGTTCATCCGGGCATATTGGTCGGCCATCCACGCCATCTCACGCTCGCCGGTCCCCATGTCGGGGGCTGGGACGTTCTGGGACGGGTTGATCAGATCCCGCTTGGCCAGTTCGTAGGCAAACCGGCGCGTGATTTGCTCCAGCTCATGATCCTCATACTGTCGCGGGTCGATACACAGCCCGCCTTTCGAGCCGCCAAAAGGTGTTTCAACCAGCGCACATTTGTAGGTCATCAGCGCTGCCAGCGCCTCAACTTCATCCTGATTGACGGCCAAAGCGTAGCGGATGCCACCTTTAACGGGCTCCATGTGTTCGGAATGAACAGACCGGTAGCCGGTGAACGTATGAATATCACCGCGCAGGCGAACACCGAACCGCACCGTGTAAGTGGCGTTGCAAACCCTGATCTTCTCTTCCAGCCCCGGAGGCAGATCCATCAGGGACGCCGCCCTGTTGAACATCAGGTCAACACTTTCGCGAAAGCTGGGTTCTTTTGTGGCCGTCATCTATACCTCCGTGCCAACGAACGACTTGCGTTCTGTCGTTTTGTCGCACCCATTGGATAAACGATCAATATTTAAGCAAAAATAAATTTCGAAAAACTGAGTCGCTGAATGCGATCACGCGCGCGTGCATTGTCGACCAGAAGACAACAGAACCTGAGCGCGGATCATATTATTCCCGGTTTGACAAGAAATGGGCCTGATCCAAGGCGGTTTCGCCCAATTCCCGCCACGTTTGAGCGTTAATTTCTCAACGTTAACTTTTCCTTAGCAGTAGTGGATGACTGTTCAGTGAGGACGGCAATATGATTAACCGCGGTTTCAGAAGCGGCATTACTAAACGCTTTAAAAAACTACCAACGCCCGAGGCCTTCCAGCGCGAAGAAGACGGGTCGTTCACCATTTTCGTACTGCTTGGCGTGCTGGTGATTTTTGCGACCACAGGTATTGGGGTCGACGTCATGAATTTTGAACGCGACCGTGCGACGTTGCAGTCGACCTTGGACCGCGCTGTTCTTGCCGCTGCCGACCTTGACCAAACGCTCCCGCCGCGACAGGTGGTCGAGTCATACTTGGACAAAGCCGGCCTCAGTGACAAACTGAAATCGGTCAACGTGCAGGAAGGATTTGGATCCCGGACCGTGTCTGCAACTGCAGAAACAATCGTGAACACCAACTTCATGCGCTTTTCGGGTCACAAGACCTTGACTGCACAAGCGGCAAGTACAGCGGAGGAATCGATTGGATCAGTCGAAATCTCGCTCGTACTCGACATGTCCGGATCGATGAACCGCGCGTCTGCGGAAGCGGGAAGAACGAAAATCGAGGTCTTGCGCTCTGCCGCCAAAGAGTTCGTGACCCTGATGCTGGACAAGCCCGGCGAAAGCCAAATTTCGATGTCCATCATTCCTTACGCAACCCAGGTCAGCGCGGGTGACGACATACTGAAACATTTCAGCAATGTATCGTCCGAGCATGATTTTTCTCACTGTATCAACTTTACTTCGGCCCAGTTTGGTAGTTCGGCATTGGATCCCTCGATTTCCTATGACCGAACCGCTCCGTTCGACCCCTTCCAATACACCAACAACGCAGAGCAATTCCCCCGCTTCCCTGTTTGTCCTGTCCGCGCAGGCAGCGACATTACCGCCGTGACCGACGATATCGATGTTCTGCACAACCGCATCGATGCGCTCACGGCCAACGGCAACACTTCGATCGACGTGGGCATGAAATGGGGTGTCGGCATGCTGGATCCCAAATTCCAGAACGTTGTCGGAGAACTGGCCAGAGAGAACATTGTTCCGGATAAGTTTAAAGATCGACCCGAAGCCTATGACTCAGAGGTGCTAAAGGTCGCTATCGTCATGACCGACGGACAGAACACCACTCAATACATGCTGAAAGACCAATACCGCTCAGGCTTTTCGGACATTTGGTTCAACCCGGAATACGTCCGCGACGATGGGTCCACAGGGGAATATAGCGTTCGGTTCCGGCGCAACCCGGACCGCTACGTGTGGATGCAACAAAGCATCGAAAACGGCGCGCAGTTCGGCGGAGGATTCATTACTGCCGACTATCCTTACGGCAACCCTCCGAACGAGAACTCTTTTAACAATGAGCCGGGAACAGCGACGCGCATGACTTTCCCTCAGCTGTTCAATCAGGCCTCGTTGTACTGGAACGCGACCAACAACTACTTCTGGCAGAGCAATCACGTGTTCAACTGGTTCCAGAACCCTCGAATAAGTGTCGGACCAACAACCAAGAATTCACGGACAACCAGCATTTGCGGCGCTGCAAAGAATAATGGTGTGATCATCTATGGAATTGCGTTCGAAGCACCCAATGCGGGCCTAACGACCATCAAGAACTGTGCAAGTTCGGACAGCCACGTCTACGAAGTGGACGAGTTCGATGACCCCGAAGGCATCTCGTTGCAAGACGCATTTGCGTCAATCGCATCGTCGATCAAGAAGCTGAGGCTGACCCAATGATCCAAAATCTTCGAACATATCTAGGAAAACTTAAGGCATCTGAGGACGGCAACGTCGTTGTGGAATTTGTCCTCATTTTCCCGGTTTTCATGTTCTTCATCCTCAGCGCAATGGAATACGCGGTGGTTACGGTCCAGCAATCAATGCTGGAACGTGCGGTGGACATAACAGTTCGTGAGATTCGACTGGGAACCGGAACAAACCCGGACCACGATACAATCAAGGACTCGATCTGTGAGAACACGCTGCTAGTCCGTAACTGCTCGCGAAATTTGCGACTGGAAATGATCCAGCAGAGCGCGTTCGCCGGTGTCAATCTGCCCGAAACCGTAGACTGCACCGACAACACTGAGGAAGTACGCCCTGTTCGGACCTTCCAAAACGGTCTGTCGAATGAGCTTATGATTCTGCGCGCGTGCGCCAGGGTTGATCCTCTGTTTCCGACTTCGGCCATGGGGCGGGCGCTGGTAGATGACACCGGACAAATCGCACTAACGGCGACCACAGCCTTCGTTCAGGAGCCTTCGTAAGACTATGACTATTATCCATAGACTCAGAAATCTCTTTCGCTCGGTCAAACGGGATGAAAGCGGTATACTAACTGTCGAAGCAATCCTGATTTTCCCAATGCTGGTTTGGACGATCACGGGCGCCTTTGCCTTTTTCGATGGTTTCCGGCAAAGCGCGGCTAACCTAAAGGCTGCTTACACGGTCGGCGACCTCATCTCGCGTGAAACCGGGACTGTGACCGACACCTACGTCGACTCCATGCATGAGCTTTTGGATCGAATGGTCAACAGCCGAAACGATATTCAACTGCGTATTTCGCTGATTGTCTACGATGCCGAAGATGATCGGCACTACGTGAGATGGTCAGCCATCCGCGGCTATTGTGAGGCCTGGACTAACGACAACATCGGTAACATGCGGGATAACCTGCCCCCGATGCCCGATCAGGACACGCTGATCATTGTCGAGACCTCCAATAGGTATCAGCCCATTTTCGGGTCGAACTGGGTGGTCGGATCGTGGGTTTCTGAAGATCACACTTTCCGTAATTTCGTGTTTACTCGCCCACGATTTACGAATGAGATTGCTCAGAACCTTGGTCCTCAGTCCTGCTCGCAAGCTTAACCGACAGCATTTCCGACATAAACTTGGTCTCAGCGGCGGCTGTCATGCCGCCGATGCCCACCCGATGACCGAGGCGCCACCATAGCCCCGGGGCCCAGGCATTTGCATCCTTGGTCCGCGTGCGGATCAAGAAACCGTTTGACGGTTTGAATGCAAACACTCCGCGATCTACGGCTTCGATATCCTGAACCCGGGCGATCACACGCCCTGCCCCGGTTCGAACCACTGTATCGGTCAATTCGATGCTGTCGCTCGTGGCATACCACATTCGATGCGCCAGCCAGAATGCTGCAGCGCCAACGACCAGCAAAAACACAAGCCACGCAGGCTCGGGCGGCGTTGCCATGGCCACATACAGAACCATCGCTCCTACAACCGTCAACATTCCGACACCCAGCCACCGCCGTGGTGTCGAAGCCTTGACCCGAGCCAGAACTTCTTCCTGCATCTTCTCTCCCCGTTCGATGTGGTCAGGGTTTAGCGCCTTTCCCGGCTGAAAGACAGAGGGGCGCGACCTGCAATTTTTTGCACATAGGCGGTGCCTTTCCGCAAATTGACGCATGTCATCCAACGGCTAAGTATGGCCCAAGCAAGCAGGAGGCCCTCATGTCCCTTAGACCCACTTTGGAAACCCGGAACGCTGTCCCGACAATGGAAGGCGCAGGGGTCAAGCTGCATCGTGCATTCGGATTTCAGGATCCGTCCGAGCTGGACCCGTTCCTGCTGTTTGACGATTTCCGAAACGAACGCCCGCAAGACTATATGGCGGGGTTCCCTTGGCACCCTCATCGAGGCATCGAGACAATAACTTATGTGCTGTCCGGCACGGTCGAACATGCAGATTCGCTTGGCAATACTGGCACGTTGGGTGCCGGAGACGTTCAATGGATGACGGCCGGGTCCGGCATCTTGCATCAAGAAATGCCAAAAGGAAACGCGACCGGTCAAATGCACGGGTTCCAACTTTGGGGCAACCTGCCGTCCAGTCAAAAGATGACAGCACCGCGTTATCAGGATGTTCAAAGCAGGGACATTCCGGAAATAACCGATGACGACGGCACAACTGTCCGAGTCATCGTCGGCGAGTTCTGGGGCAAGACCGGCCCAGTCGACGGCATCGCTGCGGATCCGCAATATCTGGATATCTCAATCCCGGCCGGCGTGAAAAAGACATTCCGCATTGACACGTATCGCCGTGCCTTTGCCTATGTTTTTCAAGGCCAGGCCGCCTTCGCAGACGCCTCGCAACCGACGGGGGTACTGCTAGAGAAAGAGGTTGCAGGGCAAGAGGTCAACATTCGTGACATGTCGGGGGATCGAACTCTGGTTCGGTTCGGAACGGGCGATGAGGTCACGGTTCAGGCCGGTCCCGGTGGCGTCAGGTTCCTGTTGATATCGGGCGCGCCGATTGATGAACCCGTCGCGTGGCACGGCCCTATTGTGATGAACACCCGCGCTGAACTGGAACAGGCGTTTCGAGAATTGCGGAACGGCACATTTATCCGCCCAACGCATTGATCAAGCTGTCACTGATCTCTGAACCATGTCCCAGTAGATTTGCTCGACGGCGTCCAGCGACAAACGCCCCCCTGCGCGATACCAAGTCATCACGCCATTCAACATGGCGATAACCGCAAGTGTGGCAATTTTGGTATCGGCAACAGTAAACAGCCCTTGCTGTTGTCCGGCTTTCAAAATGGCCTCCAAAGAGTCTTCATATTTGCGCCGCACCGCTTCAATTTCCGTGAAGTTTTCGGGGCTTAGGTTGCGCAGTTCCATATAGGCGATAAAGACTTCGTCCGGGCGCTCCATGTGAAATCGAATGTGAAAGCCCACGAACTGCCGCAAGGCTTCGACTGGCGAGTCCGCAGGTGTCAATCTGGCGTATGTAGAAAGCAGCTCCTGCATGTGGTCGTTCATCAGGCGATACAGCAAGCTCTGCTTGTCCGGCGTATAGTTGTAAAGTGCTCCAGCCTGCACCCCGACCTCGGCCGCGATCTGGCGCATGGAAACCGCCGCGTAGCCGTGGCGCGCAAACAACGACAGGGCCGCCTTGCGAATACGGGGGCCAGTGATATCGGAATGAGAACCTTGTGTCCGTGCCATATTGCAAATGTATCTGAACGTCCGTTCAGATAGAACCCCGCTTGAATGCACTATTCAAAAGGTGCATCACAGGCAGAACCGCCATCGAAAGGGTTCGGCATGAAACCCCTGCCATTGCTGATTGTTTTGAGTCTTTGCGCCAGCTGCGTCGACTTTCCTGAACTTGAAGGCAGCGAGCCTGAAAGCCTGAAAACCACACGGTATCCAAAACTGATCCCTCTCCAAGAGAATCTTGGCCCCCCGATCGACCCAGTGAGCGAGGCCGCTGAGGTCGAAGAAGACCTGTCTGCCCGACGAGAAGCGCTGCAGAAAAAGGCGGACAAGCTACAAAGCGAAGAAATTAACTGACCGCCTGCATTTCCCGGTTCAGGCCGGCCTGCAACGCATTGCGCCCATGCGCCGAACCCGGTAAGGCACCCGGGAATGGGCAAGGCCCAAAAGGCGATAAATTCGAGCGAAAGGAACCCACGGGATGACACAGGCGCTGCGGCTTGGAATTGCGGGCTTGGGAACGGTCGGCGTGGGTGTCGTCAAGATCGTCCGGCAACATGCGGATTTGCTGCAAGCGCGCACTGGTCGCCCAATCGAAATCATCGCCGTGTCAGCGCGCGACGCGTCCAAGGATCGCGGCGTGAACCTGTCGGGCTATGCCTGGGAAACCGACCCTGTCGCCTTGGCACAACGGGACGATATCGACGTCTATGTCGAGCTGATGGGCGGTGAAAACGGCCCCGCCAAAGCCTCGGTCGAGGCGGCGCTGGCCAGTGGCAAAGATGTCGTAACCGCAAACAAGGCCCTGCTGGCGATCCACGGGCAAGAGCTGGCTGAAAAGGCCGAGGCCGCAGGCCGCGTGATCCGGTTCGAGGCCGCCGTAGCAGGCGGTATCCCGGTGATCAAATCCCTGACCGAAGGTCTTGCCGGCAATGAAATCACCCGCGTTATGGGCGTGATGAACGGCACCTGCAACTATATCCTGACCCGGATGCAATCGCAGGAGCTGGGCTATAACGCCCTATTCGAAGAATGCGCTGAGTTGGGGTATCTCGAAGCCGATCCTAATCTGGATGTCGGCGGCATTGACGCGGCACATAAACTGGCGCTTCTATCGTCAATTGCCTTCGGCACCAAACCCAATTTCGACGGGATCGAGATTGAGGGCATTCAGCAGATCAGCCTCGATGACATCCATCAGGCCGACGACATGGGCTATCGCATCAAACTGCTAGGCGTCGCACAGAAAACCGCGCGTGGGCTGGTGCAGCGGATGCAGCCCTGCCTTGTGCCCAGTGGCTCGGCCTTGGGACAATTGGAAGGCGGGACCAACATGGTGGTGATCGAGGGCGACGCAGTTGATCAAGTCGTTCTGCGTGGCCCCGGCGCGGGCGAAGGCCCCACGGCTAGTGCCGTGATGGGCGATGTCTGCGATCTGGCGCGCGGGTTGCAAATCCCGACCTTTGGCCGGCCCGCGACCTCGTTGCAGGATGCGGCACCGGCGATCACCGGCCTGCCTGCTCCTTATTACCTGCGTCTTGCGCTGTTCGACAAACCCGGCGCGTTGGCGAAAGTGGCTGCCATTCTGGGCGATGCCGGTGTGTCAATCGACCGGATGCGCCAATATGGCCACTCGGACAGCACAGCTCCGGTCCTGATCGTCACGCATAAAACAACACGGGCCACTTTAGACGTGGCATTGGACGGGTTCCGCGACACCGATGTGGTCTCGGGCGAACCGGTCGCGCTACGCATAGAAGAGGTTTGACCCTTGCGGCCTGCCTAGGCCGCAGGCTATGCCCAAGAAAACGCCTATACTGACCTGAGGATAGTGAAAATGAGTGCTGCCAAGATTGATTTCAACGACCGACTGCTGTCGCTGGGCCTTGCGCGGGTTGCGGAACAGGCTGCTCTGGCCTCTGCCTCGCTGGTTGGACGCGGTGACGAGAAGGCGGCCGATCAGGCGGCAGTCAATGCGATGCGCGAACAGTTGAACCTGTTGGATATCGCAGGCGTCGTGGTCATCGGTGAAGGCGAGCGGGACGAAGCGCCGATGCTTTATATCGGCGAAGAGGTCGGTACAGGTAATGGCCCCGGCGTGGACATTGCGCTGGACCCGCTGGAAGGCACCACCCTGACCGCCAAGGACATGCCCAACGCCCTGACCGTGATTGCGATGGGCCCCCGCGGCTCGATGCTGCACGCGCCCGACGTCTACATGGACAAGCTGGCCGTGGGTCCGGGCTATCCCGAAGGCGTCGTCAATCTGGACATGAGCCCGCGCGAACGCGTTGAAGCTCTGGCCAAGGCCAAAGGCTGCGCGCCTGCCGACATTACCGTCTGCATTCTGGAACGCCCCCGGCACGAGGCGATGATCGCCGAAGTACGCGAGACCGGCGCCTCGATCCGTCTGATCACCGATGGGGATGTGGCCGGTGTGATGCATTGCGCCGAAAGTGAAGAGACCGGCATCGACATGTATATGGGCCAAGGCGGCGCACCCGAAGGTGTGCTGGCGGCGGCCGCGTTGAAATGTATGGGTGGTCAGATCTTTGGCCGCCTGCTGTTCCGCAACGATGACGAACGTGGCCGTGCCGCCAAGGCGGGCATCACCGATTTGGACCGTATCTACGAACGCGATGAGATGGTGACAGCCGACGTGATCTTCGCCGCAACCGGCGTGACCGGCGGGTCGCTGTTGCCGCGCATCAAGCGCGAGCCGGGTTGGCTGGAAACCACCACCCTGCTGATGCGGTCGAAGACCGGATCGGTTCGGCGCATGTCCTATCGCACCCCTCTGTGGTCGCACGACAACTAGCGGCTTGCGCCGCGGCCTCCGGCGGTCGTATTTTGAACGAGAAGAAGGGCCGGGTCCGAAAGGTATCCGGCCTTGGCATATCAGGGGCGGGTCATGAGCTTTCTTGGGGTTGAACAGTCTTTGTCCGGGCGGCGGTGGGTCGGCCCCTCGGCGGATGTGGAACGCGCAACCGAGATGCTGGTGCAACAGGCTGGGCTGCCGCGTGCTGTTTGCCAAGTGCTGGCGCGCCGTGGCGTTCCCGCGATGGAGGCCCCCGGTTTCCTGGAGCCCAAGCTGAAGGAACTGCTGCCCGATCCGCGAGACATGAAAGATATGGAAACCGCAGCCACCCGGTTTCTGACGGCAGTGCGGGACAAGCAGCGGATTGCTGTTTTTGCGGATTATGATGTGGATGGCGGCAGCTCAGCCGCTTTGTTGCTGGTCTGGCTGCGGCAGATGGGGTTGCAGGCGACGCTGTATGTGCCCGACCGAATTGATGAGGGCTATGGCCCCAATGTACCCGCAATGCAGGAGTTAGCTGCGCAGCACGATCTGGTTATCTGTGTCGATTGCGGCACGCTGAGCCATGAACCGATCGCGGCAGCCAAGGATGCGGATGTCATCGTTTTGGATCACCATTTGGGGGGTGAGACCTTGCCCGAATGCGTGGCCGTGGTGAACCCGAACCGGCAGGATGAAAGCGGCGATCTAGGCTATCTGTGTGCGGCTGGCGTGGTGTTCTTGATGCTGGTCGAGGCCGGGCGGCAACTGCGTGAGGCCGGGGTTAAGGGACCGGACTTGATCTCGCTGTTGGATTTGGTGGCGCTGGCGACCGTGGCAGATGTCGCTCCTCTGATCGGGGCGAACCGTGCGCTGGTGCGTCAGGGGTTGAAGGTGATGGCCCAGCGGCAGCGGCCCGGTCTGGTGGCCTTGTCGGATGTGGCGCGGATGGATTCGGCCCCCAGCAGCTATCATCTGGGGTTCCTGCTGGGCCCGCGCGTGAATGCGGGCGGGCGGATCGGTCAGGCCGATCTGGGTGCGCGATTGCTCAGCGCCGATTCCATGCACGAGGCCGAGGCCCTGTCGCAACGGCTGGATGAGTTGAACACCGAGCGCCGCGATATCGAAAACGCCGTGCGCGCGGCCGCCATGGAACAGGCCGAGGAGCGCGGGCTGGACGCGCCTTTGGTCTGGGCCGCCGGTGAGGGCTGGCATCCGGGTGTCGTTGGCATCGTCGCCTCGCGCCTGAAGGAGGCTGCGAACCGCCCCGCCATCGTCATCGGTTTTGATGGAGATGAGGGTAAAGGCTCGGGCCGGTCTGTGAGCGGTGTTGATCTGGGTGCCTCGATTCAACGGCTGGCGGCTGAGGGGCTGCTGGTCAAAGGTGGCGGGCACAAGATGGCCGCCGGGCTGACAGTGATGCGCGATCAGCTGGAACCGGCGATGGCGCGGTTGTCGGAACTATTGGCCAAACAGGGCGCGGGCGAAGGCGGCCCGGCGGACCTGAAACTGGACGGCACATTGATGCCGGGTGCCGCCACAGTGGACCTGATCGAACAGATCGAAAAAGCTGGCCCATTTGGCGCCAGCGCCCCTGCCCCACGCTATGCCCTGCCCGATCTACAGGTGCGTTTTGCCAAGCGTGTGGGCGAATCTCATTTGAAACTGTCCCTGTCCGATGGCGTGGGCGGCGGTCTGGACGCCATAGCCTTCGGTGCGTTCGATGGACCAATGGGCGAAAAGCTGTCCAATCACGGCGGCGCGCGGTTCCATTTCGCCGGTCGGCTCGAGGTAAATACATGGGGCGGACGGCAATCCGTGCAGCTTCGGCTGGAAGATGCCGCCGATGCAAATTGAGCCCGTCCCCGGCCCCAGCAAAAAACTTGTCCCTCCCTGCATTTTTCGGCTTGCGGGGGTGGTAGGTAAACCGTAAAAGGCCCTCCACAAGCCAGCGTGGCCCGTTCGTCTATCGGTTAGGACGCCAGGTTTTCAACCTGGAAAGAGGGGTTCGATTCCCCTACGGGCTACCACTTGTGCTTGTTTGCCTAAATGGCCCGTTCGTCTATCGGTTAGGACGCCAGGTTTTCAACCTGGAAAGAGGGGTTCGATTCCCCTACGGGCTACCATTTCCTTACACTCCGAATTTCTCGCGGCACAGGTCTTCGATCTGCCCCCACGTGGATTTGAATTCTGGCGTGTTTTCTGCTGCATAGTGGAAGTTCTTCATCAAACCTGTCAGCTGCGTGAAGACCTGCCGCACCTCGGCCTTATCTTTGAAATCGGCGGTGGATTGGGTCACGCCATAGACAAGCTTGAATGTCATCTTCTGCCGCTCCAGCGGGACGGTCGCGTCCACCTGATCGAATGCGTCCTGCTGCAGATAGACCATATCCACAAACAGCCCCTTTTGCTGGGTGACGAAGTCTTCGATCGTGACGCCCTCTTCGCCCGTCACCTGCATCATCTGGTCGACCTGTTCGCCCTTTTCGATAAGCGCCAGCAGATCGCGGACCTTGCCGGTCCAACCGGCTTCGGCGTTCTTGTCATACCAGTCCGATAGCTGATCCAGATAGCGCGACCAGCTGAGCATAGGGTCCACCGCCGGGTAGAATCGCTTGTAGGCACGCTCGGATGACAGGCCGAGGAAACACTTGACCGTGGACAAGGTCGACTGCGTGACTGGCTCGTCAAAATTGCCCCCGGCGGGGGACACGGTGCCAATCAGCGTCAGGCTGCCCAACGCGCCATCATTGGTCTTCATCGCGCCCGCGCGTTCGTACAGCCCCTTGATCGAGCTTTCCAGATAGGCGGGGAAGCCCTCCTCACCCGGAATTTCCTCAAGCTTGCCCGAGGTCTCGCGCATAGCCTGCGCCCAGCGGCTGGTGCTATCGGCAATCAGCAGCACGTCATAGCCCATCTGGCGATAATATTCGCCCAGCGTGATGCCGGTGAAGATCGATGCCTCGCGCGCAGCAACCGGCATGGACGAGGTGTTACAGATGATGATCGTCCGATCCATAAGACTGCCGCCCGAGGTCGGGTCAGTCATCTTGGGGAATTCCGCAATGGTCTCCACCACCTCGCCCGCCCGCTCACCGCAGGCCACGACGATCACGATATCGACCTTCGAATTCCTCGCGATCAGGTTCTGAAGCACCGTCTTGCCCGCGCCAAACGGGCCGGGAATACAGGCGGTCCCTCCGCGCGCGATGGGAAAGAACGTGTCGATCAGACGTTGCGAGGTCAGAACCGGTTCGGTCGGGTACAGACGTTCCGACAAGGCGCGTTTCAGGATGCCTTCCGGTAGCGCCCGCCGGACAGGCCATTTCTGCGACAGCGTCAGCGTGTGCTCGCCGCCCTGCTCATCCTCAAGCCGGGCCACGATGTCGTGGATCGTGGCAGCCCCTTTCTGCACCCAGACGACCTTGTAATCGCCAACCCAGTTGAACGGCAGCATGATCTTATGCTCGAACCGCCCCTCGGGCACCGTGCCGATGCTGTCGCCCGCTGTCACCGTGTCGCCCACCTTTACCGAAGGTGTAAACGACCATTTCGCCAGCGTATCCAGCGGGGCCACGTCCGCGCCGCGCGGCAGGAAAGTGCCAAACTCAGCGGCGACCTTGGGCAAGGGCGATTGCAGCCCGTCAAACACCTGACCCAGCAGACCCGGCCCCAGTTCAACCGACAACAACTGGCCCGATTGTTCCACCGGGTCACCGACAGCCACACCATCGGTGCTTTCATAGACCTGCACATCCGCAGTGTCGCCGCGCACGCGCAGCACTTCGGCTTTCAAACGCTCCTGACGGCCACCGGGGCCGGGGCGCGTGGGCAGGATGAAGACCACCTCGTTCTTGACCAATTGCCCCGGCGCGCCCGAGGCATCTGCGTTGGCCTGAATTTGCACCAGCCCCTCTTGCACCGCGACAACGCGGGCAGTGGCGGTTTGGGTGACGGGGGTTGGGGCGGTCATGCGTAGGCTCCCTCAAAGTCGATATCGGCGACGTCGGCCATTGCCTGTTGTGCCAGTTTTTCAAATCGCGTTGCCGCATCCTGCGCATTGCTCTGCGCCCAGCGGTCGAAAATATTCCAGATCAGAACGTAAATCGCTACGGCCTCGAAATCGAACAGATGGCGGGCGGCGTGGCGTTTCAGCTGCTTTTGGCTAACCGAAAGCAGAAGCCTCTCTAGACCCAGCGGGTCCTCGGCCTCCAGCAGTTGATGCGCTTCCTTGAGCCACGGCATCGAGCTCTCAAGCTTAAAGGTCGGATCGCTCCAGTTGGCCGGGATGTGGCGGGCCCAGCGGCCCATGCCGAAGGTTCCGGCGGGCGAGCTGCCACCCTGTTTGCGAAGGCGCAATGCGGCTACGGCGGTACGCAAATCCATCCGCTCCAGAAACAGCTTCTGCAAAGTCGGCTGCGGAATATCAGCAAGCGCGGCCTTGCACCGTTCGACGGCCTGCACGTCTGTCACGTCCATATTGTAATCGCCCCAGTTCAGGGCGTGCTCCAACACCCGCAGCACCTGCGCATCCTCTGGCGTCAACGCGCGCAGCCGCCGGTCTAGCCGTAAACGCGAGATTGGGGGCTGTTTGGCGATAAACAACCGCTCTGAGCCGGGAAGGCTGCTGATTAGCGCGATATAGGCGTCAGGGTCCGACATGTCAGCGGATCACCCCTTCCAGCACCGCACGGAACCGGGGCTGAAGATGCTCCATCAGCAAGGAGGCCACGGCCTTGTCAGTCAGGTCCAGCACCACGCCCTGATCCTCGGCGCGCACCCGGATACCGTCCTGCGTGCCGTCTGCGGCGTGCAGTTCCACCTGTTCGCGCAGCATGTCGGCAGTCAGGCCCAGCACATATTTCGTCAGCTTGCCCGACTGGATATCGTCAGCGTTCTGCTTGATATCCTCTTGCGTGGCCACCTTGGCGGGCAGGATCACCTGCACCTTACCGTCCAGCTTGGCCCCTTCCGCCGCGCGCCCAACGACCTCGAGGATCATCTGTTTCAGCATCTCGGGGTCGGCCATTTCCTTGGTGACAAGGCGTTCGACATCTTCGCGGAACCGATCGGTCAGACCCGCCTTCATGTTCAACACCGCATCACGCATGGCGGTGTTCAGCGCCTCTTCCCCGGCGGCACGGTAATTGTCGGATTCGGTACGGGCCTTTTTCTGATACTCATCCGCTTCGCGCTTGGCATCGGCGAGGATCTTGGCCGCCTCGGCCTTGGCCTCAGAACGCAGCTTGTCCGCATCCGCCTGCCCTGCCGCAACACCGTCGCTGCGCAGCTTGTCGATCAGCGCATCCACCCCGTGCGAGATCATTCCGTCCTGTGTCATCAGCTGATCCCCGCGCTAATGACCAATGCGAAAACAAAGGCAAAAACGCCAAAGCCTTCGATGATCGCCGCCGGTGCCAGCGACAGACCGAAGATTTCGGGTTTTTCTTTCGTGGCGTTGATCGCCGCTGCGCAGGCCCGGCCCTGCCAGATGCCGCAATACATCAGCGCAATCCCTGACAGGATGCCGATACCGAACAGCCCGCCCGCGTTTTCCGGGGTCACATCGCGGTTCAGCGTAAACATGATCACAATGCCATAAATCACCATGGTCGATGGAAAAGCCGAAACGCCGATGAACCGGCCATAGCCGCCCTCGGTCTCGGTCATCGCGCCGATACTGGCCTGCCCCGCAATGGCACAACCAATAGCGCTAGACGCCGCACCCAAAGCCATGGGCGCGTAGATTCCCAGCCAACCCAATGTCAATACAAGCTCATTCATTCCTGAACCTCCTTGCGGGCGAACGGGCGAAAGACGATGCCTTCATCCGGCAGACCCCATTTAAAGAATTCGATGTAATTCAGACGTAACCCGTGGACGACGCCACTCATCATCGCGAGGGCGAAATTGAGCAGATGCCCGGCAATCAGAATCAGCAGCCCGAACAGGATGCCCGGCCCTTTCAGCGCCTGCATCACTTGGACCGCCAGATCGTTGAACGTGATCGCCAGCGAGGCCGAGGCCAGCCCCAGCGCAAACAGGCGCATGTAACTCAGGACATCGCCAAACGCCCCCATCGCCCCCGCCAGCCCCTGCAGCCCTTCGATCAGACGCCACAGCCAGTCGGTAGGTTTGGTGATCTGTCGCTCGCTAGTGAACAGCAGAATGGTCAGAAAACCGGCAACCATCAGGACGGTTCCGGGCAGGGTCGCGCCGTCGTTCATGTAGGCCAACCACAGAACAAACCCGCCGATTAGCACTCCGATCCAACCTATATTGGCAACCGCTCTGCGCCGTCCCCACGCCGCCCGAGCGGCCAATGCGTTGGCCAGCACCAGATGGAACACCCCCACCACGATCGAGATCATCATCATCGCGTTGAAATTGTTCAGATCCAGTATCTTGAGCCGCGCCCAGATCGACCCATCTGCCGGGGACGCGCCGAAATAGCTGCCGACCATGACCCCATAAATCACCGTCGCGCCCGCGATGATCACACCGTAGAGCCGCCAAGACCGCTGCGCCGGGGACTTGTCCATCTTTTTCCAGAAGGTCAGCAGGCCCAGCAGGATCACCGCGCCATAGCCCGCATCCGCCACGATCATCGCAAAGAAGATCGCAAACGAGGCCGCAACGATGATGCTGGGATCCCAATCCCGGTAGCCCGGTATCTGGTAAAACAGCGCCAGATCGACCGCCGCGCTGCGGTTTTCAGGCTGCTCCAGTAACGTCGGAGGGGCGTCATCCGGCCCCGGCTCCTCGATCAGAACAGCAGCATCTCGCGCCTGCGCCATCTCCAGCACCGCATCCATACGATCCTCGGGCACCCAGCCCTGCAGGGCAAACATCGCGCTCTCGTCGCGCACTTTCTGCGTGGCATGGGCGAGTTCGGCAGCGCTTTCCGCCGCCGACAGGTTTCGGCGCATCAGGGTCAGGTAGCGGGTTTGGGCGATACGTTCGGCCTCCAGCGCCTCGATCGCAATCTCGGCCTCTTCCAGCTGCGCCTCAAGCTCATGGATCGGCAGCGACCCGGTATGAGTGCGCGGCACCGGCAGAATATCATCACCCGGATCCTCGGGCGCGATCAGCACCGCGTAAATATAGCGGTGATCCTGTTCCAGAATGGCCCAGGGCAGTTTGACCTCGGACAACGCCTCGCGGTGTTTCACCGGCAGTTGGTAGAACCACAGCCGATTGCCCGCCAGAACATCATTGGGTGGAAAATCCAGATCACCCCACGGTCGTACCTGCGCGATCCGGTGCGCCAGAAAATCCCGCCGGTCCGTTGCCTCGCGCGTGCGCTGCATCAGATCAAGCACGTCGCGCACGAACTGGTTCATGTCGAAGGCCGGATCGCGCTGTATCTGGCGGCGCGGGTCGGTCACGTCGGTCAAAAAGCGCAGCGCCTTATAGGCGTCATGCGCGCCACGTTCGCTGATCTTTTCCGGCTCGGCGGGTGGAGGCGCCAGCGGCAGTACATGCATACAGCCCAGCTCCTGCAGCGCCTCGAGCGTGTCGCCCTTATGCGCGGCGGGTCCGACGAGGGACAGTTTCTTCAGCCGTGCAACGCTCATGTCAGCGCCTCCTGCGCATGTTTGCGCTTGGAGATTTTCGAGCGCACAACCGATTGCATCTGTTCATCGCTCAGATAGATGCGGATCTTCTTGATATTGGCCTTAGCGCGCGGGATCAGGACCTTTTCGAACAGGTTCACCCGCTGGGTGATCGTGGCCACGGCCTTATCGAAGATGCGCACCCGTTCCTCGGCGACCTTCACACGCAGCCGTGCCTCGATCATGTCATGCAACAGGTTGGCGGCGGCATCGACCCAATGTGGTTTGGCCAGCAACGAATAAGGCCGCACCGCAACTTCGATCCGGTCCAGATCGGGCATCTTGACGCCGACCACGTTGACCTCTTTCAACCGGTAATCCTTCAAGTCGACCAGCCCGTCCAGATCGACCCCCTGCTGCGCTAGCATCGGCAGCTTTTCCCCGACCTGCTGCGCCAGATTATGCACCTCTTGCTGCAGTCGCTGCACATCCTCGCGGGCTTTGGCACGTTCCGCCATCAACTGCTGGCGCTTGAGGTCCAGCGACGGCAGGAACCGCTCATAGCTTTTCAGCTGGGTCTGCTGGCGAGCCAGCGACGATTTATTCAGCTGCAACCGCGCCATCGGCATCCTTTGGGAAATACTTGTCGACCAAGGCCTGCTTCATCAGCAACTGCTCGGCCTGGAAGCACTCGGCCAGCGTCTTCCACCCCAGATCCAGCGCGTCCTCCAGCGGGATCGAGACGTTGATATCCATGAACCGCGCCCGGAACAGCGCGCCGAATTTCAGCAACTGATGATCGTAATCCGACAGATCAAAGGCCATCGCCTGTTTCTGGGCCGCATCGCGGCTTTCGGAATAGAACCGGATCATCGTGTTCATGATCTGCCCGTGATCTTCACGCGTGGTCTTTCCGATCACGTTCTGCTTGAGGCGTGACAGGCTGCCGAACGGGTCAATCACCCCCGAATGCAGGTAAAACTGCCCCTCGGTGATATAGCCCGTGTTGTCCGGCACCGGGTGGGTCACATCATTGCCGGGCATTGTCGTCACGGTCAGCACCGTGACCGAACCGCCCTTGGCGTAATCGCACGCCTTCTCATACCGCCGCGCCAGCTGGGAATAGAGATCACCCATATAGCCGCGCTGCGAGGGCACGCGTTCCTGGCTGATGCCCACCTCTTTCATCGCATCGGCATAGGCGGTCATGTCGGTCAGCAGAACCAGCACCCGCTTGCCTTCCTCAACTGCGAATTTCTCGGCCACCGCCAGCGCCATATCCGGCACCAGTAGCCGTTCCACCAGCGGGTCCATCGCCTGATTGACGAACATCACCGTACGCGAGAACACGCCCGCATCCTCGAACGACGTCCGGAACGTGTGGTAATCGTCAAAGATCAGCCCCAGCCCGCCAAACACCACGATATCCGCGTCCGCCTGAATGCCGATCCGGCTGAGAAAGGCATTGAACGGCTCGCCCGAGACCGAAAAGATCGGGATTTTCTGGCTTTCCACCAACGTGTTGAACACGTCGATCATCGGGACATCTGTGCGAATCATCTTGTTGGGCACTGCACGTTCCGAGGGGTTCACCGTCGGCCCGCCAATCTCTATCCGCGGCTCGGACGAAAGGTCCGGCCCACCGTCGATTGCCACCCCTGCTCCGTCAAAAACACGGCCCAGAATATTCGCCGAGTACGGCGTCTGCATCGGATGACCCAGAAAAGTGGCTGTCGCCTCGGTCGAGATACCCTTGGTGCCCGAGAACACCTGCAGCGTCACCACATCCCGGTCGATGAAAATCGCCTGCGCCAGCGTTTTATGTCCGTCGATGGTTTCGATCACCGCCAGATCGTTGAACCGCACAGCGGCGTCAGCCGACCCGTCCAGCGGCACCCGAACCTTGATGGTGTCGCCGACAATTTCCAGAACGCGTGTGTACTTCAAAAGACTTTGGGACATGAAACATCCTCAGTCATCAAAATGAAATTTGTCGCCCGGGCGCGCACCGCTTCGGGGCTTGTACGTGGAAGCAGCTTACTAAGAATCAACAACTTGGCAAGGATAGATGCCGATCAACGAATGAGTTACCCGGCAAGACGCGCGAATCCGTCCGTCAAAGGCCCTCATCATCAAAAAGCGCATGTTTTTAAGGTTGTAAGGTGACCAATCTCATTTACTAAAAATTTAGTTTGACACATATGCAAAAAATCGCTGATGCTGAGCGCTATCCGGTCCGCACCGGATCACATAATCTTTGGGAGGAGACAGATGCGGAGACATCTACTTTGCGCAGTGGCGGCGGCGGCCGTCATTGCGGGCCACGGCTCTGCTTGGGCCGACGAAGCCGCAGCAACACGTTGGATCGACGACGAATTCCAGCCATCGACCCTGTCGAAAGACGAACAGATGGGCGAGATGAAGTGGTTCATCGAAGCTGCACAACCCTATGCCGGGATGGAAATCAACGTTCTGTCCGAAGGCATCCCCACGCACTCGTATGAATCCGAGGTTCTGACCAAGGCATTCGAGGAAATCACCGGCATCAAGGTCAACCACCAGATCCTGGGCGAAGGCGAAGTGGTTCAAGCTGTTCAGACCCAGATGCAGACGGGCCGGAACCTGTACGACGGCTATGTCAACGACAGTGACCTGATCGGTACGCACTCGCGCCTGCAACTGGCCTATAACCTGACCGAACAGATGGCAGGTGACTGGGCGGCGACCACATCGCCGACGCTGGATCTGGATGACTTCATGGGCATTCAGTTCACCACTGGCCCGGACGGAAACTTGTATCAGTTGCCCGACCAGCAGTTCGCGAACCTCTATTGGTTCCGCAAGGACTGGTTCGATGATGAGGCCAACAAGGCCGCATTTAAAGAGAAGTATGGCTATGACCTTGGTGTTCCTGTCAACTGGTCAGCCTATGAGGACATCGCCGAGTTCTTCACCAATGACGTGAAAGAAATCGACGGTGTCGCAATCTATGGCCACATGGATTACGGCAAGCGCGCGCCGGACCTGGGCTGGCGTATGACCGACGCTTGGCTGTCGATGGCCGGTGCCGGTGACGTGGGCGAGCCGAACGGTGTTCCGGTCGACGAATGGGGCATCCGCATGGAAGCGGGCACCTGTAACCCCGTTGGCGCGTCTGTGTCGCGCGGTGGTGCTGCAAACGGTCCGGCTGCGGTCTATGCGATCCGCAAATGGGACGAATGGCTGCGGAACTATGCGCCTCCGGGTTCGGCGTCTTATGACTTCTACCAGTCGCTGCCGGCGCTCAGCCAAGGCAACGTGGCCCAGCAGATCTTCTGGTACACCGCCTTTACTGCGGACATGGTCAAGCCGAAGTCCGAAGGCAACAACACCGTGGATGACGAAGGCACGCCGCTGTGGCGGATGGCGCCCAGCCCGCATGGCCCCTACTGGGAAGAAGGTCAGAAGGTCGGTTATCAGGACGTGGGCTCTTGGACGTTCCTCAAATCGACCCCCTCGGATCGTGCCCAGGCCGCGTGGCTGTACGCTCAGTTCGTGACGTCCAAGACTGTTGATGTGAAGAAGTCCCACGTGGGTCTGACCTTCATCCGCGACAGCTCGGTCAATCACGAGTCCTTCACCGAACGCGCACCAAAGCTGGGTGGTCTGGTCGAGTTCTACCGCTCGCCCGATCGTGTGGCATGGTCGCCGACCGGCATCAATGTTCCGGACTATCCGAAGCTGGCCCAGATCTGGTGGCAGCAGATCGGTGACGTGAACTCGGGTGCCTTCACCCCGCAAGAGGCGATGGATCGTCTGGCCGAGGAAATGGACATCACCATGGCCCGGATGCAGGCTGCGGATGAGGCAGCCAACGTCTATGGCGGCTGCGGCCCGCGCCTGAACGAGCCGCAGGACCCCGCCTTCTGGCTGGAGAAAGCCGGTTCGCCCAAGGCCAAGTTGGAAAACGAAAAGCCGCAGGGCCAGACCGTCAACTATGACGAACTGGTTGCGCGCTGGCAGGCCAACTAAGCCAATGCAACCGGGGGTGCCGTGCGCGGCATCCCCACCCCACGACCAGTGCGCTGCACTGAAGGACCGGAACCCACGGACATGATCGAACTTCAAGACGCCACCAAGCGGGTTGGCAACGTTATTCATATCAAGCCTACCAACCTGAAGCTGCAGACCGGCCATTTCAATGTGCTGCTGGGCGCTACGGGATCGGGCAAGACCTCTCTGATCAAGATGATGGCCGGGCTGGATCCGATGGCCTCGGGCAAAGTGCTGATGGACGGGCAAGACGTGACCCGGCTGAACACGCAAAAGCGACAGATCAGCCTGGTGCACCAGTTCTTTGTGAACTACCCACATATGACTGTTTTTGACAATATCGCTTCGCCCCTGCGCGTGGCTGGTATGGCGCAATCTGAGATCGAAGGCCGCGTGGAAGAGGCAGCCGACCTGCTGCAGTTGCGCCCCATGCTGCACCGCCGCCCGCATGAGCTGTCGGGTGGTCAGCAACAGCGTACAGCTCTCGCCCGCGCGATTGCCAAGGAAAGCCGCGCGGTATTTCTGGACGAGCCGCTGGCAAACCTCGACTACAAACTGCGTGAGGAATTGCGCGAACAACTGCCCGACTTGTTCGCCGGGCGCGGTGCCGTGGTGGTCTATGCCACGTCCGAACCCGAAGAGGCGCTGCTGCTGGGCGGCTACACGGCCCTGATGGAGGACGGCCGCGTGACGCAGTTCGGCCCCACAGCAGATATCTATCGCAATCCTGAAAACATCGCCGCCGCGCGTGTGTTCTCGGACCCGCCGATCAACGTGGCCCACATCACCGTGTCCGGCGCTCAAGCGCAACTGGCAGGTGGCGGTGGCTGGGCCGTCTCGGACATGGCCGATGGAGACTACATGGTCGCCGTGCGCCCGCACCGGGTGACGCCGTTCCGCACATCGGATGCGGATGTTGAACTGACGGGCCGGGTCATTGTGACCGAGCTGTCGGGATCAGATTCCAGCGCGCATTTCCGCCATGGATCGGATGATTGGGTTTCGCTGGCGGCGGGGGTGCATCCCTACCAAGTTGGCGAAGATCACAGTTTCTACATGAACCCGGCGCATTGCCGGTATTTCAGCCAAGACGGCAAAAGGGTGGCCTGACATGGCACAGATAAAACTTTCGAACCTGCGACACAGCTATATGCCCGCGCCGAAAGGCCCCGAAGATTATGCGCTGAAGGAAATCGACGTCACATGGCGCGATGGCGGAGCCTATGCGCTGCTGGGGCCGTCGGGCTGCGGCAAGTCCACCTTGCTGAACATCATCTCGGGCCTTCTGACCCCGTCCGAAGGGCAAATCTTATTCGATGATCGGGATGTGACCGCCCTGCCCCCCGATCAGCGCAACATTGCGCAGGTGTTCCAGTTTCCAGTGATCTACGACACGATGACTGTGGGCGAAAACCTGGCCTTTCCGCTGAAAAACCGAGGCGTTGACCCGGCAACGATCAAACGCCGCGTCGATGAGATCGCCGAAATGCTGGATGTCACGGATATGCTGAGCACCCGCGCCAGCGGGCTCAGCCCGGACAACAAGCAGAAAATATCAATGGGGCGCGGGCTGGTGCGCGACGACGTTAACGCGGTGATGTTTGACGAACCGCTGACCGTGATCGACCCGCATCTGAAATGGAAGCTGCGGTCCAAGCTGAAAGAGCTGCACCAGCGGGTCAAAGCCACGATGATCTACGTGACCCACGACCAGACCGAGGCCCTGACCTTCGCCGACGAAGTCGTTGTCATGCAAGAAGGCGAAGTGGTGCAGATCGGCACGCCGGTTGAACTGTTCGAGCGCCCTCAGCATACGTTTGTGGGTCACTTCATCGGCTCACCCGGCATGAATGTTCTACCCTGCGAGGCCAAGGGCGACCGGGCCGTGTTTGAGGGCCATGAAGTGGTGCTGGAAGGCCCAACCCATGGCGACGGAGGACGCACTGATCTGGGTATCCGCCCGGAATATGTGGGCTTTGGCGATACAGGCATTCCGGCGCATGTGACCAAGGTCTCGGATATTGGTCGCCATTACGTGGTCAGCGCCATGGTCGGAAATACCGCCCTGAAAGCCGTGACCGAACACAGTGTGCCCGAGCCCGGATCACAGGTCTTCCTGCAATTCAAACCTGAACAATCCCGCGTCTACCGTGACGGCTGGATCGCAACCGAGGAGCGCAGCTGATGAGAACGGAAAACCAAAAAGCGTGGTTCTTTGTCCTGCCGGTGCTGGCGCTGGTCGCGTTCAACGCGCTGGTGCCGATGATGACGGTGGTCAACTACTCGGTGCAGGAAACCTTTGGCAACAACCAGTTCTTCTGGGAAGGACTGGGCTGGTTCGAACAAATCCTGCGCTCAGATCGGTTCCAAGCGGCCCTCGGTCGGCAGTTCCTCTTTACCTTCCTGATCCTGCTGATTGAGGTGCCTCTGGGCATTATTGTAGCCCTATCGATGCCCCGCAAAGGGTTCTGGGTGCCAGTCTGTCTGGTGCTGATGGCCCTGCCGATGCTTATTCCTTGGAACGTGGTGGGCTCGATGTGGAACATCTTCACCCTGCCGAAAATCGGCCT
Organism: Ruegeria sp. HU-ET01832; assembly: GCF_040371315.1. NCBI lineage: Bacteria > Pseudomonadati > Pseudomonadota > Alphaproteobacteria > Rhodobacterales > Roseobacteraceae > Ruegeria > Ruegeria sp. HU-ET01832. Next base: position 323,728 of record NZ_BAABWL010000005.1, read on the forward strand.
GATGGGGTACTTCCTGAATGACGTTCTGGGCATCAACTATGACATGACGCAGCAGCCGCTGTCGGCTTGGATCACGGTCATTGTCATGGATGTCTGGCACTGGACCTCGCTGGTCGTCCTGCTGTGTTATGCGGGCCTCGTGTCGATCCCAGATGCCTATTATCAAGCGGCCAAGATCGACGGAGCCAGCCCGTGGTCGGTGTTCCGCTATATCCAGCTGCCCAAGATGAAAACCGTCCTGACCATCGCCGTTCTGCTGCGGTTCATGGACAGTTTCAACATCTATACCGAGCCCTTCGTTCTGACCGGCGGTGGCCCCGGCAACTCAACCACCTTGCTGTCGATCGACCTTGTGAAGATCGCGCTGGGACAGTTCGACCTTGGCCCTGCGGCGGCAATGAGCCTGATCTATTTCGCCATCACGCTGCTTGTGTCGTGGGTCTTCTACACTCTGATGACAAAGGATGACGCAGAATGAAAAAGCGCTCCATAATCCCGATTCTCTATGTCGCGTTCCTGATGCTGCCGATCTATTGGCTGGTCGCGATGTCCTTCAAGACCACGAACGAGATTCTGTCGGGCTTTTCCCTTTTTCCCCAGACTTTTACGCTGGAGAATTACATTACCATCTTCACCGATCCGACGTGGTATTGGGGCTATATCAACTCGATCGTCTATGTGACGCTGAACACGGTGCTGTCGGTCTGTGTGGCTCTGCCTGCGGCCTATGCGTTCTCGCGTTATCGGTTTCTGGGCGACAAGCAGCTGTTCTTTTGGCTGCTGACCAACCGGATGGCCCCGGCCGCCGTGTTCGCGCTGCCGTTCTTTCAGCTCTATTCCTCGATCGGGCTGTTTGACACCCATCTGGCCGTGGCGCTGGCGCATACGCTGTTCAACGTCCCGCTGGCGGTGTGGATTCTGGAAGGCTTCATGCGCGGCATCCCCAAGGAACTAGACGAAACCGCTTATGTGGACGGCTATTCCTTCCCGCGTTTCTTCGTGACGATCTTCCTGCCCAACATCAAGGCGGGCGTCGGCGTGGCGGCGTTCTTCTGCTTCATGTTCTCATGGGTGGAAATGCTGCTGGCTAAAACGCTCACAGCGGTCGAGGCGAAACCCATCGCCGCTGTGATGACCCGTACCGCCTCCAGCGCGGGGTACGAATTGGGCCTGCTGGCAGCCGCCGGGACGCTCACTATCATCCCCGGTGCAATCGTCATCTGGTTTGTCCGTAACTACATCGCGCGTGGGTTCGCGATGGGCCGTGTGTGAGGTTCGATATGCGTAAACTACTTCTCACCCTCCCCTTTCTGCCGTCGATGGCGGCGGCCCAACAGGCGGGCTGGGGCAGTGTCGGCCAGCAAGAGGAAAAAGGGTTTTCTTGGACCGATCCCTTGTGGCCCGATTTCTGGATGGCCTGGACACCCGCAACGCTGGCGCTGTTCGTCGGCATCTTTTCGGCCATCGCGCTGATCGGCGTGCTGGAGGGTTTCAAATTCCGCGACGGGATCGAACGGCGCGGCGTGCTGGGCCTGACGACCACCCTAGGCGACCGGCTGTTCATCACCCTGCTGGGATCGGCCTATATCTTCCTCGCCTGGCTTGGGATCGTTGGGCAACCCGTCTGGACACCGCTATTCCTGTCCATCGGCTGGGGTATTTTCGTCTTCTGGAAAGTTTGAGCTTTGCGAAACAGCGAAAGGATGCTTGTCTGTCAGGCATACTAAAAAATGCGACACGAAAGACCGATGCGAAAGAAAAAGACAACAAACCTTCTGACCGAGGTAGAGCTGGAGTTCATGAATGAGCTCTGGGCACTTGGTCAGGGCTCGGTCCGCGACGTGCTTGATCGTCTGCCACCTGAACGCAATCTGGCCTATACCTCTGGCGCAACCATCCTGCGGATTCTCGACGAGAAAGGCTTTGTCGAAAGCCGCAAGGACGGCAAGACGCTGATCTATACGCCACTGCTGGAGAAAGACAAATATCAGGCACGGTCGTTGCAGAACCTCTCGCGTACATTGTTCGATGACACGCCTGCCTCGCTGGTGGCGCGTCTGGTTGACGATGCGGGCCTGAGCGAAGCCGATCTGGAGGATATTCGGGCACTGGTAGAGAGGAGACTGCAAAATGACAGCGGTTAAACCGGTTCTCGACGTATATCTGGAATTAAACATCGTGCTGGGTCTTGCTGCCCTGATTTGGATGGCCGCCCGGGTGGCTCTGACCAAAACTCCGATGCAATATGGATTTGTTGCGCAGTTGAGGGCGCTCAAAGCGTTGTGCCTGTGCGTTTTGATCAGCCCAGTGTTGGCTGTGGGTATAGGCGCGCTTGCGGCGCAAACGTCGTCTCACGGGACAGTCGCAATAGGCGACATCGCCGTAGCGGCCTACTTGCGCGGAGAAATCGCAATGCCCGCAACCCAGTTCGAAGCGCTTCTGAACACGCGTGAACGCTGGGTCGAAATATTGCTCTCGGGTGCCTATCCCTTGGTGTCTGCTGCTCTGTCCCTTTTGGCGGTTATGGCGGTTGTGTATCTATTGCGGGCCGTTCGCGACGGGATAGCGATCCGCCAAACTATTCAAAACAGCTTTCTTTGGCGTCGCTCGGCCAAAGTAGACATTCGTCTGTCGGACCGGATTACCGTGCCCTTTGCGGTTCGTGGCCTGTTCCGCCGTCATGTCGTTTTGCCCAGCCACCTGCTGGACACCCCGCGCGAGCTGCGATTTGCCCTTGCGCATGAGCTGCAGCACGTGCGCGCCGGCGATGTGGAATGGGAATTGGGTTTTGAACTGCTTCGCCCCCTGCTGTTCTGGAATCCAGCCTATATTGCGCTGAAATATCAATTCGACCGCTTGCGCGAACTGGCGTGTGACCAGTCGGTGGTCTCCCGCAGGGGTATCGACGCGCGCGACTATACGAACTGCCTGCTGGACTACTGCGCCAAAACGATCAGCCGCGGCAGCCCACGTGTTCTGAACGTCGCGCTTGTGACCGGTGGAAAAGCCAAGCGAGTCCTACGCCAACGTGTATTGGCCCTGACTGAGGCCCCGTCGGTGCAATCCACTGCACCGGTCGTTTTCCTTGTCCTAACGCTGACATTCGCCGCCGTTCTGGGCTTGGGCGCTGCTTCTGTCCAGCAGACCGAAGACTGGAGCCACGACCGGCTTATGCTGTCCACGGTCGTCAATCTGGAGCGTCTTGAGGCCCGCAACGCTGGCAACTGATCCGGGGGCTACCACCCCCAGCGGCCAAACAGGGCCTGCAGGCGGTTCTGCCCTGCAAATGGATCAACACGCTGTGGCGCTTTCAGGCCGGACACAACGCGGCGCACAAGCACCCAACAGACCAAAGCGAATATGACCCCACCAAAGGCTTGGCCCAACAACACTCCCGGTGCTCCGGCAAAATATGCGCCCGCGACTGCAAACGGCCACGTCCCCAGTGTATGCCGTCCCCAATTCACCCAAGTGGAATAAATGGGGTGCCCCAGATTGTTAAAGCTGGCATTGGAGACAAAGATCACACCGTTGAAAAACGACGCCAGCGCCAACGGCCCACAAAACAAGTAGATCAAAGACCGCGTCTCTTCTTGCGCTTGAAACAGATCGGCGATGGGCGCGCGCAGCACGAACAAAACTGCGGCCATCAACAGGACGTAGACGCCGGTAAATTTCACCCCTGCCAGAAAAGTTTCCTTGACGCGATCGTACTGCCCGGCCCCGAAATTCTGACCGACGATTGGACCAATGGCCCCCGACAACGCAAACACGACTGAAAACGCAACCGGCATCAGCCGCGCGATGATTGCCATGCCCGCCACGGCATCTGTTCCGAATTGAGCGACTTCGCGTATGACAATGGCGTTGCCCACCGGTGTTGCGATATTGGTCAGCACCGCAGGAACGGCGATACCGCGCACCGCCTGGAAATCCTGGGCGACTTGCCGCATCGAAGGCCGCGCAAAAGCGCGGTGTACCCTGATCGCCGGCCCAAGCGCAAAAACCAACATACAGAGACGGGCGATCACCGATGCAATAGCCGCACCGTCCAGTCCCAACCCGACAGCAAAGATCAGAATCGGATCCAGCACGGCATTTGCTACTCCGCCATAAATCGTCGCCATCATGGAACGACGCGCATCTCCATGGGCACGCAGAACAGCCATACCCGCCATGGCCAAAGCCATGACCCACATCGTTGGCAGAATTATCGAAACATAGCGTGCAGCCAGCCGTAGGACCTCGCCCTCTGCCCCCAGCAGTGAGAGAAAAAACCTGAGATTGAACAGGACAATCCCGGATACCAGAAACCCGAACACGACCCCCAGCATGGCGACGCTGGTGGCGTAATGGCGGGCACGATCGCCCCGCCCGCCACCAAGTTCGCGAGCGACAAGCGCCCCGGCCGCGATGGACAGGCCCACGTTTACGGAATTGGTGAAAAACAACAGCGTTCCCGCATATCCCACCGCCGCAGCCAACGCATCATTCCCGAGCATCGCGATGAAAACCATATCCACAAAATCGACCGCGAAAATGGCCATCAAGCCAAAACTTGTGGTCAAGGACATGCGTGTCACATGCCGCATGAGGCTGCCTGTCAAAAAGACCGCCCGACCGGACGCTTGATTTGCCATTGGATTTCCCGCCCCCATTTGTTGTCATACAGAGACAACGCACAACCGATCTGAGCAACCAGAAAATGGCCGTTGCACCGCTGAAAACAGTGCCCGTTAACTCCGTGCGATCAAATGGTCGGCCAGACGCAGCGATAATTGCACAATGGTGAAAGTGGGGTTCGCCTGTCCACATGTCGGAAATACACCAGAACCCGCGACGTAGAGATTAGTGGCTCCATGCACTTTGCAATCAGAATCCACGACCCCGGTTTCAGCCGTCGCAGACATCCGCACCCCGCCCATGTGATGGTTTGAATAGACCAGCCCGATCTCTTCAACTGGCGCTAAGTCCCAAAGCTCAGGCACCATCCGCATCCGCCCCAATCCATTGCGGATCAGAAACTTAGCCGCCTCACCTGCCGAACCGCGCATAGTTTCGATGTCTTTGTCAGTGAATTGCAGATCAAGCCCAACAACATTCAGCCCAAAGCGATCACGTTGTTCGGTCAGAACGATACGGCTGTCCATATTGGGCAGTTGTTCGCCCGTCACGAAACAATCACCCGTAAAGAAATAGTCCTGATCGTAGGTCAGCCCCTTGATGAATTCAGAATCCCCTACCAGCGCTTTGGCAATCGGACGCTGTTTCAGACGCTCCAGCCTGACGCTGGAATTCAACCAGCCATTTGCCATCATTGTCTCTTGGCTGGGACTTAACATCAGTTCCGGAACCGAGCGACGCAGAAGGCGTTCGAACTCCCATGACGCTGAATGAGAGTATAGGCGCTTGGTGATAAAGTAGGCACCAAACACGACAATCGGGTGCTCCATGAAACAGCGGCCGACCATGTCATTCTGATTGCCAAACCGGTTGTTTTCCTGCGCATTCAAATGCAGCAACATACGGCTGTTTTCAACGCCACCCATCGCCAGCACGAAGGTGTCTGCCTGAACTTTTCCTTCACCTTCAGCATAGTTGCGAACATGTGCTTGGGTGACGTTGCCGCTGTCGCCATCAACTGTAAATCCCACGACGTTGGCATTCAGGACCAGATCAATGTTCTCTGAAGTCTCCAGATCCGACAAGTATTTGGTTCCAAAGCGGGCTGCTTCGTCATCACGCACGTCATAAAACTCGCGATCCGAACTGAACCTTTGCTCGACGATGTCGATTTGTCCGGTTTCGTCTGCTGGTTTGCGAAGTCGAGGGCCGAATTTACCCGTACCCAAAATAAGTTCTGCGCCCGCCTGATAAGGTTGCAAGTCTTCGAAGCGGATGGGCCAACCACTCAGTGGCACATCTTCACGAGGCAGAAAGTCAAAGGGATCAAGCATAGGGCAACGGCCATACCATGCAGACGTCGACCCACCCAAGGCCCGCATGCGCGTGGCAGAAAGAGATCCGTACTCAACGCCCAGATCCTGACCTTCGTAAAGGTCTTGCGACTCTGACTCGATGTCCCTGTCACCGGCCTCTAGTACAAGCACCCGTTTGCCCGCCTCGGCCATTTTTAACGCCAGCGACAAACCCGCCGGCCCCGAACCTATGACACAGCAATCATACGTCCCGTCGAGGTTTGGAATTTCGGAACGCGCATCAAGGATCACGACGCTTCTCCTGCGCCAGGGTCACTTTCATCCAGCAGCCATCCGTCGACCAGAGTCAGTCGCGGCTCTGGCACCTGTGGAAGGGGATTGTCTTTAAGTTTCATCAAGCCGATCCGCGCGACTGGCACCACCGCAACCGCAGAAAGAAGCATCGCAAGGACCCGCCGACGGCTGGAAAATAGATTCATTTCAGTCACCGCAAACTAGAAAACTCATTCACACTACGAAGACCTGACACGGGTAAAGCAAACACCCGAGGGCCACATGTCATCAATGCTAGGCGGAACACACCAGAATTTCAAATATTTCCATACTACGCCGGATTGGGCGATGTTCCGGAGGGCGCGCATATCTGGGAAATCTGTTCTTACGTAGGCAAAAAGCCGGTGGGTGTGCCTGCCGTTAAGCCTGATTTCGGCGCACATCCGAAACCGACTTTTGCAGTGCCACGATCAGTGCATCGCGTTCTCGCGACAGGGCCGCAGGCGGCATTCCCTGTGTTTGCGCTTTTATCCCTGCGGTCAGCTGGTGCCTTACATCATCTGTCAAATAGACCTGACCCAGATCATCCCACCACCCGTTGAAGGTCTGGGAAAAATGATCGCAAAACGCATCCAACCCACCATCGCCTGCGCCAAGGTTGAACAGCATTGTCGGCCCCATCGCCGCCCATCGCAGGCCCGGCCCGGCCCAAACAGCTTTGTCCACATCCTCGACCGACGCGACGCCCGATATCACAAGATGGATCGCCTCGCGCCACAAAGCCGCCTGCAGGCGATTGGCGACGTGACCTGGGACTTCCTTGTTCAGGCGAATGGTGGTCTTACCCAAACTCTCGTAAAACCGCTGGGCGGTTTCAACCACTCCCGATGTCGTCCTGTCATTTCCCAGCACCTCGACCAAGGGGATCAAGTGCGGAGGATTGAACGGATGCCCGAGAACAAACCGAGAGGGGTCTCTCCAGCCAGATTGCATCTGGCTTAACGTCAAACCGGACGCCGAGCTGGCAACGATTGCATGCGCTGAAAGCGAAGGTTCAATACTGGCAAAGGTCGCGTGTTTGACCTCTAGCTTTTCGGGGACGTTTTCCTGAATAAAATCTGCGCCTTCAACGGCTGCTGCCGGGTCTGTGCAAAAGGTGATCGCGTCAGGCCCGCCGGTTTCAGTCAAGCCAAGCGCGGCCAGCGTCTGCCACGCCTCTTCGATATAGGCGCGTACCTTGCTTTCGACATCCGGGGCGGGATCATACATCGCGACCGAGCGGCCAGAGGCCAGAAAAAGCGCCGCCCAACTGGCACCGATGACGCCACCGCCAAGACAACCCGTATGTTTAACATCCATCAAAACAGCCCCGGATTGAGTGGGGAGGCAGCGGTCATGCCGCCGTCCACTGTGAACAATTGCCCTGTTGCGAACCCGGCCTCGTCCGAGGCCAGCCAAATGGCCATGGATGCGATATCTTCGGGTTTGCCAAAACGGCGCATCGCGTGCCGGGTCAGCGCATCTTTTCGCGCGGCATCCGGATCGCCAGCCAAATCGAAACCGGCGTCGAGCATTCCTGTCTCAATCCACCCCGGGCAAATCGCGTTACAGCGAATGCGCGGGCCGTGATCCACAGCAATGGACCGTGTCAGCCCATGCACAAATGCCTTGGACGCATTGTACAGCGCCATAGACGGATCAGCGACATGGCCAGAAATAGAACCAATATTGATAATCGAACCGCCCTCGGGCATGCGGGGGATGTAAGCGCGGCAGAGATTGAATACACCCCGGCAATTTGTCCCTATGACCGCCTCCCAATCCGCGTCCGTACTGTCCGCGACAGTCTTTTCCACCTGCACACCGGCGTTATTGACCAGAATATCCGTACCGTCGGTTGTGAAGGCCAGTTCCGCAACCGCAGCAGCATCGGTTACGTCCAGCGTGTACCAGATCACGTCCTTGCCCAGATCTGTCGGACGGGTACCGCGACCACACGTGGTGACAGCTGCGCCTTCGCGAACAAACGCCTCAACGATCCCGCGCCCGATACCCTGCCGACCGCCTGTCACCAGCGCTCTTTTACCAGCCAAACGCATCACTATTCTCCTGAACTGTTTTGCAAGGCGGCGTCTATCCCTGCCGCAACCCCGCTTGTCGACGGCATGCCCGATTCGTCCCAAAGATCAGGGGCCGTCATAACTTCATCTGCTGAACCTGAGCGCTCAAGCCCCCGTCCAAGACCCAAAGCTGTCCGCTGGCGTAACGCGCCTCGTCCGAGGCCAGCCAATTCACGAGGTTTGCGATATCATCAGGTGTGCCATAGGTCCGCATCGGGTGGACGTCGCGAACCGCCTGCTGCAACTGGTCGATCGACTTGCCACCTCCGCCTGAACCGTCGCCCGAGAAAAAGCTCTGCAACATCGGAGTGTCGACATAGCCCGGGCAAATCGCGTTCACGCGAATGCCTTCAGGGCCGTGATCGCAGGCCATGGCCCTAGTCAACGCATGAACCGCGCCTTTGGTCGCACAATAAGCAGCCAGACCGGGGTCGGCTATAAAGCCGTCATAGCTGCCGAAGTTGATGATAGACGCCGTGGTTCCCTGTGCTGCCTTACGCATCAGCGGCAGCGCGTGTTTCGATGTCAAAAATGTCCCGGTGACATTGACCGCAAACGACAGGTTCCATTCTTCCAATGTCGTTTCCTCGATCGTCTTTTCAATCTCAATCCCTGCCGCGTTGACCAGAATGTCCAACTGTCCAGATTCTGCCCCGACCTTGTGCATCGCCGCGACCGCGTCAGCCTCTTGCGTGACGTCGAGTTTTACGAAGATGCTGCCATCTTCATTGTGTTCCGCCAGCGACCCCTCGGGTGAAAGATCCGCAGCGTAAACGTGGGCCCCTTCGCGCAGGAAACGCGAAACGATGGCGCGTCCGATTCCCCCGCGTCCACCGGTGACCAAAGCGGTTTTGCCTTTCAGCATCATTCACTGTTCTCCTTTCGGGGCGGGTACCGATATCTTGCGGCGGCCGCAGTCCAGTCCATATGATTACGGACGTATTCCTGCGTCGCGTCGCGCCGAGGCGTATAGTCCCACGCTTCGCCGGCACCGGCCTCCATTGCGGCGTGTAGGGCACGTCGCGATTTCTGGGTCGCGATCACATCCTTACGCAACGCCTCGCTGTCCCAGCGGTGGGCGACCTCGGCCGCAAAAGCCCTGGCTTGTTTGATGTAGGCAGGGTCATTCGCGACGTTCGTCCGTTCACCGGGATCCTGTTCCAAATCATACAACTGCGGCGGATCGGGGTCACAATGAATGTACTTGAGCGCCCCCCGACGGATCATGAATACAGGATAGGGCGTCATCTCGGCGCAGTACTCGCCGATGGCCTCATCCACCGTGTCGACCTGCCCCTGCGCCAGAGGCATCAACGATCGGCCATCAATCGGTTCGCCCAGAATGGCATCTGTTCCACCGGCAATATCAATGAAGGTCGGCAACAGATCCACCAGCGAGCACGCACTCGCGGCCGCCCCACAAGCGATCTCTGGCCCCGCCATGATCAGCGGCACCCGTGCCGAGTGTTCAAAGAAGTTCATCTTGTACCAAAGCCCGCGCTCGCCCAGCATGTCGCCGTGGTCTGCGGTCACGATGACGATTGTGTTGTCGCGTTCTCCGATATCTTCCAGGGCTTGGACGATGGCACCGACTTTGCTGTCGAAATAGCTGACATTTGCCAGATAAGCGCGGCGTGCACGACGAACCTCCTCATCACTCAACGGCACGTAGCTTGCTTCGATCCCGTCCATCACACGGCGTGAGTACGGATCCTGCTCCTCTGATGTAAGCGTGTAATCCGGCATCGGAACGTCCAGGTCCGAGTACAAGTTCCACCATTCGGGTTTTGCCACATAGGGATCGTGCGGGTGGATGAAACTTGCGACCATGCAAAATGGCGCGGCATCCCCCGCGGCCCGATCCCTGCCCCGATCAATCAGCCATCGACGAGCTGCGAATTCGACCTCGTCATCATAGTCTGTCTGGAAGGTTGCGATAGCCACGCCGCTTTCTTTGACAGTTTGCATGTTGTGGTACCATTTGTCGATCCGTTCATCCGGAGCCTCCCAATCCGGGGTCCAGGCGAAATCAGCCGGATAGATATCGGTCGTCACCCGATCCTCGAACCCGTGTTTCTGGTCAGGGCCGACAAAGTGCATTTTACCGGACAGACAAGTCCGATATCCCAGCGCCTTGAGGTAATGCGCAAAAGTAGGAACCGAAGCTTTGAACTCGCTGGCATTGTCATAAGCTGCAATCCGGCTGATCAGTTGTCCCGACATGAATGCGAACCGCGACGGCGCACACAGCGGAGAATTGCAATATGCCGCATCGAACCGCATCCCGCGAGCCGCCAACGCATCAATATTAGGTGTCTTCACCGTCGGATGGCCGTAAGCGCCGCAAAAATGCGGTGCTAACTGATCGGCCATGATGACGACGATATTGGGCTGCCTCACGGCGCAACCTTTTCATAAGCGTCGAGCACAAGACCATGAAAATGGTGAACCGCATGCTCGGACTTGCCCGATCCGCTAGGGTCGTGAACGATCCGCCCCTGCGTGAAAGCCGGGGTATTCATGCCGCGCTGCACACTTTCAACAATATCTATGTCTTCGCGCTGCAGTACTTCGTCAAGATAGCGGATCGCTTCAAGCTCCATACCGTCAGGCTCAGGAGTTTCCAAAAAGAAGTCATAGGTTTCCAGCGTGCGATCAGGGCCTACCGGGATAACGTTCAAGACAATCATCGACGATCTTCCCGGATAGCGCATCAAGCAGGTCGTGGGCCACAACCACCAGACCGCATGCGTACGAACGGTCGCGTTGGACACGTCATAGGCCGAGTTTGCGCCCTTGCCCGCTTCTGCCATATGGCTGGAATAGATCCCGTAGGTCGTGACCTTGTAGGTGTCCATGTCGACCAGGTCACAGAAATCTTTGTGTGCAGTCGGACAATGATAACACTCAAGAAAGTTGTCGACGACATTCTTCCAGTTCGACTTGATGTCATAGGTCAGTCGATGACCAAAAGTCAGATTATCGATATCGGGCGCCCAATGGCGGATTTCAGTCTGCAGATCGCCAGAGACCTCGGATAACGGGCGCGCCCCGGGGTCGAGGTTCACAAAGATAAAACCGGCGAACTCTTCCACTCCAACTTGGTCCAGGCAGATATCCGCAGTATCGAAACCTGTCAGGCTCTCGGTCTCGGGCGCCCGAACAAGCTGACCGTCCAGTTTATAGACCCATGCATGATATGGGCACATGATGCGCGTCGTTTCGCCTTCGCCGGTTAACAAGTGATGCGCCCGGTGTTTGCAGACGTTATAAAACGCACGCAATACCCCCTGACGATCCCGAACCACCGCAATCGGTCGGCCTGCGATCTCAGTCGTCAAATAAGATCCCGGTCGGCGCAGCTTTTCGACATGACACACCCATTGCCATGTCTTCGCAAGAATCGCTGCCACATCTGCCTGATACCAACGAGGATCCACATAGGCGTCAGCTTTGAGCGAGCTTGAGTTGAACGGATCGGGACTAAAGCCTTCACAAATCGTATCAAATTGCGCTTTTGAGGGTAGCTCGCTCATCGTTCTCTCCGCGAAATCGGACCGTAAATTGGCCCGCCAATTGGGTCATCAGGCTCATGATCCGTGGAAAAAACACTTTTTCCTTAACTTTTTTTGCCATATTTTTTATTTTTTTAGCCATCTCGGTCCTTGGGATTTCTGTGCATTGGCCAAGCACGAAATTCAAATGGCACCCTGCCTTCGACCCTATCCACGCTGGGTGGCAAGCCAAACCTGTCTTTGTATGACCTGCTGAAATGCACCTGGCTGGCAAAGCCTGATGCAATGGCAATCTCGGCCAAGGGAAGGCGCGTCTGCGTCACAAGGCCCCGCGCCCGATCAAGACGGATATCCCGGTAATACAAGGCTGGTGTCTTTCCGACATGGACCGCAAACAAGCGATCGAGTTGCCGATGCGAGATACCGACGACTTTGCATATTTCGGGCACAGGCAATGGGTCTTCCAAATTGGCCTCCATAGCCTGAATTGCTAGACGCAGTTTCGCTGGAACCGTTGCCCCCAGCGGCTCGGCGCCGTCGGGTTGCTGCCTGTTGGCCGGGCCGCGTAGTGTGTCGTGGAACACGTACCGGGCCGCCGCATTGGCAAGCGCGCTTCCATGCAGACCCTGTAACACTTGCAACCCCAGATCGACCGAAGCCCCGCCACCACAGCATGTGATCCGGTTGCCGTCCAAAACAAACAAGTTCTCGACAACTTCCACGTCGGGGAAAAGCTCTTGGAACGCGTCGATATGTTCGTAATGCACTGTCGCCTTACGCCCCCGTAGCAACCCTGCCTGGGCAAGAATGAATGCTCCAGTATCCAGCGCGATCATACTCGCGCCTCGACGCGCCCAATTCCTAAGCGCCTTTTCGGTGCGATCGGTCGCATGCTTTTCCGGGGCCCAACTGGCCGATACGACAACGATGTCCACTTCGGATGCAGCGACCTCGCTCAAGGCGCGTGTCCAGATTGAGGCCCCGTTGCTGGACCTGCAGGATCCTCCGGCTTCGGACGCAAATTCCCATTTGAAATGACCCGCGCCGTCGAGGTAGTTCGCAGCCCTCAGCGGATCGATAAAACCCATTGTTGTCGCGATGTTGAAACTGGGCGCGACGACGACCAAAACCCGCGTTTCTTGCAGCATGGTATCAGCCATTCAGGAGCTCCCGCCTCATGTTCCCTAAATTCGAACATGATGGGTTTTGTGACCGCAGTGCAAGACCGCTGCGCCGCGCCCGCCGCAGAGATGGATCGCGGCAGTCTTACGGCCCCATTTCGACGTCAGTCGGCTATCTTTCCTTGAAAGCGCGATCCAATGTCGTCTGGACCGGCTTGAGAAGATAGGCCAGCAACGTCTGTTCTCCGGTTTTCATTTCGGCAACCACGGTCATCCCGGCCTGCAGTGGTCGAGCGAAAGACCCAGTTCCGACCGACGCCTGCGCCAACGCCAAAGAGGCGCGGAAATAGGTTTCGCCCGTTTTTTCATCTGTTAATGGCAAGGGGTAAATCCAGTTCAATTGCCCCTCGACTTTGCCAAAACGGCGCACATCGAATGTGTCCACGCTGATCGATACCGGATCGTCGGCGTTGACATGCCCGACCTCGGCATTCGGAATACGTGCCTCGACTATCAGCGCCTGTCTGGTTGGTAGGATCTCAAAGATGGTTTCTCCGGGCGCGATCACTTCGCCTGGGTTGGGAAATGCGACCGATTGAATAACTCCACGCGCCGGCGCAACGATGCGCAGCCCGGCGAGTTTACCAGCTACGATCTGTTGGGACACACGCAGACGATCTCGTTCCTGCTCTAATTCGGAAATCCGGGTGAGAACGTCATCACGCAAAGACAGTGTCTCTTCTTGCAATGTCGAACTTGCCAAGATGAGCGCGCTTTGCGCCTCGGCAAGACGCACCGAAGCTGCAGATGCGGCTGAGCGTACCGCTTCGACTTCGTCCTCCTCTTCGAGATAATCGCTAAGCGACTTGAGACCTTGAGCCTGAAGCTGAGCATACTTCGCCAGAAGCTCCTCTTTCTTGACCACACGTCTATTGGCAAGGTCCGCCGCCTGCCGCAAAATATCCAGCGTTTCCTTCTGCTGCTTCAATGATGTTTGTTGGATTCTCTGACGTTCAAAGAACAGCTGCAATCTGGATGACGCCGTCACAAGCCCCTGAGCTTCGAGCGCTTTGATCTCGGACACGCTTGGAGGCACAGCCCTGTTGAGCATCGCAAGTACGGTCATCGCATTTTCCAGATCTCGCTGGATTGCCTCGATCTGTTCTGCAGCCAGATCCCCTTCCTGCGTCAAATCCGGATGCTCCAACTCTACCAGTACATCGCCTGCCTCAACTCTTTGACCGTTTAGGACGTGGACCTCCTTTACGATTCCACCATGTAGAGTTTCGATCTGCGGGTAGTCCCCAATTGGCATGATCGTACCCGGCGCGCGCGTGATCTGTGGCATCATTGTTCGCCCGGCTACCGTCACGAGGCCACAGATCATCAAAAAAAAGACCAAAGTTAAAAAAGCCGCAAAACGAGGAGGTTTCTTGCGCCGTCTTTCCACCGCCCTGGCCATCGGTCCCGGCTTGGTATTGGTGTATTCCTTACGTGTCATGATCGACCCTCAGCAGTTTTCAGAGCAGCTTGGATTTTCTTTAACCCGGCATCCCCTGTTGCATTTACAACGACCCTATCGCCGTTCAGAAAAACGAAACGGTCTGCAATGTTGAGGAACGAGCGGTCCGCGCTGGAAATGAGTATCGTTTTTCGCCCTCTTTGCTCCCAAACCCATCTTTTGAATCCGTTACGGCGCATGTCCGAAAGACCGTTTGTAGGCTCGGAGAACAGATAGACAGTAGACGGGCGCGCGATACTGCGCGCTAAGGTCAGCGCTTTGACGGTTTCATCTGACAATTGCGCCAGTGTCACGTCCGTCAGGCGCGTTTCCAGCCCCTTTGCCAACAACCCAGTGTCATTCAACAAGTCCATATGATCCAGGGCGGCAACGATTTCGGCATCCGAAAGCGACGAACATGCAAGACGGAAATTTTGCGCGACCGTACCGTAAAACAGAGACTTCTCATAAGGGGCGTAGGTGACTGACTTACGCAGCTCATCCCGCGCTATCTGACGAATGTCGATGCCATCATGTTCGATCGTACCGGCCAATGGCGTGTGCAGCCCGTCGATCAGATCCAAAACCGCAGTCCGGCTGGTAGCATCACTACTCATGAGCAAAACAATTTCACCCGGTTCGCAATTCAAACTGGCCTGCGACAAAATCGGGCCATTCAGCGGGTCCGGCCGATACGTAACCGAGGACAGTGAAATCGCTCCACGAAGTGTTTTTCGATGCGATTGGGCCAAACCCAGTTCCAATTCTTCCTGCAACCCCAGGACCCGGTCCGCCTGCGCTCGGCTGGAAACTGAATTTAACATCTGAGGGAAGCTGGCATACAAAGTCTGCACCGGAGTCAGCACCTTGGAAACCAGCGCTATGGCCGCAATCAAAGCGCCAAAACTCAGATCGGCAGTTACCGCCCCGTGGGCGCTCAGGATGATTGAGCCGACGACCGTCAAAGCGGTCAAAGTTTGCGCAAGTGACTGGGTAAACGCCTGAAATTGGCGCGCGCGACGGGCTGCGGCTTCGGCGAGTTCGATCATTGGCGTCGAACGTCGCATCCATCTTTCCTGCAAGCCCAGGTTTGCAATTACTTTTTGATGAACGATCGCATCCTGAGCCAACGACTGGCCGACTTCTACGGCCTCTGCAGCGGCGCGGTCCAAGTTGCGCTGACGCGGAATGGTAAGACAACCGACCAAAATGAACACGACAACCATGCCGAGACACAACAATCCGGCTTCGGGTGCGAGAAAGAACAGAAGGGTCAGAAAAATCAACACAAATGGCAAATCCAGAACGGTTGCCATCACCTGACCTGTGAAAACTTCTCTCAAAGATTCGAATTGGCGAAATCGAGCCAATTGCTGCGTCACATCTGACTTTTGCAGCTGGCTCAGCGGAAGGGACATCAGTTTTTGAAACAGGGCGATCATCAACTGACGCTCACCGTGCCATCCGACGTAAGCAAGCGCGCGAGATCGCGCAAGACGGAAGGCGAAATCCGATATTCCGATTATGGCGACACCGACTGCCAATGAAACCAACATATCAATGGATCCTGACGGAATGACACGATCATAGATCGCCATGATCAACAATGGAGTCAGCAGGCCCAAAACGTTTGTAAGCAGCGACGTAACCAACAACCAAGGCAGCATCGCGCGCATACCAGCGAAAGCCGAACGTACAGATGTAAATTTCTTCTCCGATATCCCTGGTGTCGCGGTTTGCAACTTGATTACGGTGCAAAGGCCTGAACCTGGAAGATAGTGACGCAGGTCGGGGTTTTGACTATCACTGACCCTGATAGTCCGCGCGGAACGCCCAAGGGCAATGTAACACCCGCCGGACTTGGGAAAGACAAGCGCGGGACATTCTTGATCAGTTATCTCGCTTTCCCTGCACCTGACTCTCGAGAAGGGAATATTCAGGTTGCCAAGCGCTTCTATTATGTCGTCGCGGTGCAGTTCGGACGACAAATGAGGGAACGCTTCGGCAATAGTGTCCTTTCCATTTTTCCAACCCTCCGCCAATAGAAGTCGTTGTAGAAGTCCCCTTGCGCTTTGCGTACTTAGACTTGTCATGCCGCCCCCCGTTGTTTAAGCAGCGCGGCCTGGCGATCCAGCTCTGCATCATCCCTCCAAGACGTGATCTCGTCAGACAGCTTTGCCTTTAGATGAACGACCTGATCTGCCAGTTGTCGTAAGCGCGGGTCCGGACTGGACAAAACAATAGTCGGCCGCGGCGCAAGGGTTCTTAAACAATCCGCCAAAGCCTGGCGTTCTGGTGTGTCCAGAGCCGCCGACGGCTCATTCATGAGCAAAATTTTGGGTTGCAACGCCAATGCCCGTGTCAAAGAAACCAAGTGACGGTTGACTGGATCTTTCTCGAAACTTGTTCGCGCAGTCATGACGGTGTTGTATCCCGCGGGGAGCCGGTGAATGCGTTTTTCCAATCCCAGCGCAGCAGCAAACTTTTTCGCCCTCTCAACGACTTGCGCGTCCCCAAATGCGCTCAGGTTTTCAAGTAAAGTGCCTGAAAACATTGCAGGGTCCGCCTCAAGCACGATCGTCGCGCCCTGCCCTTTTTGATTGACACGTTTGGCCCCGGAAAAGCCATCGATCAAGACCTCTCCGTTCGAGGGAAGCCGTTGACCAGAGATCGCATCAAAAACGGAGTCAACCATCCAACTCTGTTCGGCTTCCAACAAAACGCAACCAGAGGGCGGTACTAAAAAACTTACCGGAGCCATGAGCGCGCCTGCACTATCCGTGCGCTCGACAGTCATCTCGCGCACCGAAATTTGCCCCATTATTTCAGGCACTTGGCCAGAAGGTATTTCGTTGACTTCCAACTCCTCCATGTCATTCAACCGCCCTCGTGCAACCGAGACATTTTCGGATTGAACCCACAATGTCATCAACTTGGTCAAAGGCTGGATGATACGACCGTTCAACAACATGCAGGCTGCAAGCTCGGCAATGCCTATATGGTTCTGGATGACGAGGCAGGCCCCCAAAAGCCCCATTGCCGCGACCATCATTTGTGAAAAAATCGCTCCGAAACTCTGTGCAATCCCCGCAAATTGGATTAATTTGTTACTAATATTTACGGTTTGCTCTTCGAGCATTTCAAACCGGCGCGCCATCTGCGGTTCCATCCGGTTAGCTTTTACAGTCTGCACGTTGGACAGAGTTTCTAACAAAAAGGCGTATCTTCGGGCGTCCAGAGATTTACGCCGTTCGAACAACACCCACTGAGCGCGCTTCATCACAAACGCAAAACCAAGCACGACGCAAAACGCGCCGAGAGGAACAAGAAACAGCCAGCCTCCGATCAACCCGATCAACACCGCGAACAACACAGTAAAGGGTAAATCAATAGAAAGCGTCTGGCTTTGCCCTGATTGATAATCCCTCAACTGATCAATGGCGGCAAACCGTTCAAAATAAGTGCTGTCAGGATTTTGCGAAAATGACCGGGTGTTCGCATTTAGAACCTGTTTCAAAAAACGCCGACGGTTGCCTATCGCCGTGCCTTCGGCGGTGCTGGTCAGCATAATTGTTCTGCACTGGCGCAAAACAAGTTCTGCCGCGGCGCTGATGATCAATACGACGGTTAGTACCCGCAACGTATCTGTGGATTGAAACGGAATAATCCGATCGAAGATCATCAGAATGGACAAGGGCATCAGAAGCGCCAGAACATTCAACGAAAACGATGCAGCCCAGATTGGCAATCCAAATCCAGATCGGGACAAATTTCCAGCAAGCGGTTGCGGTTCCATGATGCACTATCACCCTTTCCTGTCCCAGAAGGTTGCGCGACCGCCGCTTTAGGAATGGTAAAGAACCCAGATGCCGTCTTGAATAATTTCCTTTAAATTGCAGATATTTATGAAACCTTTCTGTAGCACCCTTCATGATATCTATCGGTCGGACCGACAGATGAATCGAGGTAGCGCAATGAACAAATCCCCCCACGAAATTTCAAGTTTCGCGCAATCCCAGCTGTCAGAGACGGAAGAAAAAGAGGAATTCGCGGCGCAGTTTTCCCATGGGACACCGCAGGTTTCGAATGATCCCACCCGAACCGCACTGCACACGGGTGAAGACCGGGTAGGTTCCCTTGAGACGCGGCTCAGACCAGATGGCGCACCGGGCGGCCAGCCTGGGCGGGTTCATTCCGTGCAGGAACAGGCGCTTTACAAAAGCAACGCCGCACCCGAAACAGAACAAACCGTGGATCAAACTTTGGCAACCGGGCCAACGGCCGATACGAAACCAAAGGCCGAAGCGCAACTTGGGCCTGGTACCGGGGATCACACCGCGCGGTTCGAAATTCAAAGCAATAAGCACGAAACACAACAAACGATCCAGTATGAATTAGGACCAACTCCCTTCGTGCCCTCCCCCTTAAATCCAGGCACTCCGAGTGATAACTTCGTCACTTCCACTGAGGATGAAAATAACGCCCCCGAAGAAATCCTGTTGGATGCCCTAGAAGTAAGTGAGAACGCCGCCGGAGCTGTGGTGGGAACACTGACGGTCGTAGATCCTGATACATCAGACACGCATTCAATTCATGTGTCCGACGACCGGTTCGAGGTTGTGGGCGGACAGCTACAACTGAAACCCGATGCGACCTTGGATCACGAAGAGGCAGCCCAGATCGAAGTCGACGTCACCGTGACTGATTCAGGCGGCCTGACACTCACAGAACGATTCAACGTCGAAGTATTGGACGTCAACGAAGCGCCCGACACTATCAAGTTAGACGGCGTTGCTGTCGCGGAAAACGCGGAAGGCGCAATTATTGGAGCTCTTACGGTTACCGACCCCGATGCGGACGATAACTACAACATCAGTGTTTCCGATGACAGATTCGAAGTGGTCGACGGATATCTGCAGTTGAAGCCCGGCGTTTCATTGGACTACGAAGACGCCGCCCAGGTCGAAGTCAACGTGACAGCGACGGACACCGGCGGGCTAAGCCTGATCGAGAGTTTCACAATCGACGTTCAAGACATTAACGAAGCACCCCAAGATGTGACCCTGGACAACCACTCGGTCGCAGAAAACGCCGCTGGGGCTGTGATTGGAAATCTATCAACGCTAGATTCCGACATCAACGACGACCATGCTTATCACGTCTCGGACGACCGGTTTGAGGTGGTTGATGGTGAGCTTCGGCTAAAACCAGACGTACAGTTCGACCACGAAGAGACTGACCAGATCGAGCTGCAAATCACAACTACAGATTCTGGTGGCCTGAGTACTACGAAAGACTTCGTCATCTCCATTGAGAACGTGGATGAAGGTCCGGAAAACCTAACCCTCAGCATCAACACGGACAATCTGGTTTCCAACGGCAGCTTTGAAGAATTCGACCTCGATCAAGGAAGGTGGCGAGGATTTAACAATGACCCGTCGGGGTCTTGGGCGGATTCACACGGCATCGAAATCTGGGACCAGTTCGGCGGCACCAAAGCCTCGGATGGCGACCAATTGATGGAATTGGACCACGGTCACGGCGTAGACAGTATTTCGCAAGTGCTCCAAACAGTGGACGGCCAGCTTTATGATCTGGGGCTGGCCCTTCGCGAGCGGCTTGCCGGCGGCACCGACACGGTCGAAGTCTATTGGAACGGAAACCTCGTTGCCGAGTTGGATCCCCAGTCATCGGATTGGGATACGTTTCAACTACAGGTCGTCGGGACAGGACAGGATACGTTGGAGCTCCGCGAACCCGAGGGTCAGAACGACAGTTACGGGGCCTTGATCGACAACATCACCTTGACGGC
The DNA here is from genome assembly GCF_040371315.1 of Ruegeria sp. HU-ET01832. Classification (NCBI taxonomy): domain Bacteria; kingdom Pseudomonadati; phylum Pseudomonadota; class Alphaproteobacteria; order Rhodobacterales; family Roseobacteraceae; genus Ruegeria; species Ruegeria sp. HU-ET01832. Next base: position 344,009 of record NZ_BAABWL010000005.1, read on the forward strand.
GGCCATGCAAACGGTTGCCGAAAATGTCACCGGAGCCGTTGTCGGGAAAATCAGTTTTGACGACCCCGATCAAGGGGACACTCACCGGTTCGAAGTATCGGATGACCGATTTGAAGTCGTCGACAACCTTCTACGCCTAAAACCGGGTGTTTCATTGGATTTCGAGGAAGCCGCCTCTGTTAGTGTCAATGTGACAGTGATTGACGAGGGAGGGCTGAGCCAAACCGTCAACTATCAAGTGAACGTCGCCGATATGCCCGACATCTCGATATCCAGCGGTTTCAGCGTCAAATTTTTTGGAACCACCTCCCAAGACGGTCTGGGGGACGTCGACTGGAACGCTGCTCCTGTCCGTACAGAAGTTGTTTCGACCACCGACTTTGGACAGGTCCCTCACCAGGACAGCAGGTCAAACGATGCATTCGGCATCGAAGTTTCTGGCAATATTGACGTTGAAGAAGGCGGACTTTTTACATTCCATCTGGATGACCACAATTCAGCGACACTGGTGGTCGACGGCGTGACTGTCATTCCGAATGGCTCTGCGCAAACAGGCGAAATCGACCTTGCGCCCGGCACGCATGTAATTGAAGTGCGAAATGCCGGCACACCCGGTGCCGCAGGGCCAACCCTGGAATGGGAAGGCCCCGGTCTTGTTGGGCGACAGCCAGTCACGGCGCCGGACCTAGTGGATGCACAGACTGTATCGGGAATGCCTATTACCTTTGAAATCAGCGCCGGCGCCGTCGGCTTTACGGAAGAGTCTCACTTCGCGCTGAGTGATTTGCCAGAGGGCACACAGATCGAAACAGAGTCCGGATCAGTAATTGCAGGCCCTGACGGCACCGTCGAACTGAGCGGCTGGAATGTGCAAGCTCTTACGATCACGCCTCCTGCAGAGTTTACGGGACCAGTGCAGGCAACGTTGCACCACTCCACCCCAACGGGTGGCGACACCAGCTATGATGGCGTGGAAACGCTTGCTTTCGACGTTAATGCAGCACAACAAACCCTTCCATCGGCCCAAATATTTGGCGGTTTCACTGCGCGCTATTTTGACGTCGACCATAAACTGAAAAACTTAGACGACGTAGACTGGTCCGCAGACCCCAGCCATCAAGAGCTGATATCGGAAATAAATTTCGAAACCACCAAAGGCTCATTCTGGGCAGATGGGTCAAAAGACACTTTTGGCGCCCAGTTCGAAGGACAAATTACGATCGAAGAAGGCGGGTCCTACACCTTTTTTGCCGGAGGGGACGACGGTGTCGCTGTATATATCAATGGCGTCGAGGTAGTTGACAACGACGGTCGCCATGGGTTTCGGACCCGTTCTGGTGAGATCGAACTCGAGACCGGAACGTATTACATCGAAGTCCGGTATTTCGAGAACCGTGGCCGAGCTGGTCTGAAACTGGAATGGGAAGGTCCCGACACCAACGGACGGGAATTCGTTCAAGCCGATGCCGGGACGACCATAGAGAAAGATGGCAGTTTCGAACTTGGGATAGACCTTAGCCACGCGAGTCCGACAGCATCCGTTTCGCTGGAAGGTTTGCCGCCAAACACCATGATACTTAGTGGCGAAGACGCAGCCCTGTCAGATGGTGGCTCGGTGGAGCTTCAGGGGTGGAACATAGACATGCTTGAGATTTCGCCTCCGCCAGGGTTTGAGGGCACGATAAAAGCCGAGATCACTGTCTCAGACGTAGGTTTCAATGGCGCAAATATTTCCTCTGAAACTCAGATTGATCTTGTTGTCGGGCACCCTGACGATACAGAAGGCGCGACGATGCAGCAGGGGCAAGATCTGTCTAACCTGCTGCAAAGCGAAACCGACGAGTTACTGGCGTGGGATGCACACTCTTCTCCTGCGGACGATGGCGCCGAAACCGATGTCATGGCAGAGACCGTCCAGACCTCACCCGAAGCTGAGATCACCAGCATTCAAAGCGATGCCTATGAGCGAGTAGACTGGTGATATCCAAATATGGCCGGGCGAGGTTAGAATACTGTCCCTACTCTCCGGCCAGCGCATTCTTTCCCAGTGAAAGGCGCTGTTCAGACAGTGCCTTTTTCTTGCTGACCTCCAGCAACGGGAATTCCACAAAGAATACGGTGCCGACACCTAGTGTGCTTTCGTAGTCAATTGTCCCGCCGAAATGCTCAACAATCTCCTTCGAAATACTCATCCCCAAGCCGGTTCCTCCGGCGTGCCGTTCATCTGATGAATCAATCTGCGAAAAACGATCAAATACTTTGTCGCGACTACCCTCGGGGATGCCGATCCCCTGATCTTTCACGTATACCCGCACCCGCGATCCGACGACCTCGCACCCTACAGTGACGACGCCACGTTCAAACGAAAACTTCGCCGCGTTCGAGATCATGTTGGTCAGAACCTGGATCAACCGCGAGGCGTCACCTTTGATGAACAAATCTTGTTCGGACGAACGTTCTTCGACCAGTTCGACATTGTGGGCGCTGGCAAATCCTAGGTTGCAAGCGATTGCCTCATCCACAAGCGAGTTCACGTTGATCCGCGTCTCTTTGATGACCATCTCGCCGGCTTCCATTTTCTGGATGTCCAAAACATCGTTTATCAACGAGGCCAAACGCTCACTGTTCTTACTCGCCAGCTCTACAAGGTTTTGCATCTTGTCTGGTACCTCACCCATGGCGCCTGACTTGATTAGGTCCAAAGAACCCTTGATTGACGTCAATGGCGTACGCAGCTCATGGCTGACCGTCGAGATAAACTGAGTCTTCGCAATATAAGCCGCTTTGGTCCGCTCATGCTCTTCCCTGAGCTTTTCCAGCTGCTCTAAGTTGGTCTGGTACAGTTTGAGAAACACCAGCGAGCAATCGATCAGAAAGTACATCACGAAAACGACGGTAAAGAAATGCAGCCACAAGTCCGATGAAAGGTCGGGCTGTTCGATCCAGATGTCTTTGACCACGATCACCATGAACGAGATGCCATACATGGCGAGGCGCACAATCATGGCCCAAACGAATTGGTGGTTGTTCATGGCCGCAAATAGGGCGGCGGCGAACAAGAAAAAAAGCGGGGTAAAGTGACCGCCTGTTGGTTGTTTCAGCGCAACAGACACTGCGTAAAGGCAGATAGCGGTAGAACTCAGGACCGTATTGAACAAAATCCACGCCACCATCATTGCGATAGACCGGCGTTCCTTGGGCGTAAGGCGTGCTACCCGCTTAGCCAGGTAAAGGTCTTGCGCCTCGCAGATCAATATTGTCCCGTAGAAAAACAGTGCGTTCAGCGGATTGAAGAAAAACGCTGTCAGGATCGTGGTTGCAAGGAAAATGGCCTGCCGCTGCCAAAGCAGCGCAAAGCTCATGGCAGTGTAGTCCTTGATATTCTGTAGCAGCCTGCTGTCGCTGTCTTGGGGTGCCCCGTCTAGTTGGGGTGCTTCGATGGCGGTCATCGTAAAGTCTTTTTTGCTGATCAGTTAGAGGAGATTTATCGACACAATGAGGACGTAGTTGGTCGGAATTTCGTTCACAGTTTGGCAATAGTTTTCATCGGGCCGAATTATTGTCGAATACCTTCGCTGGCCTATGCCGGTAAAGACACAACACTGTGCGTTATAAATTAACGATTTTATTGCCTTTTTGACCCCCTTACCCCTTAATGCAAGAACAGGCTAGCGAGACAAACAAAGAGGTGGGGTTGTGGTCGCTATTGGAAAGATAGAAGCCAATCACGAGGGTGTGACACCCGTTTCGGCACAGCTTGCTGAAGAGCCGGTCACATTGCTTCAATTCGCCCGCTCGGCAGGGCGCAACATGCTTGAGGTCATTCCCGCAGAAACGCTGCGCGAAACTTACGTCCGGGGTCCGCTGAATATCCACTATATCTGCGAACCCGAAATGATCACCGAGTTGCTGGTCGGTCAGGGGCGTGCTTTCCCCAAAGCGAAATTCACCAAGGACATCATCGGATCAGCTGTCGGGAACGGTCTCATCCTGTCCGAGGGAGAGAAATGGCGGAAGCAGCGGCATCGCTACTCGCCCTTATTTGCGGCACGCAACTTGCCGGTTCTGGCACGCCATTTTGCCGCAACAGGGATCGAAGTAGCGGATTCATTGGCCGAGCATCCCGGGCCAGTCGATGTGGCCCAGGTTGCGCCTGCCTCAACACTGACCAATATCTCTCGCGTCATTTTTTCGGGCAATGAAGAAGTCAGCGCCGAGCAGATCCGCGTTGGGTTGATTGCATATTTTAATTATATTTCAGACCTTTCCCTGTTTGACTTAATGGGCCTTCCGAAATGGTTGCCGCGCAAGAAATGGCTCAGCAGCAAGGCGCCAGTTACCACTATGCGCGATCTGGCCCGCCAGGTGATCGACCTGCGTCGTGCTGAAAGCCGCGATGAGCCTGAAGACTTTTTGGATCTGATGATTGAGGCTTTAAAGTCGGATTTTGAAGATGCTGAGACGACAGTGGACAACCTTCTGACATTCGTGGTCGCGGGACACGAAACTTCGGCCAATGCGCTTGCATGGGGGTATTACCTGCTGGCGCTGCACCCAGAAATGCAAAACCGCGTCCGACACGAGATCATGTCGGTTCGACCGGATGGCCCTGTGGAGTATTCAGATTTGGAAAACATGCCGCTGCTGAGGGCCCACATCAAAGAAACGCTCAGGCTGTATCCATCAGCCGCCTTTTTCGCCAGGGACGCAGGCGCTGAACTGGACATAAACGGTGTTAAGATCGAAGACGGTGACGCGTTGTTCTTCCCCGTATACTCGTTACATCGGAATGAGAAACTGTGGGACGAACCTGATCAATACCGTCCTGAACGTTTTCTTGGCGGGACCATAACCCGAGGGCAATATATACCTTTTGGTGCCGGACCGCGCATATGTATTGGCGCTCAATACGCCGAGACGGAAATCATGGTTCTCATGGCCTCAGTGCTGCGCAGAGTCGCGTTTTCGCTGTCAGACGAACCGTTGCCAGAACCGGTTTTGACTTTCACGATGCGCACAAGCGGCCCACTTATTTTGAATGCCTCACCTGTTTAGGCAGGACATTGTTGGCTCAACCCCGGTTCAGGTAAGTCTGGCTACCGTACATCTCTCGCAACACCGTTTCGAACAAGCTGCCTCGTGGCTTGGTCTTGTTGGACGAATATGGTGTCTGTTCTTGCGTCGCCTGCTGCCCGGCCGGAGCGCCCTTTTCGCGCAGTTCCAGCTTCGCGACAGCTTTGTCGAACGCAGCAAGAGCACCCGATTTAGACAACGCCCTCATTGAGATTGGTGTACTCATGACCGTGCGGATATCGCCTGATACGTTCCGCTGCGCTAAAATCTGAGCGAAGTTCTGATTAAGTTGATCTTCACTTGGCAGTTTCGCTGCGCAATACCGCCCGTGCGTCACGACCAAATAGATGCCGCTGCCACGGTATGAGAAAATAGCTTCGGCCTCGGCTGTCCCAGTCTGAATGCTTTTTCCAAGATCCGCGATGATGCGACGAAACTCTCCGAAGTCGTTCAGATCAAAGCGAAAGGCTGCATCTTGCAACCTGATGGCGGTCACCCACGAGTCAAATAAACGACTGCGGCCTAGTTGTTCGATATAGTTGTCGAATTCGACATAACGCAGACACCGTTTCAGACCGTCGACAGACAGAGGGTCCTCAAAGCTGAACTGCTGGTTGTAGTCGAGAACGTTTTGCAGGTTCTTGACCGAAACCGAAGAAATCCGGCTGCGGACCCTTTCCTGCATCAACAGATGGGCCGCATTCATGCGACTGCGCAACTCGAAGAAATCAAACGGTTTGGTAACGTAGTCAAACGCACCTTCGGCAAAAGCGTCTTCGACATGTTTTCGGTCGCTCATGGCGGTCAGCATTATGGCAGGCGTTTCCGAGTTTCCGGGTGTGTTCCGTATCTGCCGCAGCAATTCGATCCCGTTGGTACCGGGCATCTGAATGTCCAATAGAAGGCAATCGAACGGTGTTTCCGCCTCTTTAATAACCTGCAGCGCTTGGCTGGCGGAACTGGCAACAGAGACCTGACAGCTTTCAAACTCGGCCAAAGCTGTTTGTAACAGCTCAAGAATTCCGGGTTCGTCGTCAACAGCCAGCACTTTCAGAGGCGTCCGCTTCAACGCGCGCATGTCCAATTTGCGCTGGAATTCATCACTTGTCGGAGTCGTATGCTTCATGACTAGTCAACCGCTTTCAACCTGTTAAACAGGCTCAGAATAGAAAACGACTAGGACGAAACAGCGGCAAAAATCGCAAAAACCTTGGATAAATTGGGTTTTTTCTTGGCGTTATTTTGGCGAAAACTCTCAGATCTAATGTCGCCGAGCACCGAGAATTAAAAGGTTTTTATGTTTAATCTTAACGATTTAGCAGCATATCACCCAGCTTGGGGTCAAATCAAACCCTGACACAATCTACCAGTCGCGGACAAATCGCTCAAGTTGTTTTACCGGTCCTACGATCGAGGGCTCGGATCAGTGTCAAGACGTGCTGTGGATATTGAACAAAACCGCCTGGCTTACTGTACCGTCTATCGAGAACTTTGCCCCGACCGGAGCAGCCCCAACACCCAATCTGCGCGACCAACGTGCCCAAACTGAAGGAACGATGCCCAGGATGCGTGTCGCGCCGTTTTCTTCTGCCGTAGTGGTCATCCTGAAAAACAGCTCTTGCTGCACGGCCAACCTGCGAGAAGCCGGTACGCTCTCGGTAACAAAAAACCGGGAGGCTTCCCAGATCTTGGGGTTCGCCGGTGCCTCGAAAAACAGGATGTCCGTCGGAAGATCGCGCAACAACCCTTTCTGTGCATCCCGCAGCATATAGGTGTAGGCCCCACAGCGCGCGTTCGTCGGCAAAAGGCGAACGCCCGCCAAAACCTCGCCGAATTCATGCAGAACGACCCACCGGCAGGCCGGTGTGTCATATTGGTCAAACTCCATCCCATCCGCCTCACCTACATTCCAATGCAGGCGATCGATGAAGATCGTTTTTCGAGTCTCGAGATATTTTGCCAACAATGTGCCGTGCTCGTGCATGTTGCGAAAGCTCATTGCGGTCGCACGGACATTCCCTAGCTCGCGCTTGCGATCAGGCGTGTCGCGCTTGAACGCAAATAGCTTACGCCGTGCCGACGGTTGGGGCACGGGTTGGGCCGTATTGGCTGGCTCCAGGTCCGGAAATACCTTGGACGCTGAGTATGCCTGTTCATACCTGAGTGGTCGGTCCATATTTTGCTCTTATTTTAGACACACTTATGACAAGATATGAATCGCTGCGTCTACAACTAAATGATGTTTTTTCCGGTAATCGCGTCATTGTGTGGCGAATTCACATCCCATACAAAACATTGAGCATTCAGGGCGAGTTTTTGGCATATTTAGCATGCGGTTTTGCTAAAAATGCACTGCATCGTGATTTCAACCTGATTAGACAACGTCTTGAATCATCATTGTATTCCTTAATTCGCCAGTTTTAGAGCTTACACCATCGTAAAATTTAACCTCTCGCGGGCTGGTGGTTGTGAAACTGTCATTCTGCATCACTTCGCCGCCCAACCTGTGATTGCCGCGACTGGCCCTAACGAGCCAAACATGTCAGTTTCTGCGGCTAGTATGACTGAACCCGAAAAAAAATATTCGGTCACTTCCGCGCCCAGCATACGTCATCCTTTTGCCGTTTTTCTCGGACAGCCTGCGTGTAAGCGATATTCAACGCCCCTCCGGCCTTTGAGCGGCACTTTTTGAGTCCTCAAGGTCAGTATGGTGGCAAAGATTGGTGACTGTTTATGCGTATACTTGCCGTAGATGACGACCCCAGCATCCTGGAGCTTCTGACTTGCGTTCTGGGGGCTTTTGGGTACGAAGACGTAGTGACTGCTCGCAGCGGTCAAGAGGCGCTCGACATCCTTGCGGAAACGACCGAGATTTTCGATTGTCTCTTGCTTGACGTCCAAATGCCCGAAATGAACGGCATCACACTTTGCGAGCATGCGCGCAATCTTCCTGACTATCAGTTTACGCCGATCATCATGATCACCGCGATGGTGCAAAAGCAGTACATCGACGAAGCGTTTGAGGTCGGCGCCACAGACTACGTGACGAAACCGTTCGAGTTTGCCGATCTGAAACAACGACTTTCCGACGCCTACAGGCTGGCAGCTGAACGACGCGCAGCCATCGAGGTGATTGAAGCGGATGTGTATGCCGTCAACGATTCCGAGATTAACACCAATTTCCGCCTTAGCGATCCGCTCTATTTCGGTGATCTGCCCGGTTGTATCGGCTTGGCCGAGTTTGAGAACTATGTCGTACAGTTGTCGACGATGCACTCACGCGCGTCCAAGATGATGGCCGTCAAAGTGGCTGAGGTCGACGACATATTCCGAACCGCAACTTCGGTGGAATTCCGCGAAGCCATGGCGACCGCTGGCAATGAACTACTGACTGTCTCGCAGGAAGGTCGGAATTTTGCCTCCTATTGGGGCAATGGCGTGTTCCTGCTGATACATGAAAGCAAGCCGGGTGTTTCCGCTGCCGAGTTGCAGCACAAACTTGCCAATCGCTTCGTAAAAGGCTCGCATGGCAGTGTTTCGGGTCGAGAATTCTCGTATCATGTTGGCGAAGTGGTCGCATTGCGCGCCTCGTCAAAGATGGAAGCTTTGTTCCTGATCGACAAGGCCGTTGAACTGGCAGACATTCCGAATGCTCCGGTCGCCCGGTTCGGCTAATCCAAGCCGAGCCAGAGAAAGCCATTTCCAAAACGCACTAAAAGTTCGCGCGTTCGCAGCCGCGCGGTCGGTTACAGGGACATACCGTGATCCAGTTTGATCATGTCGGCAGCTTTCTCACCGATCATGATTGAAGGCGCATTGGTGTTCGATGAGTTCACCGTGGGCATGATTGACGCATCCGCAACCCGCAATCCATCGATCCCATTGAAGCGCAGACGTGGGTCCAAAACCGCACCGTCATCCACCCCCATGCGGCACGTCCCGGCACAATGGTGCGAAGTTTTTGAGTGCACGCAAATAAAGTCGAAATAATTCTGATCTGTTCGAATATCCGGCCCTGGCAGTCGCTCGGCCAGAATAAAGGGCTTCAAAGCGTCTTGGGCGAGAATGCGTTGCACCAGCTTTAACCCACGGATCGACATCTCTCGATCATAAGGATCCGCCAGATAGTTCGGGTCGATCAAGGGCATCGCCATAGGGTCCGAACTTTGCAAACGCACTGTCCCGCGTGATCGTGGACGCAAGAAACATGCGTTGAGCGTGACGCCGCCGTTCGGCATAGCCTGAACCCCGGCCTCAATCCCCGTCCCCAGGCCCAAATGCATCTGTATGTCAGGCGAACGAGCCTGTGAATCGGCATACCAAAAACCGCCAGTCTCGAACAGGCTCGACGCAACAGGGCCATTTCGCGTGAACACGTATTTCAACGCAGCCAGAGCCGAAAAGGGCAGCTTGGCAAACCGATCATACGTATGCGGACCGGTAACCTCGCAGATTGCGTATAGATCCAGATGATCCTGTAGGTTCGCACCAACCTGTGGCTGATCGTATGTGACTTTAAGCCCCAAAGACTCCAAATGATCGGCGGGGCCTATACCGGACAGTTGCAGAAGACGCGGTGATCCAATGGCCCCGCAGCAAAGGATCACCTCGCGCGCCGCAGTCAGGACCGAGCCATCCATCAACTCTATCCCGGCCACCCGTCCATTTTCGACCACCAGTCGATGAACCTGCGCGCCAGTACGAATGGTTAGGTTTTGACGGTTGCGGTTCGGAGCAAGAAACGCCATCGCCGCCGAAGACCGACGTGCAATTCGCTGGGTCAGTTGGTAATAGCCTGCCCCATCCTGCTGATCGCCATTAACATCTTGCGTTGTGGGTATACCGACTTCCCCTGCGGCCGCGATGAAGGCATCGCAGATCGGCAAGGGCGCGACAGGCTTGGAGACTCCCAGCGGCCCGCCTTTAGCGTGGAACTCATCCTCGAAACTGTCGTTGTCTTCGGACTTGCGGAAATAGGGCAAAACATCATTGTAACTCCATCCGACGCAGCCCATTTGTCGCCAATCATCATAGTCCTGCGCCGCACCGCGGGTGTATATCTGCGCGTTAATGGAAGAGCCGCCCCCGATCACCTTGGCTTGGGTGTAAGGAAACACTTTGTTCTGCATATGCCTCTGCGGCACAGTGGTCCATCCCCAACTGCCTATGCCCTTGGTCATCTTGGCAAACCCGGCAGGCAGATGAAAAAGCGGATGCCGATCCGACGATCCAGCTTCAAGCAATAGGACCGTGGCCGAGGTATCTTCGGACAAACGCGCCGCTATCACCGACCCGGCCGAGCCCCCGCCGACCACTATGAAATCATACCCTTCGGGCATCACGGCGTGATCCGCATCTCACTTTCGGGATCGAAAGCCACGGCCTTTTCCATATTCACTGCAAAAGTGAAATCCTGCCCCGGCGCGACCTCGGCGTCCGACCGCATACGAGCGATTACGTCCCGCCCACCCAACTGCATCGATACGAACGTATCCGAGCCCGCCGGTTCGGTCACAACAATCCGATTGCCCATCTGTGCAATGTTCGAGGACTTGCGATCCGCCCCATCCATATCAGTGATCGTCTCAGGGCGAATGCCCAGCAGGATTTCGCGCCCGTCCCACGCGGCCAGATTATCCTGACTGAACGGTAGCTGCGTCATGGACCCGTCATGGATGGCCACCTCGGCATGGGGTCGCCCGTTCAGCACCACCACTTTGGCCGGCACCACGTTCATCGCGGGCGACCCCATAAAGGTTGCTACAAAGATATTGGCGGGTGTGTCGTATATCTCTTGCGGCGTACCCAATTGTTGAACGTAGCCGCCGTTCATCACCGCGATGCGGCTGGACAGCGTCATCGCCTCGATCTGGTCATGGGTCACGTAGACAATGGTCGTGCCAAGATTCTGGTGCAGCTTCTTGATTTCAGTCCGCATGTCCACGCGTAGCTTGGCATCGAGGTTCGAGAGCGGCTCGTCAAACAGAAACACATCAGGGTTGCGCACCAAGGCCCGCCCCATGGCAACACGTTGCCGCTGACCGCCCGACAACTGGCCGGGCTTGCGGTCCAGCAACTGCTCAATCTGCAACAGCTTGGCAACCTCGGCCATGGCCTTTTCACGTTCAGGTTTGGGCACGCCGTGCATCTCAAGCCCAAAGGTGATGTTCTGCCCAACGGTCATGTTCGGGTACAAAGCATAGCTTTGGAACACCATGGCGATGTTGCGGTTCGACGGGTGGACGCCGTTCATCACCTGATCCTTAATGCGGATTTCACCACTGGTGATTTCTTCCAACCCCGCGATCATGTTCAACAGGGTCGACTTGCCGCAACCCGAAGGGCCAACCAGCACCAGAAACTCGCCCTCTTGCACCGAGATATCGACCTTGTGCAAAACCTCGACCGCGCCATAGGATTTGGTCGCGTTGTCTATGTCTAGAAAACCCATCAGGCCTTATCCTTTCACCGAACCCGCCATCAGGCCGCGGACGAAATACCGACCGGCCACGATATAGACGAGCAGAGTTGGCAGGGCCGCCAAAATGGCCCCTGCGAAATGAACGTTATATTCCTTTACCCCCGTGGATGACTGCACCAGATTGTTCAGTGCCACGGTCATGGGTTGGCTGTTGGCATCCGCGAATGAGGCCCCGAACAGGAAGTCATTCCAAATGTTCGTGAACTGCCAGATGATAGACACCACGGCGATTGGTCCCGAACTGGGCAACAGGATGCGCCAGAATATCTGGAAGAACCCCGCCCCGTCGATCTGTGCCGCCCGGATCAGTTCGGTCGGGAAAACGGCATAGTAGTTGCGGAAATAAAGCGTGGTAAAGCCGATACCATAAACCACATGCACCAGAGCAAGGCCCCATGTGGTGCCCGCCAGACCCATCAGACCCAGCATCCGTGCCATGGGTATCAGTACGATCTGAAACGGGATGAAACAGGCAAACAGCATCAGTCCGAACAGGATGGTGTCGTACTTGAACCGCCATTTGGTCAGCACATAACCGTTCAGCGCTCCCAAAATGGTCGAGACGATCACCGCCGGTACCACCATTTTGATCGAATTCCAGAAATAGGGCTTCAGCCCGGTCGGATCGACCCCGATCTGGGCCGAAGACCACGCCTTGAGCCAAGGCTCAAGCGTGAAGACCTGCGGCAGGTTCATCATGCCGCCGCCAGTGATCTCTTCCAGCGGTTTGACCGAGTTCACCAGCATCACATAAAGCGGCAGCAGGTAGAACAGACCAAACAGCAGCAACACCAGATAGATCAGCGTGCGGGTGACGCGGCCCGTGCGAATTGCGGTATCTTGCGAGGCTTGAGACATCAGCGTTTCTCCCGCAATTCAGCGTACAGATACGGGATCATGATCGCCGCAATAGTCATCAACATGATCGTGGCCGAAGCCGCGCCGATGCCCATCTGGTTCCGCGTGAAAGTGTAGGAATACATAAACGTCGCGGGCAGTTCGGTCGCGCGACCCGGCCCGCCACCGGTTAAGGCAATCACAAGATCAAAAGTCTTGATCGCAAGGTGGCTGAGGATCACGAAGGCCGACAGGAATGCCGGGCGCAATTGCGGGATGATGATCCGGCGATAGAGGTTCCAATTCGATGCCCCGTCCATCTGCGCCGCGCGCAGGATTTCATTGTCGATGCCTCGAAGACCGGCCAGAAACATCGCCATAACAAATCCACTGGTCTGCCAGACAGCGGCGAGCACAACAGTATATATCGCAAAGTCGCGGTTCTTGATCCAGTCAAACTCGAAACTGGTCCAGCCCCATGTTTGCATGACATTTTCCAGCCCGATACCGGGGTCAAGAAACCACTTCCACGCGGTGCCGGTGACAATGAAACTCAGCGCCATGGGGTACAGGTAGATCGGGCGCAGCAACCCTTCGCCGCGGATTTTCTGATCAAGGAAAATCGCCAGCCCAAGCCCTATACAGGTGCAGATCACGATATAAAGCCCCGCGAAAATCCCCATGTTCTTCAACGAGATTTCCCAATGACTTAGCCTCCACAGTTTGTCGTAGTTTTCCCAACCAACCCAGCCATATGTCGGCAGAATACGGCTATCGGTAAAGGACAGGTAGACCGAGAACAGAATGAACCCGTAGACAAAGACCAGCATCATCGCCAGCGACGGCGACAAGACCAGCTTGGGTATCCAGTTCTGCAGACGAGTTTTGAAATCCGCGTCGGCCGATGAAGCCATGGCGCGCCCTCCTGCTTGGCGTATTGGGGAACCGGGGGCTTGTCACCCACGGTACGACAGGGCGATTTTCAGGCCGCCCTATCGAAAGGATCACAGGTGGATCACTTAGCGATCGAGACAGCGTCGACCAGCTCGGTCACAGCGGTTTCGCTGTCATATTCGCCGTTAAAATGCGCGGTCACCACGTCATAGATCGCGTTTTTCACCGATGCAGGTGCTGCATGGCCGTGCGCCATCGAACCGAACAGGTTGCCAGAAGACGCTGCGGCAGCCAGATCTTTCATGCCTTGCTGACCACAAGCGTCCAGATCGCTGCCATCCACGTCGGTCCGGGCCGGGACGGAACCCTTCACCTTGTTGAATGCAATCTGGAAGCTCGGCGACAGAATGGCGCTGGCCAACGCGGCCTGTTCGGCCGAAACCGAACCGCCTTGGTCGAACATCATGAACTGGTCGGCATTGAAGGTGACTTGATCTTGCGTACCTGGGAAACGGAAACACAAAAAGTCCTGCCCCGGAACTTTACCGGCGTTTAGGAATTCACCTTTGGCCCAGTCGCCCATCATCTGGAAACCAGCCTCACCGTTGATGACCATGGCGGTGGCCAGGTTCCAGTCACGTCCCGAGAAGTTCTCATCCACGTTGTCGCGGACAAAGGCCATACGGTCGAAGGCTTCTTTCATGGCGTCACCGCCCAGCGTGTCCTCGTCCAGATCGATAAAGGCGGCCTTATAGCCGTCCGGCCCCAGCGTGGACATTGCAATCGCGTCAAACACGGTTGCATCCTGCCACGCCTGACCGCCATGCGCGATCGGAGTGACCCCGGCCGCTTTCAAGGTTTCAACCGCCGAAACGAACTCATCCCAGTTGGTGGGTTGCGCGATACCGTTTGCATCCAGAACCGCCTTGTTCGCCCAGACCCAGTTGGTCGAGTGCACGTTCACCGGAGCCGCAACCCATTTGCCGTCGCTCTTGGCGAAGGCTTTAAGCGCATCCGGGACCACATCGTCCCACCCTTCTTTCGCGGCGACTTCGTTCAGGTCTGCCAAGGCACCCTGATTGGCCCAATCCAGAATATCAAAGCCCAGGGCCTGAACGGCAGTCGGTGCATTGCCAGCCGTGACACGGGCGCGCAAAACGGTCATTGCCTGCTCACCGCCGCCACCGGCAACCGGCATATCGGTCCATCCGATACCTTGCCCAGACAGGTCGTCCTTAAGTACGTTCAGTGCGGCAGCTTCACCGCCTGAGGTCCACCAGTGCAGAACCTCGACCTCTTCCGCTTGCGCCAGGCTGGTCGTAGCCAGTAGCCCTGCCACAATCAGAGACTTCGTCTTAAGCAGATTACGCATTCTTGTTTCCTCCCTAAATGCGATATCGTTTCATGGACCCTTTGCAGGCCCTGTGTCTTGCGTGTTGCATTACCCAACTGTCCCAGACATCGCCGGGACGAAGGATCGCCCAACTCACCTCGAAAACAAAACGAACAAGTCATGTCCGCTGTCCCTCCCGCGTCTGACTGGCCCTATGCGGTCAATTCAACCAGACTTTGATCCATCAGGCCCCGCTTCTGAACGGCGGGCGCTTCAAAGCAAAAATGACATCGTCACCCTGATTTCTGCCGATGGACTGTAAGCGCTATCATTGGTCACCAAGAATGGTTCGTCCAGTGTTTTCATAGACAAGCTGGGCATAACCGATGCAGGCAACCGCTCTGTGCTGTCTGGAAAAGACCGAAGAATGACCGGTTAGTCCGACACCTTACATCGCCACACAACTTCCAACGGAGTTATAATCACGCGAAATCGGGCCGCATTGGATGTTGCGGTTAATCGGAAATCCGAGTGGTTTAATTACAAGGTGTGCAGATTGCGATAAGGCGCGCGTTTGACCAACGCTTCAACCTATGTGCGCAAGTGGCGGGGAGACAGGGATTCGAACCCTGGGAACGCTCTCACGTTCAACGGTTTTCAAGACCGCCGCATTCGACCACTCTGCCACCTCCCCGCGTGATGCTGGGTCTAAGGCGAACGCAAACCGGTGGCAAGACCAAATAGGGAATTCTTGCCGAAGCTGTCGCAGCGGTCTTTCCTTGATACCTTGCTCACGCTATGATCGGGCCACAAACCGTACCAGACCGGCGTTGCAGAACCGGCGAAACGCGGTGGGGTTCAGGAAACCGACCCCTTACAGGCAAGGGATAAAACGATGGATCGAGCGACCGAAACACGCGCAAAGCCGCTGGCGTTGGCGGTTCTGGCCGTGATGTCTTTGGTTCTGGCCGGATGCGAAGAAGCACTTGAAACCGGCAACGAAGCGACCGAGGCGTCTTCGGACAGCACGCAGAACTCAGCAAAACGAGAGATTTTCCCCGAAGCGACCGGAAACCCCCGTGACGATGTCGAGGCACCCGAGGTGTTTGCATTGACCGAGGCAGGGTTGTGGGATGGCCGTCCGTCTCTTGGTGGAATCTGGATCGCACATCCTGATGTCACCCAGCCAGAGCGCGTTCGCATCAAGAACACCGCAAACAACAAGACAGTCACAGGCGCTTTATTCCGGCGAGAACGCAACTTGCCGGGTCCTGCATTGCAGCTGTCGTCTGACGCAGCAGTAAAGCTTGGCATTCTCGCCGGTTCTCCAACACGCGTCGAGGTCGTCGCCCTGCGGCGTAAACCCGTCGAGCCTGAGCCAAAAGCAGAACCCGAAACCACTCCGGAACCCGAGGTCGCAGAACCAGTTACAGGCGACGCTCCGACCGAAGATCAAACCGCTGAGGCCGAAGATAAACCCAAGCGGAAGTGGTGGCAGAAAAAGGAAACCGCCGCTGTTGCTGCTGCGGGCACTGCCGCTGTGGCAGCGGATGCCGCCGCCGAGACCACGACCGAAGTTGCCGAGACTGCCGTGGAAGCTGCGCCTGAGGTGGCGACTTCCACTCTTTCTGATCCCGAAGTCACCCCGCCTGCGGACGCGTCCACCAAGAAGAAATGGTGGCAAAAGAAGTCTTCTGACGAAATCACCCAAACATCGCTCGACCCGATTGAAGGGGCTGCGGCGGCGATTGAGGCGTCTGAACCAACCCCGCCCACCGCTGCGGCATCGGCAGAATCCGATACTGCTTCGGTATCCAAACCATATGTTCAGGTTGGCACATTCAGCGTCGAAGAAAATGCTGAAAGCGCTGCTCGGAAAATTCGCCGCAATGGCCTGACAACCGAAGTACGCGAGTTAAAAACCGGCGAGAAATCCGTCTGGAGAGTTCTTGTAGGCCCTGCCAAAACCCGGGGCGAACGCACCGCTTTGCAGCGCGACGTCAAGGATCTGGGCTTTACCGACGCTTTCGTCGTCAAGAACTGAAAAGCAGGAGGTTACTGTGCTGTCCACTTTGCGATCATCCGTTCTGGCAATGGGGTTGGCGCTGACCGCTCTGCCCGCCTTCGCCTTTGATACATCCGCCCGCGCAGCCTATGTGATGGACCAGACAACAGGCACTGTGCTTTTGTCGAAAGACGCCGAACAACCCTTGCCCCCTGCCTCAATGTCGAAGCTCATGACCTTATATGTCGCATTCGAGGCGTTGCGGGATGGACGACTTACCCTGAACGAAACCCTACCCGTGTCTGAACACGCCATGAGCTATGGCGGCTCGACGATGTTCCTGAACACACAAGACCGCGTGTCGGTCGAGGACTTGCTGCGCGGCATCATCGTTCTGTCCGGCAATGACGCCTGTGTTGTCATCGCCGAGGCGCTCAGCCCTGACGGAACCGAGGCGGGTTTCGCTCGGTACATGACACAGCGCGCGGAACAGTTGGGTATGGACAATTCCACTTTTGCCAACTCGAACGGCTGGCCTGCAGCCGGGCACATGATGTCGGTTCACGATCTTGCCATACTGGCCGATCGGTTGATCACAGATTTCCCAGAATATTATCCCCTGTTCGCCGAGGAAGAGTTTGAATTCGATGGCCGCGCGCCTTCGAACAAGCGCAACCGCAACCCGTTGTTGAAGCTGGGGATCGGTGCGGATGGTTTGAAAACCGGCCACACGCAAGAGGCCGGCTATGGACTCGTTGGCTCGGCCAAGCAGGGTGATCGCAGGGTGATCTTTGTGCTCACCGGCCTGGACAGCACCGGCCAGCGCGCAGAGGAGGCTGAGGCCGTGGTTAACTGGTCGTTTCGAAATTTTGTCGAGAGGACAATTGCCAACAAAGACGCGCCGATAGCCGAGGCAGAGGTTTGGATGGGGGCGCAAAAGACGGTTGGCCTTGTACCCGAAGACGATCTGAACATCCTGCTGCCGGTTCTGGGTGACGAAAACGTAGCTGCCGAGGTCGTCTATGACGGCCCGATCAACGCTCCGATTGCCAAGGGTCAGAAACTGGCCGAACTGGTCATCAAGCCTGAAGGTCTGCCCGAAATTCGGCGCCCTCTGGTCGCGGTACAGGATGTGGCCGCGGGTGGTTTTCTGGTTCGGATGATGACCGTTGGAGGGATCGTTCTGACCGATGTGATCGGCAACCCTCTGGACGCTTTTTGACAAGGGCATCGCGTGTTTCTGACATTTGAAGGCATTGATGGGTCGGGCAAGTCCTCGCAGGCGCGTATGCTGGCCGATCACTTGCGCGGATTGGGTCGCGACGTTGTTCTGACCCGCGAACCCGGCGGTTCAGCCGGGGCCGAGGAAATTCGCCGGCTGGTACTGGAAGGTGATCCGGACCGTTGGTCAGCCGAGACCGAGCTGCTGCTGTTCACCGCCGCCCGCCGCGACCACCTGGAACGCACTATTGAACCAGCGCTGGCGGCTGGAAAGGTCGTAATTTGCGACCGCTTCGCCGACAGCACCCGCATGTATCAGGGCATGTCGCGCGGCAATCTGCGCCCTCTGGTCGATCAGTTGCACAAGCTGATGATCGGGCGCGAACCCGACCTGACCGTCCTGATCGACATGGACCCGGAAATCGGCCTGTCCCGCGCCAAGGGGCGACAAGGCACCGAGGAACGGTTCGAGGATTTCGGACTGGAATTGCAACAGAAAATGCGCTCCGGGTTTCTGGCGCTGGCCGATGAGTTCCCGGACCGCTTTCGCGTGATTGATGGCAACCGAGACATGGACAGTGTAGCCCGCGATGTGACAGATATCGTCCTGCAATCCTTGTGACGGACGACCCATGAGCGACGACACCCCGACCCCGGATCAGGCCCCCGGTACCCCGCACCCGCGCGAAACCGCGACCTTGTTCGGGCAGTCCGAGGCCGAACAGGCTTTTCTGAACGCTTATAACTCGGACCGCTTGCATCATGGTTGGCTGCTGACCGGACCCCGCGGGGTGGGTAAAGCGACTCTGGCTTGGCAGATCGCACGGTTCCTGCTGGCAACCCCTCCGGCCGAGGATGACGGGCTTTTCGGTGCCCCCCCGCCCCCTGAGACGCTCGCGATCGACCCCGACCACCCCGTCGCCCACCGCATTCAGGCCGGAGCCGAGCCAGGCCTTGCCGCAATCACCCGGTCATTGAACGATCAAGGACGCTTGCGGACCGAAATCGTAGTGGATGACATCCGCAAGCTGGGCAAATTCTTCGGCCTGTCTTCGGCCGATGGCGGGCGGCGCGTGGTCATCGTGGATTCAGCCGATGAGATGAATGTCAGCGCTGCCAACGCCCTGTTGAAGATGTTGGAAGAACCGCCCGCGCGCACGACTCTGCTGTTGATCTCACACCAGCCCTCACGCCTTTTACCAACAATCCGGTCGCGCTGCCGAACCCTGCGCCTATCCCCGTTAAGGGCCGAAGACATGCAGTCCGCACTGGCGCAGACCGGGGCCGAATTGCCCGCGCAGCCGGATCATCTGGCCGCCCTCGCCGCTGGCTCTGTCGGGGACGCGGTGCGCCTGATCAACCTCGGCGGGCTCGAGATCTACGCCGAATTCATCGCCATCCTCGGCACCCTGCCCCGCATGGACCGTCAGCGCGCCCTTAAACTGGCCGAGGCCGCCGCCCAGCGCGGCGCGGCTGAGCGGTTCGAGTTGCTGCTGACCCTGATCGACGTGGCCTTGTCCCGTCTTGCACTGACCGGCGCGACCAGCGCAGCGCCCCTGCCCGAGGCTGCTCCGAATGAGACCGAAATCCTGTCGCGCCTGTCCCAATCCCCCCATCAGGCCCGCAAATGGGCTGAGGTGGCTGCAACAATCACCGCCCGCGCACGACATGGTCAGGCGGTGAACCTTGACCCTGCGGCTCTGGTCCTAGATACGGTGTTCAAGATACAGGAAACCGCCGGTCAGAGCAGATGAGCGACACCCCCCAAATCACCGACAGCCATTGCCATCTGGACTTCCCCGATTTCGAAGGCCAGTTGGACCAGATCGTTGCCAATGCGATTGACGCGGGCGTGACCCGAATGGTCACGATCTGCACCAAACTGCGCAACGAACCAAGCGTTCGCGCGATAGCCGACGCCCACGCCTCCGTCTTCTACGCCGCGGGCACACACCCCATGAGCGCTGCGGATGAGCCGATGGCCACCGTAGGCGAACTGGTCGCTCTGGCGCAACATCCAAAATTCGTTGGTATTGGTGAAACCGGGCTGGATTACCACTACACCGCCGACAGCGCCGAAGTGCAAAAACAATCTCTGCGTGTCCATATCGAGGCGGCCCAGCGCACCGGCCTACCCCTGATTATCCACGCCCGTGCAGCGGACGAGGACATGGCCCGCATTCTGGCCGAGGAACATCGCAACGCGCCTTATTCCTGTGTGATGCACTGCTTTTCGTCGTCGGCGGAACTGGCCAAAGCCGCGCTGGATCTGGGTTTTTACCTGTCCATGTCCGGCATCGCGGCCTTCCCCAAAAGCCAGGAGCTGCGCGATATCTTCGCCACCGCCCCGGTCGACCGCGTTCTGGTTGAAACCGATGCGCCCTATTTGGCCCCGCCCCCGTTTCGCGGCAAACGCAACGAGCCCGCCTATACCGCCCACACCGCCCGAAAGGGGGCCGAGGTTTTCGGCATGGACTATGCCGATTTCGCCGCGCAGACCCAGTTGAACTTCGAGCGGCTGTTTACCAAAGCCGCGACCTACAAGGCGGCTGCATGACCCAGCTGCGCTGCACCATTTTGGGCTGCGGATCTTCCGGCGGCGTGCCTCGGCTGGGCGGGCACTGGGGCGAGTGTGATCCCGAGAACCCAAAGAACATCCGCCGTCGCTGCTCGATGCTGGTAGAACGGGACGGGCCCGAGGGCACAACTTCGGTCCTGATCGACACTACACCGGATATGCGCAGTCAGTTACTGGATACGGGTACTGGGCGGCTGGACGGGGTGGTCTACACCCACAGCCATGCCGACCACGTCCACGGCATCGACGACCTGCGTATGATCGTGTTCAACATGCGCACCCGTGTGCCCGTCTGGGCCGATGGCGACACTCAGAACGACCTGCTCGGGCGGTTCGGATATGCGTTCATCCAGCCTGACAGCTCGCCCTACCCGCCGATCCTTGATCTGAAAACCATCAGTGGCCCGTTCGAGATCGACGGCCCCGGCGGCCCGATCCCGTTGCAGCCGTTCAAGGTTAATCACGGCTCGATCGACGCGTTGGGCTTTCGGATTGGCGGACTGGTCTATCTGCCTGACGTGGCCGAGATCTATGACGACGCATGGCCTGCACTGCATGGGCTGGACTGTTTGGTCATCGACGCGCTGCGCCGCACGCCGCATCCAACTCACGCGCATCTGGAAAAGACGCTCGGTTGGATCGAACAGCTCCAGCCCAAGCGCGCGGTGTTGACCAATATGCACATCGATTTGGACTACGCCACGGTCGAGGCTGAAACCGCCGACCACATCACCCCTGCCTATGATGGCATGGTGATCCATCAGGCTCTTTAAATAGCCCATGGTGCCTGCCGTAATACTCCACAGGATGGCACCATGCTGCAAAGCCTGATCGACGTTATCCTGCCAGTATTTCTGGTGATCGGTGCCGGGTACACAGCCACCGCGTTGGGCTACTTCAAAGAGGCCCATATCGACGGGCTGATGAAGTTCACCCAGGGCTTCGCCATCCCCTGCCTGCTATTTCTGGCCATCGCCAATCTGGACCTCAGCGCCAGTTTCGACCCACGCCTACTGTTCAGTTTCTACACCGCTGCGGGTCTATGTTTCTGCGCAGGTCTGTTCGGTGCGCGCCTGATTTTCCGGCGCGAGTGGGAAGATTGCGTCGCCATCGGCTTCTGCTGCCTGTTCTCGAACTCGGTCCTGCTGGGGCTGCCAATTACCGAGCGCGCTTATGGTCCGGAAAACCTGGCCGGGAACTACGCGATCATCGCCTTCCATGCGCCATTTTGCTATGGCATCGGCATCACAGTGATGGAGGTCATTCGTAGTCGCGGCCACGGTGGCACGCGGATGGTGCGCTCGGTCTTGTCAGCTATGTTCCGCAATGCACTGATCCTGGGGATAGCGTTGGGGTTTATCGTAAACCTATCCGGGATCGGTGTGCCCGGAGTGGTCGATGACGCTCTTGGCTTGATCACCCGTGCGGCCCTGCCCGGCGCGTTGTTTGCCTTGGGCGGCGTACTGGTCAAATATCGACCCGAGGGTGATTTACGCACCATTGCCTATGTCTGCGGCGTTTCGCTTATGCTGCACCCCAGCCTTGTGTGGTTGTTCGGCTCGACTGTGGGATTGCCGCAAGACTTGTTCCGCTCAGGAGTGCTGAACGCTGCCATGGCACCCGGCTTTAACGCCTATATATTCGCGAACATGTATGGCCGCGCCAAACGGGTCGCGGCCTCCTCCGTTTTAGTCGGCACCGGGGCCTCGATCCTGACGGTCTGGCTGTGGCTTACGTTGTTGGGTTAATACGTTCGCAAGGCGCATTGACTTCGCCAAAACAGACGCCACCTTTGGCAGAACCAAGCAGGATCGCACCTATGCCAAACGCTGTAATTGTCGCCCACGGTCAACCGTCTGACCCCGAGCCAGCCGAAGCGGCCCTGGCGGCTTATGCGGCCGAGGTGAATGAAATGTGCGGTGGGGTGAATGTCACTTCTGCAACGCTCGCTGCGCCAAGCAGGCTAGAACATTGCCTGGACGACTTACCTGACGACACGGTGATTTACCCATTGTTCATGGCCAAAGGTTGGTTTGTGACGAGCGCTTTGCCAAAACGGCTGGGGGGAAGAGAATTGCGTATCCTCGATCCTCTTGGCGTTGATAAAGCCCTTCCAGCCATCGCTGCCGAGGCGATTGGATCGACCATTCAATCAAACACATGGTCAACAGACCAGTGCAACTTGATCCTCGCTGCACATGGATCGGGTCGCAGCCGCAATCCTTCGGCTGTCGCAAATCAGTTCGCGGAACTCGTGAGTGAGAGGATCAAGCTGAAGTCCCTCCGGGTAGGATTCGTTGAAGAGGCCCCTTCGATTTCTGAGGCGGCGGCAAACTCTGGGCAAATCGCGCTTTGCCTGCCTTTCTTCGCGTGCCGCGGCGGTCATGTGTTGGAAGACGTACCTCAGGAATTGGAACAAGCTGGATTTCAAGGGAAGGTCATGCCTGTAATAGGCGAACTGTCCGGAGTAAAATGCCACATCTCGGCTGTTCTGGCACAGGCTTTCGAAAAAGTTTAAGTCGTGAACGCTTAGTGCGGCGAGGCTTGCGACTGCGCAGTTTGTACGCGCTCACCCAGAAATGACGAATACAGGCAATGCCTTGATCGCCCCATTCGCTTGGCCTCATAGAGGGCCTGATCTGCCGCATTCAAAATCTCGGCTGCTTTCAGCGCCTGAAACTGCGTCGACAACGCAGTGCCAATACTAGCTGATATCTGACACACGGACCCCTCAAAGATCATGGGTTGTCGCAACCTGTCAATCAGGCGGGACGCAATTGCGGACAGAACAGATTCGTCGATCAGGTGTTTGAAGATGATGACAAATTCATCGCCACCAACCCTTGCGACAGTATCGTCGTTTCGGGTTTCTTCGACCATAATGCAAGCCGCCTGTTGCAGGACATAGTCGCCCGCCGCGTGACCGTATCTGTCGTTCACTGACTTAAAAAAATCCAGGTCCAGATGCATCAAGGCAAATGGCGCGTCACCAGAAGCCAAATGCCCAAGCAACACATCCATGGCCCGGCGGTTTTTCAACCCGGTCAGCATATCCGTGTATGCCTGTTCTTCGGCCGCCAGCATCGCGCCCTGCAGGCGCAGGTTCAAAGATCGCGACGCCTCCATCGCGGCAGACTTAGCCTCGACCAGATAAAGTAGCTCGATCGCGAGATCCGTTCCTGAGAAATCCGCACTGGTCAGCGCATAGTCACGAACCGCATCCAAAATAGAGATTCCGAAGGACAGGTTTATCACAGCCCCCTGCCCGTTTGGCAAAGGAGCGATCAACCCCTTGAGCGCTGTGTGTGGCTCACCCTTTATTCTCAGGTGCAACTTCGCTCCGGCCAAGGACAAGAGCGCTGCGAGCGTCGACACTTTGCGAGGTCTGACGAGCTCGAATACTTCCAAAAAGTCTTTTCCAGGCATTGGCTGATCTGGACGCAATTTCTGCAAGGTCGGACCGACCTGAGCGATTCTACCCCCACCATCAACAAGAACAAACATCGGACACAAAGTCCCAAGCATACCTGCAAGATCATCGATTTCGATCATGGCTTCCTGGCCCCCAGATCGAAATTCCGCCCGGCGGAAAATGCGCTTTCAACGAGTGCAATCGTTATGACCTCGACCTCACCTTGCTGTCCTTCATGTGTTAGGAAGGCAAGCGCCCCGTAGTCGTCGGCCACGACGCGCAATACCCCAACCATGACACTGGCATACCCTGGCAAACCCGAATAGCAGTGCAAGTGATACTCTGACGAAGAGACCTCTCGCAGCTCCAGAAGAGGCAACCGCAAATCGGACACCGCCAATCTAACCCGATCCGAAAGATCATCCAAAGAATGCAGGAACTCTACATACGTATCGCCGCCAAATCGGAGTAGACGACGCAAATCCTCCATATTGGGGTGCGAAACCAAATAGGTTCCCAGATCTTCCAGAATCTCTGCTCGTGGGCGCTTTAATTCGGCACAAAGCGCATCCAGAACCCGCGTGGTCATTGCGTCATCGTAAACCAGCATTGCCTCGAACTCGGTAAAACCAAGATCTGCGGCATCGGTCACCCGCATCCAGCAAGATTGCCCGTATGTCGCGCTCACAAAGGACTGTACTGCCCGGTTTATCAGACCATGCATGGGAAGCCTCGGTTTGGTTTCCGATGCACTGTGACTCAGAAATCCTTAACAAAACGCGAAAATGCAAGTTCCGAGATGCAAAACACGCACAAGTCTCAAAGTGGAAGCCATTGGCTTTTCACTAAAAATCAGTCGGAGCGCCCCCTTCGGCTTTACGACGCTCGACAAAGTCCGCAAGTTCTTCACGAATGCCCTCATCTATTTCCGGGGGCTCAAAACTGGTAATGATTTCCTTGAACATGTGATGGGCCCGTTCAGCGGTCCAGATTCCGCCCGCAACGTCCCAGCCTTCATAGTTCTTCCAGTCACTCAGAAACGGTTGGTAGAACGCTGTGGTATAGCGATCCTGAGTGTGCTGAATGCCAAAGAAATGACCGTCATTCCCGACCGCACGGATCGCGTCCAAAGCAATCTCATCCGGTCCCGTCGCCGTGATCTCGGGCTGCATATAGCGTTGGATTTGCTGTAAAATTTCGCAATCCATGATAAACTTTTCGGGGCTGGCGATCAGCCCCCCTTCCAGCCACCCGGCCGCGTGATAAACCATATTCGTCCCCGACTGCACAGCCGCCCAAAGCGAGTTCGAGGTTTCCCAAACCGACTGACCATCGGGTACGTTGGCCGCGCAGACCCCAGATGACCGCATGGGCAGGCCATAAAACCGCGCCATTTGCCCGGTCATCTGCGTCGAACGCATGTACTCGGGCGTTCCAAACGCGGGCGCACCGGATTTCATGTCTACATTCGATGTGAACGTCCCGATCACGCAGGGTATGCCAGGCCGGACGTACTGGAACAGAGCAATCGCACACAGAGCCTCGGCCAGCGATTGCGCCACAGCGCCCGCCATTGTTACCGGGGCCATCGCTCCGGCCAGCGTGAAGGGAGTTACAACAATCGCTTGCCCACGTCGCGCCAACCTCAAACAGCCGTCGATCATCGGGTGGTCATGTTTTAGCGGCGAGGTCGAGTTGATGTTGGTGTACATCCGGGGTTCTGCCTCGAATTCTTCGTGGCTGTGCCCACCAGCGATCCGCACCATTTCCATGACGTCTTCGACACGTTCCTTACCCAGCGAATACGCGTGCATCGCTTTGTCAGTTAGGGTCAACTTGTCATAGAGTACATCCAGATGCCGAACACTTGCGTGGATATCCACAGGCTCGACCGGATATCCGCCCGCGAAATGAATACAGTTGAAATACTGAGTCAGTTTCAGCAGATTTCGACACATTTCACGGTTTCCCGGAACCTTGGTACCGATCTCCATATCCCAATAATTCGGAGGCGATGACACATTACCAAACAACAGGTTGCGACCACCGATTTCGATCCGGCGATCCGGATTGCGCGGCGTGATCGTGAAAGATGATGGTGCCTTGCCCACCATCTCCATAACAAAATCCCGCCCCATACGGACGTTATCCCCTTCGATGGTGCAACCGGCCTTACGCAGGATATCGATAGCTTCTTCATTGTAGAATTCGACACCGATCTCTTCGAGAATGCGCATTGCGCCCTCGTGGATCGCTTGAATTCCCGCCTCGTCCAAAGGGTCGGTCGGCTTGTCGATATTGATCGGTGGGCTCCACGGCATCTGGTCAATAACCGCGCTGCCCCTGCGTTCGGCTGCTCCTGCCCGCCCGCCACTGCGACGTTTGCGTGTTTTCGCCTCTGCCATTGAATCCTCCGCGAGCTTGTCTTTTGTCAAGCAAGCCTCGAAGCAAGGCATGTGGCCGCTCTGTCTGCGACACCTCTTGTCGGTTTTGAGGTCCGATGCGCCGATTCTGGAGCTTAGGCGATCAGTTTCGTGTCAACCATTCCGGTATGTGGCCGATATTTGGTAAGACGACATCCGCCATTGGCTGCAGAACTTCAGCGGGAGCCAAGCCCGTCAGCACACCGATCGTCGTCATACCCGCTGCCCGACCCGCCTGAAGATCATGGAGACTGTCACCAACCATAGCGACGCGTTCAGGCGGCAGATTCACATGCGCGGCAAAGGCCAGCAACTGGCCCGGACCCGGCTTGAACCCATGGCCGCTGTCGTAACCAGCAACAAAATCGAAATGATCCCGAATACCGGCTGATGCCAAATGTTCCAGCGCTGGCGCTTCGCCGTCGTTTGTTGCAACACCCAGCTTAAGTCCCGCCTCCCGCAACCCGTCAAGAAATGGGGTCAACGGCACCGCTTGCGCCTGTGGGGCCGAGGCGGACTCTGCGTTCAACAGGTCGATCAGGGCGTCTCGTGGCATCTCCGCCAAGTGTGGTGCCAACGTCTCGGCTACTTCTTCGACTGTTCCCGCAATCACGATGCTGTCTTCCGAGTATGTGACTTGATCCAAATCGAAGCCGATCACACGACCCAGCACCCTTGCCCTGTCATGATCCCCATCGCTCAAGCGCAGCAACATATTGCGCCCGAAAGCACCCCAGGTATCGGCAAAATCGAACAGAGTTCCGTCCTTGTCGAACAGAAGCGCGTCTATCGGCATCTCAAGCTCCAGAAGTGTTTTCATCAAGTCCAATGCATGTCTGCCGCCCCGGACAAAACCGCACGCGCCTGTCCGGGAAGATCATAAGGCACAGAATTGGCGTCACAGAATTCCACAACCCACGAATCGTCAAGCATGAGGAATTCAAGAATCGAGCCAAGGAACTCCGGCTCTACAGCTCTATCACGCAGATCCTGAGCCGAAGCGCCAGTTGACCCAAGAAAAACAGGTAGCAATTCCTCATTTCCCGCAAGCCAAGCCAGAACATTCAGCGCCAGCGTTTCGGCAGATTCAGCAGAGATTGGCATAAAGAGACCCCGGAATTGATCTTGGAAAGGGTTTGTTAACCAGACTCATAAACACTTTGACAACGCATGCAATCAACGGTGACAGATATGTCCGTGCAGGGAACTATCCTTGTCCTCGACGGGACCTCGACCAATCGCATCATGCTGAAGGTTCAGTTGACCGCAGCATGGTACCACGTCGTGCAAGGTAAAAAACTGGAAGGGCTGGCTGGGCTTTTACGGCGAACACGACCTGATCTGGTTCTCACGGCCCAGACTCTGCCGGATGGAACAGCTACTGATGTCAAACAGTTTCTCGCGGCTGATCCGGACTTAGCCGATGTCCCTGTTGTTGCGATAGCGGCGCAAAACGACAAAGCCGCCCGGCTGAAAGCCCTTTCGGAGGGGCTGGACGACGTGCTGGTGCATCCCTTTAAAGATTCGCTTCTGCTGGCGCAGGTCCGCAGCCTGTTGCGCGCTCGTGCTGAAGCACAGGATCTGAAGCTAACTACAAACGTTCAACCATTGGGTTTCGCCGAGCCCGCGGTAAGTCTGATCGCGCCACCCAAACCGTCGCGCGTGGCCGTTTTGGCCAGAACCGCGCGATCGGGTGCCGCGTGGCGAAATTTGCTTGCGGATCAGACAAGACATAACGTCTCCGCGCACACTTCTTCGAACCTGCAGGGCGTTTTATCAGGGCCGGTCCCGGATGCAATTGTAATAGAAGTCGGCACAACACTGGCGGGGCTCAATGTTCTGGCGGATCTGAAGTCCCGAGCGGCCACACGTCGCACAGTATTGATCGCGGTACTTGACCGCAATAACGCGACGCTCGCCGCCGAAGCACTCGACCGGGGGGCTGACGCGGTTTGCATGGGAGGCTTCTGTGTCGAGGAGGTTAGGCAGCGACTGACCAACAGGCTTGCCCGCAAAACCCAGATGGATCAAATGCGCGCATCGCTTCACAGGGGAATTGCGGAATCTTGGATTGATCCTCTGACCGGTCTGCACAACCGCCGATACGCCATGCGGGCTATGGATCAGATCGCGCGCAAGTCGTTACAGCTAGGTCAGGGTTTTGCCGTTATGCTGGCTGATCTAGACCATTTCAAATCCATTAATGACCGGTATGGCCACGCTGGCGGGGATATCGTTCTGACCGAGGCGGGAACCCGGATGGAACGTGCAATCGGATCCGATGGTTTTGTCGCGCGGATTGGTGGCGAAGAATTCATGATTGGGCTACCTCATGCCACTGAAACGAGGGCGGTGAGTGTTGCGCGATCACTGTGTAATTGTATCAGACAAAAACCGTTCTCGCTACCGGACAATACAGAACCCGTTCCAGTCACTATCAGTATCGGTCTAATCACAACCCAGCCCACTCCATTTCAAACTGAGCCACTAGATGACCTGATCAAGTCCGCCGATACGGCGCTTTATGCTGCCAAAAAGGCAGGGCGCAACCAAGTCAGGGTCAGGCAATGCGCGGCCTGAGGCACTAATTCTTCCTCTTCTTGCCATGAGGACCATAACGCACAACCTCGTCCAGGCGGTCGGCGTAAAGCGCGCGTTCCGCGTCAGTCATGTCGGTGACCTGCTCTAGCCATTGACCTTGCAAGTTTGACTGCAATTCCGCCAAAGACTGTGACTGCTGCAACAAGATATCTTGCACCGTCTTGGGGTCAAAAGGGACTTCCCTCAAAGCAGCACTGAGGATCTCGAAATTCCGGACCCGATCCTTCGATCCGGCTTTATGGCGCGCTGAAAGTTGCCCACGCAGTGCCTTTCGGTCCTCTTTCGGCAAGGCCCGGTACAGCGCCGATCCAAATCCCGGAGGCGCCTTGGCATGATCTCCGCCCTTTACCCGCAGCACAGTTCCTACGGCGACACCAACCACAAGAAGGTTGAACCCCAAAGATACGGCCAACAGAACCTTCACCCATCTGCGTTTTGGTTTAGGATTGTCGCTCATTCCGCGCCCTCCAGAAATGAAGTGTCCAAATCGGCCAGAGCAAGCCCGGCTTCTTGCTGGTAGATATAGGTCGCAGGGTCCGGCAAAAAGTCGGGCGCAGCAAAGCCGATCCAAACGCCGGCGGCGCTGGCCGCCACCAAACCACCAAAGCTGTGCCAGCCGCCGATACCATCTAACACCCTAGCCCAATAAGAACGTCGGGGCCTGTCAGCAGCTTTGATCTGATTTAGGCGTACCTGCTCTGCATCTGTCAGGATACGAACCGTCAGATCATCAGAAAGCAAAGGCCGGTTCTCACGGGCCGTCGCAAACATCTCGTCCAGATTTTTTTCATCTTCGGTCATCGTCATACCCCAATTCCTCGCGACGCCCTGCCAGAATCCCGGCCAAGGCCCGCTTGCCACGTGCGGTCAGGCTTTCAACCGCTTCTACCGAAATCCCCATGACACCGGCGATCTCGGGGTTTGGCAGCTCTTCTATGTGCCGCAAAATAACTGCCTGACGTTGCCGTTCGGGCAGCTGCTCCAGCGCCAGTTGAAGCGCATCCTTGCGGGCTTCGTCCTGCATACGTTCCGCTACACTCGGACTGCCATCTTCTGGCTCGGGCACGTCAGCAAGCCGGTCAGGTTTGTTCTTGCGCAAGTGATCAACGCACAGGTTCATCGTCACGCGATACAACCACGTCGACACTTTCGCCTGCCCCGAAACCCAATCCGGCGCAACTTTCCACAGACGCATCATCGCATCTTGGGTAACATCTTCGGCCTCGGCCCGATTGCCCAGCATGCGCATGGCGACCGACAAACACCGCGGCCCCAAACGGTCCGTCAAAATACGAGCAGCGGCGGCATCACCCTGTGCGAAAAGGCCCAGCAACGTATCGTCGCTGGGCATATCCGCAGCACGTGACTGGCTGCGGATGGAAGTGGATGAGGACGTCAGAGCCTCCATCCTGCATCAGCTGTCGTCAGTGTCCGACTTTGCCCGCTTTTTGTGATGGCGGCCCATCTTGTCCTTGGCATCGGCAAATTCCTGTTCCGAGATCGCCCCGTCACTATCCGCGTCTATTCGATCAAACATCTTGTCAGCGCGGCGTGGTTTCGGCAACTCGTCCTGACTCAGAGACCCGTCCTGATTGGCGTCATGCTTCTCGAACATCTTGGTCACACGGTCATTGACCCTTTTCTGGCCAGCGGCCTGCATCTCTTCTATGGTCAACTGCCCATCTCCGTTCGTATCCGCATCAGTAAAGCGTTTGCTGTGATGGGCCAGCATTTCTTCTTTCGTCACCTGGCCATCGCTGTTGGCATCCAGTTCCTGGAAAGTCACAGGTTCGCGATCACGCGGCCCTGCGGCCAGTACAGAGGTGCCGGTGACGGCCACAGCCGCGATCAGGACTACCGGGATGAATTTGGCGCTTTTCATATCGTTTTCCTTTGTTTTCGCGGCCCTTTTGCCGCTGCTTACATGGGTTCAAACGATGCGGCGCCCGGGTTCCGTCGCGAAACTTTTAAAATTCCCAGAAAAAACAGCGATGCAAAGCGACGCACCCCCCTTTTAAGTTGCACAAAAGATGCGCAATATCCGGTTTATTCTAACCCGCGAGTATCGAAATGACAGATCAAACGATAAACACTCTGCCCGAAGCGGAACGTGCCACCAAGCCAGCGTTGCTCAAAGGTTTTCGCGGTCGTTGCCCAAAATGTGGCGAAGGCAAACTGTTGAAAGGGTATCTGACGGTAAACGACAGCTGCTCGAATTGCGGGCAAGAACTGTTTCATCATCGCGCCGATGACGGGCCAGCATACCTGACAATCCTACTTGTGGGTCACCTTCTGGCCCCCGCCCTGCACGTAACGTATGTCGAATTCCGCCCAGAACCGCTGACCATGTTTCTGATCTTCGCAATCGGGTGCACCGCGTTGTCCTTGTTCCTTTTACCTCGCTTGAAAGGGGCCGTTGTGGCCTATCAGTGGGCTCGTCGGATGCACGGGTTCGAGAACGCGTAATGTTTGTTTCCAACGAATTGGCCCGCATATGATTCAGGACAAGACCGCAATCCGCAACGCGGCCACGGTTATTGTTCTGCGCGACCGCAAGACCGCCCCGTCGATCCTGATGGGTCAACGGGGGGCCAAGGCCGCTTTTATGCCCAACAAATTTGTCTTTCCCGGCGGAGCTGTTGACCCCGAGGATGCCCACATACCGCTGGCAAGCGAGTTGCCACCTGTGTGTTTTGATCGGCTAGGTGAACGCTCGGAACTTGGGTTGCAAGGTGCCCTTGCGGCGGCGGCAATTCGCGAGCTTTGGGAAGAAACAGGTCTGGTCTTGGGCCAGCCAGGTAGTTGGCCCGAGCCCGCGCCATCGGATTGGCGCGGATTTGCCGAGCTGGGGTTTCGACCTTCGGCTGAGGCCTTGCAGTTCGTCTTTCGCGCGGTGACCCCACCCGGTCGCCCGCGCAGGTTTGATGCTCGGTTCTTTCTTGTTGATGCGTCGGCGATATGCGGGGACTTGGACGATTTCAGCCGCGCCTCGGATGAGTTGTCGCATCTGCAAT
Organism: Ruegeria sp. HU-ET01832; assembly: GCF_040371315.1. Lineage (NCBI taxonomy): Bacteria > Pseudomonadati > Pseudomonadota > Alphaproteobacteria > Rhodobacterales > Roseobacteraceae > Ruegeria > Ruegeria sp. HU-ET01832. Next base: position 375,881 of record NZ_BAABWL010000005.1, read on the forward strand.
GGATCCCACTCGACCGCGCGCGCGAGTTCGACCTACCCTTTATCACCGAAGTCGTATTGGCCGAAATCGCGGCACGGGTTTTGGACCCGGCGCCGCCCAGCTCGGTCCCCTTCTTGTTGAATCAGGAAGAGGAAAGTCTGTTCTTGAAACTCAAAGGCTATCCGATGCCTCTGACCGACTGAGGACGGGCTTATTTCATCCGGCTGATAACAGTCGTGACTTCGGGTTTTTTACCAATCTCAGCTTTTGCAGTCTGACGCACGATGCGACGCATGGCTTCTTCCAGCTTGTCATCGTCACGCAGAGTTTTAGTATCCGCGCGCATCAGGAATTGGTTCAGATCTTCTTCCAGAACTTCAACCAAGCCGGCGCGAGATGATCCCATTTCGGGCAAGCCCATCGTGTCGCACCACGGCTCGCCCAGCGGCTCGTCTTCTTCGTCCAGAATGACCGTTACCGTCACGTGGCCATTCAGCGCCATGCGGATACGGTCACGAACAACACCGTCCAGCGCGCCGACTTTCACCGTGCCGTCCAGATACGTCCGACCCGTTTCCACATAGTCGACCACCTGCGGCGCGTTGCCAATCAGGTCCAACATGGTTCCGTTCACCGCCAAAACACCTGTTCGGCCGCCAGAATTAGCCAGCTTGACGTGCTCGCGCAGGTGACGATGCTCACCATGCATCGGGATCACGATCTGAGGGTTGATCAGTGCATGTACCCTCTCAAGATCGGGACGGTTGGCATGACCCGACACGTGATACAGACCCGAGCTGTCATCGACAACATCCACACCTTTTTCGCTAAGCTGGTTGATGATGAAGATCACGCCCCGCTCGTTGCCCGGAATGGTTTTCGACGAAAACAGGAACAGATCGCCCTCTTTCAGTTCCAGACCGCGATACTTGCCACGTGCAAGCTGCGCGCTGGCGGCACGGCGTTCGCCTTGGCTACCAGTCACGATCAACATCAGGTTTTGGCGTGGAACGTCCACCGCCTCTTCTGCACTGATGACTTTGGGGAAATCCGACAGGATACCCGTTTCGGTCGCAGCCTCAATCATGCGGCGCATCGCGCGGCCCAGCAACACGACCGAGCGTCCGGCTCGCTGCCCAGCCTCGGCCAAGGTTTTCACCCGAGCCACGTTGGACGCAAAGGTGGTTGCAACAACCATCCCCTCGGCGCTTTCGACCAGCTTGGTGATCTCGGGGCCAACCTCGGATTCCGATCGTCCGTCATGGGGCGAGAATACATTGGTGCTGTCACAAACCAGCGCCTTGACGCCCGGTTTGGCAATCTCGGCCCACAACTCGGCGTCGAAGGGTTCACCCACCACCGGGTTGGTGTCCAGCTTGAAGTCACCCGAATGCACAATTCGTCCCGCTGGCGTATCTATTACCAACGCCGCACTTTCCGGGATCGAATGCGAGACCGGCAGGAATCCTACCGAGAACGGCCCAACCTGAACCTGCTCGGGCCAGGGCGAAACCGTTTGAACCGCATCCTCGGGATGGCCATGCTCTTCCATTTTCCGGCGCGCGATATTGGCGGTGAAAGCGCGCGCATAAACCGGGGTGCCCAAAGCCTCGTAGCAATGGGCCACAGCACCGACGTGATCCTCGTGCGCGTGGGTCACAAAAACCGCTTCCAGCCGATCGGCCCGCTCTTGCAGCCAAGAGATATCGGCATGGATCAGATCGACACCCGGCGTCGTATCCATATCCGGAAAGGTCACGCCAAGATCGACTAGGATCAACCTTTCCTGCCCGGGCTTTCCATAGCCGTAGACATAGGCGTTCATGCCGATTTCACCTGCACCGCCCAGCGGCAGATAGATCAGTCGTTCACTGCTCATGTTGAGCCATTTTCCTTGTTATAGCGATGGATCACGGTCAGTCCGTGCATCGTCAGATCATCTTCGATCGCGTCAAACCCTACATCCGCCTGATCAAACAGCGGGGCAAGCCCCCCGGTTCCGACAACCTTCATCGGATGGCCGTACTCGGCCTTGATCCGCGCAATCAGTCCTTCGATCAAGCCGGAATACCCCCAGTACACGCCGGATTGAATGCAGCCAACTGTATTCGTACCAATGACTTTGTCGGGGCGCGTGATATCAATATGCGGTAGAGCCGCAGCACCTTGGTGAAGCGCCTCGAGGCTGAGGTTCACACCCGGCGCAATGATGCCCCCAACATAGGCACCATCCGAGGCCACAACATCGAAATTGGTGGCAGTCCCAAAGTCGACCACCACAACGTCTCCGCCATGCCTATCGAACGCCCCAACCGCATTGGCCAGCCTGTCCGGTCCAGGAATAGTGCCCTCATCAATGCGCGGGGCCACTGGCAAAAGGCATTCAGGTTTGCCAACGACCAACGGGCGGCAACCAAAGAACCGATCCGCGAAAATACGAAGGTTAAACACCACGCGCGGCACAGTCGAGGCGATCACTACATCGGTGATGTCCGCCTCGATCCCGTAGTGTTTCACCAATGTCGAATACCATGTGAAATAGGCATCTGCCGTGCGGGAATGATGGGTCGAGGTTCGCAACGTGCACAGAAACTGCTTGCCATCCCAGATCGAAAAAACAGTGTTTGTGTTGCCGCAATCAATAGCCAAAAGCATTTGCGTTCCTCTCAGAAATACACGTCGGCGGCTGGGATCGCGACCCGGCCTTTGGCGGTGTTTAGGACAAGGTTGCCGCCGGCGTCCACCGTTTCAAAAGTGCCCACGGTTTCGGATGTCGCTGTCTTGGCTGTAATCACTTCGCCCAAACGCGCGGCCCGATCCAACCATGCAGTACGGATCGGCTCGAACCCATAGGTCACGAACTGCGTCTCATAGCGAGCAAACGCGGCGGCCAACTCTGTCAGGAAATCCTCGGGCATGACGTCTGCGCCGGTCTCGGACAAAAGCGAAACGGGTCGGACCGCACCCTCCTCCAGCGCGTCGGTTGGTGGGGACTGAGACAGATTGACCCCGATCCCAATCGCCAAGTGAGACAGGTCGCGCCCTTGGCCCGTGCCTTCTAGCAATATCCCCGCAAGTTTTCCGCCGTTCAGCAGCACATCATTTGGCCATTTCAAAGACAGCCCATCGGACCGCCCCGAGACAGCAACACAGGCATCAAACAGAGCGAGGGCTGCAACAAAGCTCCGCAACGCTGCTTGTTCGGGATTACAACTTGGTCGCATCAATAAAGTGGCAGCCAGGTTTCCAACGGGATTGGCCCATGCACGTCCCCGACGTCCACGCGCCGCAGTTTGGTTATAGGCCATGATCCACACCGGCCCCGTCGCCGTTGGTGCGATGCGCGAAGCTTCGTTCAACGTACTGTCAACCGTTTGCAACACATGCAAACCGTAACCTTGCGGCCAATCCGTCATGGTAAAAAGGCCCGGTCCAACGACCGAGCCCCTCTGATTTGTGTGATTTCAGGGTTAATTGACAAGCGTCGCCGCCGCAGCAGCTGCCGCGCCTTCAACACCAAATTGATAGAAAATTCCCACCAGCATCAAAGCAGCCGACCCCATCAGGGCGACCCACAGAACAGGCGTCGAGCGCGTTTCAATCGGGTCTTCGTTTTCTTCGCCGAAATACATGTAGAACACGATCCGCAGGTAATAGAACGCACCGATGACCGAAGCGATGGCCGACACGATCACCAACCCTGTGAGGCCCGCACTGACACCGGCCTGCCAAACGCCAAACTTGGCGAAGAAGCCCAGCATCGGTGGGACGCCCGCAAGGCTGAACATCAGGATCAGAACCGCAAGCGCCTTGCCCGGGTCACGTTTGGAATACTGCCGCAGCGCGTCAATATCCGTGACGGGCTTACCGTCCCGCTCCATCATCAGGATGAAGGCAAAGGTGCCGATATTCATGGTCACATAGATCGCCAGGTACATCAGCATCGCCTTGACGCCCATCTCTGTACCCGCCGCCAGACCGATCAGCGCATAGCCCATATGGGCAATCGACGAAAACGCCATCAGTCGCTTGATGTCACGCTGCCCAATCGCAGCCACTGCACCCAACAACATCGACAGGACCGAGAGCAGAACGATCACCTGCTGCCAATCCTTGATCACTCCGCCGAACGCATCATGCAGCAGCCGCGCAAACAGCGCCATCGCCGCCACTTTGGGCGCGGTAGCGAAGAAAGCGGTGATTGGTGTGGGTGAGCCTTCGTATACGTCCGGCGTCCACATGTGGAACGGCACGGCTGACACTTTGAAGGCCAGCCCCGAGATCAGGAAGATCAGGCCAAACAGCAGGCCAACCGAGACGTCACCATGGTTGACCGTCTGGATGATGCCCGAGAACAGCGTGGTCCCGGTGAAGCCGTAAACCAGCGATGCACCATAAAGCAACAGGCCGGAGCTGAGCGCGCCCAGAACGAAATACTTCAGACCAGCCTCGGTGGATTTTGCACTGTCACGGCGCAGAGCGGCCACGACGTACAGCGCCAGCGATTGCAGCTCCAACCCCATGTACAGGGACATCAGATCTCCGGCGCTGACCATCATCATCATACCCACGGCGGCAAGTGCCACCAGCAAGGGGTATTCGAACCGCAACAGCCCGCGACGCGACATGTAATCCTGGCTCATCAACAGAACGGCTGCCGCAGATAGCAGGATCGCAACCTTGGCAAAGCGCGAGAAACCATCGTCAACGAACATGCCGTTAAAGGCCACGTTGGTGCCGTCGCCATTGGTGGCGATCCAAATCGCCAGCAGCGCCATCAGGCCCGAGGTCGCCCAGATCAGAACCGGGGCCAGCCCGTCTTTTGTGGTGTAGACAGCCCCAATCAGCGCCGCCATCGCATAAACGGCCAGAACGATCTCTGGCAGGATGATTGTCAGATCAGCTTGGATCATCTCCGAAGCTCCCTTAATGCGAAGCGGCTGTCTGGATCACGGCCTCAGCCGCGGCCAGAGCCGTGTCATAGTTCGAAATCAGTGCGGCGGTCGAGTCGCCGATCACATCGGTTACCAGCGACGGATAGACACCCAGCAGGATGGTCATCACGATCAGCGGTGCAAAGATCAGCCGCTCGCGCGAGCTCATGTCCGTCATCGCCTTGAGGCTTTCCTTGATCAGATCGCCAAAGACCACTCGACGGTATAGCCACAGCGCATACCCGGCCGAGAAGATCACCCCGGTCGCAGCCACTGCCGTTACCCAAGTGTTGACCTGGAAGGCTCCCATCAAGGTCAGGAATTCGCCGATAAAGCCCGAGGTGCCAGGCAGACCGACATTCGCCATGGTGAACAGCATGAAGACCAGCGCATAAGCGGGCATCCGGATCACCAAGCCGCCATATGCGTCAATGTCGCGGGTGTGCATCCGGTCATAGATCACGCCGACACACAGGAACAACGCCGCCGAGATGAACCCGTGGCTGATCATCTGGAAGATCGCGCCATCAATCCCCTGCTGGTTCGCCGCAAAAATCCCCATGGTCACAAAACCCATATGCGCGACCGAGGAATAGGCGATCAGCTTTTTCATATCCTCCTGCACCAGCGCCACCAGCGAGGTGTAGACAACCGCAATCGCCGACATCCACAGCACCAGATCGGTCATCACTGCGGACCCCACTGGGAACATCGGCAAGCTGAACCGCAAGAAGCCATAGCCGCCCATCTTCAGCAGGATCGCCGCCAGAACGACCGAGCCGGCCGTCGGGGCCTGCACGTGCGCGTCTGGCAACCAGGTATGCACCGGCCACATTGGCATTTTCACCGCGAAAGATGCAAAGAACGCCAGGAACATCAGCGTCTGCATTCCGCCGACAATGTAGACACCCAACACGCTGAAGCTTTCAGACGAGAACTGATGGCTCATCAGTGCTTCGATATCCGTGGTGCCTGCATCCGCATACATCGCGACCATCGCCACCAACATCAGCACCGAGCCAAGGAAGGTGTAGAGGAAGAACTTGAAGCTGGCATAGATGCGGTTCGCCCCGCCCCAGATACCGATGATTAGGAACATCGGGATCAGACCAGCCTCGAAGAACAGGTAGAAAAGCACCAGATCCAGTGCCATGAACACGCCCAGCATGAGCGTTTCCAGCAGCAGGAAGGCGATCATGTATTCCTTGACCCGGTCGGTCACGTTCCAGCTGGCCAGAATGGTCAGCGGCATGATGAAGGTGGTCAGCAGCACGAACAACACGCTGATGCCGTCCACGCCCATCTTGTATTTCAGGCCCAGCAGCCACTCACCCTCTTCCACCATCTGAAAGCCGGTGTTCGAGGGGTCAAAGCCCGTATAGATGCCAATCGAGACAAGGAACGTCACCGTGGTCGCCACCAGCGCGACCCATTTCGCGTTGCGCTGCGCGGCGTCATCATCCCCGTGCAGGAACAGGGCCAGAATGGCCGCTGCCACAGCGGGGATGAAAGTAACGATCGAGAGGATATTATCCATTATTGTGCGCCTCCGCCGATCGACATCCAGGTGACAAGGGCTGCAATCCCCAAAACCATCCAGAAGGCATAAGTAAAGATGTAGCCCGTCTGCGCCTTGCCTGCGAGGCGGGTGAAGAAGGGAACAACGCCCATGGCGATCCCGTTCAGGAAGCCGTCAATGGTGTTGCCATCACCGCGTTTCCACAGGAACCGTCCAAGCGCCACGGTGGGTTTGACGAAGATCACATTGTAGATTTCGTCAAAGTACCACTTGTTCAGCAGGAACAGGTACAGTGGCCGTTGGTTTGCGGCCAGACGCCCCGGAAGCGACGGGTTCACGATGTAGAACCAATAGGCCATCGCAAAGCCTAGCAGCATTGCAACAAAGGGTGAAAACTTGACCCACTTAGGCGCCGCATGCGCATCGTCCAGCACATGGTTGTCCGGCGCCATGTATAGCGCGCCCTCGCCCGGCTCACCTGCGAAAACATAGTGATGATCGCCATGAGCATCTTTTTCACCATGACCGTCATCCGCGTGGTCATCGCCGTGGCTTTCATCTGCGTGGCTATCATCGCTATGCGCGTCGGCTTTGCCGTGATCACCGGCCTCGGCATGTTCCGACGCCTCAGCCACCGGGATGCCATAGAACTTGCCGACCTTGTCCGCGTGGCCGAAGAAATTGCCGTACCAAATCATGCCCGCAAAGACCGCGCCCAGCGAGAGAACGCCTAGCGGTACCAGCATGACCATCGGGCTTTCATGCGCATGGTCGTGCGTATGCTTGTCGCCGCGCGGCGTGCCGTAGAAGGTCAGGAAGATCAGACGCCAGCTGTAGAAGGACGTAAACGCCGCCGCTACGACCAGCAGCCAGAAGCCATAGGAAGACCCACCGGCATAGGCGCTCTCGATGATCGCATCTTTCGACAGGAAGCCAGCGAAACCGAAGGTCGTCAGCGGAATGCCCACACCGGTGATGGCCAGCGTGCCGATCATCATCGCCCAGAACGTATAGGGGATCTTTTTACGCAATCCACCGTATTCGGTCATCTCTTGTTCGTGATGCATGGCGTGGATCACCGAGCCTGCACCAAGGAACAGCAGCGCTTTGAAGAAGGCGTGTGTGAACAGGTGGAACATCGCCGCCGAATACATCCCAACACCCGCCGCCACGAACATGTAACCCAGCTGCGAACAGGTCGAATAGGCGATGACGCGCTTGATGTCGGTCTGAACCAAACCCACGGTCGCGGCAAAGAACGCGGTCGAAGCTCCCAGCACGGTGATGAAACCGGTCGCACCCGGCGCGAACTCCATCAGCGGCGACATGCGGCAGACCAGGAACACACCGGCCGTAACCATGGTCGCGGCGTGGATCAGGGCCGACACAGGCGTCGGGCCTTCCATCGCGTCGGGCAACCATGTGTGCAGGATCAGCTGCGCCGATTTCCCCATCGCACCGATAAACAGCAGAACGCAGATGACCTCAACAGCGGTCCATTCGCCCCACAGGAAGTGCAGTTTCTCTTCGGCCAATGCGGGCGCCGAGGCGAAAATGTCCGAGAAGTTGATGCTGTCGGTCAGCAAGAACAGCGCGAAAATCCCCAGCGCAAAGCCAAAGTCGCCGACGCGGTTCACGATAAACGCTTTCATCGCCGCGGCATTGGCCGAGGGCTTACGGTAATAGAACCCGATCAGCAGGTACGAGGCGACGCCCACGCCCTCCCAGCCAAAGAACATCTGCACCAGATTGTCCGCGGTCACCAGCATCAGCATCGCGAAGGTGAAGAAGGACAGATAGGCGAAGAATCGCGGCTTATAGCTTTCGCCCTCGCGCCATTGCGGGTCGTGATCCATGTAGCCAAAGGAATAGAGGTGCACGAGCGCTGAGACGGTCGTCACCACGATCAGCATGATCGCGGTCAGACGGTCCAGACGGATAGCCCAGCTTGTCGACAACGATCCGCTCTCGATCCAGCGCATGATCTCGATCTGCTGCGTCACCCCGTCGAAGGCAAAGAACACGATCCACGATAGAAGACAGGCCAGAAACAGCAGGCCCGTGGCCGTCCACATGGCAGCTTTCTCACCAATGAACCGCCAGCCAAAGCCGCAGATCAATGCGCCCACCAGCGGGGCAAAGAGGATGGTGGTTTCCATAGTTCTCTTAGCCCTTCATCATATTGACGTCTTCAACCGCGATGGTGCCACGGTTGCGGAAGAAGCAGACCAGAATGGCCAGACCAATCGCCGCCTCGGCCGCCGCCACGGTCAGCACAAACAGCGTAAACACCTGTCCCACCAGATCGCCGAGGAAACTGGAAAACGCCACGAGGTTGATATTCACCGCCAGCAGCATCAGTTCGATGCTCATCAGCAGGATGATGACGTTCTTGCGGTTCAGGAAGAGACCGAAGATGCCGATGACGAACAGCGTCGCCGCCACAGTCAGGTAATGTTCAAGTCCGATCATTTTCTTTCGGTCCCATTCGTTTCCTGTTTTTCGCGGCCCTATACCCGATCCATCCAAGTACAACAGGCACCGCAATTAGTATTTTTAGCAGCCGGTACTCCATTGGAAGTACCAGCGGCAATGTCACAACCCCTGCCCCGGTTTCACGTCCTTCAGCTCCATCGCCTTGGCCGGGTCGCGCATCATTTGGCCGATGATGTCCTGACGTTTGATGTCTTGACGGTGGCGCAGGGTCAGCACGATGGCTCCAATCATAGCCACCAGCAGGATCAGACCCGCCAGTTGGAACAGAAGGAAGTATTGGTCGTAAAGGATGACACCCAGCGCCTCGGTGTTGTGACGGTCGGTCGGAACCGGTTGGGCCAGATTGGCCTCAACGCCTTGCGCGCTGTCCCATGCACCGAACGCCATGACGAACTGCATCAGGATGACCAGACCGATCAGCAATGCCAGCGGCATATAACGCGCCATCTCGGCCTTTAGCTCGGCAAAGTCGACGTCCAGCATCATCACCACGAACAGGAACAACACCGCGACCGCGCCCACATAGACGATGATCAGCAGCATCGCCACGAACTCGGCCCCCAGCAGCACGAACAGCCCCGCCGAGGACAGGAAGGACAGTATCAGCCAAAGCACTGAGTGCACCGGCTGGCGGCTGATCACCGTGAACAGGCCGCCGGTGATGGCGCTGATGGCAAACAGATAAAAGGCAAAGACGGTCATTGATCCTCATCCTTGTTGTCGCCCATGACCTCTTGCGCCAGATCCAGCGCACGGGTCATGGCCGGGATGCCAGCAAACACCGACATCTGACCGATCGTTTCCACGATCTCTTGTTTTCTGGCCCCGGCTTCCAGAGCGTGACGCACGGTTTGACGCACCGCGGTATCGGCCTGCGCGCCCTGACAGGTCAGCCCGGCCAGCGTCAGCAACAGGCGGGTTTTGGCGTCCAGCCCGTCCTTGTTGACGGTGTTGCCGAACATCATCTCCATGATCTCTTTGGGCATGGTCGGCCAAAGCGCCTCGAACCCTTTGGGCGAGAAGTTCTCCATCGCCGGGTTCATCGCCTTGGCCATGTCCTGAGCCTGACGCATCATCAGCTCGAACGGATTTGTCGGCGTGTCATTCATCGGTACGGCGCATCCATTTCCAGATTGCGGGCGATCTCGGCTTCCCAGCGTTCGCCGTTGTCGAGCAGTTTTTCCTTGTCGTAGAACAGCTCTTCGCGGGTTTCCGTGGCGAATTCGAAATTCGGACCTTCGACGATGGCATCGACCGGGCAGGCCTCCTGACAGAAGCCGCAATAGATACACTTGGTCATGTCGATATCATACCGCGTGGTGCGGCGGCTGCCGTCTTCGCGCGGTTCGGCGTCGATGGTGATGGCCTGGGCCGGGCAGATCGCCTCGCACAGTTTACAGGCGATGCAGCGTTCTTCACCATTGGGATAACGGCGCAGAGCGTGTTCGCCACGAAAACGAGGGGACAGCGGTCCCTTCTCATGCGGGTAATTCACGGTGGCCTTGGGGGCAAAGAAGTACTTCAGACCCAGTTTCATCCCGACCCAGAAGTCCTGCAGCAGAAAGTACTTAGCGGCGCGGGTATAGTCGATTTGGGTCATATCAGCCTCCTACGCTCCAACGGGCGAACGCGCCCCAGAACCAGTCGAATTTCGCCGCGAAGGCCACGAAAACCACCCATACCAGCGAGAATGGCAGGAACACTTTCCACCCCAGACGCATCAGCTGGTCATAGCGGTAGCGGGGCGTGATCGCCTTGACCATCGCGAAGAGGAAGAAGAAGAACGCCATCTTGGCGACCATCCACAAAACGCCATCCGGCAGGCCGGGGATTGGCGACAGCCAGCCACCAAAGAACAGCAGAGAGATCAACGCGCACATCAGGAAGATGGCGATGTATTCCCCTGCCATAAACAGCAGGAAGGGCGTGGCCGAGTACTCGACCTGATAGCCCGCGACCAGTTCCGATTCCGCCTCGGGCAGATCAAAGGGTGGTCGGTTGGTTTCGGCCAGCGCCGAGATGAAGAACAGGAACACCATCGGGAAATGCGGCAGCCAGTACCAGCTAAAGAAGCCAAACCGACCGTCCTGTGCCTCGACAATGTTTCCAAAATTCATCGACCCGGTCGAGATGATCACGCCGATGATGATCAGGCCCAACGAGACCTCGTACGAGATCATCTGCGCCGCAGACCGCAGTGACCCAAGGAATGGGTACTTTGAGTTCGACGCCCAACCGCCCATAATCACGCCATAAACTTCCAACGACGATACAGCAAAGACATAAAGGATCGCCACGTTCAGGTCGGACAGAACCCAGCCATCGTTGAACGGGATCACCGCCCAGGCGATCATCGCAAGCACGAAGGATGTCAGCGGCGCCAGCATAAAGACTGTGCGGTCGGCACCTGCCGGAATGACAACCTCTTTCACCACGTATTTCAGCGCATCCGCCACCGATTGCAGCAAGCCATAGACACCCACCACGTTGGGGCCCCGGCGCATCTGGACCGCTGCCCAGATCTTGCGGTCGCCATAGACGAGGAACAACAGAGAGATCATCACAAAGGCAACGACTGCAAGCACTTGCGCCAGAATGATGATGGCTATTCCGCCTGGGGTGTTAAAGAATTCAGCCATTGGTCCTCACACCGTGGGTATTCCGTTTTACGCGCGCGATACGAAGGCCAGATGCCTGCGCATTTAGCGGCTGGGTCGGCGCGTTGGTGTAAACAGCATCTGTCGCCATTGCGCCACCCTTAATCTTAAGTTTCACACACAAATCAGGCGCGGCGTACTGCCACCCGGCAGTCGCCTTACCTTGCGATATGAAACAGTTCTGGTTCATTCCGCTGCAATCTTCTCGGATTTAAGAGCCAGCGCCTGCGCCGAGAGCTCGGCCATTAACTGCGACGCCCGGGCAATCGGGTTGGTCAGATAGAAATCCTTGACGGCATAGCGGAAGGTTGCCTTGCCTAGTGGACCTGCATCCAACACCTGAGCTTCGTTCTCGATCACCTCATCAACGCGAGCCAGATGTGGAACCGCCTCGATCAGAGTGGTGCGCAATTGCGCCAGCGAGTCGAAAGGTAATGTGGCACCCAGCTCGGCCGAGAGCGCACGCAGGATCGCCCAGTTTTCCTTGGCCTCACCGGGCGCAAAGCCAGCACGCATTGCCAGTTGCGGGCGACCTTCGGTGTTGACGAACAGGCCGTTTTCCTCGGTGTAGGCCGCACCAGGCAGGATCACGTCGGCACGGTGTGCACCCCGATCTCCGTGGCTGCCCTGATAGATGACAAAGGCACCCTCACCAATCTCGACCTCATCCGCGCCCAGATTGTAGATCACGTCTGCAGCGCTGACTGCGTCCATGCCGCTGTCGTTCGTCGCGTCCACGTCCATTGCGCCGACACGCGATGCTGCGGTGTGCAGAACGATCAGGCCGCTTTCGGTGTTGGCGGCAATGGCTTGCGCTGCGGCCAGAACGGCGGCCCCGTCAGCCTCTTGCAGCGCACCCTGACCAACGATCACCAGTGACGGCTTGCCCTTGATCTCATCATCACCGCCCATATCCACGGCAGCCTGCAGGGCGGCGCGGTCGTCACCCATATGATGGTAGGGATACGTCAGTTCGGCGGCGGGCCCGACCAGGGCCACTTCGGCCCCATGCGCCCACGCTTTGCGAATACGCGCGTTCAGAACCGGCGCTTCGTCGCGCGGGTTGGTGCCGATTAGCAAAATGCGTTCCGCCGAGTCGATATCTTCGATCGCGGCGGTGCCAGCATAAGCCCCGCGATTGCCCGCAGGCAACTTGGCACCGTCGGTACGGCATTCGACAACACCGCCCTGCCCTTCGATCATCTGTTTCAGGGCAAACGCAGCCTCAACCGGGGCCAGATCTCCCACGATACCGGCGGGTTTCTCGGCTCCTTTCAGCGCTTCGGCGGCTTTGGTCAAAGCCTCGGGCCAGGTCGCCGGGCGCAATTTGCCATTCTCGCGCACGTAAGGCTTGTCAAGACGCTGGCGACGCAGCCCATCCCAGACAAACCGCGTCTTGTCGCTGATCCATTCCTCATTCACGCCATCATGGTTGCGCGGAAGGAACCGCATCACTTCGCGTCCCTTGGTGTCTACGCGAATGTTCGAGCCCAGAGCATCCATGACATCGACGCTTTCGGTCTTGGTCAATTCCCACGGACGGGCGGTAAAGGCGTAAGGCTTCGAGGTCAGCGCCCCAACCGGGCACAAATCGATGATGTTCCCCTGCAGATTCGATTGCAGAGTCTCGTTCAGATAAGAGGTGATCTCGGCATCTTCACCGCGCCCGGTCTGGCCCATCTGGGTGATCCCGGCGACTTCGGTAGTGAAGCGCACACAGCGCGTGCAGCTGATGCAGCGCGTCATCGCGGTGCCGACCAATGGCCCCAAATCCAGATCATCAACCGCGCGTTTGGCTTCCTTGAAGCGCGAGCCCGAAACACCGTAGGCCATCGCCTGATCCTGCAGATCACATTCACCGCCCTGATCGCAGATGGGGCAATCCAGCGGGTGATTGATCAGCAGGAACTCCATCACCCCTTCGCGGGCCTTCTTAACCATGGGCGAGTTCGTCTTGACCACCGGTGCCTGACCTTCCGGCCCCGGACGCAGGTCGCGCACCTGCATCGCGCAGGACGCCGCCGGTTTCGGCGGTCCACCGACGACTTCGACCAGACACATCCGGCAGTTTCCGGCAATAGAAAGACGCTCGTGGTAGCAGAAACGCGGGACCTCGACCCCGGCCTCTTCACAAGCTTGGATCAGGGTCATCGAGCCATCAACTTCGATTTCCTGCCCGTCGATATTCACTTTGCGGAGGTCAGACATGGCTTTCAGTTCGCCCTCAAATACACGCCAATGGCGCTGTTTCCATCGATTTCCTTTTTGCCCAACGAGCAAAAGGAAGTGGGGTTGTCGTAAGATACGCCATTGGCGGCCAGATACGCTTCGCCTTTGGCGCGCATACGGTCCTTTTCGGCGTCCGAGTCCACATAGGCCCGGATTTCCGTGTCCGAATACCCCAGTTTGTTCGCTTTGGACCTAAGGTCCCACATCACACCAATCGCCTTCAGACGGCGCCCGCTGATCGACGGGCAGAGTTCCGAAATCTCGTTTGCGATCGCGATGTAATAGAGTTCGTCGTCAATCTCTTTGACTTCGCGCAAAGGCGGTTTCGCCTCAGCCAGGGCAGGCATGCCCAATACTGCGAGAACCGTCAGAGCTTTTAGTACTTGCATGACATATCCTTTCGTCTTGGTTCCACCAAGACGACCTGCGGGCTGGACGTTATGCAATAACGCCTGCCGCAACCCAGCATGATATGTCTGCATCTGCATCATGGACGGCGACACCGCCCTGCAAAGGTCAATTTATCGTCTACCACGCGCAACTTTTCAGGCTCGGTGTCCGGACCAACAGCCCAGTCGATGCGAGATGACCCAAAACTGGTGATACAGAACTTTGTTCCTTCAAAACGTCCTGCCTCACGGGCCCCGTCCAAGGAAGCAGAGACGCCGTTGACCACCACTGTGAATTCTGTAGGTGACCTTTTCTTGTCGACCGGCTTCACCTTGGTGCGGAAATACTGGCCATCAAACCTAACCTGGTCAGAAGATGGGGTTATCAGTCCACAGGCCGAGACCGCTAATAACGCCCCAACGGCGACCGACCGTACTAAGCCTGCCCCAAGGGTCTTGTTCCGATGCATCCGACTTGCCGCCATCAGAAAGCCGCCACCAGTGCAATGATGCCCATTACGACCATGCAAGCCCAGCCAATCACGTAGAGAACAGATCGTAAGCCACTGTTTGGGCGACCAAATCCACGAATATGGACAAACAGCATTACCAGCCGTGCAACCAGGGCAAGCGAAGCCAGGAGGTTTACCCAGAATGGATTGGCACCCATCAGAATAGCGGCAAACGTTACGGCCACATAGGCTGGCAGTGTTTCGGTCCCATTCAGATAGGCACGGTTCAGACGATACGCCTTATCCGAGTAGTCCTGTTCAGGCGTTGCACCGGGCGCAAGTCCTTTACCCTGCTTTGCCAGGGCTGTGAACGGAGCCATAAACAGCACGACCAGGGTGAAAATCACCACCGATGCAACAGCATGACCGTATTCTGCAAAGGTCTCCATAAAAAGTTACTCCGCCGCCATCGCGCCGGTGCGACCGGATTTCTGCGCCTTGATACGGTCCTCAATCTCTTCGCGGAAGTTGCGGATAAGGCCCTGGATAGGCCAAGCGGCCGCGTCGCCCAAGGCGCAGATTGTGTGACCTTCGACCTGTTTGGTCACATCGAACAGCATGTCGATCTCTTCCAGCTCGGCCTCGCCGCGCACTAGGCGGTCCATGACGCGCATCATCCAGCCGGTGCCTTCGCGGCAAGGCGTACACTGGCCACAGCTTTCGTGCTTGTAGAACTTCGACAGCCGCCAAATCGCCTTGATGATATCAGTGGACTTGTCCATCACGATCACCGCAGCCGTCCCAAGCCCCGAGCCCAGATCGTTGCGCAGGTAATCAAAATCCATGATTGCGTCGCGCATATTCTCGCCGCGCACACACGGAACTGACGAGCCGCCCGGAATCACCGCCAGCAAATTGTCCCAGCCGCCGCGAATACCGCCGCAATGGGTCTCGATCAGCTCTTCGAACGAGATCGACATCGCCTCTTCGACGACGCAGGGGTTGTTCACATGGCCCGAGATCGCAAACAGCTTGGTGCCTGCATTGTTCTGGCGACCAAAGCCCGCAAACCAATCTGCGCCCCGGCGCAGGATCGTCGGCACAACGGCAATCGATTCCACGTTGTTCACCGTGGTCGGGCAACCATATAAGCCAGCGCCCGCCGGGAACGGAGGCTTCATCCGGGGCATGCCCTTCTTGCCCTCAAGGCTCTCGATCAGGGCGGTTTCCTCGCCGCAGATATAAGCCCCGGCACCGTGATGCAGGAACAGGTCGAAATCCCAGCCCGAGCCTGCGGCGTTCTTGCCCAACAGGCCCGCATCATATGCTTCGTCAATCGCGGCCTGCAGGGCCTCACGCTCGCGAATGTATTCGCCGCGCAGGTAGATGTAGCAAGTATGCGCATTCATTGCGAAAGACGCGATCAGGCAACCCTCGATCAGCGTGTGCGGATCATGGCGCATGATCTCTCGGTCTTTGCAGGTACCGGGTTCGGATTCGTCGGCGTTCACGACCAGATAAGCCGGGCGACCGTCGCTTTCCTTGGGCATGAACGACCATTTCAAACCGGTCGGAAAGCCCGCCCCGCCGCGACCTCGCAGGCCCGAGTCCTTCATCGTCTGGATGATCCAGTCGCGGCCCTTTTCGATCAGGCCAGCCGTGCCGTCCCAATGCCCGCGCGCCTGTGCGCCCCGCAATGTGCGCTCATGCATCCCGTAGATGTTGGTAAAGATCCGGTCCTGATCCTTCAGCATCGCGTGTTACCTTCAGCTGTCCTGACGCATACGCCAGAGTTGAAATATGTTGACGCCCGCATAGATGAAACCCGCCAGTGCGGCGAAATCAAACAGCAGCGCATACCGAGCGGTCAAACCCAGCGCGGGACCGATGAACAGGTTCATGGCAAGCCAAATCACCATCGTCACGGCGATGACGATGCCGATATGTCGACCCTTTCGGGCTATGGCCAGTTCCTTGTCCTTATCCATCTTACCCTGATGCCCGACTGGGCACCGTCATCTAGTCTTCGTATGTGCCATCTTCCTTGGCACGTTTGGCAAATTCTGTCTCTTGGCCCGAGGCCAGACTTTTCGCCTGTTCAATCCAGCCGTCGCGTTCGATCCGGCCTTTGAACTTCAGGCGCGCATCGACCCAGGCCACATGTTCGGGTGTCCAGCCTGCGATCTGGTCGTAGTGATAGAAGCCCAGCCCGTTCAGCGTTTCTTCCAACTTCGGTCCGACCCCTTTGAGCAGCTTGAGGTCATCTGCATTACCACCGCGCGGGTCGGTCAATGTCTCGGGTTGTTCCTCGCCAACTGTCTCTGCCTTGGCCTTCGCCTCTTCAGCCTGCTTCACGGCAGGTTTCGGCGTCGCACGTTCCTTCGGAGGTTTCGGGGCCGTTTTGGTTGCCGCCGCCTTTCCATCCTTACCCAGCCAAGGGGTCAGGATGGGAACCTCGGTTCCGTCGATGCGTTTGACAGTGTCCCCCAGATCAGAAGCCAGTTCGACACTCGCATTGTATTTAGGCTTGCCCGCCTCGTGCTCGGTCAAGCTGCTTAAACCGCTCAAGGGTTCCGCCGCATAACGCCCGTTCTGCGGGCCCGGTGTCGGCACTTTGCCCGCCGCCAGATCGTCGATGATCTTGCCAAAGTTCTCGGCGGTCAGGTCTTCGTAATAGTCCTTGCCGATCTGCGCCATTGGAGCGTTGGTGCAAGAGCCGAGGCATTCCACCTCTTCCCAACTCAGCTTACCATCTGCGGACAAAACGTGCGGCTTGGCGGCGATCTTGTCCTTGCAGACCGCGATCAAGTCCTCGGCCCCGCAGATCATGCAAGAGGTTGTGCCGCATACCTGAATATGTGCCACCGATCCAACCGGTTGCAGCTGGAACATGAAGTAGAACGAGGCGACCTCAAGAACGCGAATATACGCCATGCCCAGCATGTCGGCGACGGATTCGATCGCCGGACGGGACAGCCACCCCTCCTGCTCTTGCGCGCGCCATAGCAACGGGATAACCGCGCTGGCCTGACGACCTTCGGGGTATTTGGTGATCTGTGCTTCGGCCCATTGCTGGTTGGCAGCCGTGAAGGCGAAAGCATCGGGTTGTTCGGGGTGAAGACGGCGGAGCATTAGCGGTCAATCTCTCCAAATACGACATCCATGGTGCCGATGATGGCGGCGACGTCGGCCAGTTGGTGCCCTCCGGCGACGTGATCCATGGCTTGCAGGTGCAGGAAGCCTGGCGCGCGCAGCTTGGCGCGGTAGGGTTTGTTGGTGCCGTCGGCGACCAGATAGACGCCGAACTCACCCTTGGGGGCTTCGACGGCGGCGTAAACCTCGCCCGCAGGGACGTGGAAGCCTTCGGTATACAGTTTGAAGTGATGGATCAGGCTCTCCATCGAGGTCTTCATGTCCGAGCGTTTCGGCGGGGTGATCTTACCGCGCGCCAGAACGTCACCCGGGCATTCGCGGATTTTGGCGATGGCTTGGCGGATGATCAGCAGTGACTGACGCATCTCTTCCATTCGCACCAGATAGCGGTCATAACAGTCGCCGTTCTTGCCGACGGGGATCTGAAAATCGAACTCGTCATAGCATTCATAGGGCTGCGCGCGGCGCAAATCCCATGCCAGACCCGAGCCGCGCACCATCACGCCCGAGAAGCCATATTTCTGAATGTCGTCCTCGGTCACGACGCCAATATCGGCGTTGCGCTGTTTAAAGATGCGGTTTTCGGTCAGCAGCCCGTCAATGTCGTCGAGCACAGCGGGGAATTCGTGGCTCCACGCCTCGATATCATCCAACAGTTCGGGCGGCAGGTCCTGGTGGACACCACCGGGGCGAAAATAAGCGGCGTGCAAGCGGGCGCCACAGGCACGCTCATAAAACACCATCAACTTTTCGCGTTCCTCAAAGCCCCAGAGCGGCGGCGTCAGTGCGCCCACGTCCATCGCCTGCGTGGTCACGTTCAGCAAGTGGTTCAGGATGCGCCC
Organism: Ruegeria sp. HU-ET01832; assembly: GCF_040371315.1. Lineage (NCBI taxonomy): Bacteria > Pseudomonadati > Pseudomonadota > Alphaproteobacteria > Rhodobacterales > Roseobacteraceae > Ruegeria > Ruegeria sp. HU-ET01832. The sequence continues at coordinate 394,531 of NZ_BAABWL010000005.1, forward strand.
GATCTCGGAATACAGAACCCGGATCAGCGAGCCACGGCGCGGCACCTTAACACCCGTCAGTTTTTCAATGGCCAGGCACCAGGCATGTTCCTGGTTCATAGGTGCCACGTAGTCCAGACGGTCGAAATACGGCAAGTTCTGCAGATACGTCCGGCTTTCCATCAGCTTCTCAGTACCACGGTGCAGCAGACCGATATGCGGGTCGCAACGTTCGACAATCTCGCCGTCAAGCTCGAGTACCAGACGCAAAACCCCGTGTGCCGCAGGGTGTTGCGGGCCGAAATTAATGTTAAAGTTGCGGATCTTCTGTTCTCCGCTCAGCGCGTCTGTGCTGCCGTCATCGTATCTTGAGCCGTCCATCAACGCCCTCGTTTCTTCTTTGCTTCGGCCCGAACCCGGACCTTTTCGGCCTCAGCCGCCTTGGCTGCGGCCCCTGCAAGCAAGACGCCCAAAGCGCCCAAAATGATCAGTTCGCCCATCATGTCAGCGTCGCTCCATCTCTTGCAGCTTCATGGCCATCATCCACAACAGGACAATCACAGCCGGAGAGATAATGCAGGCAAACGCCCAGTTCTTGTTGATCCCGAAATGCGGCAGCAGCTTGATCATCGGTACGACCGTTGCGACCACCAGAATTATCCAGATCAGGAACTCAAACATGACGGTTACTCCTGTTTTTCATCCCCCGGCAGAATGTAATTCGCACCTTCCCAGGGGGACATGAAATCGAACTGCCGGTATTCCTGTACTAAGCTCACCGGCTCGTAAACGACGCGCTTTTCGGCCTCGTCATAACGAACCTCGGTATAGCCCGTTGTCGGGAAATCCTTGCGTAGCGGATAGCCGCGGAAACCGTAGTCGGTCAGGATGCGCCGCAGATCGGGGTGACCCGAGAATAAGATGCCGAACATGTCGAACACCTCACGTTCGAACCAGTTGGCCGAGGGGTGAACATCGACGATCGAAGGCACCATGTCTTCCTCGCGGATCGACACCCGCAGGCGGATCCGCTGATTCTGGTACATGGACAGGAAGTGATAAACCACATCGAACCGCTTGGCGCGTTCCGGGTAATCGACGCCGGTGATATCGACCAGAGACGAGAACTTGCAGTTCGGGTCGGATTTCAGGAATTCGACGAATTCAACCAGGTTCGACGGGGCCACATCCACGTTCAGTTCGCCATGAGTCACGTCCCAGGACAGAACGCAATCAGTGCGCTTGAGTTCCAGCTGTGCGCCGAGTTCTTTGAGTGCTTCGCTCATTCACCCTCTCCTTCAGCGCACAATCGTGCCGGTGCGGCGGATTTTGCGTTGCAACTGCATCAGGCCATAAAGCAACGCCTCAGCGGTCGGAGGACAGCCAGGCACGTAGATATCCACCGGAACGATGCGGTCGCAACCGCGCACGACAGAATAGGAATAGTGGTAGTACCCGCCCCCATTGGCGCAGGACCCCATCGAGATCACATAACGCGGCTCGGGCATCTGATCGTAAACTTTGCGCAGCGCCGGAGCCATCTTGTTGGTCAGCGTCCCCGCCACGATCATCACGTCCGACTGACGTGGGGACGCACGCGGCGCGATACCGAACCGTTCCGCATCATAGCGCGGCATCGAGGTGTGCATCATCTCAACAGCACAACAAGCCAGACCGAATGTCATCCAGTGCAACGATCCGGTTCGCGCCCAGTTGATAATGTCCTCGGTCGAGGTCAGCAGGAAACCTTTGTCCTGCAACTCGGCATTCAGGGCCTGGGTGGCGACTTCTTTATCGACGCCGGCGGTGTTTGCACCCGTCATCACTCCCATTCCAAGGCCCCTTTCTTCCATTCATAGGCAAAGCCAATGGTCAGAACGCCCAGGAACACCATCATGGACCAGAAGCCCACATCGCTGATGTCTTTAAAGCCCACGGCCCATGGGAAAAGGAACGCGATTTCCAGATCGAAGATGATGAAAAGAATCGAGACCAGATAGAACCGGACATCAAACTTCATCCGAGCATCGTCAAAGGCGTTGAAGCCACATTCATATGCGCTGACCTTTTCGGGGTCGGGATTGCGGACAGCCAGAACCACAGCGGCCAGAATCAGGACGATTCCGAGGCCCACGGCAACGGCCAGAAACACCAGAATCGGGAGGTACTCCCGCAGCAGGTCTTCCACGTAAAGCTCCTTTCCTGCGCATGCCCCCAAAGGGTGCGCCGTCAATTGGCGTGTTGACTGGACATTCTCTATCCCTGCCGGGTCAGAGGGTCAACCGAACACAAACGCGCAGGGCGTGAAATATCTGCTTGCCATCAAAGGTTATTCCGGAAGAGTGATTCCTATCACCACGGCACAACGGCTATCGTCTAATCCTTACTAATCCAGGTTGGTTTTCGTTTCTCGAAAAAGGCGGCGATTCCCTCTTTGGCCTCGTCGGTTTCCCAACGGCCAACCAAAGCGCGGATCGTCTGGTCGATTACTGTGTCATCTATTCTTGGCCCCAAATCACGTACCAATCCCTTGGCCGAAGCGACAGCACCCGGCGCGCAGGACAAATAGGGGGTCACTTCGGCCTCGACCGCCTCCGGCAAATCGACGGCTGCAACCACTTTCGCCAACAAACCAAGCGCAACCGCTTCACTGGCATCGAAAAGGCGTGCAGACATAAAAACCCGCCGCGACCGTGCCTCGCCCATGCGCGCGATGACATACGGACCAATCGTGGCCGGGATCAGCCCAAGCCGCGTTTCGGTCAGCCCCATGGTCAATGTGTCGACCCCGATGGCCACATCACAGACCGCGGTCAGCCCAACACCGCCCCCGAACGCATTGCCCTGCAGCGCCCCGATCAGAGGTTTCGGCAGTGTATTCAGCGCCTGCAGCATCTCGGCCAGCTTGCGCGCCTCGGTGAACCGCGTTTCGGGGTCGGCTGCCATCTGATCCTGCATCCAGCCCAGATCACCACCGGCACAAAAGCTCTTGCCCGCGCCAGTCAGGACCACAACCCGCACCGAGTCGTCCGCCCCCAACTGCCCTGCCGCTTGCGTCAGTTCGGAGATCATCTGCGCCGACATGGCATTATGCTTGCCGGGGCGGTTCAGCGTCAGAGTGGCAACACCGCGCGTATCATTCGTGACCGAAATCGTATCGAACATCGTTTATTCCGCTCGCATAGCTCGCGCCATCTGGGCGGCCTCTTCCACGATCGCGACATCAATGCCCGTCTGATACCCTAGCCGATCAAGATGGGCGACTACAGATTCAGTGGCGACATTCCCTGCCGCCCCCGGCGCATAAGGGCACCCTCCCAGACCGCCGACCGCCGAATCGAATGTCCGCACACCAAGCGCCAGAGCTGCGTCGATATTGTCGATGGCACGTCCCGTGGTGTCATGAAAATGCCCTGACAAACGCGTCACGGGCACCCGTTCGCGCACGGCCAAAAGCATATGAGCGATTGTGTCAGGCGTCCCCTGCCCGATCGTGTCGCCCAGCGAGATCTCATAGCAGCCCAGCGCGAACAATGTGTCGGCCACCTCGGCCACCTTTTCGGGCGAGGTCGGACCGTCATAGGGGCAGTCGGTCACGCAGGACACATAGCCCCGCACCGGCAGGTCGATATGGCGCGCGGCCTCCAGGATGGGTGTGAAGCGTTCAATGGATTCCGCAATCGTCGCGTTGATATTTGCCTTCGAGAACCCCTCGGACGCCGAGGCAAACACCGCAATCTCATCGGCTTTGGCGGCCAGCGCGTCCTCGTACCCGCGCATATTTGGTGTCAGCGCAGCATAGCGGATACCATCGGCCCGGCTGATCCCGGCCAGCACCTCGGCACTGCCTGCCATCTGCGGCACCCATTTGGGCGAGACAAAGCTGGCCACCTCGATCCGGTTGAACCCGGCGCGGCTCAGGCAATCGACCAGAGCGACTTTTTCCGCAACCGGGATTTCCCGCTGCTCGTTCTGCAGCCCGTCGCGCGGCCCCACTTCGAAAATCTCGACCTGATCGCCCATCTTACTCCTCCGCTAAGCTGTTGATCCGACTGTGCCACGGCTGAGGTGGCAGGAACAGATCATTCCTCCTCTAGCCGGACCAGTGCGGCCCCGGCCTCGACCTGAGCGCCCGCCTCGACCAGTACTTCGGCCACAGTGCCGTCGCGGGCGGCCAGCAGAGAATGCTCCATCTTCATCGCTTCAAGGACGGCCAACCGGTCGCCCTCGGCCACAGCCTGCCCAGCCTGCGCAAAGACCGCCTTGACCAGACCGGGCATCGGGGCCTCGATTACATTAGTATTGCCAATGGCGCTGGTATCGCGGTCCAGCGGGTCGATCATCTCGAACACCTGGCCATAACCCTCGAATACCGTGATCTTGGAACCAGCGACCGAAACGCGCGGCATAGCTGTACCGCCGATAGTCCAGTCGCCCGCGGTACGTTCGGCCAGAATCGTCTCGTTGCCGATGTGCCAGACCTGCCGGTTCGAACCTTCAACCTGCACATCCAGATCAATCACATCATCCGCCATAAGTTGAACAGCACGATGCAGAGGCGCCCAAAGCGAGAACCCAGTCTCCTCAGATGTGTCCACCAAACCCGCAGCGGTCATGGCCGCCGCAACTGCAGCACGCGTTGAGGTTGCCGAGGTCTGAACCAACCCATCCAGATCACGCCCGATCAGACCGGTATCCACGTCACCAGACGCGAACCCCTGATGCCGGGTCAGCGCGCCCAGAAAGGCAAGGTTGGTTACAGTGCCCGCGACCTCGGTCTGACGCAGCGCACGGTGTAACTGTTCCAGCGCAATGTCGCGCGTAGGGCCGTGGACGATGACCTTGGCAATCATAGGGTCATACCACGGACTGATCGTATCCCCTGCCCGCACACCGCTGTCCGCCCGGCAGAGTGCCGGGAAGTGCAGATGCGTCAACGTCCCTGTCGCAGGCAGAAAGCCTTTGGGCACGTCCTCGGCATACAGCCGCGCCTCGAACGCGTGACCCGATATAGAAAGGTCACCCTGCTGTTTCGGCAGCGTCTCGCCCGCGGCCACCCGCAACTGCCATTCGACCAGATCAACCCCGGTAATCGCCTCGGTCACAGGATGCTCCACTTGCAAGCGGGTATTCATCTCCATGAACCAGAACCGATCCGGCCGCAGCCCGTCCGAGGCATCAACGATGAATTCAACCGTACCCGCGCCCTTATAGCCAATCGCCTCGGCGGCGCGTACACCGGCCTGCCCCATCGCTTCGCGCATTTCAGCCGTCATACCGGGTGCCGGAGCCTCTTCGACCACCTTCTGGTGCCGCCGCTGCAACGAGCAATCGCGTTCGAACAGATGAACCGCATGGGTGCCGTCGCCGAAAACCTGCACCTCGATATGGCGCGGTTTGGAGACGAATTTCTCGACCAGAACGGCGTCATTGCCAAAGGCCGTGCGCGCCTCGCCTCGCGCACTGTGCAGCGCGTCTGCGAAATCTTCGGCACGTTCAACCAGCCGCATACCCTTTCCGCCGCCACCTGCAACAGCTTTGATGAGAACAGGGTAGCCGATTGTGTCCGCGGCACCGGCCAAATGCTCGGGGTCCTGATTGTCGCCATGATAGCCCGGCACCACAGGCACGCCCGCCTGTTCCATCAAGACTTTGGCAGCATCCTTGAAGCCCATCTTGCGGATCGCATCCGCCGAAGGCCCGATGAAGGTAATGCCTGCCGCCTCGACCGCATCGACGAAATCGGGGTTCTCGGACAGAAACCCATAGCCCGGATGGATCGCCTGCGCTCCGGAGTCGAGCGCCGCCTGAATGATCGTGTCGCCCTTCAGATAACTCTCCGCCGGGGCTGCGCCGCCGATATGCACGGCCTCGTCCGCCATCTGCACATGCTTGGCCGAAGCGTCCACATCAGAATAGACCGCAACGCAGGCCACACCCATCTTCTGGGCGGTCTCGATCACCCGACAAGCAATCTCACCCCGGTTGGCAATCAGGATTTTGGTGAACATGACTTACCCCTCAACCGTCAGATCTTCGACCAACCGGAACCGCTCGCAGAGCAGCTCCATCTCGGGCTCGAACCCGCCATTTCGTTCAAAGTACCGGCGGTGATCTTCGCGCCAACCCTCAAGCGTCTCATTCTCGCCTTCGGCCAACGCAAACTCCTCGGTCACATCGCAATAGCGGCAGATCGAAACTTCGACCGTTTCGATGACCAAAGCTGGGCGATCATCCCAATCCAGAGCGATATCGCGCCGCCCCACAACCGGAGTGTCCGCGCTGCCCTCAGGATAGTCTCGCAACGCGCCGCAGGTCGCGGTTTTCTTTCCCGCGCGCACCAACGCCAACAACTCGGCGCTCAGCGTTGCGTTGTCTCCAAACTTAAAGCTCTGCGCACCGGGGTAGCGCGATTTCAGTTTTTCCAGATCGACCATTTTACATCCTGAACACGCCAAAGCGTGTCTCCTCGATCGGAGCGTTCAACGCCGCACTCAGCGACAAGGCCAACACATCGCGTGATTTTCGCGGGTCGATGATGCCGTCATCCCAAAGCCGCGCCGAGGCATAGAGTGGATGCGATTGCTTCTCGAACATGTCCAAGGTCGGGCGTTTGAATTCGGCCTCTTCCTCGGCCGACCAGGTGCCGCCCTGCCGCTCGATCCCGTCGCGTTTGACTGTGGCCAGAACGCCTGCGGCCTGCTCGCCGCCCATCACCGAGATCCGCGAATTCGGCCATGTCCAAAGGAACCGGGGCTGATATGCCCGTCCTGCCATGCCATAGTTCCCCGCGCCGAACGAGCCACCCACCAGCATCGTGACCTTCGGCACCGAGGTCGTCGCCACCGCCGTCACCATCTTGGCCCCGTGCCGCGCGATGCCCTCGTTTTCGTATTTGCGGCCAACCATGAACCCGGTGATGTTCTGCAGGAACACCAGCGGGATGCCACGCTGAGAACACAGCTCGACAAAATGCGCGCCCTTTTGCGCCGCCTCGGAAAACAGCACGCCGTTGTTAGCGATGATCCCCACGGGGCAGCCTTTGACATGAGCAAAGCCGGTTACCAGCGTTTCCCCGAAGCGCGGCTTGAACTCATCGAAGCGCGAGCCATCGACCAGCCGCGCAATCACCTCGCGGATGTCATAGGGCGTGCGCGGATCGGCAGGCACAACCCCGAGGATTTCCTCGGGGTCATAGGCCGGGTCCTCAGGGCTGGCCCAATCCACCTTCTGCGGTTTGTGCAGGTTCAGCGACCCTACGGCGCGGCGCGCCAAAGCCAGTGCGTGCGCATCATCCTCGGCCAGATAATCCGCCACACCGGAAAGGCGGGTATGTACGTCACCACCGCCCAGATCCTCTGCGCTGACCACCTCGCCCGTCGCGGCCTTGACCAGAGGCGGACCGGCCAGAAAGATCGTGCCCTGTTCTTTGACGATGATCGTCACATCCGACATCGCGGGCACATAGGCCCCACCCGCCGTACATGACCCCATCACCACAGCGATCTGAGCAATGCCCTTGGCGCTCATCCGCGCCTGATTATAGAAGATGCGGCCAAAGTGGTCGCGGTCGGGGAAGACCTCATCCTGATTGGGCAGGTTCGCGCCGCCGCTGTCGACTAGATAGATGCAGGGCAGATGGTTTTCCTCGGCAATCTCCTGTGCCCGCAGGTGCTTTTTGACCGACATCGGATAATATGTGCCGCCCTTCACGGTGGCATCGTTGCACACCACCATGACCTCACGCCCCTGCACCCGGCCTATCCCCGCGATCACCCCAGCACAGGGCGCGGCGTCGCCATACATCCCATGCGCCGCCGTCGCGCCGATTTCCAGAAACGGCGACCCTGCGTCCAGCAGGTTCGCCACCCTGCGTCTGGGGAGCATCTTGCCCCGGGATTCATGCCGCGCACGGGATTTCTCGCCGCCTCCCATACGCGCGGCTTCGGCTGCGGCAGAGATTTGCGCCAAAGCGTCGAGATGGGCCGCGCGGTTTGTCTTAAACCCCTCAGAAGCGGGCATAGCTTTGGATGTGAGTTTCATAGGTCCTCCACCAAGAACACTTTACGGAACAAACGGGCACGCACCAGAACGAGCAAAAATGAGCCAAACACCAAAAAGCTCAACGCCCCTAAAACCGCCCCAATGTCACCGCCAGATCCGACAATGAGCACAAGCAGAAGTGCCAAAGAAAAAATCATAGAGAGACCGAGTAATAGGGGGACGAATATTCCGATAAGAATGCCAGAAACGCTCTTTCGCCACCGCAGTCGATTTTTCGAGCGGCAATTTGAACATTGGCAGCTTTCGTTCATCACGATGTTTAATGCTCCACTGCGAACTGCCGTTAGCAACGCAAATGCGGGTTGCAATTCATTGCATTTCGGACAGAGAAAATTGGAAATTCTAGAAAAAAGGGTCATGATACCTCCGCCGCCGCCCGCGCCTTCAATTCCTTCCGAATAACCTTTCCCGTCACTGTCATCGGCAATTCCTCCAGAAACGCCACCTCGCGCGGATAGGAATACTGCGCCAGACGAGCCTTGACCCACTCCTGCAGCTCTGTGCCCGACGCTTCGGCCCCCGGCTTCAACACCACATAGGCTTTGACGATCTCGGTCCGCAGCTTGTCGGGTTTGCCGACCACGCCCACGGTTGCCACCGTCGGGTGGGTCAGCAGGCAATCCTCGATCTCAGCTGGGCCGATCCGGTATCCGGCTGAGGTGATCACGTCGTCATCGCGCCCCACGAAGCGCAGGTACTCGCCCTCCCACACGCCTCGGTCCCCGGTGATCAGCCAATCGCCGCGGAATTTCTGCGCGGTCTCCTCGGGTCGGTTCCAATATTCCAACAGCATCGAGGCCGAGCCGCGTCGGATAGCCACGTCGCCCTCTTCATCCGTCGGCTGGCCTTCGTCATCGATCACCGCCACCTCGTGCCCCGGCACTGGCCTGCCGATGCAGCCGGGGCGCACCGGGAAATCTTCGGCGCAGGAGGACACGACCATGTTGCATTCGGTCTGCCCGTAGAATTCGTTGATTGTCAAACCGAACGCCTGCTGCCCCCAGGCCAGCATTTCGGCCCCCAGAGGCTCCCCGCCCGAAGCGACCGAGCGCAGGCCGGGGATGGCCTGATCCGCCGCTTTCAGCATCCGTAGCGCGGTGGGTGGGAAGAATACGTTCCGCACCCCGCCCCGCGCCACGACATCGGCGCAGGCCTCGGGGGTGAATTTCTCAAGCCGCGCGGCGACCACAGGGATGCCCAGCGCAAGACCGGGCATCAGCACGTCGAACAGCCCACCGATCCACGCCCAGTCGGCAGGGGTCCAAAGGCAGTCACCGTTGCGCAGGTGGTTATGACTGATCGAGACGCCCGGCAGATGGCCGGTCAGCACCCGATGCCCATGCAGCGCGCCCTTGGGGTTGCCGGTGGTGCCCGAGGTATAGATCAGCACCGCAGGGTCTTCGGGGCCAGTATCGGCAAAGGGCAGCGGGTCGTCAGACGGCGCAAACTGATCCACCAGAACGGGCCGCGCCAGATCGCCCAGCAGCGCCACGCCTTCTTCATCCGTCAGCACGATCTGCACGCCTGCATCGCCAATGCGCGAGGCCAGCGCATCCTGCTGGAACAGTTTGAACAAAGGCACGGATATCGCGCCCAGTTTCCAGATCGCCAGATGTGCCGCTGCGCACCAAGGGGATTGGCTTAGCAGAACCCCTATGCGATCGCCGGGCTGTACCTGCCGCGCAAGAACCCGGGCCACACCATCCGTCATTTGTCGCAGCGTCCCAAAACTGACACCTTGGCCTTCTGCGGCGGTGAGGTCGATGATAGCTGTTTGGTCGTCGGGTTGCGACAAGCATTGCAACGCCATGTTGAGGCGCTGAGGCACGTCCCACCCCCCTTCTGTCAGCAACCCAGGTATGCGCTCAGCGGGACGCATATTCATCATCCTTTGTTTTCAACGAAGTTACCCGGCGTCGCGAATTTTCGCGGGTCACAGAAATTTGACACAGATCAGAGTTTGCGCCCCGAAAGGCGGGCAAGAACGCCTCATCAACAAATTCAAAGGCTGTAAAATGACCAAAAAACTCGCCGCTTTGACCCTCTCCACTGCGCTTGTCGCGCTGGCCGCCCCCGCATTTGCCCAGAACCAGGGCGACTGGACCGTTGGTATCGGCGCCGGGTATCTGAACCCGAAATCCGACAACGGCACACTGGCCGGGCTGGATGCCGACATCGATTCTGACGTCAGCGCCATCTTCACTGTCGAGTATTTTATCCGTGACAATCTGGGCATCGAATTGCTCGCCGCAACGCCGTTCAACCACAACATCGCGCTTGGCGGCACCGATCTGGCCAGCACCAAACACCTGCCGCCCACCCTGTCGCTGAACTACCACTTCGACACCGGCAGCGCGTGGAAACCCTATGTTGGTGCGGGTCTGAACTATACCATCTTCTTTGACGAGAAGACGCCGCTGGGCAATGGCGACCTGGACATCGACAACTCGTTCGGCGTCTCGCTGCAGGCCGGTATCGACTATCAGATCACCGAGAAAGGCGCGGTGCGCCTGAACGTGCGCTGGTTCGACATCGACTCGGACGTCAAATTGGATGGCGTCGACATTGGCGAAGCCGAAATCGATCCCTGGCTGGTTGGCGTATCCTACGTTCATCGCTTCTGATCCTTCAATTCCAACGCCCTGCAATCACCAGGATTGCGGGGCGTTTTTCTATCAGAGCATTTCATTCATCATTTCCCGCCCGATCAGCATCCGACGGATTTCGCTGGTTCCCGCACCAATCTCCATCAGCTTCGCGTCACGGAATATCCGGCTGACCGCTGAATCCGACAGGAACCCGGCCCCTCCCATCGCCTGAACAGCCTGATGCGCCTGCGTCATCGCCTGCTCTGACGCGTAAAGACAGCACGCCGCAGCATCCTGACGAGTCACGTCACCCCGGTCACAGGCCTTGGCAACCTCGTACACATAGGCCCGCGCAGAGTTCATCGCGGTGTACATGTCGGCGATTTTGCCCTGCATCAACTGAAAGCTGCCGATGGGTTTGCCGAACTGTTTGCGCTCGGCCAGGTACGGCATGATTTCATCCAGACAGGCCGCGATGATCCCGATCCCGATCCCGGCTAGAACCACGCGTTCATAGTCCAGACCGGACATCAAAACGGCAACACCCTTGCCCTCTTCGCCCAACACGTTCTCAAAGGGCACCTCGACGTCTTGGAAGATCAGTTCCGCTGTGTTCGACCCGCGCATCCCCAGCTTGTCGAAATGGGGAGACGTCGAGAACCCCGTCATTTCCTTCTCGATCAGAAAGGCGGTAATCCCCTTCGATCCAGCCTCGGGGTCCGTCTTTGCATAGACGACCAGAGTATCTGCATCCGGCCCGTTGGTGATCCAGTATTTGCTGCCATTCAACCGGTAGTGATCGTTGCGCTTTTCCGCGCGCAGCTTCATCGACACCACATCCGATCCGGCACCCGCCTCGGACATGGCAAGCGCCCCCACATGCTCGCCGGAAACCAGACGCGGCAGGTATTTCGCCTTTTGTTCATCGGTTCCGTTCAGCTTGATCTGATTTACGCACAGATTCGAATGTGCACCGTAGGACAACGAAACAGAGGCCGACGCCCGCGCCACCTCCTCAACAGCGACGGCATGCGCCAGATAGGACATCCCCACCCCGCCATATTCCTCCGGCACCGTAATTCCCAGCAGCCCCAGATCACCCATCTCTCGCCATAGCGCATTTGGGAAGGCATTTGTGGCGTCAATCTCGGCGGCCATCGGCTTGACCCGCTCCTGAGCCCAGCGATGCACCGATTCCCGCAGGGCGTTTACATCCTCGCCCAGGTCAAACTGCATGGTGGCCGTGAACATCTGCGATTTCCTCCCCTCGCATTAATGAACGGTTGTTCAAATAACTATCAGCGAATCCTTTCAGCGTCAACGACGGCCACACACAAACACAGCGCCGACCCGTCAGGGCGGCGCTGTGTTTACATAGAGCGTGCGCTGCAGGCGCACTCGATTGGATTACGACTGATAGACCGCGCCAACCTCGGCGCGAATGATCCGCGCGATCAGGCGGCAATCCTCCAGTGAAAATGTCAGCGGCACCCGCATATCCATGATACCGGCCAGAACCCGGTCACTGGCGGGCAGAGGCGCGCTGTCCGCATAGCGCCAACTGTCATAGCGCGATGTAAACCCGGTAGGCTCGGCTCCGCCGAACCACTTCAATTCGACCCCGCGCGCGGCGCAGCGGCGGATCACCTCGGCAATACGCTCGGGCGACCAGTCCAGCAGCAGGAACTGAATGGACGAGCCGACATAGGTCTCACCTTCGGGCCGTTCGACAATCGTCAGGCCCGGTGTGTCGCGCAGTCCGGCCTCGATCTCGGCATAGCGTTCGTTCCAGCGCGAAACTTGCCGGTCCAGATCGCGTAGCTGAGGCCGCAGGATCGCCGCCCGCAGGTTATCCATCCGCCCGGAAACGTTGGGAGTGGTATATTTGATCCGCTCGAACACTTCCGGCCCCGGCGCGGCCAGATGACGTTCATAGAGCATATAGGATCCCGACAGCATCGTCGCCTTGGCCGCCAGTTCTTCATCATCGGTGACCAGCAAGCCGCCCTCGCCCGAATTCACATGCTTGTAGGTCTGGCAGGAATAGCATCCGATGGCCCCCTGCCGCCCTGACAATTGCCCGCGCCACGCTGCCCCCATGGTATGGGCGCAATCCTCAATCACGGTCACGCCTGCGGCGTCGCACATCTGCATCAGCCGGTCCATGTCGCACAGATGCCCGCGCATATGGCTGAGCATCAGCACTCGCGCCTGATCCAGCTTGGCTTCAAGATCGTCCAGATCAATCACCAACCCTTCGGTCACGCCCACGAACACCGGACGCGCCCCGACCGAGGCGATTGACCCCGGCACCGGAGCCAGCGTGAAAGCATTGGCCAGCACCGGATCACCCGGCTGCACCCCGACGGCGCGCAGGGCGGTAGCTAGCGCATAGCCGCCCGAGGATACCGCCAGACAGTATTTCGCGCCCATCTGCGCCGCGAATTCTTGCTCCAGTAGCGCGGTCTCGCCCAGTTCTCCGGGCACCACGTTATATCGGTGCAGCCGCCCGTGGCGCAGCACGGCCAGAGCGGCCTCGACCGCCTCTTCGGGGATGGGTTCTTGCTGGGTGAAGCTGCCAGTGAATATCTCGGTCATGGCTCTGTTCTGGTCCTCACGCCCGCTTGGGTCAAGAGACTAAGCCGCCGCACCGATCAACCCCTCGACCACGCGGGGCAGATCATCGAAATGATGCAGCAACGCCTCGGGCTCCAGCGCGGCCATATCGTCACCAGAAGGGCCGAATGTAACCAGAACCGAAGGCACGCCCGCCGCCTTTGCCGTATTCCGGTCGGTATCGGAGTCGCCGATCAGAACACACAGGTCTGGATGGCCGCCTGCCCGCCGCGCTGCCTCACGCAACGGTTCGGGGTCGGGTTTGCGCACCGGCAACGTATCCGCCCCGACCAGAGCGGCGAACTGATCCCGCACTCCCATCTGTGACAGCAACTGATGCGCCAGCGCCTCGGGCTTGTTGGTGCAGATGCCCACGCCGTAACCGGCCGCTTTCAGCGCCTCGACCGCGTCCAACGCGCCGGGATAGAAGGTGGTATGGGTGTCGATGGCCTGCGCATAGGCCTCCAGCAACATCGGGTAATAGTCCGAAATGGTCTGCTCTTCGAATGCTCCAACGCGCTTCAACCCGTGGGTCAACATCATCCGGCCACCCCGCAGCGCGACGCCCGCGTCCTGCCCGTGGATCAGCACGTCGCCATGGCCCATATGACGAAAACAATGGTTCGCGGCCTCTAGCAGATCGCCGGATGTATCCGCCAAAGTTCCATCCAGATCGAAGATTACGGTACGCATAAAGCCTCCTGCCTCGGCGGGTTTTCGCCACGTCGTGTTGCAAACGGCAATCTAGTTTGATGCCCGAACCGCTTGCGCCTTTGCCCCCAGCGGATAAAACGGTCGCCAACAAAACACAAAGAGAAAACGAATTCATGAGCACCGCCCTTGTCATCCTTGCCGCCGGAAAAGGCACCCGGATGAATTCGGATATCCCCAAAGTTCTGCATCCCATCGCGCAAACCCCGATGCTGGTCCATGCCATGCGTGCCGGGGCCGTGCTGTCGCCCGAACGCACCGTGATCGTCACCGGCCATGGGTCCGAGGCCGTCGCCAAAGTCGCCACAGCCGAGGATGAGACCGCGCAGATTGCCGAGCAGGAAGAGCAGTTGGGCACCGCCCATGCCGTCGCCCAGGCCCGCCCCGCGCTGGAGGGGTTCGAGGGCGACGTGGTTGTCCTGTACGGTGACACGCCGTTTCTGCAGCCCGACACGCTGGAACGGATGATCGAGGCACGCGCACAGAATGACCTGGTCATTCTGGGTTTCGAGGCCGCCGATCCCGCTCGCTACGGCCGCCTTGTCATGCAGGGCGATACGCTGGAACGGATCGTTGAATACAAGGATGCGTTAGATGAGGATCGCGCGATAAGCTTCTGTAATTCTGGACTTTTGGCTTGTGACGCGCAAACCTTGTTCTCGTTGATAGAAGCCGTGGGCAATGACAACGCGTCCGAGGAATACTACCTGACCGACGTGGTCGAGATCGCCCGCAGCCGTGATCTGAAAGTCACCGCCGTTGCCTGTGACGAGGCGCAGACGCTAGGCGTGAATTCACGTGCGGATCTGGCGGCCGCCGATGATGTCTTCCAAGCTCGTGCCCGCGCTGAGCTTCTGGATCTGGGCGTCACGCTGATGGCCCCCGAAACCGTTTATCTGGCCGCCGATACGATCATTGGGCGGGACACGGTGATCGAGCCCAACGTGGTCTTTGGCCCCGGTGTCACCGTCGAAAGTGGCGCGACGATCCGAGCGTTTTCGCATCTGGAAGGCTGCCATGTCAGCCGCGGAGCTATCGTCGGCCCCTACGCCCGCCTGCGCCCCGGCACTGAACTGGCCGAGAACACGCGCATCGGGAATTTCGTCGAAATCAAGAATGCCGAGGTCGCCGAAGGGGCTAAGGTCAACCACCTCAGCTATATCGGGGATGCCTCCGTTGGCGCCGCAACAAATATCGGAGCGGGTACGATCACCTGTAACTATGATGGCGTGATGAAGCACAAAACCACGATTGGCGAGAATGTCTTCATCGGATCAAACACCATGCTGGTTGCCCCCGTTACCGTCGGCGACGGCGCCATGACGGCGACCGGCACGGTGGTCACGCGCAACGTGGAACCAGACGCACTGGCCGTGGCGCGCGCCAAGCAGGACAACAAACCCGGTTATGCGCGCAAACTTTTTGAAATGCTCAAGGCGAAGAAGGCTCGCCGCGATAAAGGAGCCTGACCCATGTGTGGTATCGTAGGCGTATTGGGTGAACACGAGGTCGCCCCCATTCTGGTCGAGGCGCTGAAGCGCCTTGAATATCGCGGTTATGACAGCGCCGGGATTGCGACCGTGAACAACGGCGCGTTGGGACGCAGACGGGCAGTGGGCAAGCTGGTGAACCTCAGCGATTTGCTGGTACATGACCCCCTGCCCGGTAAATCGGGTATCGGCCATACCCGCTGGGCCACCCATGGCGTACCCTCGGTCACGAATGCGCACCCGCATCAGGCGGGCCCCGTGGCCGTGGTTCATAACGGAATCGTGGAAAACTACCGCGAATTACGGGCCGAACTGGCAGAACATGGCGTCGATTTCGTCACCGAAACCGACACCGAAACCGTCGCCCTCATGGCCGAGCATTTCCTGAATACGGGCCTGTCGCCGGTTGACGCCGCATTCAAAACCATCGACCGGCTTGAGGGGGCTTTTGCGTTGGCGTTCCTTTTTGACGGTCAGGACGATTTGATCGTGGCGGCGCGCAAGGGCTCTCCGCTGGCCGTCGGTCACGGGGATGGCGAGATGTACGTAGGTTCGGACGCCATCGCATTGGCCCCGCTAACCGACCGTATCACCTATCTTGAAGAGGGTGACCGCGCCGTGCTGACCCGCACCTCGCTGGAGATCCGCAACGAAGCCGGTGAGTTGGTCAATCGTGAGCTCCGCCAGATCAAGATCGACCAATCCCGCGCCGACAAGGGCGGGCACAAGCATTTCATGGCCAAAGAAATCGCCGAACAACCCGTTGTCGTGGCCGAGGCGATCCGATCCTATCTGCGCACCGGCGGGGACGAGATCACCCTGCCCGGCAATTTGGATTTCACCAAGCTGGACCGTCTGACCATGGTCGCCTGCGGCACCGCTTTCTATGCCTGCCTGACCGCGAAATACTGGTTTGAACAACTGGCGCAAATCCCTGTCGAGGTCGATATCGCCAGCGAGTTCCGTTATCGCGAACCGCCCATTCCCGGTCGCACAGCAGCGCTGTTCGTCAGCCAGTCGGGCGAAACCGCCGACACGCTGGCCGCGTTGCGCTATTGCGAGGGCAAGGCCGACAAGATCGTCTCGGTGGTCAATGTTCCCGAAAGCTCCATCGCGCGGGAAAGCGATATTGCTCTGCCGATCCATGCGGGGGTTGAGATCGGCGTCGCCTCGACCAAAGCCTTCACCTGCCAGCTGAGCGTGTTGCTGATGCTGGCGCTGAAAGCGGCCGCTGATCGCGGCACTCTGACTCCCGAGGAACTGGCTGATCACGCCGCCGCCTTGCGCGGCCTACCATCTGTGCTGAACACCGCGCTGGAGCAAAACGATGCCATTCGCGCCGCTGCCCAACGCCTGTCCGAGGCGCGCGACGTTCTGTTTCTGGGCCGCGGCCTAATGTTCCCATTGGCAATGGAAGGCGCGCTGAAACTGAAAGAAATCAGCTATATACACGCCGAAGGTTATGCATCAGGTGAGCTGAAACATGGGCCCATCGCCTTGATCGACAAGCATATGCCCGTGGTGGTGATGGCCCCGCGCGATGCGGTTTTCGACAAGACGGTGTCGAACATGCAGGAGGTCATGGCGCGCAAAGGTAAAGTCATCCTCGTTTCCGACGATGACGGCATCGCCGAGGCCAAGGACGGGGTGCAAAGCACCATTCGAATGCCGCATATCCACCCGAGCCTTGCGCCCATCCTCTATTCGGTTCCGGCGCAACTGCTGGCCTATCACACAGCCGTGGCAAAAGGGACGGATGTGGACCAGCCGCGCAATCTGGCGAAATCCGTCACCGTCGAATGATGCAAGCTACCGCATATCTGGACCAGATCAAAACATTTGCGGACACTGAGCGCGCGCAGCAGGCCGTCGCCTATCACAAGGCGGACCGTCCATATCTGGGCGTGCCCAATCCGGTTCTGAATGATCTGACCAAAAGCTGGCGACAAGAACTGGATGTGTCGGATCGCGTCGCTCTGGCAGATGCGCTTTGGCAGACGAATATTCACGAAGCCCGCATTGCTGCCGCGAAATTGCTCACACAAGCGCGCATCCGACCAGACGACGCAGTTTGGGACTTGCTGCAAAGCTGGTTGCCCGACTTCGACGCATGGGCGATCGCTGATCATGCTTGCATGGCGATGCAAAAACGCCTTTCCGCAGAGCCATCCCGGCTGGATCAGGTCGAGGCATGGACGACCTCCGATCACATGTGGACGCGCCGCGCGGTTTTGGTGGCCACTTTGCCATGGACCAAGCAAAACCACCCCAAAGTCGATGATCTGCACCGCCGCGACCGCATTCTGAAATGGGCCGCTGGCTATGTCCCGGATCGGGAGTGGTTCATGCAAAAGGCAATCGCATGGTGGTTGCGTGATCTGTCGAAACACGACGCACCCAGGGTCGTTGCCTTTCTGGACGCGTACGGAGAAGCAATGAAGCCCTTTGCCCGTCGCGAAGCGGGGAAATACCTCAGGGGTCAGTTGGAATAGACTTCCAACTCGACTAATTCGTCAAACGGCAGCAACAAGGCTCGCATGGCATCCAGAGACAACTGGCTGCCTCCACCTTCCGGTCCCGGCACGGGAACCAGAGTGATATAGGCTTGTGCTCCGGTGCGTGGAACAACCACTCGTCCGGTAAACTCGGTATCGACCAGAGGTGTGCGCAACCACCGGCCCGGCGTTGTCGGATCGCCTAAACTGGCAATGGTCGTTTTCGCCCCAAGCCACCCAGCGGCAGTCGCGGGCAAAGGCTCGTCGTCGGCTGCTGCCTCTTCGACTTGGGTTTCATCTGCCGAAACGGGTTCAGGCTGGGCAGTGGCATCGCCACGCTTCAACAAACGATCGGACGTCGACCGAACCGTCTCGCATCCTGCCAGGAAAACACAGAAAACCAAAAGCGCATATTTCATCCCTGAACCCTATCGTCCTGCGCGCATCTGCACCAGCGCAAAGCGCAGTTCGCCCTTGCCGCAGGCCTTGCGCCGCTTTAGTTAAGAAGCATGACAGCTCCACTTATCGACCCGTTCGCTCGTGCCATCACTTACCTCCGCGTTTCCGTCACGGATCGCTGTGATTTCCGCTGTGTATACTGCATGTCCGAAGACATGAAATTCCTACCCAAAAAAGACTTGCTCACGCTCGAAGAATTGGATCGCATGTGTTCGACCTTCGTGAACATGGGGGTAGAAAAATTGCGCATCACGGGGGGTGAGCCGCTTGTACGCCGCAACATCATGACGTTTTTCAACGCCATGACCCGCCATCTGGATAGCGGAGCGCTGAAGGAGCTGACCCTGACCACCAATGGCTCGCAGCTGCATCGCTTCTCGGAAGACCTCTATGCTGCGGGCGTGCGCCGGGTGAATATCTCGTTGGATACGCTGGACGAAGACAAGTTCGCGCAGATCACTCGCTGGGGACGCCTAAAACAGGTGCTGAACGGCATTGATGCCGCGCAAAAGGCCGGGCTGCGGATCAAGATCAACGCTGTGGCCCTGAAGGGCTTCAACGAGGAAGAACTGCCGACCATTACCAAATGGTGCGCCGAGCGCGATATGGACTTGACATGGATTGAGGTCATGCCGATGGGCGATATCGGCAACGAAGACCGCCTGGATCAGTACTGGTCCCTGAAAGACGTGCGCAAGGAATACGAAAACCACTATACCGTGACTGATCTTGCCGAACGTACCGGCGGACCCGCTCGCTATGTGCGGCTGGAAGAAACGGATCAGAAAATCGGATTCATCACGCCCATGTCGCATAACTTCTGCGAAAGCTGCAATCGCGTGCGTCTGACCTGTACCGGCGAGCTGTTTATGTGCCTTGGACAAGAAGATATGGCGGACCTGCGCGGCGCTTTGCGTGACCATCCGGACACCGAGCAACCACTTGAAGAGGCGATCCGCGCAGCGATCAACCTCAAACCCAAAGGGCACGACTTCGACTACTCCCGCCAGGCGGTGGACGGCAAGATGAGCCGCCACATGAGCCATACCGGCGGCTGACGTGCCTGCCCCTGTTGACCGACCGACACTGCTCTACCACCTGTATTGCAGCCTGACCGCAGTTGCGGCACCGTTTGTCTGGCGGGCAGTTCGCAAAAAGCTGCTTGCTGCTGACGTTCCAACACTTCGTCAGCATGAACGCCTCGGCCATGCCAGCCAGCGACGGTCAAAGGGGCAACTCATTTGGTTCCACGCCGCAAGTGTGGGTGAGACATTGTCGGTCATCAGCCTCATAAAACGCTTGGGCGAACGACTGCCAAGCGCCGAGTTTCTGATCACTTCGGGCACGCCAACTTCGGCTTCGTTGATTGAAAAGCGGATGCCGCCCCGCACGCGTCACCAATACCCCCCGCTTGACGCCGGCGGCCCAGTGAAGCGTTTTCTTAACCATTGGCGCCCCGATGCGGGCATCTTTGTCGAAAGCGAGATCTGGCCACAACTGATAATCGAGGCTGGAAAACGCGAAACCCCACTGGCCCTGCTGAATGCGCGTCTTTCAGACAAATCAGTAGCAGGTTGGAAAAAGCGGCCTAAAACAGCGCGATTCATTCTGAATCACTTCCGCCTTTTCCTGACCCAGAATGATCGGACTGCGCAAAACCTGATCCAGATGGGCGCGCCGGAAACACGCGTGCAACCCGGAACCAACCTCAAAGCGATGTCCGATCCGCTGCCGGTAGATCAAGCAACCCTGGGCGATATGAAAACCCAGATCGCTGACCGCCCCGTCTGGATTGCCAGCTCCACCCATGCCGGCGAAGAAGAGACCGTTCTGGCCGCCCATGCCGAATTGTTGAAACACTGGCCCGATCTGCTTCTGCTGCTGATTCCCCGCCATCCCGAACGCCGCGGCGACGTTGCTGAGCTAATCGACCAGGCCGGACAAAAAGCCGCCTTTCGGTCCGCTAATGACCAGATCACCCCCGAAACTCAGGTCTATGTGGCCGACACGCTGGGCGAAACCGGCACATGGTACGCGCTCTGCCCCATCGTCTTTCTGGGCGGCTCGCTGCGCGAGATCGGAGGCCACAACCCGTTCGAACCCGCACAGGCGGGCGCTGCCGTGATCACAGGCCCTGGCTATTTCAACTTCGCGGAAACCTTCGCCCCCCTGATCGAAACCGGCGGTGCGATACAGGTCCAGTCCGCACCCGACTTGACCGCAGCCGTCACCGAATGGCTGTCCGATCCGACTGCACTGACCACCGCCCGCAAGGCCGCGCAATCTTGCGTCAACACCCAGAAAAATGCGCTGAGCGCTATCGTTGACACTCTCTGCGATCAACTTGAACTGGGCGTGCAGGATCCCTCTTCATCTGGCTAAAAATATCTCGGGGAGCGCGAGGGGCTGGCCCCTCGCTGCCGCAAACGGTCAAGCCGCTGGCATCCTCTGTTCAACGATTTCTGCCCACCAGCTGCATCCGGCTGGGATCGCCTCGTCATTGAAGTTGTATTCCGGGTGGTGCACCGCAGCAGTGTCGCCGTTGCCCACCAAAATATACGCCCCCGGACGCTCTTCGAGCATGAAGGCGAAGTCTTCTCCGCCCATAATCAAGGGTGCGTCATCGCAGTCGCCAGAAACCGACCGTGCGACCTCGGCAGCAAAATCCGTCTGCTCATCACTGTTTACCATCACCGGATATCCCCGGTAATAGGTCACGTCTACAGCCCCGCCAAAGGTCGCAGCGACCCCGTTACAAATCTCGCCAATCCGTTTTTCCGCCAGATCGCGCATGTCAGCACTCATCGTGCGCACTGTACCGCGCAGTTTGACCGTTTGCGGGATCACGTTGAAGGCGGTCGAAGAAGTTTCAAACGAGGTAACCGACACCACCACCTGATCAACCGGATCTGCATTGCGCGCCGCAATCGTCTGCAGCGCCAAGACCGCCTGCGCGGCCATAACAGTCGTGTCCACGGTCTCATGCGGTTTGGCTGCGTGGCCACCCTTGCCTTCAAAAACGATATCGAACTGATCCGTCGCAGCAAAAAACGCGCCCGGGCGAATGGAGAAGCTGCCCACAGGGCGACCGGGCCAGTTGTGCATCCCATAGACCTCTTGAATGCCCCAACGGTCCATCATCCCGTCTTCGCACATCTCGCGACCGCCGCCGCCGCCTTCTTCAGCGGGCTGGAAGATCACCACGACAGTACCATCGAAATTGCGCGTTTCAGACAGGTATTTGGCCGCGCCCAACAGCATCGCCGTATGTCCATCATGACCACAGGCATGCATTGCGCCCTCGGTCTTCGAGGCATAGTCAAGCCCGGTTGCCTCAAGGATCGGCAAAGCGTCCATGTCAGCGCGCAACCCGATGACCTTGCCCTTGGTATCCGCTTTGCCCCTGATCACACCGACAACACCGGTCCGGCCGATCCCGGTCACAACCTCATCGCACCCGAATTCGGCCAGTTTTTTAGCGACCAATGCACTGGTCCGATGAGTTTCGAACAAGATCTCAGGATGCTGGTGGATATCCCGCCGCCATTCGGTGACTTCACTTTGCAATTCGGCGAAGCGGTTTTTGATCGGCATGTGTTTCTCCCGGTTCAGTTATTTTTTGTGCTGGCGGGACGCAAGGCCCCTGACAACAAGACGATCAGCACCGCCAATGGTAGCAGAGCAGTAAACGCCAGACGCAATGTAAGCATCTCTGCCAAAAACCCAATAAGCGGAGGGCCAATGAGCAACCCGCCATAGCCCAGCGTTGCCACACTTGCGATGGCTTGCCCGGGCGGCACGTCAGGGTCGTTGGCCGCCCGACTGAAAGCCAATGGCATGATCACCGCATATCCAATCCCCATCAAGGCGAATCCAGACAGCGCTATTGTAGCCTCGGAGGCGGTCACAACTCCTAGCACCCCTAGTGCCGCGCATATCCCGCCAAATCGAGCTGTAGCGACTGGACCAAAACGTGAAATGACGACCCCTCCGGCCAGACGAAAGGCGACCATCGTCACCGAGAACACGGCGTATCCCAGTGCCGCGACGCTTTCTGAGGCACCTGTCACGTCCCTTAGAAAAATCGCGCTCCAATCCGCCACTGCTCCCTCGCCCAATGCGCCACACAACGCCGTAAAGCCGACCAGAACCAATGCCCCGGATGGCAGCGCAAAGACCTTACCACTTGAGCTTTCGGTACGACGTGACGTCCAACGCACCATGGACAACGCCAAAGCCAACCCCACAACAACACCCCCTGCCAATAGAAAGTGTTGCATAACCGTCAACTCAAGTTGAACCGCTCCGTAGCCACTGAGCGCACCAAGACCTGCGCCCAGACTCCACATCGCGTGAAACGAAGACATCACAGGTTTGTCGTAAGCTTGCTCGACCTCGGCGGCCCAGGCGTTCATGGCGACATCCATCGACCCGTGAAACGCGCCGAAGACAAACAGAAATGCCGCCAGTGACCAGAACCCATTCGCAAAGGCCAACAGGATCAGCGACAGCGTATACAAAACGGCAATCACCCTCGTGATTGCCACCGCACCGAACCTGTCGGTCAGTCGGCCTGTCACGGGAAAGGAACACACCGCCCCCGCAGCCATGAATAACAGGCCAAGCCCCAATGCCTCATGCGTGAGGTCCAGCCGGTCCCGCACGGCAGGAATACGAGAGGCCCAGATGCCAAACAAAGCACCGTTCAAAATGAACATGGCGGCAACGGCCCGCCAAGCGGTTACGATGCCAATCACGCAATCCCCTTTCCGCAGTTCAACCCCGCCAGTACTACAGGCGTGGGACGGATTGGCAATCGGCGACTATTCCAACCGCTTGCGGATCCTTCGCACAGCCACCCAGACTGCCAGAACAACAGGAGCGGTCACTGCAGCTGTCAGCATCCCCTTGCTGATCCCGGCCTTGGTCAATGGGTACAAAAGATAGCTGGCCAGAGACACGGCATAATAACTGATGGCAACAACCGACAAGCCCTCGACCGTGTGTTGTAACCGCAGGGCCAGATCGGCGCGGCGGTCCATGCTTTCCAGCAACGCCTGATTCTGCGCGCTTCGTTCGACATCCACACGGGTTCGCAACAACTCTCCTGCACGAATGGCCCGATCGGACAGAGCTTGCAAACGACGTTCCGTGGACTTCACCGTACGCATTGCGGGATCGTAGCGACGCATCATGAAATCGGCAAAGCTCTGGCGGCCCTCGAACCGTTCCTCGCGCAAAACCTCGATCCGCTGGTTTACAATGGCTTCATATGCTCCAGTCGCACCAAACCGAAACGAACATTGCGCCGAAAGAGTTTCAAGCTGGGTCGAGGTGTGCAGCAGATCGGGCAACAATTCATCCGGATGGGCCGAGTTGTCTGTCATTTGCCGCATCAACCTTGTCAGTTTCCCGTCCAGTTCGCCAATGCGGGGCGTCAATTCCTTGACCCGGGCAAATCCCAACATCGACATTGCCTTGTAGGTCTCGATCTCACACATACGCTGAATGATGCGCCCTATCCTGCGTTGGCCTGTACCTTTCGAGATAAACAACGCGAATCTCATATGCCCGGCTGGGTCGATGCGAAAATCGCTGGCGCAAATGGCGGTATTGTCCAGCATACGAGATACCGCAAGGCTCTCGGGCTCGAACCAATCCGCCAAAGCAGATTTCACCGCACCATCATCCGCACGGTCAATCACACGGATCATCGCCGACGTCACACGCTGACCGGGGCTGGCGGCCAGCCAGTCCTGCGGGAACACTTCAAAATCAGCGGGGTTAAACGGGCGGTCACTGACATTCTGCGTGATCGCAGTATAGGTGACAAATTCCGTGTGCTGCTCCCACTTCAACCAATGACGGCCGATTTGCCCGGCAAAATGCGTAGCAGCGGGCTGCGGGTGCTGTGCACCGTGGCGGTCCAGCAAATTCACAAGATGCGCCATATCCTCTTGGCGATCCCGCCCGACAGCGACTTCCGATTTCTTGATCGCCAGAAACGCGACCGTGCACGGACTGTTCGCCACAGGAAATGGTCGGGCGTGCAGCTCATTGGCCAATGCGTATCGCAGTGGATGGTCGTCAATCGGTGTCATTTAGGGCTCCGTCTCATCCGACGCACTATACGACACAATTTTCCAACATCAATTATCTTTTTATTTCATATACTTACGTGAATGCAATGGTATACACTGGACCTATCTCATTGATTTGGTTGCCACAGCTCGATGGGATTGCCTTCAGGATCGTGGATCCGGGC
Source organism: Ruegeria sp. HU-ET01832 (assembly GCF_040371315.1). Classification (NCBI taxonomy): domain Bacteria; kingdom Pseudomonadati; phylum Pseudomonadota; class Alphaproteobacteria; order Rhodobacterales; family Roseobacteraceae; genus Ruegeria; species Ruegeria sp. HU-ET01832. The sequence goes on from NZ_BAABWL010000005.1 coordinate 419,198, forward strand.
AAAAAGCCCCACCTCACTGTTCCATTCCGGGTTGGTCTCAACTGCGATTCCCGCGCCCTCCAACTGGGCCGTCATTGCGGCCAGATCATCGACCCTAAAGTTGATCATCCACTGTTGTTCAACCCTGCCAAAATACTCATTATCCTGCGCAAATGGCGCAAAAACAGTAAAGCCTTCACGCTGTTTCCACGGCAGAGGGTTAAGCTGGTTTACACCAAGATGCTTTTCGTACCATGCGGCCAAAGCTTTGGGGTTATCGGCACGAAAAAACACACCGCCAATTCCGTTTACAGTCTCCATAGGGCACCTCCTGCTGTTCAA